>JAFKGI010000004.1 GCA_017307785.1 Vulcanimicrobiota bacterium | reverse complement strand
ACGGCCGCTGACGAGGCTGCCTGGCGTAGAGTCGATAGCCGTTAGACTCGGCCACCAGCAAGGCCGAGTCGAGCCGAAGGTCATAGGTCAGGAGATAATCCTCGCCACGCAGGACTTTTCCCCGCGGAAACACCAGCCGGGGAGCCAGAGTAAACTGAACCATGAACTTGCTTACGAGGCCGTCGTCCACCACCGGCCATCGGTGGCCATCAACAAATCCGACGGTAGCTTTCGCGGGCATAGTTTTACAAACGGTGGATACGCTTCGCGAGGCCGACACAAGCGGGTCGACCTCGGTTCTCTTAAGAAACTGCCTGGCCAAGGTGGCGGCGGTGCGCGCGTAACCCATCGAGAACAGCAGCCCTGCCAGCACCAGAAAGCGGCGTTCCTTTGTCAACATCGCGCCCGGTTCAGAAACGAACCTGTGAATCCTCGTTGCGACGCTTCAGCAGATACAGACCGACCACCAGGCCAGAGCCCTCGACCACCATTTGCAAGATTCTCAGAAAGGCAGGTGCCAGAGCCGCCTCGACCGGCGGCAAGAAGCTGGTCAGGAAATGGCTGAGGGCAACCTCGCGCACGCCCAGGCCGCCCGGAGCAAAGGGGGCCAGAATCCCCAGCAGAGCACTGGCCGCAAATCCACCCACCAGCTGGGGAACTTGCTCAAGCGACACCGCAAAGCCCATGCCGCGTAGCAGACAGCAAGAGGCCACACCCTGAAGCACCCAGTAGGCGGCCTGCCAAAGCACCGCGCCGACAAAAGCGGATCGCCCTGGAAAGGTCGCAAGAACACGCTGCAGCCGATGTTTTTTGCTCAAGTAGGACTGAAAGGGGGCCAGCAGATGTAAGGAGGCCAGGGCAGCGAACACGAGCAGCGACAAAAGGGGATGAAGGGTCCAACTACCGAGGGCCAGGCCACTGACCAGAACTCCCAAGTTCAGCCAGAAGACCAGTCCCAAGGCCTCCCCGAGACCCAGTCCGAAGCGCTGACTTAGAGCCGTGAAAACCACGGTCGGCCAGACCTTTCCCGGCACATACTTGGCCGGCGAGGAAAGCAGATAGACAGTGGCGGCCTGCCGGCGACTCAGGCCGCCGGCCAGCGAGAAGAGTGCGGCCGGGAATCCCAAGTAGGCCAGCACGGACAGGGCGAGACTGAGCCCCAGCCACAGCGGATCGATGCTGGGAGGCTTCTCCAACTGACTGAGAGCGCCCACGAATCGACCCGTATAAAACCAGGCAAAAACCAGAAAAAACGCGATTTTCAGCCCGGCGGCGACCCAAAACTTGGGGCCCCGCCGTCTACCCACCCAGAACCCCGGCGATTTGTCCGAGCGGCAGGGTGTTTTTCTCAAAGTGAGCCAAACGCTGGTAATAGAGAGACTCATCCAGAGTGCGGTGAACCCGACCCAACTGGTCGGCGAGCAGGGAAATGACCGCGGTGACCCCGCCCAAACTCAGAAAAATCAGCCCCGTCACCAACAGGGAATCCCAGGGAGCGGCGTGTCCGGCCCACAGGAACTGGCAGAGGACGACTCCGAGTTGGAGACCCCCCAGACAGGCCAGACTGAAGGCCAGCAGGCCGAAGAAAGTCAACGGCTGGGTGTCTCGCATGGCCCGCAACATGATAATGAAGATCTGGGAGCCGAATTTCCACAAATTCCTGGCGATACGGCTCTCTCCAAATTCCCGCTCTCCTCGGACTCGCAAGGGGACCTCGACGATGGGAACTCCCAGATGAGCCAGCCGAATGAAAGACTCCTGGGTATAGGTGAAGCGCGACCAGATGGTAAGCTTCAGGGCGGTTTCCCTCGAATAGGCGCGAAATCCGCACGAAACATCTGTGAACTTGTGGCCCGTGATGCTGTTGACGATTCCGCAAACCCAGGCGTTGCCGCGCAGCTTGATCCAGGGCATTTTGGGCTGCAGTTCCGGCACCGCGAACCGGGTGCAGGTAGCGAAGCCAGCCCGCCCATTGACAATCGGAGCGACCAGATCCTTCAAATCCTCCGGAGAGAACTGTCCGTCGGCATCAATATTCGCGACGATGTCGGCGCCACTCTGCAAACCCAGGGTCAGGCCGGTGCGCACGGCCGCGCCGAGACCTTCATTGCTTTCTTTTCGAAAGCAAAAAGCGCCGGCCTGAATAGCGCAGTCAGCCGTGCCGTCGCTGGATCCATCATCGATAACCAGCACGTCCACACGACCGGTCCCGGGAAGGCTGCGAGGAATGCGGGCAATTACCTGGGCAATGGTGCGGGCTTCGTTGTACGCCGGCACAACTACAATAAGATAATTTTTCACCGGGTGAACCGACAAATCTACCAGCGACATAGAGCATAGATACTATAGATATCAGGCGAATGCAAGCAAACGCATCACAAATTGCGAAATTTTATCTTTATCGTCGGCCTGAATTCACCAGACGAGTAATGATCAGCCCGTTGCTATCGCAGCTGGCGCGGGGCAAGATTTATGGCCGTTAGCGGCCGGCTACGGGCAGCGGATTCTGGTCGGGACGTCCGACACAGTAATATTCGAAGCCGCGTTGCGCCATGCGATCGGGCGAGTAAAGATTGCGGCCGTCGAAAATGACCGGCCGAGCCAGCATTCGTTTCACTCGCTCGAAGTCCGGTCGGCGGAACTCGTTCCATTCGGTGGCGATGATGAGGGCGTCGGCCCCGGTCAACGCGTCGTAGGCCAGGTCGCAGTATTGAATTTTGTCGCCGAACTCTTGCTTCACTTTCGGCATCGCTTTGGGATCGAAAGCCTGGACGGAGCCGCCTTTGTCGAGAATCCATTGAATCAGGGAGAGGGCCGGGGCTTCCCGGGTGTCGTCGGTGCGGGGCTTGAAGGCCAGCCCCCACATAGCCAGCTTCTTACCTTGCAGCGAGCCACCGAAGTGCTGCAAAATTCGATCGAAGAACGAAGCGCGCTGGCTTTCGTTGACCTGGACCACGCTGGACAGGATGCTCATATCGCAACCGAACTCTTGACCCGTCTGAATCAGGGCCTTCACATCCTTGGGGAAACAAGAACCGCCGAATCCGAGTCCGGGAAACAAGAACTTGTCGCCGATGCGACTGTCGGTGGAGATGCCGGCGCGCACCAGCTCGATATCGGCACCGACCTTTTGGCACAGGTTACTCATCTCGTTGATGAAGGAAATCTTGGTGGCCAGGAAGGCGTTGGCGACGTATTTGGTCATTTCCGCCGAGGCGATGTCCATGACGATCAGGCGGTTGCCGGTGCGCAGAAATGGGCCATACAGCTCCTGCATCAACTGAGAAGCCTCCGCGTTGTCGGCGCCGATCACCACTCGCTCGGGCTTGAGAAAGTCGTTGACGGCGTCTCCCTGCTTCAGGAATTCCGGATTGCTCACCACCACAATGTCGGCACGTCCTTTGGCGTTCAACCGCTCCTGCAGAGCCTGACAGGTGCCGACCGGAACGGTGCTCTTGGTCACCAGCACGCGGGACCCGCTGGCCACCTCGGCCACGGTTTCGGCCACCGCGAATACGGCCGACAGGTCGGCCGAGCCGTCTTCCTTGGGGGGAGTACCCACCGCGATCATCACAATCTGGCTGTCCGCGATGCCTTGCCTGGCATCGGTCGTGAAGGTCAGGCGCCCTTCACCGACGTTGGCCTCGATCAGCTCGGAAAGACCGGGCTCGTAAATCGGAATCTTGCCCTGACGAAGCTGCGCGATCTTGCTGGCGTCGGTGTCCACGCAGACCACCTGATTGCCCATCTCGGCCAGACAGGTCCCGGTGACCAGGCCCACATAACCCGTTCCAATGATCGCTAACTTCACGAACTAAATCCTCGCCTTGCGTAAACTGGGTGTGGGTTTGCGCGGATCCGCGCCACCCTTCCTGCCCAAAGGTTGGCCCCGTCCAAAAGACTGACTTTGCCCAAGCAGGACTCCGTGACACAATCGCCAATAGCCCGCGAATGTTTAAAGCCGTTGTTGCAACTTGTCTGCTAGCTCTTTCCACCGCCCTGTGCCAGGCGGCTCCTATCGTTGGAGTCACCGGCACATCCAATACGGGAGATTTTAATACCGCGTCGGGCTTCAGCACTCTGAATGAAACGCTGGACTTTACAAACATCAGCGGGAACGACCTGACGGATACTACTACCAACGGATTTGGCTGGTTCTCGGACGGTAGTGCCGGCTATCCTGTCATTAACACGTATGACCTGGGTGGGGTCTACAGTTTGGCCAGGTTCGGCTTTTGGAATGCGTCCGCGCCGGACAGCACCCCGTTGGCGGCCTTTGGCCTCCGGGACGTCGTGATCGAGTGGTCCCTGGATAACGTGAACTATAACCCACTGACGGGCGCTGGTTTCTCACTAGTTGGTCTTTACACATTTGCGCAGTCCAGTGATGGACAGGGTCAACCCGCCGAGATCGTCAACTTCGGTGCGGTCACCGCTCAATATTTCCGCTTCACGGTTTTGACGGACTACAACAACGCTGGCTTCCCTAGCTACCAGGCTCTCGTTTTTGATTCCCTGGACCCTTCCGCACCGGAACTGAATCCTGCCGCCGCCACGCTGCCCTTCGCGTTCATGGCCACCCTGCTGCTCGCGGGTGCCACGCGGCGCAAGTCCCTTCCTCTGGGATAAGTCAGTTCGCTCTCCCGGATGACTCGAAGATGGCTCTCGCTCCTCTTCTTTCTTCTCGTCGCTCGCCTGAGCGCCCGCGAAAGCGGGCTGTCCTGGGCGAGCGACGGGCAGAACATCATGCTGAGCTGGTCTCACCACGAGGGCAAGCAGATCCGGATCTATCGGAGCACCCAGCCTTTTCTCCAGGAGGACCTGAAAGACCCGACCTTTCCCATTGCCAACCTGGGACTGTTTGAAGGCACCGCCTACCTGGACAATCGACTGGCCCCCGGCGCCACCTACTATTACGCCGGTGAGACCGACGATGGCTGGTGGTATCAAGCCAATCCCGCTTCGGTCCCTCCCCAGCGCCTGCCGGAAGCGGTGCCGGACGCCTGGATTCTCATCGATAAGCTACAATATTGCCTGGAGGTCCACAGCCACGGGGAGATGGTCAAACGCTACCCTGTTTCCTTCGGCAGCGGCGCCCATAAGCGCAAGCTGCGCCAGGACCGTGCTTCCACCCCGGAGGGTCGCTACCTGATCAGCGGCCGCCAGCCAAAGGCAAAGTGGCACAAAGCCTTTGACATCAACTATCCGACTTCAGTCGACAAAGCTCGCCTGAAGCTCTTGGCACCGGGCCAGGACATCGGTGGCGAAATTCAGATCCACGGCGGCGGCATCGACGACAACTGGACCTGGGGCTGCATCGGTATGCGCAACGCGGACATCGACGAACTGTTCCGCCATCCGGAAATCGGCCGCGACACGGTGGTCTGGATCGTAGGAAAAGAGCTGACCTACGCGGACCTGGAGAGCGACGAGAGCGCCGAGTGGGTCGACCCTCTGGAGTTGGGAGCCTGGCAACGATCTCAGGGTCTGCCCGTCACCTGCATTCAGGACCAGGCCTCGCGAACCCGCATGGCGCGCTAAAAACATGAAGCGTTCTCATTCGATGGATATTCTGCGAGCCATCGCCTGCCTCATGGTGCTGGCTCACCACGGAATTTTCGGGCATCTGGTCGAGCGATTCGGAGAACTGAGCGGTTGGCGCTTCGCCCTGCTTTATCCACTCTTTCAAGGCTGGGTCGGCGTGCATCTGTTTCTGGTCATTTCCGGCTTCTGCATTCACGCCCGCCAGGCCAGTAAGAACGAAGACCGTCCGCCCGACTTCTGGTTGTTCTGGCAGCGCCGCCTGAAACGCCTTTACCCGCCCTATCTGGCAGCCGTTCTGCTGTCCGTGGCCTTGCTGCCGGCCATTGCCGACCTGAACCCGGCACGACACCACCTTTATCCTGCCGAAACCTATGCCTTCTCCAGCCTGATCCACGTCACCATGCTCTTCCCCCTGTGGCCCAAAGCTCTCGGCATTTTCGGCAACCCTGTCTTTTGGACTCTGGCTTTGGAAGAACAACTTTACCTGATGTATTTCGGGCTACTTTATCTGCGCAAAGCCCGTGGGCCGCTGCAGGCCATGGCGATCGTGCTGGTGGTCACTCTAGTTTTCCGATTTTTGGCGGTCTATCTCTTTGCCTGCGAACCCGTCATGTCGGGCGCGGCGGGCGGCTCCATCTCACCCGCGCTGTGGAAGGCACCGGTCAATCTCCTCACCCTGGGCCCGGCGCGCTGGTTCGAATGGAGCCTGGGTTTTCTGGCGGCGGAACGCTTCTACGGAAGGTGCAGCTACCCGAAGTTCTCCTCCCCGGCCTTTGTGCTGGCTTTCGCTCTGGCCGCGATGTTCTGCGAACGCAGCAGCGCGGGCTGGGTTTGGGTGGACATCTTCTGGGGCATCAGCTTCTTCGCCCTGGTCAACCTGTTTCTGGAAAAGGAAGAAGAGGAGGGCGTGACCCGCTTCGGAACCTGGGCCAGGCTCGCGCCTATCGGGCTCATCACCTACAGCCTCTATCTGATCCACGAACCGCTGCTGCGCGTGATCCAACAGCTGCTGCTGAAGCAGCTGCCCACCCTCCTGGCGCTGCCGCTGGGAACCTTGCTGGTGATTCCCCTGGCCGCCCTTTTCTACCGCTGGGTCGAGCGACCGGCCCTTCACTGGGCCTCGCAATCCAGCCTCAGGCGCTAAATCTGGGCGAACTGCTGGAGAGCGCGCTCCTTCTGAGCTAGTTTGCGGTCTTCTTCGAACATCAGCTTGACCAGAGCGGGCAGGTCCAGCTTGGGCGCCCATCCCAGGATGCGGCGAGCTTTGGAAGAGTCACCTTCGAGGTGGTCGACTTCAGCGGGCCGGGTGTAGGCCGAATCAAACTTCACGTAGTCCCGGTAGTCTTTGCCGATCTGGCCGAAAGCCAGCTCCAAAAATTCGCGGATCGAGTAGCTTTTGCCGGTGGCCACCACGTAGTCGTCTCCGGCCGGTTGCTGCAGCATGAGCCACATGGCCTCCACGTAGTCACCGGCGAATCCCCAATCGCGCTTGGACTCGAGGTTGCCCAGCACCAGCTCGTTCTGCAGACCGGCTTCGATGCGGGCCACCGCCAGAGTGATTTTGCGGGTAACGAAGTTCTCGCCGCGACGCGGAGACTCGTGATTGAAGAGGATGCCGTTGGAGATGTGCATTCCGTAGGACTCTCGAAAGTTCACCCCATAGTGAAAACCGGCTACTTTGGCCACCGCATAGGGGCTGCGCGGCCAGAATCGGGTTTCCTCAGACTGCGGAGCCGCGGCCGAACCATACATCTCCGAGGAGCCCGCCTGATAAAAGCGCACCTGCTCCCCGGTGAAATCGTTGTAGTCGCGGATCGCCTCCAATAGACGCAACGTGCCGGTGGCCACGATGTCCGCCGTATACTCCGCCTGGTCAAAGCTGATTTTAACGTGCGATTGAGCGGCCAGATTGTAGACCTCGGTGGGCTTGGTGCTGCTCAGGAGACGGCGCAATCCGCTGCTGTCGGCCAAATCGCCATAGTGGAGAAAGAACTTGGGCTCCGGTCCCTGCCGGTAAGGGCGCAAATGGTCGATGCGACCGGTATTGAACTGGGAGGTTCGGCGAACCACTCCGTGGACCTCGTAGCCCTTCTCCAGCAGCAGTTCTGCCAGATAGGAACCATCCTGCCCGGTAACACCCGTAATCAGCGCGCTCTTCTTCATCGACAAGTCCTCATTCCCAGCTATGGGGTAACAGGCTTTAGCAGACCGCACACGATTCCTTTCAACGGAAGCGGCCATTTGCCGCTAGAGGATTGCCATTGCCCACCGCGAACCGCCCGCGCCTATGAGATTTCGGGGTGCTCTGCTTGCCATTTGCCTGACCGCTCAGGCCCTGGCCCAGAGCGAGACCTCGATGCAGGTGCAGCGCTTCCAGTTGGAAGGCAACACGCTGGTCAGCGAATCCGAGTTGATTCCGGTGCTGGCGCCCTATCAGGGTCGCCGCCTCACCCTGGCCGAGATCAAAGAAGCCGCCGAGGCCGTGACCCAGTATCACATCAGCCACGGCTTCAAGTTGGCCCACACCTACGTGCCGGAGCAGGACTTCGCCAACGGCCTGGTGCGTCTGCAGGTCTTCGAGGGCAAGATCGGCAGCCTGAAAGTGGTGGGCAACGAGTTCCGCGATTCGGAAATGCTCAAGGAATACTTCGAGCCCACTCTGCAGTCCGGCCATTATATAGAAGACGAAGTCATGCGTTCCTTGCTGCTGGTCAACGACCTGCCCGACGTCAAAGCCAAGGTTCGCCTGGAAAAGGGCCAGAGCAAAGGCACCACCGACATGGTGCTGGAGGTGGAGGACCGCCATCCTTTCGCCGGCTGGCTGACCTACAACAATTACGGCAACTCCGCCCTGGGTGAGCATCGCATCGGCCTGACCCTGGCCGATCAAGATTTGAGCGGAGTAGGTGACCGCCTGGCCGTGAGCACTCTGGTCGGCTTTCCCGCCAGCGGCAGCAATCTCTACGTCGACGCCGGTTACACCCGACCGCTCAACACCGAGGGCACGCGCCTGCACTTTGGCTATACCAACAGCGCCTTCAATCTGGGCGATCAGTTCCAGATTCTGGACGTGCGTGGCAACGCCGACATCTTCCGGCTGGGCGTGGAACAGGCGCTGGAGCGCACCCTGACCCATCGGTCCGACCTGTCTTTGGGCGTCAGCTCCAATTCGATCCGCAACAGTCTGCTGGGCCAGGCCTTTTCGCGCGACGACTACTTCAAGGTCAATCTGGGCTACAGTGGCCTGTGGCTGGACGTAGACGGTCAGAGCTTCCTGTCCGCGGGGGTGAGTCAGGGCTTCGGCACCTCACCGCTCAACATGGCCAGTCGAGTGGGAGCGGGCGGCAACTTCACCCACTTCAACCTGGACGCGCTGCGCATCCAGAGCCTGAGCGGACAGTTCCGTTGGGCCGGCCGCGGCCTGGCTCAGCTGGCCTTGAACCCGCTGGTCACGGCCGAGCAGTTTTCCCTGGGCGGTCCTTACACGGTGCGCGGCTACGCTCAGGGCGAATATCTGGCCGACTCGGCCTACGTGCTCAGCAGCGAGTTTCGCTTCTCTCCGCTGGCGGACGATCCACAGACCCTGGAGTTGTTGGCTTTCGTCGACTATGGAAGAGGCAGCCTGAAGCGGCCGCAACCGGGCGAATTCGCCAACCGCAGCTTTCTGGGGGCGGGCGTGGGCCTGCGCTTGAACTGGGACCGCGATGTGCAGGCCCGTCTCGACCTGGGCTTTCCGCTTTCCCCCTCGAGCAATTCCCGAGGCATGTCCCCGGCCATTTATGCCGGGCTGCAGACGCGCTTATGGTAAAGCGCACGCTGACGCTGGCCCTGCTGGCCTCCGGACTGAGCTGGGCCGAGCCCAACGGTCCTCAGGTGATTCACGGCGGGGTCAACATCCAGAACATCGGCCCCACCACTCTGATCAACCAGAGCACCGATCGCGCCATCATCAACTGGAACGGCTTCAGCATTGATGTGCACGAGCTGGTTCGTTTTGTCCAGCCCAATCAGCTGTCGGTCATCCTCAATCGCGTGGTGGGCACCGACCCTTCCAATATTTTGGGACAGATGCAGGCCAATGGCCGGGTCTTTCTCATCAATCCCAACGGCGTGGTCTTCGGTCCGAGCGCCAAGGTGGACGTGGGCGGCCTGATGGCCACCACCTTGAACCTCACCGACCAGGATTTTCTGGCCGGGCGCTACCATCTGACCCAGGACGCCGACAAGCCGCTGGCTTCAGTGATCAACCAGGGCGAGCTCAAGGTGGCCGAGGGCGGCTTTTTGCTGCTGGTGGCGCCCATGGTGGACAATCAGGGTGTGATTCTGGCCAAAGCCGGTCAGGTGGGATTGGTCGGCTCGCGCGAGGCCACCATCAATTTTGACGGTCAGGGACTGGTGGAAATCACCCTGCCCAACGCCCAGATTAGCAATCCGGGCACGGTGGCCCTGGCGCCTCAAGCGGTCAGCGAAGTGCTGCGTCAGGTGGTGGCCGATCCGCAGATCGTCGAAGCCGGCCAGCTGCCGCGCGGCGAGGGGCTGGTCGTTCAGGAGGGGCGCATCGAGGGCGGACGGGTGCTGCTCCACTCGACCCAGGCCACCCTGGCGGCCCCTGGCTCCACCACCTCCGGCCAGGATGTGCGCATTCTCTCTAACGGGTTGGCTCGTCTGGACGGCAAGGTGGAGGCCGATTTTGCCGAGCTGAGCGGACGCCATTTCGGCCTGACCGGCACGGTCATCGCCAATCAGTTTTTGCTTGATCCGGACGTCATTCACATCACCGACAGCAACGCCAACGCGCCCCTGGACGTATATCTGCCCAATGTGTTGCTGGCCAACGACGCCTCTCCCAATGAAATTTCACGCGGTGCGCTGGAAGCGCTACCGGCCGGCACCCAGGTGGTGCTGGAAGCGCAGCACTTGATCCAGGTCGACGACATGGCCGGCGACGAAATCAACCTGGCCCCCTCGGTTTCCGTGCATATGACCGTTTTCGACGGGGACATCCGCTTTGTGGATTCACGCGACCGACTGAACACCTCGGCCGGCGGTTCCTATCGGTTTGATGCGCCCAACGGCACGGTGGCCGTGGGCGATCTGCGCACGCCGGGCGGCTCCGTCACCATCAACGCCGGTCTGGACGCCACTTTTGACACCATCAGCACGTTTGACGTGCTCGGCTCTTTGCCACCCGGCAATGTCGACATTCGGGCCGGTCGCGATATCTTTCTGGGAGGTATCGGCGCCGGCAACACCCGATTGGAAGCGGGCGGAAGCATTCTCAACGCGGTTCAGGACGGAGGCTCGGTGCAGGGTCTGGAGGCCAGCTTCAACGCCGGCGGCCGGGTGGGAACGCCCGAGGACCCTGTCTACATCGGCCTGGATCGCATCTCCGGCCTGGCCACGGAATACAACTTCCGCTATGAAGACCCCCCGACCGAAGCCCTGGTCAACGGCATCGATGGACTCAATCTGCGGGTTGCTCCGCCACAACCGCCCGCACCCACGGTGTCCGGCCCGTTTCCTTTGCCCCAACCGCCGCGCCCCCCGTTGCTGGACACCAGCGGCGTGAATCAAGTGCCGATTTTTCAAATCAATGAGAAAACCAGCGACTCTTACCAGCCGGTTCCGGTCGTGCCCGCTCCTTCTGAGCCCGGCACGGGGAGCGGCGATGTCGATCAGGCTCTGCTCGACTCCCTGGCTTTCGTGAGCGGCCTACCGGGCTACCAGATCACCTCTCAGAGCCGGGTTTCCGACCTCTACTCGATGCATGTGGAGAGCGACGACCTCTTGCCGCTTTTCGAAGCTCTGGGGCAGCGGGGATGGAAGGCTCGTATGACCGGGGAGCGACTGCAGGCCAGCAAAGACGGTC
The DNA here is from genome assembly GCA_017307785.1 of Vulcanimicrobiota bacterium. Lineage (GTDB taxonomy): Bacteria > Vulcanimicrobiota > Xenobia > Xenobiales > JADMJV01 > JADMJV01. Next base: position 291,206 of record JAFKGI010000004.1, on the reverse strand, counting down.
TGGTCATCCTGGGTAGTCTCACACCCACCGGAGCCGATCTACAGGTCAGCCCCGACCCCATTCCTCAGGCCCAGTGGATCGATTTCACCCAGTTCTTCCGCCAACTCGAGAACGGCAAGCCGGTCGAGATTCAGGTCGACCAGTATCGCCTTTCGGCGCTGCTCGACGCGCTGGGTCAGCACGGCTGGCGAGCGCGTATGACGGCCGATCGACTCGACGGCGAGCGGGAAGGCCACAAGCTGACCGGCGTCATCGAAGGCTCTTCGGCCGTTTTGCAGGTGGATGGGAATCGCGACCCCTTCGCCTTCCTTGCGATGGAGGGCCTGCAAAGAACGGTGCAGGTCGCCGATTCGCAAAAGTTCATCTATCAGCTGGGCTCGCGAGGGCTGATGCCCTGGATCGAGGCTTTCGCCGCCCGCGGCTATCGAGTTCGCGCCACCGACGAGCACTTCGAGGCCTGGAAGGGCGACGAGAAGGCCGAGGGCATCGTGAGCGGACAGCGTTTTTTCCTGAAAGCCGGCCCCGCCACCAGCTTCGTGGCCAGCGACGACGACGCCGATTTGCAGCAATTGCTCAGCTGGTTGCTCCAGTCCGAGCAGTTCCCTCTTCAGGCCGAGAGCCGTACGGTCGATACCACTCGACTGAAGCTGCAGGGCAGCATGCCTCAGCTGGTCCGTCAGCTGAAGCAGCACGGCTGGAAGTTCGCTCCAAGCGGTCTCACCGCCATGCGTGGGCCATATCGTTTGCACTTGAAGTCGGTGGGGAAAAGCTTGCGCCTGACCCTGTCGCGAATTCCCCGATGAGAAAGGAACTCCAATCCGTGAAGATCCTGACCCTGCTCCTGGCCGGCCTGCTGGCGGGACCCGCTCTGGCCGACGATGCGGCCCTGATCACCAAGATCATTGCGCTCTCCAACCAGATGCGCAAAGAAAATGGAGTCAGGCCGGTGGCCCAGCTCAACTACCTGAACGACGCGGCGGCCGGGCACTCGGTGGAGATGTCCAAGCTCAAATATTTCTCCCACACCTCCCCCACCGCCGGACTGGAACGCCCCAAGAGCCGCATCGAGGTTTCCGGTGGTTGGGACATGTCGATTGCCGAGAACATCTACCGCTCGGTGGGTGTGCCCGAAGGCGAACTGGCCGAAGACGTGGTGGACGCCTTCATGAACAGCCCGGTGCACCGCGCCAACCTGCTCAATCCCAAGTTCAACAGCATGGGCATCGGCATCGCCAAAATCGGCAAAGACGAGTGGGCCATCACCCAGCTGTTCTCCCTCCAGACGGTGGCCGTGGACAGCTATCAGTCGACCCCCGGCGGCGCCGGCTTCGACGTCAACATGAAAGCCCACATCGTCGAGGGTGCCGACCAGGGCGGCGTGATCATCGACGACAAAGTGATCAACAAGTTCGCCACTCCAGCTTTTGACAGCGTCTTCCAGGCTCCCAACAGCAGCAAGATCTCGGTGGGCCAGAAGGGCGCCGACGGCATGTATGACGTCGAGCTTGAGTTCCCGGCCGGGGCCAAAGTGGCCACTCCCGTGCGCACCGAGGTCGCTCCTTACTCCACCACCGGCAAGAAGGTCAAAGCCAACTGAAGCTTCTGCTGCTCTGGCTGGGACTGTCGGCCGCCGCTCTGGCGCAACCGCTGACCCTGGTGGAAAACGGACAGGCGCGCGCCTACGTCTTGGTGCGCGCCGACGCGGGCGAGTGGGAAAAGCGAGCGGCTCAGGACTTGTCGGCCACGGTGGCCAAAATGACCGGCGCGACTCTGCCGGTGGTGCACCAAAAGCAGGCGGGAATTCCCATCGTGGTGGGCCAGTTGGCCGCGACCCGACTGGCCCCACGACTGCAAGCGGTAGCCAAGAAAAATTGGGTGCTGCGAGCCGACGCCATCGCCCTGGAGTGCTCCTCCGAGGGCATCTACCTGGCCGGCAGCAACGACGACAGCCACTATTTCGCCGCCGCCGAACTCATGCGGCGCTGGGGCTGCCGCTGGTATTTGCCCACCGACTTCGGCGAGTGCCTCCCCCACCAGACCACCCTGGCCCAGGGGCCGCTGAACTACGCTTACGCGCCGCCCTTCGAGGTGCGCGGCTACTGGATCTCCTGGAACGGCGACACCACCGGCTATCCCGAATTCGCCCATCGCAATTTCATGAACTGCGAGCGGGTGCCCTCCGGTCACGCCATCGGCCCTTATGTGGAGCAGATCTCCAAGAAACTGGGAAAGTTCGAGGTCAGTTCACCCGCTGCCGCCACCGCCATGGCCGACCTGGTGGCGGCGGACTATGCGGCCGGTAAGTCCTTTTCGCTGTCGATGGAAGATGCTTCGGTAGCCAGTACCTCCGACCAGGACAAGGACCTGGCCGGCCGCCTGCGCGACAAATATTTTGGCACCGAGGTTCTGAGCGACGCCTACCTCACGTTCTACAATCGGGTCTGCGAGCAGCTCGTGAAGCGCTACCCCAAAAGTGCGGCGCGCATCGGCTTCCTGGCCTACATCAATTTGACTCTGCCCCCACAGCGTCAGATCACGGCGAAAGAACCGCTGGTGGCCTACCTGGCGGCCATCGACACCGATCCCAACCACCCATTTAGCGACCCGCGCTGGAGCTGGAGACAGGATTATCTGGGAGCCCTGCGCGGCTGGACCAGGGCCATGCAGGGCCGCGTGGTCATCTACGATTACGACCAGTCGATGCTGGTGTGGCGAGACCTTCCCAACCCCTCGCATCAGGTGCTGCAGGCGGAGATCAAGGAATATGCGCGCCTGGGAATTCTCGGCTTCGGCACGGAGAGTCGCAACGCCCTGGCCACCACCTTCTTGAACCTTTATTTTCGAGGCCAACTCTACTGGAATCCCAACCTGGACGTGGCCTCCGAACTCAAGGAATTCTACCCACGCTTCTTCGGTCCGGCCGCCGTTCCCATGGAGTCTTATTGGAGCGCCATCTACCGATCCTGGTCTCAGACCCACGTCACCGAACACGAATTTTTCGTCATCCCCGCTATCTATCCGCGCGAGTTGGTGGAGCGACTGGGAGAGGATCTGGCCCGGACTCGGGGCGTGCAAGAGCAGCCCTACCGGGCGCGTCTGGACTTTGTGCAGCGCAGTTGGGGCATCCTGGACGGATACACCCGCATGCTCTCCGAGGTTTCTCAAGGCAACTATGGCGCGGCCGTGAAAGCGGGCGAGGAAGCGCTGGCGGTGCGCGAGCAACTGACGGCTTCCGGCGGAATTTTCACTACCTACAAAAATTTCCCGGAAACCGGCCCCGCTTTCTGGCCCGGCGAAGTGGAGTTGTTGCGCAAACTGGCCACTTTCGTCCGCAAACGAATTCGTCAGTCTCCCGTGCTCTGGGACTATCGACCCGACCCGGACGATCACGGCATCTGGCAGGATTGGGCCGGCCAGCAGGCGGGCCCCTGGACCCCCGTGCGCACCGACCTCTATTTGCAGGCTCAGCTTCCGGAGACCAGGCCGGGATTCGGATGGTTCCGCTGGAACGTGACCCTGAAGGCGGAAGAACTGGCCGGGCTGCGACTCTACTTTCCGGGTCTGTTGAGCGAAAGCTGGCTCTACGTCAACGGCAAACTGGTCGAGCACAGGCCTCAAAAGGAGCTGTGGTGGCTGAACGACTACGCCTTCAGCTGGGACGCGCCTCTGCAGGGCCTGCATCCCGGGGTGAACTCGCTGGTCGTGCGCACCCGAGTGCCGCTGCACCTGGCCGGCATGTTTCGCCCGCCGTTCCTCTACATCCCATAGCTTGCGTAAGGAATCCAGGAAGTCTCCGTTGAACGCCTGGGCGTGAAACAGCCCCCTTGCGTGCCGAGAAATAAGGAATTGATCTTGATGCAGGCCGCTCTGGCGCCACCTGAACAGGCGCTGGTCGCCTGGCTAAAGTGGCGCAGCGAAAATTCCGCCGAGGCCTATCAGTACACTCACAACCGGCTGCTGCCGCTCATTTCCAGGCGCCTGGGCCAGAGTCCACTCACTCAGGAGGACCGAGCTTTTCTACGAGGGCTCTATCGTTACCATTGGACCCGTAACCAGCTGCTGTCCAACTGCGCCGCTTCAATCTTGGAGACGCTGGAAAACCACGGTGTTCCCACCCTTCTGCTCAAAGGGCTGGCCCTGGCCCACCTGACCTACCGGGATCTGGGAGTGCGACCGATGCACGACTTTGATGTGCTCGTGGCCCCCGCCCAGAGAGACCGGGCGGTAGCGGTGCTGGAAGCGGCCGGCTGGAGCTACGAGCCTCCACTCCCGGCCTTGTCGGCGGCTCACGGTTGCGAATTTCGCAACGACAAAGACCAGCGTTTTGATCTGCACTGGTTCACCACCGACGAAAGTCGCTGGGCCGGTGCGGACGATGATTTCTGGGCCGGTGCCGCTACCCTATCCTTAGGCGCCACGGTGACGCGGGTGCTGAACTCGACCCATCAACTGCTGCACGTTCTGGTCCACGGTGTAAAATGCACCGGTGCTTCCCCGTGCAACTGGGTTGCCGATGCCTGCGCGATTTTGGACTCCGCGGCGGTCATCGATTGGGAAGAATTCGTGGAATGCGCTCGCCGCCGCCGAGTGGTGCTTCCCATCGCCCTGGGTCTGAGATTTCTGAAAGAAAGTGTGGGGCGTCCGGTGCCGGAGTCGGTTCTGCGCGAGCTGGATTCTACTCCGGTCAACTGGGTGGACCGGACCTACTTCAAGAGCAAGATCCGGGGTGGAACCGACAGATTGGCCATGCTTCGTCCCTTTCTGGAGTATGTGCGCAACGAGCGGGCCACGGGCCTGGGCAGCCTTTTCGGTTTTCTGCGTTTCCTCCGAGACCGCTGGCATCTCCAGAGAAAGCGTCAGCTTCCCGGTCGGATCTGGGCCCGATTGCAAAAGCGGCTCTCAGGCACAGACTAGAGAGGGTTTCCCCTCCTTGTAGACGAGCTCCATTGGCGTCATAGTTAGCTTCCAGCCACTTCTCCCGCAAAGGAGCCCGCCCATGAAGGGTTTACTGTGCCTCGCGCTGCTTTTGAGCGCCCCCGTTTTTGCCCAGACCGCCAGTGACGCCATTGCCCAGGAAATCTTTACGCTCTCCAACCAGGCCCGCCAAAAAGCCGGCTTGCCTGCGCTGGAAATGGATCCCAAGCTGAGCCAGGCCGCCGTCCAACACTCCCAGGAGATGGACTCCCTGAACTACTTTGGACACGGCTCGCCGCTGGCCCAGTTCTCCACCCTGGCCAAACGCCTGAACCTGCAAAACTATTTCGCCCTGACCAGCGCCGAGAATCTCCACCGCGATCAAGGCTATGGAACGATCCGAGCCGCCCAGCGTACGGTCCAGGCCTGGCTGAACTCGCCGGTGCACCGCAAGAACCTTCTCAACGGCCGCTACAACCGGGTCGGCGTGGGCGTTTCCGTGGTCGGCGATCAGTGCACCATCACCCAGGACTTCGGCTACTCGGCCATCGAGGTCATCGAAAAAGCAGTCGATCCCAAACCGCAGGGTTATCACGTGGTCTTGCACTGCCTGGTCACAGACGGGGTGCGCCACGGCGCGCTGCTGCACGAGGGCAAGCGTTTCGCCAACTGGGAAGCCGATGCCCAGGGCAAATTTCAGGTCGAGGCGGACGTCCCCGGCCCCGGCACGGTCTCGCTGGGGCAGGCCGACGGCGAGCGTCAGTGGACGGTGGAAACCGAGTTCAGCATTCCTCAGAACTGAGCGGGCAGGAGCCGAGCCGGGCTTCATTAACCTGAGCGCGTGCGCGTAAGTATCCATCAACCTCACTACCTGGCCTGGCTTCCCTACCTGGGCAAGATCGTTCAAAGCGATTGCTTCGTCCTGCTCGACGACGTCGAGTTCACTCGCAACGGATACCAGAACCGCAACCGCATCAAGACCCCACAGGGACCGCTGGTTTTGACCGTTCCCGTAAAGCAGAAGCTGGCCCAGAAAATCCTGGAAGTGGAAGTCCCCGACAACGGCTGGCGCAAGAAACACTGGGCCTCGATCCAGCAGGCTTACGCCAAAGCCCCCTATTTCGGAAAATACCGCGATGCCTTACAGGCTTTCTTTGTGGACCCCTGGGAGAATCTGGCCGATCCGACCTGCGCCATGCTGGAATGGCTGGTGGAGACACTGGGCGGAGGCATCCGGGTGGTGCGTTCCTCCTCGCTGGGAATCGAGACTTCTTCAACGCAACGTCTGGTGGACATCGTGCGTGCCCTGGGCGGCACCCGCTATCTCTCCGGTTCTCACGCGCTGCAAGCCTACCTGGATCCGGCCATCTTTGCCGCCAACGAAATGCCGCTGGAGCTTTTCGATTTTAGCTGCCCGACCTATCCTCAGATGCACGGGGATTTCGTGGGCAACCTGGCCACGCTGGACGCGCTCTTTCAGCTCGGTCCGGAGGCCACTCGCGAGCTGGTCCGCCAGGGCGGCAGCATTCGTCCTAGCGCTTGAGGCCCAGGTCGCTAAAGGTTACGTCTTCCCGTTCGCTCAGGTCGGTGTCGATGTACATGCGCTGCCAGAGTTCCAGGGTGAGCAGAATCCAAAGATGCTGGCTGACGTCGCGTCCGCCGGCCTTTTGCTGACGAACTAAACGCTCCACCAGTTCGGGGCGGAACAACTGCCGCTCCACGATGACTTTTTTATCCAACAACTGGCCGGGCAAAAAGGCCAGTTCGTTACGCAACCACAGATCCACTGGAGTGCCAAATCCCTGTTTGGGGCGATCGATGATGTCCTGCGGCAAGAGTTTAGCGCAGGCGTCGCGCAGCACTGCCTTGGTGCGTGTGCCCTGAGTCTTCAGGCCTAAAGCCACCCGGCGCGAGAGGTCGAACATTTTCAGGTCGGCGAAGGGCACGCGGGCTTCCAGTGAGGCGCCCATGGTCAGGCGATCACACAGAAAGAGGCTGTCACCAGGCAAGTAGGAGCGCACGTCCACGTGCATGACCTGCTCGCCAAAAGGCAGCGCGGCTGCTTCCTGAAAAAACGGCATGAACTTCTCGTAGCTCGGGTGGGAGGGCGGATTGAGCAACAGACGGTTCTTCTCAGGCTCGCTGAAGTGGCTGTTCCAGGCGATGTAACGCTGTTCGCGCGGCAGGTCCAGGGGCGTCAGGAATTTGTCCAGCAGGCGCAGGCGGTCTTGCCACTTGCTGGCCCCACCAGCCGGGAGCTTGCGCAACAACGGCAGCATCACCCAGTTGCGCAGCCAGCGCGGAATCATTTGCCAGGGCCGGGCGTAGTTGTGAGCGATGTAGCGTCGATAGCCACCGAAGAATTCGTCGCCGCCGATGCCGCTCAGGCAGACCTTACAGGTCTGGGCGGCAAACTGGGCCAGCTCGTAGTTGGGCATGACCGAAGCGTTGGCCAGCGGTTCGTCCAGAAAGCGCAGGATCTTAGGTAAGTTTTCCACGCTATCGGACTGCACCGGATGCTCGAAGTGATCGGTGCCCACGTGCTTGGCGACGGCTCGGGCGTGGGCCGATTCGTCGTACATACCGCTGCCCGGAAAGGAAATGCTGAAGGTAGGGAACGACTTGCCGGTGATTTGCCTGGCCAGAGCCACGATCAAGGACGAGTCGATGCCGCCGCTGAGAAAGGCGCCCACCTGGACGTCGGAGATGAGGTGAGCCTCGACCGATTCGCGCAGCCCCTCGAGCACGTCGTCGGTGCCCAACGGCTGCTCCTCGACCGCCAGCGGGTCGGGCCAGTAACGGTGCAGTCGCACCTCACCGTTCTTCCAGAGCATGAATTCGCCCGGCTGCAACTGGAAGATTCCGTGGAAAAGGGTGCGGGGGGCAGGGACGTAGAGAAAGGAAAGCAGGTCGGGCAGGGCCTCGGTGTCGAGCTGGCGGTAAACTCCCGGATGGCGCAACAGCGACTTGATTTCGCTACCGAAGATGAGCCGGCCGTTGTGCTGGGTGTAGAAGAGCGGTTTGATGCCAAAGTGGTCGCGGGCCAGAAAGAGCGACTCCTCATACGAGTCCCAGATAGCCACCGCAAACATGCCGCGCAGGCGCTTGAGACACTCGGGGCCATAGTGGCGGTAAAGCAGGAGCACCACTTCGGTGTCGCAGCGGGTCTTGAATTCGTAGCCCTGAGCCAGCAGGGCGGCTCGTTCGCTCTCGAAGTTGTAAATCTCCCCATTGAAGACAATCCAGTAGCGCCCGTCGCTCATGGGCTGAGCGCCGCCCTCCAGGTCAATGATGGCCAGGCGGCGCATGGCCAGTCCCACCGCCAGGGCCCGGTCGTTGAGGGTGGCCTGCAACGGATCCTTGAGAGCGCCCACACCGTTGAGGTAGAACCCGCTGTCGTCGGGGCCGCGCCGCTGGATGGCCGCATTCATCCGCCCCAGCGCCACCGGGTCCTCCGCTCGAAACGTCTGCCCGACAAACCCGCAAATTCCACACATAGTATCAGCGCTTTGCCCGCCAATACGGGAAACCTTCTGGGTGAGCAGGAAGCGAACTCGATGAGAGTTGTGACCGCCAAGCAAATGGGAGAAATCGATAGCCGCACCAGTCGGGACTACGGGCTGGATGCTCAGGTATTGATGGAACTGGCCGGGCGTTGCGTCAGCGACTGGTTGCAGCAACGCTGCCCTGGTGGGCGCGTGGCCTTTTTGTGTGGACCGGGCAACAACGGCGGCGACGGCCTGGTGGCCGCCCGCGCCTGGGCCGATCGGGGCGGGCGCGCGGTCGTTTACTTGATGAGCCAGGAGCTGAAAGGCGATGCGCTACGCAATCTGGAGCGAGCTCGCCAGTGGAAGCTGGAGATGCATCCGCTTTCCGAGTTTTGTGCTGAGAGCTTCGACTGGTTTGTGGACGCGCTTTTTGGCACCGGCTTGAGCCGCCCCCTCGATTTGCCTTTGCTGGAGTCGTTGCCCCCGGAGCGCACCCTGGCCGTGGACATTCCCTCGGGTCTGCACGCCGACACCGGTCAGGTGCTGGGCCAGGCGGTGCGGGCCCGCACCACCATCACCTTTGGACCGCCCAAGCTCGGTCAATTGCTGGCCCTGGATCAGTGCGGCGAGCTGGTTCTGGAGCCCATCGGCTTTCCCCGCGAGCAACTGGAGAGCGAAGAATGGCCGGGCCAGTGGTTGACCCCCGAGCTGGCCCGAGAATGGCTGCCGACTCGTGGGGCCGCCTCTCACAAGCGCACTACCGGCAAAGTGCTGGTGGTGGCCGGGTCCACTCGCTACCCCGGCGCCGGCGCGCTGGCTACGCTGGGAGCGCTGCGCTCGGGAGCGGGTCTGGTTTTTACCTATGGACCGGCTTCTACGCGCTTACCCCTGGAGGCCATTCCTCTCATTTCCCGTGGGGACTTTTTGCAAAAGGCCGATTTAAAGCCCCTGCTGAAGCAACTGGAAGAAGTGGACGCTTTGTGTCTGGGTCCAGGCCTGGGCGATGAACCGGAGACGCTCGAAGTGGTGCGCGAACTGCTGGAAAGAAGCGAACTGCCGGCGGTGGTGGACGCGGACGCCCTGCGCGCCCTCCCGGAGCGACTCAGTCCGCGCGTGCTTTTGACGCCCCACGCTGGCGAACTGAGCCGGATCCTTCGGGTGAAGTCGAGCGAGCTGGAGAAAGACCGTCTGCGCTACGCCGTGCAGGCCGCCCGCAACTTCAACTGCACCGTGCTGTTCAAGGGTCCGGCCACGCTGGTGGCCACGGCCGGTGGCCGCTACGCGGTCAGCACGCAAGGAACTCCGGTGCTGGCTCAAGGAGGCTCCGGGGATGTCTTGAGCGGCATTTGCTCTTCCTTGCTGGCCCAGGGCCTGGGAGCGTTGGAAGCGGGGGCTCTCGGTGCTTATCTACAGGGCACGGCCGGCCGCCTGAGCGGCGTGGCGGCGGGCTTGGGAGCCGAAGGACTGGCGGCCATGCTGCCTGGAGCCTGGACCTCGCTGACCTGAGAAGGTTCTCCGCCTGTGCGGAGAACAGTTGCGCGTCATGTTGAAGCCCCTTTTACTCGCAACCCTTACTCTCACGCCCTGTTGGGCCGGTCCGCGCGAAGAAATCGCCCAGGCCTACCTGCGCAGCAACAAGGCCATGGCCTTAAAGTTCGTCGACGGAGTGCAGTCTCTGCGCGGCCGCAACTTCGTGCTGCAAGATCCAGAGAATGTGAAAGTATCGGAAGCGATCGAGCGCTCCCGGCTAGAAATGATTCTTGCGCGGTCTTTGAAGGTCGAAGAGACCTCTAAGATCACCAAATTCGAGGGCAACGCCTACTCGGCGCGCTGCCTGGTGCACTACGTCACTCAGTTCACCATGGTCGATGAGATCAAGAAGAAGCCCTATGAGCTGATCCTCAATACCGATTGCGAGGACGACTGGGTCAAGCAAGACGATGGCTGGAAGATTCGCCAGACCCGAGTGGTGGACCAGAGCGCCAAAAGGAGCGGGCTATGAAGTTTCGAGGATTTTTTGCGGGAGTCACGGTCGGCCTGATCCTGGGCGGCGTCGGCGGAGTGGTGGCCATCCGGGTGCTGCGCGGCTCGCGGCCTACGGTCCAGAAACAGCCGGCGGCCGTGACCGTCAACAACGAAGAGGTCCCGATGGACGTGTTGCAGGGGCAGGTGCTGCTGGCCAGCGGTCCGGCCGTGTTGCGCGGACTGGTGGAGCAAAAGCTGATCGAGCAGGAAGCGGCTCGCCAAAAAGTGACCCTGACCCCCGATGAGACCCAGCAACTCGAGAAAGCTTCCCAGCTCATCAAAGACAAAGGGTATCGTCAAGCGGCTCTGGACAAAGCCCGAGTCTTCACCCTGGCCCGTCACCTCTTGCTCAAAGGCGTGACCGAGGAGCAAATTCGCGAGGTTTATGATCTCTACAAGCCGGAACTGACCCAGTATGAGCTCTTTGCCATCGTGTTGGTCACCCACAAGGACGGCAAGGATCTGCAACGCAGTCTGCAGGACGGAGTCAAGTTCGACATCCTGGCTAAGAACTTTTCCATCGATCCCAGCCGCAAGAACGGCGGAAAGATCGGCTTTCTGACCATGCCCCAGATTCGCCGCAGCCTGGGCCAGGAGGCGGCCGATGAAGTGGCCCGCCTCAAGCCCAATCAGGTCGGCAAGATGATCTACACCCCCTTCGGGCTGACCGTGCTAAAAGTAGGCCAGGTAAAATCCGACTTCAAAGACTTGAAGCCGATGGCCGAATCTCTGCTTGCCGAGTCGCGGCGCACGGATTTGACCTTCCGCCTGTTCCAGGGGGCCAAGATCAACTCGCCCTTCATGGACGCAGCCCCGGACTCGCTGCCCAGCCCGGAAGAAGCCGGCATCAAACCGGGCGGTGAGGCCCCGGGCACTCTACCTCTGCCCAAAGACAACAGCAACAAGACAACCAATGAACTCCCAGGCTTCAAAAGCGCCACGCCCGCCGCACCGGAAGAACTTCCTAAGCCCAAACGCTAAGGTCCGCCAGTAGGGAATACCCTCCAAATTAAGGAGGGTTTACCCTACATTGGTAAATTTGTTTCTGGCGTATGCGATGCTTCTCTGCCACCATCAGCTATCGGGGATTTTGGAGGCTGTACTTGCAAGAGGCCCATAGCGCCCGCGTCATCGCGTTTCCTAGCCAGGCGCCCGCTGCGGAAGCGCCTCCTTCCAGGTCTCGACCGGAATGCCGCATTACCACCGCTCCTTCGTGTTTTCAAGGTAGCTACGCGGAACTGAGCGCGCGCTGCCAGCAGTTGGTCCGCTCTTTCGAAAAGAAACACGGCTTTACGCTGCCGGCCCTGGTTTTCGAAGACGACCCCGAGTTGAACCAGGACGAATGGGTGCTGAGCATGCGTGGCTGCGAACTGCACCAGGGGAAACTGAGCGGCGATCCGATGGAGTCGATTTCCCGCGAGCTGCTGGGTCGCGCCTGGAAACTCTTTACCTACGAATCGTTTCGGACAAGACTCAAGGAACTGGAAGAGTGGGAGCCGTTTCTGGCTCAGGAAGTTTCCACCCGGCTGGATCTGGTGCTGACCTGGCAGGCTCTCCAGTCGCTTCTGAAAAACGGCGGTTCGCTGCATCGCTTCTCCGCCAAGCTCGAACGTATTCTGGTGGAGGCGGACGGCCGGAGTCGCGAGCAGCTGCTCAGCCCCCGAATGCTCTCGGTCTTACAACAAACCTAACCGCGCAGGTGAGGCAGGTTGTAGTAATGCTGACTCTGGTCGATCACCAGCGTGGTGGGTGGCGGCGGTGCAGGCTTGGGCTCTTCTTCCTTGGCCGCTTGATTCTGCATCCAGAATAGAGTATCGAGCTCTTTGGGACCTTCGATGCTGCAGGCCTTACCGCGGTCGGAGAACCAGCTGATTTTGCCCACCACCGGCACGCCAATGCTGCGCATCTGCGTTTCCTGGATTTCCAGCGGCTGGTTGTTGAGAACTTTGTCGAGCGCCTGGACGGTATTGAGCGGCTTGCCTTTGGCGGCGGTACGGATGCCTTCGACGGCTCCGTAGAGGCCAAAAGCCAGAGCGCCCACTCCCAGGGTCATCAATCCATTGTGCAAGGACTGGGTGAGCACGCCGATAGGCAAACCCACCATCGAGCCGGCAGCAGCGCCCATGGCCGCGCCACGGATGGCGTTGCGGTAAGCCTGGGTGGCGATGCGTCCGGCCGCGTTGGTGTCTTCCTTCTGATAGAAGCGCCAGCCGTAGTCGCCGGCCTGCTGGTTGAAGTAGGAAAGCTGATGGGCGGCCTGGCCGATGGTGTCCTTGGAGACCTTCTTTTCTTCCAGGTTGTACATCTGGTAAAGAAGCTTGAGTTCCGAGAGGTTACGCACCAATACGGGCTCGCCATGGCGCAGCTCCACGCCCTGACTGCCCGGGGTGACGCGGGTGTTCTTGGTGAGGGTGGCCAGGCGGGTCATGGAAGTCATGTCCTGGCCGGTGCTGGCCGTGCCGGCCGCCGCGATGGCGCCCAGGCTATCGGAAGAAAGGTCGAGTTGCAGATTGCGCATCGGCTGGAAGAGCACCGGCTCTTCTTTTTGCAGCTTTCTGAGGGCTTCCAGGTCGGATAAGGATTTGGTGCCGGTCAGCTTGCCCTGCAGGCCTTCCTTGCTGGAAACCTGTAGCTTCCAGGGGAAGCCCTGGTTCTGCATGGCCTGGGTGAAGTAGCCCAGCATCTTGGCGGCGTCGCGCTCGGAGATGTTCTTGTATTCGCCGGAATCAAGCAGCACGTCGATGCTGGAAGCCTGGTTGCCCAGACCGATCAGGTCCACCGCTGAGGTATGCGGCTTGTGCTCGGGACGCTTCGGAAGAGGCTGCTTGAAATTGCTGATCTGCATTGCCTGTTCAGTCTAGGTACAGGGACTGAAATAGTCCTGAATGTTTGGCCGGTGTTTGGGAGGCCGACCGCCGAGCTGGCCGGAAGTTCACTCTACGGTAGTAGTTGGCAAAAGTTCTGGAACTTGAAACGAGAGGCTGGTCTGCTAGAGTGCGGGACGGCAGTAGAAAGGAGACAGCCCATGTCAGAATTCGAAAAAACCGTGTTGGCCGAACTGCAGAATCTCCACCGGCGCTTTGACCAGGTCGACCAGCGCTTTGACCAGGTCGACCAGCGCTTTGACCAGGTCGACCAGCGCTTTGAACAGGTCGACCAACGCTTTGAACAGGTCGACCGACGCTTTGAACAGGTCGACCGACGCTTTGAGCAGGTCGACCGACGCTTTGAACAGGTCGACCGACGCTTTGAGCAGGTCGACCAACGCTTTGAGGGTATCGATCAAGCGCTGCTCGACACACGCCATCAACTCCGCCTGCTCGGCCTCGAATTCGAGAGGTTCCGCTCCGATCAGCAAGTTCAAAAAGAGGTCTTGCTCGAGTTGCGCGACCAGCATCTTCACCAGCGACTGAGCCGCCTGGAAAAGCGGGCGCTGTAAGCCGAGCTAGATATTTCAGAGTACTTTCCGGGCGGACTTTTAGACTGGCTGTGATATATAGATAGGCCCCAGCGACCACCCCGGAGGAACGCATGATCGACAAGTTAAAATCCGCCAGTCCCTTGATGGCATCTCGGCCGCCGGCCGCTCCCAAGGGCGCGGAAACTCCCACCACCCAGCCCAACGATGGCATGCAGTGGTCGACGGGGGACTTCAAGCTGGCCGCCCCGCCCAAGTTCGACACCTTGAGCGAAGCCGACAAGCCGCAGGCCAAGGCCAGCGGAATGGCCGAGTGGGGCAAGAAGCTGGGATTGGGTGCCGCCCTGACCATCACCGGCGTAGTGGGACTGGCCGGCGCGGCCAACGCCCAGACGGCCCAGGTTCAAGTGCAAAGCAACGCCACCGCCGGGCAGACGATGACGCTGGCCCAGGCCGTGCGCGCCGCCTCCAATCGTGACCAGACGCCGGTGCGCACCAACAGCGTGCAGGAAGTGGTCAATCGCTTCGACGCCAGTCAGCAGATTTACGTGGTGGGCGCTCCCCAGTATCAGGGCCAGCCGCTCAGCGCCAACGATTACGCCCAACTTCAATCCATCATGAAAGAACACCCGAACGCCTACGTGGTGCTGATTGCCAACAGCAGCAACATCAAGGACGACGACTGGGTGCTCTCGCGCGGCATTGGTGAGAACCCCGGTTTCACCGCCAATGTGGATCCGCGCACCGGCGACCGCAACGGCGAAGTCTTCATGATCTACTTCAAGACCACCGACCAGAGTTTCATCAACCGCACCGGCAAGGATCGCGCCATGTTCATGCGCTCCGAGCAGCTGCTGGACGACGCCGGCGTGGGCGAGAACAACTTCGTCGACCGCGAGACCTTGCAGAACAAAGAGCTCTTCAACACCTACATTCAGGGCATCCAAAATGGCAAAAGCGTGCCGATGGCCCTCAATGGCGTGCTCGAGAAAATTGACGCCGGCGTGGATTCCTACATCACCAACACCGTGCAGGGCGCTCAGAGCGCCGTCACCGCCGGACAGACCGCCCTTTCCAACGTCGAGCCCAAGGTGCGCGATTTCCAGAAAAAGCACGGCAGCAACGGCCAGCTGGGATCGCCCGACGTCAACGGCTGGAAAGCCAAGCTCGACCAGGCTCAACAGCTGGTCAACCAGCGCAACTACCGCGGCGCGCTCGACCTGGTCAAGCAGGTTCAGGGTCAGATTTCCTCCTGGGAAACGGCCGCCACCAACTTCACCAACGCCCCCAGCGTGGCCCAACAGGCCCAGTCGCTCATCGATCAGGCTGAAGCCCAACTACCTTCGCTGGAAAACAACGGATCGGCCCAGGCCGCCCGTCGCAACATCGCCGAGGCCAAGACTGAGCTCAAGGCCTATCAGGCCAGCTACGCGGCCAACAACCCCGACTATCAACAGCATTTGAATCGCGCCACCGAGCTGTCGCAGGGCGCCATCGACAAGGTGGCCGCTTCGCGCAGCCAGACCGAGACCATCAAGAACGTCAAGCTTTATGGCGGCGGCGCTCTGGCGGCCGTGCTGCTGGTCACCGGCGGCTTGCTCAACTATCGGGCCCGCAAGAAGAAGGGCGAAGCCGAAGGCGTGGTCGACGAAGAACTGGCCAAGCTGGGCGAAAAGTCCAAAGAGCTGATTCGCATCATGAATGCCGAGTCGTATGACGACGTCTCGCAGTACACCGGCAAGACCCAGAAGATGGCCAACGACCTGATCGCCAGCACGGCCGAATCGCTGGCCCTGATGGGCGGCGGCGAAAAGTTCATCGCCGAAGCCAAGAGCATGATCGCTGGCAAAACCGTCGGTCAACGCCTCAAGAACATGTTCGCCACCGGAAACTTTGAGAAAGCCGTAGACCTGCTGACAGGTGGCGAGAAGCTCCCGTTCGATCTGAATGATTCCAAGCGCGCCGAACTGGAGAAAGGTTCGGCCGCCGAAGCCTGGCGCGACACCATTCTCGCCCAGGTGCCGGCCAAGCCGTTCGAAGACACTTTGAGCGGTGTGTTGGATCAAATGGGTGCGCACGCCAGTGCCAACGACAAGCTGGTCACCACCATTCAGACCAAGGCCCGCGAGGTGGGTAACTACCTGAACTCGGTGCAGGCCGACTCGCAGGCGCTGGTGGCCAAATCCGGCAAGCTGCAGGAAGCCGGCAAGGACGACGGCCTGTTCGTCTCGGCCTCGGTGACCAAGCGTCTGATGCCGTATGTTTTGGGCAGCGAAGGCCAGCCCGGCCTGATCGACAAGGGCAACGAAGTCAAGAAGCAAGACCCGCTGCGCGCCTGGGAAGAATTCGGCGACGTTGGCAAGCGCATGGCCACCGAAGGCAACCAGATTGTGGACGTGAGCCAGGGCGCTCGCGACAACCTGCTGCCGGCTCTGAAGACGGCCGACGAAGCCTTGCACCCCAACCAGGTGCAGACCGCCTGGGCTCACTCGCGCAAAGACGAGCTGTCCATCGCCCTGGATCGCACCGGTGAAAAAGCCGTCTCGGCTTCGGTGGCGGCCGAAGTCAAGGGACTGGCTGCCGACATTGCGGCCCTGCAGTCTCGGGTGGAGACGGTGGTCGAGCAGGACACCGAGCGCCGCGAGGTCTCGCCTGGCCTGATCAGTGGCGCCGAATCCGACGTGCAGACGGCTCGCGAGGGTCTGGCCAAGGCTCTGCAGTCGGCCGGCGTCTTCTCCTCGGGCAATGCCGATCAGGTGTTGCGCGAACCGGACCGCGACCCCACGGTCTTGACCGAGAAGTCGCATAAGGACTGGGACGGCATCAAGGGCAACCTGGATCTGGGCAAGATCGAAGAAGCTGGCGTGCTGTTGCAAAACATCCGCACCCAGACGGCCAGCGCCCACGACCTGGTGAAGCAGTCGCGCGAAGCCTTCAACAGCTACACGGCTACTTCGCAGGAGCGTATTTCGCGCCGCGACAACATCGGCAAGTCCATCAAAGAGACCTACGCCGATTCTTTGAAGCGCACTCAGGGCGCCTACAACGCGGCCGCCCAAAAAGCGGTGGCGGCCGAGGTGCACAACGACGCCAACGACAAAGTGGGCACAGTGGCCGACTTCCTGACCAATGCTCAGAACCAGCTGGAGACCTCCGGCTCGCTGAACAGTCAGGCCCAGCACAACTACGAGCGCGCCTATCTGTTGACGTCGCGCGACCAGTTGACCGACAGCGACAAGCAGCTGAAGGTGGCCAAAGCCAATCTGGACGCCATCACCACCGCCGAAAAGACTCTCAACAACCATCAGGCCGACGCCGAAAAGGAACTGACGGCTTTGACCGGTCGGGTGCAGAGCACTTCCGGCAAGACGGGCGCGGAATACGTGCGCGGCAAGGCCAAGAACCTGGTGTCGCAGACCCAGAGTGCGCTGGCCCAGGCCAAGTCGGCGGTGGGCGCCAAGCCCGCCGATCCGTATGCAGCCAAAGCCGCGCTGGCTTCCGTGGAAAACCTGCGCACCCAGGCGGAAAGCACCATCGACTACGACCAGCGCTGCTTCACGGCGGCTCGCTCGGCCATCAGCTCGGCCGAGTCGTCCATCAGCAGCGCCGAGTCGGAAATCAGCCGCACCAACAGCATGAGCTGGAGCACCTACGTTTCCGACTACGGCAGCGTCAGCCACTCCGTCTCCTCGAGCGACCTGTCGGGTGCCCGTTCCTACGTGAACAACGCCCGCAGCGAGCTGTCTTCGTCGCGCTCCAAGATGAGCTCGCAGGACTACGAGGGAGCCAAGAGCTCGGCCGATTCGGCCGGCAGCAATGCCAGCCGCGCCAAGAGCGAGGCCCAGAGCGTGGCTTCCCGCGAGCGTCGCGAATACGACAGCAAGGTGGCCTACGCGGAAGCGGAAGCGGCCCGGCGCCGGCGCGAGCGCGAGCAAGCGGCCCAGCATCACTCCGGTGGTGGGGGCGGCGGCGGAGGTGGCGGAGGACACTCCGGCGGCTCCGGCTCCACCGGCGGCGGCTGGTAGACTCTGTGACAAAATCGGGCACCTTTTGGGATAAAAGGTGCTCGATTCTTTTACATCAAGTCTTTAGAATGGGCCTATGAGAACGAAACTACTGATTCTGCTGGCCCTGGTGGCCGGATTCGCACTGGGCCAGGCCGCCGTCGAGCCCTACCAGGTGAGCGTCAACGGCAATGCTTCCAAGATCAAGGTGGGCCACGACCAGGACTCGCTGATCCTGCCGCTGGCTTTGCCGGTCACCACGGACCGCGAGGAGTGGACGGTGGTGGTGCTGCGCGACGACAAGGATCACAAGCTGGACGTCAAGATGAGTTCGATCAAGCGCAAGGTCCGTGGCGACACCGACTGCTACTATTGCTCGGCCACCGGCAAATGCGCCCAGGACAGCCCCGCCGGGTCCGGGCTGAACGTTTCAGGAGCCTCCGAGTACTACTGCAACGGCACCGGCGTGTGCACCCACTGCGGCGGCACCAAGAAGCTCTGACCACTAGGCGGGGCCGCCCCAGGGCGTCCCCGCCCTCCGGAGCCGCGTCCCCGTGTATCGGGGAAAATCGCCAAAAACGCTCCATGTCCCCGCCCTCCGGGGCCACGGGACGGGGCGGCGCGGACGGGGCCGGCAACTTTAGAGATCGCAAGCTTTTAACATCTGCGCCCCCATTTTCCAGCTTTCTCCCAGTTCGACTGGCTATGCTGGGCCTATGAATCACGAACTGAACGAACGCGAATGGTTAGACTGGCTCTGGGAGGGGCGCGGGGAGCTGTATGGCTGCTTGCCGCCCGTGGACGCGGGGGAAGGGGCGGGTCAGAGCGAAAGGCGCGAGGTGGAGTCAGCCTCTGAGTGACCGCGGCCTGGGGCGGATGGACGCGCAATGGATGGCGCGGGCCCGTCTGCCTTCGCAGCATATCCTGCAGTTTACCCGTCATCTTGCGGTGCTTTTCGGCTCCGGGGTGTCCCTGGTGCGCTGTCTGGAAGTGCTGCTCGAACAGGCCGACCACCCGGTCTTGGCCGAGGTGCTCTGGTCCATCTCCCGCGATCTCCAGTCCGGGCGCAGTCTGTCGGCGGCCTGCAATCGCTTCCCGCGCATCTTTGAATCCACTTTCGTCTCGGTGCTGAAAGTCTCGGAGATGACGGGCCAGCTGCACGCCAGTCTGACCCAGCTGGCCGAGTGGCAGGAGCGCGACGGACGTCAGCAATCGCAGCTGCGGGCCGCCTTGATGTATCCGGCCTTCGTGCTGACCCTTACCCTGGTCATGTCGATCTGGCTTTGCTACTCGATTCTGCCCGGCATTCTGGCCGGTCTGGTGGGCAACGGCCAGCTGCCGCTCCCTACCCGACTGCTCATGGCCTTTGTCGGGGCCATCCGCCAACCGCTGGGCGTGTTCGCCATGGTGGCCGTCATTGCAGGTGGACTCGGAGGCGGCATTCATTTCTGGCGCAACCCATCCGAGGCGATGCGCCGGCGCATCTGGGGCTGGCTGCTGCCGCTACCCGTGGTCGGCCCGGCCCTGCGCGACTGCTCGCTGGTGCGCTACTGCGCGGCCGCCCAGGTGCTGTTGCGCGGCGGCACCGATCTGCTGAAAATGCTCCACCTCTCCGCTCAAGCCAGCGGCAATCCCTGGATTTTCGCCGACGAGCGCCGCCTGCGCAAAGCCGTGGAAGAAGCCGAGTCGCTAGGTTGGGCCATGGGCGAGCGCCGCGACCTCTACGGACCGATTCTGCCCAGCCTGGTGGGCGGCTGCGAGGAAATCGGCAGTCTCGAGCCGGCCTTCTACCGGACCGGCCAGTTCCTGGAAGACGAGGTCGTCTACCGCTTCCAGGTGCTGCAACAAGCGCTGGAGCCGGTTCTACTGCTATTCCTGGCCTGCCTGGTGCTCTTTTTTCTGCTCTCGGTCATGTTGCCGCTCTACTCGCAGCTGCAGACCCTCTAGGGTAAGGCGATGCGGCAGCGCTGGTAGAGTTCGATCAGCGAGGTGAGAGGCTCGATACCCAGCTCTTTGCGCAAAATGTTGGAGCATTGCTGGAACTGGCGGATGCCGTTCTCGGGCTGATTCAAGCTCAGGTAGGCGCGCATGCGCAGTCCGTGCAGCTCCTGGGAAAGAGGATCGAGCTCCAGTCCCTGACCGGCCAGTTCCACCGCTTGGTGGGGGTCGCTCTCCAGGGTGCGGGTCACCAGACTCTGGATACAGCGCAAGGCCTTTTCCTCCAACTGAGAACGCAGGCGCAGGGCCCAGTCCAGGTAGCAGCCCTGCAAATAAGGCCCGGTGTAAAGCTGCAGGGTCTGCCGATCTTCTTCCAAGTTCTGTCCCAGCCGCCCCAGACCCGACTCGAACTCATCCAGATCGTGCCAGATCGGAAGGTCCGGATCAAATCGCAACAGATCTCCCTCGCGGCGAATGATGTCCGCTTCCCCCGCTCCCTCGCGCAAAGCTCGGCGAATGGCGGTGGTGGCCGCGTAGATGCTGCTCTTGCCGGCGTCCTTGGAGTTGGGCCAGAACTCCTCGACCAGCACGTCTTCGCTGACCGGCTGTCCCCGACGCGACAATAGATAAGCCAGCACGTAGCGAAACTTGTGGGTCTTGAAGAGCTTTTCACCCACACGCTGGCCGTTGACGCTCACCTCGAAAGTGCCAAAAGAGCGAAAGTGCAGGTAAAGCGGACCACTGCTTCCCTGAGTGCGCCCCTTCAGCTGGGCTTCGCGCGGACCGGCGCTGGGTCGCTGAGCCAGCGCTTCCACCAGGGCAGGCGGCGCCAGATGGGGGAAAGCTTCCAGCGACTGCAGCAAGACCTCGGAATGCGGCGCTTTCTGAGGGAATTCCCCGGCCAGGCGACACCAGAGGGCGCTCGGCTCCATCTGGGGGGCGCAGGCCCAGAGGGCATCCAGAATCCAGTCCTGTTCGGCGTGCAGCAGCGAGCGCTGGGCCGGCTGCAGCAGCAACTGAGCGGCCTGAACATCTACCCCCGCCGCCAGCCGCACCTTAGCCCGGTCGACCGGACGCTGCAAGGACCCTTCCAGTTGTGCCAAATAGGCCGGGGCCGAAGGATGCTGAGAAGCGCGCAGCAGCTTGGCAATGGCCCAGCGCAATTCGCCCCCCAGGCTGGAACTCAAAGCCCGGCTGAGCAACTCGGCCTGCTTCAAATGCTCATACCAGTCGGGGCGCTGCAACTTCCAATGGGTGCGCGCCAGGCCCAGTAAAATCTGCAGTCGGGTCGGCTCCTCCAACTCGCTTTGCTGCAGAAGATGCTCATAGGCGCCGCGAGCCGACTCTAAATGTCCCTGATCCTCCAGGGTCTGGGCCAGAGCCAGCAACGGCAGAAGCTGGTTGCGCTGACCCGATTCGTAGCGCTCCAAGGCGCGAGCGGCCAGCACCTCGGTCGAGCCGCGCAGGTCCTCTTTGCGAAGAATCACCTGCAGCTCTTCCGGCAGATCGGCCGGGCAACTGACCGGGTCGGGACTTTCCTCGTGCGCGCACAGCCAGTGCACCGCCCGCAAAATCTGCTTCTCCAGCGAATGCTCTGGAGCGTTGAGCATCTCCCAACAGGGCCCTAAGCCCAGACCGTCGTTGCGACTCGCAGCCGGCAAATGATGCAGTTCTCCCAGCTCGGCCCAGCTGACCATGGCCGCCTGGCGCAGAGATTGAGCCGCGGGCAACGGCAGATGGAGTCGCTGAGCCAGATAAAAGGCCAGCTGACCCGATTCGTAAGCATTGGAATGGAGCGTGCGAGCGGCGCTATCCAGGCACCAGTTGAGGGAGCGCTGCAAGGACTGAGTCTGCTGCGTCTGGCGTAAGCGCTCGGCCCTTTCCTCCAGGATCTGGCGAACCCGCTGGAGCAAATCGCCGAGAGAAAAGGGCTTCTTGAGATAGGCGCCCACATTCAACTGCAGGGCGCGCAAGGTTTCGGCCTCGGTCGTATAGCCGGACACAACCAGGCTACCGAGATTGGGTTGCTGAGTGCGCAACTGGCGCAGGGCTTCCAGGCCGTCGACGCCGGGCATGCGCACGTCGGTCACCAGCAGATCGAAGTTCTGTTGGGCGGCCAGGCGGATGGCTTCCTCACCGGCGGCCAGAGTGGTCACTTCGTAGCCTTCGTCGCTCAAAACTTCGCTGAGCATGGCGCGCAGGTCGGGATCGTCCTCCAGCACCAGAATCTGACTTTTCAAGCTCTCAAAACCCCCTGGGGAAATCCAAGACCCGGAGCGAACCCACTCGGGTGGCGCGTCTTTCCTTCGGTTACCTGCTGGCTACAGCCCTGCTGGGTGGAATGGAGCTTCTTTTCGTGCCACCGCAGTGGCCCGGCCAGTGGACCGTGGGGGTCTGGCTGCTGGGGACGCTGGTGCTGCAAGGCGCGGCCCGTCCCATCCCCTACTTCGGCTCATTCCAGCTGCATCTGGGCTGGGGACTGGTCTGCTGGGGAAGCAACCTGCTGGGCCCCGTGCTGCTGGTGCTGGCTCTCACCGCCCTGACCCGTCGGCCGCGTGCCTGGGAGCTGACGGCCGACTCGCTGGCCCTCTGTTTTCTAGCGCCTCTTTGGAAATTGGGGCCGGTGGTGAGCGGTGCGGTGATGCTGGCCATTCAGGCCCGCCTGCTCCACTGGCTGGCTCGCGAAGCCTGTGGACGGCGCTATTCCCAGTGGCTGCGCCTGGAGCTCAACCTGGCTCCGCTGCGTTGGGCAGCCTGGTGGATTTGCTGCGCCGCCCTCTGGCTGCAGGGACCGGAATACCTCAAGCTGCTCTGGCTACCCGGCTTGTTGGGCCTGTGCTGGGGGGCCCAGAACGCGGTTTTTCGCGTGCAGGCCGAGAGCGCCCAAAAGGCCCTGGAATCCCTGACCCAAACCCAGGACGAACTGCGTCGCGCTCTCTGGGAACGGGATCGCAATCAGCGGGCCCTGCAGGTCTCAGCTCAGGAACGCGGCCATTTGCAGCTGCTCCAGGAGCGCCTGTCGTATGTGCAGGATATCCAGCAGATCGGCCCTCTGCTGGGCGAATGGCTGGGCCCGTGGCTGCAGCTGCGCAGTGGCGCCCTCTACGGCGAAAACCTGGACTGCCTTTGGGTTTCCTCCCCAGATAGCTCCCGTCTGGAAACGGTGGCCCTGTGGCGGGACGGTCGCCCCCTGGACAGTCTGCCCCAGGTGCTGCATCCGCCCTGGTTGGAAGCCGAAAGTCAGGCGGTACTGCTGCCGCTGGAAGGCTGCTGGCTTTATCTGGGGCGCGCTCAGACGGGCTGGCAGGCCGAAGACTTCGCCCGCCTGAGTCGGGTGGTGGAAGTGCTACGTCCCTGGTTGCGCGGGCTGCACTCCGCCTATTTGCAGAAGCAGCAACAACAGCAGGCCCAAAACCTGCGTATCTACCTGGACTCGCTGGCTTATCTGCTACACTGCGCCCAGCGCCTGCTGCAGCCGTTGGAGCTGCAGCCGCTTTGGGAAGAGCTGCTGAGCTGTCTGGGTCTGTGTTTCCAGCTGCAGGCGGCCGGCTGGCTGGACGAAGGCCAGGTCTTGACCAGCTGGGGACTGGAGCCGCCCGGGGCCGTGCTGGCCTGGGCCCAGGGCTTGTCCGGGGCAGGCTACCTGGCCTGGCCCGACCGGGCTCGCTGGCCGGTGCCCTGGAACGAAGCCGACAACGTCATCGCCCTGCCGGTGCGCAACCGCCAGCTCCTGGTGCTGGCCTTTACCGGTCAGGAATTGGTGACTCCCCAGCAGCTCCAGGTGGTGCACGGTCTGGGCCAGTTGTTCCTCAGTTCACTCGGACGCGCTCGTCTCTTCGCTCAACTCGAACAGTCTCGCGGCTTGTGGCTGCAGGCCCAGAAAACGCTGGCGGTGGCGCAAATGTCGGCGGGTGTGGCCCACGAGCTCAATAGTCCGCTGGCGGCCGCCCGTCTGGCCCTGGAATCGGCCGTGCGCTCGGGAGCCGGCAGCAAGGTCAATGCCGCCCTGCAGGCCTGCCAGCGAGCCCAGGATATCATCGACAAACTCCGGCAACTCTCGATTCAAGAGGCTCAGCTGGAGATTAGTCTCGACCTGGTTCAGGTGTTGCGCGAACTGCTGGCGCAACTGCCCGAACTCCACGGCGTGCGCACCTGCGGCCCCGCCAGCCTGGTGCTGGTGGCCTCACGAACGGAACTGGAGAGGGCGGTGCTACCGGTACTGGTCAATGCCCTGGAAACCGGTTCGGCGGTGGCTCTGAGTTGGGGCCAGGAAGGCCATCAGGCCTGGGTGTGCGTACAGGACAGCGGCCCGGGCGTGCCCGCGGAAGTGCGCTCGCGCCTGGGTGAAGCTTTCTTTACAACCAAAACCATCGGAACCAATATGGGGCTGGGACTGGCCACCGTAGATCAGGCCTGCCGGCGCCTGGGAGGCCGATGGGATCTGGTTACTCGACCACAGGTAGAAGGGACGCGTGTGACATTCTGGCTACCCCTCGCTCCGTGAGCTACCGGCCGGAATTTACCAGCCAACTAGTGGTTATAGGCTAATTCCTGCCAACAGGTAGAAGCCGAGCCTTGGCGGAACAAGCAAAGAATGAGTCTCTGGATGGAACAGGCCTTTGTGCAGCGCCTGCGGGCGCAGCCCAGAAGCTGGCTGATCACCGGGGCAGCTGGCTTCGTCGGCAGCAACCTGGTGGAGTATCTGCTGAAGCTGGACCAGAATGTCTGCGGTCTGGACAACCTTTCAACGGGGAGCATGGCCAACCTGGAGATGGTGCGCTCGCTGGTCTCTACGGAGCAGTGGCAGAATTTTAGGTGGGTGCAGGGAGATATCCGCGAGCTAGAAACCTGCCGCCAGGTTTGTCAGGGAGTCGACCACGTTCTCCATCAAGCCGCCGTTGGATCCGTCCCTAGATCGATCGACAACCCCATCGCCACCCATGAATCCAATATTTCCGGCTTTCTCAACATGCTGGTAGCGGCTCGCGACGCCGGCGTGCCCAGCTTTGTCTACGCCGCCTCCAGCTCCACCTACGGGGACCACCCGGATCTACCCAAGATCGAAGACCGCATTGGGCGCCCGCTTTCCCCTTATGCCGTGACCAAGCTGGTCAACGAGATGTATGCTCAAGTCTTCGCCCGCTGCTACGGCTTCCAGACTATCGGACTGCGCTATTTCAACGTCTTTGGCCCGCGCCAGGATCCCAACGGAGCCTACGCGGCCGTGATTCCCCGCTGGTTTACTGATGCTCTCGAAAGCAAAACCATCACTATCAACGGTGACGGCGAAACCAGCCGAGACTTTTGCTTTGTCGACAATGTGGTCCAGGCCAACCTGTTGGCGGCCACGACCACCAACCCTGCCGCCATGGACCAGATCTTCAACATCGCTTATGGCCAGAGCACCACTCTGAATCAGTTGCATGAACTGATTATGGACAACCTGAAAGCGCTGGGCCGGGACGTGCGGGAGAGTAAACCGGTCTACCAGGAATTTCGCGCTGGCGACGTGCGACACTCGCTGGCCGATATTTCCAAGGCTCAGAAACTACTCGGATACAAGCCGGAATTCTCCGTGCGCCAGGGACTGGGCCGAGCGGCCGCCTGGTACGCTCAGGGAGTAGAAGCGCCGGCTCGCCTACCTTCCGAGACTTTGAGCTAAACTTGGACTCCTCGCTCGAACAGCAACTGCTCGAGCTTTATCAGTTTTTGGAGAGTCCTCCAACAGAGAATCTGTGCGGTTCCTGCCGCATCTGCTGCACTGCTTCAGGGCTAACTCGCCAGAACGTGACCCGGCTGGAGTTGGCCGTGCTGGGGGAAGCGGGAGAGGATTTTGCCCGCTATGCCGCTCGGGAACGAGGGGCGGACGGCGACTATGTGTTTCCCGTCTGTCCAAATCTGGGACCCGAGGGATGCCGTGTCTATACCATCCGCCCCTTCTCGTGTCGCGTCTTCGGGCATTACCGCGCCGGCGGCACTCGACTGCCCTCCGAGTGTGTTTTTGTAGGAAAAGACCGCGAATTTCCGGCCGCTGACTACTATCGGGTGGTCCCCGGAGCTCTGCGGCTCCGGGAATTGAGTCGCGACTTCCAGTTGCGCACGGTTCCCCAAAGAGGAACGTCGAACGGCGGAGAGTCGGAATCCGGCGTGGGCTTGAACCTCGAAGACCCCTGGGACCGAGCCCTGGAACAGGTAGGACGGGGTGAATTGCCCGACCTGCCCGCGGAATCCGAGGGAGAATCGCTTTTCGCCGCCTACGTACGCGCACTGGTGGCCGGCGAGCGGGGGCAACATCCCGAGGCCCTCCGTTTCTATACCCGAGTCGTCGATGCTTGTCCGGAGCGCCATGACTTGATGACCTTTGCCGGTTTCCACGCTTTCCAACTGGGCCTCTTAGATCAGGCCGAGGGATTCTGGCTGCGGTCGCTTCGGCTCTTTTCTGGAAATCCACTGACGTTCTCGTTCCTGGGCTACCTCTTCAGCCACCGTCAGGAATGGCAGATGGCCGCCGACTTCTTCGGTGCCGCCTTCGAACTGGAGCCGGGCCAACCAGTGCATCGACAACGCCGCGACGAGGCCCTGAGCAAGGTCGCGCAAGCATAAAAAAACCCCGGCCTCAAACGTGACCGGGGTTTCTTTGTGACGAGAGGGCCTGCTTAGGGGCTTCCCGGGATGGGCGGTCCGCCCGTAGCGAAGGTGGTCGCCTTATCGCTGGTGCCTCTGGTCAGCAAAGCGATCAGACCGGCGGTGCCAGCCGTTCCACCAATGATAGCACCGGTGGTGCCGTCGTCGCCGGCATCATCGTCGTTCTCGTTGGGGTCATCGGGCTTCTTGTCCGAGCCGCCGCCGTTCTCGTCCGGTTCGGCCTGAGCGACGAGGCCGGGTTCGGCCACCATTTCTTTCATATCGACACCGGGGAGCTGCTCGCTGGTGACATTGTCACCGGCCAGCTTGGCGCTGCCTTCCAGCACTTCGAGAGCCACTTTCTGGTTCTCAACTTTGACGATAAAGCTACCTTCGGTGGCATTGACCTGACCGTTGGGGGTGGTCATATGGACCGTGGTCTTGCCGGACCAGGGAACCGACGTCATCACGTCGCCCTGGGGAACGTCGACCGACAGGCCGGCGTCGCTGGAGGATTCCACGTGCACGACCGTGTTGGGAGCCATCCGCATGTGGACGTCGCCCGCGAAGGACAGAACGGCCTCGGAGTGCGCATCGGTTTTGAACCAATGGGACTTGGCGCTGTCCTCGGTTGCGGTCCATGCAGCGTCTTCACTACCACGGGTTTGCAGCGATCCGGTCACGACCGACCCCTCGGGCGTGCTGGGGAGCGAAGTGCTGGCGGCCAGACCCAGCGGAACGGTTACGTTCAGCAGTCCCAGCATAATCAGCCCGCTCAAAGTGCGCTGTGCAGATGTCATTGGTTCTTCTCCTGTGCGTTTGGCTCGGCCTTCGCCGGCCTACTAACGTGTCCTTTTTATACACTATAGTGAGTGAAGAATTCAACCCTGAAATCTTACACTCTTGTTACGATTCTTGCTGACCCTTCTCAGCGGGTACGTGGAGATCCTTGTCGGCCGTTAGTCAGCGGGGAAAATGGTTAGATCTTGTAAAAAACGATCGGGCAAGCAGCCTTCCGCCAAATCCTGACCGCGGCGCGCCGATTCACTCCATAGGCGCCGTCTTTCCCGTTGTCCCAGATGAGCAGCATCCTCGCGCTCCGGAATACGGCCACCCGGGAGCTTTTTCAGCCATTCTTGGGACGGGGAGAGCAGCACCACCCGGTCCAACACTTCGCGGGGGATGCGCCGGCGCCGTCCATAGCGCTCCAGCCAACCAGGCTGCAGACTGTCGGAAAAATGCGGATAGAGAATAAGCCCCTCTCCGTGCAAATGAAACTGATCAAAGTGATAGTCCACCAGGCCGCCGTCGCGCAGCAATCCGGGAGGGGCTCCCTGCAGATCGCGCTCTCCGGGAATCAGCACGGGGATGGCCCCCGAGGCCAGAATCGCGTCAAAGTGATTGGCTTCGTTCAGGTCGGCCTTGAGGGTCGGGAGGTCGTGCAGACGGGCCGGCAGCGGATTGCGCGGGTCGGAAAAGAGCAGGCGCTTGACGATGTACTGCAATTTCTGCCGGCTAACCGCGTTGAGCGCGACCCCGAAGAGCAGGGCCACGATCTGAGCCCACTTTTGCGGCCAGGCCAGCCAGCCGTGACACAGCGAGGTGACGATATGCAGGCGATAGGTGGGGTGATCCAGCGGTTTGCGCTCCAGAAAGCTGCGCACGATGCCCACGGCCGACTCGCGAATCATGTTCTGGGGGCGGATGGGCGACCAGTCGGCGTCGATGTAGGACTGCTCCAGATTTTGTAGGGCCTGCACGGGGTTGCTCTGCACGTAGGCCGAGAATCGATAGGCTCCGCTGGAGGAGCCCAGCAAGTGCAGCGGAGTGGAGCGCTGCTGCAAGAGCGGAGCCAGTACGCGGTCCAGGGCACTGAGCACCAGCCAGCGCGGACCCGCCGAGGCGCCAATGACCACTTCAAAATCGTGCCAGTTCCAGCCGTGTTGCTGCAGATGTTCGTAGGCGGTGGGACCCGCCTGGACTTTCCAGACCATCAGAGGAGTGCTGCCCGTGTCGGCGGTCAATCTCCTGCTATTTCCACTGCAAGTAGCGATAGCCCTTAGGCGGAACCGTCACGGTCACGGAGCGGTCGTGAACCGTCACCGACTCGTCGCAAAACATATCCTTGAGCGTGGCCGTATCGGGAATCGGACTGTCCTTATGCAGCGGCAGACTCACAGTCTGCTCCTCGTCCCCTTTATTGAAGACGCATACCACTTCTTCTTCCGGACGGATGCGCGAGAAGGCATAGGTGTCTTTGCCGCAGTGCAGCTCCTGCTGGGAACCGTATTGCAGGGCTTCCGAGCCCTTGCGAGCCTCGGTCAGCCGCTTGAAGCTCTCTGTTAGTTCAGGATTCTTGCCCCATTCCATGTCGTTGCGGTTGGCCGGTCCGATGCCTTCCATGGCCACTTCGGTGCCGTAGTAGACGTGGGGCGTGCCGCGCACCGCGTAAAGGAAGGCCAGCGCCTGCTCCTGGCGGCGGATGTCACCGGCCGTATCCGACATGAAGCGCACCATGTCGTGGTTGTCGATGAAGGTGCCTAACTTGAGGGGATTGTCGTAGAGTTTGTCCTGGCTCAGGGCTTCCGAGAGCAGCGACATATCCTGGCTCTTGTGACTGTCGAGCAGCACCCGCCAGGCTTCATGCTGGCTGGCGTGGGGCTTCACTTCCTTCCAGTAGTCGATGCGGTCGCCCAGATCGCGGGAGGGGTCGCCGGCGAAGGTGCGGCGGATGGCGTAGGCCAGCGGGAAGTCAAACATCGAGTCGCTGGCGCGGTTCTGGTAACCAGCCACGAAATTGGACTTCAGCCAGAAGGCCTCCCCCACTCCATAGAAATCCGGTTTTTCAGATTTCATCTCCTGGTTGAACTTTCTCAGGAAGTCTTCGGGCATGTGGCGCATGGCGTCGATACGGAAGGCGTCCACGTCCTTCAGCCAGTCCTTGTGGACTTCCACCAGATACTTGGTGACCTCGGGATTGTCTTGCTTGAGGTCGGGCAAACCGCACAGCGAGCCGTTTTCCATCTCCCACTGACCCAGGCCGCTGATGTTGCCGTTGGCGTTGAACCACTCTTTCTTCTCGGGGTCGGTGGTGAAGGGGTGTCCATAGCCGGTGTGGTTGAGAACTACGTCCAGCATCACTTTCATGCCTTTGGCGTGAGCCTTTTCGGTGAGTTCGTGAAACTTCTCGCGGGTGCCGAAACCGGGCTCGGCCTTGGTGAAATCCTGAGGCCAGTAGCCGTGGAAGCCGTCCAGGCCCATGAAATCACGCTGGGCTTCGTAGGGACAGGACAGCCAGATGCAGTCGACGTTCAGGTCCTTGAGGTAGTCGAGCTTGTCGATCACGCCCTGCCAATCGCCGCCGTGGAACTTCTGCGGATTGCTGGGATCGGTGCCCTGGTCGTTGCTCTTGTCCCCGTTCTGAAAGCGATCGGTGACGGCGTAATAAACGGTCTTGCCTTCCCAGCGGAAGATATTTCCCGGCTTCTGGGGATTGTCGGTGCGGCCCCCGATGCGGGTCTGGGCGGACTTTTCGTCGGTGGTGACGGCCTCGACGGCAATGGGCTGCCCGTCGCGCCAACCGGCTTTGCGCAGGTCGTCTTTGTCGATGCGCGCCTGGATGCGATTGAAGGTGGTGGAGTGACGCGTAGTGGCGTCGTCTTTTTCCAGGTCCAAGGAGTAAGGATGGTCCTGACCCCAGCTGAGCTGCAGGTGCGTGTCGAGGTGTCCCAACTCGGCGGATGGACGCAGATGAGCCACCTCGACCTCGATCGCGTAGGCCTGCTCGGGGCGGCCTTCGCGAGCGTACAGGGCGGCAATGTCTCGAGAACTGTCGTAGCCGTCGTAAAGACGCGGGCTCTGGCCGACCGGGCGCTGTCCAATCAGGTGCTCTTGCTTGAGCGGCTCGAAGGACGGGACTTCCTTCTTGCGGTGCATGTCGGTGCGATTGCTGATTTCGCGCAGCTTGGAGTGGGCCGAGTAGAGCAATTTGCTGTAGTTGCCGCCCAGAAAGGCGCCCACGCCGGCCGCCGCCAGTCCGGTCCACAGGTTGCCCTGGGCCAAAGCGTTGAGCCCGACCCCCGCGCCCGCCCCCACCACGGCACCCAGCGGATGCTGAATGCGCAGTCGGTGCTCCGGCAGATGGTTGTAGACCACCTTGTCGGGCGGGGCTTCCGGGGGTTTGGCCGGCGGCAGCTTGCGGGCCGTCACCGGGCTGTTGGGCAATCGCGTGATGTTCATAAGCGTGTTCGTGTTAGGAAGACGCTATGTCACGGAGCTGAAATTTAGCTGAACGAGCCCTATTTGATGAAGAAGCTGGTGGCCTTGGGGGCGTCGCTGGAGTTGCCCACGTAGACTTCGAATTCACCCGGCTCGACGGTCCAGCGCATGCTGCGATCGTAGAAGCCGAGCTCTTTGTCGCCCAGGGGAAACTTGACGGTCTGGGAGGCGCCGGGCTTGAGGGTGACGCGCTGGAAACCCTTGAGCTCGCGCACCGGACGGGTGACGCTGGCCACTTTATCGCGGATGTAGAGCTGCACCACTTCGTCGCCTTCTTTGGCGCCGGTGTTGGTAACGGTAGCGGTGACGGTGTGATCCGGGGCCACCGAGACGCCGTCGATCTTGAAGCTGGTGTAGCTCAGTCCGTAGCCGAAGGTGTATTGCGGCGAGTTGTCCACGTCCTGATAGGTGGAGACATACTCGGGACGCAGGTAGGCGGGGCGGCCGGTGTTCTTGTGATTGTAGTAGATGGGGCACTGGCCGACGTTGCGCGGGAAGCTGACGGGCAGCTTGGCGCCGGGGTTGACGTCGCCGTTGAGCACGTCGGCCACGGCGTTGCCGCCCTCGGATCCGGGGAACCAGCATTCCAGGATGGTCGGACAATTTTCGGCCACCCAGCCCAGAGCCAGCGGACGTCCGTTGAAGAGGGCCACCACGTAGGGTTTGCCGCTGTTGTGGACTTGCTTGATGAGAGCTTCCTGCTCGCCGGGGATGCCGATCATGGATCGCGATTTGGCTTCACCCGACATTTGCTCGGACTCGCCCACGGCCAGGATGACCACGTCGGCGCTGGCCAGGTTCAGCGCTTCCACCGGCCCCTTGAAGTCGCAGCCTTTCTGGAAAGTCACGGTGGCGCCCGGATACTTGTTCTTCAGGCCCTGCAGCAGGGTGACCACTTCGTCTTTGCGACCGTCGCCGTGCCAGGGTCCCAGCAAATCGGCGCCATTGTCGCCCAGCGGACCCACCACCAGGATGTTCTTGGGGCTCTGCAGGGGCAAGACTTTCTTGTCGTTCTTGAGCAAGACCATGGAGCGGGCCGCGCTGGTGCGGGCCAGGGCGCGGTGAGCCGGGTCTTTGATGACCTGCTGCTCGGGCGCTTCGTCGGTGTAGGGATTCTCCCACAGGCCCAGCTGCTTCTTGATGCGCAGAATGCGGCGCACGGCTTCATCGACGGTGGCCATCTTGAGCTTGCCCGACTTGATCAGGGCGGCGCCGTTCTGGGAGATGTGCTGGCTGACCATTTCCATGTCCAGGCCGGCGTTGATCGAGTCCAATCCGGCTTCGGCGCCGTCGGCCGAAAGACCGTGGTTCTTAAGCTCGTCCACCGATTCGTAGTCGCTGACCACGAAGCCGCGGAAGCCCCATTCTTTGCGCAACACGTCGGTCAGAATGAAGCGGTTGGCGGTCGAGGGGATGCCGGAAGTCTCGTTAAAGCTGGTCATGAAGGTCATGACGCCAGCGTCCACGCTGGCCTTGAAGGGCGGGAAGTAGACTTCGCGCAGGCTGCGCTCGGAGACGTCGACGGTGTTGTAGTCGCGCCCGGCTTCGGCGGCGCCGTAGGCCACCCAGTGCTTGGCGCAGGCCGCATACTTGCCGCCGCGTTGGAAGCCCTGCACGCGCGCGGTGGCCAGCTTGGAGCCGAGGTAGGGATCTTCGCCGGCCCCTTCCACGATGCGACCCCAGCGGGCGTCGCGGGCGATGTCGACCATGGGAGCAAAGGTCCAGCGCACGCCCTGGGCGCGGCTTTCCTTGGCGGCCACAGCGGCCGTTTCTTCGCAGCCCTTGGGATCAAAGGAAGCGGCTTCCCCCAGCGGCGTTGGGAAGGTGGTGCGGTGGCCGTGGATGACGTCAAAGCCGAAGAGAATCGGAATGTGCAGGCGGGATTTCTCGACCGCCTCTCGCTGCAGCTCGTTGGTCCACTTGGCGCCGACGCAGTTGAGGATGGACCCCACTCCGCCCTTGCGGATGCGTTCTTTCTGCTTGTCGTTGTCGGCCGCGGCGGTGGGGCCGGTGGAGAAGCCAAAGTCAGAATACTGCTGAATCTGACCGAGCTTTTCTTCGAGGGTCATTTGTTTGATCAGGCCCTCGATGTCCTGAGCGAAAGCGGGGGCAGCGGTAAGCAGTAAAGCAAGCAGGGTCTTTTTCATGCCCGGCCGTTCGCTTTGCCGGGGCCGTCAGCCTTTTCGGTGATGGTAGCAAAACTGAGCCGTGCCCCAGCTAACGGGCAGCTTCTGCATGCGCTCGTGTTCCCAGGGCGGGCCGAGAATCCAGTCCTGGGCGACCACGATCTTGGCTTGCTCGTCCAGCTTTTGCTTGAGCTGGGCACGCAGTTCTTCGGGGAAGGCGGTGGCGGAGACCAGGTAGGCGTCGGCCGGGGGCAGGGGACGGTTCATGAAGTTGCCCGAGATAAAGGTGGCGTCGACGTTCATCTCGGCGGCAATGCGCTGAGATCGCTCGGTGTAGACAGCAAAATATTCCAGGCCGATGGTTTTGTAGCCCTGGGCGGCGGCCACCAGGCAGGGCACGCCGCGACCGGAGCCCAGGTCGCAAAGGGTGGAGCCCGGAGGGAGTTGGAGAGTTTCGAGAATCTTGAGCACGCTCAGGGGGGAGGTTTCTCCGAAAGCCAGCGAGTCCACGTGGTAGGCGCCGCGCATCCGGTAGACCATTTTGTTGGGGTCCAGGTCGCGAAATTCGCGTTTGAGGCCGCGCTTGAGCTGCCACCACCACGGCTGTTTGCGCAGGCGAACAAGCTCGCTGAGATACAAGCTGAGGTTCCAGGTCAGCGCTCCGATGGCCATGTGGTATGCGAACTACCTACACGGGGTAACTACTCCTGCTATGAAAGCCTTACTGCTGTTTCTCTTGTTTTTGTCGCCGGGTTGGGTCGAGCGCCGCGGCAGCGAGCTGGTTTGCGAAGAAAAGTCCGTGCGTCTGCGGGGCATGTGCCTGGGCAACTGGTGGGTGCCCGAGGGCTACATGTTCGGCTTTTCCAAAGCCACTTCGCCTACCCAAATCGAGCGCGGCGTGCTGGAACTGCTGGGGCCG
This sequence comes from Vulcanimicrobiota bacterium, assembly GCA_017307785.1. Lineage (GTDB taxonomy): Bacteria > Vulcanimicrobiota > Xenobia > Xenobiales > JADMJV01 > JADMJV01. The sequence goes on along the minus strand of JAFKGI010000004.1, from coordinate 257,472 downwards.
GAGGAAAGTGAGGCCTTCTGGCGCGAGTATCGGGCCGCTTACGTAACGCGCGCCGACCTGGAGCTGCTGGCGCGCTCTGGCTTTAACACCGTGCGCGTGCCGCTGCACTGGAAGTTTCTGCGCGATCCGGCGGAGCTGGAGCGGCTGGACTGGCTGGTGCGGGAATGCAAGCGGCTCAATCTCTGGGTGCTGCCCGATCTGCACGCCGCTCCCGGGGGGCAGACGGGCGACAACATCGACGATGGCGCATCTTATCCGTGGTTGTTTGAATCTCCGCAGTCGCGGGCGCTGGCGGCTCAACTTTGGAAGGAAGTGGCCGAGCGCTACCGGGACGAGCCCACCGTGCTGGGCTATGAGCTGCTCAATGAGCCGATTCCCAACTGGCCGGGCTACACGGAACTGCATCCCAAGCTGGACGAAGTCTATCGGGAAATGGGAGCGGCCATCCGCCAGGTGGACCGGCGGCATCTGCTGTTTCTGGACGGCGCCGAGTGGGCCACCAAATTCGAGCACGTCTCCACGGACTGGGACTCCGGGCTGGTGCTGGCCTTTCACCGCTACTGGGCCGACCCCCAGGCCATCGGTCCTTACCTGGCGGTGCGTCAGCAGCGCGGGGTGCCTTTGTTGATGAGCGAGTCCGGGGAGAACGACAGCAAATGGATCCGAGAGTTTCGCACGCGTCTGGAAGCGGAGCAGGTGGGCTGGTATTTCTGGCCCTATAAGAAGATGAAGACCGAAAGCTGCGTAGCCCTGGTCTCGAAGCCACCGCACTGGGACAAGGTTATTGCCTGGATCGACGGATTTGGTCTGGAAGGCGAGGGGCGGCGCAAGCTGCGGCCTTCCCGGGCCGAGGCCCGGGCTGCGTTTGCGGGGCTTTTGGAGAATGTGCGTCTGGAGCGTTGCGCGGTCCAGCCTGGCTTCGTGGAGGCCCTGGTCAGGTAGGGCCGCGGGCGCCAGGACCGCAAACGCGGGCGTCAGGACCGCGCCAGCCTGGCGGGCGGGGGCCGGCGGGGCAATCCCGCAGACGAAGGCCTAGAGGAGCTGGGCGGCGATTTCTTCGGCGATGGCCAGGCTGGCGGTGGCGGCGGGACTGGGGGCGTTGAGGACATGCACCGCCCTTCCCTGACGATACACCAGAAAATCGTCGACCAGGGTGCCGTCGGGGCGGACGCACTGGGCGCGAATGCCGGCTTTGGAGGGCACCAGATGTTGGCTGCGCAGGTCCGGGGTCAGCTTCTGCAACTCCTTGAGGAACAACCACTTGGACAGGGAGCGCAGCTGTTCCCAGAGGCCCATTCGCCAGTATTTCACGGCCAGGCGCTGAAAGCCGGGATAGGTCAGGGTTTCTAGCGACTCCCGCAGGTTGAAGGTCCAGCCGTCGTAGTTTTCCCGGCCCAGGGCCAGCACGGCGTTGGGGCCGGCACCCACGGTATCGTCGATGTGCCGGGTCAGATGCACGCCCAGAAAGGGAAAGCGCGGGTCGGGCACCGGGTAAATCAAAGTCTTGCACAGATCGGCGGCCTCGGGGGTGAGCGAGTAGTATTCACCGCGGAAGGGCACGATGCGCACCTCCGAATCGGCCAGTTTGTCGCAGTAGAGACCGGCGCAGTTGATCCAGGCGTCGAACTCGCCGGTGTCGACCCAGGGGGTTTTGAGGCGCACGTCCAGACCCTCGGCCAGCTTGAGCACCACCTGAGTGTAATCGACGATGCCGGTCTCGGGCACGAAGACCGCCTCCAAACCGGCGCAGGCCGGCTCGATCTGGCGAGGATGAACCGAGCGCACCTGCAGGCCGTGTTCCTGGCCGCGCGCTCCCAGCTGGCGCAGTTTCTCGACCTGAGACGAGTGGGTGGCCACGATCACCTTGCCGCAACGCTTCCATGGAATGGCGTGCTGCTCGCAAAAGGCTTCCAGCAGAGTGCGCCCGCGCAGGCAGGTGCGGGCTTTCAGCGACCCAGGGGGGTAGTAAATCCCGGAATGAATCACGCCGCTGTTGCGCCCCGTCTGATGGGCGGCCAGGCGGTCTTCTTTTTCGAAGACGGTGACGCGCAAGCCGCGCCGCTGCAACGTATAGGCCGTTGCCACTCCCACAATGCCCCCGCCGACCACGGCCACGTTTTTCACAAGGCAGGCCTTCTGCTGTCGGCGAAGGCGCTCCTGTGGAAGAGTATCACGTCGATCTGCAACTGGACCCGCAGACCGAGCCCAAGGTTCTCGACGACCTGCTGACCCAACTGGTGGAAGCGGCCGGCGGCCAGGCCGGCGTCATGACCACGCGCCTTTCCAGTGGCCCGATCACCTCGGTCTACGGTATGGACCCGGTCGACTCCCAGCCACTGGTGGGCATGATGGAGGCGCTGGTCGAGCAGGGCGGCATTCCCCCGGAGCAACTGGCCGAACTGGAACAGGAAGCGCGCCGGCGCGGGGGCGGAAGGCCGCTGGCCATCCCCATTCGCAGCGGCGGCAAGCCGGTCGGGGTCTTCTGTCTGTGGCATCGCAGCGAGGCTCCCCCGCTGCTGCAGGACAGCCCGGGCCTGGTGCACCTCAACTTCGACCAATTTGAATCCAGTCTGCAGGGCGCCCGCCTCTTAGAACGGCTGCTGCACGAGCGCAAATGGCTAGAAGCGGTGGTGCAGCACAGCACCGACGGCGTCATCATTCACGATCCCCAGGGCCGGGTGATGGGCTACAACCTGACCATGGCCAAGCTGTCCGGCTGGAAAATTGGCGAAGCCGTGGGCCAGCCGGGCAACGAAGCCTTTCCTCTGGTGCTGGTGGACAGCAGCGTTTTCGACACGGCCGTGGCCGTCTCGGGCAGCGTTCCCTGGTTGTCGGCCACCGACCCGGTCGAGGCCCGTCTGCTGGCCCGCGACGGCCAGAGCGTGGAGGTCGAGGTGGTGGGCGCTCCCCTCTTTGACCGTCAGGGCGGCCCGCTCGGCTGGGTGATGACGGTGCGCGATATTTCCAAGCGCAAGGAAATGGAGCGCCTGCACAAGCTGTTTCTCTCGGCCGTGTCCCATGAGCTGCAGACGCCCATCGCCATCATTCGCGGCTATGCGGGCCTGATGGCCGATCCCGAGGTCGAGCTCAAGAACGTGCGCGAACACGCCCGCGTCATCGAAGAAGAAGCCCACCGACTGGAGCAAATGGTGCAGCAGATGCTCTACGCCACCCGCATCCAGGCTGGCGGCCTCAAACTGCAGCGCCATCTGGTCGAGGTCGGGCCCTGGCTGAAGAAGCTGTGCGACAAGCTGCGTCCCGTCTACAAGCTGAAGGGCGCCAAGTTGACCCTGCATGAGGACGACCAGGAGCTGTTCGCGGCTCTGGACGAGGACAAGTTACAGCAAGTGGTCACCAACTTCGTGGAAAACGCCTTCAAGTATGCCGGGCCCCGGCCGATCAAGGTCAACCTGCGCTCGGACGGCCCGCGCCGGGTGCGCGTCGAGGTCCAGGATTCCGGACCCGGCATTCCCAGCGAAGATCGCGAGCGCATCTTCACCGCCTTCGAGCGCGGCGGCGACCCGCTGAAGCAGCGGGTGCGCGGGGCAGGGTTGGGTCTTTATATCTGCAAAGCCATTGTAGAAGCCCACGGGGGCAAAGTCGGGGTAGACCCCAGTAAGGAAGGCGGCGCGTTGTTCTACTTCACGCTGCCCAGAGAGAAGTAAGGCTATGTCACAGTCCGGTCAATTTCGCAACCGCTTGATTCTGGTGATCGAGGATGAGCCTCGCATGCTGGATCTGGTGCGCATCACCCTGGAGGGCGCGGGTTTCGTGGTCTCGGGAGCGATGTCGGGCCAGGAAGGCCTGGGTAAGTTGCGCGACGAGATTCCCGATTTGGTGGTGCTCGATCTCAATCTGCCCGACATCTCCGGCTTCGAAGTGCTGCGCGAAATCCGCAATACGGTGCAGGTGCCGGTCATCATGCTGACGGTGCAGGCCAGCGACGATGACCGCATCTTCGGTTTGGAGCTAGGCGCCGACGACTACCTGGGCAAGCCGTTCAACCACCGCGAACTGGTCAGTCGCATCAAAGCCGTGCTGCGCCGGGCCGAGATGCCCGCGCCGGTGACGCGCGGAGCCGTCAAGGTGGACGACAACTTGAGCGTCGACCTGGACAAGCGCGAAGCCATCGTGGCCGGCACCGCCGTGCATTTGCGGCCAACCGAATTCAAGCTGCTTTACCAGTTTTTGAACAACCCGGGCCGCATTCTGACCCACGAGCAGCTGTTGAGTCGGGTCTGGGGCGCGGAATACCGCGACGACACGCAGATTTTGCGACTTTACATCAACTATCTGCGCAAAAAGCTCGAGCCCAACCCCGAGGGGCCCAAATACATTACTAACGAGCGCGGTCTGGGCTATCGCTTCATCGACTACAAAGCCGGGGGTTGATCAGGGGGTGTGCAGAGCAGCCACTTTTTCCACCAATTGTTGGGGCGTGAAGGGCTTGGGCAGGAACAACACTTCGTCGGGCACCTGTCCCTCCGGGTTGTAGCCGGACATCATCAGAACCGGCAGCTCGGGGCGGCTGCAGAGCACTTTCTTGACCAGCTCGTTGCCGGTCATTTTGGGCATCTGGATGTCGGTCACCAGCAAGTCGAACTCTTCGGCCTGGAGCGTTTGCCAGGCTTCTTCGCCGTTCTCGGCACAGGTAACCCGATAGCCGTGGTTGGACAGCACCTTGAGGGCGAGTTGGCGTAGCGCAACCTCGTCTTCGACCAGCAGAACCCGCAAATTTTTCCCGACCGCCGCCTGTTCGGCGGAGCGGCCCGCCCCTGTAAACTGTCGTTCGGAGAACCAGGGACTTTGTTCTTTATCCCCAGGCAAACCCCGATCCCCCGTCTTGTGAATACACGGGCAATAGTCTACGCAAAATGGGAGGGGTCTGACAAGTATCAATCCATGTTGTTTTGAAAACGACCAGTCCCCCGGAGCCATTTGTCTGACTCCGGGAGACGGTGTCCCCCCACTTTCAGATGATCCCCATCTCTAGCCCGACGGGACGGAGACTTCTTAGAAGTCGCCGGCCGCCAGTAGAGAAACGCGCGTGAGATGCCCCCAGGCCAGAGGACCGAGATCCCAGGCCGAACCTAATCCATAATCGACCGCCAACAAATCGATGGTGGTGCGAGTGCTCCACTCGTAAAGTCGCTCCCAGTCGCTCTGCGACTGCAAATAAACGTCGCCGCCCGCCTCGTCGGCCTGTCCCGGCGTAAAGGCGCGCAGGCAGTAATTGACCGGACGCTTGGCCGCCAGACGGCGCGCCGGAATGAGATCGCGGTAGATGGGACCCGGCATACGAGCATCAAAACTGGCGTTCCAGTCCGGCTTGCCTTTGCTCAGCCAACCGGCCACGTCCAACGGCCCCACCAGGTAGAGACCTTCGGGGATGGGATAGCCCGGCATCCAGTCGCCCGGTCGCGTCAGCACTTGCTGCCGAGGGTTGCCACTGGTCACCCGCAGTCCTCCCCAAGTTTTGTGACTCGGCAAGGTGATGCGGAAGCTCTGCTGGCCGCCTACCTCACCCTCCCTGCGCATCAACATCATCATCTCTTTTGCCTCTCAGTCCGTTCAGGGGTCATTACACCGGGCTCCCCGGCTTGCGAGCGCACACCAACCAGCCCTGGCCGGCGTAGGTAGGACGCAGTTCAATGGCTTGAAAACCGGCTTCTTCCAGCACTTCACGCAGCTGATCGGCACCGGGAAAGTAGAAACGGTCCACCTGCTGCCGGCGCAAAAGCAGCAGATTGAAGGCCGTCAACAGCAGCAGACGAGGAACCTGGGCCAGGAGCAGCAGCCGACCCGCCAGGCCCTGCTCCTGCCAGTGGCGTTGCAGCACTTTGCCCATGCTGAACTGGCGATCGGGATTGCTGATGACCAGCCGCCCACCCGGCTTCAGAATCCGGTAAAAGTCGGCCAGCGTCTTGCGTGGATTGGGCAGGCTGTAGAGCACGTTGGAGCAGGTGATGCCGGCGTAGGTGCCCTCGGCGCACGGGATGGAGTGGTCCAGGTTCTGAGCGCGCGGATCGCTCTCCGGGCATTTCGCGGCGGCGCGCTGCAACATGCCCGGAGACGAGTCGACGGCGTCCACCCGGTAGCCATGGTTGAGCAGACGTCGAGTCAAATTGCCCGAGCCGCAGCCCGCGTCCAGGACCAGTTCCGCGCGCTGGAGTTCCAGACCGTCCACCATCTCGTCGAGCATGGCGGTGTACGGCCGCAGCCCCAGTAAGGCGTCGTAGACAAAAGCGTAGTAACTCCAAAACCGGACCCCAAGACCCCCCGGAAACTTGAAACTTTCTAGCAAGCTCGCTATCCCCAATCTGTGCTGACGGCCTATCCGAAGCCGCTTGCGGCAGGTTAGCAAATAGCTATCAACGGATTATCAACGTCACTATCAACGCCTGATCAACGGGTCCGAGGGGCTGGTTTGACAATCCGTTGACGCAACGCAAGTAGGCTGGCCTCCCAGACCCCAAACGACCACTAGGAGGACCACCAGCTATGCTCAGTGTTGAATCCAAAACGGATTTAACGGCGCCACTACTGCATTTCCGGGAATTAGAGTCAGACCGGGAACTTCTCGATTACTTTCGCCTGAGGCACCTGGTCTATTGCAAGGAGGGCTACCTGGAGCCCCGCGCTCCGGCCATCGACCTGGATGCGTTTGATTGTCGCAGCCGCTTCGTGGGCGCTTTCTCCCAGGGCAAACTGGTGGCCGGAGGCCGCATGATTCTGCCGGGCGAGGGCCCCCACCGAGCGGCCCTGGAACGGCTCACCGCTCAGGGGCAACTCCCCCAGCTGCCAGCCAGTCCAAGGTCCTATCACTCCCAGGAGATCTTCGATCTCAAGTCGGTCTTCAACTATTGTCGAGACGGGTCTAAGGTTCTGGTCGAGTTTGGCCGGGTGGTGGTCGATCCGGAGCTGCGCAGCTCCGGACTGGGCCTCAAGCTGATCCACGCCTTGCACGGCCTGGCTCTGCACCGAGGAGTCGAGCTCGGCTTCGCGGCCGTGCCTCCCAAGCTACGGGGATTCTATGAAAAGTCGGGTTGTCGCATTCTCGACAACAAAGGGGTGGGAAGCTACGAGGGGATCACCACCGACCTGATTCCGCTGGTCATCGACCTGCATCAGTTGGGGGGAGTCTTCCGGGTGGCCTACCGCGCTCGTCGCCATCTGGCCCGCTACGGCTTCTGGCAGGTTTGCTCCGAGCCGCACTGCCTGGAAGAACACCGTCACCTGCCCGAGGCAGCGCCGGCGGCTCAATCCCTGGCCGGACGGCTGCCCGCCGTCGAAGTCCACGGCTGGGAGCCGGCCCTGCAGCGGCTGCCCCTGCTGCGCGAGGGCCTGCAACTGCACGACGAGACTCTGCGCGACGGTCTGCAGTCGCCCTCCGTCAGTGACCCCTCCTCGGAAGCCAAAGGCCGCTTTCTGGACTGGTTGCTGGAGCTGGGAGTGCAGACGGCCAATCTGGGCTTGCCGGGGGCCGGTGGGCGGGTCTACCAGCACACCGAGGATCTGGTTGGCCAGGTGGCACGGCGCAAACTACCGTTGCAGGTGACCTGCGCCGGTCGCACCCACCGGGACGATGTGCTGGCGATCTCCCGCATCGCCCAGAAGTCCGGCCTCCAGCTGGAAGCCGGTCTCTTCCTGGGTTGCAGCCCGCTACGCCAGATGTGCGAGCAGTGGGACCTGAAGCGGCTGCTGGAACTGACCGACGAAGCAGTGCGCCTGGCCGTGGCCGAGGGGCTTTCGGTGATGTTCGTGACCGAGGACACCAGTCGCACTCCCCCACACATCCTGGAACCGCTCTATCACACCGCTCTGCAGGCGGGGGCCAGCGCCATCTGCATCACTGACACAGTGGGCCACGCCACCCCCCACGGAGCTTTCCAACTGGTGCGCTTTGTGCGCGAGTTTGTGCAAAAGCATGGCTACCAGGTCCGGCTGGACTGGCACGGCCACAATGACCGCGGTCTGGCTGTGGCCAACTGCCTGGCGGCCATCGAGGCCGGCGCCGACCGGGTGCACGCCACCGCTCTGGGCGTAGGCGAGCGGGTGGGCAATGCTTCCATGGAAAGGCTGCTGCTGCAACTGCACCGGCTCTCCGGCCGGCCTCTGAAACTGCCCGCGCTGCGCGGCTATCTGGGTTGGGCCGCGCGCCACCTGGAACAGCCGATCCCGACCGACCTGGTCAGTCTGTTGAATGAACCGAATGAAATGGAGGGCACCCACGATGAACCAGCAGTGGCATAATTGGAATGCTCAGGAACTGCGCCCCCGTCCACAGTTGCTGGACGCAACTCTAAGCGAACTGGCCGCCGACCCTCATCTGCCCAGCCCGACCTGGGAACAGGCTCTGGCCTGGATGAAGCTGGGACGCGAACTCGGCATCGACCACTTCGAACTGATGACCCTGAGCGGACTGGCGGAGGTGGAAAGTTGCTGCCGCTGGCTGGACGCCCTGGCCGAAGAGGCACCCGGGGAGACCTGGGTTTTGAGCCTGCAGGAACGCTGCCCCTGGCCGGACCGTCTGATGAAACGCCTGCAGCGGCTGGGGCGGCCCCTGGAGGTGCGCTGGATACCCGACTCGCCCGACCCCGACCTGACCAACTGCCGAAGGCTGGCCGACCTCGGGGTGGCGGTTTCGCTGGTCATTCCCAACGCCCACCAGCTGGATCCCATTCGTCTCCACCGCTGGCTCATGCGAGCCCGCCAGGCCGGAGTCAGCGTGGTGGAAATCACCGGCCGGGGTGGGGCTCCCTGGCGCTCCGGCATTCAGGCCATGCTGCAGTTCGTGAAGGGGATTGTCGTCCACGAACGTCTGCGTCTGACCTGGTCGTCGGACCACGGCTTCGGTCTGGCCCTCAGTCAGGCCCTGGAGGCCTGGCACAGCGGCGCCGACCGCCTGCGCTGCAGCCTCTTTGGCTGCGGAATCCAGGGCAACGCTCCGCTGGAACTGCTGCTGGTCAACCTCGACCTGGACTTCCCCCAACCGGACAAAGATTTGACCTGCCTGGCCGAGCTCTGTCGCTTTGGTGAGGAGGCCTTTGACCTGGAACCCGGCAGCGAATACCCGGTCTTCGGTCGAGACGCCTTTCGCACCGCCACCGGTGTGCATGCCGCGGCTATCGTGAAAGCCCTGGCTCAGGGCAAGGGAGACCTGGCCGACCTGGTCTACTCCTCGGTCTGCGCCTCGCGGCTGGGTCTTTCCCAGCGCATCGAGGTCGGTCCCATGTCAGGCAAGGCCAATCTCAAGTTCTGGCTGGAGGAGCAGGGCCTGGCCCACGACTCCCGTCTGATGGAGTCGATGCTCTCGGAAGTGAAGCAAAGAGCCCACGTGCTGACCGACCTGGAGCTGATCGACCTCTACCACACTCTGGCGGCCTGAACTACAGGCCTCCGGGAGGGAGGAAGAGGGCTTCCACCAGAGCTCGGGTGGCCGGCTGGGGCTCGACTCCGTACGAGTCTTTCAGGCGCGTGCGGAACGCTTCGTATTCGCGGTGGGCTCCCATTCGGTCCCCGAGCTTCTCGTAACAGCGGAAGACTTTCTGGAAGATTCGCTCCTGCGGCTCCTCGGAATCGAGCAGCTTGCGGTAGCGCTGCAGCGCCTCGTCCACCGAGTTCTGGGAAAGGTAGTAGTCGGCGGCGGCCTCCAAAGACTCGTCATAGAGTTCGCGAAGTTCGCGCCGGCGCCAATCCACCCAGTCCTCGTAGACGTCGTCCTGGAGAAAGTCGCCCTGGTAGAGCTGCTCGGCCCGGGCCAATAAATTGAGGGCCTCCGAAGTGTCGCCGGCGCGCAGCAGCTCCTGTCCCTGGCGGCTGCAGCGCTCGAACTCGACCACGTCCAGCTCCACGTCCCCCGGATTGCAGAAGCGGTAGCCGTCGACCAGACGCGGAAAAAGGATCTGGGTTCCCAGAAAACGGCGCAGCGCCGAAATGTGGGTGGCCAGATTGTGGCGGCCCTTCTCGGGATCGGTGCCGGGCCAGAAGATGTCGATGAACTTGTCGCTGGGCACCACCCGATCGGCGTGGGTCAGGAAGTATTTCAAAAGCTTGAGGGCCAGCGGCCGCACGGCACGAGCGTAGTCGAGGCTTTCGCCCTCCATGGAGACGCGCAGCGGACCCAGGCAAGAGATCTGCAGTCGGCTGCCCGACTGCACGATCTTCAACGACTTTTTGGCTGCCTCGCGAACTTCTTCGTCGCTGTCACTGCGGTAGAGATCGCGCAACAAACCGCGCAAATGCTCCTTGGTGGTGCCCCCCAGATACTGGATGGCCACTTTGCGAATGGCCGGGTCGCCGTGCTGCAGCAACTCCTCCATACTTTCAGCCCAGCGACCGCTGAGGCGGGCCAGCAGTTTCTCGGCCGCCTCCACCTCGACCCGGTAGGCCAGCGCCGCCACCAACAAGGGCACCGAGATGTTCCAGGAATCGTTGACCCAGTAGGCGGCATAGTCGTTGGCCAGGGTCATGCTGAGAGCGGTGCGCAGGGCGGCCCGGGTCTTGACGGGGGACTTGCGCAGAAAGTGAATCCAGGCCATCACTTGATGGGACTTCATGGTCCAGAACTTGGCCTGGGCTTCCTCACAGAGCTGCAGATTGAGATTGAGCCGATGCTCGGCCTCGCCCAGGTCGCCCATTTGGGCCAGCGCAAAGGCCAGACTGACAAAACACTCGGGAGCATACATTCCGGAGCCGTTGAGAAGCAGAGCGCGGTCCATTTCTTCCGCGTCCACTCGGGCCTGCCCATAGTTCTGCTCGAAACTATTCAAGAGCATGCGGTGGCGAAAGAAATAGGGCTTGAACTGGGCGGGAATCTCGCCCTGCGACATTTTGTCCAGCACCAAGCGACATTCGCCCCGCGAGCGGCTCTCCAGGTAGCTGTGCCCGCGCAGGCTTTCCAGTCCTTTTTCCACGTAGCTGTGGCCGGCCCGACGGGCCTGGATTAAGGTCTCATCCACCAGAGCCATGGCGCGCTCCGGATCGCCCTGCACGATCAGCACCAGCGCCTTGTTCATGGCCAGTTGATAAAGCACCATCGGCCAACCGAGTCGGGAGAAGAAGTCGATGCCTTCGTTGAGGATGCGCAGCGCCTGGTCGAAGTTGCCCTGGGGGAAATGATAGACGAATCCGTAGGTGAGGCAGGCCCAACTGATGGCCCGAGGGTCTTTGGACTCGTAGGCCAGTCCGTGGCTGGAGCGCAGCAACTGATAGCCGCGCTCCCAATCCTGACCTGAATTGATGAGCGTCGCCCCCAGCCATGACTGCAGCATCGAGCGCATGGCGATGTTGTCCTCGGGGCAAAATCGGAGGCCTTCCTCGCAGGTCTGCAACAGCTGTTTGCTCTCGCCGTATTTGATGTAGCACAGGCTCAATTTCTCGAGCACGGAAGCCAGTTGGGCGCTCTGGCCGTCGGCCCGATACAGCTCCAAAGCGGTTCGGTAGCCCTCCACCGCTCGCGGCCACTCGCCTTCCAGGTCGAACAATTCGGAATGCAGCACGATCAGACCGGGGCGCCCATGGCGCAGGGCTGCCGGCAACATGTCCAACCAGCGCGAGATACTGCTGCGCAAGCCTTTGTGCAGCAGTTCGCTGCCCACCCGCTCCAGCATCTGGGCGGCCAGTTCCATATCCCCACAGGCCAGGTAGTGAGGCAAGGAGCCACCACCTCGCCATGTTCGAACAGCCACTCGGCCACCCGCAGGTGCAGGGACTCCATCAGGCCGCGCCCGTGGTCCATTCGCAATTTGCTGCGCAGAAAATCGCGAAACAGGTGGTGATAACGGAACCAGCTGCCGTCCCGATCCAGATCGATCAAAAAGAGCCGGGAGGTCTTGAGATAAGCGATCATTTCCACCGAGTCGATGGCCGGTGACATCTCTTGAGCCAGGGCCGAGTTGAAACACTCCGGCAGGGCGGTATATTTGAGAAATTCCTGGACTCGCGCGGGTTGAGCGTCAAAAACCTCGGTGGCCAGGTAATCGTAGATGCTCGAGTCGGCACCCTGCAGATCGGTGATGTAGCGGCGCACTTCGCGCGGGGAGCGATGGCGGATGGCCTGGGCCACCAATTGCAGGCCGGTGGCCCAACCCTCGGTTTTTTCCACCACGACCGCCACCAGGTCTTCGTCCAGCGGCTGATTCCAAACATCGCGAAACAGCTCAGCCGTTTCTTGCGGCGTGAAACGCAGATTTTCTTGATGCACCTCGGTCAGCAACCGCTTGGAGCGCAGCCAGGCCAGGGGGACGTCGGGCTGGTCGCGACTGGCCATCAGCACCGTCAGGTTGTTGGGCCCACGGCGCAGCACGGTTTTGAAGAACCCATTGATGACCGGTTGTTGATCGACCAGGTGATAGTCGTCGAGGACGATCGCCACCGGTTTGCCGTATTCGACGATCTCGTTGATGAAGAAGGCCGAGAGACTGGCTACATCGTTCATTTCGCCAGCCGCGCCGTAGCGATTGCGCGTCTTCTCCGCAGAGCCGGGAAACGTCAGGCACAGAGCCTCGAGAAAGTAATTCAGGAAAACCTGGGGATCTTGATCTTCCTCGCCCAGGCCCAACCAGGCGGCCTTGTGGGACCTTTGCGAGAGGAAATCGGCCATCAGGGTGCTTTTGCCGGAGCCGGCCGGGCCGGTGACCAGCACCAAACGGGCCCGCTGGTCTCGATTCAGTTCCCGCAGCAGGCGGGCGCGATTCAAGCAACGCAGCGCGACCTGGCTGGGGTGAAGCTTAGTTTGTAAGAATACGGGTGAATCCAATGAAATAAGCCTCTCGCACCCTAAAATTCGTCACCAAGACTGATCTCAATGCCTATGCTTCCACGCGAATTCGTGAACTATGTAAGGCACAGTGGCGAAAGTATACCATGTAATTCCCTATTTCATGGTCGGTCGAACGGCTAATTCCTCTTAAAAAGCCGCTCCACCAGGGCCCGAGTGCTATCCTGAGGCTCCACCCCCAAATGGTCTCGCAAACGGGCTCGCAGGCTCTCGAACTCCTTGAGAATGCCCTGGCGATCGCCCAGCACTTCGTAGCAGCGGAACAGCTTGGGAAAGACCTGCTCCATGGGCTCCTGGGAGGAAAGCAGCCGCCGGTAGCGCTGAATGGCCTGATCATAGCGATGCTGCTGGAGGTGCAGATCGCCCAGCGCCTCCAGCACCCGCTCGTGGATGCGGCGCAACTGGTGGCGCCGGGTCTCGACGAACTCCTCGTAGAGATCTTCTTCCAGGAAGTCGCCGCGGTAGAGGGTCTCGGCTTTCTCCAGAACCGGCAGAGCGCCGCCGCGATCTTCTTTTTGAAAGGCTTCCAAACCGGCCGTCGCCGCTGCCTCATACTCGACCAGGTCCAAAATCACTTCTTCGGGATTGCCCAGCCGATAGGAGTCGCCCACCCTCTGGAAGAGATTGCTCAAATCCAGCGCGCGGCGAATGGCGGAAAGATGGGTGGCCAGGGTGCGCCGGGCTCGCTCCGGCTCCATTTCTGGCCAGATGGTGTCCATGATGCGCTCGGCCGCCACCAGCCGGGTGCCTTGCACCAGAAAGAACTTGAGCAGTCGAACCGCCATGGGGCGGAGCAGGCGTCCATAATCCAGCTCTTGCCCGTCGCGGAACAATCGCAGGTGCCCCAGACAGAGGACTTCCAGCTGGGCCGCCTCGTTGAGGCGCAGGGCCGAGGAGATGATGCTGCGCACCTGTTCGTCCGAGTCGCTGTGATAAAGGGCCTTGAGCGTGGCTTTGTTGCGCTCGCTGGGCAAGCGCGACAGATACTGAGCGGCCACCCGACGCAGGTGCGGGTCGGGATCCTGGGCCAGTTCCTCCAGCTCGGGGGAAAGGCGCTCGCGCAGAGACGTCAGCAGCCGGTCGACATAGTCTTTCTCCAGTTCGTGGGCGGCCGCCAGACAGAGCAGCCGGATGCTCAGTTCCAGGGGGTCGCACAGCCAGTAGTCGTTGTAGCCGTTCAATCGAGACAGGCGCAAAGAGCGCTCCAGGGCCTCCAGCATGTCCTTGCTCTGGCCGCGCTGCCAGTGGACCCAGGCCAAAATCTGCAGAGTCTTCATCTCCCAGAATTTGGCGCGCGCCTTGAGACAAAGAGCAAGATTCTTGTTCAGCTCGGCCAGGGCTTCCGACTGCTCTCCGCTGCAGCTGAGCAGGTAGGCCAGCGCCAGGGTACACTCGGGCGCATACAGGCCCGCCCCGTTGAGGGCCATGGAATCGGACATTTCCTGAGCGTCCACGCGGGCCTGCTCGAAGTTCTGCAGATGGCAATTCAACAGCAGCCGGCTGCGAAAAAAATAGGGCTTGAACTGAGCCGGAATCTCGCTCTGCGAAACCTTGGAGAGAGTGTCCTGGCAAGCTTCCAGCTCACGCAACTCCAGATAGGCCATGCCGCGCAACTGCTCCAGGCCTTTTTCCACAAAGCTGTGACCGGCCCGCTTGGCGGCAATCAAAGCGTCGTCCACCAGTTCCTGAGCGGCTCGCACCTGGCCCATGAAAATCAGTACGACCGCTTTGTTCATGATCAGTTGATAGAGAACCAGCACCCAGTCGAGTTTGGTAAAGAAGTCGATGCCCTCGTTGAGCGTGCGCAGGGCCTCAACAAAATTGCCCTGCGGGAAATGATAGCCAAAACCATAGATGGGAATCGCCCACCCGATAGCCCGCGGATCGCCGCATTCAAAAGCGGTGGTGTGGCCATTGCGAATCACCTCGTAACCGCGATCCCAGTCCATGCCGGAATTGATCAGGGTGGTGCCCAGCCAGCACAGCAAGATGGCTTTCTGGGCGTGTTGCTCGGGAGGACACAGGCGCAGGCCTTCTTCGCAGGTCTCCAGCAGCAGCTTGGATTCGCCGTATTTCACGTAGCACAGGCAAAGCTTCTCGAGCACGCCGGCCACACCGTTGTCATCCCCGCGGCGACGATACTCGGCCAGGGCTTTCTGGTAGCCCTCCACGGCCCTGGGCCAATGACCCTGCATATCATAAAGCTCGGACTGGATCACCTGAAGGCCGGGGCGTCCGTTGCGCAAGTTCAGGGGCAGTGCCTCCATCCAGCGCGAAACGCTGTTCTTGAGACCGCGGTGCAGCAGTTCGCTACCCACATTCTCGAGGATCTGGGAAGCCAGCAGCGGATCGCCCGAAGACAGAAAGTGGGGAATGGAGGCCACCACCTGCTGATTGTGATAGAGCCAGTCTGCCAGTTGTTGGTGGATGGCTTCGACCGCCTTGGTGCCCTGATCCAGGCTCAAACGATGGCGCAGGAACTGTCCGAACAGGTGATGATAGCGATACCAAACGCCATCTCGCTCAACGCGCACCAGAAACAGGCGGGCTTTCTCCAGGTAGTCCAGCATTTGCACCACGTCGGTGCGGGGCAGCAATTCCCCGGCCAGTTCGGCGTTGAAAACTTCCGGCACCGAGGTGACTTTCAGAAATTCCTGGACTTTGGGCGTCTGGCTGGCGAAGACTTCGCTGGCCAGATAGTTGTAGATGGCCGTGTCGCCGCCGCCCAAAGATTCGACCAGAGGCCGCACTTCCTCGGCCGGCTTGTTGCGGATGGACTGAGCCACCAACTGAATGGCGGTGGCCCAGCCTTCGGTTTTGGCCACGATCAGCTCGATCAGGTCGGCATCTAACTTCAGACCCCAGATCTCTCGCAGCAAATCGGATGTCTCTTCCCAGCTGAAGCGCAAGGTGTCGTAGTGGAGCTCGCAGAGCAAACGCTTGCTGCGCAGCCAGTCGACGGGAAGGTCCGGAATATCTCGGGAGATCAGAAACAAGGTCAGATTACTGGGGCCACGACGGCAAAGAGTCTGAAAAAAGCCGCGAATCGATTCTACGGAATGGACCAGATGATAGTCGTCCAGCAGAATGGCGACGGGTTCGGCGTAGGCGAAGATCTCGTTGATCAGGCTCAGGCAAAGTTCCTGAGGGGCATTCAGATCGAAGCTGTGGAGGCGATTGCGAGTGGCTTCGCAACAGCCCTTGTAGGTCTGGCACAGAGACTCCAGAAAGTAGGAGAAGAAGACTTGCGGATCCTGATCTTCTTCGCCCAGGCCCAGCCAGGCGGTGCGGCGTGGGCGTTGGGCGATGAAGTCGGCCATGAGGGTACTCTTGCCGGAACCGGCCGGGCCGGTCACCAGTACCAGGCGTACATCCTGGTCACGATTGAGTTCGCGAATCAGGCGGCTGCGATGCAGAGAGCGCGTGGCCAACTGGGTGGGATGCAGTTTTGTTTGGAGAAATACCTGAGCTTCCACGCGGTCTCCCTCTTCGAAATTCAGAGTATAGCATGGCTGACTCTCGATACCGGTCCCTTAATTCTCCACGCGATCGGCCGATAGGCCACCTGTGAACATCCTTAGTAACAGCAGCGAATCCCTGGCGGGAATCCTCTCACCCACGGTTGCGACCGGCTTATCGGCGCCAACCGCCTCTCGTTTTGCGGACGCTCTGCAAGCCGCCCAACCGGTCGTGGCCGCCGGTCCGCAAGCCGTCAGCGAAATTCCCCAGGCAACCGACTGCGTGCTGCAAACGCTGCGCCAGCAGGTCAGCGAACCGCCCATCTTTGCGGCCCACCCGATGCCCCTGGTGGTCGGCGTGGTGCGCCCCGAGGTGGTCGAGGTCACCCAAGAGGCTGCCGTGGAAGTCGCTCCGGCTGCCCCGGTGGTCGTCCCGCCGGTGCCCTCCAAGTCCGTCCAGAAGTCGCCCCCGGTTGAGGAAGCTCCCGTGGCGGAGGAGACCCAGGAGCCGGAAGTGTCCGAGAAGCCCACCCTGCCGGTGCGCGAGGGCAAGCGCAAGCGCGCGACCGGCGAGCCTTCGACCCGCTCGGCCCGAGCCAAGGTTGCGCCTGCCCAGGCCGAAGTGGCCGCGCCCGTCAGCGAGCCTATTCCGTTGCCGACCCGGGCGGCACAAGTTGCCGAGCCGGTCGTCGAGGTTGCCGCGCCCATCGGCAAGCCAGCCTCGTTGCCCGCCCAGGCCGCACAGGTTGCTGCGCCGCTCGTCGAGGTTTCTGCGCCGATAAGCAACCCGGCCTCGTTACCGACCCAGGCGGCACAGATTGATGCGCCCGTCGGCAACTCCATCGAGGTTGTCGCGCCCGTCGACAAACCGACCCCGTTGCCGCACCGGGCGGCACAAGTTGTCGCGCCGGTAAGCAACCCCGCCCAGGCTGTCGCGCCGATGAGCAACTCGACCCCGTCGCCGACCCCGGCGGCACAAGTTGCCGCGCCCGTCGCCAACCCGAGCCCGTTGCCGACCCCGGCGGCACAAGTTGCTGCGCCCGTCAGCAACCCGGCCCCAGTGCCGACCCCGGCGGCACAAGTCGCCGCGCCCGTAAGCAACCCGGTCCCGTTGCCGACCCAGACGGCACAAGTTGCTGAGCCCGTCGCCAACCCGGTCCCGTTGCCGACCCCGGCGGCACAAGTTGCCGCGCCCGTCAGCAACCCGGTCCCGTTGCCGACCCAGAAGGCACAAGTTGCTGCGCCCATCGCCAACCCGGTCCCGTTGCCGACCCGGGCGGCACAGATTGCCGCCCCGGTAAGCAACCCCGCCCAGGCGGCACAAGTTGCTCCCCCGGTAACCATCCCCGCCCCGGCGGCACAAGTTGCTGCCCCGGTAAGCATCCCCACGAAGGTTGCACAAGTTACCGCCCCGGCAAGCAACCCCACCGAGGCGGCTCCGGTTGCCGCGCCCGTTAGCAATCCCAACCCTCAGGCGCCGGTAGCCGAAGCCAACCGACCGAAGTCGGAGAAAGCGCCGGCCAACGAGACCCGGCCTGTGCAGACTGACCGGCAGAAAAAAGCGGTCGAGCCGCAGAATCCCCTGGAGCGGCTGCTGGCTCCCTTTGTTCAGCCCTTGGCACAGCCCGCGCCGGCCGTCACCGTGGAAGTCACCCAGCCGGCGATGCCGGTGGAGACCAAGGTCGGCTCGCGCGACTATCAGCCTCTGCTGGACGGCAAATTACCCGGAACCATCCGCAATCTGGTGGTGCGTGAGCTGAGCGGTCAAACGGTTCAGCCCGTCGAGGCAGCCCCGGCCGAGCGTCCGCTGCTGGCGGAACTGATGCAGCGCATCCAGGCGGCGGAACAGCCGGTTGCCACGGTCAAAGTCGCGGTCGAGGCGCCCGTCACCAAGCCGGGACTGGAACCCCTGATGGCGCTACTCTCGGAGAAGAAGACCTCGTCTGAGCCGGGTTCCGATTCGGACTCCGAGCGCGAACCGGAAAGCGACCAGCCCGCGGCCGCTCCGGCTCTGCCTTTCGCTCACAAAACCGAGGCCACTCCGGAGTCGGCCCCGGAACACAAGGCTCCGGTCAAGCTGATCGACCAGGTCGAGCACGGCCAGCATCTGGCCCGCCTGCAAGGCAAAGCCCTGGTCGACAAACCGCGCGAACTCGAGGTCCAGCTGCACAGCGAAAAGCTGGGCGCGGTGGCCGCTCGCGTCCAGGTGGAGTCGGGTGGCCAGTGGACGGCTCACCTCCAGCTGCGCGACGCCGAAGTGGAACGCAGCGTCCGCCAGGAGCTGGTGCAAATTCAGGAGACGCGTGGACTCGAGGGTTTCACCACCAGCCTGTCTCAGGACCAGCGCGACCAGCGCGGATCTTTCCAGGGCTTTTCTTTCGAACAGCAGCAGCGTGGGCCGCTGGGATTTCCCCAGAAAAAGTCCGCTAACCCCTCAAGTTTTGGGGACCCTTTGCCGATAGAGAGAGTAAGTTCAGCGAACGGTAACTCGAACGGACTGAACGTCCGGGCCTGAGCCCAAGGAGGAAAGCAATGTCGGCAAACCCCGTTCAAGGGACGACCAGCAATTCAGCAATACCAACTACGACCAGCAAATCAACCAGCAAGGCCACCAGCACCCACGACCAGTTCATGCAACTGATGCTGTCGGAGCTGACCCAGCAAGACCCGCTCAAACCGATGAGCACCGCCGAAATGGCAAATCAGATGCTGTCTCTAGAACAGGTCTCGACTACACAGAACCTGCAGAAACAGCTGGAGAACTTGAGTAACGTGTTGATGATGGGAGCCACCGGTCTGGTCGGCAAAAACGTCACCGTGCTCGACCCGAATACGCAGCAAGAGGTCACCGGCACCGTCCAGTCCTTGCGCAGCCGCAGCGGGAGCCTCTCTCTCATGATCAACGGCACGAGTTATCCCAGCGAATACCTACGCGAACTCAAGTAAATCCAAGAGGGGGACACAACCCCCCGGGATTTATGGGCCTAGAATTACACTGATTCAACCGAACGAGGAGATTTACCATGGGTACAACTGCAATGAATTCCGCCATCACTGGATTGAATGGCTTTCAGAAAATGCTGGACGTCGTGTCGAACAACATCGCGAACGTCAACACCGCCGGTTTCAAGCACAGCAAAGTCAACTTCCAGGAGCTCTACTCTCAGACCCTACGCCCCGCCACCGGCGCCAATCCCTCTCTGGGCGGCTCTAACGCCCTGCAGGTCGGTCTGGGCAGCAACATCGCCTCCATCGATAGCGTAATGACGCAGGGCGTGCTCGAACTCACCGACAATCCCACCGATATGGCTCTTTCCGGTGATGGATACTTCACCGTCGGTACCGGCACCATCAATACTTACACCCGCAATGGTCACTTCTCGGTCGACGCCACCGGCGGCATCGTGGACAGCGGCGGACGCCCGCTGCAGGGCTGGACGGCCGACAGCATGGGCAACGTGGACGTGGCCAAACCCACCGGCGCTCTGCGCATTCCTTATGGCGATTCGATGACGGCTCAGGCCACCAGCACCATGAAGCTGAGCGGCAACCTGGACGGCTCGCAGGCCGTCTACGCGGCCGGCCCGCCCGCTACCGGCGGCAAGTTCTCCACCGAAGCCACCATCTATGACTCTTTGGGCAAAGAATACCGCGTGCAGATGACCTACACCAAGGTTCCCGCCACCGCCGGTTCGGCCGCCACCTGGAGCTGGTCGGCCGACAACGGTGCCACCAACCTGGGAACCG
Organism: Vulcanimicrobiota bacterium; assembly: GCA_017307785.1. GTDB lineage: Bacteria > Vulcanimicrobiota > Xenobia > Xenobiales > JADMJV01 > JADMJV01. The sequence continues at coordinate 237,486 of JAFKGI010000004.1, read as the reverse complement.
GCACGGTCGCTTTCGACGCCAACGGCAACTTCTCGCCCACCCTCAGCTCGCCCAGCCCCAGCTTCACGCTGACCCCGGCCAACGGCGCCAACCCGGTCAACATCACGCCCGACTTCACCACCATGACCCAACTGGAAACCCCCGGTCGTTACAGTGCTACCGTTGGTTCTCAGAACGGCTATCCGGCCGGTCAGCTGACCAATTTCTCCATCGACCGAAATGGTATGGTGGTCGGGCAGTACTCCAACGCCCTGACGCGCAATTTAGGACAAGTAGCCATTGCGTATTTCACAAATCCGCAGGGCTTGGAGAAATCGGACAGCGGCCTGCTGAAGGAAACCGTCAACAGCGGTAAGCCCCAGTTGGGCGCGGCAGGCACCGGCGCTCGCGGCAACTTGACCGCGGGTGCTCTCGAAGGCTCGAACGTCGACCTGGCGAAGGAATTCACCCGCCTGATCTCGGCCCAGCGCGCTTTCCAGGCCAACTCGAAAGTCATCACCACGATGGACGAGTTGCTGGGCGAAATCTCCAACTTGAAGCGCTAAAAGCGTAGGGGGTTCCGGGGACTAGCTCACCGGAACCCCCGAAGAAGGAGTAACTCGATGTTGGGTCTGATTTTAGCAATCGCCTGTGTGGTCGGCGCCATCACCTGGGACGGAGGACACCTCGCCTCGTTCGTCCGACTGCCGGTCTTAGCACTGGTTCTGGGAGGCGCTTTCAGCGCCACCATCTCGAGTTACTATCCTTCGCAACTATGGAACGCCCTGCGCGGCTATAGGCGCGCCAGTCGCATCGAGACTCGCAAGTCTCAAGCGCTGGTGCGCCTTACGCGTTATGCCTATGTGGTGCGACACCAGGGTCTGCTGCAGCTAGAAGCGGAAGCCAAGAAAGAGCCGGAACAAGTGCTCTCGCGCGCTCTCCAGGCGCTGGCCGACGGCTCCTCTTTCGACGAAGCCCACTGCCTGGCCGAAGCCTGCGCCGCCCGCGAAATCCGCGAAATCGGCATGGTGGAACGCTTCCTGGAATCGGTGGGCGGCTATTGCCCCACCTTCGGACTGCTCGGCACGGTCATCGGTCTGGTCACCATGCTGGCCGGCGCCAAAGAAGCCGACGCTATGGCGGGCGGCATCGCCTCGGCCTTCGTGGCCACTTTCTACGGAATGTTTCTTTCCAACGTGGTCTTTCTACCCTGGGCCAATCGCGCTCGCGAAACGGCAAAAGAGTATGAGCACTATGTGGGCAATCTCTTGTTGGGAGTGCGATTGGTGCAAAGCGGCACGGCTCCGTTGCTGCTGGCCGAGCGCCTCAAAGAAGCGATGGGCCTCTCCATGATGCCCGCGCTCCAGACCCAGGAGGACAAGAAAGCCCGTGATTCCCGTGTCGTCAAAATTCGAACCGCTCAGTCGGACGCCTCTGACCAGAGCCTCAAGAAGAGACTTGCACGCCTCGGGTAATGGCAGCAGTAACAGCCAGCGCTGGTTGCTGCCTTACGCCGACGTGGTGACCCTGCTCTTCGCGCTTTTCGCTTATCAATATTTCGCGGTCTCACCCGGCAAATCGGCACCCACCGCTACGCCCGGCCCCCCGCCGGTCGCCGCGGTGGTGGCTCCTCCGGCCGAAAAGGACACCGAGCGGGAATTGCTGGAGAAACAACTGGGCCTGGCTCTGCAAGACATCGACAGTAAGACTGTGCAGGTAGAGAAGCAAGAGCGCGGAGTGGTGGTGGTGCTCTGCGACTCGCCGCTGCTTTTCAAGCCCGGCAGCAGTCAGTTGACGCCGGCCGGCCAGCAACTGCTGGCACGTTTCCTGCCCCTGATGGAGCACACCCGCGTCAAGATGCGGGTGGAAGGCCACGCCGACAACACCCCCATCCACGACGCCCAGTATGCCGACAACTATTATCTGTCGCTGGGCCGGGCCGGCTCGGTGGCGCGCTGTCTGCTCGACGGCGGTGCCGATCCCGACCGGCTGGGCCTGATGGCCTACGGAGAGCGCCGTCCGGTGGCCAGCAACGACACCCAGGACGGCCGCGCCCGCAACCGGCGCGTCGAGATTCTCTTTCAGTATTAGTTGACCAGCCCGGGGTAGTGTTTTTCGGCACTCTGGCGGGCTTTTTCGATCAAGCCGGGATGGCGGGTATTGAGGCTGCTGAGAACCACTTCACGCAGTCCCGGGAAACGCTGTTGGCGAGCCTGGTAGGACTGGTCCCGGACTTCCGCCCAGCTCTCGGTGATGCCGGGAAATTGAGTCTGCAGATCCTGGTAGCCCCGGGCGAAGCGATCGGCCGGCTGGCGCTGGGCCCAGGCCTCTCGCTCTTTGAGATAGCCGAGCAGAGCGGCACGCACTTCCTGGCGCTGCTCGGGACTCAGACTTTGCACGAACTGGGCAAAACCGTCCGGCGCATTCTCCAGCATAAAGGACGCGAAGCCCTCTTTGCCGCGCTGCTCGCGCCAACGGGCCGGCAGTTCCGGATACTTCTCATCGATCAGACGGCTGGCGCTGAGGGCCAGACCCAGCAGCAGCTTGGGATGATGTTGAGACAGGTAGGCTCGCGGGCTGGGCGGCTGCTCGGTCCGGGATTCGAGGCGCCCCAGAAACCAGCTGCGCAAGCGCGGGTAGCGGCCACGAAACTCCTGGCGCCGCTGGCGGCCCTCCTGAAGTAGCCCGGCCAGGTCCCGGTCAAAGTTCGGGTAATGGGCGCGCAGGTCGGTGTGCAAGTCCAGCAAGGCCTGCAGCCCCTCATCGCCCACGTCCTCCAGCAGGTGTCGGGCCAGGCCGGGAATCAGGCCGGGATTCTTGTCGGCCAGCTTCACCAGAGTCTGAGGGCTGCGGGTCTCCGGGCCCGGGAAAGCCTGGGACAGTCCCATACATCCCACCACCAGAGCGGTTCCGATCATCCATTTGCGCATCGTTTCGTGCCTCGCTTTCGATCCCCAGCCTAGGCAAAGGCGGTCAAAAGGGCTGCGAGGATTGTGAAGATTTGCAGAAGAAGGCCAGCACATGGATATACAAAGCGTTGATCATCTTCTTACCACCACCCGTAGCGTGCGCAAGCGTCTGGACTTCGACCGTCCGGTCGAACGCGAAGTGGTGGAAAAATGCCTGGACCTGGCGCTCCAGGCTCCCACCGGCAGCAACCTGCAAGGCTGGCGCTTCGTGATTGTCGGCGATGCCGACAAACGGAAGAAAATCGCCGACCTCTACCGCAAGGCGTTCAAAGTTTACGCCAATGCTCCCAACCCGCATCAGCCCAGCGATGCGGCCGACCCGCGCGTGCAGCAGCGCGATAAAATCGTCACTTCGGCCGTCTATCTGGCCGAGAACATGTGGAAGGCTCCCTTCCTGGTGATTCCCTGTTACGAAGGTCGTGTGGAGGATCAGGGCGTGCTCGCCCAGGCCAGCTTCTACGGCTCGATCCTACCGGCCGCCTGGTCCTTTATGCTGGCTCTGCGCTCGCGCGGCCTGGGCACCGCCTGGACCACTCTGCACCTGATGCACGAAAAGGAAGCCGCGGAAATTCTCGGCATTCCCGACAACGTCACCCAGACCGCCCTGCTGCCGGTCGCCTACTTCCAGGGAGAGGACTTCCAGCCGGCCAAGCGCCTGCCGGTGCAGCAAGTCATTTCCTACGACTCCTGGTAAACACCAGCCGGGCCCGGGTGCCAAGCCCGGGCTCGGACTCCAGCTCCAGCCGGCCGCCCTGCAACTCCATCCAGCGGCGGGCCGTGGCCAGGCCCAGCCCGACCCCTTCCCGGGCCGGGTCTTGTTGGCGAAACTCTCGCAGTAACTCGGGAATTTGCTCGGGGTCCATGCCCTGACCTTGATCGCGGACCTCGATCCAGTCCTCGCCCCAGCTCACCGACACCTCTTGCTCGGAATACTTGAGTGCGTTGTCCACCAGGTTGAGCAGAGCCTGTCCGCTGCGCAGCGGATCCATCCGCCACTGTTGCGCAGGCCCCGGCAACAGACGCACCCGTTGCGGAAAAGCCTCCAGAGTGCGCCGCAGGAACCCCTCCACCTCGACCGTTTGCTCTTGCAACTGCGGCTGAGCTTCGCCCAGATCCTCGACCAACTGCAGCAGCGTTTGCAGGTTGCGCCGGATGGTGGCCAGGTGCGGGTGGTCCGGCTCATTCTCCAGACTCTGCAGCATGCGCTGCAGCGGTTGGCGAAACTCCGCGTGGGAATGCGACAGCAACCGCTCGCGCAGGGAGAGTGCTTGCTCGGCCGCCCGGGTAGCCTCATTCAACTCCAGCTGCTGCTTCTCCAGCGCGGTCCGCATGGCCGCAAAATCCTCTTGAATGTCGCCCAGCGTCCCGCCGGGGCCGTTCCCCTGGTGCGGCTCACCTCGTTCCAGGCGCCGGCAGTCCTCAGCCAGATTTTGCAGCGCCTGCTCCAAAGGCCGGGCCACCCGCCAGGAAGCCAGCGCTCCCAGGCCGACCACCAGCGTGAACCAGAAGAGCAACTCGCCGCGACCTCGCCCCAGGTATGGCGGCAGATTGGCCCGGCCGAATTCCAACTGGGGCAGCTCCGGGTGCAGACCCAAGGCTTGAGCCGCTTCATAGGTCTGCATGCGCAGCTGCAGCAGTTGTTGAGCGGGCAGCGGGTCCCAGCGGCAGAGCAGCACAAAGGCCAGGCCCAGCAGAGCAGAGAGGCCCAGGCTCCAGCGGAAGATGCGCAGCATCAACTCTTTCACCCCTGCTTCCAATCCAGCACGAAGCCATGCTCTTGCCCTTGCCACTCAATGCCGTGCGCTTCCAAGAGCTGGCGGCAGCCTTCCAGACTGAGCAAAGAAGGATCGCGCTCGGGCCGGGGCAGCTGACCCACCACCTGCAGCCGCGGCCACTCCAGCCGCAGCTGCACCTTGGCGCAGTTCAGGTGGCGCAGCAAGTGCGACAGGACGCGCGGCAAAAGATAAGGGTCGGCCTGGACAACCGGGCTTTTCGGTGGCAGCTCGACCTCGGCCGCCTGACCGGCCAGATGACAGCCCTCCTCCAGCAGGTCATGAAGATCCAGCGAGACCAGACGGATGTCCAGCACGGCGGATTCCAGACGACAGGATTCCAACCACTGGCCGACCCGTTCCAGCAGGGCCTGCCCCTCCCGCTCCACCGTTTCCAGAGCGGCGTGGCCTTCCTCACGATACAGCTGGGCATAGCCGAGGATGCTGGTGAGAGGTGTGCGCAGATCGTGGGAAACCTCAGCCAGACGCCGATTGCGTTCGGCGCCGGCCTGCTCGAGCTGATGACGTTGTTCTTTTTCGGCTTGCTGACGCTGGCTCAGGGTCTCGGCCATGGTCAGCAGGCTCAAGCGCAGATGATCAAATTCGGCCGAATCTTCCTTTTGTCGGCTCAGCTGCGCGCTCAGGTCGCCTTGAGCCAGGCGCCGGGCTACCTGACGCAATTGCAGCAGACGCCCGCTCAGCCGGCCCACCAGGCGGGTGCTGAAAATCAGCAGCAGCAGATAGAACAGCAGAAAGCTTAGCAAGATGCGCAGACGCGCCATGGAGGAACCGGACATCTGATAGTAACCGCGGGGCATGCGTGCCTGCACCAGCACCTGCCGGCCTTTGCCGTCGGGCCAGCGCAGGGCATAGACGCGCGGGAAGCGCCGAATCTGACGAGTGACTCCCGGCGGCACGGCCGGGTCCGTTTCCACCACGGAAATCCGAGCTGGCGAGGGCAACAGCTGGGGCCAGCCCAGAGCGGCGCGGTAGGCGTCGCGGTGCAGCATCAGATCGACGAACTCCACCGGGGGTGGAGCGGTCAATAAGAAGGCGGGCACGCCCAGAATCAACACCAGACCGAAAATGCGCACCAACTGGCCGAACAGCTGACGGCGGAAGGTCTGAAGCCGGCTAATCGAAGCGATAGCCCACACCCCAGACGGCCTGGATGCGATCAAAGTGCTCGTCCTGCTGGCGCAACTTACCGCGCAGGTTGCGAATGTGGGCGTCGACGGTGCGCTCGTCGCCAAAAAAGTCCGGTCCCCAGACGCGATTCAGCAAATCCTGACGGGAAAGCACCTGGCCGGGATGCTGCACGAAATTGCGCAGCAAGGAAAACTCGATGGGCGTCAGGTGCACTTCTTCGCCCCCCAGAAAGGCCCGCCGGGACTGCACCTGCACCCGCAGGCTGCCGGTCTGCAGGGTGTCTCCGCCGCTTTGAGCAGCGCCGTTGAGGGCCGAGCGGCGCAACAGGGCGCGCACGCGGGCCACCAGTTCCTTGGGATTGAATGGCTTGGCCAGGTAGTCGTCGGCGCCGACCTCGAGGCCGATGATGCGGTCGATATCGTCCCCACGGGCGCTGACCATGAGGATGGGCAGGCTGTTGTGGCGGCGCAACTCGCGGCACAGGGTCAGTCCGTCCGTGTCGGGCAGCCCCAGATCGAGCACCAGCAGGTCGGGCAGGAAGGCCTCCATCTGCTGGAGTCCCGCCTGACCGCTGGCGGCCACCTGCACCTGATAGCTTTCGCGTTCCAGCGAAGCGCGCACCAGCTGCGAGATGTCCAGCTCGTCCTCGATCACCAGGATTTTCTCTTGGGCCATTCTCGAGCGTTCTACGCCGAAGCCGGGCGGGCCTATCGCGGGGAGCGGACTACGCGGCACTGGTCGCCGTTTTTCGCGTCCAGGCCCAGGCCCACCCAGAGCAAGGGTTGGATGTCGGCGCCGGGGTCGCGGTCGACCACCACGCTGACCGAGGTGCTTTCCAGCCAGTGGTCCTGGTGGGTGATGGTCAGGCGTTGCGGCAACTCGATCTTTTCCGACTGGGTTTCGTTGAGATACTTATCGTTGAAGGTTTCGCGGCGGGTCTGGGATTTGGTGACGAAGCCTTTTTCCCCGAATTGCTGGTCGCGGATGGTGCGCTGGCCTCGGCCTTGCTTGAGGGTGACGCAGACCTGGGCATGGCCGCGGCCGTAGTAGCAGTCCACCAGTTCCTGGGCTTTTCGCTCGATCTCGGACTCCGGACTGAGGGCCGGTTTCTGAAAACAGACCCAACCACAACTCACCAGAACCAGACCCAAGTGAAGCCAGATACGCATGAAGAAGGTCTCCTTGAAACGAGAGATTTTGCTTCTTCAGGCTAGCCGGGGGCGCGATCCAATTTGTTAAGAAAAACGCTTAAATTCTTGAACAGCTACGACTGCAGCAACTGCCAGGCTTCTCGGTAACGCTCCAGACGCTCGTGATCTTTCGGGGTCAGCGTCACCGTCATGCGGCGTAAATCCAGGTTGTCTTCCAGATCGGCCAGTTTGACCACACGCGCCAGTGGATTCTCCCGAGCCCGCAGCACAAACTCCCGGTAGCTCTCGCTCGGGTGGCGGGTGACTCCCAGCAAGCCATCCACCACCTCCTGGGAAAACCCCTCGGACAGGAGCATTTCGGGGGTGACGGGAGTGTCTTCGATCAAATCGTGCATGATGGCCACCATCTGGGCCTGCGCTCCCTGACAGCGGCCCATGACGCGCAGCGGATGGAGGATGTAAGGCTGCCCCATCTTGTCCACCTGGCCTTTGTGGTATTGCACCGCCAGTTCGATGGCCCGCTCTAAGGTCGCCATATCAATTCCTCAATCTGGCGCGCTGGATGGCCTGCTCGAGTTCCTCGCGGCGCACCGGCTTGCTCAAATAATCATTCATACCGGCCCGCAGACAGCGTTCCCGGTCCTCGGTGAAGGCGTTGGCGGTGAGAGCCACGATCCAGGGACCCTCTCCGAGTTCTTTGCGGATTTTCTGGGTGGCCTCCAGCCCATCCATCTCCGGCATCTGCAGATCCATGAGCACAAGCGGGTAGCTCTGCTTGTGCAGGGCTTCCACGGCCGCTTTGCCGGAACCCACCAGGTGAACTTCGTGGCCCAGCTTGGAGAGCGTCTCGCGAATCACCATCTGGTTGACCTTGTTGTCCTCGGCCACCAGAATCTTCAGGGGCGAATTGTCGATGGGCTGGCTCGTCTCGGCCGAAGGCGCGACCGCCGGCTCCACTTTGCCCGCCTTCAGCGGCAGACGGACCCAGAACTGGCTGCCCTTGACGCCTTCCGGAGCTTTCCAGCCGTCGGGCACTTCGCCGGCGCTCTGTCCGCCCGAAGACAGCCACATGGAGCCACCCAGCAAATGGCTCAGCTCGCTGGAGATCACCAGGCCCAGACCGGTGCCGCCGTGCACGCGCGTGGCCCGGGTGTCGCCCTGAGAAAACGGTTGAAACAAGCGGCTGAAGGCATCCGGCGAGATGCCGATGCCCTGGTCCCAGACGCTCAGCTCGATTTTCCCGCCGGCGGTGCGATCGGCCTTGATGGTGACGGTGCCGGACTGGCTAAATTTGATGGCGTTGCCCAGCAAATTCAAGAGAATCTGGCGCAGGCGCAGACGATCGGAACGAATGGCCTGAGGAATGTTTTCGTCGATGTCGATTTCCAGCTTGAGGCCTTTGACTTGAGCCACCGGCCCCATCAAGCGGCGCAGTTCGCCGATCAGTTCATCGAAGTCGAAGTCGGAGATATCCGCCTTCATCTGACCGGCCTCGATTTTGGAGAGGTCGAGGATGTCGCTGATCAGCACCAGCAAGGATTCCGAGGAATCGCGCAGAGCGCACAACCAGTTGTGCTGCTGGTCGGTGGTCTCGGTGTCGAGCAACAAATTGGTCAGACCCACGATGGCGTTCATGGGAGTGCGAATCTCGTGGCTCATGGTGGCCAGGAAGATGCTCTTGGCCTGATTGGCCTGCTCGGCCGCGCGCCGCGCCTGGGTGAGGGCCGAATTTTGCTCGACCAGCAAGGCGCCCTGATGTTTTTCCTGGGCCAGGCGATCATCTTGTTGGGAGCGGCTCTGGTTGAGCTCCAGCAAAGCCTCTTGCAGGTTGCGGTAACGCACGTGGTGGCGATAGCCGGTGATGGCCATGAAGACGCCGAAAAAAGCCACCATCAGGCCGGCCAGATGCTCGGGGTTGCCGCCCTGCAGGGCCATGCCCAGGGAGGAGGGCATAATCATGACCACCAGATAGAGCAGCATCAGGGGCAAACTGGGCGTGAGCGTGGACATGGCGCCGGCCACGATGCCGACCGTGTTGCAGATGGCCAGCAGGCCGCTCCAACTGCGGCCATAGAGCACCACGCTCCAGCAGGAAAAAGACGACCAGCAGGCCGCCAACAGCAAAACCGTGATCATGTAGCCGGTCTTGAGCCGAGGCAACTCGTATAGATGGCAACTCTGCAGACGGCGGGCCAGGAACAAGCGGACCAACCCGAGCAGCGTGGTGGTGCCGGCTACCGCCCAGACTACCTGGAAATGTTGAGCTCCGAGATCGCTGGCCAATCCGGCGCCAGCGGCCAAAAGCGGATAAATGACCAGCGTGGGAACGCCCCCGCCTTCGCCCAATTCTCGGTCCGGATGTTTTTCGACCACCTGGCACTCTTCGTCCCCGGGGGGACAGTTCACTGCTCGGACGAGGATCCGATGCCGGTTGCCGGAAAGCATCGACCCGATGAAGTTTGCAGTCCTCCCCTCGCGCGTTCAGGTGCCCACTCCCGACCCCAGCGCTCTGCCTCGCCGGCATCTGCTCTCGCAGTTGCTCAGCGCCCAGACCCGTCTGGCGCGAGTGACGGCCGGTCCGGGTTTCGGCAAAACGCAATGGGTGGCCCAATGGGCCCAGCAGCTCGAACCGCCCCCGGCCTGGCTGACGCTGGGCCACCGCGAGGATGATCCGCACTCTTTACTGGTCTATCTGCGCGCCGCCTGGCTGCGCTGCTACCCCGAGGTCGACACCGAGATGCTGGACTCCCTGCTGCGTCAGGGGTTCGCTCCGGAACGCTGGCGGCCGGTGGCCGACGCCCTGGGCTGTCTGTTGGAAGCCGGCAGCACCTGCCTGATCGTGGACGACGTCCATCATCTGCAGGGCGAGGCCTTGCGCCTGCTGGAGTATCTGGTGCAGTTCTCGCCGGCCACCCTGGGCTGGGTGCTGATCGGCCGTGAATTGCCCGACTTCGACTTCCTGGCCGCCTGGCAGACGCGCGGGCTGGTGCTGGAAGTGGGCGTGGAAAAGCTGCGCTTTCTGCCCGAAGAACTGCAAGAACTGGGCATTCCCGGCGACTCCGGCGGTTGGCCCATGGCAGTGGACGCCTGGCGGCGCACCGGTCACGGCGGGGGCGAGCCGGAAAAGCTCTTTGCCCAGGTCTGGAAAGGCCTGCCCGAAGACTTGCGCGATCTGCTGACCCGCTGCAGCGTCTTCGAGTTCGTCACTCCCGCTCAGGTGGCTCAGCTCTGCCCCCACCTCGACAGCGCCGAGCTGCTGAGCAAGGCGGCCGAGCAGGGAGTCTTTCTGCAGCGCTACGGCGCCGAGCAGTTTCGCTTCCATCCCTACGCCCGTTCCTTTCTGCTGGAGCAACTGCGCCACTCGCAAAAGTTGACCCTGAGCAGTCATCAGGCGGCGGCCCCGGTGGCCCTTTCCCAGGGAGATTACGACGAAGCCCTGTGGCATCTGTTTGAAGCCGGCGCCACCCAGGAAGCCTCCAGTATTTTGCTGCACTGGGGACCGGCGCTGCTGGAGCAGGGCGCCTTTCAGAAGCTGCAGCACTACGTGGAGCAACTGCCGGCCGCCCAGCGCGAACCGCGTCTGCGCCTGGCCTACGCCCAGGCGCTGGCCCGCAGTCATCAGTTTGAAAATGCTCTGCAAGAGTTCTTGGAGCTCACCACCACCACCGAGCGCCCGCAGGCCTTGCTGGGTGCCGGCAAAGTGCTGGTGGATACGCTCCAGCCCAGCGGGGCCAAGACCCTGCTGCGCCAGGCTTATGGCGGTCTGGAGCCGGAACAAAAAAGCCAGGTGCTGCTGCTGCTGGCTGAAAACAGCTTGAATCAAGGGGCCTCGCGTCAGGCCCAGCGCTACCGACGGCTGGCTCTGGCGCTGCCGGGCGGTTCGCAAGATCGCCTGGAAGTGCGGCTGCATCTACGCGCCGGCAACCTGGAGCAAGCGCGCGAGGCCCTGCTGCGCGAAGCCGACGGCAGCGGCACCGGCCACCGCAACGAAGCTCTGCTGCTGGCTTACCTGGCCGTGCTCCAGGGCGACTTTGGCAGCGCCGAATTGCTGACCCGCTCGGCCCTGCGTCAGGCCCAGGCCAACGGCGAGAAGTTCGCCGAGAGCGTGGCCTGGATGCGTCTGGGTCACGCCCTGCAGCTCAAGCCGCGCTGCGCCGCCGAGGAAGTGCGCGTTTGCTATTCCAAGGCCCGCCTGCTGACCGAAGCCATGGGCGCTCCTCGCCTCAAGGCCGAGGCCTTGATGGGAGAGGCCTTGTTTTGCGCCCACCAGGGCGAGTGGGTGCGTTCCTACGATGCTTCTCTGGAAGCCCTGGAAATCACCCGCGAAGCCGGAGACGCCTGGTTGAGCGCCTGGCTGCAGTTGACTTCGGCCATCGCCGCCCGTCTCGGTCAGCATCCGGGTTGGCAGGACCTGATGGCGGCCGCCCGCATCCAGTTCGAGCAGGTGCAGGACCGCTTCGGAATCTTCCTGGTGCGCCTCTGGCTGGATCCGAGCGTGCGCGAAGAGGGCTTTGAGTTCGTGCTGGAACGCCCCACGCTTTTCGGTCCTCGGGTCTTAGGGGAAGCGCCGCCGGCGGTGGCCCCGGCCCCGGAGGTGGTCACCGCTCAGCTGCGGCTGTGCTTGCTGGGACCGATCCAGGTGTTTCGAGACGGTCAAGAAGTGCCGCACAAGCTCTGGAAGCGCAAGAAGGCCAAGGAGTTGCTGGGCATTTTGCTGTCCCTGCGCGGCGGCTTCATCTCCAAGGAACGACTCTGGGATCTGCTCTTTCCCGAGAGCACGCCCCAGGCGGCGGCCCGCGATCTGCGGGTGCTGCTGCACGCGCTTTTCGAAGTGCTCGACCCCGACCGTCCCCACAACGCCACCGCCCGCTGCGTGGTGCGCCGCGACGACCACTACGCGCTGCCCTGGACCGAGGAGCTGTCGCTGGACCTGGTCGAGTTCGAGCGCTTTGTGGAGTTGGGCGGGCAGGCGGCCGACGCCGAGGAAGCCGCCCCTCTCTTCCAGCGGGCGTTGGATCTGGTGCGCGGCGATTATCTGCAAGAATTCCCCTACGCCGATTGGGCTTCGGCCTCGCGCGAGCGTTGGAAGCAACAATATCTGGAGACGGCCAGCCGTTTGGCCGCCCATTTCTGGCAGCAACAGCGTGGCGAGCAGGTGGTGCAAATCGCCCACTTGATGCTGCAGCGCGACCGCTGTTGGGAGGAAGGCTATCAGTGGCTGATGCGGGTCCACCTGGGTCAGAACCGCCTGGCTCAGGCGGCTCGTGTCTACGACCAGTGCCGCCAGGCTCTGGAAGAAGACCTGGGCGTGGAACCCGGGGAAGCCACCGAAGAGCTCTACGCCCAGGCCCTGGGGTAGTACAGGTATTTTTCAGCTTCGTCACCTAAGCTAGGGGTGAAGAGGTGTTTCTATCATGACGATTCAATCCGTGAGACTCCCGGTCGTAGCCAGTGCCGTCGCTGCGCGCCCCGCCAAAGCAACCGCCGCCGCGGTGAGCGGAGACGAGGTGCAGATCTCGGGCGCTCCGACTCCGGCCTCTGCAGAGCAATTGGCCCAGCAGGGGACCGCCGCCGCCGAGCAGGCCGCCACTCACGGAGCCGGTGCGGGAGCCGCCGCTCTGCGCGGACCGTTGCGCATGATTTTGGTCGGACCTCCGGGCTCGGGCAAAGGCACCCAGGCCAAGATCATCACCCAGTTTTTCAAGGCCACCCACATTTCCACCGGCGAGCTGCTGCGCGCCGAAGTCAAGCAAGGCACCGAATTGGGCAAAGAGGCCCAGACCTACATGCAGGCCGGCAAATTGGTGCCCGACGAAATTATTTTGAAAATGGTCGACGGCAAACTGGCCGGCGAGGAATCGTTCATTCTGGACGGATTTCCGCGCAGTAAAGCCCAGGCTGAGCATCTCGATGAAACCCTGGCGAAATTGGGCAAGCCGCTGACGGCCGTGGCCAATTTGATGGTAGACGATGAAATTGTGGTCAAGCGCCTGAAAGAGCGCGGCCGACAGGACGACACCGAAGAAATCATTCGCGAGCGCCTGCAGGTTTATCATTCTCAGACCGAGCCGGTGACCGGCCACTATCAGCTGCAATCGCTGCTCGAACCGGTGGAAGCCGAAGGTCAGGTCGCCCAGGTGGGCTACAATGTGATTACCCAGCTGAATTCCCGCTTGCGTCCTCAAGGCTGCTAAAGGCGGGCAGGAATCGGGCTTTCCGCAAAACAGATCGCGGTATGAAAATCCGTGATTTTGTTCTGGCCTGCGGCCTGCTTCTTTGGGGTTGCGGTGGCGACTCCAACAACACTTTTGCCGGCAATCCCGGCAACAACAACCCGACTCAGCTGACTCAGACGAGCAACCTGATTTCCGCCACGCCCAAGGAAACCGTGACGGCGCAACAGTTGCGCGCCTCCAACGTGCGCTCAATCGAAGTAATGGGGGCCCTGGTGGACCGCGCCGATGGAATCGGGAACGATGCCGCCGAGGGCTCGATCATCGACACCATCTGGAATCTGATCAAGTCGGAATTGGCCAGCTACATCGTATACGATGTGAAGAGTTCCAAAATCACCTATACCAGTCACGATTTTTCCGGCCGAGCCCAGACCGTCACCGGTTTGCTGGTGGTGCCGGTGGGCGCCAACAACAAGAACGTGTCGGCCCCCATCTTGTCCTTGCAGCATCCCACCCTGACGCTGCGCCAATACTCCCCCTCGTCGCAGAGCTTGAGCCTGTCCAACAACGAGCTGCAGTATCAGATCGCTTTGTTCCTGGCTTCGGCCGGCTACATCGTGGTGGCCGCCGACTACCCCGGTCTGGGTGACAACCGCGATTTCCATCCCTACAGCCACCCCTCGCTGGCCAACTCGGTGCTCGATCTGATCGACGTCAGCAAGGCCGCCTTGCCCAGCGATCTGACCTGGAATGGACAGCTGTATTTGATGGGCTTCTCGGAAGGCGGTTACGCCACCGTGGTCAGCGCCCGCGCGCTGCAGCAGCGGGGCACCCCGCCCAACGGCGTGGCCGCGCTGGACGGTCCCTATTCGTTGTCGACCACCATGCGCAACATCATCATCACCAGCGGAACTAGCTTCCCGGCGGCCTACTTTGTGCCGCTGATGGTGGCCGGTTACTCGCCCATCTATAGTTCGACCGTTCCGGTGCTGGCCATTACCTCGGCCTTCATTCCCAACCCCCCGGGCTACACGCCGAGCAGCACCAGCTATGCGCAGGACCTGGTCAACCTGACCAACGGCGACCACAGCAGCCTGGAAATCGACGCTCTGGCTCGTCAGGCCGTGCCCTATACGGGACCGGCCTCGGTGCTGTCCACCGCCTTCCGCACCGACCTGGGCAACACCGCCAGCCAGCTGGTGCAGACCCTGGCCATCAACGACGCCTACTACAACTGGCAGCCGACCTTCCCGCTGCGTCTGATCCACAACCAGGACGACGACCTGGTGCCGGTGCAGAACGCCAACCTGGCGGCGGCCGCCTTCGCGGGCCAGAGCAACGTGACCACCGACCTCTACACCTTCAACTCGACGGCGCTGGGCTCGGTGCACGCCACCTCCCTGCCCGTGGCCACCGTGCTCGGCTTCCGCTACATCGACGCCCTGGCATTCCCCAACCGCTAGGCGTTTTGGGAATGCGCTGACGACCTCCGCCCCGGCGGGGGTCGTTTTTTATGTGGCCGTGAGTTTTGTCCGGGGCGGGTGACGGAGTCTCCGGGGCGGGTGGCGGACGGACAAACTTCTGTCCGGGGTAGGTGGCGGACTCCGGGGCCGGTGGCGGACAAACTTCTGTCCGGAGCGGGTGGCGGACTCCGGGGCCGGTGGGTGCTGGGGCGGCGCTGGCTCGGCTTCCTCTAGCAGGCCCAGGGCCCAGGGTGGCCCCAGGACCGCAAACGCGGGCGTCAGGACCGCGCCGGTCAGGGCAGGCAGCACGCGGGCCCCAGGACCGCAAACGCCAGCGTCAGGACCGCGCCGGTCAGGGCAGGCAGCACGCGGGCCCCAGGACCGCAAACGCGGGCGTCAGGACCGCGCCGGTCAGGGCAGGCAGCACGCGGGCCCCAGGACCGCAAACGCGGGCGTCAGGACCGCGCCGGTCGGGGCAGGCAGCACGCGGGCGCCAGGACCGCAAACGCGGGCCTCAGGACCGCGCCGGTCGGGGCGGGCAGCGCGGGCCCCAGGACCGCAAACGCGGGCGTCAGGACCGCGCCGATCAGGGCAGGCAGCACGCGGGCCCCAGGACCGCAAACGCGGGCGTCAGGACCGCGCCGGTGGGTGCTGGGGCGGCGCTGGCTCGGCTTCCTCTAGCAGGCCCAGGGCCCAGGGTGGCCCCAGGACCGCAAACGCGGGCGTCAGACCCGCGCCGATCAGGTGAGCAGGTAGCTGACCGCTTCTTCGATGAGTTCGTGCAGCCAGGGGTCGGTGGCGGCCAGGGTGGAGCGGTCGCAGGCCAGGCGCTGGGCGGCCAGAGGGCTGGCGGGCATCCCCAGGGCGCGCGGGCGTTCCAGAGTGGCCCAGGCGGCGAAGCCTTCGGCGAAGTACTCATGGGGGCTGGTGGCCGAGTAGCTGGTCAGCCAGGGGCGGTTCTGGGCGAAGCTTTCCTCCAGGCGGGCCATCCAGTCGCGCCAGGCGTCGGGGTAGCGGAAGGCCAGGGAGTAATCGGTGGTGTGGCCCAATTCGTGGTAGACATACCAGTCCAGCAGCGGGTCGTTCTTGCGGAAGCTGAAGTCCCAGAACAAGATCCGGTTGCCTTCCTGCCGCAGTCCGGGCAACAGGCCGTGGGTGACCATGCCGGCGATGGTGCCGGCCTCAGCGGGGGCCTCTTCCAGCAGAGCCCGAGGATCGCGCAGGAAGGCGATGGTGTCGGCGGGCAGGCGCCGGCCGAACCAGTAGCCGTAGGCCGGCAGGTAGATTTCTTGCTGAGCCGAGGCCCCCGCGTCCAGCTCAGGATTGAGCAGCTGCACGTAATGCAGCCATTCCTCCAGGTCTTCCTGGGTGGCCGCGCCGCCATCATGTAAGGGCGCCTGCAGGCATTCCGGCTCGTCTCCGTCGAGCAGGCGCAGATCGTAATCGTGGACTTCGAGGGTGAGCGGATGCAGGCCGCTGGCGTCGATGACGTGCAGCTGGTAGCCCTGATCCACGAAAGAATGAATCAGCGCCTGGGGCAGTTGGCGCAGCAGCGGTTCCAGCCGCTGGCGGAACTCGTGGGCCGTGCCCGGATGGATCAGGGAAGTCGGCTTGCGCGGCGCCTCGGGCGGTTGCTCGGTCTCGATGACAGCTTCGCGCTTGGGCGCTTTGGGCTGGGTGCGCTGCAGCGGGGCGGAGTGGCCGGGCCCGGAGATGGAGGAGAACATGGGGAGATCTTCCCGATTTCATGCTTTTTTCCGCCCCTTGGGGTTGAATCCACTTATGAAAATCCAGAGCCTCGCCCACCAAAGTCCCCTGCAGCGCAGAAGTGCCGTGAAAGCATCCGCCCCGTCGGAGGCGACGGAGCCCACGGAAAGCGTCACTCTTTCGGGACGCCCCTCGGCGCCGGTGGTCGAAAAGGCCGACACCGGCAAGCTGGCCCAACAGGGCTCGGGCGTACTGGGCAAGGTTTTCGGCGGTCTGGGACTGGGTCTGATGGCTCTCAGCCTGGCCGGCTGCAACTTCGGCGGCGGCACCCCCACCCCGACGCCCCCCAACAACGAAAAGCCCCAGGAATCGACGGCCGCCACCTACACCGCCCGCATGGACCAGCTGCGCGGTCAGAGCGACAAAAAAGGCTATTATCAGATGGCCGAAGCCGGCTACAACAACGCCGTGCTGCAAAAATTTGCCCAGGCCACCGATCCGGCCGCCAAAGACGTGGCCGAACTGGCCAAGAAAGCGGTCGAAACCTTCAACTTCAAGGGCGATCCGGCTGAGCAGCAGAAGCTGACCCGTGACGTGCTCAAGGCCATCGCCGAAATGAAAGGCGACGACTCCGGATTGGTGCGCTACACCCAGGCCGCTCAAACCACCCTGGCCATCGATCAGGCCTTTGCCGACGGCGCTGCCGCCGCTCCCGGCGGTATCGTGGCCCAGCTCAAAAACAGCGCTTACGAACAGGGCTTCAAGGCCGCTCTAGAAAAAATCCAGGCCGCTCCCGATCAATTGAAGAACCAGAGCGGCTACGATCCGGCCTTGATTCGCAACTACGTGGAATCGGTCTCCATCAACCCGCAGATCGCCCTGGATTTTGCTCCCCAGCTCAACGACCAGGGCCTGACGGCGGTGCTTTACCAGACCACCGGCAACGCGCTTTACCAGCGCGTGAGCACCGATGGCGGCGTGTTGGGCACCCAGGTGCAGACCGCGCTGCAGTTGCTCAAGACCCTGTCAGGCAAGTAGCTGCGAGTAAAGCGCCTGTTCAAAGTCCTGGCGCAGATCCTCGAAATCTTCCAGACCCACCGAGAAGCGCACCAGCCCGTCGCGAATGCCCGCGGCGGCGCGTTGTTCGGCCGTCATGCCGGCGTGCGAAGTCACCGCCGGCCGGGTGATCAGGCTTTCCACGCCTCCCAAACTGGGCGCCTGTAGCGGCAGCCGCAGGCGATTCACGAATCCCTGGGTGGCCGTCAGCGAACCCGGTAATTCAAAGCTGAGCACACCGCCGAAGCCGCGGAACCATTTCTTGGCGCGCTCGTGGCCGGGATGCTCGGGTAGACCCGCATAGTAAACGTGCTGAACGGCCTCCTGAGCCTGCAGCCAGGTAGCCAGTTGCAGGGCCGTCTCGTTCTGGCGCTCCACCCGCAGGGCCAGCGTTTTCATGCCGCGATGCAGCAGAAAGCACGAGTTGGGATCAAGGCAGCCACCCAGGTGATTGAGGCGATGGCGAATCATGCGGAGGTGCGGCTTATTGCCCAGCACTACGCCGGCGGCGATGTCGGAATGGCCATTCAGGTATTTGGTGGCGCTGTGCACGATCAGGTCAAAACCGAGATCGTGGGGCCGGAAATTGACCGGCGAGGTAAGGGTACTGTCGATGACCGCCAGCAACCCGTGCTTTTTGCAGAAGCGCACGATTTCTTCCAATTCGGGCACGCCCTGCAGTGGGTTGCTCAGGCTTTCCACGTAAAAAACGCGCGTGCTGCTCTTGAGGTGCGCTTCCCAAGTTTCCGGCCGACTGGCGTCCACAAAGTCGTGATTGATGCCCCATGCCGGCAGATCTTCGGTGATCAGAGAATGGGTGCCACCATATAAGCAATTGTGGGCCAGCATGTGGTCGCCCTGATTGAGCACGCCCAACAGAGCCGCGCTGATGGCCGCCATGCCGCTGGCCGTCACCAGGGCCGCCTCGGTTCCTTCCAGAGCCGCAAGCTTGGCGTGCAGCACCTCATGATTGGGGGTGTTGTTGAGGCGAATGTAGGTGATTCGGTCATAGGAGGCGTCGTGGATAGACTCGTAATTGACGCTCTGGTGAATGGGCATACTTACGGCGCCGCTGAGGCGGGGTTCGGCCTCGCCGGCGTGAATGAGCAGGGTATTCAATCGGTGCATGCAGGGAGGCTACACGCGCTTCAGGTGAAATCCCTTTGCAACGAGAAAGCCTTATTTTAGGTGAGTCACAACACGCCTGGAGGAACATCCCCATGTATGTCAACCGTTGGATCGAAACACACGCACACATCCGGCCCAACAAAGTCGCCCTGATCGACCGCGTCTCGGGCGTCAGCTTCACTTACCAGGATCTGCAGCGCGCCTCGCACCTGCAGGCCTACCGTCTGGCTTCGCTGGGCGTGAAGGAAGGCGACCGGGTGGCCGTCTACTCGCAGAACCGCCCGGAAATTCTGGAATTGTTCCTGGCCTGCGGCCTGCTGGGCGCCTGTCTGGTGCCCCTCAACTGGCGCCTGACCCCCCAGGAGCTGGAAAAGATCGTGGCCGACTGTCAGCCCAAAATCACCTTCGTGGAGCCCGGCCTGGCCGGCGGCGAAACGCTGGAAGCGCAGTCGATTTTCAGCCTGCAGACCTTGAGCGCCGATCCGGTCGAGTTGCCACGCGTCTCCCCAGATGCAGCCCTGGCCATCTTCTACACCGGCGGCACGACCGGCGTGCCCAAAGGCGCCGTGCTCACCCACCGCTCCATGCAGGCCAACGCCTGGAACACCATTGGCGGCTGGGGACTGTCCCCCGACGACATCGCCCCCGTCTTCACGCCTATGTTCCATACCGGCGGCCTCAACGTGTGCGCCACTCCCCTGCTCTGTCTGGGCGGCACGCTGGTGCTGCCGGGCAACTTCGACCCGGTCAAATCGCTGGAGGTCATCGAGCAAGAACGTTGTACCTTCGTCTTTTTGGTGCCCACCATGTATGAAATGCTGCGACAGGCTCCGGGCTTTTCGCGCAGCCGCGTAGCCCTGGTGCGCAAATGGATCAGCGGCGGCGCTCCCTGTCCCAAGACGCTCTTTGAAGCCTACTGGAACGAAGGCATTCCGCTGATTCAGGGCTACGGTCTGACCGAAGCCGGCCCCAATACCTTCGGCGTCAGCTTCGAAGACGCCCAGAAACGCTCCGGCACGGTGGGCGTGCCGCTGCCCGGTATCGAGGTCAAACTGACCGGCGAAGACGGCAAGGAAGTGGCCGTGGGCGTGGCCGGCGAGCTGCACGTGCGCGGCGAGCACGTGATGTCCGGCTACTGGAACAAGCCCAACGAAACCGCTCAGGTGGTGCAGGACGGCTGGCTGGCCACCGGTGACCTGGCTTATCGCGACGCCGATGGCTTCTACTACATCTGCGGACGGCGCAAAGAGATGTTCATCTCGGGCGGCGAGAACGTCTTCCCGGCCGAAATCGAGGAAGTCATCTTGACCCATCCCAACATCGCCGAAGTGGCCGTGGTGGGCGTGCCCCATCCCAAGTGGGGTGAAGTCGGACGCGCTTACCTGGTGCTCAAGCAGGCTGGCGAGCACGATGAGGTCCAGCTGGTGGAGCACATCCAAAAGACGCTGGCCAAATACAAAATCCCCAAAGAATACGTCGTGATGGATTCGCTGCCCAAGAGCGCGGCCGGCAAAGTCCTGAAACGGATGCTGATGGAAAGTGTTCGAGCGTAGCTTCAGCTTCGCGGGCATTCCGCTGCTGGCCATCGCCAAAGATGGCCGGCCGCGGCCGACCGTGCTCTTTTATCACGGCCTGCACACCGAGAAAGAAACCCATCGCCGCGAACTAGAGTCTCTGGCCCAGCGCGGCTTTCTGGCTTTGGGCGTGGACGCGGCCGGTCACGGCGGGCGGCGCATGCCGGATCTGCGGGGCTTTGTCAATCGCGGGCCGCTGCTCGAGCAGGTGGCCAAGTTGCTGCGCCCCTCGCTGGCCGAACTGCCCCTGCTGATCGACTGGCTGGAAGGGGAGGGCTTCGGGCCCTTCGGTCTGGCCGGCATTTCCTTCGGGGGTCTGCTGGCTTACGCGGTGCCTCACTACGAGCCGCGCATTCGCACCATCGCCGCCATCCTGGCCGATCCTAGCTGGTGCCGCCCTTACGAGCATCTGGAGTCCTATCGGTCGTTGCGCCTGCTGGCCTGGAACGGCGGCGTGGATCAGCACGTGGGTGCGGGACCGGCCCGCGATTTCCTGGCCCACCTAAAGGCGGAGGTGCAGGGGCAATTTGAGTATCAGGAATATCCTGAGTCCGATCACTTCATGCGCCCCCAGGACTGGGAAGACGGTTGGAACCGAACCTTGAGCTGGTTCGAAGGGCTATGACCCGAAGATCTTGATGCGCAGTGTCCACCACAGGCCTTTGAAGCCGTCGCGGGCGCGGATCTTTTTGCCCTGACTGCGGGTGCGGGCCAGGTAGCGAATGGGGAGTTCCAGCGGCTTCTTGCCCATCAGCAGCAAGCGAGCGGTGATTTCCGCTTCCAGCTCAAAGCCGCGCGCGGTCAACACTCGCGACATCTCGGCGGCCACTTCCCGGGTCATGATCTTGTAGCAAGTGTAGGTGTCGGTCAACTTGGTGCCATACAGCAAGTTACAAAAGGCCGTCAGGATCCGGTTGCCTAAATTCTGCAGTACCACCATTCCCTGATTGGTGCCCAGATAGCGCGAGCCGTAGACGACGTCGGTGCGGCCTTCGCGAATCGGTTTGATCAGCTCCAGCAAATGGTCGGGATCGTATTCCAAATCCGCATCCTGGATGGCCACGATGTCCCCCTGGGCATAGCGCAGACCAACGCGCACGGCCACTCCCTTGCCAAAGTTCAGCACCGAGTAGTGAATTTTGAGCGCCGGATTGCTGGCAAAACCCTGCAAAATACGGGTAGTTCCGTCGGTAGAACCATCGTCCACCACGATAATCTCGGTGGTCAGGCCTTCCGGCAGCGGGAGGGCCAGCAGACGCTCGACGACTTCGACCACACTGGTTTCTTCATTGAAGACGGGGACGATGATGGATAGCAGCATGGGCCCGCCTTCTCCTTGCCAAAAGGCCTGACCTTTTCAGGGCATTTCCTCATCTTCGATGTGGGTGTAGCGGAAAAAACGATTGGTGGTCAGACCGGCAACGGGCGGGCGTCCACTCTCCTGATTGTCGATCTCGGCCCGCAGGCGGTACTGAGCGATCGGCTTGATGGTGGGACCGACGGTGCCGACCGAGGTGACGGCGATGTAGTGGCCGGTGACGGTGGTGGGTGGCGGATAGGGAATGTCGTTGGCGTAAGTCATGTCCACCACCACCGTGTAGGTGCCCCAGCGATTGGGGTCGGGATCGTTCACCAGCAGTTCGGAATAGGAAAACAGCTCTTGCTGGGGTCCGGGAGGCGGCGGGAAGTTGATGTCCATCTCCAGCTTCATGCGCGCATCCTCCAGCCCGGCCAGCGCCAGTTGGCGGGCCTGGGAAATGCAGGTGCTCTGGCGGGCCGCTTCGTAGCGACTGGCCTGACTGCCCAGCAGGCCCATGCCGATCAGCAGCAAGACAATGCAGACCATCAGGGCCGTGACCAGCAGGATGCCGCGCTGACGCGTCTTCATGGACTGGTAAAGAACGCCATGGGCGCCACCTCGCTGGAAATCGACTTGATCTGACCTTTGACCGAGATGGAAAGGGTGGTCAGCAAATTCTGATGGATGTCGTCGTCGATAAACTCGAAGCGGGTGCCCTGAATGCCGTCGGCCACCACGTGCGTGTCGGTGGTGGCCCCCTGCTGCACGTCGCGCAGCAGGGTCGAGTTGGTGTCGGTATAGTAGCGCACGGTCAGGATGTGCTGGAAGCGGTTGGCCTCGAAGCGGGCCAGGTCGGTCTTGCTGACGTCGAATTTGGTCAGCGTCAACTGGTTCTTGGCCGCATTGACCTCCACTTTGCACGACTCCCGGACTTCACAGCAGATGCGGGTCAGCGCCAACTGGGCCGCCTCGGCCGCCTCTCCCTTGCTGCGCTCGAAGCGGGTCACCCGAAAAGCGCCGATCAGCAGTTCCGCCACCAGACCAAAGACCAGCATGACCAGAAAAACCGTGATCAGACTTTCCAGCAGGGTGAAGGCGCGCTTAGGGGAGCATATCAATGTCGCTCTTGACCCCCTCCACAAAGTAGCCGCGGTAGCGGGCGCGGGCCCGCAGATCGCAATTGCCCACGCCGTAGCCCGTCACCACCGGCGGGACGGATCCACTCAGAATGTAGTTGTGCAGGGTGGCCGAGCGTCCGTCGCGGGCGTCCTGGACAGACCCGAAGCCACCGCCTCCGTTGCCCGGACCGGGCTGCACGATGTAGCCGTAGAACAGATCGGCCAGTTCGAAGCCGTCCTGATTGACGGCCGAAACCGTGACCGGCATGGGGCCTCCGCGTGGAATCGAGCTGCCGGTGCCGGAAACCGCGGGCGTGGCCGGCAGCGTGGGCAGATTGACTTTGGGAGTGGGCCAGCCGATCAAGCTGGTCAACTCGTGTTGGAGAGGTGCATTTTTGTAGGGATCCCAGCCCCAGCGGACGGTGACCGTCACTTTGCGAATGGCCCGACGCATGACCCGCCGGTCGCCGGGATTGGTGTAGAGCTGCTCAAACAGCGAGCAGGGACTGTAGAGATCGTGGGCCACCGCCGTCGTCTGAACTTGAAAGCCGTTCTCTTCAAAAGCGATTTTGCCCGGGTAGTTGTCGGCCGAGAAAGCGTTGAAGTCGTTGCTGGCTCCCGGACTGGTGTGGACCTTTCGACTCCAGCCGCGCACCCTTTCCAGCTCTCGCTCGGCCAGCAGCATGGCGGTGGACTGATTGTCCACCAGCGTCTGGTAGCGCAGGCTGGTGTGAAAGAGGCGAACCATGACCACCACGCCGGCCAACATGACAAAGATGGCGACGATGGCCTCGGCCAGGGTGAGACCCCGCTGTTTCATTTGGTCCAGACGGGATGAAAGTTGCTGCCCTCACTGGTGATAGCGGGGTTGCGGCTGCCGGTGGTGCCGGTCACATCGACGATGTGCAGCTGGCGATCGGGGTCGGTGAGGGCGCGGTGGGTCACCATGAACTGGCCACCGCGGGGATTGCGCTCCACCGAAGCATCCTCGTCTCCCACCGAAAGGTAGAGTTCGTTGCTGTTACCCCGCGTGATCCAGGGGTCGTAGGCGCTGTAGTTGTCGGTCACGATCAGCATGCCGTTGACGGTGGTGGAAGACGAAATGTTGCAGGCGCTGGAATAGCTGTCGAGCACGGCCGGATTGGATGCGCCGGAGACGACGTCGGGCCGGCCACCTGAGAGCAGCGGTAGCTCCCGCGAGGCCAGGTGCGGTCCATTAGGAAAATAAAGCGTGCGGCCGTCGTCGCTCCAAGAAAGCTTGACCGTCTCGAGAGGATTCGGCGGAGCGGGTGCCGCGATATCATAGGGTGTGGCGCCCAGGCCCGCTTTCATGACGCAAAGCTGCAGTCCGCTGCCGCTATCCCGATAGAAAGCCACCAGGTTTCCGTTGGGAGAAATCGAGGGCAGGTGGGCACCGCTGGCCTGGAGCACGATGTTGTTATTCGGGTCGAGCGGGGTGTGCAGGATCAGCTGGTGATTGGTGGCGTTGACGCACACGATGCGCTGGCCGTCCACGGTGGCGCTCGGTTCGGCGTAACCGGGCAGGTAGATGCGCTCGCGCTGGCCGGATTCATCCATGGTGTAGATGCCCGGCCCGGGGTTGGCGCGGTTGCTTTGAAATAGGATACGGCCCGGGGGGCGAATCTCGAGACGCTTGATCTCGACCTTGGGGTTGCCGCCGTTGACGTTCTGGACTTCGCACTGCAGGGTGTAGACTTCCCCGGCCCGGGCTTTGACGGGAGGGCGCCACTGCCAGTCGGTCTTCCAGGCTCCGACGCCGCCGCGCAGGTTCTGGTCCCACTCCATGCGCCCGCCGGCGCCGGAGCTGCCGGAACTGGTGTCTCCTTTCAGGGAGAAAGCGCCGGGATTCTGGTTTCCATCTCCGTCGACCGGAATGGGGGCGACGATCTTCCAGGCGCAGAAAAGCTGCTCTCCTGAATCGGACTTGGCCTCCATGTGCAGGCTCACATACTGGTCCTTGGTGATCAAAGCATGGGGAGGAGGGGTGGTGGACGGCAGATTGGCCGGGTTGGGCTTGGGGAAGAGAGCGGGATTGCCCGGCAGTGGATCGGGATCGATCAGAGCGATCGTGTCCGGATGCGGCGCCGTAAAGTTGACCGAAGAGGCGTAGTTGCCGCGTCCGCCGGAAGAGCCGTTTTCGTTCAGGATCCCGCTGCTGAGCGTGACGCCGCCCACCGGGCTGATGCTGATGGTGTAGCTTTCTCCGGCGCCCGTCAGGCGCGCTCCAGTTCTGCCGCCCGAGGCGGTCGAACCGGCCGAGACCAGGATGTGGTAGCGATTCTCGAAGGAGGGGATGCCGTTGGTGCGCACCGTTCCGTCGGGTAGAAAGACGAAGCAATTGTCGTTGCGCGCCGAACTGGTGCTGGGGACCCAGTTGCTGAAGTCGAAAGAATTCCATTTGCTGCCGTTGACCGCCAGGGGAGCGGCGCTCCAGCCTCCGGAGCTCAGGTTCCATTCGCCGACGAAAAGATTGGCCCCGGCGAACTCGGACTTGAAGTTACGAGAGCGCACGATGCGCGGCTGAAACTCCCCGTCCATCACGTAGAAGGAGCGGGTGATGGGGGACGTTCCGCCATTGGTGGGCAGGCAGAAGGCGGTGGGGCGGCGATGTGCGATGGCCTCCTGGCGGGCCCGGCGCATTTCCTCACTGATGATGTAGGCCAGCCCTTGAGCGCCCGCTTTATCTTTGCCCTGATGGAGCCCCTGAATGGCCAGAACGCTGAACACACTCAGGATCAGCAACACCATCATTATTTCCAGGAGCGTAAATCCCCGCCGTCTCATCCGAGAGTTATTCCGCGGAAGAAGCGGAGCGCCTGCATGCGGCCCGGATGCGCGCGGAAAGTTGTTAACGCGTCTTAATATGTTACGAGACGACAACATTTTGGCAACGACTCGAGGTTAAGGTAAGCCTGTCCCCCCCGGCCCTCTGAGGCCTTTTGGAAAGGAGCTTTCCTGTGTCCAATCTGGTTACTTCCGCGTCCCGTCGCTCTGCCGCTCTCCATCCGGCTCGCAAACCCGCTACCGACTGGCGATCCCGCTTGATCGCCCTGCCTACCCGCTACAAGGTGGCGGTGCTGGTGACGGTGCTGCTGGCAGCCCTGGGCTGGCTGGGGTTGAGCAAGCATCAGCAGTCGGTGGAGCCGGTCAAACTGTTCGCTTCCAAGCTGACGCCGCGCCAGATTCAGGAGTGTTCGCAGTATCTGTCCAAGTTGGGCATCGAGCACCAGCCCAGCCCGGACGGGGACAATCTGACGGTGGCTCCGGAAAAGCGCCTGGCGCTGCTCAATCAACTGAGCGCCGAGCAAATCCCTCACGAGGATCCGTCGGCCAAGCTGAATTCGATGGGCCTGACGCCTTCCCGGCGTGAAGCGCTGGCCAAGGAGCAGGCCGAGCTGCAGCTGAGTCTGGGAGCCACTTTGCGCTCGATGCAGGGGGTCGAGAACGCCACCGTCCAGCTGGCCATTCCCGAATCCTCGGCCTTTGAAGACAACAACCACCCGACCGCATCGGTGATGTTGACTCTGCAGTCGGGCTACGATATGCCCCAGCGCCAGGCCACCGGTATCGCCAAGTTCGTGGCCGGGGCCGTGCCGGCCATGCGCCAGCAGGACGTGACGGTGGTGGATCAGACCGGCCGCGAGCAGACCCAGAACGGTGAGGGCGTGGTGGATTCGATGCAGTTCGAGCTGCAGAAGCAGCTGGAAGTCTACATGCAAGGGAAGGCTCAGCGAATGCTGGACACCGCTTATGGTCGCGGCAATGCGCTGGCCGTCGTCAATGTGCAGATGGACTTTTCCCAGCTGGAAGTGAAGAACAGCACCGGCTCGGACGACCCGGTGGTGAAGAATACTTCCAAGGAGACCTATAAGTCGGACCAGCCGGAGATCACGACCTTTATGGAAGAGCAGGCGGACGAGCCTTCCTCCGCCGGTGGGGCTTCCAAGAAGACCAAGACCTACGAGAAAGTGGTGGAGGCGGTACGCCGCAGTCCTCACGAGGCTCTCACCTGGCGGGTGTTCAAGCTGCCGCGTCTGGAGCGGGTCACCTGTGCTGTTCTCATCGAGCAGAAGGGTCAGTCTCAGGTGGCTATGGATCTGGTCAGCAATTCGATTGGTCTGGACGAATCGCGGGGTGACAAGATCACCGCCTCGGTGGTTCCGCTGCACCGGGAGAGCGCGGGCCTGAAGTCGATTGCCCCGGCTCCGCTGGCGGTCGAGCAGCCCGCTCCTACCGGACCCATCGCCTGGCTGGGTCTGGCCGGGGCCCTGGGGTTGGGGGCGGCCATTTGGACCGTGGGCCAGCGCCGCATGCGCCTCAACCAGCCGGTGCTGGAGACGCCCAAGTTCGATGGTCTGGCCACTCAGTGTGACCTGAACTTCCACAAGGACGGCGCCGCCTCGCCGGCTGCCGAGACCGCCACCCAGCCGCGCACCCTGGAGAAACTCGAAGCCCTGGCCCGCCAGTCTCCCAAGGAGACGGCCAGTTTGCTGCGCAGCTTTATGGACACCAATACGATGAACTGAGCGGGCTTGGCGCTTGGGCGCTTGGGCCTGCCGAGACGGATGGGTGCGCCGGAACCGGTGAGTGCATTGCCGAGACCGGTAGGCGCGCCGGCACGGGTGGCCGCAATGCCGGGACCGGTAGGCGCGCCGGTACCCGTGGGCGCAATGCCGGGACCGGTAGCGGCGCCGACACCCGTGGGTGCACCGGAACCGAGCGCTCGGGTCAGCCGCTTCCGAAAATGGCTTCGGCGGCAACCTCCAGGGAGAGGGCACCGGCTCCTCGGCCGATGTCGGACCACTGTTTGGCGCTTTCCAGGGATTCGCGTTCGTCGTAAACCATCAGGTAGAAGGCGTAGATGCTCCAGAACTTGTGCTCGGTCAGGCCGCGCACTTCACAACCGGTCAGCTTTTTGCCGTGATAGCTCGGTAGCAGTCGCATGACCTCGGTGTCGCCCTGGAGCACTACGCGGTGCTGGTTCCAGTCGGCCGAGAAGTCGTAGAAGACTTTGCTGTCGTCGGACTGCAGCCACCACATGCGTCCGGACCAACCGACCGAAGCGGCGATTTCCACGGTGCCGTCGGGGGCGATCAGGCGCACGTCGCGGCGGAAGAAGCCGTCTTTGTCCAAAATGGTGTATTCGGCCCCGTTGACCTTCACTTTGGAACGCCGCGGGGTCTGGAAATACAGGGTGGCTTCGAGGCCCCGCTGGCTTTGCAGATTGGCCAGCACAGAACCCTTGGGAGAAACGCTTTCGATCGTCCACTGCATGGCGAGTGATTTAAGGAAGGTAGGGCAGAATTCCCACCAGAGGCGTTTACATTCTTTTAACAGCCCGAGGACTCGCACCACCTTTTCACCACCTCGGCCGGCTAAGCTGGTGCCAACAGATATACAAAAACGGTTTCCGAGGGGCTCGCTATGAAAATTCAGAATTTACCGTCTCAGCAACTGCGCACTTTGAAAGCTCCGGGAGAGCGGCCACAGCCGCCCGTCGAGGGCCCGCAGGACTCGTTTCAGCCGAGCCCGGTGCAGAAACCGGAGCCGAAGTTCTTACCCCGGGTTATGGGAACGGTGGCTGCCGCCGGTGCCGCCGCTCTGGGCTATTACGCCGGAACTTCGGGTTCGCTGCTGGCCGGAATCGCATCGGGCGCCATGATCGGCACGGTGGTCCTGGGAGCGGTGGGCTTGATCGGGGATGTGGCCAACATGATGGGTGGCAACTCCAATCACACCGGCAAAGGAGCGATGATCGGCGCGGTGCTGGGAGGAGCGGCCGGCGCTGCATTCGGTTCTTTTGCTCACCCGGCGGCCGGTGTCGCGCTGGGACTGGCGGCGGCGGTGCCGGCCGGTTTCGTCGGCTCTCTGATCGGTCGCATTCTGGCTAAGAAGTCCTGAGAGCCCCACCGTGCGCATCTGCTGGGTGCTTCTGTTGCTGACCCTGACCGGTTGGGCCCAGCCGCGGGTGGAGGAACTCCCCGAGGCGGAGTCGGACAGGGTGGCGAAAGCCTTTGCCGCCCAGGCTTTCGCCGGTCACGACTGCGTCAGCCTGGCCCATGTCTATCGACTGGTGCGGGTGGACGGAGCGATCCACGGTCTGGCCCTGCATCAGGTGAACCTGCATAGCGGCAACTGCAGCTGGATTCACTATGTGCAGAAGGGCAACAGCTGGAAGCAAATCGGGGTGGGTTTGCCCGACCCGGCCGCTGGCGACCAGAACATTGTCATTCCCCAGACCACGACCGAGAGCATTCGCTCCCATTTCAAGGATCTGGTACGCTGTCTTGGGCTGAAAAAATGGTCGCTGGCTGCTCAAAAACGACTGCTGGACCCGGACAAATTTTACGACGCCAACTCGTGAACGGTGGATACTTTCTTACATAGACCTTACTTGAACGACAAAGGCCTCGCACTCGGGTGACCTAAGGTGGATATGGTGGCTTTCCCAAAAAGTCACCCATCTTTCCTTAAGGAAAACCTATGCACAGTCTGCTTTTGCTACTGGCAGTTGGAGGCGCTCTGGCCTTCGAGTTCGTCAACGGTTTCCACGATACGGCCAACGCTGTGGCCACGGTCATTTACACCCGCTCAATGAAAAGCCATTGGGCGGTTTTGTTTTCTGGACTTTTGAACTTTGCCGGCGTGATGATGGCCGGAGTAGGCGTGGCCTACTCCATCGTCCATCTCTTCCCGATGGAGGCCTTGTCGGCCACCGGCGGCCTGGCCATGATTTTTGCGGTGCTGGGCGCGGCCATGATTTGGAACCTGGGCACCTGGTTTCTGGGAATTCCGGCTTCTTCCAGTCACGCCCTGATCGGCTCCATTCTGGGCGCCTCGATGGGATTCTGCATTCAGCAAGGAGTGCCGCTACAGGACGGCGTGGCCTGGGACAAGGCTCGCGCCATCACCGCCGCCCTGCTGATTTCACCGCTCTTCGGTTTCTTGTGTTCTTACTTGATGCTGCGCTTGATGCGCCGGCTGAGCAGCGATGAACGGCTGTTTCAGGCGCCGCAAACCGGCGACGCACCGCCGCCGCTGTGGATCCGGGGTCTGCTCATCGCCACCTGCGGCGGCGTCAGCTTCGCCCACGGCTCCAACGATGGACAGAAGGGCATGGGTCTGGTGATGCTGATTCTCATCGGCATGGCTCCGGCCACCTTTGCCCTGAACCTGCAGGGCGACCCGGCCCTCAACCTCAAGGCCCAGGCGGCCTGCCGGCAGATGGTCGAGGTTTTGCCCGAGGGACACGCTCGGGTGCCGCTCAAGCAGGAGCTGGAAGGCTATCTGCACGGAACGGCCGTGCCTCAAGGATTGCGCCAGTCGCTGGCCGACTCGGCCCGGATCTGGGGCACCGATTTGAGTCGCTTGTCCGGCGAAGACCGGGTGGCTTTCCGCAATCTGACGGGATTGCAGGCTCGCTGCCTGCGCAAGCTGGCCGGCCAGGGCAGACCTCAGGCGGCTTCGATGCTGGAAGCGGCCCGCGCGCTGGAAGCTCCTATCGAGTATGTGGCCGACTGGGTCAAGGTGGCCGTGGCTCTGGCTCTCGGCCTGGGCACGATGGTCGGTTGGAAGCGCATCGTGGTGACGGTGGGCGAGAAGATCGGCAAGGAAGGCCTGACCTACGGACAGGGCGCGGCCGCCCAACTGGTGGCCGCCTCCACGATTTTGCTGGCCGACGTGATGAAGATGCCGGTCAGCACCACCCACGTGCTCTCGTCGGGTATCGCCGGTTCGATGGCAGCCCAGAAGTGTCAGCTGCAGCGCAAGACGCTGTATAGCATCTGCCTGGCCTGGGTGCTGACCCTGCCGGCCTGCATCACACTGGCCCTGGGGTTGTATCTGGGGCTGGCCGGTAGGTAGGGCTGACTGTGCGCTGGAGGTTAGCCGACCTCCAGAAAGAAAACCTACAAAGATATGAATCTGACCAAGCAAGAAGTTCTCAAGCTGATTCAGGACATCCCTGACAGCGACTTCGACGTTCATCAAGTGATTGACCAACTTGCCTATCGCTTGACCCTGCAGCAACGCTTGGAGTCCGCCGAGCGAGGTGAGGACTGCCTCACGGACGAGGCGGCTCAACAGCGCTTTGGTCGATGGCTTACCGACTAACCTGGCAAGCTCAGGCAGCCGAGGACCTCGACGAGATTTACGAATACATTGCCCTGGAAAACCCAAAGCAGGCGGCCAAAGTGGCCCGCCAACTCTACTACGCGGCCAGAGCCGTTTGCGACAACCCCTGGTTGGGGCGGCAGATACCGGAACTAGAGCAAGAAAATGTCCGCGAACGGATTGTCGGCCGCTATCGGATTGCCTACCTGGTGAAGCCACAGGAGGTTGTCATTCTCACCGTATGGCATTCCGCCCGGAGAATCTCCGAGCTTCTCCAGCGCCTGAAGGGCTAGTAGCGAGACGGCGCGGGCCTGAGGCCGGCGTTTGCGGTCCTCGCGCCCGCGAGGGCTTAGAGCGACCCGCGGTGTTTGACGGTGCGACCGGTCACCAGGTAGACCACGTTCTCGGCGATGTTGGTGGCGTGGTCGGCGATGCGCTCGAGGGAGCGGCCGACCAGCAGGAGGGCCACCGCTCGTTCCGCACTCTGGGGCTGACTCGACATCAGCCCCAGCATGGTTTCGAAGACCTGGCGGTTGAGGCTGTCGACCACGATGTCGCGGCGGCACACTTCCAGGGCTCCCTCGACGTCGCGCTGCACCAACGCGTCCAGACTGGCTTTGACCATGGTCTGCACTTGCTCGGCCATGGTCTGGATATCCACCAGCGGTAGCAAGAGCGGCTGGCGCAGCAGGTCCAGGGTACGTTCGGCGATGTTGACGGCCAGGTCGCCGATGCGCTCCAGATCCGAGTTGATCTTGAAGGCCATAGCGATGAGGCGCAGGTCCATGCCGGCGGCGTGGCGTTCGGCCAGCAGGCGCAGGCAGATTTCGTCGATGACCAACTCGGACTGGTCGATGACGCGGTCGCGCTCCAGCACTTGGCGGGCCAGTTTGGCGTCGCGCAGCACCAGCGCTTGCACCGAGCGGCCCACCGCTTCCTCCACCAGACCGGCCATCACCAGCAAGCGCTCCTGCAGGTGGCCCAGCTCATCTTCCACCGGCGGTAGCGAAGCTACGCTGGCTTCCACCGAATCGGGCGCATTGGCCACCACTTCGTCCTCGCGGTGGGTGGCCAGGGCCAGGGTGAAGCAAAACTGACTGCCCTCCCCCACCGTGCCCTCCACCCAGGTGCGGCCGCCGTGGGATTCCACGATATGCTTGACGATCGACAGGCCCAGACCGGTGCCGCCCAACTCGCGGGCGCGGTTCTTATCCACCCGGTAGAAACGCTCGAAAACGCGGGCGCGGGCCTCGGGGGGGATGCCCGGACCTTGGTCGTGAACCCGCACCTGGACTCGATGGTTTTCCACCGGATAGGCGAGAATTTCCACCCTTCCCCCGACCGGGCTGTATTTGATAGCGTTGTCCAGCAGATTGTCCAGCACCTGGCGCAGGCGGTCAGGGTCGGCTCGCACCAGCAATTCCGGATCCACTCGACGGATGATCTTGACCTTGCGCTCGGCCACCAGCACTTCGCGGGGAGCCAGCACCTGGGTGACCACCTGATCCAGTTCCACCGCCGAGAGCCGCAGGGGGATGGCCCGCGACTCTACCTGGGAGAGGATCAGCAGATCGTCGATCAAGCGGGCCAGGCGCGTCGAATCCTCTTCGATTAGCGAAACGAATCGACGGTTGCAGCCCGGATCCTCAAGACCTCCGTCGAGCAACGTTTCGGTCAGACTGCGAATCGAAGTAAGCGGACTTTTCAGCTCGTGCGAGACATTGGCCACGAACTCGCGGCGCAGCTGGTCGTAGCGATGCTGGTCGGTGACGTCCTGCAGCAGCAAAACCACCCGAGCACCGCCCGGGCCGGGGGCCAGACAGGGCACGCCCTGGGCGCGCAAGATTCTCTCGCGAGGAGCGAAGAGCGGCACGTCTCGCAGGGTCAGACGTCCGGTATACATGACCTCGCGCACCAGTTCGTGAAGATCGTGCTGACGCACCGTTTCATAGAGACTGGCGCCGATGACGGGCTGCTGCCCCATGCCCAAAAGTGCGCGGGCAGCCGGATTGATGGCTACAAAGTCGCCGGCCGCGTCGACGGCCACCACTCCCTCGGCCAGGGACTCGAGAATGGCCTCGGCCTGCAGGCGCTCGGCTAAAAAGTGCTCGAAGCTATCAGGCATCCAGGCGGTAACCGGCGTTCTTGACCGTCACCAACTGGCGGGAGACGGGGCCGAGCTTGCGACGCAGCTGACTGACGTGCAGATCGACGGTGCGGGTGCTGACATTGCTGGCCTGCTCGTAGTCCCAGACCTGATCCAGCAGCTGCTCGCGGCTGAGCACGCGGCCTTTGGCTTCGACCAGCGCCTTGAGCAAATGAAATTCCTTGGAGGTCAACTCCAGCGGTTCGTTGTCCAGAAAAGCTCGGTGGCGGGCCCAGTCCACTTTCAGCGATCCCAGGCTGAACATTTCTTCTTGAACGCGGGGGGCGCTCAGCGTTTCCTGACGACGCAGGGCGGCTTTGACGCGGGCCACCATTTCGCGGGTGGAAAACGGCTTGGTGACGTAATCGTGAGCGCCCATCTCCAGGCCCAGCACCTTGTCGGTCTCGTCGGAGCGCACCGTCAGCAGAATAATGGGGATGTGCTTGGTCTCCTCCAGCGCGGAAAGGCGCCGGCACAACTCCAGTCCGGTCAGGCCGGGCAACATCCAGTCGGAGATGATCAGGTCGGGCAGTTGGGTGCGGGCCAGTTCCAGTCCGGTCAGCCCGTCGAAGGCAAAAAGAGTCTCGAAACCTTCCCGGTCGAGGTTGTAACGCAAAGCTTCGACGATGTTTTTCTCGTCGTCGATGATCAGGACGCGGGCGGGAGAGTTCACCCGGGAGACTACGCCCCCGCGGTCACCCGGGCCTTCAGCTGGCTGCGCGAGAAGCGGCGCAAATCGTAGCTGAGGCGCAACTTGCCGCTGGTGGCGCAGGCGCTGGCGCGGTGGATTCCCACCACCTGAAGCCAGTTCTGCTCGAGCTTCTGGGCCATCTCCTGATTGCCGCGCAGCTGGCGGATTTCCACCACCAACTGATCGGTGAGGGCTTGCTGGCAAAGCCAGGGATTGGAAAGTTCATCAATGCATGAAAGGTATGACATAATGGAGGCACTCTATGCCCCCCAGGTCAGCCTTCTATTTGCGCAATGTCAGTTCTATGTAAGGTGTAATGGGCATCTTGCGGGCGACTGGAAAAGTCGGACTTGGGCGCCAGGTCTGTGGTAGCGGTAGGTTCCAAGTCAAAGCGCGTCATCAGCTGGGAAAGCACCACCGCCGCCTCGAGACGGGCCAACACCTGGCCCATACACACGCGCGTACCGCCGCCGAAAGAGAAGATCTTGCCGCCGGCGCGGTCCGGGTCCCAGTCGTTGTCCGGCAGCCGGTTGGTGTCCTGAACGGACATCAGCACCTGGGTACCGGCGCTCAGGCGCATTCCCTCGATTTCTACGTCTTCCAGAGCTTCGCGGCTGATCAAGTAGTTGGGAGCGTGTTCGCGAGTGGTTTCTTTGATGGCGTTGCGGGTGAACTTGAGGCCGGTGGTCTGATCGACGGTGGGGCGAGCGTTGCCGATGGTGGCCGCGTACTCGGCGCGTAGTTCGGCCAGATCCTGGGGATGGGCGGCCAGTTCGGCGGCGCTGTAGGTCAAAAGATTGGCGGTGGTTTCGTGGCCCAGCATGGTCAGCATCAGCACCTGCTCGCGCAGCCATTTGCGGTCTTTGGCTTCGGGGGCGGCCAGCAGGGTCTGCAACATCGGGGCCGGGGTGGGGGTGGCGATCAAGCGGTCGGCCACCTGATTCATCTGTTCGTGCAGTTGCGGGTCCTGGTGCTCGATGCCGAAAAGCTTGTGCTGCGCCAGTTTGCCGCCCCGTTCGAAGAGACCGGCCAGCTGTTCCAACTCGTTCAGTTCGAGGTTCTGGCCGAACATATGGCTGAGGGCTACGTCCAGGGAGAGGGTTCGTAGCTTGAGATTGAGGTCAACGGGAACGCCCACCGGCAGAGCGTTGAGGTGCTTGTCGGTGAGATCCTGAAGATGCTGATGGTTCTCTTCGGAGAGCACGGCCTGGCCCACGAAATGCGGGGTCAGGCTTTTGCGCTGGGCTTTCCAGTCGGCGCCGGATTCCAGGAAGATGGTGTGATCGCCGTAGACCTGGCCGAGAGAGTGCTTTTGCAGGGTGGACTTGGCGAACTTATTCTTGTCGGCCGAGGGGTTCTCGGTGGCCACCAGGATCTGACCCACCACGTCGGGGCGGGATTCGAAAAGCACGTCGCCGACCTGGACGCTGGGACCGTAGTTCTCGTGCACGCCGTGGAGGAAGTCGATGGGATCGGTGTGGCCCTGCTCCAGGCCTTCGCGCAGCAGATTGAGGGCCGACCAGTCCCGGGCGGGGTTGTTCTGGGTGGCTTGCGACAGGTAGGGGCAAAGGCCCTGACGCATCTGCGCCTGGATCTGGGCGGCGCCTGCCTGGGTGGGACCGCCGGCGGCCTGAGTGGCGGCGCATTCCCCGGCGGCGCGGTTCTGCCGGCTGAGCGAGCGGGTCAGGGTGCTGAGCTGCGGGCCGATCGGGCATTGCTGTAGCTGCGAGGCGACCGAAAGCTGAGCCTGGTCCTGGGCGGGAGCAGGCTTGCGGGTGGTGCGCGCCGGTTTCGGCAGGGAAACGGGCGCGAACGAGTCTCGGATCAGCACTCGGTGAGTCTGCCGTACAGGCCTGAAATTTCTCTGAGAGAGCCGTGTGGAGGTTTGGCCTCGGCTGGAGAGGGGGTTTTGCCTCGGCTGGAGGCGGGCAGGCGGCGGGCGCCCGGCTGGGGACGATGCAAAACCTCGCCTGGGGGCGGGCAGGCCGCGCGGTGCCCGGCCGCCCTCAGCCGGGCAGGCGCCCGGAGCGGGGAGTCCGAAACTCCCCCGATGGAATTTGCCTGGGTTGAAGCACGCCACCTGAAGACCAACGAGAAGACCTTCCTGATCGTGGGGCAACGCGACCAGATTGTGGGTCGCAGCAGCAGTGAGGACACCGGGGACAAGCTGGCGGTTCCTTTCGACGCCAGCCTTTCCCGCCAGCATTTTCACATGCAACTGGCCGGTGACCGCCTGCTCATCGAGCGTTGTCCGGAGGCGCGGCGGCCCCTGTTCTTCGAGGGGCGGGCCGAGGAGAAGTTCGAGATCTCGTGCGGGGAGGGCTTTTCTTCGGGGCAGACCTTGTTTCGCTGGATTCGCGAGACCAATCCCTCGGGCACGCCCATCACCCTCGACCCCACCCTGCTGAGCGTGGCCCATGAGCAGGACGCTTCGCGCGGGCTGCGCGCCCTGCTGGCCCTGCAGCCGGTGCTGCGCGATTTCGAGACCACCGAGGCCTTGATTCGCGGCACGCTGTCGGTGCTGGGCGAGGTGATTTCCCACGCCGCCGACCTCATGGCCATTCAGGTGGACGCTCACGGCCAGATGAAGGTGCTGGCCAGTCAGGGCAACTCCCAGGTGCCGCCCAGTCGCACTCTAGTGCGACAGGCCCTGGAAGCCGGCAAACCGCTTTGCTACCTGTGGTCCAACGCGCCCGAAGTCACCCCCGGAGTGGCTACCCCCACGGTGGTGGAAGGCATCAGTTGGGCGGTAGCCGCCCCCATCCTGGGTCGTGACGAGTCTTACGTGCTCTACGCCATCGGGGCGGAAGTGGACGGGGACGCCCACCAGCTCACCCCGGGCGAACTGGACCGGGCCGTGCTGGCCCTGGTTTCCGAAGTGGTCACCTCGGCCCTGGAAAAATCCCGGCGTCTGCTGCTGGAGCGCGACATCGCAGCCGAACGCGAGCGGCGCGGTCTGGCCGAGCAGCTGGGCAACCTGCAGCAAGGGCTGCTCTCCACCCTCAACCCCGAGGAAGTGGCCAAACGCTTCCTGGTCGGCCTGGAGAACCTGGTGCTCTACGACCGGGCCGCGCTGCTGCAGCAGGACGCGGACGGTTACCGGGTGCTGGCCCATCGCGGCTTTATGGCGGAAACCGGTCAGCTGGTCAAGCTCGAGGAGATTCGCGCCGGACTGCCCGGCTGGCTGGAGGAAAGCCACACCAACACCCTGCTGGTCATGGCCAACCGCCAGTCGTTTGACGAGCCCCAGTTGATGCTGGCCCGGGCACTGGCCAGCCAGGCCTACATCGCCCTACAAAACGCCCGACTGCACACGCGAGTTCAGCAGCTGGCCACGCTCGACGGGCTGACCGGAGTCTTCAACCGCCGCCACTTCATGGAGGAAGCCGAGAAAGCCCTGGAGACCTGCCGCCAGCAGGGCACCCAGACCACTCTCTTCCTGATCGACATCGATCACTTCAAGCAGTTCAACGACCAGCACGGCCATCAGGGGGGCGATCGCGCCCTGCGCCAGGCCGCCCAACAACTGCAGGAGCTTTTCCGCCCGGGACTCTTCGGGCGTTATGGCGGCGAAGAGTTCGTGGCCCTGTGCCCGGTCAGCGGAGAAGCGGCCGCCCAACTGGCCGAACGCGCCCGCCAGCGCATGCAGGAGCACGGCCAGCTCACCGTCAGCCTGGGCTATAGCAGCGCCGGCAGCGATTTTGACGCCCTGGTGGGCCAGGCCGACCGGGCTCTGTATAGCGCCAAAGAACAGGGCCGGAACCGAGTGGCCTCGGCGTGAACTCCCTGGTTCCAGGAGCCCTGGGCGGGCTGCTGGCCATGGGAAGCTTCTATTTTCACTCGCCCCAATTGCTCAAGCTGCTGATGCTGGGCCTGCTGGGCGGACTGGGGGGCGGCTGGTTGGTGCATCTGCTCACCCCCGGCTCGCTGGAAACCCCGGACAACTTGAGCGAGGCCCTGCGCCAGGGCGCTGCTCAGGGCGCTCTGGCCGGATTGTGGGGCGGATTGAGCGCCTGGTTATTGCTTTGCCTGTGGAACGGACCCGGAACTTGGCTCGGCCTGACGCCGCTCCCCTAGGCCTGGACCTGGAAGAAGCCCTGGATGCGGAGGAGCGCAGCTGGCGCGCCTTTCAGCCTTCCACCGGGCAGCGAGTGGTGGTTCGCTATCTCGATCCGGGCCTGAGCTCGGCCCAGGTCAACGCCCGCCTGCAGCTGCTCAACGGGCTGGATCTGGCCCGGGCGGTGATGCCGCTGGACATGCAGCTGGCCGAAAAGCCGCGCTACCTGGTCTTCCCCTACTTTCCGGTCAGTTTGACCAGCGCCGCCCACTCCCGCCACAGCGTGGCTCAAGTGGAGCCCTGGCTGCGCCAGATCGCCCAGACGCTGGTGGCGGCCCACGCCGGCGGACTCACCCACGGCGCCCTGACTCCGGGCAATCTTTTGATGGACCGCAAATCCGAGCTGCGCATCGACGGTTGGCTGACGGCCGAACCGCCGGGCGAGGCGACCGCTGACGTCAAGGCTCTGGGGCGGCTGGGTCAGGACTTGCTGGCCGGCGCCACCGCGCCGGAACTATTGGATCTCCTGAGCCGCACCGCTTCCGGCCAGTTCGCCAGCGCGGCCGACTTCTTACAAGCTCTGGGCCAACCGGCCGCGCCCCCCCTGCGCCAGGCTCTCTGGAAACTGGGCGCAGCCGCTCTGCTGGGCGGGCTGCTCTTCGATTTCCGCCTGCTGGGACTGGCGGGACTGGGAGCGGTGGTGGGCGCGGTGGTCGGGATGTGGCTGGGACGGTTCGGCTGGCGTGGCTGACATCACCCTCACCCAGGACGACGACGACGAACTGGCGCGTCTGGCTTCCACCGGCGCCAGCAACCCGGGGGCCCTGGCCGACTACGAGATCGGGCGCGAACTGGGCTCGGGCAGCTTTGCCACTTGCTGGGCGGCGCGCCACAAACGCACCGGTCAGGAGGTGGCCATCAAAGTCATCGAGGTGCGGCCCGGCCAGGGCATGCAGCAGATGGCCGAGATCGAGCACATGGTCAAAGTGGGCCGCCATCCTTCCATTCTCGAGGTGCGCGACGCCCGCATGGAGGGAGCGCACATCTATCTGGTCTCGCCGCTCTGCGTGGGCTCGCTGGAAGATCGAGTCGAGCAGCCGTTCCGACCCGAGGACTGGCTGGAGTGGTTTGTGCAGGCGGCCGAGGGACTGAGTCTGCTGCATCGCTGCCAGATCGTGCACTGCGACGTCAAGCCGGCCAACCTGCTGCTGGATCGTCACGACCATTTGCTGCTGGCCGACCTGGGCCAGGCCCGGCCCCTTTCCGACACGCGCCAGCGCATGGGCAGCTACTTTTATATGCCGCCCGAACAGGCCGCGGGCGGTCCCCCGCAAGTGAGTTGGGATATCTATGCGCTGGCGGCCAGTTTTTATTGCGCCCTGACCGGCTATGCCCCGCGCAGTCGCAGTTTTGCCCTGGAAGGCGAGGATCATCCGGCCCGACTGGCCTGCTACAACCGGGAGCTGCCGCTGGCACCGCTGCTGCAGACGCCCCAGATTCCCAAGGATCACTGGCCGATTTTAAGACAGATGCTGGAACTGGACCCCCGTCGGCGACCGGCCAGCATGGAGGCGGTCGTGCAGGCGTTGCGCAAGCTCGGGCCGGGCGCTTCCAAACTCCCCCGCGGACGAATGCTGGCAACGGTCGGCCTGTGTCTGAGCGCGGCCCTGGGGATCCAGTTGCTGCGCGGCGGACTGCTGGGAGAACTGGCGCTCTGGGCCAGTTTGAGCCTGGGAGTGGTGGGGCGTCTGATGCTCATCTGCGGGCTGGGAGGAGCGCTGGCGGGAGCCGCCTGGCAAGGCTGGGAGTTTCAGCGAAACCGGTAGATCCAGTCGCCGGGAGCGTTGCTACCGGGTTGATCCAGGGGAGCTTCCAGCTGACCTCCGTCGTCGCGACCATCCAGGGCGAAAGTCCAGCACACGCAGGTGCGGCCTTCCCAGCGATGAGGCATCTCGGGCTGCTGACCGCGGGCCAGGCGGACCCCGGCCCGCAGAGCCTGTCGATGGCTTTCTTGCACCAGAATTTCCCACCACCAGCTTTCCGGCAGCAGATCTTCGCGACCCACTTCACTCAAAGGCTGCAGCGTGAGAGCCAGGCCCAGCGGGCCCCGCTCCTCACCGCGCAGCAGCAGCTGCTGGCGATAGGCTGGCAGATCGTTCTTCTCCAGCAGGGGGCGCAGGCGCTCGGCGGTTGCCTCCAGCTGGGCCCAACGCAAGCCGCTCAGACGACTCTGGTAAGCCCTGAAGAGGCCGCCGGCCGGGGAACTCAGCGCCAGGCGCTGCCAGCCCTGCCAGGCGTTGGCCGGCTGCGACCGCTCCAGCTGCGGGGCCAGGCGGGCCCACTCGGCCTGATGATCGCGCGGCGGATTGAGCTTCTCGATGGTTTCGAGATCCCACTTGGGGGGTTCGGGAGCGGGAGCAGGCAGCGAAACCAGGGCCGGAGACCAGAGCATGTCGGCCGCCAGCACCAGCCCGACCAGGGCCGGCGTGGCCCACTTTAGAGCTGACAGTGAAGCTCCAGCTGCACCGGCAGGCGCAGGGGCGGCGCCGGCAGGGCCATGACCGCCAGCCCCAGCTGGTTTTTGCTGGCGAACTCCAGCGCTTCGGGAAACATCACCGCCACCTGGCCGTGCGCGTCCAGTTGCACGCGCACGGCCAGGCCACGCAACTCGTCGCGCTGTAAGGTGGCCTGCATCAAGCCCAGAATCTGCTGCAGCAGCTCGGTGGATTTTTCGATTTGAAAGCCGGCCTGCTCCAGGTAGGCTTCGTCGTGGAGCAGCATCACCTGATGGTTGCTGGACTCCAGGGTGAAGTGGTCCAGCTCGAAAGCCTCGCCGCGGCACAGGGTCCGACGCAGAGCCCGGTGATCGGCCAGGCTCAAGATCAGGCGGAAACCATCTTCCAGACCTTCCCCCAGGCTGACCTCCACCTCGGGGTTGGTGGCAAAGAGAAAGAAATTGCCCGACAGACGCTCGGCGGCGGGAGCTCCGGGAGCGGCCAGCACGGCTGCCTGCCGCTGGCCGGGCCGCCACACCAGGATGCCTTCGGCTTCGGGAGCAATCCCGGTGAGCAGCGCAAAGGGTCGGTCGACCGGGATGTTTTCCAGTGCCCGGGCAATCAGATCGCGCTCGTAGTAGGGAATGCGTAGCGTCAGGCGACCCTCTTGCGACCAGGCGTGGGTCAGCCAGGAGTGGATGACGGGCACTCCCCCACCCAGCACGCTCTCGCCTTTCTTGAGGCGCTCGCTCTTGCGCTGGCGGTCAAACCAGTTGGGATAGGGGTAGGTCTGGGTGCGCAGGGCCTGGCGGGCCATAAAGCGGGCCCCGCCCTCATCGCGCACCCGCTCCAGCTCTTTGCCCAGCAGCGGAATGACGGAAAGAGTCTCCGGCGGCACGGCGATTTCTTCCAACCCCGGGCAGGGCACGTAGAGAACGCCGGTCACGTCCTTGCGCCCGAAAACCTCAGAGCCTTTGGCAAAACCGGTGACATCCCCCGGTCCCACCCGTCTCCCCTGCGCCACCGCCCGACAGACCGTATCGAAAAACTCCAGCGGGCGCGGCGGAACCGGCACGTCGCCATCCTCAAAGGGCCAGCAGAAGGCCAGCTCCGACTGGTCCAGGGCTCGCAGCCCCTCGGTCAGATAGCTCCAGCAAGTGTGCTGCTGATGCTGGTGGAGGTAGGCATGCACCACCACCCCGGGCAGCAATTCGACCGTCCAGTTCTTCACGAGAGCGCGACCAGGCGGGCCGGTTCCTCGTAGTAGTTGGCACCGCCGCCGATATCGGTTTCGCGGGCTTCGATCAGGTCGTTGGCGCAGCCACCCTGACGCAACATGCGACCCTTGGGCAAAAGCAGCAAGCGCGGATGCACCTGATCATCGTGGCGCAGGCGCACGGTCATGCGCCCCCGGCGCGTCTCCAGGCAAACCTCGGATCCGTCCGCCAGGTCCCCGGCCGCCTGCGGATGCACGCGCGCTTCGGTGAGCTCAGAGAGCGCCACCGACCACTGCGAGCACTGGGCCTTGGGCGTAGAGAAAGCTGCGAGCTGCAGAGGATAATCGGCATCCGGAGTGGTCAGCTCCGGGGCCTGATGAATCAGCTGCACCTTACCGCTCTCGGTGGGAAACTTCAGGTCCGCGAACAGCACCTGGGTGGCGTAAGGATTGCGCACGGCGCCTTTCTCCAGATCCTCGAGACCCACTCCGGAAGCGCGCAGACGCACCATCATGCGCTCTTTCCACTGGCGCGGGCTGCCTTCCAGCACCTCGGCCAGGCCCAGACGGGCGGCCATTTGCTGCCAGATCCAGAGCTCGTGGCGCACTTCGCCGGGAGCTTCCACGGCCGGCTGCGAGGAGCGCAGGTAGTGATTGCCATAAGCGCCCAGCAGATCCTCGTCTTCGATCAGGGTGCGGGTGGGCAGCACGAAGTCGGCGAGGTCGGTGGTGTCGGTCGGATGCGTATCCACCACCACCAGCATTTCCAGAGCCGAGAGGGCCCGGCGCACGGAGCCGCTATCGGGCAGCATGGACACCGGATTACCGGCCGTCACCCAGGCGAAGCGCACGGGAGGATCGGCCTGCAGCAGCTCCTGACCCAGACAGGCCTCGGAAAAGCTGCGCGGGGCCACCTCCAAACCTCCGAGTTCAACCGAATCGAAGGCGCTGCGCCGCCGGTAATAGTAAGAGACACCGCCGCCGGAGATGCCCAGATTGCCGCTGATGGCCGCAAGCGCGTCCACCGCCCGGATGCCGGCTCCCCCGTTACGGCGCCGTCCCATGCCCCAGCCGACCTGGATATTGGTTGGTCCCTGTTGCAAGGCCTCGACCAGCACCCCCACGTCCTGGGGGCTGACGCCGGCCACTTCGGCCCAATCCTGGCGGCTGCGCACCAGTTGTTGAAACTCGGGCCAGTGGTCGCAGAAAGCGCTGGGATCGCGATCTAGGAAGGACGCGGCCACTGCCATGGCCAGCGCGAAGTCGGTGCCGGGACGCGGCTGGATGAAATGGTCGACCAGACTGGCCTGGCGGGTGCGCACCGGGTCCACTCCGATCAAGCGCACGCCCTTCTGCTTGAGCTGCACCAGCAGCGGCAGCAGGTGGGGAGCCGAGGTATGCACGTTCTTGCCCCACAGAATGATGTGGCGACTGTGATGCAAATCCAGATGATCATGGCTGTCGCAGATGCCGAAGTCCAGCTCCTGAGCGGCTTCGCCGGCGCCCGAGCAAATGTCGCCGCGCTTCAGGCTGACCGGGCCGAACTTCTCGAAGAGCAAATCAGAGAGCTGCTTGAGCAGTCCCAGCGAGCCACCCGAGCGATAATGCAGCAACGAGGCGGGCCCGCTCTCGGCACGGCACTGCAGCATTTTCTCGGCAATGCGGTCGAGGGCGAAATCCCAGCTGACCGGCTCCAGGGCGGCGCCTTTGTGCGGGCGCCACTGCGGTTGAGTGAGCCGGTCCTGCG
Organism: Vulcanimicrobiota bacterium; assembly: GCA_017307785.1. GTDB lineage: Bacteria > Vulcanimicrobiota > Xenobia > Xenobiales > JADMJV01 > JADMJV01. The sequence goes on along the minus strand of JAFKGI010000004.1, from coordinate 194,459 downwards.
CGTACTGTCGGTCTAAAAAACGACTGGTGCGCTCGCACAGAAAACCCTGGGTGACCGGGTCGTCGGCCGCGCCGCGCAACTTGACGGCTCTCCCCTGCTCATTGACCTCCACCACCAGGCTACAGGTATCGGGACAATCGCGATTGCAGGTGGTGCGGCGGGTAAGCATCCCTAAATTTTTGGCCTCAGGAGTCGTATTCCTCTTCTTCTTCGAGCAGCGGGCGGGCAAAGGTCCAGTAGTCGTGGCCGAAGTCGCACACCAGGATGCTCTCGACGGTCTCGTCTCCCAGCAGCAAAAAGCCCAGGCGCTCGGGTTCGTAAAGACCGGAAAGCATGTCGTGGCTGCGCAGCTGAGGCATGCGCTGTTGGGCATCGGTCAGGGACAGCCCCACGTGAAGGCCTCCCGGCAGCTCGCCCAGATAGCCCGTCTGAGCTTCCAGGCCCACGATTCGGTCCGCCGCCTCATCGCCAGTGACCAGCACCGCCCCGTCTTCCAGAGTGCCGCGCACGATGCCCTCGCTTTCGCTCCACTGCTGCTCCCAGGCCAGACCCTGCAGCGACTGCCCCAAAAGCAGCCCACCCAATCCGATACCCGAGAGAATCTCCGCCTTTTTGTTGACCATCGGCAGGCCGTTCTCCAGGCCTCCCGGAAGCCCTCGCTGGCGATGAAATGGGTCTTGTTGCTCCTCTTGCTGCTGATCAGCCCGGTCCTGGCCAAACGCCCGGAGAATGTGCCCGCCCACAGCTTCGCCTTGCGCCTTCCCGCCGACTGGGTCAGCCCCGAACCCGACCAGTGGTGCACTCCCGAGGGCACCATCAGCCTGGTCTGGAGTGAAGTACGCTTGAAAAAGCCGGCCGCTCAGTGGGCCGCGGAGGCCCAGAAGCACTTCCCCGGCTCGCTCTATAACAAAGACTTGAAACTGCAGTTGGGAGGTCAACCGGCCTGGCTTTACGTAGGTCAACATGGCGGGCGGATCCAGCGGGTTTACCTGACCGCCAGAGCTGATCACGGGGTGGTGCTGGTGTGCACCTGCAACCCCTCCCAGAACTTTGCCGCCATCGGCATCGTTCAAGAGATCCTGAACAGCTTTCGCTGGCTGCCATAACCATCAAGGAGGTTCGCATGCGCAAAACTCTGATCGCATTGATCGCCCTGTCCGGGCTGGCCGGCGCCAAACCCGTCTCCGACACCCAGAAGACGTTTTCGGTCAACGCCCCCGACAGTTGGAAGTTCTCCAGCGGCTCCGACAGCCGCGGAGTGGCCCAGGCAGGCTGGAAGAACGAGAAAAACACCGGCGCCATGATGATCACCGCCGTGCCCGTCAAGGAAAAAAGCCTGGAAGACTGGGCCAAGGGCGCGGCTCGCCAGAGCCCCAAGACGACTATCAGCGACGAGAAGCTGGGCGGTCAGGCGGCCAAGCGCCTGGAGTTCACCACCGACGAGGGCTACACCAACGTGCTCTGGCTGACGCGCAAAGGCAAGAATGGCGCTATGGTCAGCCTGGTCTACACCAGCGAGTGCAAGGACGACATTCCGGCCATCCGCAAATCCATCGTCAGCAGCTTTCACTGGAACCGGTGAAGCTGGAAATCGATACCCCGCTCGCACTGGAAACTCTGCTGGCAGAAGGCGCACCCCTGCTCAGCGATGTGGTTTTTCAGGGGCTCGACCTGCGCCCGCACTCGGCGCGACTGTGCAAAGTCTTCCTGAAAGGCTGCGTCTTCTTGGGCTGTCAGGTGGACTGCGACCTGGCCGGTCACCTCACTCAGCAAGGTTGTCTCTTTTACCCACCGGTTCCGGATAAGGTCTACAACCCTTTCCGCACCGGCCTTTACAGCGTGGAAGAGCTCTACGACACTTTCGACCCGGAAGCGCATGACCTCGAGGCCAGTTATCGCAGCACCAGCGATTTCAAAATCTACAGCAGCTATCGCCTGGTCGACGATCCGGGGGGCCGCCTGCGGCCGGTCCTGGTGGACGAAACCCTGGCCCGCCGCATCCACGACAACTCTATTAGCGACGCCCTCGACGAGTTTCTTGAGAATTTCGCCCACCGCTCAGTGGTGGCCGTCATGGGCGGCCACGCGGTGGCTCGCAACGACAAACTGTTTGGCGACATCGCGCGGCTGACGCGTTCCCTGCGGCGCAAAGGCTTTCTGCCGGCCTCGGGCGGCGGTCCCGGACTCATGGAGGCCACCAACCTGGGAGCTTACCTGGCTCCTTACCCGGATGACGCGCTCGAACGCAGCCTGGAAATCCTCGAATCAGCGCCCACCTTTCGCAGCGGCGGGGTGTGGCTGGCCAAAGCCTTTCAGGTGCGCCACCTCTACCCCTATCGGGAGGGCGGAGAGAGCCTGGGCATCCCCACCTGGTTCTACGGCCACGAGCCGGCCAATCTGTTCGCCAGTCACATCGCCAAATATTTCGAAAACAGCTGGCGCGAGGAGGGACTGCTGGCGCTGGCCACCGGCGGCATTCTCTTTGCACCGGGAGGGGCTGGCACAGTCCAGGAGATCTTTCAGGACGCCTGCCAGAATTACTACACCACCTACGGCGTGAAGTCGCCCATGGTCTTCTATCCACGCCAGTATTGGGACGGCCCCGAAGCGGTTTTTCCGGTCTACCCGGTGATGGAAAAACTGGCCTCGCGGGGCAACTTCAGCCATCTACTGGCCATCTCTGACGACTTGACGGAAATCGAACGATTGTTGGAAGCTGATCCTGGGTAATCCCTTTCAGCATTATGCCGGTCATTCTCATGGGATTCAATCAGAAAACCGCCTCGGTCGAAGTAAGGGAACGCTTCACTTACAACGATGAGCAGGTTCCCTCGCTATTGCAGCAGCTGCACGGCAGCCAGGGGATCGACGAGATCGCCTTGATCTCTACCTGCAACCGCACCGAGGTCTACGCCGTCACCCAGGAGCCGGGCCTGTGCCGCGGTACCCTGATGAGCCTCTTTAAAGCCGACCAGGGCGGTCATCCGGATTTTCTCTATCTGGAAAACGACCTGAAGGCGGTCAAGCATCTTTTCGAGGTATCGAGCGGGCTGGACTCGCTGGTGCTCGGCGAAAACCAGATCCTGGGGCAGGTTCGCCAGGCCTACACCATGGCCCAGGGCGCCAAGACCACCGGCCCGGTGCTGGAAAAGCTCTTTCCCTGGGCGCTGCGAGTGGGCAAGATGGCTCGCTCGCAAACGCGCATCTGTCAGGGCGCGGCCAGCGTGGCGGCGGCGGCGGTGGAGTTGGCCCAGATGATCTTCGACGACCTCAAGGGTCGTCGCGTGCTGTTGCTGGGAGCCGGCAAGATGACCCAGGCCTCCTTGAAGCTGCTGCAAAACGCCGGCGTCCAGCAAATCCGGGTGGTCAACCGCACGCTGGCTCGGGCCGAGGAACTGGCCGCTCGCTGCGGTGGTGAGGCCACTCCCTTTGAGGACCTGGACAAGGCCCTGGCCGAGGTAGACGTCCTGATCGCCTCCACCGGCGCTCCCCACTTCGTGGTCAACAAATCGCGCCTGGCACCGGTCATGCGCCAGCGCAAAGGTCGGCCTCTGTTGCTGATCGATATCGCCGTGCCGCGCGACATCGAGCCCAGTTGCCAGGACATCGACAACGTCTATCTTTACAACATCGACGATCTGCAGGGGGTGGTGGCCGAAAATCTGGCCCGCCGTCAAAAAGAAGTGCAGAAAGTGCTGCAGATCGTCGACAATGAGTGCCAGGAATTCTCGCGCTATCTGGACGGGCGCAAGGCCAACCAGGCCATTCGCATGCTGCGCGAGAGTTTTGAAGAAGTGCGCCAGACCGAACTGATGAAGCACCGCGGCTCGCTGACCCACGAAGAAATGGCGCGCCTGGAAGCTTTTTCTAACGGCCTGCTCAACAAACTGCTGCACAACCCCATGATGCAGATGAAGAAGATGAGCGCGGCCGGCGTGCCTCCCGAAGAACTGGAGCGAGCGCTGGAAATTCTCGGAATTTTCGGAAAAGAAAACCATGAGTAACGCACTGCTGGCTCTGTGCGCGCTGGGTTACTGGGCCTCGGCTATCAGCTTTCATTACAATCTTTTCCACCGTAAACAAAGAGACTGGACCCAGTGGCTGCGCATTCTGCTCAGCAGCCACGCGGTGCACTCGCTGGCCCTGCTGACGCTGACTCTGCAGCTCAAGCATCTGCCGGTCCTGAGCATGCCGGAAGTCATGGCCGTGCTGGGCTGGGCCTTGATCGCCCTCTACGCGGTGTTGGGACGGCGCTGGAAAGTCGACGCTCTGGGCGGAATCGCGGCTCCGGCGGCGGCCGTGCTGACGACCTTCGCCACTTTCACCCTGGGCCACGAAACCCCTCACAGCTATCGTGGCATCTGGTTCGGTCTCCACGTCAGCAGTCTGGTGGCCAGCTATGCGGCCTTCTGCCTGGCGGCCTTTTGTTCGCTGCTCTACTTTATCCAGTCGCGCCGGCTCAAGGAAAAGAAACTGCACACCGCCTTCCTGTTGCCCTCCTTGAACACGCTGGACCGGGTCGGTTTTCGCTTCATTCTGGTGGGCTTTCCCCTGCTGGTGGTGGGCATGGTGTGCGGCACCCAGATGCCAGGCTGGCACTGGACCTGGGACCCTAAGGAAACCCTGGTGGCCCTGACGGGAGCGGTCTATTTACTGTATTTGCACGCCCGCGTGGTGGCAGGCTGGCAGGGTAGGCGCATGAACATGATCTTGCTGATGGCCTTCTTGTGCGTTCTGGTGAGTCTGCTGGCGCCTGGTCGCTCGCACGGCTACTAAAAAACGTTACAGGACTCGTGGGCGTGCAAACGGAATCCTCCCGAGTGGACGTGCGCAAGAAGATTCTTCTGGTTCTCTGCATCATTGCCGTCCCGCTCTGTTCCAATGCCGCCCTGGAATGCTTCCGCTATCGCAAGGCTCAGCAACTACGCGAAAAAGGCCACGATCTGGACCACGAGGGCCACGTCAAAGAAGCCATCGTGTGCTACGAGGAATCCCTGCGGCTCTATCCCTATTTTCTCGATCTCCATCAGGAACTGGCCGAGATGTATCGGTCTCAGAACGATCTGGTCAACGCGGAGCGCTGTTTGACCAAAGCGATAGAGCGTCGCCCCGGAGATCCGATCTCCGAGGCGACGCTCTACCGCGAACGCGGCAACTTCTATTACGATCTGGGCAGACTCGAACTGGCCGAAGCCGATTTAAAGCATGCCCGCTTGAAGGATCCGAGCGACGGACTGGCCGAGCGCTTGTTGGCGTCCTGTCAGAAGCGGATGGCGGCTAAGCGCGCGCCAACTGGGTCAAAGACTGGCCGGTAACTTCGCGAACCAGCCCCAGCGTCCAGCCTCCGGGAAATCCGGATGCGAACGTTTCGCCGTAGGTCTGGCGTAGCGTCTCCACCAGCGTATCGGAACGCTTGGCGCGAATGCGGCCGTCCTGATTGCGGTGGCGGCCGTTGAGGCCGGGGGCGTGGGTGACTTCGGGTTCTTGGCGCAGCAGTTTGGTGAGCGACAGCCCGCTGAGTTCGCGCAGGGTCGAGAGGTGGGTGTCACCGCGGCGGTCGGAGATCTCGCCGTAGGTCCGCTCCAGGGTGGAGAGGTGGGTGTCGCCACGCTTCTGGCGGAAGCGGCCGTTCAGGTTGTGAGTGCGCTGGGATTGAATCAACATTTTTCTTGGTCTTCTTTGTGTGAGAGTGTTTGTGAAATAAATCACAAGCGGCAGTATAGAACAGACACTTAGTCAAAATTATGGCCAAAGTTTGAACGTACGGACACAAGGACCCGGCCCGTTGCAAAACAAAGCTGAAGCCATGAAGCATTTGAAATTGGGCACCCGCGGCAGCGCTCTGGCCCTGACCCAGTCGCAGGGGATCGCGGACCAACTGATGGCCCGAGTGGACGGACTGCAGGTCGAGCTGGTGGTGATCAAGACCACTGGCGACCTGAACCAGCGCGACGCCCTGTCTTCTTTCGGAGGCAAGGGCGTCTTCGTCAAGGAACTGGAGCAGGCGCTGCTCGAGGGGGCCGTCGATTTCGCCGTGCACAGCCTCAAGGACATGCCCAGCCAGCTTCCCACCGGCCTGCGCCTGACTCCTCCACCGATTCGAGCCGACGCTCGGGACGCGCTGGTGGGCAGAGTGGGACTCTCCGCGGTGGGTCGAGGATTGGTGGTCGGCACCGGTAGCTTGCGACGCCAGGTGCAGCTGCGGGCCCTGCGTCCCGATTTGGAATACCGCGACGTGCGCGGCAATGTGCCCACCCGCGTGGAGAAGTGGCGCTCCGGCGAATATGCCGGCGGCGTGGTGCTGGCCTGTGCCGGGCTGCAACGCCTGGGAACCCAGAGCGGGGCCGCCGAGGTCGAAATTCATCCGCTTTCCACTCAGGACTGCTTGCCCTCGCCCTGTCAGGGCATTCTCGGTTTGGAGTGTGCTCGCGACGAAGTGGCCGAGGTCTTGGGCGTATTGGCCGATGCCGAAGCCGGCCTGATGATGGAAGCGGAGCGGGCCTATCTGGCCGCGCTGGGCGGCGACTGCAACCTGCCGGCCGGTGGCTTTGCCACCGTGAAGGGCGGGCGCATGCTGTTTGAAGCGGTGCTCTGGCGTGACGATCAGCTGCGCCGGGCCCAGTGCGAAGGGGATGTGGACGAGGCCGCCGCTCTGGGTCGTCAGGCCGCCCGCCAGTTGCTGGATTGATGGAACGCTGGCAGTGGTGCCAGGCCATCGAAGCGGCCGGGGGCTTCAAGCTGGAGGACTGGCTCTGGCTGCAGCGCCTGCCGGATGGGGAGCTGCCGGAGGCGGCTCTCATTTTGCACTCAAGCTGTGGTTCTGCGGCTGCGCTGGCGGCCCGCTTTGCGGGCAAACATCTGCGGGTGCTGTCGCAGCCTTTGACGCCGCGCCAGCGCTGTCGCCCTTATCCCTGCGAGGTCGAAGGCTCGGACTGGGTGTTGCTGGTCGGGGAGGCGGCCCGGCCGAACGTGTGGGAGGCGCGGCCACTCTATGGCCAGCGTATCGCCCTGACCCGGGAGCCGTCGCAGGCGCTGGAGTTACAGCAACGCCTGGAGGAGTTAGGGGCCGAGGTGCTCCTGTGTCCGGTGCTGTGCTTCGTGGAGCCGGATGATGGGGAGCCGCTGGGTCGGGCGCTTGAGGCTCTGGAGACCTTTGACTGGGTGGTCTTCACCAGTCCCAACGGAGTGCGTACTTTTTTTGAAGCTTTGCGCCGGGAGGGGGACGCGCGCCGCCTGGGGCGAGCTCGTCTGGCCGCCATCGGCCCGGGCACGGCTCGGGCCCTGGCTCTGCAGGGGCTGAAGGCCGATCTGGTGCCGACTGAGTCGGTGGCCGAGGGCTTGCTGGAGGCCTTTTCCGGGGAGGAGATGCAAGGGCGACGGGTGCTGATTCCGCGCGCTCAGGAAGCGCGCGAAGTGCTGCCCGAAGGTCTGCGGGCGCGCGGGGCCGAGGTGGTGGTGGCCCCCTGCTACAAGACGGTCATGCCCGAACCGCCGCCGGGCCTGGAGTCGGTAGACCGGGTGGTGCTGATGTCTTCCTCGGCGGTACGCCATTTTCGCCAGATCTGCGACGGCGACCCCGAGTGCGTCTGCATCGGGCCGATTACCGCCGCCAGCGCCCGCCAGGCGGGCTTCACCCGTATCCTCCAGGCCGAGCAATTCGACCTGGAGGGGGTCATCGAGGCCTTACAATCAGCCTAGCGTTTCGAGGAGATAACGTCCCATCTGGGCCAACCCCAAATGGCGCAAGTCGGAGGTGGGAGCCGGGCCGCCCAGATAACTGACTACCGCCTGCGGCACCCCTTCGAACATCGCCTTGAGACGGGTCGGCATCCGCCAACTGACTGCGTCCGCCGAGGACCACTTGGCCTCCAACAGCAGGGACGTACCGTTCGCCCCCTCGAGGAAAAAGTCGATCTCATCTTTTTCTTTGTTGCGCACGTAAGACACTTGCCAGTTCTTACCGTGATTGCTGGCGGTCTTCTGAATCTCGTTGAAGACCAGGGTTTCGAACAGAGGACCAAGCTGAGGGCTGAGCAGCAGAGGGTCGGCTTCACTCCAGCCCTGGAGGCGACTGGCCAGCCCCACATCGTTCCAATACAGTTTTGGAGTGCGCACCAGCCGCTTACTGAGGGAACTGGCGTAGGCTTCAACCAGCGTCAGCACCTGCATGCGCTCCAAGATACCGATCCACTCGTGCAAGGTAGGTTGTTTGACGCCACTATCCTGGGTCAGATTGGACACTACCAGCACCTGACCGGTGCGCGCGGCCAGTAGCCTCACCGCCTTGAGAAACTCTCGAACCTTCTGGATGCCGGCGGTAGAAACGATATCTTTTTCCACCACCGTGGTGATGTAGTCGTTCAAATACTGAACAGGACTGAGTTCCGGCTCCGCGTGCAGTTGGGGCCAGCCACCCTTCAGAAACACGCAGGCCGGGCTGAGGTCCAACCCGGCCTGCTGCAGTTCCGAAAGAGAGAGCGGAGAAAACCGGAAGTAATTGGCGCGACCCGCCAGGCTCTCTTTCAAGCCGCGGTCCAGCAACACCTGATTCGAGCCGGTGAGCCAGTAGACGGGCTGTGGATTGGAGCGGTCCGACATACGCCATTCATCCACGCGACGCTTGATCTCCGGGAGCAGCTGAGGAGCGAGTTGAACTTCATCCAGCACGACCAGCGTCTCGGATCTGGTTAAGAACAGCTTGGGATCCGTCTGAGCCAACTCTCGCTGGTGCAAATCGTCCAGGCTTAGCCAGGCGGTCCGCTCATCACAGAGGCGACGGAGGAAGGTGGACTTGCCGGATTGCCTGGGTCCTGTGACCAGTCGCACCGGCAAGGCCGGCTGTTTCCAACAGCTTGAGAAGTCCCTCTCGATCCACATTTGACGATTTTAAGGTGGCACCTTAAAATCGTCAATCGTCCCAACTAGGAGCGCCGGCCCGAGTCATCGTCTTCTCGGTGGGCCAGATGCCTTTCTTGACGGTGACGCACTTGGAGTCGGCGCGCTCTTTCTTGATGCGGGCCGGGGTGTTGCGCAGCATCATGGCCAGCTTGCCCAGGGTTTCGTCACACATGTGAATGCTGCTGCCGCAGTTGATCTGCTCGACGCGCCAGAGTGCGTACATCTGCGACGAGATCAGCTCGGCGTCGAGGTAGGGCACGATGGCTTCCAGCTTGTTGGGCAGCTTGAGGATCTTGTCGGCTTCGTCCAGTTCGACCGGCTTGGGAGCCTTGGGGTTCACCAGGAAGGAGGCAATGCCCACCAGGCGAGCCACGCGAGCATCGTCGTAGTAGCTGGTGTAGGCGTGATCGGTGGGGATGCCGCGGTTGTCGAACATGATGGCGCGATTCTTGTAGACGGTGTCACACTGTTCCACCGTCATGCGCGGGAAGGCCGAGCCGCCGGCCATTCCGCGGCTCATCTGACGCACCTGGAGGGTCTTGTCACGGTCGCCCAGATACGGGCTGATGGTCATGTAAAGCATGCGGGTGCGCGGCTTCTTGGCCCGGAAAGTGACGCCGCTCTTGTACCAAATGTCGTAATCGAGATCGGAGCCGACCAGGCTGACCATAGGGAAGAAGAGATCTTGCTGGGGCTGATAGGCGGTGCTCTTGACCAGGTCATCACCGTAGTTGATTTCGGGCAGCAGGCAGGCGGCGCTGACTTCACAACCCAGGCTGTGTCCGTAGATGCAGGTGTCCACTTTGGGGAACTGCTTGTTGACCCGCATGATCAGCTGACGGGCGGCATTGTGGCCGACGTTGCGAGCCCGTCCCACCATATTTAGATAAGCTTCTTCAGCTTCCCAGGGCACGCCGGCACCGGCGATGGCCGATTCCCACTGCAGTCCGACCACCAGCACTTTCTCATTGCGCAGGGCATACTGATCCTGAAAGCGCTTGCCGATTTCTTGAAACTGGGCCTCGCTTTCCTCGCGGGTGGTGTGGTAACCGTGGGCCAACACCACGATGTGCTTGGGCTTGGGCTGGTTCTTGACCATGCGCCCGATGGCCGTTTCCAGGTCGGCGGTGCTGAGCAGCGAGCCGTCTCCCAGCCAGACGGGCACGGCGGCGTCCTGGGCCAGGGCGGGGAGCATCAGCAACAGGGTAAAAAGGAAGGTAAGCAGTCTTATCATGGCCTCCCAATACCCGCGCGCCGCCACTCTTCCTGCGGGACAGGCTTCGGCCGCGGATTTGGAGAACTGAACGGCCTGAGGTTGAACTATGGAAGAGATTGAATCCACCACCGAAGTGCTCGGCTTTGCGCCCCGTTATCAGCACACCAGCGAACAAAAACAACTGTGCCTGGTGGTGGTGACCGGTGCCGAAAAGGGCGCCGTTTTCCCGCTCCAAGCAGGAACCACTACTTTGGGTCGTTCGGCCCAGCATGCCGAATTGGTCATCAGCGGCCGAGGCTTGAGCCGGGCCCACGCGCGCCTGGAAATCTCCGAGAGCGGCGAAGTGGCGGTCGAAGACCTGGAATCCACCAACGGTCTGTTCATCAATGGAGAAAAGATGATCCAGGGCACCCTCAAGCCCGGCGACACCCTGACCCTGGGCCCGGAAGTCAGCCTGCGCCTGGACGCTCCCGATCAAAGCATTCAGTCTCTCTTGCAGGAAATGCACAAGGGAGCCACCGTGGACGCCCTCACCGGACTGATCAATCGGCGCAGCTTTCTGGAACGGTTGGAAGGGGAGATTTCCGCCACCCACCGCCACTCTCTGCAGGCCTGTCTGGCCATGGTGGACGTCGATCACTTCAAGGCGGTCAACGACACTTATGGTCACGCCGCCGGCGACGCGGTGCTGGTGGAGGTGGCTCAGCGGCTGGCCAAACACGTCCGTCAGGAAGACGTGGTGGCTCGCTTCGGAGGCGAGGAGTTCGTCATTTTGCTGCGCCACACCGATCTGGCCGGCGCGGTGGTGCTGCTCGACCGCCTGCGCGCTTTCGTCAGCGACAAGACCATCGAAGTGCCGAGCACGGAAGGACGCCAACCCATCCAGGTCACTTTCAGTGCCGGCATCACCCAGATCGATCAGACTTCCAGTAGCGAACAACTGCTGGAGCGAGCCGACGTGGCCCTGTATCAAGCCAAGCGCCTGGGCCGCGACCGGGTGGAAACGAGCTTCTGAAAGCAATGGCCAATCTGGAGGAGGGGACCGTTCTGGCCAACCGCTACAAGGTGGAAAAAGTGCTGGGACAGGGCGGAATGGGGGCGGTTTACCTGGCCCGCGACGGCTCGCTGGGCGACAAAGCGGTGGCCGTCAAGGAAATGCGCGTCACGGCCGGGGATGACGAGGGCGCTCTCAAACAGTTTCGCCAGGAAGCTCAGTTTCTGGCCAACCTGGAGCATCCCAACCTGGTCCAGGTCAGCGACTTCTTTAGCGCCGAGGGGCGCCATTATCTGGTCATGGCCTACGTCAAAGGCCAGAACCTGGGAGAAATGCTGCTGGCCCGTAAAGGCGCCTTCCCCGTCGGCAAAGTGCTGGAATGGGGCCGCCAGCTGGCCGGCGTGCTGCACTATCTGCACACCCAGGATCCGCCCATTCTCTTTCGCGACCTCAAGCCGTCCAATATCATGCTGGATGCGACCGGCAACGTTCGCCTGATCGACTTCGGCATCGCCCGCAGCTTCAATCCCGAAGGCGTGACCGCCACCTTTCTCCAGGGCATGGGCTCGGCCGGCTATTCGCCGCTGGAGCAATATCAAGGAGCCGGCGGCACCGACCCGCGCTCGGACATCTACGCCCTGGGGGCCACTCTTTTCCATCTGACCACCAACCGCGTGCCCCCCAGTCCGGTGGAACTGGTCTCGGAAAATCGACCGATGCCTTCGCCCAAGCGCTGGAACCCCACTCTGCCCACGGCCGTCGAGCAAGTTCTGCTCAAGATGCTGGCGGTGCGCAAGGACGACCGCTACCAGACGATGGAACAGGTGCGCGCCCTGTTGGACCTGGCGGCCCGCAATCTCCAGCAGGACGATGCCACCGAAACCCTGGGAAGCGCCCCCAGCCTGCCGCCACCCAGCAGCGCACCACTGGCTCAGGTGCCCACCATGGCGGTGCGCGGCGCCGCTCCCACCAACCATTTGGAAGCCGACCCGAACTCGGGATTGCTCTACATGATCTTTGGCATGCTGACCATGGCGGCGGTGGGGCTTTTCGCCTTTCTGGCCTATCAGGCCACTCATCCCACTCCTTTGCCGACCTCCACGCCGGGGGTGGCCGTGACGGTGACTCCCGCTGCCCCCAGGCCGGCGGCGGTTTCGGCGTCGGAGCGGCCGGCTCAGCCGTTGGCGGTCAAGCCGCGCACGCGACCGGCGGCGCCCAAGCCCAAGTCCACACCCAAGGCCACTGCCCGGCCCGCGGTGGTCGAGCATCCCAGTATCAATGACGGTTTGCCGGTGGTTCCCCAGGCGGTGCGCCGCCCCAAGCCGGAGCCCGACCCGATTCCGGCAGCCACCACCGCTCCCCCGGCACCGGCGCCCGCGCCCGCGCCCGCGCCCGTTCCCGCACAGCCACCGGCTGACCCCTATGCCATGAACCCTCCGACCACGGTGGCCCGCCCCAACGGCAAGCGGATCGGACCGCCGGGCTGGGTCTGGTATGGCGAACGCGAGGGCTGGGAGTGGGAGTGGCCGGGCAAAACCAGGCCTCCCCAGGGCACCCCGCCGCCGCCTCCCCCCGAGGGCTCGGCTCCGGGCCGTCCGCCCGGCTATTGAGAAGGGGGCGAGTGCCCAAGTAGCGCAGACACCGCCAGAGTTTTTCTGGAGGAATCGATGTCAAACGCTATCTTTCAAGTCCCGACCCCCATCAACGAGCCGGTGCGCACCTATGCCCCCGGCAGCCCGGAACGCGAGTCTCTGCAAAACCGCCTGAAGACCATGAGCGGCGAGCAGATCGAACTGCCCCTGGTGATCGGCGGCAAGCGCATTTCCACCGGCAACACCGGCTCGATCGTGATGCCCCACGCCCACAAGCACAAGCTGGGCAGTTTTCATCAGGCCAAAGCCGAGCACGTGGAGCAGGCCGTGGAAGCCGCCCGCAAAGCCCAGCCCGAGTGGGCCGCCATGCCCTGGCAGGAACGCATCGCCATCTTCTTGCGCGCCCAGGAGCTGTTGACCGGTCCTTATCGCGACATTCTCAACGGCGCCACCATGCTGGGCCAGAGCAAAACCTGCCATCAGGCGGAAATCGATTCGGCCTGTGAGCTGATCGACTTCTGGCGCTACAACTGCAGCTTCGTCGAGAAAGTTTATCAGGAGCAACCCACCAGCTCGCCCGGCATGTGGAATCGCCTGGAGCACCGCCCGCTGGAAGGTTTCGTGTTCGCGGTCACGCCCTTCAACTTCACGGCCATCGCCGGTAACTTGCCGACGGCTCCGGCCATGCTGGGCAACGTGGTGCTCTGGAAGCCCGCTTCCTCGGCGCTCTTCTCGGCCTACTACATCATGGAGATCCTGGAAAAGGCCGGTCTGCCGGCCGGCGTCATCAACCTGCTGCCCGGCTCGGGCGGCACGGTGGGCAATCCGGCCGTGGCCAATCCGCACCTGGCCGGTCTCCACTTCACCGGCTCCACCGACGTCTTCAACGGCATGTGGGGCTCGATCGGGCAGAACATCTCCAAATACAAGACTTACCCGCGCATTGTGGGCGAGACCGGCGGTAAGGACTTCGTGCTGGCCCATCCTTCGGCCGAAGTGGACTCGCTGGTGGTGGCCCTGCTGCGCGGCTCTTTCGAGTATCAGGGACAGAAGTGCTCGGCCGCCTCGCGGGCTTACATCCCCAGCAACCTCTGGCCCCAGGTCAAAGAAAAGCTGGTGGACCTGCTCAAGACGGTCAAGGTCGGCCACGTCAACGACTTCTCCAACTTTATGGGAGCCGTCATCGACGCCGCCGCCTTCAAGCGCATCACCGGCTACATCGACCTGGCCAAGGAAAGCACCACCTACCAGCTGGTCTCGGGCGGAACCTACGATGACTCCGAGGGCTACTTTATTCAGCCCACCGTTTTCCAGTCCAACGATCCCAAGTCCAAGCTGATGCGCGAGGAGATCTTCGGGCCGGTGCTGACCGTCTACGTCTATCCCGAGAACGACTTCGAAGGCGCGTTGGAGCTCGTAGACACGGGCACCGACTACGCTCTCACCGGAGCCATCTTCTCGACCGACCGCAAGGCCATCGTGCGCGCCACCGCGCGCCTCAACCAGGCGGCCGGCAACTTCTACATCAACGACAAGCCCACCGGCGCCGTGGTCGGCCAGCAGCCTTTCGGTGGAGCGCGCGCTTCGGGCACCAACGACAAAGCCGGCAGTATTTTGAATCTGCTGCGCTGGGTCAGTCCCCGGGCCATCAAGGAGACCTTCGTGCCTCCCACGGAATACCGCTATCCGTTCTTAGGTTAACAAGGCGATAGCATTCGGGTTCTGGTAGGGGGGTAGATTGGGGTCATGCACATGACTCCGCCCCCCGGTGGTCACATGGGCGTGCACGGCATGGTGATGTTCGGCAAGAACTACCTGTCGCACATCCCCATGTTCCACGAGCCCCACGATTACCAGATCATCATGGACGTCCATCTGGAGCATCCCCAGATCGGCTCCGATGATAGTTTCGGCGAGTCGTTGCACACCTTTGTGCCCGACAAGTTTTCCCTGGGCGATCTCCTCAACGGGAAGCTCGAGAAGATTCAAGGCACCGTCTACGAGGGCAATTTCGAGGACGGCGGCAAGCCGGTCTTGGAAGGCGTCACCGCGCGCATCGATGAGGTGCTGCATTCGCATCACCTCAGCGACGGCCAGGCGGGTGCGCCCGGCCTGGAGTATGTGCTTTACGGCCAGCGCGAGGACGCTTACCTGGTGCATCCAATTGCGGGTGGCGCGGCGGGTTTTGACCAGATTCTGCACGTGGACGTGCAAAACGCGCGCATCAGCGACGAGGAGTTGCAGCGCGGCGTGCTGGTGCAACTGCCGGGCCGGATGAATTCGGTGGAAAACCGTCTGCGGGACGGAGAAACCGGCGTGGCCGCGGTGGAAGCCGACGGCGACGCGTTGCAGTTGAGCGTCAAAAAGGAGCTATCCTGCCTGGTCGGTCCGCACTTTATGCACGGACCCGACCATTAATAAAGCTGGTAGTTGCCCACGCACAGCAAAGGCCGAAAGGCCTTTTTCTTTTCGGTGGGTTCGGGTTGGGCCAGCGCCGCTTGTCGGGCTGTCTGGGTTCCACTTACTTGTCCCTGGCAGTGCATACCGCTGGTGGTGACGGCGGGACGCATGCCACTTGGGGTCTGTACCTGTCCTGCATTCATACACATTGTTCAATCTCTCCACCTTCACTATAGGCGGGCTGGATTAGAGCGAGTTTACCGTTCTGAAACATTTCATCGGGATAATTATCCGTCTGTTTCATTGGCGTTTTGTTAAATGAGGCGGGCGTTGCTCGAACGCAAATCGGCGGGCCCGGTTATGAACAAGCGCGCACGGGGTTGTTCACAAATTCACTGAAGGTGCTCCCCGATCTGCTTGAGAAACTGTTTGAGAATCCAGGAACCAGGGGGCCATTCCCATGCCGGCTTGTGCAAGTTGCGGAGCGGACGTCCGCGATGGCAAAACTTTTTGTGGAGGGTGCGGAGCATCTATGACTTCTTCCTCATCAGCAGGTACCAGTAAAATTGAACTAGACAGCAAGTTGCTCAACTCGCTGCTTTCCATCTTCGTCAACAAGCCGGGTGGACTGCAGGTACAGTTGGGCGAGGGCGGCAACCTGCAGGTCCAGCAAGGCGACCTGCAGGTCGGGGTCGATCCTTTTCTGATCTCCCAGGCTCTCAAAGTCCATCTGCGCAATGGCGCCCTCGGGCCTTTCACCGTTCAGCTCAACCAGCTGCAAATGAACGCTCAGGGCCTGACCCTTTCCCTCAATCTGCTGACGTGACCGGTTCGCTGGGTCAATTCGGGCTGACGCTCCACGAGAGCGACCTGAACACCCTGCTGGCGCCTCAAGGAATGGCCTTTCGCGGCGGCTGCTTCCATCTGCGCACCAAGCTGGCCATGGGGCTGGGCGTCTCGTTGGTGGCCGTGCCCCGTTCTTCTCCGGAGGGTCTGGTCTTTTCGATTCCCTTCGATCAGATCCGGGGCGACAAGACGGGAGGCGTGGCCGCCATGCTGGCCGGCGGGCTGTGGGGCGTGATTCGTCCGGTGATCGAGAAGCGCATCAAAAAAGAGCTTCAGGTCCGGGGCATTCCCGAGGAGGCGGTTTCGCTGGGGCAGGCGGTGGAGGACAAGGTGAAGGTCGGTCTGGTGACCCTGCGGTTGCGACCCCTCAATGAATGGTTGGCCGTGCAGGAAGTGGCGGGTCTTCGCCTGCATCTGGACGCGCTCTGGGCTACGGAAACCGGAGTGCAGCTGGTGCTGGGCGTCTTTTGAAGGCTCTGCTGCTGTGTCTGGCTCTGGCCCTGCCGGCCGCCGCCGATCTGAAGGTGATGCGTCGGGCCAGCCATATCTGGGTGCGCATCAGTCTGCGCAACACCAGCGGACGCTGGCAAAAGCTGACGATTCGCTGCTGGGCGCGGCGCACGCGCACCGGTCCCTGGATTTTGCTGCGCGACTGGAAGGGCTTACCGCCGCTGGGTCCGGGTCAAAAGCTGACCCGCGAGTTGTTCGACCCCAGCAGTCCCACCCTGCGTCTGCTGGCCGCCACCGGCCCGGTCGAGGTTCGTTCTTTGATTTCCGGGACCGGGCTGCATTTGCTGGAAGAGCGCAGTCTGCCCGCTCAGAGGTAAAAGCGGCCCAGCCAGGCGCGGGTCTTCAGATCGGCCACCAGAATTCGCCCCTGGTCATCGCAGACGGTGAGGATGTGGCCGTGGATTCGCGCCTGCATGCGGCCGGCCTCCGGCAGTTTCAGGCTGAGCTGTTGCGAGGGATTGGCAAGCGGAAAGACGAGCAGGTGCATGCCGCCCGCGGAGGCGGTCTCGACCAGGCAGAAGCCGTTGCGCTCTCGGAAGCGGTCGGGCTCGCCTTCCAGTTCCAGCGGGTGCACCGAGAACTTCCACAGGTTGCCGACCTGGAAGATGGCCTGAGGCCCCTCGGCGGTGCACAGGCGAGTGCCCACCGGCAGAGTGAATTCGCGAATCCGCTCCAGGTGGGGAACCTTGAGCAACTGCATGCGTTCCTCCCCCACCACCACGGCGGTCGGTCCGTTGCGAGACACCTCCCGAGGCGGGCTGTCGAGCTCCAGGCGATGCAGGGCCCGCCACTCCTTGGAGGTGAGGTCGATGGTGTACAGTTGCCGGCCCGACCAGACGATCCAGTGGTAGCCGTCGTGACTGTCGCAGCAGCGGTCAAAGCCCGCCTGGCACCAGTAGCGCACCGCCCCGCCCTCGAAACGGCTGATCTGGGCTCCGTTCAGGATGAGCGGGCGCTCGCCGTCCACCAGTTGGTAGGCGGCCTGGGCGAAGCGTTGGGCGACGACCCCCTTGTGAGAAAGCACCACCAGGCCGGCCTGGCCCAGGGCCAGCAGCAGGCGGCCGTCCCCCAGCCAGAGGGCGTCGTAGATGGAGGTGAGCCCTTTCTGGTCGTTGCTTTCGCTCCACAAACCCCAGCGGGGTCCGGCTTCTTTCAGAGGTGCCGGGCGGTCGGCTTGGAGCCAGGGGTCGCCGCTCAGGTGGATGAGGAAATCGAGGATGCGCTGATCTCCCAGCGGCACCGGGCTGTTGGCCTGACGCATGACCCGACGGGCGGTGTCGAGGGCCCAGCTTTGCAGCTGAGGATGCTGGCTCTCCATTCGGGTGGCGGCCAGGCGTTCCAGCAGTTGGCGACGGCGCGGCTGGGTGAGCAGATCTTGGTCCTGGAAGAGCGCTTCCAGCTTGTCGGGCAGTTGCAGGCGTTGGCAGATGCCGGGGTCTTGCAGCCCGTGGAGCAGGGCCTCCAGGCTGGCCGGACCGGGGGTGTTCAGGGCGGTGCGCAGCCACAACTCGAAGTCTTCCAGGCGCTCGCGCACCGGCCAGCCGACGGTCAGGGCTTGGGAGATGCAGCCGGCGTCGGCCAGGTCGGTGGCCCAGACGGCCCGGAACTGGTCAGCCAGCTCGGGGTTTTTACGGGCCATGAGCTGCAGGGCCTCGGCCTGCACTCCGTAGCGCCGCGCCAGGATCAGGGCGGTCTGGGGCTTGCCGGCCTGGAACCAGAGACGCACCTGCAAGGGGGCGGGCAGGCCTTTGAGGGTAGCCAGTCGAGCGGCAGCCTCCAGCTTGCCATGCTTTTCCAAGAGCTCGACGGCGGCGGCCGTGCCGTCCAGCAATTCGCCGAGCACGAAGGCGGCTTCGTCGATGCGGCCGGCTTCGGTCAGCTGGTGGAGGGCTTTGCGGTAAACGGCCTTGAGCAAGTCCAGGCCGTGCAGACTGGTGCCGATGGAAGAGCCGGTCTCCGCCGGCGAGGTGAAGTTCAGGTTGTCGCGGGGCTTCAATTGGCCCATGAAAGCATCCAGCTGCTGGCGCGAAGTTTCCTGAATGGGGATGGCGTGACGCAGGGCCTCCTGCCAGTTCTTCTGCTCAAAGAGGCGCAGCATGTTGTCGATATAGCGCTGGTTCTCGGGACTGCCGAAGAAGGATCGCAGCAGATCGAAAAGGCCCAGCAGGGGGTTCCTGGGCTGAGCGGGTTCGGCCAGGCGTTGCAACATGCGCTCGCGTTCCGGGGCGGGCGGGGGGACGGCCGGCAGAATCTGGCGGACCTGTTCGGGAGCGGTTCGGGTTAAGGCGGGCATGATCAGGGTGGGTTTCTCGGCCTGAGAGTGGCGCAGCTGGCCCCAGTCCCAGAGTTGCGAGAGGTCGGCCGGAAAGCGGGGACCGGTCCAACTCTGTCCGTGCCAGCGTAGGGCCAGCTGGCCGGGCGGCGGCTGCAGGCGGGGATCGCTGGACCAGCCCTGATGGTGGGCCAGCACCGGCAGGGCCGGCAGGTTCTGAGTGGGCTGCAGGCGAGGCTCGGGGTAGACCAGCAGCCAGCCGTTCCAGGCCGTGAAAAGGCGAGCGCCGGGCGTCCAGGCCTTGAGCAGGCGTTCGGGCTGCTGCCAGTCAGGCGGAAACCACAGGCCCCAGACGGGTTGAACTCCCTGCCAGCTCATGAACTGGCCCACAGCATGGACTGCGAGAGGGTGTCGAAGCAGCGCAGTCTCTGGTTCGGCAGCCGGTAGGCCAGCAGCCCGTCCGGGTGCAGACAGGCCTCCTCGATCGGCTCTCCCACTTCCACGAACTCGCTGAAGTCTGCTCCCAGCAGCTGAAAGTGCTGGGGATGGCGAACCACCAGCGCCGGCTGTTGGTAGCGCGCGACGTAGGCCACTCCCAGCACGGGATGACTCGTTCTGAGGACCAGACGCTTTTCGGCTTTGCGATCGCTGAGGAGAATCTGGTAATTGTCGTGGCCGTGGTCCAGGGCCACGATCTGACTGATGAAAGGCAGGCCCAGGGCGCGGCCGTTGCACAGGTGGACTTTGTGGATGGGGCCCGGGGGCAAGCCGTAGAGCGGGGCACCATCGGAGGTCACCAGCTTGTTTTCCTCCTGGTCGGCCAGCAGGCAGCGGCTGCCCCAAACGTTGAGGTTGAGGTAGCGCCGCTTGAGCCGGCAAAAGCCGCTGCCGATCTCCCAGACCTCTCCGTTCAGGCACAAGTAGTAGCTTTCCCCGGCCGGCCAGCAGCTGCCCAGGTCCCCTCGCGATTGGCAGGCTACGACCCGGAGGCACTCCTGTTCCTGACTGGCCGGGTTGAGACGATAGAGCGACCACTCGTCCTGGTGCTCCTGGCAGACGTGCAGGGCATGCCGCTCCCAGCTGAAGGCCACCACTCGGCCGGGCCGCTTGAGCTGGTAGCGTCGCACCTTGCCGGGGGGTTCACTGGTGGAGGAAGGCAGGGGTATGAGGCTGATGGATTGCTCGTCGAGGAGCACCAGCTTGCGTCCGCAGGTGGAGAAGCTCAGTTGGCCGTCCGCTTGCAGACTGGTGGTCACCGGCTCGCGTTGCTGCGAGAAAGGATCGCGCATCAAGCGGGCGGCCCGCTCTCCCGGCGGTAGCTGGAGTTGCAGGCTGCGAGGACCGTAGGTCAGCTGCACCGTCTCGGGGCCCGTTTGAGTCAGGCAGACCTTGTGGTAGGAGGCGGGCACCTGGCTGAGCCAGGCCGGTGAGCCGATGCACCACAGGTTCACTCCCTGGATTTCGGGCGGGCGCCGGCCCGGATCCAGGGAGCGGGCGCGCAGGTAGGCTTTGACCTCGTCGAGGCCCAGAGCGTCGTAGCCGGTCTGGGGTGTCTGGATGCAGCCCCAGCAGAATTTGCCCGACCCTTGCTGCACCAGGCGCTGCAGATAGAACATGAGGGCCAGTTGCACCAGCCGGCAGGCCCCGAGCTGGTCGGGGCCCACGTCCATCCAGCACCACAGCAGGTCTTGCTGGGCACCGGCCTGCTGGGCGGTCTCCCAAAAGGACAGCTCGCCCTCGCCGGCTCGGCGCACGAATTCCTCGGGAGCGGCTTCGCTGACGGCCCACTCGGAGTGGACCAGTCGATCCCAGCTGCCACGGCGGGCCAGTCCCGACCAGCCGGCCGGCTCACCGCGTTGCGGACGGCTGGGCAAACTGGAGAAGGTTCGCTCCAGCTGCAGGAAGAGCCGGCCCAGATCGCGCCGCACGTCGGGAGCGAAAAAGTCCAGCTCGTCCCACCAGCGCCGGCTGTGTTGCGCCAGGGTCACGGCAGCGTCAGCACCTGGTCTTCGGGGAGCAGGATCCAGGGGCCCGGAGCTTTGTGCTGCAGTCCGGCCTCCAACCATTCGCTGGGCAGGTTGGGCTGGGCGGTGGTGGGCAGGTAAACCCGGCCTTCCCGGCCCAGGTAGGTGAGGCCGTCCACCCAGGGCACTTCGGACCCGAGCACGACCAGACCGTCCGGAAAGCGGGCCGTCTGCAACTTGAGCCCGCGCTGGACCAGCTTGGCCTCCAGTTCGGCGGCGGCCGCACCGGGGGCCCAGCAACCTTCGACGGGAAGGGGCTGGGGACGGGTCGACCAGCTCAGCTTCACGGCAGGGCGGCCTTGAGCTGGGTTCGCATCTGGGCCAGTTCGGGCGGCAGTTCGTCGGGGGCGAAGTGGGCGTCGATGTCGCGCAGCAGGCCCTCTACTTTGAGAGGGTCCGGGCTTTCTTGCAGCAGCTCCTGGCCGGTCTCCAGGAAGCGCCGGGCGCGCACGCCCTGGGCCGCCGAGACTTCTTCGGCCAGGCGAAAGAGGCTGGGGTTGTCACTGGCGGCCAGCACTTCCTCCAGGCATTTGCGGGCCAGTTGTTGTTCGGCGGCGGTGGGCACGGCCAGCACCAGCGGCCAGAGGTCGGCCGGGGTGGCCTGGTCGCGGTCGGCCAGGGCGGCGGCGGCGGCGATCAGGTTCTGGGCGCGCACCGAACGGCGGTCGGAGAGGCCCAGGCCTTCTTTGCGCAGTCTTCTGAGGGCGTTGGCCAGCAAGGGCTGAACGGGGCTGAGGTCAACGGCCCGCGCTTTCTGGGAAAGGGCGTCCAGATCCTGAAGGCTGCAGGCTTCGATGTTGGCCTGCTGGCGGCCCCCGGCCAGCAGCGTCTCCAGTTGAGAATCGCTGACCGGCTCGACAAAGCAGCGCACCAGGAAACGGTCGGCAAAGGCGGCCAGGCTCTCGTCTTCGGGCAGGGCGTTGCTGGCGCCGATGCAGACGCGCAGAGGGCACTGCAGGCGGGTGTTGCCACGTCGAAAGACGCGTTCGTTCAGGAGGGTGAGCAGGGAGTTCAGGATGGCCGTGGAGCCGGCAAAAACCTCGTCGAGAAAAGCGACTTCCGCTTCGGGCAGCATTCCCTCGGTGGCCGTTTCGAGCACGCCCTCTTTGAGCTTGCGCAGGTCGACGGGGCCAAAGAGTTCTGAGGGTTCACTGAACTTGCCGAGCAGGTATTCGAAGTAACGTCCGCCCAGTCCGCGGGCGACGCGTCGGGCGGCTTCGCTCTTGGCGGTGCCCGGAGGACCTACGACCAGCACGTGCTCGCCGGCGACGGCTGCCAGCACGATGGCCTCGACCAGAGTGCGGCGTTCCACCAGCCCCTGGCTACATTGTTCAACCAGATTGAGTATCATTCAGGCATTTTCGCAGCCTGCCCGCGACGTCCTACAGGTCGTAGCGGTTGATCTCCACAGTGGCGTTAGGATAGCTGTAGCTGCACTCGCAATACTTCTGGGCGTTGTGCCAATCGCCGACCTTGTTGACCTGCACTTTGTGCAGTCCAAAGTCGGTAGCCAACCAGTTGGGAGCGTAGCCCACCGGCACGCAACCCACCTTGACATCGTCCAACCAGACCTCCAGCGGGCTCTCGGTCGAGTTGTAGAGCTTCACATAGCCCTGGGTGTTGAAAGCGCTGATGGGCGCCGACAGCAGGGTCAGGATAGAACAGGCGAGAACACTGGTGAAAAGTTTACGAACCACGATTGACTACCTCCGCTTGACTTGCTCACAGGGTAGCGGACGGCCCTGAAAAAACTCTGCAAGCTCAAACGTGTAAACATCTCACCAGATCGAGACTTTGGTCGGTGGACTACCTCGGAGGGGCGTTCTTGACGTGCTGCTCCAGCCAGCGGTCCATTTCGTAGAAGACGTGCAGAACCGACTCGCGGGCCGCGTAAGAGTGCGACTCCTTGGGCAAAACCACCAGGCGCACCCGTCCGCCCAGGCCCTTCACGGCCTGAAAAAGACGCTCGCTCTGCATCGGGAAGGTGCCCGGATTGTTGTCCTCCCCACCGTGAATCATGAGCAACGGTTCGTTGATCTTGTCGGCATAGGTGAAGGGCGACATGCGCTTGTAGAGGTCGGGAACTTCCCAGTAGGTGCGCTCCTCGGACTGGAAGCCAAACGGCGTCAGGGTTCGATTGTAGGCGCCGCTTCGGGCAATACCGGCACGGAAAATCTCGGAGTGGGCCAGTAGGTTGGCGGTCGTAAAGGCGCCGTAGGAATGGCCGCCAATGGCACAGCGGTCCTTATCCCCTACCCCGGTGGCCACCACCCCATCGACGGCCGCCTGGGCGTCCATCACCAGCTGCTCCACGTAGGTGTCGTTAGGCTCTTTCTTGCCTTCCCCAATGATGGGAAACGTCGGATCTTCCAGCACGGCGTAACCGCGCATCACGAAGAACAACGGTCCACCCCAGAAAGGCCGGATGAAGCGGTAGGGAGAGTCCTTGATCTGGCCGGCGGCGGCCGCGCTCTTGAACTCGCCGGGATAAGCCCAGATCAGCACCGGCAGCTTGCCGCCGTTATAGCCGGGCGGCGTGTAGAGAGTCCCGGTCAGATCCACACCGTCCGCGCGCTTGTAGCGAATGATTTCCTTCTTCACTCCCTTGAGCTGCGGAGCCGGGTGAACGAATTGCGTCAGCGCCTTGTCGCCTACGTAGAGGTTCGGCGGCGTCTCCAGATTCTCGCGAGTGATGAGCAGTTCTTTCTGATCGGTGTCCAGGAAGCGCACCGGACGTTCAAAGTTGGGGGCCTGGCTGCGGAAGAGGCGCTCGCTCTGACCACTGGCCAGGTCGTAGCGATCCAGGAAGGGCCGGTCGCCTTCGGGAGAGGCGCCTTGCCCCACCAGAAAGACGGAGTCGCCTTTCAGCACCAGCGCCCCGTGGCCGTTGGGCAGGGTGCGGGTCAGAGGACGGCCCGGGTCGGCGTAACGATCCTCCGAGGAGCGGTCAAAATAGGGCTTGCCGGCCACGCTCGGCTGAGCGGGCTGCAACAGCAGGGCCTTACTGCGGCGCGTCTTGTGCCAGCCTTCGTAGAGCAGGGCGTGGCTGTCGTCACCCCATTGGATGCCGCTGAAGCGCTGGTCGAGGCTGACCCAGGGTTGAGCCTCGCCGCCGGGCGTCCACAGGAAGGCCTGGTCGCGCACCGGGGCGGCTTTGCGGGCGTCACCGCCGTCCTGGGCTTCCACCCAGAACAGCGTATGGGGAGCGTCGGAGCGCCAGTCGCAGGAGCGAGGTCCGGTGCGCACCGAGTCAAAGTCCGGCGGCGAATTGTCATCCAGCGGCAGGTCGGCGACCACCTTGACGGTCTTACCGCTCTGGTCTAGCACCTCGGTTTTGGTCGGGAAGTTGGAAATGGGCACCGTGTAGCTGAAGGGCGTATGCACCGTCTCGGCCAGCAAATACTGGCCGCTGGGCGAGAGGGAGAGTCCGGTGTAGAGAGCGGGCCGGCCCCAGTTGCGCCGAGTTTTGCCATCCGGGCTGACCAGCAGCGGCTGGGAAGTCAGGTAATAGGTGAAGAGCTTCTCGTCCTCGGGGCTTTTGAGCAGGTCCTGAAAAGTGCGAGCGGTGGCTTTTCCGCCCTCGTGGTCCTGAATGCTGGGACCGGTGGGCACACTGCTGGCGGCCGGAGCCGGGCCCTGCTTGTCGGGGACGGCCATGACCAGCAGATTCTTGCCGTCCGGAGTCCACTCCACCAGAAAGCCCAGACTGGCGTTGACCAGCACTCCCGGCACCCGGTGGGCCGTATTGCTGGCCACATCGGCCACCCAAAGTTGACCTCCGCCGCGAGCCACGTTCACGAAAGCCAGCTGCTTGCCGTCCGGAGACCAGCGCAGCGAGGCCAGTCGCAGTTTCTTGGGCAAGCCTTTCACCGGACGAGCGGGCCCCTGACGCAGCGGCCGCAGTTCCAGGGACTGGTAATACTTGTCGCGACCCGAGGCGCGAGTCAGCGGATTGAAGCGCAGGCCGGCCAGTTTCAGCTCCGGTTCGGACAGTTGCTCGATGCTCAGAAAGCCCGGACGAGTGGCCTGCGACAGCGTCTGATTGCGCGGGTCGATCGAGAGTTCCGGGGTATTGGGGGCGTCCACCAGGGCTTTCAGCTCAGGAGGCGGGTTGCGATAGCCTTCCTCAGGGCGAGCCAGGGCGGCGGTGGAGAGCAGAGCAAGGAAAAGGGCGGTTTTCTTCATCGCCAGGAGTTTTTGGCGGACGAGCTTATCCCTTTATGAGTGCGCTCAGCTGCTCCCAGAAGGTGCGCTTTTTAGCGGGCTCCGGATACACCTGAGCGACTTCGGCCAGCTGCTCCAATTCGCCCCGGTCCAGCCACACGCCACCGCACTGGGGACAGACGTCGATCTCCACCTTTTGTTTTGGGGTGGCCTGCAGTGCCAGCTGGCAGATCGGACAGAGACGGGTGGTCGGCTTCTCGACCGGTTGCGGTTCCACCGGCCCGGGCACCAGACCCAGCAATTGGCGCACTTCAGCCACCCGTGACGGGCGCTTGTCCGGCTCCAGCTCGAGCATCTTCTGCAGTGCGGCCCACAGCGAATCGCTCACCGACGCATTGGCGGGGCGCGGGTCGGGCAGCGCCTTGCCCTCTTTGAGTCGCGAACCGGCGTCGGGCGGCACCTGGTCGCCCAATAGGAACAACATGACGGCGCCCAGCGCATACAGATCGGAGCGCTGATCGGCCACTCCCCGACCGTATTGCTCGATGGGAGCATAGCCCATGGAACCCATGCCGAGTTCCTTGCCGCCGGGAACCGGCTGCAGACGTTTGGCCAGGCCGAAATCGATCAAGCGCAGTCTGCCGCCTTCGTCCATCATGACGTTGCCCGGCTTGAGATCGCGCACGATCACGGGCGGCTCCTGGGAGTGCAGATACTCGAGAACGTCCAGCAGTTGGTCGGCGAACTCGAGCACGCGGCGTTGACTCAAGGGGTTGGGGGCCAGCTTGGCCACCTCGTCTAAATCGCGGCCGTTGACGAACTCCATGACCATGTAGGTGCGCCCGGACTCTTCGAAAAAATCCAGCACCAGCGCCAATCCCGGATGCGAAAGGCTGGCCATGATGCGGGCTTCGCTCTCCAGCTGGCGCACGTTGGTCACGCCCGGTGCCAGCGCCTTGATGGCCAGCTTGCGGCCCAGGCGCAGATGCTCACCTAGAAAGACGGTGCTCATGCCGCCCTGCCCCAGGAAGCGCTCGATTTTATAGCGCCCCTGCAGCGTCTTGCCTACCAAGTCGATCATAGCCGGGCCTTTTCGCCCGCGCCCAGGGCACCGCCTGCGAAACTCGAATCGTGAGTCGTGCGCAAGCTCTCTACCTGGGACGCCACCGCCGTGCTCATGGGCACCATCATCGGCTCCGGCATTTTCCTGGTGCCGGCCGCCCTGGCCCGCGACCTGCCCGCTCCCGGACTGATCGTGCTGGTATGGGTGGCGGGCGGTCTGCTCAGTTTGCTGGGCGCGCTCACCTTCGCCGAACTGGCCGTGGCCCGCCCCAGCGCCGGCGGTCAGTATGTCTATCTGCGCGATGCCTACGGACCCATGTGGGGCTTTCTTTTTGGTTGGGTGACCTTTCTGGTCATCCAAACCGGATCCATCGCCGCCGTCAGCGTGGGCTTCGCCCAGTATTTGGCCGCCTTCGTTCCGCTGCCGCCGAAACTCATCGCCGTTCTCAGCATCGCCCTGTTGACCGTGGTCAATTGCCGCAGCCTGGGAGCCGGTTCGCGGGTTCAGAATCTTTGCACCTTGCTGAAGCTGGCGGCCATCGCGGGGCTGATTGGAGCGGGTCTGCACGGAGATTGGCATCGCCTCTTGCCGCTAACCTCCCAGCAGCCGGGCGTTTACGCTGCTTTTGGCGTGGCTCTAGTAGGAGTGCTGTGGGCCTACGATGGTTGGAACAGCCTGGGCTATGTGGCCGAAGAAATTGCCGATCCCCAGCGTTCCCTGCCCAAAGCCCTGATTGGGGGCGTGGCCGCCGTCACTGTCGTCTACGCTTTGGCGACGGTAGCCTGCTTGCTGGTGCTGGGACAGTCAGGAATGGCGGAAGCTCCCGAGGATCGAGTGGCCTGGCTGGCCGCCTTCCGGGTGGCCGGCGACTGGGGAGCGCGGCTGATGGCGGCGGGCATTCTGGTCTCCACCTTCGGCTGCCTCAACGGCATGATTCTGGCCGGTCCCTGGGTTTATTTCGCCATGGCCCGCGATGGATTGTTCTTTCGGCAGTTGGCGGCCAAGGACCCGGTGCGGGGCACACCGGTGATTTCGCTGATCTGCCAGGGCTGCTGGTCGGCCCTGCTGGCCCTCTCGGGACGCTACGACCAGCTGTTTACCTACGTCATCTTTGTCTCGTGGATCTTTTACGCCATGACGGCCGGAGCGCTTTTCGTCTTCCGCCGTCGTCACGGCCAGCCCGCCTATCAGGCCTGGGGCTATCCGGTCACTCCCGCACTCTTCATCCTGCTGGCGCTGCTGCTGGTGGCCAACACTCTGTGGACCCAGCCGTTGCCGTCGCTGTGCGGCCTGGGCCTGACCCTGGCCGGTCTGCCGATTTACTCTTCGTTCCGCCGCATGTATACGTCGGCCTCATCCAGCGAGCCGAGCAACTGCCACTGACCCTGGACCTGCTCACGCGGGGTCCCCTGGCCGGTCGGTTCAAAGCCCATGGCCTCCAGCTCGTTGATGCTCAGGTCGTCGTGGACGAAGACCAGGCGGTCTTTCACCTGTTCCCACTCGGTCGGGCTCAGGTTGGTCTTGCGCAGGAACTGCTCCTGTAAAGTCATTTCCGGCAGCAGCGCAGGCGCGTCCAGCACCTGCACCGGTCCCTGGGCGTCCGCATTGGGCAAGCCGAAGCCGAAAGTCTTCACCTGCCAGTTCGGCCCACCCATCTGGCCGCCGTTGGCTTCCAGGTCTTTGACCAGCTTCTTGACCTTACGGGCCAACAGCCACATCAACAGGCGAAGCCCCAGCATCAGCAGGGTGGGTAACAACAGAATGCCGAGCAGCACTCCCAGAAACAGCGTGGACCAATCCATAACTTACCTTTTGCGCCCAATCGCCTCCCACAAAACCACTAGCTCATGGGAACGAAGAGAAAAGGGCGGGAGTTGGCGCGCACCAGCCGGGTGGCCAGGGCGGTTTTGCTGGGCATGCCCATCACGATGAGGTCGTAGTTGCCTTCTTCCATTTCGTGCAATAGCGTCTGGGCCACGCTGGTGTTGGACCCCATGTCCAGCAATCGGGAGCGGGCTTCCACTCCCATGGCGTGCAGCGAGTTGACGGCGCCGGCCAAATGGTTGCGCACGCGAGCCTTACGCTCGGGCTCGGTGGTTTCCGAGACGGCGTGACAAACCGACACGGAAGCGCCCGCTCGTTTGGCCACGCGACCCCCGAGCCAGACGTCCCCTTTCCCCGGTTCGCCGGCGGCGCTGCAAATGAGAATCTTGGAAATCCTGGGTCGGTCTTGTTGCACCAGCAGCACCGGCACCTCGGATTTGGCCAGCAGACGCTGAGCCCACGGGCCCAATCGGGTCACCGAAGGTCCCTCGTCTTCACCGATGACGACCAGTTCGTGTCGCCCCTCACGCACTTCTTTGAGCACTTCCTCGGACAAGCCGCCGCGGCGCACCGTGAACTTCAGGTTGGGTGCGCGCTCCAACAAGGAGCCGTGCAATTCCACCAACCTGGCGGCGACGTCGGCCTCGCGTTCGTGAACCCCCGCAATCGAAAGCAGAGTTGCCGGAGCCCCCGTAGCCTCGGACACGCGCAAACCAAAGTCCAGAGCCACCCGGGACTCCTGCACGAAGTCGACCAGAATCAGCGAGCGCAGGCCGGTGCGTTCCAGCAAGTGGTAGTGCAACAGACCGACAGCCACTTTCTGCCCCGGCTGAAACGACCGCCCCTCGGGCCGCGAGGGGACCCAGGCCTCCATCTGGGGATGTTCCTGACCGTAGGCGGGTATCGGCGAGATGCAGCGCACTCCGTCCAGTTCCGGCAGGTCCAAGCGCAGCCTTTGCCCGGACCCCGTAAAGACGGCCTCCGCCACCGACCCCTGGCCCAGCGAATAGCCTTCCAGCAGGCTGGCATCGTCGCGCACCTCTACGTTCTCGGCCCGAGCCATCAGGCGCACGCGCGCGCCCTCGAGATGCCCCGGCAGCGCGGACTCATCCGGGCAAGGGACCACGCGCGACCCCAGGCGCACGCCCTCGGCGCACAGCTCTCCCACCAGCACATTGCCACCACCGATGAAGGTGGCCACAAACTGCGAAGAGGGACGATGGTAAAGCTGGTCCGGCGTGCCCACTTCCAGCAGATTCCCGCGGTCCAATACGCCGATACGGTCACCCAGTTCGAAGCCCTCTTCCTGATCGTGGGTGACCAGAATCGAGGTCACTCCCAGGCGGCGCTGGATCTCCTTCAGAGAGCGGCGCAGCTGGCCGCGAATCTTCACGTCCAGGGCCCCAAAAGGCTCGTCCAGTAGCAGCACCGCCGGCTCATAGGCCAGCGCCCGAGCCAGCGCCACTCGCTGCAGCTGTCCACCCGAAAGCTGCGAGGGATAGCGCTCTCCCAGTCCGGCCAGCTCCACCAGATCCATCAGTTCTTCCGAGCGCTTGCGGCGCTTTTCCACGGGAACGTTGCGCACCCGCAGGCCGAACTCGATGTTCTCGGCCACCGTCATGTGCCGGAAGATCGAGTAGTTCTGGAAGACGAAGCCGGTGTCGCGCACCTGGGGAGCCAGATGGGTCACGTCGCGACCCTTGAGCTCGATCGAGCCTTTGTCGGGCTCGGTCAGACCCGCAATCATCCGCAAGATGGTGCTTTTGCCGCTGCCGCTGCCGCCCAGCAGGACGAACAATTCGCCGTCCTGGATTTCCAGATTGATGCGATTGACCACCGGCAACCCTTGATAGTTCTTACACAGATCCTTGAGGATGATCGACATTTATCGCTCCTTTCCCGCGAAACGCAACAGTCCAAAGAAGAGCACGAAGCTGATGACCGCCAGCACCGAGGCCACCGCGTTGGCCACCTCGATGTTGCCTGCCTCGAACTGAGCGAAAATAAACAGCGGTGCCGTCTGGGTGCGCAGCCGCAGGTTGCCGCTGACCATCACGGTGGCGCCAAATTCGCCCAGCGAATGGGCGAAGGTCAACAGCGCACCCGACAGCAGGCCGCCGCGCAGCGTGGGCAGCAGGACGTAGCGAAAGGTCTGCCAGGGCGAGGCTCCCATAGTGTGGGCGGCTTCCTCGTAACTGCCTTCCTGCTCGTCCAACACCGGCTTCACTGCTCCCAGCATATAGGGAAAAGTGACGAAAAGGTGAGCCAGCAGCACGCCGGCCGGCGCGAACATGGGTCGGATGCCCATCGGGTCCAGATACTTGCCCAGCAGACCGATCGGCCCCCACAGCAAAATCAAAGAAGTTCCGACCACGACCGTAGGAATAGCCACCGGCAGGTTGACGATCACCAGCAACGCCTCGCGCCCGGGGAAACGGTATTTCGAGAGCACGTAGGCGGCAAAAGTGCCCAACACGGCGTTGATGATGGAGGTCGCGAAGGCGACCAGCAAAGAAAAGCGCAGAGCAAACTGCGCGTCAGGCGTGCTCAGAGCCTGGAGAAAATGACTGGGGCCGCCCTTTCCGGCAAAAAGAAAGATGGCCATCAGCGGCATCAGCAGCAGCGGCAACAGCGAACTGAGCAGCAACCCCACCGGTATCCGATAGTTCTTCATTTCCCTAACACCGCCAATACCTGATTTTTCCAGATCTCTTCGATAATCTCGGTGCGCGCTTTAGGCCAACCGCCCAGGTCGTGAATGGTGAAGGGCCTCTCGATGGCGCGAAAACCCAGGTTGTAGCGCTCGTCCACCGAGCGGAAGCCGGCCTCGGCGAACAGCTCCTGAGCCCGTGGGCTCCAGAGAAACTGCGCAAAGGCATCGACCAGCGGACGGTCCTGAGCGGAGATGTTGCGCGGCAGCACCACCACCGTGTGCTCGGAGAGGATCGTGCTCAGCGGATAGACGATCTCGCCCTCCAGCCGGCCCTTTTTGGCGTCGCGCAGCAGATCTTGTTCGTAGGTGATGAGAGCGTCGCCCAGACCGCTGTTGAATTGGGTGCGGGCCGACTGAGCGGAACTGGCCTGGCTGACCACGTGGCGCCAGATTTTCTCCAGGCGTTGCTGCGCCTGCTCGGGCGTTTTGCCCGTATACAGAGCCGCCGCGTATTCGGCTAACACGGCCCACTGCGCCCCGCCCGAGGTCAGAGGATCGGGGTGGACAATAGCCAGCGGTTGCTCAGCCAGGTCGTCAAAGTCGTGAATCCCTTTGGGGTTGCCCGGTCGGGTCAAAATCACGAAGGGAGTGCGATTCACCACGCCCTGCTGAGGCAAGCCCTCCAGCGTGGCCAACTTCTGATCGATCAGCGTTTTGGCATCCAGGCCGGTGGCCAGAATCGCCAGCTGAGCCGGAACACCCATTTCAATCTGATGGGTAACCGTACCCGAACCGGCGAAAGCGGAGATCATCTCGACGTGCTCGCCGGTCTTCTTTTCCCACTCCTGCTGAAAAGCCGGGAAGATCCGGGTATTGATGGCGTCGCCCAGGATGCTGAAGCCGTAGACGACGATGGTGCGCGAATTGCCCCGCTGCCCGGGCAACCAGGGCCAAACAGCATAAAGAAAGACGGCCAAAATGCCCGCCCAGAAAGCCATCTGCCTGGTGGCCCCAACACTCACTTTCTAAGTGTAGAGGGACTGCCGCTCAGGTCACCACAGACTCGCGTACTGTCAGTCGTAGGTGGGGCAGACACGGAAGCGCAGCGAGTAGAAGCTGGGCTTGCCGGTGCTGTTATCGGTGAAGAACTTGAGCTCTAGCTCGACCAGTTTGGTGTTGCCGCGAAACTCCTGGCTGCCTTTCTTGGCGCTGACCACGGCCGGGCTCTCGTCGCTCAGCGTCTCGTTGCCATTGGCGTCCTGACGCACGAAGCGCAGGGCGAAGCCGCCGTGGTTGTCGATGGTGCCGTTCTTGTTGTCGACGCCCCACAGCTTCTGGTTGGGCATGAGCACGCGGCCATGCACCACCCGGCTGGTTTTCTGCACAATCTGATTGGGCAGCAGCGGAGCCAGCGAGGCCACGTCGGTGGTGTTGCTAGCGCTCGGAGAAACCCAACGCACCAATTTGCCGGTGTTGCCCTTGGACGTCGGCTGTAGCGTGTAATAGACGTGGCTGTTCCAATAAGGGTTGCCCTGGTCGTTGGCGTAAATCCGGTCTTTGTTGTTCGCTTCCAGGGCGCTGCACAGGCTGATGCCCGGGGCCTGAGAATTGTTGGTGTTGGTGGCCGGATAGTTCTGGATGGTCTGCAAACTGCATTGCTGCAGGTCGCGCCGCAACCAGGCCACGCACGTTTCCGCGTCGGCGCTAAGGAAATAGTTGGCGTCGGCATTCTGACTGGAGTTCTTGGCCAGCTTGAAGATCGAGCCGACCAGCGCGAAAACCACCGCCGTCAGGGCCACGTAGATGACCATTTCCACCTGAGTAAAGCCACGTCTCATCGCCACACCGGTACTTTCACAGTCATCGTTTTATGGCCATTGTTGCTGCCAATTCCCTCGTCCCATTCGACCGTAATGGAGGCCTCGTCGGCGTCGACGCTCGACGGTTTGACGAAGGCGTCCCCATACTTGATGGTCCGCTTAAAGTCCATGGCCTGGGGTCGACCATCCGCATAGATGGTCACCGGAGAAATCGGCTCGCTCCAGCTCTTGGGAGCCGGCGTGCCGAACTTGTGGGCCTTCAGTTCATCCATGGTCGAGTGACAGACCAGGATGGCCACGGTGCGATTTCGGCTCATGACCGCGTAGCGGGAACTGCGCGAGAAGACGGTGATGAGGGTGAAAAGAGCGGTGACCATCAGGGCCAGAGCCACCAGCAATTCTACGATGCCAAGGCCGTGTGCACGGCGCCGGCGCTTCATTCGTGCCACCCCTGGATGCTGGGGTAGCGATAGGTCGGGCCTACGTCCACAGGAGCTCCTACATTCATCAGTCGACCGTAGCGATACTCCAGAACCCAGCCGAACCAGTCGAGTTCGTTCAGACCTTCCAGGCGAGGCCCGGGCAAGAACATCGAGCAGCGCGTCGTGTTAGGGTCGAAGAGCAGAGCGTTGGCGGTAATGTTGCCCTTCAAGCTCATGACCGCGCCCACGGTGTAGCTGGCATTGGAGACGATGTCCCCCTGGGCCACCAGCATTCCCACCGTAACCGGGGCGCGCACGCCGCCTTCGGCGATGCCGATGCGTCCACCAGCGTAAATCAAGCAACCCGGCACCTCTTGCAGCAACATCAGGGCGGCATTGTCGGAGACCTTGCTCTGGGCCTCGGTCACGAATCCATCGAGACCGCTAATCTCGAAGAGCGACTTGCCGGCGGTATTGTCCACCCCGAGCACCTGGGCGATGGCATCTTCCAGAATCTTAAAAGCGCCAGTGCTTTCCACGAAGTCGGTCAGGCCGAAGCTGAGCTGCTTGAGCACGATTTCGACCGCCACCTGAGTGATCAGCTTGGGTGCCATGTTCTTGACCATCTCGGGACCCTGGGTCTTGATCAGGTCGGCCGCGTCGTCCGGGGTGGGGAACTTGAGATTGCTGAGATTGAAACTCTTGATGCGTTCCAGGTAGACGGTCGGGTTGACCTTGGGGAACATCGGCACCATGCCCTCACCGATCAGCCACCAGTCGGCGTGGGTGATGAAGTTCTCGCCCCAGGCCAGATTCATCTGGGTGGTGTAGATGAGGGCCATCACCTTGAACAACTTGTTGTTGATGTTGGTATTGGTGGCCGCGGGCAGCGGCACCGGAATGGGGATGGGACCGATGGGCGTGAGGATGCAGGCGATCACGAACATGGTCGCATACTGCGAGAAGAACGGCTTGCGTCGATGGAAGGGGCCGGCCAGCTTGGCCAGGTTGGGCACCACCGTGGAGATCGCCTCGCGGAAAGTCTTGAGTTCGGGAACGGCATCCAGATTCATGTCGCCGATCGAATAGGCCGGCCACACGCCGTGCGGGATGTTGATGTTGCCCGTCACCATGATGGCGCTGGTGGTGGGGTGGATGGCGTTGATCGGGGCACCCACCAGCACGGATCCCAACGCTTCGGAGCCGCCGCAGCTGAAATTGCCCTTGACGATTAGCTTGGCGCCCTCTTCCAAAAAGACGCGACCGCGCGGCTTGCGCGGATCGGCCGAACCGGCGTTGGGATTGATGACATCGAGGTTACCTTCCACGATGAAGGTGGAGCCGCGCATCAGCCACAGGTCGCCGTTGATCTTGACGTTGGTGCGCAGTCGGTTGGAGCGTCCGGGCGGCACGTTGAAGGTAGCCTTCATGGCCACTTCGGTATCCGTGATGGTGAATTCGGTGGCGCTGTCCTTGCGACCGAAGTGCACCAGGCGGACTTCTTTGCGCAGGATGTTCATAAATTTGCTGGTGTCCGGTTGCTTGCCGCCGATGGCATCGACCACCGACAGCACTACGTCGACCATGAACTGGCCCAACACCGTGTAGAACTTTTTGTAGGACATGTAGGGAACGCCGTTATCGCCGGTGATTTTCTCATCGTCGGTGCGGGTGGCCGGACCGTTGGTTTCGGCGTCGGGAATCTTCTCCAGCGCGGCCTCTAACTCGTCACCAAAGGCCTCGGAGAGGTCAGCCAGAGCCTGACCGGCCTTTTTCTCCTTATCCTTGGCTTCCTCGAGCTTTTTGCGCTTGTCTTCTTTGTTGTCCGCGTCGGTCTCCGCGTCATATTCGGCCTGCTTGGCGGCCGTATCGTCCTTGGCGGATTGATACTCGCTGCGCTTGGTAGCCGAGCGGGCGTCCTGATCTTTCTGCAGCGTATCCAGCGCTCCCATCGCTCCCGCGCCGTCAGGCGGGAAGGGCATGTGCAGCCAGACGGTTACGAACACGCCCTGAATGCGACCGCCAGGAATGAAAAAGAACGGGAACTGCATGGCCTGACGCATGCTCAGGGCGCTGGCCAGACCCTTGGCCGGCTCGGTGAACAACTGCTTGACGAATTCCAGAGAAAGAAGAGCGCCGTTGGCCAACTCGGTCTTATCCTGAGTTCCAGCTGAGTTGGTCAACTCATCCATGGCGGTCTGGATCTGACCCTGAATGATATTAGGATAAGCCTGGGGCACGGCCAGGTCGGCCGGGGGACCGGGGAACGCGACGAAGCGCCCTTTGTCGACCGAGGGCGCGCCTTCCGTCATATAAAGCTCGCCCTGAGTCAGATTGCCGACGCTGATGTTTCCTTTGGCGAACATCTTGGCGGGGGCACCGTTCATAGCCGTTTCGGTGGAGTAACCCAGCTTGAAGACCTCATTGGTCCAGGGTTGAACTCGCTGGGCCGTAATGTTGCCGGCCGGGGCACAGGCCACGTAAGCGAAATCGTCGGCAATGACGGAGAGCATCTTGGCCTTGTCCGGGCGCATGCCAGGATCATTGGAGGAGGCGGCGACCAGATTCCAGGCTTTACCAGGTCGGCCCAGCAGGGTGCTTTTGGCTAACTGCTGAGGCGAAAGCAGATTGGCCAGTCCCGCGTCCTCAAAGAGCGGCTTGGCCAGGCCCTTGGGAAACTGGAGGGCCAGGCTGTCGGAGAGCGAGGCCTTGACGGTCTGACTGGCGGGACTGAAGGCGAAGCTGGGATAAAGCTGCTTGGCCACCTGGTACTCGGCGGCCACACGGGCCTCCAGGTTGGCTTCTTCTCTCAACCGGCTGGCGCGGGCGCTGCTTTCGCGCCAATGCATCCCGGTCACCAGAATCAGGAGCACGAACATCATGCTCAGGACCATCACCAGAGCACTGCCTCGCCGCTGACGACGCGCGATTGGACCCATCGAGTTTACCCGCCCCTCGTATAAGACTTTCGTCCAATATAATCCGAGGAGTATAACCCAAGATTGCCGAGTTGCAACCTTTTTCGGTTCAGTTGTGCGACAGCAAAAAGCCC
Source organism: Vulcanimicrobiota bacterium (assembly GCA_017307785.1). Lineage (GTDB taxonomy): Bacteria > Vulcanimicrobiota > Xenobia > Xenobiales > JADMJV01 > JADMJV01. The sequence continues at coordinate 158,709 of JAFKGI010000004.1, read as the reverse complement.
TCAACCGAAGCGGCGATCATGGACTGACTGGTGGCTAATCGCTCGGAAGGTTGACTGGGCGTGGCATTGAGCAATACCGAGGGGCTGTGGAAGATGACGGCCAGGGCCTGGGCAGGCGACATTTTACCTTCCAGGATTTTGCGCAGGCGGTTGAGCACGGGCGAATCCGAGATGCGGATGCGCTCGTGACCTTCTTTGAGTTTGCAGTGACCGCGCTTACCGCGTTGACGGGCTCCTTTGCCGGGCATCACCACATTGGAGTGGAGCGGGCGTTTGCCGGCCACGATGGCTTTAAACTTGGGCGGGCCGGGCTTGACGGCGGGGGTCTTGGGAGCCGTGCAGCGGGCCACTTTGATGGTGGTGGGCACTTTCACGGGAGGCAGGCTCAGCGTAGGCTTCACGGTCATCATACGGACTTATCCCCCGGTTTGGCGAAAAGTTAAGGCCGTGTTCACATTTTGAGGATTCTTTAATGGTTTTCCCCTCGGAGAGGAAAGCGACAACGTACTTCGCTGCCTTGACCCGGGGTGCCCACGATACTGACCCGCCCACCCAGACCCTGGACCCGCTCCTGTAGACCGAGCAACCCCAGGGAGGTGCGAACTTTCTCGGCCACGATACCCACGCCGTCGTCGCAGACGCACACTTCCAACTCGTCGCCGTCGCGACGAACTTCCAGCTCCACTCGGCCGGCCTGGGCATGGCGGACCACGTTGGTCAGACCTTCCTGACAAATGCGGAAGATAGCCAGCGTGAACTCCTCGTCCGGAACCAGCCCTCCCAGGTTGATATCCAGTTGGTACTTCAGGCCGGCCCGGCCGCAAATGTCCTGAACCAGCCAGTCGAGCGCGGGCGCCAGGCCCAGTTCATCCAACAGAGGCGGGCGCAAACGACTGGAAATGCGCCGGACGGTGGCGATGGTATTGGTCACCAACTGCCCCATTTCTTCCACTTTCTCAATCAAGGGAGTATCTTCCAGACGCCGCTCCAGCCAGGCCAGGTCGATCTTGAGGGCGGTCAACTGCTGTCCCAGTTCGTCATGAATCTCTCGCGACATATGACGACGTTCTTCTTCCAGGGCCGCCTGCTGATGATTGGCCAGACGACGCAGCTGTTCGCGCGAGTGCAGAATCTCTTGCTCCATCTGGTGGCGCAGGGTCACATCGCTGGCGATCACCACCACCGCCTCCACCTGACCCTGACGAATCAGTGGACCCATGCGACAGGAATACCAACCCAGCGAGCGGCCGTCCGGAGAGCGAGCCTCGATTTCGTAGCTGACGGGCTCCCCCGTCTCAAAGACCTGATTGTAGTGGCTCTCGACTTCCGCTTTCAGCTCCTGGGTGAGAAAGTAGTCGAACGGCTTGCCCAGCACCTCGGCAGGCTGATAGTTGCCCTCGCTGCGATTGATGAATTCGATCCGCTTCTCCCGATTGACCAGCAAAATCGTGTCAGGAGCGTTCTCTACCAGAGAACGCCAGCGCGACAGCATCTCGCCTTCCTGAAGGCGCGACTGATGCAGATCCTGGAGGGCGTAGGAAAGACTCCAGAAGCGGTTGGCGTGCCGATTGCCGATCAAGGCCAGAAAGTAGGTATAGACCAACATCATGACCGCGGTGAGTCGCGCGGGGGTGTCGCCGTGACTGGCCATGGCCAGAGTGCCGGGCAGCATCATGGTCAGCATATAGGCCAACATGACCGCGTAGTTCCAAACCAGATTGGAAGTCGCGCCGGCCACCAGCCCCAGGCTGACCATCAGCACCAGCAACCCGGTCCAACTCCTCCCATACATGAAGATGGTCCAGGCATTGAAACTGGACCAACACACCGCCAGCACCAGGGTCAACGCGCAATACCACTTGCGATGGCGCGGCAAGTCCGCTCCGGGGGCGGTTTTCAGCAAGAGAGCCCAGCGGTGGCGGATCAGACCGAGCACGATGGTGGCCAGCACTTCCGCGTACACGACCTCCCGGTGCTCCACCCAGAGGTCGCTGGCCAGTCCGATCATCAGGGCCAGGACGGGATAGAGCATCAACAGAGGAATCCCGCTGTTACCGAGATCTCGGTAAGCCTGCTCCTTCAGCCCCTCGCGCTCTTGCATGGTCCCGGCCTTCGACGGCCCGGCGAGCTCGACCCCTTAAACGACGACGTTGATACCTTGGTATCCGGAAGGCAGGGAGATGGAGGTGTGAAGGCGCTGCAACTGGTCCATCTGGCGTGCCAGCTGAGGATTGACGGGGGCGGAGTCCTGACTGAGGACGGGGGCGGACTCTTGCTCGACGGCCCGCCTTTCCACCGTCTGGCTGGTCTGGCGATTTCCCAACACTTCGTTGGCGCGCTGGCTGAGGAAGCGAGCCAGGCTGGGGGCCTTGGCACCCTGGCTCTGGCCAACTCCGGTAACGGAGTCGAGACGACCGACGTTGAGCGCATTGAAGTGATTCATTGAGGCCACTTTACAATGCAATTCTAAAACACTCATTGTTCGAGCCCGCAAAACGTAAACGGATTGTGAAAAGTTCTCGCAAGTTTTGTGGCGGGCGGCTCGAAGAGCGAACGGTGTCCGAGCTGCTGAACTATCATCGCTACCTTTTCCAGTGGCATTGCCGCAAGTTTTTTCGCTTCCGGCGCTACCTGAGCGAAGCCGAGAAAGCCTATCTGGAAGTCTGCTTCTCGTTGGCCAAAGAGTTTCGCGAAGTCTCCGACTCCGGCTACGAGCACTTCAGCTACTACAGTTACAGCCACCGGGTCCACGGCGACAAAGTCAACTCTTCGCGACTTGCCTACGGCTCCGTGGCCCATCCGCAACCGGCTCTAGAGGCGGCCAGGCCCGTCCTGCGGGAGCGCTCGCTGGCCCTCGACGCCTACTTTTTGGAGTCTCCGCACAGCAAGTTCTACGGCCTGGGTTGGGACATTCTGGAAGAGCAGTTCAAGGTTTACTTCCGAGTGCAACCCGTCCAGCTGTTGCCCGACAATCTCAAGCACCTGTTGCAGGACTACGATCTGGAGGACCATCGCGACGAAGGTCTGGTCTCGTTTACCTACACCCGCAATCAGCTGAGCGAGTCCAAGATCTACCTGTATCCTAAAAGTTCTTTAAACTTGCCGGCCGGGGCTCAGGGCCAGGCCAGCATGGTCAGCGACCAGCGCGGCCTGGTCACGCAGTATGATTTGAGCCAGCCGGAGCAGTGGGCGCAACGCTTGAGCGGGCCGGGGCGCAGGATCCTGGAGCTCTATCGGGAGCTCGACGAAGAGCTGGACACCATCCAGTATCAGGATGAGGAAAATTATACATTGTACTTTCCATAATTTTTCGGCCCTAGACAGAGGGCCGTACCTGTGGGACAATTCTTGCAACAATGTAGATTGGGGACTTAAGACTTTGATCGGTGCAGTATTAGGTGGAGTTCAGGCACTTGGTGGACTATTCGGCGGCGGCCCCCGCGCCCCGCGTATGCAGCAGTGCGAACAACAGCAAATTCAGCAGAATCCCTTCCCGAACCAGGCTTGTGCGATGAACATGAACTTTGGCGCTCAGCGCGTCAACGGTTGCTGTAACTCGTTTATGGGCCAGCCCTACGGCAACCAGTTCGGCGGCGGACCTATCAGCAGCTTCGCAATGGCCGGAGCCGGTGCCGGTGGCGCATTTGCCTTCTCCGGTAGCAACAGCCTCGGTGGCGGTTTCAACAACCTCTTCTCGTCGCCGTTTAGCAGCTTTGGCGGCAACAGCTTCGGCAACTTCGGTGGCTTCAACAGCTTCGGCAGCAACAGCTTCGGTAGCGGCCTCAACTTTGGCTCGCCCTTCGCCGGCGGCCTGCCCTTCGGTGGCAGCAACCTCAACCTCTCGCTGGGAATCAGCCTGAACGCGTAAATCCGTTTTGGAAGACCCCTGGTATGAAATAGTCGACGCCGCGGAGCAAGACTGGGATTTTATCCTGGAGATGGCGACCACGGCGTCGATTTTTACTTTTAACGCCCTGCGCAGCACCTCGGCCGAGCGAGCCGAATTCATGCGCCGCGAGTTTTCCTCGCTGCGTATGTGGGTGCGCCAGGGCAAATATCGCTTTCTGCTGGCCCGCGACCGCGAACTCGACAAGCCCATCGGCTACCTGCTGCTCAATCTCTACGGAATGGACGATCTGGGCCGGCGCCAGACCTTCGTGGAAGACATCGGCGCTCTGCAAGAATATTGGGGTCGCGGTATCGGCCATGCCCTTTTTGATCACGCCACCGAGGTGACCGCCTCCCTGGGCATCGACTTCATGGGCGGCGAAGTGGCCGGTAACAATCCGCGTTGGCAGGCGGCTCTGCGCAATCGCTTCGAACTGGAAGCCTACCGAGTGGTGCGGGCCTGCACCCCGCGCGGTCAGGAAATTCTGGATCGCTGCAAGCAAACCGTCAAAGCCCACGATGACCTGCAAGAACAGCTCAAAGCCCGTCAGGAGAAGCGAGCCCGGCGCCGCCAACAACCGTGACCCCCATTCTCATGGAGGATCACAGCCAGGCCTACTTCGCCTGGAAACGGGCCGGGGTGCGCGACGCCTGGTGCTGGCACGTGGATGCGCACCTGGACATCGGGCGCGACGGCCTGGACGACCGGGTGCTCGAGCAACTCCATCCCGCCGAAGAACCGATCGCCGGATTGACCGGCAACCCCTACGTGCCCTGGGGCGGACTGAATTGCGGCAACTATCTTTACGCGGCCATTCGCCACGGCCTGGTAGGGCGCCTCACCTGGGTCATCCCGCCCGACCTGATTCAGGGAAAGCTGCTCGATTGGGCCCGCACCCATGTCAACGGCTGGCTGGATTTGACGGTGGAAGAATCGACCGGTTTCCGGGATGCCGGAGGCTACATCGAGGGAACGCTCCTGGGCATTCCTTTCCAGGTAGGCACCGCCGACGCCCTACCCCTACCAGAAGAACCGGTTCTTTTGGACGTAGACCTGGACTACTATCTGGACCAAAAAGGCGAGGTCTGGAGCCAACCACCGGGCCCCCTTCCCTCCCCCCTGATCACGACCGTGGCCTACTCCGTCTTCGGCGGCTACACACCAACCTCGGAACGATGTCTGGCCGCTCCCTGGACGGAGGACTGGCAAGGCTATACGGGAGACGCGCGCGACGCCGCCGCCCAGGCCGTGCGTCAGCGCCACTATCAACAGGGGCTGGAAGTGCTGGAAGGCCTGACCGACGTGGAGGCCGAGTATTTGCGCGGCACCTGTCAGCACCACCTGGGCCAATTCGAAGCGGCCCTGCAAACCTGGCAGCGATTGCTGCCGCAGGTTCCCTCGCTGGGCCAGGCCTACCTGGCGGGACTGGCCTCCGAACTGCTGAGCACGCGGCTGAATCAACCCGGGCGAGCGCTTGAGTATGCCCAGCAGGGGCTGCAGATCGTGGACGACTATCGCCTGCACTATGCAGCCGCAGTGGCTCTGGAGCAACTGGAGCAGCCGCGTCAGGCCACCCAAATGCTGCGGCGCGGCCTGCGCCAGGCGGACGGCAAGGTGATCAGCCTGCAAATGCGGCTGCTGTTAGCCCGCCTTTACCGCAAACAGGGCAAAGACGGGCTGGCCCAGATCGAACTCGCCCAACTGAAGCGAGACGACCTGGGCCGCCAATCAGGCGTCGGCCTCTTCGGGGGTATCCGTTAGGTAACCGGCCTCGCGGGCTTCCTGGAGCAGATCCTGGAGCATCTGCAGGTTGGAGTTCATGGCCAGGCGAGCCCGGTGAATCACGTTCAGGCCTTCCCAAACCAGGCGCACGCCGTTGATCAGATGCTCGTTGTCCTGCTCGCTGACATAGGCCTGCATCGACTTGATGCCACCTTCACAGTCGGACATTCCGGAGACGAAAGCGGCGGCTACTTCCTGCACGTGCGGCAGATGATGATCGTGCCAGACCTGCTTGGTTTCCTCATTCATGTTCGACTCGTCCATGACCTCGGTCACGATCTCATCGAGCTCTTTGGCAAACTCCTTCAGTCCCACCATCGCCTCGGTGACCACGTTCTGGAACTCGGCCATTGTGATCTTGCCTTCCGACACGTTGTCGCAGGCGCCAAACAGCTTGGCTACGTTCTCGGTCATTCCCAGCTCCTGGGTTTCTTCCAGAGCCGGACCGGCCATCACGTTGAAGCTCGAAGAAGAGCCCACGCCGGCCTCGACCGGAAGAATCTGACCGCAAGCTTCACAGCGCTTGTTCTCGGGCGGGTTGGCGCGGCCGCAGCCGGGACAGAGAGCCTGCCCCTGATGCTGAGCAGCGGTGGTGAACACTTCCCGAGATTCGTCAAGCTTGCGACCGGTCTCGATCAGCTTGGCGATGGCCGCCTCACAAGCGGCCGAATCCTTTTGCGAGAAAGCGTTGAGTAGCTCTTCCGCGGCCGCGTCATGCTCGTCCCCGGTCTCCAGAGTGCGGGGAATCTCCTGTTGCACCAGGGCCGAGTCGCTGGGGCGAGCGATGGAGCGCTCGAAGCCCTCCCAGAAACCGTCCAGCAAATCCCGGTAGTCTTCCAGGAAACTGGTGACCAGCGTGCTGTCCACCTCTCCGGCCAGACCTTTGCGCACGACCGAAATCACCACATTGGTCATAGGAATGGGAGCCGGGCCCTCGACGCCTTCCACCATCAAACGCTCGACCTTTTGACCCAGGGCGATGGACTCATCCAGTTCCTTCAGCGGTCCCTGTAGACTGGCCGCATCCAGGGCCTCCAGACCCTGCAGGCCCTGCAGGACTTCGATGCCCTGTTGATAGGCCTCAACACAGGCGCCTTGTCCGGGCAGCGCGGCTTTGCGGACCTCGCCGATTTTCTCGGCAAACTTCTGGGAAAAGTCGTTCAGGTAGTCATCCCAGCTCTCTTCGCCGGCCTGACCGCTGTGAATGCCTTCGGCGATACGCGCCAGCGTGTTGGCGAAAGGAGTGGCGAAAGCGCCGTGGGCGGAGAAGGCCGCGCCATAATTTTCCAGCGCTTGGAAGAGAGCCGGCACCAGCGCCTGAGCTTCTTCATAGGCGGCCACCAGTCGGCCGTGGTCATTGTTCTCCAACGCCTGCCGAGAGTTCTGCAGCCAGGTCTGATACAAGCAGAACTGCTCGGTCACGGCCTGCAACTTGTCCTGCACAGCGGCTACGAACTCGGGGCCACGAGCCTGAGCGCGCTCGGGAATCTCGCGCAACTCGCGCTCGGCGACGGTCAACTGAGCGTCAACCAGAGGAATCACCTCTTGGGGGTCTTCACCGCCAATGACGGAAAAGAGTTTCATTTGAATTTCGTCTACGGGCGTCGCCGCTTGTACCTGTGCAATCACGTTCTTGTCACCTCACAGCCGGCTTGTTCTTGGGCAGGAACATAGGGTCCTCCGGGCAATCGGCCCAGATGGCAAACTACTGGCTCACACAGCACCTCGACACGCGCTACGGAAACCAATCGGGGGAAGTGGCCCTGTGCAACCTGGCCTATGGCACCCGGGTCCTGGCGGATGAAGAAAGTTTTAAGCGTCTGGCCCCTTACAAGACGCCGCGGCCCCTGGGCGACGACCCCTGGCTGGAGCGCGCTCTGGACGCCAACCTGCTGGTCAGCGAACAGCCCCACGACCCCCCCAACTGCGTGGCCCGCCTGGTGGCCGCCCTGCAAAGCTACAGCGGCGCCCAGGGCAGCCCTCTGGAATTGCTGGACGCGGCCGAGCAGCGCTACCGCCAGCAGAGCATGCCCCGGCCTTTTGCCGGCCCCCTGGAGAAGGCCGGCCCCTTGTTACGCAGACCCGAACGACTGGTCGACTTCGCCTTCGATCACACGCGCGCTTTTCTGACCCATGACCAGCAGCCCGAGCAGGGTCTGGACCTCGACCTGGTCGAGATCTTCAGCCACCGGCCGGCGATGAAGTTGCGCTACGAACAGCAGTATTGCACTCCTCACACCACCCAGCGCCGGGTGGCCAAAATGCGCGAAGCCCTCAAGCCGGGCGCGCGCGTGCTGGTTCTGGGCGACGATGACCTGGTGTCTTTGGCGCTGGTGCAGGCCAGCAGCGACTATCAGGTGGACGTGCTAGAGCTGGATCCCGACCTGGTGGCCTTCCTCAAGGAAAAGGGCGGCGAGCGACTGACCGTGCTGGAGCACAACCTGCGCCACGGCGTGCCTGATTCCATGCGGGCCGCCTACGATCTAGTAACCACCGATCCGCCCTACGCCGCCAACGGCATGCGCTTCTTTCTGCAGTGCGCCGCCGACTCGCTCAAGCCCGGACCGGACAGCCGTCTATTCTTGTCGACCTTCCCCGGCCTGATCGAGAACCCGGAAAAGCTCTGGACCGATTTGCAAGAGTTGGGTCTGCACATCGAGCGGCGGCACGACCATTTCAGCCGTTACATCTACAACAACGGGTATCGGGTCGAACACCTGGCCGCGCTGCGAGGCCTGGGCAGTCCTCTCCACCCCACCCAGGAGTTGCTGGGCTTCCCGTTCCTGTATGCGCATTTCTTCGAGTGCTCCTTGCAGCGATGAGTCGCGAAGACCATTTCGCCCGAGGGCAGGCGGAGGGGGGACGCTGGCTGCTGGAGTGCCGAGACATGTGGGACGCTTTCGATGAAGACGGAGGCGTGTATTTTAAGGTCTTTCACGACGACGCCGCCGCTCGCCGCGAAGTGCGCGACATTCAGGCCCATCCCAAGGACAAGCGCCTGCTGGGCGCCTACGATCTGGCCAGGGCCCTGACCGAACAGGGACCGGGACTCACCCTGGAAGAGTTTCTGACTCAGGTCAGCGGTTAAATTTGGGGAATAAATCCAGGGGTACGGGCTCAGGGCCCAGAATTCAAACAGCGTGAAAATTGGTCCGCTGCAGATCTCTCTGGCCCGAACGCCCGCTCCGGTAGCGCCTACCAAATCTCTGGCTCCCTTGGACTCGATTTCTCTGGGCGCTTCCGTCGAGGCACCGGTGCGCCTCAAGCCTGTAGCGGCCACCCCTTTTCCGCTCCTGGATACGCAGGGCTTCACGCTGGAAAGCCTGGGCGGCAACAGCCCGGCCCGAGCGGAAATGCAGAAGTTGGTGGGCGAACTGCGCGACGGTCAGAAACCGCCCTACTCCAGCTACCTGGTCCAGGGCAATACCGGAGCAGGCAAAACCACGCTGGTGCGCGGCCTGGCCGCCGACCTGGAAAAAATCGGCATCAAAACTCTCCACGCCGACGGAGCCGACTTCAGCGAAAACGGTCCCCAGAAGCTGCGCCAGCTTTTTGCCGAAGCTCAGCAAGCTGCTCTGCAGAGCCCCCACAAAACCGCCGTCGTGCACATCGACGAAATCGAGGCGGCGGCACGCATTCGCTCCAAATCGGCCAGCGTGGCCATGAAAGTGGGCGCGGCCGTGAGCGGCGCTCTCAGCGGTCTGGCCGGCTGGGTGGGCCTCAAGGAACTCACGCCCAAGCAAGAGGATCCGGCCGAATCCCATCAGACGCTGGCCACCTTGACCAGTCTGATGGAGAAGAACACCAATCTGATTTTCATCGGAACCACCAGCCGGGCGGACACCATGGACTACGATGCCAGCAAACGCTTTCAACGAGAGTTAGAAATCGGCAATCCCTCCGGTCCGGAAGAACGCCTGAGCATTCTCCAGAGCATGGCCGAACGCCAGGGCCTACAGATCGAGCCGGGTGTGCTGGAAGACATGTCCAAAGCCACTATCGGCGCCAACCCTCTGAGCCTGGAGAAAGGACTGCGCCAGGCCAAAGTGCTGGGCGACGGCAAAGTCACCGGCGAATCGGCCCGCGAAGCCCGCCTGCAGGAGTCTTTTGGAGTGGCCAGACCCATCACCAATCCCGACTGGATGTGGCGCCTGACCATTTGCCACGAGATGGGCCATGTGGTGGTGCGTCATCTTTTTGAGGAGATGGCCAAGGACCATCCCGATCAGCAACCCAAGGGGATCGATGCGGTCAGCTTCGCCCCTCGCGGACCGGCCAATGCGGCCGTCTTCCTGCGCTCCAGCACCAATCCGGCCAGCACCTTCGAATGGTATATGGCCGAGGTGGCCTCCAATCTGGCCGGCCGCACCTCGGAGGCGATGTTCGGTGGTGGTCACACCAGTGCCGGTCCGGGCAGCGACATTACCCACGCATCCAACCAGGTCAAGGAAGCCATCCGTGAAAAAGGCATGGGGAAAACGCTGGGCCCGGTCAATCCCGCCAATTCCGGGGCGGCCCTGGACGAAACCAAAGCCGGTCAGGACCAGCAACGCTTTACCGCCGTGGCCGATCAAATTTCCACCAGCACCGTCGAGTTCTATCGAGACTTTACCGAGAGCTTCGCCCAGGAGATGCTGAGCCACCGCAACGAGTTGCCCAAACTCACCCTGTCGGGCCAGGAGATTCAGAACCGACTGCGAGCCTGGGAAACCGCCACGCCCGAAAGAGCGGAACGGCTGGCTGCCCTCAAAGACCAGATCCGCCAGGCCATGGCCTCCATCAAACCGGCGACTTCTCCCGGACTGTAACCCCCCTTGGAAGAGGTCCTGTGCCAGGCGCTGGCGTTGCGCGTGCGTTCGCTGCCCAAGGAAATCCAGCGCACGCTTCAGGACCTGGGGGTGCGTCAGGATCCTCGAGCCGCCCTGGAACAACTGGCCCAACAAGGCAGGGTGCGGCTGGGCAACGAGGTCGAGTTGGCCAACCGTCAGGAGTTGCATCAGGCCACTCTGGAGTTGACCCGCCTGCATCCCGAGCTGGTGCGCAAGCACGTGCACTTTGCTTCCTGGGGTGCCCTGCGCCTGGACAACCGGGTGCGGCTGCAGGTCTATCTCGACGATCCGGTTCAGCAAATCTACGGACTCGGTGAATTCTGGGCGGGCTCATTCTGGGCTCCGCCCTGGGATGCCGACTTCTTCTTCTCGCGCCGCCCCGAAAACCAGGCCCTGATGCTGGCCGGATTGCGGCCCTCGCTGTGGGCCCAGGGCATTTGGGACGAGCGCTTTGACTTGCTTTTGGATCAGCTGGATCCGGAGGTTCGCGACGAGCTGACCATGGAGCAGGCCATCGCCCGAGGCCGGCTGGATGTGGCCGAAGCCTTCTTGAATGCCGGCCTGAAACGCAAAGGCTACGACCTGCCCCTGCTGCTCAGTCGCGGCAAAGTCGCCAAAGCTTACGAACGCGCCCTCAAGCTCATCAGCCGGCGCAAGGAAGGCCTGGCCGCCGTGCCTCCGCTGGTGGCGGTCTACGCGCGGCTGGCGGCCGCTCGCTCCCAAGATCTAGAACTGCTCACCGATACCCGCCTGGCCACCCGCATGGGCTGGCTGGACGCTTTCTTCGCGGAGTTGGCCCTGCATCTGGCCGGCAAGCCCAATCGCCTGGCCGACCTGCCGGCCGCCGCCGGGGGCCTGGAGTGGTGCGTATCCTGGAGTTTGCGCTCGGTGCTGCCCTATCCACTCGAACCCAAGCCGGTGTATCTGCAGCAATTGCAGCGGCGGGGCCTGCACGGCTGGGCCGAGCAACTGCAGCAACCGGCGCATCCTTGGGGTAGCGGGATTTCTCGTCAGGAAGGCTGGAAAAGCTGGCTCTCGCTGCTGGAACGCAAGGCCCGTCAGGAAAAGCCGGCGGCCGCCCAGGGAGGCGAGCTTTTCTGGGAAGTGGGCCAGCAGGGCCTGCGGGCCCTCCATCAACATCAAGGCCAGCGCACCGAGGTGGCCCTCTCCAGCTTGATTCGTAAGCCCCCGGAATACCTGAGCGACGCCGACCACCGGGTGATCTCCTCGGTCGAGCGCCGCCAGTGGGGTCGTGAAATCATGGTGATGGACGCCACCCCGGCCGTGCGCGCCCTGCTCGGGCATCCGCGCGTGCTCTTCGAGGGTGAGCCGGTGCGCCTCCAGGAGGTGGACCAGAAACTGCACATCCTGCGCACCACCAACGGCTACAAGGTCGACCTCAAGCCGCACTTCGCGGCCGGAGACGGCTATCGGCTGCGCTGGAAAGAAGTCGGCCTGGTGGAAGTCTGCTTTCCTTCGCGCTGGAATGAGTTGCTCCAGCCGCTGCTGGAAAGCGGTCAGGAAATCCCTCTGGGTGCGGAGGACGAAATGGCGGCGGCGCTGGCCCCCTGGCTGGAAAAACTGCCCGTGGAGTATGGAGCGGGAGTGCGCCCGCTGGCCCAGACGGTGGAGGGCGGGGAGTTGGTGGCCCGCCTGATTCCTCAAAAGACCGGCCTGCGTTTCAGCTGGGTCTGGCGCGTCAATGGACCGGGCGGACCCGGCTTTCCCCTGCTGGCCGGCCCTCCCCGCGAAGCGCTGCACTGGAACGGCCGACTGCTCCAGGTCGACCGCGATTTTCAGCAGGAGCGAGCGGCCCTGGACGAGATCCGGCGCGGCTTTCCGGGACTGCCCGAAGATCTGGAATGCGCCTTCTCGGACCTGGACGATGCCCTGGAGGCGGTCTGGCAGGTACAGCAGTCAGGAGTGGCCTGCGAATGGCCGGAAAGCAGCCCCTGGCGGGTGCGCGATCCGGTGAGCCGGGGAGACTTTCGCATCCAGGCCGAGTCGGAGCGCGACTGGTTCAAGCTCAAAGGACAATGGCGCGTGGATGAACACTTGGTGGTGGAACTGGGACGCACCCTGGAACTGCTGCGCTTCTATCCGGGCCGCTTCGTGCGCCTGGACGAAGGCGACTACGCTCAGGTCGGCCAGGAAATTCGACAGAAACTGGAAGCGCTGGAAGAGCTGAGCGACGACCTCAAGGTCTCCCCGCTGGCCGTGCCCGCCTTGAACGAACTCGACCTGGAACTGGCAAGCAATCCCCTCTTCCACGAGAGCCTGCAGCGCTTCGCCGGCATCGATGGCTATCGGCCCCAGCCTCCGCCCACTCTCCAACTGGAGTTGCGCGACTATCAGCTGGCCGGTTTCCAATGGCTGGCCCAGCGCGCGCGGGCGGGAGTGGGCTGCTGTCTGGCCGACGATATGGGGCTGGGCAAAACCGTCCAGGCCCTGGCCCTGATGCTGCTGCGCCGCGCCCAGGGACCCCATCTGGTGGTCTGCCCGACCTCCGTCATGGCCAACTGGCGCGACCAGATCCTACGCTATACTCCGTCGCTGCAGGCGGTGCTTTACGAGGGCAAGGAGCGCAGCCTGGAGGACCTTCAGGTCGGCCAGGTGGTCATCTTAAGCTACCGGATCCTGATGCAGGATTTGGAGAAGCTGCGGGGCCTGGAGTGGAACGTGGCCTTGCTGGACGAGGCTCAGTTCATCAAAAATCCCGAGTCCAAGACGGCCCGAGCCGCTTTCGCCCTGAAGGCCGAGGTGCGCATCGCCACCACCGGCACCCCGGTGGAAAACCGTCTCAGCGAACTGTGGAGCATCTTTCGCTTTCTCAATCCCGGGCTGCTCGGCTCTCTGGCCAGCTTTCGGCGCCGCTTCGAGACCAATCTGGCCGTCAACCTCAACGGCAGCCAACGCCGTCTGAAGCGCCTGGTGGCCCCCTTTCTGCTGCGCCGCACCAAGTCCGAAGTGCTCTCGGAATTGCCGCCCCGCACCGAGATCACGCTAATGGTGGACCTATCCACCCAGGAGCGCTCGCTCTACGAAAAGCTGCGCCGCCAGGCCGAGGAAGGCTTGCGCGAACAGGGCTCGCGCTTCGAATTGCTGGCCCATTTGACGCGCATGCGCCAGGCCTGTTCGCATCCTCGCCTGGTGCTCGATCAGCCCGGGCTGACCAGCTCGAAGCTGGCGGCCTTTTTCCAGCTTTTCGAGGACTTGCGGGCCGGTCGCCATCGTTGCCTGGTCTTCAGTCAGTTTACCCGGCTGCTCGACCTGCTGCAGGCCGAACTGGTCGAGCGCGGCGTTTCTTTCCAGCGGTTGGACGGCAGCACGCCCGCGCTGGAGCGACGCAGTCGCGTGGACGCCTTTCAGGACGGTCAGGGCGAGCTGTTCCTGATCAGCTTGAAGGCGGGTGGCACCGGCTTGAATCTGACCGCCGCCGACTACGTGGTGCACCTGGATCCCTGGTGGAACCCGGCCTCCGAAGATCAGGCCTCGGATCGTGCCCATCGTCTGGGACAGACCCGACCCGTCACCGTCTATCGCTTGATCGCGCGCGAAAGCGTGGAGGAAAAGGTGGTCTGTCTGCACGGTCACAAGCGCAAGATGGCCTATGATCTGCTGGAGGGCAGCAACCAATCGGCCCCTCTCGACGAAGGCCAGCTGCGCGAGCTGTTTACTTAATCGAGAGAATCTTGAGCGTCAGGGCCAGATAGCCGACCAGGAAGACCAGGCCGAAGAAGAGTCGACCCAACCAGTCCAGTTTCGTTTTGGCTCGCAGAGTGGGTTGGCCCTGGTGACGCGTCACCGAGACATCATCGCTCAGGTCGGCTCGAGGAGTCACACCCAGGTCGGCCAGCAGAGCTTCGGCCTGACTGCGTTCGGCAAAATTGATTTCCAGCAGCTGACCACTCTGCAGCAGCAAGACCAGACTGGTGGTTTTACGATGCTCGCTGGGCTGGTTCATGCTGGCTTCGAGGACGCTGCTCTTGGCGACTCGTGCGAGTTCCCGACTCTGTTCGCCTTTCTTGCGCACGGTGATCAGCTGGTCGCCTTCCACCAACAGCCGATCTTCGAAGGTGCTGCGCAGATACAGAAACAGGATACCCACCGCCAGGGGCAGGCCGGCCGAGACAAAGAGCAGCCCCTGGTTGCCGGTCACCCGCCATTCGAAAGCTAGAGAGCCCATGGCCACGCCGGTCCCCAGAAACAGGAAGGACAGCCAGTTGATTCGATTCTCAAGGGGGGATTCCAAATCGTATTCCATGCCCGGCATGGTTTCGGGGCAATTTCAGTCCTCCTGCGTTAAGCTGTCAGAATGGTGATTCAGGCCTTCAAGACCCCACCACGCGACCGCCACTGGCAGGACGCCGGCCGGCTCATGGCCGAGCGGGGAATCGCCGCTCAGGGACACCAATGTCTGCAAGAGAATCTGGCCACCTATCTGTCCCATCGCGGCGGCGACGACCAGTTAGCTCCCCGCTGGCAGAGCAAACTGGACCGTGAATTGCTGACTCCCTACGCCGATAGCCAGGTCGGGGCGCGCATCGACCAATTGCAGACCTCGCTCAAGACCGTGCTGGACCAGCTGCCGGCCTATCCTCGAGAACTCTACCTGACGGGCAGCTTTTCGCGGGGGCGACTGGGCGTCAACTCCGATCTGGATGCCTACGGCACGGTCCAACCGCAGCATCTACACGCCGCTTTCGATGTCTTTGAGAAAACCGTGGCCGGGCCGGATGCCTGCCTGGTGCCCTTCTCCGAGGAAACCCCAGGATTGAACCGCGGCAACCTGCTGGCGGTCGGGGCCTCGGTCAAAGTCGACCCGAGCCGCATCGGTGAGTCCGGCTATCTCCGCAAAGTCTATCAGCACGTTCAGAGCGAGCGCACGCAGCGCAAGGAAACCAGCGCCCTCTACGAGTGGATGACGGGACAGGTGTGGAGTGAGGAGTTGGACGCCCACGGCAAACGCCAGGAAATGGAAAACGGCGGACTGACCCACCAGGCCATGGCTCTGGCCGGCACGCTGGCGGCCGTTCCCCTGATCGGTGCCGTAGTCCACTCGACGGCCGACTGCTTTGTCAGTCAGTCCCACCTGGAACCTTCGCGAATCTAGGGTCTAACCGCAGCGCATCTCCAGAGGTCTGGCCGGCTTCAGCGGTCGACTGCTGCGATAGCCGTGTAGCTGAACCGGGCCGGCAGCGGCCACTTCATAAAGACGGCTGACCGGTCGCGAACGGCGCGGCAAATGCTGCTTCAGTCCCTCAAAAAGCGAGGCCGATGCCTCCTCGAAAAGCCGCTGCTGCTCGCCGGGTGCCAGGTCGGGCAGACTGAGCCAGCGGCGCTCGGCCCGATCGATGGCCTGGCGCAGCCACTCCATATCGGGAAGTCCGAGCAGCAGCGAGCGCAGACGCTGGTCGCGCTGCCGCAGTTTCACCAGAATTCGCCGGGAATCGGCGCATTCCAGGCGATGATAGCGTCCGGCGGCGGCACGGCGAATGTGCTCGAGATCGCGCCAGAAAATCTCCATCGACTCGAGCGCCGAGCCTTCACTCTGCGGTCGGCCAAAGACTTCGATACGCATCGCCTCGTCCAACTCGCCGAGAACCCCTTCGGAGCGATAGCGCCCGTCGCGAATCCAGTGCGACTGATGACGGGTCACCCGCTCGATGGGGCTGCCCGCGAAAGGCTTGAGGCGATTGACGTCGCGATAGCGGGCGTCGATGGAAAAGTTGGCGTTGCGCAGCCACAGTTCGGCCAGGTTGTAGTAGCTGTCCAGCCGGTCCAGATCGCTGACCCAGGGATTGTTCTGCAGATAGAAGGCCCGGATGTGCGCGCCGCTGGCCTGCAGCGCCTCGACCAGTTGGGCCAGTTCCTGCGAGGTGTAGGTGGGGCGCATAGCGGTGCCCTTGGCCACCATAGCCAGTCGATTGCTTTTGAGCGTCAGCGTCGAGTGGTCGTCGAAGGTATCCACTCCCATGAAAACATCGCGAATGCCCAGGCGCCGGAAGGCGTCGATCAGCTCCAGATTCGGTCCGGCCGCTTTGAGAAATCCCTTGACCGTGTTGTGTCGCACGAAAAATCGGAACCGGCCACGCAAAGGGTGGCGCTCCAACCGGTTGGCCAGATCGATGATGCGGTCGGGGGCATTGTTGAAGTTGCTGTCCAGGAAGAAAATGTCCGCCTGCTCGCCCTCTCGCAGATCAGCGTGGAGCGCAATCGCCTCCAGTTCTTGCAAAATGCGCGGAGCCGAAAAGGCCTGGAAGGCTTTCAGCCCTCCCGAGCAACAGAGACTGCAGCCCTGAGTGCAACCGCGCGAAGTGGCCAGCAGGTAGGAGGCTTTGGCGGGAGCACAGGGCCGAAACAAACCGCGCAAATAGGCGTCATAGTCCTGACTGTAGACCTGGCGATAGAGCCCTGGCTCGGTCACCAGCGCGTCGAAGCCCTCGCGACTCAGTCCCCAGCAGAGGTTGGGACGGCACAGGACCACTCGCCCTTCGGGCAGCCTTTGCAGTACGCCCCGCTGCTCCGCGAAGTGCGAAAGACGCAGGTCGGATCGCTGCAAAAGCTGCAAATACTGCATCCAGGGGCCGTGCTGTTCGTCGCCCAGCCAGAGCGTGTAGGCTTCCGAGCCGCCGGCTGAAGTCGGTTCGCTGGCCGGCCCGACCCCACTGGCCATCAGGAACTTGCCCTGCCGGGAACTGTCGCAAGGCCGCTGTGGGCTGGCATAGGAGAACTGGAAAAACGACTCGGTGCGGGCGTCCGGCACGCGATAAAGCCAGACCTCCGCCTGCTCGGCCGAGGCCAGAGAACAACCCGCTCGCCGCAATTCGGCGCTGGTCGAAGCCGCGAAAAATCCCTCGGGAGGCTCGGCGGACAGCGAAATCAGCCCGCCCACGAAGTAGGACGGAGAGGCGGGAAGCAGGGGGCCTAATGCCGGATCGATTCGTGGTGCCACTTCTGCCTCGAGGGGACCCTGCAAGTCAAAAACCCCGGAGAACTCGGGGAGCAAGTAGACCCGCCAAAAGCGCTGCAGGCGATCCACATCCAGAACCAGACCCGGGGCATGATAGCGGCGCACTCTTCCGCTGGGACTGGCGGTCACGGACTCGCAGAATCGCGCAACCCGCACAACCTCCACAAAATGTTCGTCCGAAAGTCCGGGCAAACCGGCGGCCAATTGCAGGGCCAGAGCCGCCGCCTCCGGGATGGTTTCGGCCGGCACCACCCAGGTGCCCAGCACGGAAGCCATGGAAGGATTCGGCTCCACCCGATTGAGTCGGCCCTCGCTACGGCGGGGCTGCAATGCGATCTGCATTTTTCCAATCTAGCGCAAGAGCCTGAAAAAAACCTCAGGGAATCATCGAGGTGGAGACGTAGCTCTCAAGACGCAAATCGGGGTCGCCGCCCAGGGCTTCGCGGATGGCTTTGAGTACGGGCTTGTGCACCTTGAGGGTGTCCCAGGTGCCCCATTCGGTCATATCCTGATGGTTCGGCCCCTGGATGACGTCGGAAAGCACCGTCTGCACGCGGAGCTCGACGTCGGGCCTGGACTTAGTGGCATCCAGCCAGTGTCCCAGCTCCACCTCGATCAAGTCGACATCCTGGCGGTCCGCCTGTTCGGCCCAGGCCCTGGTTTCCAGGTTGGGGGTGACCACCCGCTGATAGGTGCCGCCACCGTGACAACCGGCGGTAGGAATCAGCCAGTCTAGCTTCTCGCGCTGGCCGTCTTCGCGCAGCCGCTCCGTCGGAGAAAGAATCTGTCCGACCTGCAGCTGCGGATCCACGCCACCGGCCGTGCCCACGAAATTAAACTTCTTGGCACCGTGCTCCAGCAAGGCGTCCAGCAAATCCTTCGAGAGATCGCCATAGAGGGGCGGAAAGAACCAGACCTTCTTGCCGTCCTTCAAGGTCATAACTTCCATGCGCAGACCGGCCATATCGCTCTGCGACAGGCTCTTGTCGACTTCGGGAGCGCCCCGGCGCCGGAACAGATTGACCAGCGGTTTCAGGTTGCGAATGGGATGGGCGGTAAGAACGGAAGCGGCCGCCGTTTTGGCCATCCCGTAGACGACCAGATCGGGTGGCTTGCCCAGCGAGCGAAACTTCTCTAGATATTCGGCTTTGTAGCTGCGGGTGGTTCCGACGGTGCCCACCTGTTCCGAGGCCGCTCCCGCCATGCGCAGCAGACTCTGGAGATGTTCGGTGCGATCCTGGCCATTGACGCGCCAGACCAGCATAACCGGCTTGCCCTCGGGGGTCGTGGCCTGCCGAACCTGATGAAAGCCGACCGCTTTGGAAACCGGCTCGCCCAGCTTCCAGCCTTGTTGCTCGAGCTGGTCTAACTGCTGGCGACCCTCCCCCACCGCGATCACGGCCGGCTTGCCTTGATGCAGCCACTCGACCGTGTCCTGGCCCAGGTTGTCCTGCAGATAAGCATCGGGATTGCTCAACGTGTGAGGACCACTCAGGTCCATGCGGGCCACGTTGGGTCGATATCCCCAAACCGGATCTAATTTCATCCCTTTCAGGCTAGCAGGCTCCTCCGAAAAAGGACTGAAACCGCCCGCTTGAGTCTTTTGTCTTCCTGGCGAGAGCTGGGCCGTCTACCGCTTCCCTTGTGGCTGTTGGCCGGCGCCAACTTTCTCAACCGCTGCGGCACCATGGTGGTGGCCTTTCTGGCGCTCTACTTCGTGCGCCGCCATCACCTCGATCTGGAGACGGCGGGTTGGCTGGTGGCCTGCTACAGCTGGGGTAGCCTGGCCTCGGCGCCGACCACCGCCTGGCTGTGCGACCGGATGGACGCCTGCCATGTCCTGGCCTTTTCGCTGCTGAGCTCGGGTCTGGCCATGCTGTTCTTTCCCGCCCTGACGGGGATGCCGGCCTGGGCCCTGGGCTGCTTCGGTCTGGGCCTGCTGGCCGAAATTGGCCGTCCGGCCGGCTACACCGCACTGGGCAGGCTGGTCACTCCAACTCAGATGCGCCAGGCCTTCACCCTGAACCGGCTGGCCGTCAACCTGGGGATGAGTGTGGGCCCCGCCCTGGGAGGCTGGCTTGCGCTGCACTCCTACAACTGGCTGTTCTGGGCGGACGGACTTACCAGCCTGCTGGCCGGAGCGGTTGTTCTGGCCAGTGGCCTGCGCAGCCCCTGGCAACCTGCCGTGAGCGGGGAGGCCACCCCTCCGGGGCGGCTTTTTTACCGATACCTGCTGGGGCATTTTCTGGGCATGTTGGTCTTCGTGCAACTCTTCACGGCCATGCCACTCTATCTGGTAGACGTGCTGCACTGGCAGGAAACCTTCTCGGGCTGGATGTTCACCCTGAATACCGGCATGATCTTGCTGCTCGAGGCCTGGCTGACTCAGCGGACCGGTGGCTGGCGGCTGTCGCGGGCCATCGCCCTGGGCTACCTCTGCGAAGGTCTGGGCTTCGGACTGTTCGCCATCGCCCCGGACCCACGGTTGATCGTGGCCGGCGTGGCCCTTTTCAGCCTGGGAGAAATGCTCCAGTCCTCCGCCAATGGCACTTACCTCAACCGCATGATGGGCGGACGCTTACTGGGCAAGGCCAACGCCTGGTTTGTAGGGGTAGGCAGCGCCGCCTTCATTCTGGCCCCACCCAGTGTAGGCTGGACGCTGGACCGGTTCGGTCCGACGGTCCTCTGGACCAGCATCTGCGCTCTGGGAGCTATCGCCAGTTTGTTAGCCTTCTGTTTGCCGGAACCAGCGAGTACTGAGAAGGGGGGGTGACCGGTGGAGAGAACAGTCCATCAACATGCTGCCAACCCTCGTGCCGATTCCGCGACCCGTACGACTCAAACGGGGGAAATTTACGGCGCCGATCTTTGTAGGCTGGCTGATCTGGTTGCTGATGTTGTGCGCCCTTTACGACGTAGTTCGCCCGCTCTGGGTCATGTTCTGCCTGTGCACCTCGGGCCATAGCCTGGATCGCATTCCGGCCCCGCCCTGGGATGGCTTGCTGGGACTGACTCCTACCACCCCGGTGAGCTGCCTGGTGCAGATCGCATTGGCCGGCGTGGTCATGTTGGGTCTGCGCTGGCTGGGTGACGTCATGGTCTGGCGGGGCCAGCGCGAGAAGAATCTCCTGATCAATGGTCGAGCTATGAATGCGGAAGTGGTCAAGGCTCGCTCTCAGGGCAACAAGCACTACGTGACCTACATCATTCATCGTGACGGCAAGGCCGAAGATCACGAGAGTCGCTGCCTGACTCGGAGAACCGAGGGCGATGAGGTGATCGTGCTCTTTTCCTTCGACTTTTCCCACGCCATGCTCTATGAGCTCTGCCGCTATGAAGTGGCCAAGTAGTTCTTAGATAATATCGATCTTGCCGTCGGGCACATACATGATCGAGAAGAACTTGTAGTTAATCACCACGTCGGCGTTGTTGCTCGAACTCATGGGACCCTCGTTGACCGTCCAATTGGCGGCGGCCGGATCCAGAATGGGATGTCCGGCGTAGTCGAAGTTGGTCACCTGGTCGGTGCCATCTTTCTGGGACCAACTGCCGTTCTCGTCCTGACGCACCCAGTGATAGTCGCCCGGCCATTGGGCCTTGGCGTCGGGAGCCGACATCAGTAGAGCCACGAAATGCCCGGGGGGAAGCTCTTTCGCCTTCTCCTGCAGCTCCTCATTGGTCATGCCGTGGCGGGAAATCTCGATCAGACCGTCGGCCTTGGCCCCGTCAGCAACCTGCTCGGGCGGCCAGCCGTCGCCAAGCAGCAATCCGTGCTTGCGACCCGGCTGGGCAAAGGAGTTGGTGGCCACATCGCAGGCGTAGTTGTAGCAGTTGTTGTTGACCTGGAATTTGGAGCTCATAAAGCTGCCGTTGCAGTCCCCGGCCGGGTCGAAGACCTGACGCTCACCTACAACCGTCGGGGCGTATTGGGGCACAAACTTGCCTCCCGGGATCTCCACTTTGATGGGGGAAATCAGTTGAGCCGCATCCTCGCGCACCTGATGACGCAGATCGCCGGGAGCGACAAAGCCGCGAGTCTTGAAGCTGAGCTCCACTTTGTCGACAGCCTGTTCTTCGGGCAACTTCTGCCAGTCCAGGCGCTTCAGGCCCGGAAACTTGTTGGCGGTGTTGGATGAAATTTGCACGGCGTGACCCTCCCACGATTGCCTGACACCAATCTATGAGAGAGTACGCCGCCCGGGTGTTGCCGCTATGTAACGGGAACGACGGGAGCGCCCATCAATTCCTGCAGCGCCTGGAGCACGACATCCAGTTCCTGGATGGTGTGCTCGGAGCTCAGGAAGAAGCGCAGACGGGCGGCGCTTTCCTCCACGGCCGGATACACGATGGGTTTCACCTGAATACCGCGCTCTTCCAAGCGGGCACACAATTCGGTGCAGGCCGCGCTGTCGGCCAGAATGATCGGCACCACCGGAGTCATCTCGCTGGTCCCCAGCGGTAGACCCTGACGTTTGCAGCCTTCCCAGAAGTGCTTGGAAATCTGGCGCAGCTTCTCGACGCGCTCCGGCTCGCGAGCCAGCAGCTTGAGAACGGCGCGGGCGGAGGCCGCCAATGGCGGAGAAAGACCTACACTGAAAACGAATCCCGGCAGGGTGTAGCGCAGATAGTCGATGAGCGGCTGACTGCCGACCAGATAACCACCGCAGCTTCCCAAAGTCTTGGAGAGCGTGCCCATCAGCACGTCCACCTGTTTGGGATCGACACCGAAGTGCTCACAGATTCCGCGACCGGTCTTGCCCAAGACGCCCAACGAGTGAGCCTCGTCGATCATCAGCAAGCAACCGTAAGTCTGCTTCAGGCGAATCAGCTCGGGCAGCGGCGCGATATCGCCGTCCATGCTGTAAATGCCTTCGACTACCAGCAGCACCCGGCGGAAGCGCGTGCGCACTTTGCGCAAGATCTTCTCCAGAGCCACCATGTCGTTGTGCGGGAAAGAGAGTCGGCGAGCGGCGCTGGCCGAAGCCCCTTCCAAAATGCTGTTGTGACTCAAAGAGTCGTGCAAAATCAGGTCGGGCGCCTGCATCCAGTGGCTCAGAAGTGCCGTGTTGGTGGCGTGACCGCCGACCATGACCAGGGCGTCCTCGTGGCCCAAGAAATCGGCCATATCGCGCTCAAAGAGGCGATGCAAATCGATTTCTCCGCCCACCAGTCGCGATGCCTGAGCCGAGCAGCCATACTTGGCCACCGCCTCGGCGGCCGCTTCCAGAACCTTGGGATGGCGGGCCAGGCCGACGTAGTTGTACTGGCAGAAGCTGATGTCTTTGCGAGGCAACACGCGGAAGTAGGGATTGTTCTCGCCCATCGACTGCAGCCGCTCTTGCATCAGCACCACTTCGGGCATCTGATCGACCTTGGTCCATTCCGAGGGAATGGCCGCAAAGCTGCGCTGCGGCAGGGACTGCACCCAACGCGACTGCACTTCACGGATCCAACCGACAAGGCGGCCATTCTGGTAAAGCATGACGTCGGCGGCGGGGCCCTCTTCTTTGACGTCGAGGGCGCGCACGCGAGCTTCCACCAGGCCGGGGGTCAGCTGCGTCTGCAGAGTGATCTCGCCGATTCCGGAAGGAAGCACGGGGCGGTTGTGCTGACGCTGCACCCAGTAGAGGCACAGCTGCAGGCAAGAATCGATGACCAGGGGATCCAAGTGCCAACGGGAGCGCGGATCGCCCGGCACCCAGTCGCGCGGAATGGAGGTGCGAACCATGCCGATCAGTCCGCCATCGCCCGCCTTGATGAGGCTGTTGATGCCCTGCAGTCGGGTTCCATGGAAAGCCAGATCGCTGTAGAAGCGCTCCAGTTCTCCCTGCAGGTTCCACTGAGCGTCGATATCAACCGGGGCCGGTGGCTGTCCCAAATCGCCGATTTGAGCGGACAGATCGAGAATTTTGCGGCCGCCCGGACGGATTTCCATCAAGCGCAACTCACGCTCATCCCGGTCCAGCACGATCTCGGCCTGCTCGCGGAACATGAGACCGCGATGGACTTGAACGTTGTAGAGACTCCAGGGAGCTTGCAGATTCTGACTCCAGGCCAGGAAGTCCAGGCCGCTGGCCAGAGGCAGCAGCATGGTCTTGTCCAGCGCGTGATCGAGCAGGAAGGGATGGCTGGCGGGGCTGATTTTGCCGCCGCTGTAAAGCTGTTCGGGCAAACGGCACTGAGCCAGCAACTCGCCGACCGTCCATTGAGCCCAGGTATTCATCGGGATCTCGATAGGAGGCAACAGCGTGATCAAATCGCGCAAGGCCATGGAGTCCAGACCGAGGTCGTCGATCAGATGCTGCTCCGGCTTGAAGTCGTTGGGCGAGCAACCGCAGTTGCGGGCCAGCCATTCGCGCACTTCGCGCTCGTGGTGACTGTGCTGCTCCTGAGCTTCTTTGCCGACCACCCAATAGGGCTTGCGGTGCAGCGGCGTGGGCGGAATATCGGCCACGCGCCGGTCTTCGGCCAGAAAGTGCTCGCTCAGATCCTTGGGTGCTTCGGTGGGCAGTTCGCGCCAGTTGCGCAAACCATCGATGTACTCTTCGTAGCTGGCGGCCCAGAGCAAACGAACCTCGTTTTCGCGAGGACGCAGCATGGAAAGAGTATAGGCCACCCAGTTGAGCGATTGGACCGGAGCGTCCTGGAGCTGGCGGCAAAACGCATCCAGCAGCTCGGCGTTGGGGGCGGAAAGCACGATCGGCAGCTTGCGCTCGGGCGGAGCCTTGGGCTGGGGAACGCTTTCCAGCAGAGCCAGACAGTTGATGCCACCAAAGGCGAAACTGCTGACGCTGGCGCGCCGCACCTCCTGGTCCCAGGGCTGGCTTTGCTGCGCCACTTGGAAGCGCTGGGCGAAATCCAGCAGATTGGGATGCCATTCTTTCCAACCGGCGTGGGGGGGAATGGTGGCTTGATAAACGGCCATGGTGGCCCGCATCAGGCCGGCCACACCAGCCGCCGAGATGGTGTGTCCTAAATTGGACTTCACCGAGCCGATGAAGGGAAGGCCTTCGGCGTCGCCCAGCACGTCGCGCCAGGCCTGCAGTTCCACCTGGTCGCCGACCGGGGTGGCCGTGCCGTGGCACTCCAAATAACCGAGCTGCTCGGCCTTGATACCGCTTGTTTCCAGACCTTCCTGGAGCAAGCGGAGCTGGCCGGACAACTGCGGCGTCATGGGACTGGGAGCATTGCCATCGCTGTTCGCGTGAGTGCCGCGGATCACGGCATAAACGCGGTCTCCATCACGCTCCGCCTGGTCGAGGCGCTTGAGCAAAACGGCGCCGACGCCCTCACCCAGAGTGAAGCCGTTGGCGCTCACGTCGAAAGCCGAGCTGGGGCGATAGGCCAGGGCGCCGATGCGAGAAAAGGCGACCAGGTTGTCGGGCACAAAATTCAAATAAACGCCGGCAGCCAGGGCGATGGGAGCGGGTCCCTCGAACTTTTGGCGGCGCAGATACTGGCAAGCTTCGTGAACCGAGAGCAGCGAACTGGCGCAAGCACCGTCGAGCGACAGACTGGGACCGCCCCAGTCAAACGACTGAGCGATCAGACTGGCGTTCATGCTCATCATGTTACCCGGCAGCGTGTAGCTGCGGATGCTGGCCAGCCGCTGGGTGCGCGGAGTCGTGTCGTGGGGCGTGCCAAACTGACCGGAAATCATCTGACGTTCGCGCAGACGACTGGTGGACAGCGAGAGATACTCCTGAAGACTACAGCCTACATAGGCGGCACTACGCTCACGGTCGTAGCTGTCCGGGCGCAAACCGGCGTCTTGCAACGCTTCCCAGGTGACTTCCAAGAGCAGACGGTGCTGAGGGTCCATGACCTCAGCGCGCCGGGGAGCGATGTGGAAGTGACTGGCCGCGAAATATTCGACGTTGCGCAGATGCGCAACGCGATCGCAAGGCGTGCCGTCGGGGTCACGACCCGAGGCAAAAAATCGGCTGTGATCCCAGCGACGGGGATCGACGGGTCCAAAACTCTGGTGTCCCAGGCATTGGTTTCGCCAGAACTCTCCCGGATTTGGAGAGTCTGGGTATCGGCAGCCCATCCCGATAATGGCGATGGGCACATCTTGTTGGTTCATTTTTTACTTCGCGCGCGTTGCAGTAGATCTTGGAGATCGCCAAAACTTTCGATTTGTTCGATCTCCCGCTGGTCGAGACTCACATCGAACTCATCTTCCAGCATCACAATAACTTCGGCCAAAGAGACCGAGTCCAAACCTAATTCCGAAAGAGATTGGCTGGAGCGAAACTCGCCAACGTCGCGAGAAGAAATTTTCGTCATAATGTCCCGCAGTACGGAGGCAAATTCGGGTTCCAGAGCGTCGTTCATCGGGCGCGCTTCGACAACACGGATCTTGCCCCTCCATAGGAGGACGAGAAGGCGGGGCAGAATGGACGTTGATCAGTGGATACTTTGAAGAAAATACGCAGTTGGTCCCAACTGATTGATTTTTTTTCCCTTGCTCGACAAGTCTATAAGGGCGCTCCCAATCTATGGGTCCCTCCCCTGACCCCCTACACCTGGGTGATGATGGGCAAGCTGGTGGAAAAAGAAAAACTTTACGCGATGGCCTACCGCGACGGAAAGCCGGTGGCCCGCGCCGGCTTCAAGGTGCACCGTTCGCACGGCTATGAAGCCCTTCACTTTGGATTTTTCGAGGCGCTCCCCGGCACCCATGCCGAAGTCAAGGCCCTGATCGACATGGGGCATCAACTGGCACCTCATCTTCCGATGCGAGGACCGCATCACTTCCGCCTGGAGGACCCCTATACGGGCCTGCTGGTGGACGGCTTTGACTTCGAGCCTCACTTCTTGATGAGCTACAACCCGCCTTACTACGAGGACCTGTTGCTGCAGGCGGGCCTGCAGAAGCAAATGGACCTCTACACCTATCGCTATCTCCAGGACAAGGTGAAACCCGACCTGATGAAGGGTCGAGCCGAGCGCGCGGCCGCCAAAGGAATCGTGGTCGAACCCATGCGCAAAGGCGATCTGCGCCGCCAGGTGCAGCAAATTGCCGACGTCTTCAATGACGCCCTGTCCCAGAACTGGGGATTTGAGCCCATCGAGGGAGCCCAGCTCGACGACTTGATGCTGCTGGCTCGCTTTGTGCTCGACCCCAACTTTGTCTTCCTGGCCTACAAGGATAGTCACCCCATCGGCTGCGTCATCGTCCTGCCCAACCTGAATCCGATGCTCACCGCCAGCAACGGCTCTCTGAATCCCAAGCTGCTTTGGAAGTATTTCACCCGCAACCGCTGGGTGGACAGCTACCGCGGCTACGCTCTGGGTGTGCGCCAGGAGTATCGCGCCGACGAAGTGTCGGCGGCCCTGATTTACGCGGCCATGCAGCGCGCTAAGGAAGTCACCTGGCGCGAGATGGAGATCAGCTGGGTGCTGGAGAGCAACAAGCCCATGAATGCCATGGCCATGGCCCTGGGAGGCCACCGCAACAAGACCTATCGCCTGCTCGAAAAGCCGCCTCTGGCGTGAAGAACTACTACCGAGACAAATTAGCCTGGGTGTTTGGCGGGAGCCAGGGAATCGGGCTGGCCATCGGCGAGGAGTTGCTCAAGCAGGGCTGTCGGGTTCGACTCTGGGCCCGCCGCGCCGACCTGCTGCAAAGCGAAGCCGGCCGCCTGGGGGCTCAATGGACGGCCGTGGATGTTTCCGACTACGCGGCCACCGAGGCGGCCGTTGCCGAGGCACTGCAAAAGGATGGCACACCGCAATTCGTTTTCAACTGCGCCGGCCTGGCGTTGCCCGGCTACCTGCTCGACGTGAGCGCGGCCGAACTGGCCACCATGAGCCAGGTCAACTATCTTGGCACCGCTTACGTCTGCAAAGCCGTTTTGCCCGCGCTGGTGCAACAGCGTGGGGGCCACATCGTGAACGTCTCTTCTCTGGGTGGAGTGATGGGGCTGTTCGGCTACACCGGCTACTGCGGTAGCAAATACGCCGTCATGGGATTCTCCGAGGCTCTACGCCGCGAGGTTGCCGGCTACGGGATCCGAGTTTCAGCGCTTTGCCCTCCCAACACCCGCACGCCCGGACTGGATCAAGAGAACCTGCGCAAGCCTCCCGAAGTGCTGGCCCAAGAGGAAAAAGTGCAGGTCCTGGAGGCCTCGGTAGTGGCGCGCTACCTGCTGAAAGCCTTACCGCGCAATCCCTTTACGGTGATTCCGAGCCTGGACGGGCGACTGGCTCATCTGCTGGCTCGCTGGGCGCCGGGGATTCTGAATCGGATCTTAGAGCGTCCTCCAGCCAAATAGCCGCCAACATTCCGTAGCCAGCCCAGAGCAACTGGCGGCAGCGGCGTAACAAGCCCACCTGAAAACCCACCTGAGTCGTCATGCCTAACTCGGTGCAGGCCAGCATCAAGGCCTTCTCTTGCACTCCCAGTCCGCCCGGCACGAAGGCGAAGAGAAACGTGCTGGCTGCCAGACAGGCCTGAATCAACAGCACCCGCTCGGGAGTAACGGCCTGCCCCAGCAAAAACAACAGGAAGGCCACCTCTACCACCTGGAACAGGCGGCTTACCAGTTTAGGAATCTGGCCACGTAGCAGGACGAGCACGGGAAAAGGGCGCCACCAGAGCAGTGCGCCGCAGAGAATCAGCATAACCCCCACCGTGACCCCCACCAGGTGCATCCAGGAATGGCCTGGCGAAATCCCCGAGTAGGCGCACAGAGCGGCACCCACCAGGGTCGCCGCCAAACCGGAAATGGCGTGAAACATCCGGTAAGCCAGGACTACTTTGGCCGGCTGGGTGGTCATGGAGCGCAAATGCCGATAGCGAAACGGCTCGCCACCCAGTCCGGCCGAGGGAATCAAGCGAGAGAACCCGTCACTGCTCCACTCCAGCAAGAAAAGCCGCATCCAGCGACGCGGAGAGGGAACCAGCGCGGCCGTGGCCAGCACATCCCAGGGCATCCAGACCAGGCCCAGCAGACCGAGAGGAACTAGACCCCAACCCGCCTGCACCAGCGCCTGACGCACCAAATCAAGAGAGAACTGTGCCCACACCCACATCAGCAAGCCCAGCCCGAGAATCAGCATCAGACTGTTGAGGCCGCGGCGTTTCGGAGCCTTACTGACGGTCTGGGTCACGGAAGATAACAAGACCTGCGCAGAAAGCGGCCAGCAGGGTGCCGGCCATCACGTCCACGCTATAGTGGAACCGCCCGTAAATGGTCGCGGAGACCACGCCGGCCGCCCACAGGCCGTAAAACGGAAACAGTTTTCGGTCCCAGCGCCAGGCCATGAATGCGGTCGCCATGGAAAGCGAGGTGTGGCCCGAGGGGAAGGCGGCCGCCCCGGCGGCGCCTTTTTTGAGAGCAGCGTGGCAGATCGTCCAGATGGGACCATGCAACCCGTCCGCCAGAGGCGGATAGAGGGGCCGAGGACCGCGAACCGGGACCAGGATATTGATGGCGTAACAACACACCAGACTGGACACTGCCCCGGCCAGCGCCAGACGAGCCAGGTCCGGTCGGTCCTTGCGTAACAGGCGAATAATCAGAAAGGGAGCCATGCCGTAGTAGGTGATGTAGCAGAGGTGGATGGCTTCGGAAAACCACAGCCAGGGCCAGTTCAGACTCCAGTCCAGAGCTGGCTTGATGCTGCCCCAGATGGAGTGCTCCCAGCCCTGAACCATGGCGTCCAGGGTGGGCCAGTCCAGAACCTGGTGAACCTTATCGATGTTTCCGTAAGTCCAGAAAAAGAAAGGAGCCCAGGGAACCCAAAAAAGCCAGCCGTGGTCAGGATGCCGATCGCACCAGCTCGAGAGCATGAACAGAAAAGCGGCAGCCACCAACTGGAGTAGGGCCAACTGAATGGACGCAGCCGATGAGTGCGGACCAAAGATGAGAATCGCGCTGCTGAACAGCCAGAAAGCGGCTAGCCAGGCTTCGCCCCCGCGAAAGGTTCGTGCTTCCACCGCCCTATTTTAAGCCGGCTTGCTCGATCTGGCGACGAGCGTGCTGCACGCGCTGCACGCAACCGACCAGCGAGACGAGCACAAGAATCCAGAGTAGCAGGCGGCTCCAGGTGCTCACCGGACCCAAGGCAACGGCGCCCAGCAGTAGCAGCAGCCGGTCGCTTCGATCGCCCCAGCCGGGCCAATCGCTGTTGTCGGTGGCGATGACCAGTCCCAGACGGGCCTTGGTATAGCTAACCAGGCTACTGAGGATGATGGCCAAACCGGCGGCCAGAGGGTAGGCCGGAATGAAGCCCACCAACAAGATGCCGTCTACCCAGCGGTCGACCAGGGCCTCCAAATAATTTCCAAAAGCGGTGGGCCGATTTTGCAACCGGGCCACTTCGCCGTCCAGGAAGTCCATGGCGGCGGCCAGCAGGGCCAGGACAAGTGCCCAGCGGCCATTACCCTGGTAAAGAACCCAGGCGGCGGCTGTGCTCAGCGGGATGGCCGCCAGCGTGATCCAATTTGGGTGGACTCCCAGCGCAACCAGCGGCCGGGCAAGGGCTGCGCGTAGTGGGCGCGTGGGTTCTCGCAACTGACTGATCATGAATGGCCCAGGGGGTTCGGGTTCTGCTCGTTCCTCCCTCCTGGAAGTGCGTTCAACCAATTTTCTCTCAGGTGACGAATGGCGATGGTGTTGTTCCGGGTCAACGGATCCCCGTCGCCGCGATTGAGCCGGCCCAAACTTCCGGCCTTCATCATCTTACGCATCTTCCAGCGCTCAAAACAGTAGCGCGGGGCTGGATAAACGGCTTTGGGCACCAGGCACTGGGCACTCAGCCAGACGTCATCCACCCAGCGGCAGGCATCCGGCGTTCCGCTATAGTCCACCAGTCGCTCCTTGTCATAAAACGAAGGCCGGGTCAGAAATCCGGAGTAGCCCTGCACAATATCGATCGGGTAGGCCTCGCGGACCCGGGTGCACTTGACCGGGACCGGAGCCTTCTGACGAAGGTTATCCCACAGCGTGGTGGGCCGATCCACGAGGTCCTCAGGCACGACCCAGCCACTGGAGCAGGTAACCCAGTCCGACTGTCGCTGCGAGTGGCCGAGCAAATGCTGGGTGAGGCTGGCCGGATACAGCATGTCATCGTCCACCACCAGGATCCGCTGATCGGAAGGCAGATCCAGAACGGCCGGAATCAGCTTGGTGGCCGGCCCGTAGTCCTGACAGGTCACGATCTCTAACCACTCTCGACCGCGCAGGTTTTCAGGCACCACGTAAGCGGTCTTCTCGCGCGCCGAATACGCCGGCAGATGCAAGCGGACTTTCTGCAAAGCCCAGTTCTGATAGAGCAGACTCTTGAGAGTCAGCTCCAGATAGGGCAGGCGGCTGGGAATCGTGGTCAGACAGGCGACGATTTGCGTGGGAGGGCGCTTCCGCCAGACTTCCTCCCAATACTCCAGGGGCTGACTGACCAGCCGAAACTGATCCCAACTGTCGGCAATCAGGTTGCGCCCACTCAAATAGTTGTAGCCCAGAACACCCAGGCCAGCAGTGGCGGCCATACCAGGTAAGATCACGGAAACGCTCCAGGATTCTCGGCTCGCAGCCGCTCGGCCCGGCTGACCAGGCCTCGGCTCATCAGCCAGGAGTATAGTTCGACCAGGTCTGCTGGAGACTGAGCTTTCGACTCCCAGGCCAGCAACCGCTCCCGGTCTTCTCGAGAGAGAACCTCCAGCCGTTGCTCCGCGGAATCCACCGTGCGGCCCGGAGCAAAACCCCTCAAACTGACCACGTAGGTCTGGCCCGACTCCAGGTCCAGAGCAGGCGGCTGCTGAGGACTCACCGTCCCCTTGTAGACGCGCCGGTAATCCGGGTAGTGTTCGACCACAACCTCAATCTCTTGTAGGTCTGCCGGAGCGGTCCAGCTCAATCTCGCCTGTGGCTCCAACCAGGTGGGGTCGCCGGCGTAGTGAATTTCGTCACGCCGCACACCGGCCATTTCGTCCCAGTTGGTCCAGCTATTGGGAGTGATGGCCGCGCGGACTTCGTTCTTCTGCGTATTCACCGAACCGGGACCGCTCAGCAGCTCCATTTCGGTCAAACCCACCTGAAAGACGCCTGGCCCTCTGCAGAGACTACGAGCCCCACCCTGCAGGAAGCTGACGGTCAACTCACTGTCGACGCCCAGAGTCAGCCGTTGACCGGTTTGCAAAGTCGTCAGCACCGGGGCCGGCACCGAACCCTTGCTGGCCACGACCATAGCCGGGGCACCGGCACCGGCCAGCGACACGGCCAGCAGAAAGGCGAGCAGCTTCATACCAGGCCGTTTTACTCAGAAGCGGTTCTCTTCCTTTGTTGAGCCTCGTAGTAACTCCAGGTGAACTCACGCCAGTCTTGCGGAGGATTTTGGGAGAGCACCGAACCGAGCAGTTTGGGACGCTGCGCCAGGGCGGGCGCGATATCGCTGCTCAAGCCCTGCAGATAAGCCATGTCGACCTCCGGGCGAGAGAGGTTCACTCGGGCCACCCAGAGTTCCACATTGGTGAGAGCGACACCCGAGAGCGAGAACATCCCCAGCAGCAACAGTCGGGCCCGCAGCCACTGTGGACTGCGGCCTTGCGCCAGAGCCCAGCAGCACAGCACCAGCGTGGCGACGATCCCGACCAACGCGGCCAATACGTAAGCCCGAGTCAGGGTCAGGCCGAAATGCTGAACATAGAGAGACATCCGTTGAGTCGAGGAGGCCACCAGACCAAAGGTCAACAGCAACAGGCCCTGGGAGGCCAGCACTGCACTGCGGGCATTCTCCGTCCGGTAGGTGAGGCCCTGAACCCAGACGACCAGAGCCACCACCAGCAAGGTCGCCGCGAAGAGCTCGAAAAAACCGTGGCGAGCATACTGGGCCAGCGTCATGCCGGCCGGAGCCAGACCGGCGAAAAGATAGCGCGCCTGGCAGGCCAGAAAACTCACAAACAACAGGTTGGTCGCGTGCAGGGCGATCGACCAGCTGGCCGCGTCGCCTCTCCCTTCGACCTCCTGACTCAGATAGGGTGCGTCAAAGCGGGCTTCCAGCCAGACCGCGCCGGCCAACCAGGCCCAGAGCAACCAGCGCACGGTCCGCAGAGAGAAGTCGCGCCAATCACCCAACCAGCCGGCGAGAAACCCCTGGAAAGCCGGGTCGGCCTGCACGAAGAGCAGTCCGAATAGCAACACCAGTGGCAGCGCCATCCCCAGCCCCTTGCGCGTGGACGCGGAAAATCGGGGCAATTGCGAAGCAGCCATGTGCACAGCCTCGGAAGCCGAGCCCCAACTGAATAAAACCGTGGTGGACATGACCTCCAGCGGCTTGGGCAGTGAGACCGTATAGAAACAGGCCAGCAACAGGGCCACAAAACAGAGGGGCGGGGCCACCAGGTGAACCAGTTGCGCATGATACAGGAAGGGCGCGCTTGCCAAAGCGGCGGAACCCAACCACAGCCAACCGGCCCAGCCGTTGCCTCGGCGCTCCAGTCGCCAGCGCAGAAAGTGGCTTAAGACGAAGGCCAGAGCCACCAGCAGCAACCATCCAGGTCCGCTGCGCACCCCCCACAACACTGCTTCCACCAGACCCGCCACGATCAAGCTCGAACCCAAGAACCATCGAGACATGTGTGTCCTCCCACCTGCACTTTGCGATACAAAGTAATCCTCTACACTTTGTATCGCAAAGTTCTTTCTTGTGCAAGGTGGAACTTTTTGAGCCGGCCGCGACTTTGGTCTGGCGTGAAGCTCTGGTTGGTTCTTGTCTCGCTCTTTGTGAGCTGGTCGCTGTGGCAGCAGCCCGACACTTCGTCCTGTTGCTGCCGGCAGATACCGGTCGCCAGTGCTACCACCTGCGACTGCGGACCCCAATTGTGCCAGTGTCCTCCGTCCAACGAGGACCGCGCTCTCAGTCCCGGCTTTCTCCCCCCGATCGTGCTTGCTTCCGAGACGACCCTCCCCCTGGCAGTCTCGGCGGAGCCTGTTTGTGCGGCCACAGCTTACCGCTCGCCGCTCCTGTCCGCTCCCGAGAGCACGGAATGCCGTCCCCGCGCTCCCCCGGTCCTCCTCGGATAACCCGATCCCTATCCACGAACTTTATTTTCAGGAGGATTTTTCTATGAAAACCATGCTTATTTCCGTTCTGGCTCTCACGGGCTT
The DNA here is from genome assembly GCA_017307785.1 of Vulcanimicrobiota bacterium. Lineage (GTDB taxonomy): Bacteria > Vulcanimicrobiota > Xenobia > Xenobiales > JADMJV01 > JADMJV01. The sequence goes on along the minus strand of JAFKGI010000004.1, from coordinate 125,121 downwards.
TGCGTTTGCCGAACCGGCCCCGAGCGCCGGCCAACTGGCCCTGCAGGTCGCCCAGACCGTCCAGGCATCCGCCCCCGACTGCTGTCAGCCGGGTGCGGACTGCTGCAAACCGGGGGCCGATTGCTGCGCCGAGAAGTCGGATGCCAAGGCGGAGGACTGCTGTGCTCCGGGAGCGGCTTGCTGCGTGCCCGGCGCGGCCTGCTGCGACTAAACTGACGGACCCGCTCTAGCGGTCTAGAAGTGCCCCGGCGGATCCCGCCGGGGCACTTTTTTAAGTTTTCAGCATTTTTTCTTGGACGGTACCTATTGTGGACTCACAGGACCGGAGGAATACACACATGGACATTCGCAATCAGTACGCTTTCTCGCAGAACAACTTCTTGGGCAAGACCGCAAGCCGCGGGATGACCAACCTGGTCGTCGGCAACGCCGCCAATGGAGAGCCGGTCGTGAAGCCATGCAAGCCCGACAGTTTCATCCCGGTCGGCGAACACATTGCCCTGGCCCACCGCCCCAGCGCCGATGCCGACTGGCAGCCGGTCCGCAGCCTGGCTCAATTTCAGGACATCGTGAAGAACACACCCGCCGAGCAGCGCGGTCAAAACCTGGGCGTCTGGACCGACAAAAAGAGTTTCTGGATTTTCGGCAAGCGCGACGGCGTGCCGCAGAATGGCGAGGTCAAGACCTTTGCCCAGCGCTGGGAAGGCATGCAGACCACCGTCACTCGCCCCCTGGTCGACAAAGGCTTCCGGTTGGGAGACACCCCCGCCGCCGACGTGATCCAGTGCCAGGTCGGCCTGGACGCGATTCAGGTCACCGTCGACCCCGGCTCCTTCGAAGTGAAATCCGGGACCTACCCCGGCAAAGAAGTCGGTTTCTTCCACGAGGAAGGCAAAGTCAGCCAGCACGACATCTACCTGCCCAAGGGTCTGGGACAGCCGGCCGAAGTGATCAGCAACGGCGGCGAAAAATCCTTGCTCGACCCCAACCATCCCGACCTGTTCAACAACGGCAACGCCGCTGTTTACGTGATGCCCAAGGTGCTGGCCCCGGGCCAGGCAGATCCTTCAGCCCAGTTCCACACCTTCAGCTAATCGCAAACTGTTAACAAGCGCTTTACATTTCGTCAGTACTTTTGCCCTCTGCTTGAGGGCAATTTTTACATCCAGGTCTATGCTGTCTTCAGACAAGCAAGCCCCTGGAGGTGACCGATGTTCCAAGCAACCATGACCACTCTACAGCTGAACTGCAACCCTGGCGCGGGTTCTCCCGGTGCCGGAATGCCGATGCTCGACTCTTCGGTCTCTCAGCGCTGCTTGGGCTTGAACAACTCGGGCGGACTGCCCGGAGCCGGGCTGACCAACTTCGCCAACACCGGCTACAACGTCGACCCGTCGATGATGATGAATCAGTTGATGACTCAGCAGATGATGACGATGGAACTGATGATGGACATGATGGCCCTGATGCTCGGTGCCGGAGGCGCCCTCCCGAACGCTCTGGGTATGAGCCCCAACTCTTCCGGCGCGCTCGGCGGTTCTTCGAACTCCAGCGGCAGCGGTAGCAGCGGCGGCACCTCGAGCGCGGGCGGCTCCCAGGGAGTGCAGAACTTCGACGCGGCCACCCCGGTCAACACCAACGTCGACCAGATCGTCAACACTCTCGACCCCGGCTATCGGGAATACGCCAAAAAGAGCTTCCCCTTGATCCTCGGCGAGTGCAAAAAGCAAGGAGTCACCGACAAGCAGCAGATCGCTTACATCCTGGCCACCACCGTCCACGAATCGGGCGCGGGCAAGTATATGGAAGAAATCGCTTCCGGGTCGGCCTACGAAGGTCGTAAGGACCTGGGCAACAATCAGTCGGGCGACGGCGTGCGCTACAAAGGTCGTGGCTTCGTGCAGATCACCGGCCGCAACAACTACACCAACTGGTCCAAGAAGCTGGGCATCGACCTGGTGGGTGACCCCAAGCAAGCTGAGCGTCCCGAAGTCGCCGCCCGCATCCTGGTGCAGGGGATGAAAGAGGGATCCTTCACCGGCAAAAAGCTTTCGGACTATGTCGGCGGCGGCAAACAAGACTTTGAAGGCGCCCGTCGCATCGTCAACGGCACCGACAAAGCCGGCACCTTCGCCGCCACCGCCCGCAAGATTCTGGCCGTCCTCTAACCAGAATTCAGAACGAAGACTCATCCAAAAGACTTAGTAGGAAAGCCCTGGTCACCAGGGCTTTTTTTACTATAGGGAGACTGCTCCTCGGCTTGGAAACTGCTGGGCATGAGAAAGCTGACCCAAGTGCTGTTCTGTGTGCTGACGGCCGTCGCCCTGGCCGCCCCTATGAAGGTGACCGATGCCCAGAAAGTGGGCAATCTCCGGCTCGGGCTGGAGTCCTCTCAGGTCGCCTCCTTACTGGGCAAGCCCGGAAAAGAGACCCGACCCCTGGAAGAGGGGGCCACCGGACTTACGGTCAAAGACCAGACCTTTAAGCAGGGACTGGTGGTCACGCTGGCTCGCGAAAAGACCGCCACGGTCTGGCGCGTGGAGCGCTTTTTAGTCACCACGCCCTGCACCTGGAAAACCCCGCAAGGCATCGGACTCGGCTCCACCGAGCAGGAAGTGCGCAAGGTCTACAGCCAGCTACTGGATGCCGAGAGCCAGTCTCCCAAGCAGTTGGTGGTCGGCACCATCTACGACGGTGTCATCTTCCACATGAAAAACGGCAAGGTGGAATCCATCTTCGTCGGTGCCGCGGCCGAATAGACTCTAGAGAGCCCAGAAAGGCAAAAAGTAGGCACGCAGCCAGGCCGGCCAGGTCATCCCCAGCGTTCGCCAGTCCTCCCCCAAAGCGGGATTGGAAGGGTGGTAAAATTCGCTACGGGCCAGCTCCCTGCGGGAGCCGGAGAGTCGAGCCAGAGACTCGTAGGCGTAGGCGAATTGTGGGTAGTCCCGTAGACTGCGCAACCAACTCTCCCGGGCCTCCTCCGACTTTCCTTGACGCAAGAAAGAGTATCCTTGCTGAAACTCGCTCAAAAAGGCGGGCTCCTGAGGCTTGGGAAAAGCGCCGGCCAGCTCACGCCGGCAATAAAACTCGCCCGTCATCCCCTGATAGAGACAGACCCAGGCGGGCGATTGCCGCAGCTGCTGACTGAGCTCTGGAGCGTCGTAGGCGACTCGATTGATGGCCACTGCCTGGACTCGATAGCGATCCAGCAGGCGTAGCGCCTCCGGCCCACCGGTCAGAATGGCGAAGTAGTCTCGCACCAATTCGTCCCGCCGATACACCTGGTCGGTGCGACTGTCGAGAAAGATCTTCTGCCGGCCCTGAAAACTCCACAAATAATAGCCCGCCGCGTTCATGTCGGTGAAAACCCGTAAGTCATCAGGACCGGCGGCCGCCAGTTGGGCCACCGTCTGGTTGAACGACTCTCGACGAATCAGACCCTCGAGAGGCCAGCGCAGGAAGAGCAGCGCGATCAGGCTGGGCAAGCCAAGCGCCAGGGAAAGCACCAGGCAGACGCCTTCCGCCGCCGCCGGCAGACGAAGGGCGGCCCAGGGAGTTAGCGCCGAGCAGAGTTGAAACTGATGACGATAGGTATGCGTTACCAACCACCCACAAACCAGCGTGACCAGCAGCGGGGTCAACTCCCCGCGGCGCGCCCGACCGATTGCTCCCAGGGCTGAGAGTCCCAGGAGCAGTCGGGCCTGCCAGGTGCCGGCCCAATCCCAGCCCGGCGCCTGAACTTCTAAAATGATGTTACGCCACACCGACTTGACCAACAAAAAGTGGATCGGATAGAAGACGGCCTCCCACCCCTGAGGATTGCAGAAGGTGGCCAGACCACTCAAGGTCAGGACTTTCCACCAGGTCAAATCCGGTTTCCGCCCCCCTCGCCAGGCCTCCAGTCCATGACCGATGGCATAAAGCCCCAGCAATAGCAGTCCGGCCAGTCCGGCCACGTGCAGATTGAACCAGACGACCATGAGCGGAGGCAGCAGCCAGAGGGCGCGGGTGTGGCCGGAGCGACCTCTTTCCAGCAGAGCCACCCACAGGCCGGTAAGCAAGAAACTTACGGTTGCCGGCCGGAAGCTCACGCTCTGGCACCAGATCGAGGCCGTCAACAGCACCAGTAGCCAGATTTCGGCGGGTCGGCGACGACCCCACAAAGGAACCGCCACCAGGGCGGCCGCCCCGAGCAAAACGGCGCTGCGCAAGAAGATCAAACCATTCCAGCCGGCCAGCTGATACACCAGATAGAGCAGGGCCTGAAAAAGCCAGTCGATGCGCATCCAGTGTTGCCCGGGTTCGGTAAAAGAATACGGGTCTCGCAGCTCCAGCCCGTGCTGCCAGAAGCGTTGCCCGGCCGCCAGATGCCACCAGATGTCCGTTTCCGCCCCCAACACCGGCGCCAGACTCCACTGCACCAGCAAAAGCGCCAGTCCCACCGCCAGTCCGACCTGAAACCTGCTCAAGGTTCGCCCCGTCGGTGCAGCAGATGTAGAATGGACACTTGCTGCACCAGCTCATAGTCATGGGCCAACACCTGATAAAACTGCTGCTGCAGAGCATTGAAGTCGTCGGCCTTGAGATCGCGCTCGCGGGCCGCGGTGGCTCCATCCACCGGTATGAAAATCATCCAGGCAACCCGACGCGCATGCAAAATTTGAGCGGCGCGCTCGGCTTCAGGCAGACCGACCTCGGTGGGATAGAGCACCGGTTCAGGCAGAGGATTGGGCATCTTCCAAAGAGTGTAGAGCGAAGGCGAATAAGGCCAGCACACCACCTCCTGGCCCTTGGCGCGAATCTGCTCCAGCCAGTTGCCCAGGAGCTGGTGGCCCAGGCGCTGGTTGGGATCATCCGACCAATAGGCACCCGCTGGAGTTACCACCGCCCAACGATTGTCGCGGGCATACAGCCAACCTTGCAGACCCCAAAAACTCAGCAGCGACCCCACCAGCAGCCAGCGCCAGCGCCGGTAGCCCGGCCAGTGAGACAACTCCCAAACCAGGCAGGGAAAGGCGACCGTCAATAGGTAGCCGCAGTAATGCAGGGTCTGCCGGTTGCGGTTGGCCAGCGCCAGCACCAGCAGCCCGAGCAGCAGAACTTGCTGAGAGCGGTGCTCGGGGCGTCGGGCCCGCCAGCAGCCCATCACCACCAGCAGAGGCAGTGCGCCATATTTCAGGGCTCGCCAACCGAAGAGCAGCCAGGCATACCCACATCCGAAAGGATCCGCTTGCCAGGAACTGAGCCGGGCGGCCTCCAGGCTTGGCCCCAACTCGCTCCAGTTGTAAGCGAAGCTGGCCGAGCTCAAGTGGCCGCGCATAAACAGAACGTTCTGCTCGAGAACCTGGCCGAGCCAGGGAAAAAACGGCAGCCAGAGCAACACGCTGGTAGCCAGCAAAGCCCCCAGCGTTCGCAACAGTCCGGCAGGCCGCCAACGCAGCCAGACCGCGGCCACCAGCAAACACCCGGCCAGACCCTCAGACTGAAGACACCAACCGGCCAGGGCCACCGCCGCCCCGAAACAAACCGCGGCGTGCTTGCGCCCTTCGACCCACCAACGAGCCGATACGACGGCCAGGCTGTACCAGAGCAAGCTGAACCAGTGATAATTGAGGATGGGAATCTCGAGCAGACCCAGCACGGCCCAGCACAGCCAGGCAAGCATCCGGTCGGTCCTCGGCAACGGTCTTGACAGTTCCCAGATCACCAGGCCTTGGAGAGCGGCCAGCAAGCCCATCAGGGAGCGGGTTCCCACCTGCCCATCACCCCAGATCCAGAACCAGGGCAGAGTCAGGCAATAACTGCCCGGCGTAAGGTGCGTCAACCAATCGCGGTAAGGCCACTGGCCGCCCAGCCAGCGCTGGGCTCCCAGCACCACGTAGGCCTCGTCGTTCATCCAGGTGGAAGGCCAATTCTGATAAGCCGGCCAGATCAGGAGCAGATTCCCCAGCAGCAGCGCCAGCCCGAGACCGAGCCTGAAGCGGGTCATTCCTCGTCCGGCCCCTCCACGTAGTCCAGACGGCCTTCTCGATACGAGCGAAAGGCAACTTTGCTGTGAGTCATTTCGTGTGCGAACTTTTGCGCGCACTGCTGAACTTCCCGCAGAAACAGTTCAGGATGGGGCCAGTGGCACCACAAGACGGCTTCCTCCGAACCCAGAATGAGGAAGGCGTAATTGGTCTCCAACCACTCTCGCAAGGGCAGGTCATCGGGGAAGAAGTCCCCTTCTTGGATTGCTTTCGGCCCGATCAGGTGCAGGTAAAGCTGCTGACCGAAATGCTGGCGCTCGTCAATGAAATCGGCGTCAAACTCCTCCTCGGCCAGGTGCCAGGTGCGCTGTTCCGACTCCCAGTAAGACGGCGTCTTCCGGTATTCCAGGGTCGAGAGGGACAGGCCCATTCGCTGGCACAGGTTGGAGACGGCTTCGGCCAGGATGTGGGACCAGGCCTCGTCGACTTCATCCTCCAGGTCTTCTTCCAGATCCGCTTTGGCGTAGCCGTCGTAAGTCGGCCACAAGCAGGCCAGTTGCTGGACATGAAGCGCGTAAGGAAAGCCCTGGTTAGGCACAGCGCAGAACCGAATCTCCTGAAGCATCCCTCGATCAAGCCAGTCCAGGGAAGGCCTGTCAAGCCGGAATCGCATGCAGGTTCGACAGGGAGAGTGAGCTAAACCATAGTAACAGAGCCCGATGTCCCAATTTGTACACCTCCATTGCCACACCGAATACAGCTTGCTCGACGGCTGTAATCGCATCAACGACATGGTCAAGCATGCCGCTCAAATGGGTATGCCCGCGCTGGCGATGACCGATCACGGTGTCATGTATGGGGCGGTGCAGTTTTATGACGCCTGCATGAAGCACGGGGTCAAGCCGCTCATCGGCTGTGAAGTCTACGTGGCCCAGCGCGGTATGCTCGACAAAGAAGCGGGCAAGGACAATCGCCCCTACCATTTCACCCTGCTGGCCAAGGACCGCGAAGGCTACAGCAATCTTTGCCAGCTGGTCAGCGCCGGCGGCCTGGAAGGCTACTACTACAAGCCACGCGTGGATCGCGCCATGCTGGAAAAGCACAGCAAAGGGCTGGTGGCGCTTTCCGGTTGTTTGCGCGGCGAAGTCAACGCCGCTCTGTTGGACGGCAACCCGAAAGACGCGCGCCGGCGGCTGGGTGAGCTGAGAGACATTTTCCGCGACGACCTCTACGTCGAACTCATGGACCACGGCATCGAGGAACAGCGCGTTACCAACATCGAGCTGATCAAGATGGCCCGCGACATGAACATGAAGCTGGTGGCCACCAACGACGCCCACTACATGACACGTGACGACGCCAACATTCAGGACGTGCTGGTTTGCGTGCAGACGGGCAAGCTGCTCAGCGACACCAACCGCATGAAGTTCTTTGCCCCGGAGTTTTACATCAAGAGCTATGAGGAGATGGCCCGCAGCTTCGGTGAGTTGCCGGATGCTCTGAGCAACACTCTGCTGGTGGCCGAGAAGATCGACCTCAACATGGACTACGAAAGCGTCCATCTGCCGGTCTTCCCCTGTCCGGACGGGATGACGTCCGAGGAGTATCTGCGGAAGCTCTGTCGCGACGGTCTGATCTGGCGCTTCAACAGCGACAACCCCAGCCAGCAGATCATGGATCGCATGCAGGTGGAAATGGACGTCATCGTCCCCAAAGGTTTCGCCGACTACTTCCTGCTGGTCTGGGACTTCATCAACTACGCGCGCAGCCAGGACATTCCGGTGGGGCCGGGCCGTGGTTCGGCGGCCGGTTCGCTGGTGGCTTTCTTGCTGGGCATCACCAACATCAACCCGCTCGACCACGACCTGCTCTTCGAACGCTTTCTCAACCCGGAACGCACCGAACTGCCCGACATCGATACCGACTTCTGCGTGGAACGCCGCGGCGAAGTCATTCAATACGTGCGCAACAAGTTCGGCCGCGACAAGGTGGCCCAGATCATCACCTTCGGCCGCATGAAGGCGCGCGCCGCCATCCGCGACGTGGCCCGCGTGCTCGACGTGCCGCTGGCCAAGGTCGACAAAGTCGCCAAAGCCGTGCCCGAGGGTCCCCAGGTCTATCTCAAAGACGCGCTGGATTCTCCTGAGTTCAAGCGCATGATGGACGAGGATCCCGAAGTCAACAACGTGGTGGAGATGGCTCTGCGCGTCGAGGGTATGGCCCGCAACGCCGGTATCCACGCGGCCGGCGTCATCGTCTGCTCGCAACCACTGGCCAAGCTGGTGCCGCTGCAAAAGATGAACGGCGACGAAATCGTCGTCCAATACGACATGAACGACTCCACCAAAGTCGGCATGGTCAAGATGGACTTCCTGGGGCTGCGCAACCTTACCGTCATCAAGGACTGCTTGAAAATCATCAAGGAGTACCGGGGCATCGACGTGGATGTCGAGCACCTCGAGCCTTTCCAGGATCCGGGCACCTATCAGCTGCTCTCGGATGCCGACACCAACGGCGTGTTCCAGCTCGAATCCGACGGAATGAAGCGCTACCTGAAGCAGCTCAAGCCGGACAAGTTCTCCGACATCGTGGCCTTCCTGGCGCTCTATCGCCCGGGTCCCCTGCAGGGCGGCGTGGTCGACGACTTCATCCGCCGCCGACACGGGCGCGGCGGCGAGGTCACCTATCCGCACGAGCGCCTCGAGCCGATTTTGAAAGATACTTACGGCTTCTTCCTCTATCAGGAGCAGGTGATGCTCACCGCCAACGTGCTGGCCGGCTACACGCTGGCAATGGCCGACGGTCTGCGCAAAGCCATGGGCAAAAAGAAGATGGACGTGATGGAAAAACATCGCAAAATCTTCACCGAGGGCGCCGTCGAGCGGGGCGTCGACAAAAAGCTGGCCGGCGACATCTTCGAGACCATGGAAAAATTCGCGGCCTACGGTTTCAACAAGTCGCACTCAGCCGCTTACGCCGTCGTCTCTTATCAGACGGCTTACCTGAAGGCCAACTACCGCACCGAGTATATGGCCGCGCTGATGACCAGCGTGCTCTCCTCGATTGAAAAAGTCAGCTTCTTCATCAAGGAATGCAATCAGTCGGGCATCGCCGTGTTGCCGCCCGACGTCAACGAATCGCGGGTTGGCTTCTCGGTTTCCGACAAGGGCATCCGCTGGGGCATGGGCGCCGTGCGCAACGTGGGCGTAGCCGCCGTCGAAGCCATCATTGAGTCTCGTGAAAAGGACGGCCCTTTCAAGGACCTTTCCGATCTGTGCCACCGAATCGACCTGCGGCTGTGCAACAAACGCACACTCGAAGGCCTGATCAAGGCGGGCGGGATGGACAGTTTCGGGGAGAACCGGGCCACTCTGCTGAGTGCCGTGGACGCCTGCGCCGACGCCGGCCAGCGCGCCGCCAAAGAGGCCCTTTCCGGTCAGTTCGGTCTTTTTGACGACGCCGGCAGCACCCAGGCCAGTTTCGCCGATCTTTGCCCCAAGCGGCTCTCGGAATTCCCCAAACGCCAGTTACTGGAGATGGAACGCGAGATGCTGGGGGTCTACCTGTCGGACTCTCCCCTTTCTGAAGTGCGCGACACCATGAAGCAGCACGCCACCCATCGCATCGCCATGCTCAACGGCCTGGAGAGCGGGGTGCAACTGTCGATCGCGGGCCTGGTCTCCAGTTCGCGCAAAATCATCACCCGCTTCAAGACTCCCATGGTCTTCCTGCAGTTCGAGGACGAAACGGGCACCACCGAAGTCACCATTCGGCCTGCCACTTACGACAAGTGCGCGGCTCTTCTCCAGGATGGAGCTCTGCTGCTGGTCCGTGGCCGCACCGAAATCCGCCAGGCACGTCGCGACGCGGACGATGACGGAGCCGACGCGCCTCAGGAGCAGGTCAAAGTAACGGCGGAGGAAATCCTTTGCCTGCAGTCGCTGGCGGCCGCCAAAAACGGCAAGGCCAAGCTCAAGCTGCCCGGCGTGCATATCCGCGTGCAGATGTTCCAGAGCGACTTCATGCCCCAGCTCCGCGACATTCTGCTGCGTCACCGCGGAGATCAAGAAGTCTACCTGCACTTGGTCAGCCCTCAGGGCGAGACGGTCATGCATCTGGCCGAGACCTTCAACGTGCGTGACACCAACGAACTCAAGTCGGGCGTGCGGCGTCTGCTGGGCCAGGAAGCGATCTGGGAAGAAGCCAGCTAAGCCAGGCCGAGGCTGCGGGCGATTCGCTGAAAACGATCCTCTCCTCCGCGCAGTCGCCCGTGCAAAGGCCGGCCCCGGGTGAAGTAATAAAGCTGATTGGTCTGAAACGAAATCAGCAGATCGGCCTCCACTCCCGCCTTGCTCTCGAGTCGCAAACCGTAGCTGGGGCTGAAGTTCGCGCTGACGCCATCGGTGATGGAATAGGCCCGCAGCGACTGGATCAGGGCCGAGAGCAGCTCCGACCGCGCGGACGCGCTCAAGGACGCCTGACCCCGCACCGGGTAGGCGTGAAAAAGCTGGCCAGAAGCACTCTTGGCCACGGTCCCGGCCACGCGGAAAAGGCGAGCGGTCGATCGCGACCGCTGCAGAGCATCGGCGATGAGCAAATTCTCGCGTTGCCAGTCCAACACGCCCTTGGCCCCTACGGGAAGAGCGCATAGAGAAAGCGCCAGCAATTGGCGTCGAGTCATTTCCATGAGGGCAGCTTCCTCACTCGAGGCTCGCCGACCCGCAATCGTTAAGATTTCATGGTTCTTTGAGGTGGCGGGAGTAGCCTGGGTCCATGATCATTCAGTCACGCATGCAGCAGATGCGGCAAACGGCCGCTTCCCATGCCTGGACGGACGATGAGGCCGATGACGACCCCTGGTCCGGCTATGGCGACGCCCTCGAAATGGACTTGACCCCTGGTGCCACCTCCGTGGCCGTGGCCGAGTCGCAAGAAACTTTCCTTCCCACTCCCGCAGCCGAATGTCCACCGCTGGTTGACGAATTCGCGGCGGCCGGAGCTCGCCTGCAGCAACGCGGCCAGGACCTTCACCAGCAGCATTTGCAGCGCAACGCGCGTCGCCAGGCACACTCCCAGCACTATTTTCCGCACCTCGACCAGAATGTCGGTGGCTACGGCCACGGGCTCACCGGCCGCGGTTACGCCCCCAGCAACTACGTAGCGCCGGCCCCGACGCCGGTACGCTACACGCCGCCCACCACCCCGGTGCATCACGCGCCGCCCCCGCCCCCACCGGTCGCTCCGGTGGAAGAAGCTCCTCCGGCTTTGCCCTACGATATCGATGCTTACGGCAATCCCATCTTGCCGGAAGGCATGGAGTTGGATGCCTGGGGCAACCTGGTAGCGGCCGACACCTACTACACCAACTACTAGGGAACTTCGATGCGCACCTGAGTGGTCAGCGAGCCGCCGGCCGGCACATGCAGCAAGTCGATTGCGTCGCGCAGACCAAACCGCGGACCGGTCCAAGGCTCCAGGCACCAGAACGGCTTGCCGGCCAGGTGCCAGATCACCAGATACTTATAGTGTTCGCTGTAGTGAACTCGCACATCCTGAAGGCTGGCCCAATCGCGTTCCACGCTGCCCAACTCCCAATCCAGCACCGGCCAGTCTTCAGGAATCGGTCCGCTGAGGGTCTCGGCGGGCGTTCCCGGCTTTTCGTTGTCGCGCACGGTGCGCACCGGCAAGTCCCACTTCACCGGACTCTCCTCCATTCGGAAGTAGGGATGCAGTCCGGTCTGAAAGGGCATGGGGGTTTCACTGTGGTTGAGGAACTGCTGCTGCAGAGTCAGGCCGTCGTCCGCCAGTGAGAAACGAAAGCGCAGCTCAAAATCCCAGGGAAAGCACTGGAGCGTGGTCGCATCCGCGCGCAGCCCCAATTCCAGCCAATCCACCTCTTGAGACAGGACCGACCAGTGAGCCTGACGGGCCAGGCCGTGTTGCGGCATTTGGTAGGGAGTGCCTTCCCCGAGCGGCCCGCAGATGGGAAAGAGAATGGGGATGCCGCCACGCACGTTCTTGGCCGGGTCGTCAAAAGTTGCCTGGTCCAGGTAGAGGTACTCGCGGCCGTGACGCTGCAGGGAAGTAACCAGCGCTCCGCGCTCGGGAGCAATGCGAGCGGACAGCCCGCTACGTTCGTGTGAAATGGTGATCATAGGGCCGCATTGTAGCAAAAAAAAAGCCTCGCGGCGCAAGCCTGCGAGGCAAATACTCAGTTTTATTCAGAGGGAGCGACCTTCAACGTTCAAGTTGAATCGGTCCGAAGGTTCGAACCGATGAATGTATCTTAGCAGCCATTTCACAAGCGATTCCAAAATCGTCCGCGTCAGAATGAACGATTTATGAACTCTTTCGAGAGATTTGGACCCGCTGTTTGAGAATCCTTAAGCATCCTTTCTCCGGATTGCGCATGGCGTAACACCAAGTTCACAGATTCCTGGATGCAAAACTTTATTCTGGGTCGGTGAACATCCGCGAAGTACAACTGTTGGAACGCAAGCTGCCGCCCCATAAGCCGGGCGAAGTGCTGGCCCGCCTGCGCGAGCCGCAAGATCGCGTCCACATCGAAGACGTCAAAATCGTGGAAACCTTCGATATCCCGCGACGCACCCCGGGTGGTGAACTGGTGCGACTCCAGCTGCCCGCCGGCATGTCGACGGCGGAAGGCATCGCCTGGTTGGAAAAAGACCGCCGCTTCGAATACGTTACCAGCAACGATTTGCGTACGCCCTGCGAGGCGGCTCCCACTCCCCCACCCATCCCCCCGCTGCCGGGCAAGATCAGCAACGACTACGATCCAGTGCGGCTCTACGGTTTGGACAAAATCGCCGCTCCGCTGGCCTGGGAGAAAACCATCGGCAGCAGCACGGGCCCGGTCATTGCCGTCATCGACACCGGAATGGACCTCACCCATCCGGACCTGGTCGACAATTTATGGACCAATCCGGGGGAAATCCCCGGCAACGGCATCGACGACGACGGCAACGGAGTGATCGACGACGTCCACGGATTCAACGCTCAGGCCCTGACCGGCGACCCGACCGACGACATCGGCCACGGCACCCACTGCGCCGGAACGATCGGAGCCCGTGGCGACAACGGTCAGGGAGTGGTGGGCGTCAACTGGCAGGCCCAGCTCATGCCCATCCGCACCATGGTCAATGGTTCGGGCACGGCCGCCGACAACATCCGGGCCCTGGCCTATGCCGCCAAAATGGGCGCGCGCATCACTTCCAACAGCTACGGCGGCGAATACAATCAGGCCGAGCGCGATGCCTTTGCCAACACCAACATGCTGCACATCTGCGCGGCCGGCAACGAGCACAACGACAACGATACCAGCCCCTACTATCCCGACCGTCTGCCCATCGGCTATCCCGGTAACTACGAATACGACCACATCATCTCGGTAGCCGCCACCGACGCTCGCGATCGACTGGCCAGCTTCTCCAACTACGGGCCCAAGAACGTCGACCTGGCGGCGCCCGGCGTGGCCACCATGTCCACCGTGCCCGGCGGAGGCTATGAAACCAAGAGCGGCACCTCCATGGCCTGCCCTCACGTGGCCGGCGTGGCCGGTCTGATCGCGACTCTTTATCCGGACGCCAGCAACGAACAGATTCGCACCCGGCTGCTAGCCAACGTGGACAAAGTGCCCGGCCTGAAGGACCGTGTGGCCACGGGAGGCCGACTCAATGCCCTGAAAGCTCTTGAGAAGGACGACATCGCGCCCGATGCGCCGGCCGGCCTGACCGTCAAACCGGACGGCGCCTGGCTCGACGTCAGCTGGGTCAACAGTGGCGACGACGGCCAGCAGGGCCAGGCCTATCGCTACCACGTGCAGTGCGGCAACTATCACAGCACGGGGGCAGCCGGCGAAAGCGGCAAGCCTCAGAGCGTGCGCATCCCCGCCTCCGAGGGTCCCGTCCAGGTGCGACTGGAAGACAACGTGGGCAACCTGGGCGCCGCCGCCGAAGCCGCCGGCCATCCCAGCATCAAAGTGCTGCGCCCCAACTGGAATTCCGACGGCAGATGGGCTCAGGTGGATGAACCCGGACGTCCCGGTAGTTGGACCGACAGTCCCAACGGCAACTACGCCATCAACACCAACTCGTCCCTGACCAGCGACTTTGTGGACGTCAGCTCGCTACAGAAACCGGTGCTGCGCTTCGCGGCCCGCTACCGGCTCGAGCCCGGTGGCGACTTCGTCTATGTGGAAGTCAACAAAAAGGGCAGCGACAGCTGGAAAAAGCTGGAGGACTACACCAGCTTCCGCGACTGGCAAGATCACACCATCGACCTGGGCAAACTCCAGGGCGAAGTTCGCTTCCGCTTCCGCCTCAAGAGCGACGGAGCCAAAGTGGAAGACGGCTTCTGGTTGGATCGCCCGGAGATCGCCGGCGGTTAACGAGCCCAGAAGGGCAAGAAGAAACTGCGCAACCAGCGCGGGTAGGTGATTCCCAGGCGTTTCCAATCCTCTTCCAGACCCGGTGTGGCGGCGTGGTAGGCCTCAGCCCGGGCCAGGGCGCGACGAGCCTGGTCCCGCTTCCCCTGAGCCGTCCAGAGCTTGCCCAACCACTGATGGGCCAGCGCGAACTGCGGATAGTCCTTGAGACTCTCGAGCCAGGCGGCTTCGGCTTCGTAAATCCGACCTTCCGCCTCCAGCGGAAAAGCTTTCAGGTAGTCGCGCAAGTAGGCCGGCAAAGGCGGCTCCTGGAACTGATCGGCCAGTTCGCGGCGCACGTACAGTTCCCCAACCATGTCGCTCAAAACGCAAGTCCAATCGCTCGACCCCCGCAGTTTGACCCACAAAGGCGAACCTTCGGAGGTCAAGCGGTTGTTGACCACCGCCTGCACCTGGTATTGATCGAGCAACTGCAGCGCTCGCTCGCCTCCGGTCCAAATCTCCTGATGGTCGGGCAGCAAGCTGGGCAACAAGTAGACCTGGTCGGTGCGAGTGTCGAGGAAGACCTTTTGACGACCCTCGAAACGATGAAGAAAATAGCCGGCCGTGTTCATGTCCACAAAAACGCGCAGCCCGTCGGGTGCCTGAGCCGTCAGAGTGGCCAGACGCTCACTGAAGGACTCGCGGCGCACCAGGCCCGCCACCGGAAGGCGCAGGATGAGCAGGCTGGCCAGGGCCTGCACGGCCAGCAAGACCGCCGGCAGGGCGCACAACCAGCGCAGTGCGCCTGGCAAAGTCAGGGCCGCCCAGGGGACCAGGGCCACGCACAGTTGATATTCGTGGCGAATCGCCGAGTTCATCAGGTAGCCACTCACCAGCGTCACCAAGAGAGGAGTGATTTCCCTTCGCTTCCAGGCCTGCGCGGCGCCGACCAGCGACAATGCCAGCAGCAGACGAGCCTGCCAGGTGCCCGGGGTGCTCCACTGCGGCGGCTGCACTTCCAGGATGATGTCGCGCCAGGGAGAGCGCACAAACAGAAAGTGAATCGGATAATAGACCGTTTTCCAACCCTGGGGATTGAGGAAGGTGGCCAGGAAACTCAGGACCAGCACTTTCCACCAGATCCAGTCGGGCTTGAGACGCTCGCGCGCGCGCTCCAGGGTGTGCCCCAGGGCGTAAAGGCCGAGCAGCAAAATGCCCGCCAGTCCGGCCACGTGGAGGTTGAACCAAAAACACATCAAGGGTGGAAGCACCCAGAGCCAACGCTGCTTTCCTTGCCGACTCAGCTCCAGCAAGGTCACCCAGAGGGCGGTCAGCAACAGGCTGGCGGCCGCGGGACGCAGCGAGATGCTGTAGGACCAGATGGTAGCCACCAGCATGATCAACAACCAGCTTTCCGCCGGAGCTCGGCGTCGCAGAAGGAAGGCGACCAGTGCGGCGCCGCTGAGCAGAGAGGCACTGCGCAGCCAGATCAGGGCGGGCAAGCCGCCCCGTTGATAGATCGGATAAAGCAGCGCCTGAAAAAGCCAGTCTATGCGCACCCACGGCTGACCCGCCTCGGTAAAAGAGTAAGGGTCGGTCAGTTCCAGACCATGTTGCCAGAAACGCTGACCGGCGGCCAGATGCCACCAGATATCGGTCTCCACTCCCGGAATGGGCGCCAGACTCAAGTTGAGGACGATCAGAGCGGCACTCAGCCACCACCCATACCTGGCCACGAAAGCTAGCGAGCCGTTGCCAATCTGGAAGGCACCGTCCAGGGCACGTCGTGGGGATGATTGGGGCGCGGCTGAGCCGAGAGGTAACCGCCGGGAAAGACGTGAGCGGTCGGCATGGGAGGGATGCTTCCCGAGACGGCCACGGCCAGCCAGCGTCCCGACAGCGGCAGCAGCAGACGCCGGTCATGCATTTCTCGCACGATCGGCTCCAGCTCTTCCCAGGAGCAGCCCAACTCCTCGGCCAGTTTGGCCGGCGCCCGCGCGGAATCACAGGCCAGGTAAAGCTGGCGCGCCAGGCCCTCACAATTCCACAGGCGGTCCTTGGCCACCGGGCGGGTATCGAAGAAGCGCAGCTTCCCTTCCATGTCGTTGACACTGCAAATCGGCGGCAGGTCTTGCCAGAAGATGCGGATCCAGGCCTCCACCAGGTCGGTCAGGTGGGCGCGTCCGGGGCCCTCCCGGCCGCGCTGCCCACGACGCGTGGCGGTGGCCATCAGGTAACGGTAATACTCCTGGTAGTCCCTTTGCGAACGCCCGCGCAGCCGCTCGCGTTTCTCATCCACCTGCTCGGGCACGCTGATGGGTCCGCTCAGATCTCGTTCGTCCTCGAAAAAGTAGGCCAGGTCTTTCAATTCCTCAGGCGGAACCGGATAGACGTGGCCGTAGCGACGGTTCGGAACCAGAGTTACGCCATATTCCTCGGAACGTAGCTGGTAAGGACTGTAGCGATCGTAGCGGAACTTGAGCACACCCTGAGGCGGCTGCAGATGAATGATGGAGGGCACCCATTCGGCCATCTCCGCATACCACTCGTCTTTTTCGTTGGGAAACCCGGACAGGATGTTCCAGGAGAGGCGCATCCCTTTCTCCCGGCTCCATTTGAGAGTCTGGACGTTGATGGCAGCGGTGGTGCCCTTGTCGATCAATTTCAGGATGTCGTCGTGCAGGCTCTCGAAACCCGGCTGAATCCAGATCACGCCGGCCTTCATGAGCAGATCGATCTGCTCGCGCTTGAGATTGGACTTGGTCTCGTAAAAGAGCGTATAGTTTCTCGCGTCTTGCTCGAGCAAGGGCAGAAGCGTGCGGAAATGGCGCGTGTCGATGATGTTGTCGGCCACCAGGAACTGGTTCACCCCGTAGCGATCGGCTACGGCCGCGAACTCGGCCTGCGCCGCTTCGGCCGAGCGGGAGCGGAAGTTCATGCCGTTGGCGTTGAGACCGCAGAAGGTGCAATGGTGCTTCTCTCCCCACCAACAACCCCGCGAAGACTCGACCACCAGTCCGGGCTGCACGATGGCCCCGATCGGTGAAGCGTTCAGAGTCTCGAAGTAGTCGTCAAAGTTGGGGGTCGGGACCTCGTCCATTTTGGTGGTCGTGGCCCGCAGCACGGGGGTGCTGACAAGACGCGAATCCGGCCCGAGCATGCCGGGAGGCAACTGCGGCTCGCCGGATAGCAGCGAAGCCACGAACGGGGCAAAGGTCAGGTCGGCCTCACCGGTCATGACGTAATCGACCCACTCAAAATTACGATGCAGCACCGGACCCATGGGGGTATCGCAATTGGCGCCGCCCATCATGGTGGCGATCTCAGGATTGAGCTCGCGGATCTTGCGCAGCAAGGCCAGGGACGCGCAGTTCTGGGCAAACATACTGGTGCAGCCGACCACGCGCGGTTTCAATTCCACAATTCGCCGGGCCACTTTTTCAACAAAGCCGGTGGCCTTCTGGCGGCAGGCGCTGAACTTCTCGATCAGGCTGGCCCGGCTGCCGAACATAATCTGGGTGACGTCAAGGTTCAGAAGGCTGAAGTAACTCTCGACGTCCGAGGCTTGATCGGGAAAGGCCGCTCCGGCGAAAATCCAGTCGCCCAGCAAGTCGTCGTTCTGGGTGCTGGCGACCGCTTCATAGAGCGAAACGCCGATCTCCTCGGCCCACCAGATATTGGGATAGACCACCTGAGCGGAAATATCGGAGCGCTCCAGGGCCGACTGCAAAATGCTGAGGGCGATGGAGGGTCGCTGGAGAGCCACGTAGGGCATCTGCACCAGAATCACGTCAGGCAAGCTGTTGGCGTTCCGCGAGCAACCGTCAATTCCCTCCGGCAGGCGCTGGCGCTCCGCCTTGCGAACCTTGGCGCAGTGCTTTACCGTCCCAAGGCGATTGCCAAGATCTCCTCCCCCGACGAGCTCGATCAGGTTCTCAAGATCGTGCCGAGCAGCTCCTGGCTGGCTCTGCTCACCTTGCTGACCGTCGTTGGCATGGTCGTGGCCTGGGGCTACCTGGGCCGGATTCCCATCATCACTCGCGGGCCCGGAGTGCTTTTGGCTCGGGGCACCACCCATTCCGAAGTTTCCATGGTGACAGGTCAAGTGGTCGAGGTGAACGCGGAGCGGGGAGATCTGATCCGAGCCGGTTCCGTGGTAGCCCGCGTTCAACCGCAGCAGAACTATCCCCAGACCGGTCGCGTCGATATCGTGGCCACCTCCGCCGGCGAAGTGGCGGAACTCAACATCCGCAACGGCACCTTCGTCAACGTCGGCGATCGGGTCTTGAGCACGGTGGAAGATTCCACCCGACTGGAAGCGGTTCTCTTTATGCCGGCCGATCAGGGAAAACGCGTTGAGCACGGTATGGAGGTGCGCCTGACCCCCACCACCGTCCGCCAGGAGCAATTTGGTATGCTGCTCGGACGCGTCCGTTCCGTCTCGAACTACCCCATCACCGAGACGGAAATGACGGAAATCGTGGGCAATCCCGATCTGACCAAAGTCCTGCTGGGAGAAGGCGGGACCTTTGAGTCCGCCCCCATCCTGGTCCGGGTCGATCTGCAAACCGACCGCAAAACTCCGTCCGGCTACCGCTGGACCAGTCGCTCCGGGCCCAATTTCATTCTCACCTCCGGCCTTCTCTGTCAGAGCCAGGTGGTCACGGGCACGGAAAGGCCGGTGGAGCTCGTGATCCCGTGGATCCGGCGCCTGCTGGGCGAACCCGAAGTTCCGTGAGAAAACGCACTCCGACCGTCATTCAGATGGAGGCGGCCGAGTGCGGTCCGGCCTCGCTGGCGATGATCCTGGCATACTACGGTCGCTGGGTCAGCCTGGACGAACTCCGCGACCGCTGTGACGTCTCCCGAGACGGCAGCACGGCTTTGAACTTGCTGAAAGTCGCTCGCGAGTTTGGCCTGGAGGCGGGCGGACAGAAATGTCACCCGGCCGATGTAAAAAAGCTGGAACTGCCTGTGATTGTCTTCTGGAACCTGAATCACTTTCTGGTGGTGGAAGGCTTTTCCAAAGACGAGGTCTACCTCAACGACCCGGGTTCGGGCCCGCGCACGGTCGCCTTCCAGGACTTTGACGAGAGCTTCACCGGGGTGGTGCTGACCTTCAAGCCCACCGCCGAATTTCAAAAAGGGGGCTCGCGTCCCTCTTCTGTTGCCGGGCTGCAAAGGCGTTTCCGCGGTGCCTTCCAGCCCCTGATCTACCTGCTCATCACCAGCTTTCTGCTGGTGGTCCCCGGCCTGATCACGCCCGCCTTCCTGCAAATTTTCGTCGACGACATCTTGGGCCGAGCCCTCTACTCCTGGACGATGTGGCTCTTGTTGTCCATGTTGCTCACCGCTCTCGTCAGCAGCCTGCTCAACGCCTTGCAAGGCTACATCTTGTTACGCCTGGAGATCTTCCTCACCACCCGCAACTCCGCGCAATTCTTCTGGCACATGCTCAACCTGCCCGTTCGCTTCTTTTCCAGCCGCATGGTCGGCGAACTCAGCAACCGCGTGGGACTCAACGACAAACTCGCCTCCATCCTGGCGGGGAAAGTGACCCTGGCGGGATTCCATTTCGTGATGATCGGCTTTTACGCGCTGGTCATGTATTCGTTCGATCCGACCATCACCGCCATCACCCTGCTTCTGGGTGGAGTCAACGTGGCCGCCCTGATTCTGGTCGGCCGCCTGCGCACCGACCTGAACGCACGCTCACTGGCCGACCAGGGCAAGTTGCTGGGCGTCACTCTGGGTGCTCTGCAAGGCATCGAGTCCGTCAAGGCCTCGGGTCGCGAATCAGAACTGTTTTCGCACTGGGCCGGCTATCAGACGCGCGTGCTCAATGCCAGCCAGTCCACCGGCCGCATTCTGGCCCTGGTGGGCTTGCTACCGCAAATGGCAACCGGCATCGGCAACGTGGCTCTGCTCGGCTACGGCGGCTGGTTGGTCATGCACGGAGTGCTGACGGTGGGCAACCTGATGGCCCTGCAGACGCTGCAGTCGAGCTTGCTCGGTCCCATCAACCAGCTGGTCGACCTGGCCGGCACTCTGCAAGAAGCGCGTGCCGACCTCAATCGCCTGGACGACGGACTGGAGCAAAAAGTTCAGCCCAACCCCTCCCTGACGCCGGAAAGCCCGAGTCGCCTGAGCGGAAAGATTGAATTCCGTCAGGTGACCTTCGGCTATCGCCGTCTGGCCGACCCGTTGATCAAAGACTTCACTTTCTCCATCCAACCGGGCTCGCGCGTAGCCATCGTCGGCTCCACCGGGAGCGGCAAAAGCACGCTGGCCCGCTTGCTGACCGGGCTTTTCGACCCCTGGTCCGGGGAGGTGTTCTACGACGGTCACAACATCTCGGAACTACCGAGAGTGGTGCTTTCTTCCAGCGTCTCGTTGGTGGACCAGGACATTCTGCTTTTTGAAGGGACCCTGCGCCAGAACCTCAGTCTCTGGAATCCCTCGATTGCGGATGAGGTGCTGCTGCAGGCGGCTCGTGATGCCTGCATCTATGACACCCTGATGGCCCGCGGCGGAGGACTGGACGGCTGGGTCAGCGAGGCCGGGCGCAATTTCAGTGGCGGCGAACGCCAACGCCTGGAAATCGCGCGGGCTCTGGCCGTACAGCCCAGCGTGCTGGTGATGGACGAAGCCACCAGCGCTCTCGATCCCACGGTGGAACGCGACATCGACCGCAACATCCGCGCTCGTGGTTGCACCTGCATCATTATCGCCCACCGTCTCTCGACCATTCGAGATTCCGATCAAATCGTCGTGCTAGACCAGGGACGAGTGGTGGAATCGGGCGACCATGACCAGCTGATGCTCTCCCAACACGGCTACTACCGGAGCCTGGTGCTGGCGGAGCCGGTCCTTCAATGACACGCGAAGAACTGGTCGCGCAAGCGGAACTGTTACCCTGCCGAGGCAACGCACCGGTCAGCCTCAACGATCCCACTCGCATCTACTGGGTGGTGGCAGGCGAAGTGGAAGTCTTTCTGCTGCCGGAAGAAGGGGAGCGCTCTCCCTGGCTGCGCCTGAAACAAGACGCCTGGGTCTTCGGTCGTCCTCCAGAAGCAAGCGGGCGATTAGCCGCTTATGCCACCACTTCGGAGGGAGCTCAGATCGCCGTCCTGCCGGTCGAGCGTCTGGAAGAAGCCGGCAAGTTGTTCATGACGGGCATGGTGCCGGTGCTGGAGCAGTATGGTCATCACTTCGGCGGCCTGGCGCCCAAAACCACCACGTCCTTACGGGGAGGCCTGAAAGGCAACTTGCTTTTCGACCACAATCATTACAACGCCGAGAGTGGCCTGATCTGGGTGCGGGCCAAGGGGCCAAATCTCCGCCTGGTGGCGGACAGCCAGCCGCCCCTGGCCGATGCCTGGCTGCCCCTTACCCGAGCCATCTGGGTGGACGCGGTGCAACGCGTGCCGGTGGACACGCTGGAGGCACCGGCCATGGTGGCCCTGGGTGGCTGGGCCCCCGGTATGCGCCGCCTGCAGTTCACCAGCTGCGCGGCCGCTCTGGAAGAACTACAGGTGCGCAATCGCGCCCTGGGACAGGCCATCGCCTGGCGTCAACAGGCCAACCAGATGGCTTTAACCAGCGGTCTGGCTCAGTTGGCCAACATTCTGCCGGGATCGGACCTGGCACTGCCGGCCCCCGACGACGGGCAATCCTTAGGCAACCTGTGCCGGCAACTGGAGGAACTTTTCGGCTGCCCCTTTCCCACCAACCTGGACCCCGGCTTGCCCAAACCCCAGGCACTGGCGCGCGCCGCGCGCTGTCGCTGGCGTATTGTGGTGCTCCGTGACGGTTGGTGGAAAGCCGACGCCGGGCCGATGCTGGTGGTCAAAGATGGCCATTTCGGCACCGTCTTCCGTAGCCAGGAGCGCTACTGGTTCCAGCCCGGCGATGGCGGACCCGGAGCGCTGGTCACGCCCGCCCTGGCCGCCGAGCTCACACCCCAGGCCTACGTTTTCTACGCCCCCTTTCCCCGAGAGCACATGGGACTCGCTCGTCTGGCCGGGCTGTGCTTGAGCCTGGGACGCCAGGAAATTTTCATCTTGCTCTGCCTCTCGCTCTTCTCGGCCCTGCTGGCGCTGATCGTTCCTTTCGCTACCGGACTTCTCATCGGCACGGTGCTGCCCAGTGGTCTGGAAAGCGAACTTGGGCAGTTGATCCTGGGGCTGCTGATTGCGAGCCTGGCCGGCAACATGTTCGGCATCGTGAAATCGCTTACGTTGCTGCGTCTCGAAGGCCACCTGGACACCCACCTGCAGGCTTCCCTCTTCGACCGCCTGCTGGAGCTTCCGGCGCCCTTCTTCCGCCAATATTCTTTGGGCGATCTGGCCAACCGAGCACTGGGCTTCAACTCGGTGCGCCAGGCCCTGTCCGGAGCCGCCCTTTCCAGCCTGCTGGGAGCGCTGTTTTCCGTTTTTAGCCTGTTTCTGCTCTTTTACTACAGCATGAAGCTGGCCTGGGTGGCCCTGATCATCGCCCTGGTGCAAACCGCTCTGCTTTTCGCGGGCGGTCTGATTCAGGTGACCTATCAGCGCAAGCAATTGAAGCTGGCCGGTCTGCTGGCGGGTCGAGTCGCGCAATTCTTGAGCGGCATTGCCAAGCTCCGGGTGGCCGGCGCCGAGTCCCGTGCCTTCGAGCAGTGGAGCGAACTCTTTGCCCGCTACCGTCACTCCGTCTATCAGCTGCGCATCACCAATCTCTGGTTGAACTCGATCCAGAGTCTGCTGGGGCTGCTCGGTCAAGCGATCTTACTCGGCTTTACCGCTCACTTCGGCTTCACCAAGTCGCTGTCGGCCGCTTCGCTGATGAGCTTCTTCAGCGCCTTCGGACAGTTCACCAGCGGCCTGAGCTCTCTCACTTCTTCGCTCAACACCTTGATGAGCATCGGCCCCACCATGGAACGCGCCCGACCCATTCTGGAGACCGTTCCCGAGGTCGAGCCGGACATGCCTGTGGCCGCACCTCTAAGAGGCTTGATCGAGCTGAAAGACGCCTGGTTCCGCTTCAGCGATCAGGACAACTGGGTGCTGGAAGGCATCTCTCTGGAGGCCAAACCGGGCGAGTTCATCGCCGTGGTCGGTCCCTCCGGAGCCGGCAAGTCCACCTTGCTCCGCCTGCTGCTCGGGTTCGAACAGGCCCAACGCGGCAGCGTTCTTTACGATGGGCAAAACATGACCCACATCGACCGCGTCTCGCTGCGCCGCCAGTTGGGCGTCGTGCTGCAGGATGCCCGGCTGATGCCCGGCGACCTCTTCACCAACATCGTCGGCTCCTCGGTCCTGACCGAAGAAGATGCCTGGCACGCCCTGCGCATGGCGGGCCTGGACGAAGAAGTCCGGGCCATGCCGATGCAGCTGCACACGGTGGTGACGGATGGAGGCGGAGGCCTGTCGGGAGGTCAGCGCCAACGCCTGATGATCGCCCGAGCGGTGGTGGCCAAACCGCGAGTTCTGATTTTTGACGAGGCCACCAGTGCCCTCGACGCCAAGACTCAGGAACAGGTCAGCGCGAGTCTGGCCAATCTACAGGCCACCCGCATCGTAGTGGCTCATCGTCTCAGCACAATCCGCAACGCGGACCGTATTTACGTGATTCACAATCACAAAATTGAACAGATCGGCACCTTTGACGAATTGTCCAATCAGCCGGGATTCTTCGCCGAATTCGCACGACGACAGATGGTCTGAAGCAGGAGCTGGAGGCCTTTTCGGAAAAAGGCGCCGGACTGACTAAAAGCGAGGAGCGCGTACTGATGACTGGGGATAGAGATCGAGTAATTATGGCGGAAATGATTGCCCGTTGCTGGCAAGATCCGGCTTTCGCCGAAGAATTTTCCGCAGATCCCATTGCCAAGCTCAAGGAAGCCGGAATGGACATTCCTCCCACCAAAAAGGTGAAAGTCTTCCGCAGCACCCCCGAAATTATTTACATGGGCCTGTCGCACGACATGGACGCCAACGATTACTACAAGGTCGCTGCCACCCAGTTCGAGCCGCTCCTGCCGCTGGCCGAAGGTCGCGAAATCCGTCTCGTGCAGAGCACGCCCAATTACCTGCCGATCATCGTGCCCCCGGCACCGGCCACCTTTGAAGCCGGCGCCCTGTCCGACGCCGAACTGGCCAGCGTGGCCGGTGGTGGCGGATACCTGGCCGAGGCCGTGAACGTGGTCTCGACCGCCAACGCCGTCGCCGAAGCCAACGGTGCCGTCTACGCCAACGTGGCCGGCGCAACCGAAGCGGTGGCCGTGGCCGAAGGTGCTGCCGCGGCCGTGGCGGCCGCCGTCATCGCGGTCGTGCTGATCTGATTCATCCCCTCTATCGCCAACGGTCGACGGCGGCTCCGGAGTATATCTCCGAAGTCGCTCACATCAAGCGGTTGTTGGAGCGCTGGGAAGCGGACGAAGCCTTCCGGGAGCTGCTGGAGCAGAACCCCCGGGAGGCTGCGTCTCGTTATGGGTTGACGGCGGATGCCGAATCCGCTCGCCCCATTTGGGACCGCTACTTTGATCAGACTCAGCCGACCTCCCTGGGAGTGCAGCGCTACCGCTCGTTTGTGCGTGAGAAGCTCCAACACCGGGACGAGTTGAGGCTCACCTCCAAGCCCCGATCGGCTGCCTTCCACGCCTGGCGCGGACGCCAGATGGCACGCACCACCAGCCAGTTGGGCCCCGCCAAATCCCATGGCATCGTGCATCCTCTGGCGGCCTTTGAGCTTTCCAAAGGCTGTTCGGTGGGCTGCTGGTTCTGTGGCATCTCCGCACCCAAACTGGGGGACATCTTCTCTTATAGCGACGCCAATCGCGGCCTGTGGCGAGACGTTTGCCAGGTTTGGCGGGAAGAGATTGGCCCGGCCGCCGAACAGGCCTTCCTTTATTGGGCCACCGACCCGATGGACAACCCGGACTTCGAAAAGTTTTCCTGCGACTTCCACGAACTCTGCGGCTACTTTCCGCAAACCACCACCGCGCTGCCTTTGCGCGACGTGGACCGCACCAAGCGTCTGCTACGTCTGTCCGAGGAGCGAGGTTGCCTGCTCAATCGCTTCTCTCTGCTGACTCTCAAGATTCTGGACCGGGTGCACGAGTCGTTCAGCGCCGAAGAACTGGCCTTTGTCGAGTTGGTCATGCAGATCCGCAAGGACACACCCTCCAAGGCCGTGGCCGGGCGGGCTCTAGAGAAGGCTCTAAAAAAGGGCGAAGTCGACTACCAGACTTCCACCATTGCCTGTATCAGCGGTTTCCTCATCAGCATGGTCGACCGCACCATCCGCCTCATCAGTCCCTGTCCCGCCAGCAACCGCTGGCCGCTGGGCTACCAAATCTTCGCAGAAGGAACCTTCGAGACCGCTGAAGACTTCCGCCGGCAGCTCCAGCGCATGACCAGCGGTGAGTTCATGCCCATGGCGGTGAGTTCTCGCACATCGGTGGGCCTGAGATCCGACCTCAGCTGGAGCACCAGTGAGCAGGGCTTGACCCTGTCCAGCTACTATCTCCACCAGACCTTTCGCGGCCCCGATTCCTACGCACTGGAAAAGCTGGGCCGGATGCTGGCCGAACGGCGTTGGACCGCCGAAGAGGTGGCCCTGGGAGTCGACTCCGATCTGGCCACAACCTTTCTGCTGTTGAATCAGATGTTCCGCTCGGGCATCCTCGACGAAGAGCCGGTTGCCCTCAGCCTGAGCTGCTAAAGTGACCCAGGTTCGTTTCGTACAGATGCCCTTTGCGGCCGTGCAGCGTCCTTCGCTCGGCCTGGGCCTGCTGTCAGCCGCTCTCACCCGCGCCGGCATGGAAAACGAGGTCCGCTACGTCAATCTAGAGTTCGCCGAACGGGTGGGCCTGGGTCGCTACAAGCTGATCGATCTGACCCGCAACGACGACCTGGTTGGTGAGTGGATTTTTGCCCCCGCCGCCTTTCGAGACCAGACTCCGGCAGCGCCCGACTTCTGGGAGTGCGTGGACCTGGAGCCTGCTCGAATCCGCTTTCCCGACCGCCAGGCCATCGTCGACACCTTCCACAAACTGCGAGAAGAAGCCAAAGTCTGGATTGAAGAAGTGGCCCACAGCCTGCTGCAACCCGCACCACCCCGGGTGCTTGGGGCCAGCTCGATGTTCCAGCAACACTGTGCCAGCCTGGCCGTGCTGCGCCGAGTCAAAGAACTGGCTCCCCAGGTGGTGACCGTGCTGGGCGGCGCCAACTGCGAAAGCGATATGGGGCGCGCCACTTTCGAAGCCTTCGAATGGTTGGATGCCGTGGTGTGTGGAGAGGCCGATGACTGCATCGTCGAAGTGATGCAGGGCCTGCTCAACCCGAGCGAGGCCGTCTTTCCCCCCGGCGTGCTGCGGCGCGACCGCACTCCCAATCCGGTGGCTCAGCGCGATTTGATTCGCGATCTCGACCCCTTGCCGGTGCCGGATTTCGCCAGCTACTTCCAGGCATTGGAAAACTCGCGCCTGGCGACCTTCGTGGAACCGGGACTGGTGGCTGAGACCTCGCGCGGTTGCTGGTGGGGTCAGAAGCACCACTGCACTTTCTGCGGCCTGAATGCCTCCGGCATGACCTTTCGCGTCAAATCTCCCCAACGAATTCAAAGCGAGCTTCAGGAACTCTCGCAGCGCCATCAGGTCTTCCAGTTTGAGTTTACCGACAACATTCTGGCCATGGAGCGATTTCGCGATCTGCTGCCGGATCTGGCCGATGGTCCCTACACCCTGTTTGCCGAGGTCAAAGCCAACCTCAAGCGCGAGCACATGCGGGCGCTGGCTCAGGCCGGGGTGCGCTGGATTCAGCCCGGCCTGGAAAATCTCAACGACGACGTGCTGCGCTTGATGGACAAAGGCACGACCACCGCCGTCAACCTGCAACTGCTCAAATGGGCCCGAGAGTTTGGGATTTTTGTCTCGTGGAACTTCCTGGTCGGTTTTCCGGGGGAAAAGGACGAGTGGTATCGGGACATCACCCGCTGGCTGCCACTGGTCAGCCATCTCCAGCCTCCCCAGGGCGTCTTCAAGATGCGCTTTGACCGCTACAGCCCCTATCACTACGCCTCGGATCGTTACGGGGTCAAGCTCCAGCTCCATCCGTCCTACCGTCAGGTCTATCCGGTCTCGGAAGAGTTGTTGGCGGACCTGGCCTACTTCCACATGCCGGCCGGACAGCCGTGGGATCCCGCCCTCAACGACCCGGCCACCCTCGGAGAGGGACTGGCAGCGCTCTCGAAGATGGTCACCCGCTGGGGCCCGGCTTTCTGGAAGAGCCTCCCGGAAATCCTGAGCGTGTCGGACAACGGTGAGCGCCTGCACATCCTGGACACGCGAGCCGTCGCCCTGCAGCGCCGACATGTCCTGACCGGTGACGAACGACGGCTCTATCTGGCCTGCGAAACGGCCCGCACCGACAAAGCCGCCTGCCAGGAAGTCGGACTGGACCTGGAACGCGGCCAGGAAATCCTCATCCGCTTGAGCCAACAACGCCTGATGCTGGCCCTGGCGGATGGGCGCTACCTGTCTCTGGCGGTAGCCGGCGACCTACCGCGTCTGCTGCGCCCGGAAGAGTTTCCTGGAGGCTCCTGCCGGGTTCAGCCGGCGCTGGCCTGACACCAGAAGACATACATCCCGCGGAACGTGGCCGGACTCTCCTCTTCGAAACGTTCCCAACACCCCAGGTCCAGCAGTTTCTCCCGGCCGAAGCGCTCCACAAAGGCGTCGACCGTGCTCAGCGGCAGCCCGTCAAAGCCGCCAAAGCACAGTCCGGCCTCTTCCAACATCCGGCCCAACTCACTGAGGTCATATTCGCACTCGCGCTCGTGAAGCAACAGATCGCGCAGGCCGCTCAAGCTATAGAAATCCTTGAAATGAGCCAGAAAAGCGAAGTCCTCCGAGTCCAGCTCGGAGGCCAGCCGGGCCCTTAATTCACGCAGCGGTAAATGCCGCAGAGCACTGGCCAGGCGGCGAGCCGGCTCCAGCCCTCGGCGCGCTCGACGGGAATAGAAACCCAATCGCATCCGACCTTTCGGTGCCAGCCGACTCACCAGCGCGCGCAACCCTTGTAAGGGCTCGGCCAGATGATGCAACACTCCGATCGACTCGATCAGGTCAAAGCAGAGAGGCAACTGCATCACACGCTCCAGCTCCATCAGGTCAGCGCGGAGAAAGCGAACGCGTTGCAGATCCAGACGCTCCGCCTGCCTCTGCGCATAAGTCAGAGAAGCGACGCTCAAATCCAAGGCCCAGACTTCCGCCTGCGGATAGCGGCGAGCGCAGAGCAGCGCGTGGCGTCCCGTTCCGCAGCCCGCCACCAGAACGCGGTCGGGTCGACCGGCCACAGGAGGCTCGTTCAGGAGTTCGCGCCAGCGCGGGTAAGGGCTTTCTTCATACTGGCGAGCCACCGGGTCCTCCTGATCGGAGGCCTCGAACTGCTTCGCCAGTTCCCGCTCTCGAGCTGGTTCCAGCAGGTGACGTTCGAGCACCAGCGGCGAGGCTGGTGCACCTGGGGGCAACGGCCGGTAGAGCGGATAGGCTGGATGGTCCGGCTCGAGGCCTTGCAGTTCTTCGGCCGTCTCGAGAAAGCAGAACTCGTTGGTGAAATTGTGAACGGCCAGCGCTTCGGCCAACTCACAGGGCTCGGGCTGCCCGCGGAACTGCCGACGCCAGCTCGTGAGCCATTGCTCCAGCGGCCAGTCGGCCACGACGTCACGCTGGAGCAGGGCGCAAAGCAAACCGATGCGCTCGGGCCAGACCCGCCAGACCGAAGGAACCAGCAACAAGGCTCCCGGCAGGTCCAGGCCTTTCTCCAACTCATCGGCCAGTCGAGAATCGCGATCGAACTCTCCAGCCGCCAGCACCGCCTGGAAGAGCCACTGGCGTGCTGCCTGATCCTCCGGATGTCGCTGCAGCAGTCCCAGGCACAGACGAGCACAGTCCCGGTAGCGACCCAGCCGAAACACAATTCGGGCCTCCGTCAGGCCCGCGCCCGGCACCTCCAGATTGCGGCGCACCCAGAGCAAGGCTTCTTCACACTCCCCCGCCTCGAGCAGGCGCTCGGCCAGCAAGAGTTCCGCGACCGGCCAGTCGGGCCGGCAACGCAGCGCCTGGCGTAGAGCCTGGGTCCCGACTTCGACCCGGGCCAGATTGAACCACAGGTCGGCATTCTCGGGCTGCTCTTCAAGGAGTTGATGCAGTAAATCCGCAGCTTCTTGCGACCGGCCACAGGCCAGCAAGCAGACCGCCAGAGTATTGCGCTGAGAAAAGCTGGCCTCCAACTCCAGAGAGCGCTGGATGCAGTCCAGGGCCTCTTTGGGCTGCTGACGGGCCAGTGCCAGCACCGCCAGAATGTGCAGGCCTTCCACCGGAGACGAATGCTGCGCAAGTTCCTCGAGGTCGCTCCATCGGCCCGCTCGCAGCAACGCTCGGACGTGCTCCAAA
Organism: Vulcanimicrobiota bacterium; assembly: GCA_017307785.1. Classification (GTDB taxonomy): domain Bacteria; phylum Vulcanimicrobiota; class Xenobia; order Xenobiales; family JADMJV01; genus JADMJV01. Next base: position 95,327 of record JAFKGI010000004.1, on the reverse strand, counting down.
CTAAGCCCCCGCTACCTTCTGCAACCAGGGCTGGTCGAGCAAGCTCTCCGGCCGGGGGCTCAAAGACCCTCCCGGAAAGTCCGAGGGGTGCCAGAGATCGGGCAACTGACCGCGGGTGGCCAGTGCCAGGTAGCGCCCTCCTTGCTGCGCCAGAAGACGATCTGCCTGCATCGCATCCAGGTGTTCCTGAACCTGCTCGAGCGGGAGGCTCAGGCGGGAGGCCAGACTCTGAGGCGTCTGGCTGGAGTCGCATTCCAGATAAAGCAGGCGAGCGGCGCCGTTCAGCACATGGCGTCGACGGGTGGCGCAACTGCGCGTATCCAGGATCTCAAGCTGTTCCTCGCGATCCAGCAGGCTGAGAATAGCCGGCAGTCCTCCGGAGGTGAAGCGCAAAGTCCAGCGCGTGACCTGCTGACGCAGCTTGCTCAGACCCGGTCCCTCGAGGCGTTCGGCACCGGGGGCATCCTCAAAAAAGTAGGCCAGGTCTTGCAAATCGGCTTCGGGAAAAGGATAGACGCGGGCATAGGCAGGCGCCGCCACCTGCTTGAGTCCATACTCTCGGGCACGCGTATGATACGGGCTGAAGCGATGATACCCGATGCGACACAAGGCGGCGGGCGGCTGCAGATGCTCGAAAGACGGGATCCATTCGGCCATTTCGGCGTGCCACTCATCCTCTTCCCCCGGGAAACCCCACAGAATCGTCCACGAAACTCGCATGCCAAATTCGCGGCACCATTTGAGGGTTTGCAGATTGGTCAGACCCGTCGTGCCTTTGTCCATCAGACGCAGCAACCGATCGTGCAGCCCCTCCAGTCCCGGCAAGATCCAGCCCGCCCCGGCCCGGGCCAGAGCTTCCACCTGGGTCCGCTTCAAGTTGGCCTTGGTTTCCACGAACAGCCGGTAGGAGGGAGTGGCTTCCGCCAGCGGAGGCAAGAGACTGCGAAAGGCTTCCATGCCAAGAATGTTGTCCACCACCAGGAAGTCCCACAGATGGTGACGTTCGCTCAACTCCGCGAACTCGGCCAGGGCTCGCTCGGAGTTCTTGCTGCGAAAACCCATGCCGCTCCCGTTCAAGCCGCAAAAAGTGCAGTGATGCTTCTCTCCCCACCAACAGCCGCGCGAAGTTTCGATCGCCAGTGCGGGGCGAATCTCTCGATGAAGACCGCTGCGATAGAAGGCCTCGAAGTAATCCTGGTAGTCCGGCGTGGCCAGATCGTCCAGTTGCTGCACGCGGGCACGCGGAGCCTCTGGAGGCAATTCCCTACCCACAATTCCGTAGGGCGGCGGCTCCATCTGAACGATCGAGCGCACCAGATCCACAATCAGGAGATCTGATTCACCCGAGCCCAGGTAGTCGACCCACGGGCAGTTGCGCATCAACGCGAGTCCCATCGGACCTTCACAATTGGCGCCGCCCATCATGGTAACCACGCTCGGGTCCAGTTCCTTCAGACGGCGCAGCAAGGCCAGCGAGGCACAATGCTGCTGGAAGGTCGAGGTGCAACCCACCAAACGCGCCCCTTGGGCGATCAGGCGTTGGGCCAACTCCTCAACATACGCGTCCGCCTGATCGCGCAAATAGGCCAGAGTCTTCCAGAGCAGCTCTTGCGAAATGCCCATGTGGGCGAAGTGATCGAAATAAATTTCCCGGTGGTAGGCTTCCTCATCGTCTTCCCCGTGACCGAAGGCGGAGCGCGCAAATGTCCACTCCCCCAGCAAGTCCTTGGCGTCGCTGCTGCCGATCAAGCTATAGGGGCGAGAGCCCACCCGACTGGCAAACTCCAGGTTGGCGTAGACGGTATTGCAGGGCTGGCCGGCCCGTCGCAAGGAGGCCTGCAAACTGCCCAGGGCCAGCGAGGGCCGCTCCAGAATCCCGTAAGGCATCGTAACCAACCAGACGATCGGATTCGCGGGGGGAAGATCGGTCGGGGGGCCAGAAGCCATCACTCGCCGTGATTGGCCGCCCTTTCCGGGGTCTCCTCCCGGCTTCCAGGCTATGATTTTCATCCTCAGCACAGAGCGTTCCGGCTCCACTCTCCTGCGCGTCCTGCTCGACTCGCATCCACAGGTCGCCGCCCCTGGCGAGTTGGGCTTGGGAGAGCTCTGTCACCGCCACCTGATCGTCTTGGCCCGCACTCTGGGCCAGTGCGGGGAGGGCCCACCCGCTCCGCTTTCCACCGAGCAGTGGCTGGCCGGAGAATGCCCGCCGGGAACCGCCTCCGCCCTGGTGCTGGAGCATACTCGAGCGCTGGTGGACCGCATCATGGGCGAATACGCGCGCGCTCGGGGCAAATCGCGCTGGTGCAACAAGACTCCCAGCGACCTCCCTTACGCCGAACTTTTCCGCCTGCTCTGGCCCGAAGCTCGATTTTTGTGCCTGCATCGCCAGGGGTTGGACGTGGCTGCCTCCTGCCTGGACCTGAGTCGCCTCGGATACATGAGAGAACTGGCTCCCTACGTCATGGCCAGCCCCACCAACACGGTGGCCGCCATGTTGCGCAGTTGGGCGGAAAAAACCGAGAAAATCCTGGACTTTGAGCGCCGCTGGCCGGAAAGCTGCCATCGGCTCCGCTACGAAGACCTGGTCCGCCAACCGGCCGAAACCCTGGCCGGCGTGCTCCAATTTCTGGACCTGGAGGCCTGTCCCCAGCTGCACCACGTGGCGCTACGCCAGCCCCACCATCCCGGCGGAGGCGACCCCAAGATCTGGCAGACCCGAGAGGTGCGAGAAGACCGCATCGGGGCCGGCCGCCAACTACCCGCCAGCTTGATTCCTTCGTCCCTGGCGGTTCAGGTGAGCTCCTTGCTGGAGCAGTTGGGCTATCAGGGGGAATTCGCTTCCGACTAGGGAACCAGCGCCTATGTTGGCGCTGGAATTTCCCGCGGTTCTGCCTTACGACAGCTCACCTTCCGAAGATGTGGTTCGCGAGCTGGCTCATGCCAAGCGTTTTCTCGAATACTGGTCGGCCGATCCCAAGTTCCGCCAGGCCCTACCCCAGGACCCCGAAGGAGTCACGGCGGCCGCCGGCCTGCAGGCCAATCCCATAGAACTACGTCCGTTGTGGGACCCCCAGGGGGCCCTGGACGATCCGCGACCGGACTCTTTGATTCTGCAGCGCTATCGCTCTTTCATGCGAGAGAAGCTCGCCTATCGCGACTTTCTGCGCTCCAGCGCCCAGTCCAGCCACGCCGGCTTTCGCGCCTGGCGCCAGCGCCAGATGAATCGTTGCATCGGCGAAATGGGGGCGGCCAAAGGCAGCTCTCTGGTGCACGCGCTCATGGCCGTCGAGTTATGCAAAGGCTGCTCGGTCGGTTGCTGGTTTTGCGGAATTTCCGCCCTCAAGCTCGACGGAGCCTGGCCCTATACGGAAACCAATCAGCAACTTTGGCGTGGGGTCCTGGAAGCCGCCCGGGACCTCCTCGGAGCGGGATGCCGAAGAGGCTTCTGCTACTGGGCCACCGACCCGTTGGACAACCCGGACTACGAAAAATTCTGCACCGATTTCGCCGACCAGTTGGGGCGTTTCCCGCAAACCACTACGGCGCAGCCCATGCGCGACCCGCAACGATTCCGGGAGCTGCACCAGTTAGCCCGCCGGCGAGGCAACGAAATCGACCGCTTCTCGATCCTCTCCCTGGGCATGCTCAAAAAGGTCTTCGCGGAATACAGCGCCGAGGAGCTGCTCTTTGTGGAGCTTGTCATGCAAATGGAGGGGGCCTACGCCAGCAAGGCGTTCGCTGGGAAAGCTCGCAACCAGCCCGCTCGCTGGAAGAAAGCCTTTGGTGAGGATGCACCTCCCGACTACATGACCTCGACGATCGCGTGCGTTTCCGGGCTCCTACTGCGCATGCCCGAGCAATCTTTCGAATTGATTACGCCTACCCAGGCGGATGACCGATACCCCAATGGGTATCGAATCCTGGCCCGTCATTCCTTCGACGACGCCGAAGAGTTCCGAACCAAGCTGAAAAGCGTGCTGGATGGGCTGTCTGCTCGTCTACCCCTCGATCAGCCGCTGCGCCTGCGTCGCGACCTGCGCACCACCTGGAAAGAGGGGGGAGCGGAACTGGTGACCCACCACCTGAAGATTGATGTCCAGGACGCGACGCTGCTACGCGCCCTGGCTGAGGGGGGCCGAACTGCTACCGCGCTGGCTCTGGAATGCGAAGGCCAACGGAGCCTGGAACAGACCTTGCTGGAACTGAATCGCCTGTTCTCTATGGGTCTGCTGGACGAAGAGCCGTGATCGTTTTCGTCCACATGCCCTACGCAGCCGTAGAACATCCTTCGCTAGCTCTGGGCATTTTGCAGTCCGAATGCAATCAGCGAGGGCTGGCCAGCCGCTGCCTCTATCCGAATCTGGAATGGCTCAAAAAGCTGGGCGGCACCGACTATCACGCGATCTCATCGGCCATCAGCGAAGATCTGGTGGGAGAGTGGACTTTTGCCGAAGCGGCTTTTCGAGATCAAACGCCTCGCGCCGAAGGGTATCTGGATTTCGTCTGTAGACGCGGCAAGCTGGCCACTCTTCCGGAAGCCCGCGCGATGTTGCTCAGGGCTCGCGAACTCAGTCACGCTTTCATCGACGAGTTAGCCCTACAGGTGCTCAGTCACCGGCCCAAAGTCGTGGGAGCCAGCAGCACTTTTCAACAACACTGCGCTTCTCTGTCATTACTGCGCCGAATCAAGGAACTGGACCCCGGCGTGGTGACCATGATGGGCGGAGCCAACTGCGAGGGAGCCATGGGCGTGACGCTGGTGCGCCACTTTCCCTGGATTGATTACGCGGTTTCCGGGGAAGCCGACCAATTGATCGGCCCCTTCATGGCCTCCCTGCTAGAGGGCCAACCCAGACCGCCCTATGGCGTCATCAGTCGCGATTCCGCCACCTGGAAGAACGGTCCCGAAGGGCAGGCGCCGCGCGCCACCTTCCTGGCCATGGACAAAGTCGCTCGACCCGACTACGACGATTACTTCCGAGCCTTGCGCGACAGTGGGCTGGACTTGTTGCCCGGTTTGCTGATGGAGACTTCACGAGGTTGCTGGTGGGGAGAAAAGCATCACTGCACCTTCTGTGGCCTCAACGGCAGCGGGATGGGCTATCGCAGTAAGTCCGGCGAGCGGGTTCTGGAAGAAATGGAAGCGCTGGCCAGTCGCTACGGGCTTGGCGGCTTTGAAGTGGTCGACAACATTCTCGACCACTCCCACCTGAAAAACATCATGCCGGTGCTGGCGGCTCGACCCAAGCCTTTTGACCTGTTCTACGAAACCAAATCCAACCTGAAACGCGAGCAGGTAGAATTGTTATCGCGCGCCGGCGTGCTCTGGATCCAGCCGGGTATCGAAAGCATGCACGACGACATCCTGCGCTTGATGGACAAAGGCAGCACCGCCCTCACCAACGTGCAGCTTCTCCAGCACGCCCGCGAATATGGCGTGCGCGTGATTTGGAACTTCCTGATCTGCTTCCCCGGCGAAAAAGACGAATGGTATGAGGAGATGGTAGCCTGGCTGCCGCTGATCCACCACCTGCAACCGGCCAACGGCATGGCTCCGGTGCGCTATGACCGCTTCAGTCCCTACCACAGCCAGCCGGAACGCTACGGAATCCGCTATCAAGCGACCCGCACCTACGCCGGGGTCTACCCGCTTCCCAAACAGGAGTTGGAAAACCTGGCCTACTTTTTCGAGGACCACACCGATCTGGAAATACCGGCCAGCCGGCGCCACGATAGCCCCGGCCGCGTGGCCCTGCGTCACGCCCTGAAAGTCTGGCGAGACCAGTTCTGGTCTGCGCTACCGCCGATCCTATCCATGCAGGAATTGGAGGACGAGCTGCTGATTTTAGACACTCGCCAGGTGGCCACGGCCCGCCGACACAAACTGCAGGGAAGACGCCGGGAACTGCTGCTGGAATGTCGCACTCCCCGTCGCTATGCTGCTCCGGAAGACGACCTGAACTGGCTGGTAGAGAACAAACTGGTGCTGGAACTGGGCCAACGCTACTTGAGCTTGCCGGTCGCCGGGAACCTGCCCTCGCTGGCCGCTCCCTGGCGTTTCCCCGGCGGTTTTCCCAGCCGGCCGGAGAACTGCCCCCCTTATCGCTTTCCCGACTTCCTGAACGTTCGCCAAACGGCGGAGGCTAGTCTCGAACCCCGTGTTCAGGGGAGCGGAGCGGACCGAACGCGGGTTAGGGACCAACGTAGTGGCGCGCCTAAAGTTTGATTATCATTGAAGGCGCAGCGCGCCACGGAGGCTAACGCCCTGCAGTAACGATCTCGTCGCCTTCGTGCAGGTCTCCTTGAACCAGCGCGTGGGTTTCATTCAGGCTGAGCACATCCACATGGGCCGGCAGTTCCTGCCCATTCCGAAAGACGCGCAAACCGTTGCGCTCCGACTCATCTTTCAACAACGCATCCCGCGGAACCAACCAGCCTTCTTTTTCGGGCATCTGAATGCGCACCTGGACTTCCAATCCGTCCACCAGTCGGCGCGGCGGGGCACCCACAAAGCGGAAACGGGCTCGCACCGTGTTCGAGGTACCGCCGTCGACAGCCGCCACTACGTCCACAAAGCTAATGCGGGAGCCGGCCGCACCGACCAGCGGGCTGTGCACAGTGGCCAGACTGGCCTCGTTCAAACTGCTGATCTGGGCCGGGTCCAGCGTCACCATCACTTCCTTTTGGGTGACGTCGATAATCTGGCCTAAGGAATCTGTGCCAACTGCCTGACCGGGCACCACCTTGAGACTGGTGATCAGTCCGGCGATGGGAGCGCGAACGATGGTCTCGGTTTCCTCGCGCTGCGCGTCGACGAGATTGGCTTCGGCTTCGTGCACCGCACCTTCCGCCTCCAGCACCTGTTGGGCCTGCGAATGCAGGTCCTGTTTCGAATCGCGAGTGCTGGCACTGGCTCCCCGGGCGTTGGCTTCTTTGCTCAGAGATTGGCGCCACTCATACTGCTTGATCTTCCACTGCAGCTTGGCTTGCTCCACCTCGTTGGCGGCGATGGACTTCTCCTGAAGCAGTTGCTCTTTCCGCTTCCAATCGGTATAAGCGGCGTCGACCTGCGTCTTGGCCTCACGCACGGCGATACCGGCCTGCACCAGGTCTTGCTTGGACTGACTCAGCTTATGTCCGTGCTGCAGTTCCGCCGAGCGCAACTGGCTGCGATTCTGAGCCAGCCTGGCCCGGGCTTGCTCGAGCCGAGCGACCTGTAAGTCTACCTGGGTCTCGCGCTTTTTGACGGCCATGTAGATGAGCGGCTGCCCCAGTCGCACCCGGTCTCCCTCGGCCACCTCGACCCGAGTCACCAGTCCGCCCTCAGGAGCGGTGATGGCGGCGCGCCGGCGCACCTGGACCTTGCCCGAGCAAATCACCAATTGCCCCATGCGGCCGCGCTGGATGGGCGTCCGGCGCACTTCCACTCTCTGAGCATCGGGAACAGTGGTGCAACCCGATATCACAACGGGGGCCGCCAGCAGTAGCCCTAAGAGCACCTTCCTCAACATGGGCAGTTTTTTGGCCAACTAGGATTCGATCCCTGGTCTCGGCCGAAACTTCTGTATAACCGAGGCCATCTGGTGCAAGACAAATCGATGAGCGGTCGCGTAAATCACCTCAGCCGAGGTGCCCTGGGCCTCCCAGGCTCGTCCCCGAGGACTGAGAAGAAAGCCTTCCTCACTGGGCTCCATGGGCTCCACTCCGTAACGACGGCACAGCTCCAGGCCTTGCCGCTCTTGTTCTGCCCGACTCCAATGCTGATCCAGAGCCGGGCGCCGGGGCGGATGGAAAGCGCAGACTTCGTCCAAGACCGCCACTTTGCGTGCGGGAACCTGCAATAACCGGGGCAAAATCCAATCCAGTCCGTAGCCGCTCCGCGCCTGGGCGAAAACCTCCGCCAAGGGTGCGATGTCCTGTCCGCGCAGCATCGTCAGGCCGTTCTCCACAAATCCTGTGAAACGCAGCGCCAGGTAAGGCCTTTGCAGAGTAAAGGTCCAGGAGAAAGCGCTGTCCAACCGCAACGAAGGCTGAGCCAGCCACAGCCCGTGCTGCTGAAAGAGCTCGAAGGCCCGGTCCAGGGCGAGGCCGTCCAACTGCAGATCGTCGTCCAACACGGCAACCGCGGCGTAGCTTCCTAACGAAGGCCAAACCTCCGACAAATAGGCCAGGTTCGGCCACTTCATTCCCTCCCGATGCCACAACCGGTATTCAGGCGACTGCGGGCAACCGCCGGCATAGTCGATCAGGGCCAGGTCAAAGCCGCGTCGCCCCTGCAGCCACTGGGCATGGCGCGAATCCGGCCCGACGCTGGAGACGACTAAGAAAGGCCTTGCGCTCTCAGCCACTGGAGAAACTCCTCTCCCTGCAGAGCCGGCGCCCAATAACGCGGTAACCGGAACCTTGGAGTGCCCCGCCAGACCAGGCCCGGGCTCACCGTGCAGGCCCAGGAGCATCCGTCCAGAGCACTCTCGCAAGCCAGGTCGCCGAAGGGATAGGCCAGACCGGAAACGGGTCGGCCCGTCCACTCTTCCAGCAAGGCGCGAGCGGTCCGAATCTCCTCGCGCTGCTGTTCCTCGGGTAAAGCGCGCAGGCTGAGGTGGCGGTGGGTATGATTGCCCACCTCATGCCCCCGAGCCAGAACGGCCAGTTCGGCCGGGCTCATTCTCGGACTGCTGCCGGTGTTCGGTCCGGCCACCTGGGGATTGGGTGAGCGACGCAAGGCCGGCTGAAGGGCGGGATCGGCCAATCGATCCCACCAGAATTCTCGTTCCGGTTCGTGTGTGCAGGCAAAGACGGTCAGTTGCTGCTGCTCTTGCAGGCGCGGAACGGCCAGTTCGCTCACCTCACGGTAGGCGTCGTCAAAAGTAACCGCCACCCAGTGACCGCTTTCCCGTTGGTCCAGCCGGCGCAGACCCTCGCTGACCGAGACCACCGGCCAGAACCTCGAGATGGTCTCCATTTGCCCGGCAAACAGGTCGGCTTCGACAAAAAGATTCCAGGGGTCTTGGGCCGGTCGCCCCAGCCGGTGGTAAAGCAAAATCAGACCACAGGGCAGATCTTTCAGCACCGCAGCTCCGCTTCGGTGGCGGGATAGTAGAAAGGATGGCAGAGACGCTGCCCGGCCGGTTGGCGCGCCAACTTTTGCACTTCCGCCAGGCTCCAGGGCTTGCGATCCGGATCATAAAGTCGCCAGAAATCGGGCCCAAACCCGCCCTGCAAGAGCCTGGCTCCCAGAGCGGCCGCCAGGCTGGGAAAGCGATATTCGTTGTGACCGGGCACGGAGGGAGCGGCTGCCGCATAGCGGCGGCACACCTCACGACCCAACAGGCCAAAAGGCGAAACTTCGCAGTAGAGTGGGCCGCCATAGTGCTCTTTCCAGTGAGCCAGAAACCGCTGAAACTCGGGTTCGCGCAACCAGCTCCAACGGGCTTCCCCGGGGCTCTGCAGCGGATCGAGAACCCGTTCATCCATTTGATCCAGGGGACGCAGGCCGGGAAGCAGCACCTCGTCGGGCTGCAGACTCGGAACGAAATGATGCAGTGGATCGAGCAGCAGCAAATCCCATGAATGCACCCACAAATAATCGAATGGGTGGGTGGTGCCTTCTTCTTCGAACCAACGCGAAATGACCAGATCGTAGTTGCTCCACAACCAGTTCTCGGGACGAGGTGGATGAGCCCAGCAACTGTCCAGAAGGCGTCGCACCGGTGCAAAGGCATCCCATTCTTCCGCCCCGCCGGTGTAGAGCCCGTGCACGGGCACGCCCGGATTGAGTCGGCGCAGGCCCAACAAGCGCTGCTCGCAGGTGGTCACGTTCCGATAGAAAGTGAAGAGCAAGGCGGGAGTCATGGGAAGCGCTTCTACTACAAGGGGCGCGGGCCATTCTCGCGAACCGGCGCTGTATGTTTGAGTTCTCAGCCGAGCAGGTCTCTAAATTCCGTGAAGACGGCTTCGTCACCGTGCCGAACTTGCTCTCCAGCGAAGAAGTGGCCCGTCTCAACGAACGCACGGACGCCATTCTGGCCGGTCAGGTGCAGTTCCCCAAAGAGTTCATTCATCTAGAGCCGGAGCAGGCCAACAGCCCCGTAGCCCTCATCGACCGCCCGCTGGTGGTGCGCAAAATCTCCAATCTGGCCACCCGAGACTCCGTCTTCTTTGGTCTGCTGAAGCATCCCAACGTCATCCAGACGGTAACGGCCGTGCTCGGTCCCGACGTCAAGCTGCTGAACGACCAGATGCTTTGCAAGCCGGCCCGTTACGGATCCGCCAAGCCTTACCACCAGGATTCCCCCTACTGGCCCATCCAACCCATGGAACTGATGACCATGTGGATCGCGCTCGACGACGCCACTCTGGAAAACGGTTGCTTGCGCTATCTGCGCGGCTCTCACAAAAAGGGGCCGCTCGAGCACGATGAGCGACTGGGACACCACCGGATGCCCCAGGGCTGGCGAGATTTACCCGACTCGCCCGAGGAGGTGGCCGTGCCGATTCCGGCCGGTAGCGCCATTTGCCATCACAGCCTGGTCCTCCACGAAACCAAGCCCAATACTACCTGGAACCGCCGCCGTGGTCTCTCGGTCGTCTTCATGCGAGCCACCTCGCGCTGGACGGCCGACAGTCCGGCCCCCAAATTTTACCAGGTGGCCGGCCAGTCGCACCCGGGTTGTGTCTAAGACTCTGCCGGACATCGAACCGGCTTTTCGCACCACGCCCAGCTACGCCGCTCAACTAGCCCAAGCCAAACGCTTTTGTGAGCGCTGGCGAGCCGACCAGCTGTTTCGTCAGGAGCTGGAAGACCAACCCGAACCAACCATGCAGCGCGCCGGATTTCCCTTTCAGCGCGAAGAGGTTCAGCCTCTCTACGACGTCAAGTTTCGGGGCGAGACCTCACTGGTGGCGCGCCGCGTGCAGGCACTGCACCAGGAAAAAAGAGCCTGGCGGGACGACCTGCGCAAATCCATGCGACTGACTTCGCCGGGACTGGATGCCTGGAGACGAAGGCAGGTGCACCGCTGCACCTGGCAATTGGGCCCCCGCAATGCCGAAGCCATTGTGCATCCCCCGGCGGCTTTCGAGCTTTCTCGCGGCTGCTCGGTGGGCTGCTGGTTCTGCGGAGTGTCGGCCGCCAAACTCAAGGACCACTGGCTGGCCACGCCCGAAAATCTCCAACTCTGGGGCGAGGTCCTGGAGGTCGTGGCCGAGTTCACCGGACCGGCCGGCGCCTATTCATTCCTCTACTGGGCCACCGACCCGCTGGACAACCCCGACTACGAGCAGTTCTGCGGCACCTTCCACCGGGTCTTCGGCCAGTTTCCTCAAACCACGACCGCTCTGGCCCTGCGCGACGTCGAGAGAACCCGGCGCTTCTTAAAACTATCCGAGCAGCACGGCAGCCCGCTCGATCGCTTTTCCGTGCTGACCCTCAAACAGCTCCATCGCATCCACCAGGAATTTACCCCGGAGGAACTGCTGCGGGTGGAGCTGGTGACTCAAAACAAAGAGTCGATCGGCGCCCAGTCCGCCGCCGGCAAGGCCCTGAGCAAACTCGAGAGCGAAGGCGCTCACGCCACCACCATCGCCTGTATCTCCGGATTTCTATTCAATATGCCGGACCAATCCGTGCGCCTGATCAGCCCGTGTCCCGCTGGCGAGCGCTATCCCGACGGCTATATCACCTTTCAAGAAGCCACCTTCGCCGATGCCCGCCAACTGCGCGAAATTTTGCGAAGCTGGTGCGACCTCCCGGTGCGCCTGCGCCGGGAGGACCGTCCGCGCTGGCGAGAGGACCTGGTCTGCTTGCCGGTGGAAGACGGCTTTCGCCTGGAAAGCCCCCGACAGGGCATGGAATTTCTAGGGGGACCGGCTATGGAAGAACTGGGCCGTCTGGTGGGTGACCCCACCCTGGAGGAACTCTGCCTGCGGGTTCCTCAAGATCCATCCCTGACCATCCTGACGATGCAGCGAATCTATGAGGCGGGCCTGCTGGCATGAGCATCGTTCTCGTCCACATGCCCTATGCCGCCGTAGAACGACCTTCGATAGGACTCGGCACCTTGAAGGCCTGCCTGAAACGGGCGGGCGTCGAGAGCACGGTGCTTTACGCCAACCTGCTGCTGGCTCAGCGTATCGGTCTGAAGCGCTATAAGCTGGTGGAATTCACGCCCACCGACGTCTTCCTGGGCGAGTGGACCTTCGGCAAAGCCGCCTTCCCGGACTTCAGCCCGAACATCGACCGCTACTTCGCCGAGGCGGAACTGGACGTCATCGAAGCCATCTTCGGGCCGCGCGATCAGCTGCGCCCCATCTTCGAAGAAATCCGCCGGGAGATGCCGGACTTTATCGAAGAGGTCGCGCAGCGTATCCTGCAGTCGGAGCCGCGCGTGGTCGGTTGTGGATCCACCTTCCAACAGCACTGTGCTTCGCTGGCGCTGCTCCGCCGCCTTAAGGAACTGCGTCCGCAACTGATCACCGTGTTGGGCGGGGCCAACTGCGAAGGAGAAATGGGCCAGACCACCCACCGCGAGTTCCCCTGGGTGGACTATCTGGTCAGCGGCGAGGCCGACGATCTGGCGGTCGACCTTTTCCGAGGCCTACTCGAGGGGTCGGGTCAATTTCCCGACAGTGTGCTGACGCCGGCTCAACGGGGCCAGGCTCCCGGCCGCACGACCGTGGAGCGCATGGACAATGTGCCGGCACCGGACTATGACGATTACTTTCGCCAGCTCGACGAAGTCAGCGTGGGAGAACGGATCGAACCGGGACTTCTCCTGGAAAGCTCGCGGGGTTGCTGGTGGGGAGCGCGTCACCACTGCACTTTCTGCGGCCTGAACGGAACCGGCATGGGATATCGCTCGAAATCCCCGGAACGAGCCCTGGAAGACTTCGCCCAGCTGGAACAGCGCTACGCCAGCCGTCGCTTCGAAGTGGTCGACAACATCCTGGACATGCGCTATTTCGCCTCCGTTTTGCCCCAGCTCGAGAACCGTGGGCTGAACATTTTTTACGAAACCAAAGCCAATTTGAAGCGCGAACACGTAGCGCAATTAGCCCGCGCCGGCGTGCGCTGGATTCAGCCCGGCATCGAGAGCATGCACGACGAAGTCCTGCGCCACATCGAAAAGGGCTCCACCGCTCTGACCAACGTTCAGCTCCTGAAATGGACCCGCGAATTTGGCGTGCGCGTCAGCTGGAACTTCCTTTCCGGCTTCCCCGGCGAAAAAGACGAATGGTATGCCGAAATGGCCGAGTGGCTGCCTCTCATCTCTCATCTTCAGCCGCCTCAGGAGCAAAGTCCCAATCCGCACTGGATCTGGAGGGTGACACAGATCCGTTACGAGCGCTTTTCGCCCTACCACGTGCGTCCTCACGATTTCGGGCTGGAACTGGCGGCCAACCGCTTCTACGAATATGTCTATCCCGTGTCCACCGAGAGCCTGAACGGTCTGGCCTACTTCTTTGAGGACCGCGAGCTGCTCGCCCATCCGCGCACCGGACCCCGACCGGATGAAGAAAGCCGCCCGGGCCGGCGCGCCCTCGAGCAGTGGGTGGACCATTGGATCCGCATCTACTGGCGAGGATTACCGCTGATCTTGAGCATGGTCGATCAAGAGGGCAAGCTCAAAATCATCGATACGCGTCCTTGCGCCCCGCAACGCTTTCTCACTCTGGAAGGGCGCCAGCGCGAACTCTACCTGGCCTGCGAAACCCCCCAGACGCCCGCTTCGGCGGGAGCCAGCGAGGAAGAGCTCGAGGAACTCACCGCGCGCAAGCTGATGCTTCGGCTGGGCGGTCGCTACCTGTCGCTGGCCGTGCGCGGGGACTGTCCCGCCATGCCCCGCAACCTCGACTTTCCCGGCGGCTGCATGGACATCGACCCCGAGATGACGACTCGCTTTAAAGCAAAGCCGCCGAGCCCGGTGTAAGGGCACAAAAGAGTTCGACCTGGCGCTGGCGCAAACGCTCGAAGTCATAGCGCACGCCCAGATGATGCTCGGGCAATTGCGGTTCCCACTTGCTCCGAAAGCGCAGGTAATCGGCCTGAATCAACTCGTCTCGCCGGCGAGTCGACTGCTCGAGGTCGGGCCCCTCGTCTTTGACGTGCCCGGCTCCCTCGTGGAATAACCAGGCCCCCTGGGCGCAGACCAGCTCGAAGCCGGCCTGCTGGGCGCGCAGCCCGAAGTCAAAGTCGGAGTAGTAACCATAGAACTGGGGATCGAACCCACCAATCTTTTCCAGGACGGCTCGATTGACGATGACAGCGTCGCCGGAAAAGAGACGATCCTTGCGATAGCTCAGGCCATGATAGTCGCTGACAAAATCGGAAAAGGCCAGAATATCCTCGTAGCCGCGCAAGCGAAAAGGCGGCACCACCTTATACTCTGGAAAGCTGTCCGTGTAGGTGGACGTGCCGCGCACGGTGGCGATCTCGGGTCTCAGGCCGGCCACCCCCAGCAACGCGTTCAAAAAGTGGGGCGTCACCTGCATGTCGTTGGACAGGAAAAAGATGCGCCGACCCTCAGCACGCGCCAACCCCAGGTTGAAGACGCCGGTGTAGTGGGCCCGCTCTTCAAAGCGAAAAACCCGGACCGCAGCAGCGCTTTTCGCTCGGTAGTCGAGAAACAAACTGGCGATGGCCGGGTCCGGGCTCGCGTCGTCGATCAGCAGCACCTCGTGCCGGCCCGGCACCCGGCGCAAGGTGAAGAGCAAGGAGCCGAGGCAGCGCTGCGTCAGGACGGGGGCCCCTCGGGCGGGAACCACGATGCTCAGGTCAGGTTGCGACAAGTTGTCCCATTTCGGCGTCCAGCAACTGGTGCATCATTTCCCGAACGCGTGGGGCCAGGGGCTGCCAGAGCTGCTGGAAGGCCTCTTCTCCGCCCAGTTCCTGCAAGTCGCGCTTGTGCAAAGTGCCCTGATGCTGCACCAAAAAGGCCGCCAGCCGGCCGCTGGTGGCCGCTTCTTTGAAGCGCGTGAAGAGCTCGATGATGCGCGAGGAACGCCACCAGAAAGTCATGGTCATGCTGATTTCCAGCGAACGCACGTAGTGCCACCAGTGGGCCGGAATGTAGAGCATTTCGCCCGGCTTGACGATGGTTTCATAACGAGGCACGCCCTCGAAAAGGGGAAATCGCTCGGGGTCCGGGGCATCCAGGCGTAGCCGGCTGCGCAAATAGTCGCGCTCCGCCTGAGGTGCCGGATACATACGGTCATCATACTCCGGCGAAACCAGGGCCACCCGTTTGCTGCCAGCCAGTTGGGCCAGCAGATTTTGATTGCCGTCCAGCGGCGTGTGGTTGTCCTTGTGGAAGTCCAGGCAGGTGCCGCGCGGACCGACCCAGACCAGAATCTCGGTGCGGCGATCACTCGGGCAATATTCGGGAATCTGAATCGCTTCTCGCATGCCGGCCAGCTGCTCGATGGGCAGGGCGTCGAGATACAGAGAGGTCTCTTCGATCTCCTGTAGATACTGGCTAACCAGGACCTCTCGCCGGCCCTCCAGCGAATTGTTGCCGGTCAGGCGCATGGGTCCGTACCGTTGGCCGAACCAGTCCAGGCTCCACTGACCCCAGGAGGGCCACTGATCGATCAATCCGGTCAGCACCACCGGCCGACCGGGAAGTAAAAACTCCTCGTCAAACTGCCGTGCCGAGGGCCGGTGCAGGCGCTCAATCTCCATCGGCGCGGGTTCGAAAATCCGCAGGGGCAGCCCTCCTTGTTGGGAAAGCTGCGCCCATGAGCTTCCAGACCGACCCGATCGGCACGCTCCGCCGGCTGGCGCGAGAGCAGGGCGAAGTAGCCACCTTCGAATGGAACGACACCCGCTGCTACCTGCTGTCCAATCCTCGCCAGATCCATCTGGCTTTCACTCATCACGATCTGCACAAGCGCCAGGGCAGAGGGACCTCCCACAAGCTGCTGGGAAACGGATTGATGACCAGCGAGGGAGATCGGAACCGAGAGCATCGTAAACTGCTGCGCCCCCTGTTTGCTGCCGGAGAAAAGGAACGTTGGGCGCAAATCGTGCGCGAGCAGGTCGCCGAACTGGCCGCCGGTTGGGAGGACGGACAAGAAATCCAGTCCCTCCAGGAATTTGGACGCATGACCATGGCGGTGGCCTGCCGCGTGCTGCTGGGTCGCCGCCTGCCGGAAGAGGCCCTCATTCACGAAATCTTGGAAAAGGTGCTTCAGGATCCCCTGGCCGACGTGCGCGGCCCGCTGGACGAGATCGCCCAACGTCTGCTGCTCGAGGGCAAGGGTCCGATGGTGGAGATGCTTTTGTCGGTGCCGATGTCCGACGAATTGCGGCGCGACGAATTGATCACCATGCTCTTGGGAGCACACGAGACGACCGGCACGGTGCTGAGCTTTTGCATGCGTCTGCTGGCTCTCTATGGAGGTTCCCGGGCCAGCGCCCGTCAGGTGGTCGGGGAAAGCCTGAGACTCTATCCCCCCGGCTGGCTGGTGGCCCGCATGGCCGACCAGGACGTGGAACTAGAAGATTTGCGCCTGCAGGCACCCTGCGCCGTGCTGATGAGCGCCATGGTCAACCACTATCGAGAAGACCTCTGGGAGAACCCCCACCAATTTCAGCCGCAACGCTTTCCCGATCATCCGGCCAGCGGCACCTTCTTTCCCTTCGGGGGCGGACGGCGCATCTGCATCGGAGAATCGCTGGCCTGGCTGGAGGCCGAAGAGACGGTGGAATATCTGCGCCATCGCTGGGTTTTCGACCCCATCGACCGAGGGCCGGTGCAGCTTCTGCCGCTGGCCTCCCTACGTCCGGCCTGCGGGTTGCCGGCGCGACTGCGGCGGATTCATTCGGGTTCGGCGGCCGCCGGCGAGCGATAGGCCTTCTTAGGGACCAGCAGTTGCGGCGGACGCATCTCGGCAGCTCGATTCAGCAAGCCGAAGCTTCGGTCCACCACGCCGGTCACGTCACGCACGGACTTCATGAAGTTTTCCAGTTCCCGGGTGCGCTCGGCTTCCACCAGGCGGATCTTGCGATCTCGAAGCTCGGCCAGAAATCGCACGTAAAACAGCGGCTGCCCTCGCTCGATCAGAATCTCCCGGCCCGGGTCGGTCCACTGGAAAGAGAAATTCAGCTGGCGCGGCCAGATGTCGATGGGGAAACGCCCGGGATACAGCTGCAGCGGCCAGTTGGCCGAGCCCGGCGACAAGAAGGCCGGCGTCTGCTCCACGTAAACCGACTCATCGCTGATGAAAAGATAGGGCAGCATCAACTGCAAAGTGGGCCGCTCCGGGCTCTCCCAAATGCTGGGAGGCATTACCTGGAGCACTTTGGCCAGGGTCTGTGCATTCAGGGTCTTCTGACCGGGCACCGGCACCACATCGTAGAAAAAGCTTTCGCCCGGCACCAACCGGGTGCAGCGGATTCCCATGCTGAACGGTGAGTCAATCACATAGTATTGACGAGCCAGGTCGCTGATAGCGGGACAGTCCGAGGCTCCCCCCGGCATCGCCTTACCCGGCCAATCCAGGCGCTTGGGCGGAAAGTAGACGACCGAGGATTGATCCTGGGCGAACAACCAGCCCACCTGCAGCGGTTCGGCCATCACACCAGGAAATCCATCAAATTCGGATCTTGCCGGGGGGCCCCGCGCATCCAGTTCCAAAGCTTGCGGCGCCACTCCCACTCGTTGAGATAGTCGCTGCAGAAGGAGTTGATGGGCCCGACAAACTCTCGCACCCGGGAGAGAAAGAGAGCTCCAGCCGTCTCCGGATCGTGCCGCCAGGAGGGTTGCTCCGGCTCATCCGGCCGGGTCAACATGAACTTGATCATGTAGCGATGCTGGCTGGAGCGGTTCAAGCTTCGGGCGTGCCACAAATCGGGATGCAGGAGCACCATACTTCCCGCCGGACCGATAAAGTTTCGCTGCCCCCGGATGTTGGCGTAGCTGGCCAGGCGATCCATGGGGGCATCACGGAAGTGCGTGCCGGGCACGAAGACGGTCGGACCCATGTTCAAATCGGTATCCTGGGGATAGTAGAAGAGAATCAGTCCTCGCAGCATGTGGTCGGGGGTGGCCGCATCCACGTGCCAACCTTGCGACATCGAGCCGGGTCGATTGTCATAAAAATGTCGATGCGGATGCACCTGGTAGTTCGGGCCCAGCAGACTGTAGGCCAGGGCGTGCACCACCGGATTCTCGACCACGGCCTGCAAATCCGGGACCTCTCGGGTGATGTGATTGCCCGGGTTGTGCTTTAGCTGAGCCAGTTGCTGATAGACTCGCTCATGAAAGCCGTCGGGAAAGCGGGGCCGAAACTGGAGGGAGCCTTGATGGAGGAAGCGCAGCACCAGTTCATCGTCCAACAGGTCACGGGTCTCAGGCGCCATATTTCTCCAAAATAAACTCGTAGCCCAGCATGTCCATCCGGCCCTCCTGATAGGGCGCCCGGTGGTCGGGGAAATGTATGACTCGCCAGCCGTCGGCCACCGCATCCATGACGCACTGATAAGGAAGCTCCTGGGCCAGCGGGTCGATCTGACACAGGCTGCCTGCCTGCGAATCCTGGATCGTGCTGGCCACCAGGCCGGCACGCACGGTTGGCTGTAAGGCATACAGATAGAGCAGGCGCTGGCGGCCGCCCCGCGCCAACTGGTAGAGCTGGTCGAGGTCGTGCGCCGCCAGCTGGCCGGATTCCAACTTCTGGCGTGCCTGGTCGAAGGCTTGTTCCAAGGTGATCATTGAATACGGCTTCTCTGCGGACCCGTGTACTACCTAGCCTGGTATGGCCGCCCCGTGTGAAATCAGGACAACAAGACCAAAATAGGGCATCTCATGGCGCGTCACGCCTGTTTGGAGAAGACCATAAAACGCCTCTGGCTCTACCTGATCTGCCTCATGGCCACCTTTACCCTGGGTTGCGGCAGCGACGCCGATTTCGCCCAGAATCTCGCCGACCCCACCAACCAGCTCCCCGCTCACATCAACTGGAATACTTACAATCTTTATCGTTTTGATCCGCCCAGTCAGACCTGGGTCAAAATCGTGAGCCTGGGAGTGACCACCGGAGCCATTCCCGACCTCGGCGAGCACCCCGCCATCATGCTGCACGGCCTGGGCAGCAACATCAGCGGCGGCACCCTGACGGCCCTGGCTCAGGATATGCTGCAGCAGGGAGACGCCACCGTCGTTTTCGGCTTCGAATACGACACCCAGGACGCCATCACCAGGAACTCGACCTATTTGACGCAAGCCCTGCAGCTGCTCAACCCCGGAGAAACCCATCCCACCTGGTCCCTGATCGGCCACTCGATGGGAGGACTGGTGATCCGGTCTTCCGTGCAGGGCAACGTGCTGCCCATCGCCGCCACCGGCAATAAGGTGGTGACCATCGCAACTCCCCACTTCGGTTCGCCGGTGGCCAACGCCGTGCAGAACGCC
Source organism: Vulcanimicrobiota bacterium (assembly GCA_017307785.1). Lineage (GTDB taxonomy): Bacteria > Vulcanimicrobiota > Xenobia > Xenobiales > JADMJV01 > JADMJV01. Next base: position 75,912 of record JAFKGI010000004.1, on the reverse strand, counting down.
AATGTCTTCACCCAGGTGGCGGTGACCGGAGTTCTCAACCAGGGCGGATTCGTCAATTCCGACGGCAATCCCAGCACGGTCAACGTCAACGCCAACGGCATCACCGACCTGCGCACCGACTCCCTTTTCCTGGGGAATCTGAACGCGGTTGGCAATATCGACAACCACCCTCAGGTGAATTACTACACCCTGGCCGGCACCAGCATCGGCTCTTTTTCCTCCGCCAACAGCCTGCTGGGCGTGACCACCGACGACGGTTTCGTGACCGTGGCCAGCGCCAATCCGCCTCAACTGATGGCCACCGGCACGGGCACCGTGGCAGCCGACCACACCCACATTCAGTCCGATGCACGCACGCTCGAACTGATCCGCGGCTACCTCCCCTAGTAGAAAGTAGCAGGAGAGACCGGCCCGGCTCGAAGGCGGGAGAATGAAAATTCTTCTGACTTGCCTGGCCGGTCTTTTCTTTTTCGCGGGATCGGCCTCAGCCACGCCGGAGAATCTCAAGACCCAGGCCGAGGAATCGGGCTTCCAGCGCACCGGCCGCTACGAAGAAGTGCCGCGCCTGTGCCAGGCGTTTGTGGAGCGATGGCCCCAGTATTGCGCCACCTCCACCTTCGGCACCACCCCCGAGGGTCGCCCCATGCAGGTGCTGGTGGCCAGCCAGACCGGCGCCCTTACCCCCGAACAGGCCCGCGCCTCCGGCATCCCCGTGCTGTTGATTCAGGGCGGTATTCACTCGGGCGAAATTGACGGCAAAGACGCCGGCTTTCTGGCCCTGCGGCAACTACTGGAAAGCGATGGCCTGCGACAGGTCGTGATCGTCTTCGTACCCGTCTTCAACGTCGATGGCCACGAACGGTTTGGACGCTACAATCGCCCCAATCAGGTCGGCCCGGAGGAGATGGGTTGGCGAGTCACCTCGCAAAACCTGAACCTCAATCGCGACTACACCAAGGCGGAAGCCCCAGAAATGCAGGCGATGCTGGGCCTGCTCAACCGCTGGGACCCGGCTCTTTACGTCGATCTTCACGTCACTGACGGAGCCGAATTCCAGCCTGAGATCGCCAACCTGATCGAGCCGATTTTTATTGGCGACCCCAATCTGCAGCCCCTGGGTAAGGCCTTGCAAAAGGACGTCAATCGCCGCCTCAGCGAGCAAGGCTGTCTGGCCCTGGATTTTTATCCCTCCCTGCGCAACCCTCAGGACCCGGCCTCGGGCTTCTCCGACAGCGCCTACACGCCACGCTTTTCCACCGGCTACTGGGCTCTGCACAATCGCCTCTCCATGCTGGTGGAGACCCATTCCTGGAAAGATTATGCGCGCCGGGTGGAATTGACTCGCAAGACCATCCTGGCGTTGGTGGAACTGGCCAACCGAGACGGCGTCGGTTGGGTGCAGGCGGAGGCCGCCGCCGACCGCTCGGCCCTGCTATTGGGCGGACAGACGATTGCCCTGTCGCACAAAAACACCGACCATCATCGCGACATTTACTTTCCAGGCTACGCTTACACGAAGGCTCCTTCGCAAATCTCCGGCGACCCGGCCGCTCTCAGCTACGATTCCAAAAAGCCGGAAATCTGGAAGATCCCTTTCTATGACGAGGTCGTGCCCGACCGAACCAGCCAGGCGCCCCGGGGCGGCTATCTGGTGCCTGCCGGGCAGGCCGAGCTGGTGGCCGCCAAACTGAAGGTCCACAACATTCGCTATCGCGTGCTGGAAAAGGGACTGAGCGCCCGTCCCCTGGAGGCCTTCCGAGCCGACAGCAGCGAGTTCTCCAAGCGGTCCTTCGAAGGGCGCCAGACGCTCAACGTGCAGGGCAAATGGCGGACGGAGCAGCAGTCCCTGCCGCCGGGCAGCCTCTGGGTGCCCATCGCTCAGCCCAATTCCCGCCTGCTGCTGGCCCTGCTCGAACCCACCGCGCCCGACTCGCTGCTCAGCTGGGGCTTCTTCAACGCCTATTTCGAGCAGAAAGAGTATATGGAAGAGTATGTGGCCGAAGCGGTCGGTAAGGAGATGATGGCCCGTCGTCCCGAGATCGCCGCCGAGTTTCTGCAAAAGCTGGCTTCGGATCCCGAATTCGCCAAAAACCCGGAAGCTCGCCTGGACTTTTTCTACCGCCACCACCCCTCTTACGACCAGCGCTTCAACCTCTATCCGGTGCTGCGCAGTGCCGAGGTTTTGCCCGAAAACTAAGGGAGTTCCCGGCTTTTCAGCTTTTTTTCAGCCCTCTGCAATACATGGGTAAAACTATGCAGTTGCAGCCACCAAACTCCGGTAGAGTGCCGCGTCGGGACCTTCCCCAGCCGCCCGCTGCAGGTCAGCCGCCGGATACCGCTCATCAGGTGGAAGACTGGGCCGAGCTCTTTGAGAATGCCGGCCGCGCCGCGCTACAAACCCTGGACGAACACGGCAAGGTTTTTCAGCACGTGCTCGAGGCCGGCCAGAACGTTTCCGCCAGCTATCGCGCCGCCACCATCGGCATCGGCGCCGCCGGCATGGTGCTCGGGGCCAGTGAACTTTACCAGGGCGTGCGCAGCCTGCGTCACGGCGAAAAACTCCACGGCGTCCTCAGCCTGGCCGGCGGAACCAGCGCTATGTTGGGCGCCAGCGCCAACCTGGCCCAGGGCCTGGCTCCAGCCATCTACAGCTCGCACCCCTGGGCGGTCTGGAGCGCCGAGGCGGCCGGAGTCGGAGCGATTTGCGACGGCATCGAGGACATGCTGCCCGACCGGCGCGTGGGGGCGACTCCGGTGCTGGGCGCCGCCAAGCTGCTCAGCGGAGGCCTGTTGATCGGCTCGGGCTTGCTGGCCAACCCGACTCTGCAAACGGTCGGATCGACTCTCTATGTCGGCATTCTTTACGGCCAGTACAAGAACGTGGTGGATGGCTGGCTGAAAGATCGATTCAACCACGGTAGCTGAAGCAGGGGTCCGGTCTGGCGACCACAAAGCTGTCCCTTTAATCAAGAAAGGGAAAAATGTGCTATGCCATTACCCGAGGATCGGCTGACCAAGCTCGTAGCCGAAAGCGAGCTGCTGAGCGAGTTACGCTACGAAATGGAAAGGGCCCGGCGCTACGGTTGGGACCTGGGGCTGTTTCTGGTGGAACCGGACATCCCGGCCGAAGTCAGCGCGGACATGCACTACCCGATCTTGAAGCGCCTGGCTTCGGTCTGCGCTCAGGTGATGCGCTCGGTCGACAAAGGCATTCGCTACCAGAGCGGCGTGCTCTACCTGCTGCCCGAGACCCCCTTGAGCGGCGTCGAAACGGCTTCCGGCAAGGTGCGCAAGATGTTCATCGAGTTGACCTTCGAGCATCCGGACGGAAACGGCAGCTTTGGATGCAACGTGCGCCGCGCCATCAAAGTCTTCTCGGGCAAGTCCCAGAAGGACGCTTCCACCGAGGACGGCGCTCTCAAGCTGATGCTCGGGCAACTGCGCGACGCTCTCAAGTCCTGATCTGTAGAAAAGTCTGGTTCCAGCCCCAACTATAGGGCAGCGACCGCTTTTCCAACACCCGCCAGCCCGGCAGCGGCTCGCTCAAAACCAGCGCCCGCGCCCCCGGCGAAGCCTTGTCCAGCTGGCGGCAGACCCGACACCAGTTCTCCTCGCTCCAGGTCGTGGGCGTGAGGAAATAGAGGTCGGCCTGTTCGTAGGGCCCGTCCTCGTGAATGGAAACCCCCTGCTCAACCTGCAGCGCCCGCGTCAACCAGCGCGCCTTGTTGGCCAGGGCCGGCACTTTTTCGTAGCCGCTGACGCGCGCGCCAAAGACCAGATGAGCCACCAGGCCAACCACGCCGCGGCCGCAGCCGATCTCGCAAAAATGCTCTCCCGCCTGGAGCTCAGCCCACTCCAACAGCAGGCGGGCCGTTCCCAAGGGAGTTTCCCCATAAATGAAATCCTGGCTTTGCCAGCCGGGCGGAGGCTGGAGCCGCATTCCCGGTCGATGGGCCGGACCCGTCCAGCTTTCCAGCCACAGGGCATAACCCAATCGCCAATACCAGGAACAGCCACCCCAGCGAACTCCGTGACGAAGAGCCAGGGCCCCGCGGTGGCCCAGATTTTCGAGACCCGCCCAAAGAGACATCGCTTCTGGCTTACTGGAGGCTGAGGCACGGAACCTGCCGAACGGCGCCCCTATGAGTTCCAGACGAGTAGTGGTCAAATGCGGCACGGCCGTGATGCTGGGCAGTGAAGGTAAACTGCAGGGGGCCTTATTGATGTCGCTGGCCCGCCAGATCCGCGAGTTGCGAGACCTGGGCTGGGAAGTGGTGGTGGTCAGCTCCGGGGCCGTCGGGATGGGCCGCAGTCTGCTCAAGACCGGCCAGGAAAACCTGCGCGAAAAGCAGGCGCTGGCGGCCCTCGGACAGGTCGAGCTGATGAACGTCTGGCGTCGCCTTTTCGATCTGCTGGACGTGCAGGTGGCCCAGGTGCTGCTGACCCGAGAAGACCTGCGGGCCCGTGAGCGTTATCTGAATGCCCGCCACACCCTGGTGACGCTGCTCTCGGCCGGCGTGATGCCGGTGATCAATGAAAACGACTCGGTGGCCGTCACCGAGATTCGTTTTGGCGACAACGATATTCTTTCGTGTCTGGTGGGCGCGTTGCTAGACGCCGAGATGGTGATCAATTTGACCCAGGCACCGGGCCTGCTGGACTTTTCCGAAGATCCGCCCCGGCGACTGCCCCTGGTGCAGGCCATTACCCCGGACATCATGGGCCTGGTGCGCAGCGAGACTTCGCGGGGCGGCACCGGCGGCATGCTTTCCAAACTGGAGGCGGCCAAGGTTGCCTTGGAATGCGGAACCTCGATGGTTATTGCCAAAGCCCAGGAGCCGGACGTCATCCTGCGGGTGGTCCAGGGCGACGATGTGGGAACGCGCTTTGTGCCCGGCGGGCGCCGCCTGAGCAGCCGCAAACGCTGGCTGGCCGCCGGCGGAGCCCCGCGCGGCAAACTTCATCTGGACGCCGGCGCGATTCGCGCTCTGCTGGCGGGAGGAAGCGTGCTGCCGGTCGGCATTCATTCGATCGAAGGCGAGTTTGGCATTGGCGACCTGGTCAGCCTGATCGATCCGGACGGAGTCGAGAAGGGTCGGGGACTGGTCAACTACCCCACCCACGAACTGCAAAAGCTGAAGGGCCAGCCCAGTTCGCGACTGGAAGAACTGCTCGGTTATCGAGGCCATCCCGAAGCCGTGCACCGCGACCATCTTTACGCTCGGGCCGAAGGGGGAAATTAGACGATGACCGACCTGCGACAACAAGCCAGCGACTGCAAGAAGGCCAGTCGGAAACTGGCCTGGCTGGCCACCGGCGACAAAGACCGGATTTTGCTGGACCTGGCGGCTCAACTACGAGCCCGTCAAAGGGAATTGTTGGAAGCCAATCGGCTCGACTGCGAAGCCGGTTCCGCCGCCGGGCTGAGCAGTGCCCTGCTCGACCGACTGGCCCTCAATGCGCAGCGCATCGAAGGCATGGCCCAGGGCTGCGAGCAGGTGGCTCGCCTGACCGACCCGGTCGGTCGCGAAATCGCCTGGACCCGCCCCAACGGTCTGCTCATTCGCAAAGTCAGGGTGCCTCTGGGAGTTCTGTGCATCGTCTATGAGGCCCGACCCAATGTCACGGTCGAGTCGGCCTGCCTGGCCATCAAGTCCGGCAATGGCGCCCTGCTGAGGGGCTCACGCACGGCCCTGAATTCTAATCAAGCTCTAGTGAAGATCATTCAAGAGTGTTTGGTCCGAGCGGGCCTACCGGCCGAGGCCGTGGCCGGCGTGGCCGACCTCAGCCACGAATCCATCACCACCCTGGCCCGCATGAACGGACTGGTTGACCTGATGATTCCCAGAGGGGGCGCCGAACTGATCCAGCGAGTGGTGGAAACCTCCACCGTACCGGTGCTGGAAACAGGCGTGGGCGTATGCCACCTGTATGTGCATCCGAGCGCCGACCTGGAAATGGCCGTGCCGGTAATCCTGAATTCGAAGTGCTCGCGGCCTGCCGTCTGCAACTCCCTGGAGACCTTGCTGGTGGACGCGGCGGTAGCGGCCGACCTGCTGACTCGCCTGGAGCCGGAGCTGCGGGACAAGGTCCGAGTGCAAGGCTGCTCCCGCACTCTCCAACAATGGCCCTGGGCGGTCCCCGCTACGGCCGAAAATTGGGATACCGAATCCATGGACCTGGTCCTCAACGTGCGAGTCGTGGAAAATCTGGACGAGGCGCTGGACCACATCAGTCAGCACAGCACCGGTCACACCGAGGCCATACTTACCAGAGACCTCGAATCAGCCCGTCGCTTTCAGCAAGAAGTGGATGCTTGCGCCGTCAACGTCAATGCCTCCACGCGCTTTACCGACGGAGGCGAGTTCGGCTTCGGCGCCGAGATCGGTATCTCCACTCAGAAAATGCACGCGCGCGGTCCGGTTGGCCTGGACGAGTTGACCACCTACAAGTACTGGGTCGAGGGCCAGGGACAGATCCGCTAATCCTCGGCTTTTTCGCCCTCGGGAGCCATCTTCACGATTTTCGGGTCGAACTGCCCCACGATCTCGACCAGATCTTCCTGGGCTCGCATAACCTCACGGATGTCCTTGTAGACGCGCGGATTCTCGTCGATACCGGCCGACACCAGCGTAACGCCCGCTTCTTCCAGCAGATGGCGGACATCTTTCCAGCGGAAAGTACGGGTAGCCTGGGAGCGAGACATGGCCCGCCCGGCCCCGTGGGAGGCTGACAACAGGGAATCCGGCTGTCCCAGACCGCGCACCACGTAGGCCGGGCTGGCCATGGAGCCGGGAATCACACCCAACACTCCTTTTCCGGCCGGCGTAGCGCCCTTACGGTGAACGATCAACTCCTCGCCGTTGTGGAACTCTTTCCAGGCAAAGTTGTGATGATTCTCAACATCCACCAGCACCTTGGCCTTGAGCGCGCGCACCATCTCCCGGTGAATGACCGCATGGTTCGCGGCCGCGTATTCGCCCATCAGGTTCATGGCCGCCCAGTACTCCTGGCCCTCTTCACTGTCCAGATCCAGCCAGGCCAGATTCTTCAGCTCACCCGGCAGTTCCGGCCGCAAGTCTTTGGCCAACTGGCTGTAGTAGGCCGCCACCTCGGCACCGCTCCCGCGACTTCCGCTGTGAGAGAGAATGGCCACATACTCGCCGGCCGGCAAACCGAGATCCGGCTGGCCCAGACGAAAGATCCCGTACTCCACGAAATGGTTGCCGGAGCCACTGGTCCCCAGCTGATTGCGGGCTTTCTCTTTGAGCTTGGCGGTCAGGCCGGTTACGGACCAGTCCAGATCCATGGCCGCATGATCGTGCGGCTTGCGAAACTGAGCGCCCACACCGAAGCGGGTCTGCTCTTCGAGCACGTGGATCAGGTGCTGCTTCTGCGTTTCCAACTCTTTGACCGGAATGTCGGTCACGGTGAGCTTCATGCGGCATGCAATGTCCACTCCCACCGCGTAAGGGATGACGGCGTTGCGCGTGCCCAGTACGCCTCCGATCGGCAGGCCGTACCCCACATGAGCATCGGGCATCAGGGCTCCAGCCACGGCCACCGGCAGACGACAGGCATTGCGCATCTGATCCAGGCTCAACGTGTCCAGATCCGTACCCCACTGGCGGTACGGGGCCGGTTCCGCTCGCTCCTCGAAGCGAGGGACGTGGGCTTCCTCCAAGATCGCTCGGGCTACCGGCCCAAAAATCGCATCCGCGACGTGGGCCGCCGGGTCGGCGGCGATAGCGCGCAGGCGTTCCACGATCTGATTTTTCTTGAGGCCCGACTTACTGGCCTCGCCCAATCCCATTTGCGCCCAGCGCAGGGGCTTGCCGGCGGGAATTCCGGCTTCGCGAATTTCTTTCGGTTTCATAACTTCAGAATTCCAGAGTCATCCCCAGAGCCAGACCCACCGTATCGAGCAATTCCTGGGGCTCAAACGGCTTGGCCAGAAAAAAACTGGCGCCCCCCTCCAGACTCTCGATCAGGTGATGGTTCTCGCTTCGCGCGGTGAGCATGATCACCGGGATGTCATGGTTGCGGGCACTCTGGCGCAGGGTCTTGATGACCTCCACTCCGCTCATGGCCGGCATGGTGTAATCGATCAGCAGCAACTGGTAGTCGGCCTCGGCCAACTTCTCCAGGGCGCTGGGCCCATCTTCACTGCCCTCGACTTCCAGTTCGCCACCGGAAAATTGCAGCAGTCGCATGACCATATTACGGATCGGATCGTCATCATCTACGACCAGAACGCGAGCGGACATCGACGGATCCTCCCCTCAAAATCGGACTGTGAGCAGAAATCATAGCAAAGCACTGCGGTAAAAACAAACAACTCCCTCCTCGCGGAGAGAGTTGTTCGTTCTCAGATGGTTAAGAGAAGACTACTTGGTCTTGTCTTTGAGCCACTTGTAGAAGGGGACCACGTGGATCATACGGGCGCGGTGACGGTCATCGCTGGTGATGCGGACCTTCGAGCCCACGTGTACGCCGGCGCTGGTGGGAACCCAGGCAGTGCCGTTCTCGTATACGTAGAAAGTGATCAGGTCGCCGCTTCCGTCGGCCTTGATCTGGCAACGAACTTGGTCAACATAGGTGACCTCGCCCGAGTATTTCTTGGTCCACGAACCACCGTGGAACGGGATGGATCCGGTTTCCTGGAATCCACCGGGTCCCCAGTTGGGACCAGCCCACGGGTAGTACCAAGCACCGGCGAAGTTCTCCGAGTTGGAGTGACCTCTTTCGCTCTCGTTCTTGGCGCTGGCGGCTCCGGCAACGCTGGCGGCTAGGGCCATCGTGAGAACCAGATTGGTAAGCTTGCGCATATCTGTATCTCTCCTTTATTCGATCATCTTGCTGCACACATCGTGAGTGTGACGTTCTTCGCCCGGTTGCACGCTTGTGGCTTCGGGCCGCTGCTTCTCTTACCTCAATGAAGATCCTTTTCATTAAGTCTGAAAATCTTTCGATAATGTTCGATTCTCAGAAGAACGCGAGCAGCATTTCCCCCACCCGTCTATCTCCTAAACCCAGGGATTCTCGGGGCGATCCGAAAATGACCCAAATGTCGCGGTGCATCGACGATAGACCTCGTGTGCGCTGGATGCAGCCTGAGCTCCTGCAAGTAAAAGGAGAAACCTTTGTAAGTCTGCGCGATCCGGCCGGAATCCAAGCAGAAGTTATGCTGCTCAGCCCTCTCGCCTATCAGCTTACCGGGCTCATGGACGGCTTGAACACACGCTCGGAAATTTTGCAGCAAGCAAGAGAACGCTGGGGCGTGAGTCTCCAGCCCGATCAACTGGATCAACTTCTCAACTCTCTGGAAGAGCGTTACGTTCTGGACAATGCCACCAGTCGAGGCTACTTGCGCGACCTGCCATCCCGACCGGCCGCCCACGCGGGCTCGGCCTACCCCGCCGACTCCGAAGAACTTCGCCAATTTCTCGATCAACTACTGGAAGGCAGCCCGAAAAAGCAAGGTCCCGCCAGCTCCGCTTATCTGATTCCCCATATCGACTTGCGCCGCGGCCGAGACAGCTACGCCCAGGCCTACAATCACGCGGGGGCCGGCCTGGAAGAGTTCGATCTCTTCGTAATTTTGGGCATTACCCACGCCTACAGCCACAACCCTTTTGTGCTGACGCGTAAAGATTTTGAGACGCCGCTGGGCCTGGTGGAAACCGACCGGGAGACGGTGGAAAAGCTGGCTTCAGGCCTGTCTTTCGACCCCTTCTTAGATGAGTTCAATCACCTCGGCGAGCACTCCATCGAATTCCAGCTGGTCTTTCTCCAGCATCTGCGATCCCGTCCGCTAAAAATCTTGCCGATTCTGTGCGGTTCCTTCCAGGCCCACCTGGAGACCCCGAGCTGGCCGGAAGAGGATGGGCGAGTGGCCGAGTTTCTGCGGCGATTGGGCGAGATTGTGCCTCGTCAGCGAACCTGCTGGATCGCCTCCGTCGATCTGGCCCATATGGGCCAGCGCTTCGGGGGGCCGCCCCTGTCGGTAGCTGCGCTAAAAAAAATCGAGGAGCGAGATCGCGAGTCGATGCGACAGGCGGCATCCGGACAGGCACGCGACTTCCTGGCTACTCTGCAAGAGGACAAGGGCCAGCGAAACTACTGCGGAACCTCCGCGATCTATTCACTGCTGCAGGTGCTCCAGCCAGGACCGGGCACCCTGCTGAACTATCAGCAGTGCAACGAACCGGGCCTGACTTCTACGGTAACGGTCGCTTCGGTCAGCTTTCCATAGCCGAGCGGAAGTGCTTCATGGCCGCCACCAGACCCTTGTGACCGGCTTCTTCGGCCAGGTTGATGGGCGTTTTGCCGCCCTTATCGGCCAATTGCTCGTTGGCGCCGTTCATCATGAGCGTTCGCACCACCAGGCCGTAACCGGCCGCGGCCGCCAGATGCAAAGGGGAACGACCGTATTTGCCGTCCGGCAAATCTTTGTCGAGATTCTTGCTCAACAGATACCCGACCATTTCCGGATGACCGCGATCGGCCGCCCAGTGCAGGGCGCTGCGCCCCACCACATCCAGCCGGGTCACGTCGGAACCGCGCGTCAGCAGTTGCTCCAGGCAATCTTGCTTGCCATGATAAGCGGCGTAGTGGACCGGGCTCCAACCCTGGGGGCCAACCGGATCCAGGGCCACGTTGTTCTCGGACAGGAAGGTGATCGTTCCGCCTTTGGACCAGGCGGAGGCAACATGCACGGGCGCCATCACGTTGGCTTCAAAACCGTCGGCCTGTGCGCCGTTGCGTATCAACCAGCGCATCAGGTCTTCCCAGCCCAGGAAAAGCGTCCACTGGATGGGACTCCAGCCGGCGCGGTCTTTCTGCTTGGCCAGGTCGGGCTGCTCACGAAACAGATCGCGAACTTTGTCGCGGTTCTGCGTAAACAGCAGCAAAAACTCGGTCTCCGAGAGCGGCTGATTGAGCTTCTCGCGGGCAGCCTGCAGGGTGGTCGCCAGGCGATGGATGAGCTTTTCACGCGGGCCGACAAAATTTTGCAAGACCTTGAGCGAACCCATGCAAAGCGGCTCGACGCTCTTCAATTGCCCTTGCTCCAGACTGACTTCCGCCATCTCCAGCAAGGCTTCCGCCTCCCAGGCGCGGGGCGGGCGCTCTGACTTGTTGAGACGAACGAGGACATCTTTGTAAGCTTCGATGGCCTCCGGCAGCTGATTGAGACTCCGCAGAGTGCGTGCACTGGTCAGAACCGTATCGATGACTTCGCTGGAATACTCGCCAAACTGCTTGATCTGAAGGTCTTTGACCTTGCGATAAGCCTCGACGGCCTGGTCTAACAGGCCGGAAGCCCGCGTGTTGCGCGCCATCAAACTCATGGTCTCGGCCACCTCGCGACTCTGGCCCAGCTTCTCGAAGACCGGCAGAGCTCGTTTGGCCATCTCCAGCGATTCTTGATTCTGTCCGCGGGCTTCCAGCACCAGGGCGCAGTCGCGCAGACACTGAGCGTAGACAGCCTCCTCGGTCATCTTCAGCGATTCGTAAGAACTGATGGCCTTCCGGTAGTTTTGCTCGGCCTGCTCCGGCTTGTTCTGCAGGCGGTACAGGTTACCCAGGCTGTGGGTGGCCGAGAGCTTGGTCAGGTCACTATCCTCAAGCTCTTTGCCGCGCTCGAGAGCTTCCAACAACAGCTTCTCGGCTTCCGCCAAGCGGCCCAGCGATTGTTGTTGATAGGCGGAATCGACGTTCTTTTTGACCGTCATCTGGGCGGCGATGCGTTTGGTATCGCCACTCGCCGAGCCAAACAACCCGACTGCCGCGCAAACCAACAAGCCACCTACGGCCAGACCGCCGGTCTCTACGGTACCGAGGTGCAGAGCGAACTTTCCTACCGCGCCGCCAATTGCGGCGCCCGCGACGCCGAGCCCACCAATCAGCGCGTAATTTGGACCTTTTCGTGATTTCTGAGCCATGGGGCCGCTCCGCTATCTATCTAAAAATGCAGACTTTGTGTTCCCTGCACCGCGGAGCAGACCCTCTTTGGCGGGGTGACTTCCCCTTCTCAGTGTGCTACCCTAGCTGTCTGACTATTGGGAGAAACCGATGAAATACAGCCCTGAATTTTTGGAAGCCATCCGCAAAATTTTGAACGAGACCCGCCAGGACCGGCTCTGTCGGCCTTTTCTGGCCAAGCGTCCGCAGGCCGAGATTCTGCCGTTTCTGGGCTCCTCCACCCCGGCTTATTTCTTTCTGGGCGTCAACCCGGCCGGCTACGACGTCAGCGACGCCCCCACTCAGGCGGAAGACTATATCGACTGGTCCACCAACTACTTCGACGGTGCCGACAACGATAAGGCCAGCTTCACCGGCTATCTGCCCTACACCGCCAACCACACCGGTAACTATAGCGCCTTCGGACAGGCTGCCTGCGTGACCCATCTGGTCCCGATTCTGACGGCCCGCAGCTCAGAGGTGACCGCGCCCTTGGCTCGCGCCTGCTGGCCCCGCACCATCCGCCTGGTGGAAAGCTTGAAGCCGAACTTGATTCTGATTCACGGGTCACTGGCCTGGAAATTCCTGACCGGCCAGGACGAGGAGTCGACCATTCTGATGGACGTGCCCGAGGCGCAGCGTCAGGGCATTCCCGAGATCTACGAGAAGCTGGAAGCCGACAAGCTTCCTTTCCAGACGCGCTTTGAAGGCATCGCCGAGGACTACAAGCCCTGGGTGGTGGCCCTCCCCCACCTGGGTGGCACCGGGGGCGGCAAAGAGATCCGCAAGAAAGCCGAGCAGGCGGTGCAGATTGCCCGCCGGCGCCTGAGTGGTGGGCCGGTCACGGTGACCAGCGGCGGCGGCGCGGCTCGCATTCGGGTGCGCCGACCGGATTAACGGGCGCCGATCGACCTCAGGTATTTCATCAGTTCGAAGTGCCCCTGGTCTTTGGCTTGAAAAAGCGGAGTGAAGCCCTCTTTGTCGCGCACGTTGAGCTTCGCTCCCGCTTTGATCAGAAGCTTGGCAATCTCGGTCTGACCCTGAAAGCAGGCTACATGCAGCGGAGTCCCGCCGTTGGCCCGTTCCGTTCGGTTCGGATCGGCCTTGTTTTGCAGCAACAACCGCACGCTGGGCGCGTCCCCGACCAGAGCGGCCTCGTGCAGAGCCGACCAGTTACCCGCGTTGGGCTTGGCGCCCAGTTGTAGCAAGACTTCCACGCACTCGGGATGGTCGTTTTGGATGACCAGCACCAGGGGCGTCAGGCCTTTGGCATCCGGCAGATTGACCTGGCTGGCGCCCGCCTGACGCAAACCCTCGGCGTCTCCGCGGACAGCCGCGTCGTGAACCGGCGCCGCCCAAACGGCGCCGGCCAGAATCGCCCCCAGTAAAAAAGACCTTACCAGCTGACTTCCGCCAGGGCCTGAGCCAGCTTACTGGGGTCTTTGCCGCCGGCCTCGGCCAGGTCGGGACGACCACCGCCGCCACCGCCCACCTTGGAGGCCAGGTCCTTGATCAACTTTCCGGCGTGCAGACCTTGAGCGTTCAGCGACTTGTCCACGCTGGCCAGCAAAGCCACGCGGCCGTCGTGGACACCGGCCAGTACGGCCACGCCCTTGAACTGATCGCGCAGCGAGTCGGCAACCCACTTCAGGTATTCACCGTTGGCCTCGCCCAGATTTGCGATGACGACCGGCACTTCTTTGCGGGTCTCGACCTTGCCCAGAAGACGAGTGGCTTCCGCCCGCGCTTCGGCCCGGCGAGCCTGCTCCAACTGCTTGTTGAGCTTGCGCTGGGTCTCCAGCAACGACTCCACCTTGTTTTCCAGCTCGAGAATCGGCACGCCCAATTTGCGCGACAACTTCTCGGCCATCTGCACATCCTGGAAGAGACCCTGCAGACCCTGGGTGCCGGTGACCGCCTCGATGCGGCGCACGCCAGCGGCGATGGCGCCTTCCGACTGCAGCCGGAAAGGCCCGAGTTCGGCCGTGGTCAGAGTGTGAGTGCCGCCGCACAGCTCCATCGAGAAGCCGTTGAAGTCATGCTCACGGCCGCCGCCGATCTTGACCACGCGGACGCGTGCGCCGTATTTGTCACCAAAGAAGGCGGTCACGCTGTCGGGCTTGTCCTTGTAGTCGATTTCAAACCAGGTCACCGGGTGATTCTCGAGGATTCTCTCGTTGACCAGTCGCTCCACCGTGGCAATCTCGGAGGGTTCCATGGCCTGATAGTGGGTGAAGTCGAAGCGCAGGCGCTCGGGAGCAACCAGCGAGCCCTGTTGGCGCACCGCATCGCCCAACACCTCATGCAGCGCCCAGTGCAGCAAGTGGGTGGCCGTGTGATGGCGCTGGATCTCCTGGCGACGAACCGCGTCCACCACCGCCGTAACGCCGGCGCCGCTGGCCGGGGGGTTGGCCAGATGATGAAAGACCACGCCCTCGCTCTTGGTGGTGTTGGTTACATCCAGACGAGATCCATCCGCCAGCTCCAACCAGCCATAGTCACCGAGCTGACCGCCCATTTCGCCGTAGAAAGGCGTTTCTCCGAGCACAACCGTATTGCCGAGCACGGCTTTGACCTCGGTCGCCGCCTGCAGGTTGTCGTAGCCGACGAACGGGGTGGGGGGAAGATCCAGGTTCTCGTGAGCAGCACTAACCACATGCTTGGTCTGAGCGGCACGAGCGCGAGCTTTCTGCTCTTCCATCAATCCCTTGAAGGCGTCTTCGTTCAGGCTCAAGCCCTTTTCGCGAGCCATCACATCGGTCAGATCAAAGGGGAAGCCGAAGGTATCGTAGAGCTTGAAGGCTTCCTGGGCGGGAAACTCCTTGCCCGGCAGATCCTTGACCACTTCGTCAAAGAGATGCAGACCACGGTCCAGCGTCTGATTGAACGACTCTTCCTCGGCCTTGATGATCTTTTGCAGCTTGGCTTCTTCGCGCACCAGCTCGGGGAAGGTCGCTCCCATCTCGGCCTTGAGAACGGGCACCAGCTTGTAGAGGAAAGGCTCCCGCAGGCCGATTTTGCGAGCGTAACGCGCGGCGCGACGCAAGAGACGGCGCACGACGTAGCCGCGGCCCTCGTTGGAGGGCAAGGCACCATCGGCGATTGCGAAGCTAATCATGCGGATGTGGTCGGCAATGACGCGCATAGAGATGCTGTCCATGTCCTCCGACATGCCGGGGGTGTATTTGGCACCCGACATCTCCTGAAGCACTCGGATGATGGGCTGGAAGACTTCGGTGTCATAGTTGGAGATCGGCTTGCTGAAGTCGGTGGCGCCGTTGGTGCATTCCATGACCGCGCAGGCGCGTTCGAAACCCATGCCGGTGTCGACGTGCTTGGCCGGCAGTTCGCGCAGTGAACCATCAGGCTCGGCATTGAACTGAATGAACACCAGGTTCCAAAGCTCCATGACCAGCGGCGAACCAGCGTTGACCAGCGAATGTCCGGACTTGTCCGGGGTCAGGTCGATGTGAATCTCCGAGCACGGTCCGCAAGGTCCGGTCTCGCCCATCATCCAGAAGTTGTCTTTGCGACTACAGCGATGAATGTTGTTGGGGTCGATGTCGGTGACGGTTTTCCACAGTTCGATGGCTTCTTCGTCAGCCGGGACCTGCTCGTCGCCACCGAAAACAGTGGCGTGCAAGCGATCTTTGGGCAGCTTCCAGACTTCGGTGAAGAGCTCCCAGGCCCACTGGATGGCTTCCTTCTTGTAGTAGTCGCCGAACGACCAGTTGCCCAGCATTTCGAAGAAAGTGTGGTGGTAGGTATCGTAGCCCACTTCTTCCAGGTCGTTGTGCTTGCCGGAAACGCGAATGCACTTCTGGGTATCGGCGATGCGCCGATGTTCGGGAGTGGCCGAGCCCAGGAAGTACGGCTTGAACTGATTCATGCCGGCGTTGGTAAACATCAGGGTCGGATCATCGTGGGGAACCACCGGTGCGCTCTCGACAATCAGATGTTGACGTTCTTTGAAAAAGTCCAGATAGGACTGGCGGATGGCGGCGCCCTTAAGCATGAAGATTCCCTCTAGTTCGTGAAGTGGGGGGTCCGGGGGGAAAGCGCGTTAGCCTCCCCTGGATCCTCGGGTTCGCGGTTGTATTTGTTCGCCTTCTGCGGTCTTCCCTGCAGCTTCAGCATTCTTTCAGAGCGGTACGCTACCGTGGAGTCAACAAAGATAGACAGAGCGAGGACACACAGAGATGCAGATTCAGCGTTTACCCCAGAGCAACACCCCCGGCAAACTGCAGGGTCCCACCCCCACCCCGCCTCAGAACCCGAAGCCCGAGCCGGAACAGTGGGACAAAGTCTCTTTCGACAAGTCTTCCAACACTTACCACTTTGAGCGCCCCGGTCACCACCTCTCGGTGATGCGCACCAACCCGCTCCGCGAAGGCCTGACCGCCGCCGCCCTGGTGGGAATTCCTTCGGCCTTCGGCGCCGCCGAACACGTTTGGCTCGGCGGCCTGGGCGCTGCCGGACTGACCGCCATTGCCAGCCCGGCCGCAGGCGCGGCCATCGGCGGAACCTGGGGCGGCGTGGCCGCTTACCGGGGCAGCAATAAGAATCCCATCTTCGGTGCCCTGGGCGCGCTCGGCGGTGCCGGCGTCGGCCTCATCGCCTTCCCCCTACTCAAGCTCCCCGGCGTTTTCTTCGGCCCGGCGGGCGCCGCCGTAGCGGCTGCAGGCTTGGGTGCGGGCGTGGCCGTCTGGTCGGCCGTCAACAACAACAAAATCGACGCCAGGGCTCAGGCCGCCGGCTACAAACCCGAATAGTTCAAGCTGAGCTTGCTCAGGCGTAGAGCCAGAGGCCTTTGGTCTCTGGCTCTTTTGATTCCCCAGTGATTGAAGCGGAATTCCAGCTCATTGTCCCCGGCCCGGACCGTCAGGGGAATCCGCAGTTGCGCTTCGCCTTCCGGCAAGTTATGAAAATTAGCCAGATGGCGACGATTACACCAGACCTGGACGTCTAATTTCGGGTGAGGATTGAGAGCCTCGAAGTCCAGGTCGACTCTTCCCGCCTTTCGAGCGACCAGCAGAGCTCGCGAAGACGGCCCATAAGCCCAGCGCGTGCCCCCTTCATCGCCGCTAAACCCTTCGACGAAAGCCACGATCCCCGGCTGGTCGGCGGGTGAAGGTTCAGCCACCAGGTCAAACAAGCGAAACTCGGGACCCGCGCTAAAGCGAACCTCATTCTCGGGGCGCCACTCCACGTCCTGAAAGGCCAGGGTCTGACGCCGGGTGGCCCGACTGGCGGGCAGTGAGGGCAACAACCGACCGTTCAACTCGACCGATACGGGCAGAGGGGAGCTGTAGCGCACGCACACCAGACCAGAGGACGGCCCCGGAGGCGCCTGCGAGCGGAAACTCACGCTGGCCGGACCGTCCAGCGGCCGCACCAGAGGCTGGTCTCCGGCCTGCTCGGGCTCCTGAAAGTTACGGCGGAGCGGATTGTTGAGAGCGGGGAAGAGTTCGGGGGGCGCCAATCGGATCTGCTCCCATAACTGATCCTGGGTCACCAGAAAGGGAGCCAAGCGCCATTCCCATAGGCCGCGAGTGGTGGGGTCTTGTTCGGGCCGCGTGGCCGTATAATGCAGATGCTGGGTCTGGCAAAAGAAAGCCAGATAGGTATTGAGCCATAGCGACCAGAGCAGCGCCGGCCAGATCAGCAAGCGCAGTTGGGGCGCCAGCATCGCAGCCAGGAACCAGAGCGGAAAGCAGGCCTCCGCCAGCAATCGGGGACCGAAGGCGACCGTCATCCAGGTGCGCTGCAAGGCAACCACGACGATGTGCGCATTGGCATAGAGAAACAGCATCCAGGCCAGCGGCTGCCGTCGCAACAAGACCGGAGCGAGCAGAAAAGGGGGCAGAAGTAGCGGCTGATAGACAAACAGTCCCACGCCAGGACTGAAGAGAACACCGACCCATTCGAGCGAGAAGGTTGCGAAGTCGGACACCAGCGGGCGCGACCCGTAATAAGGATGACTGCCACCCCAAAAAGGACCAAGCGCCAGCTTGAAACCGAGCACGAAGACCAGCAACGTGAGAACCGCCCCAACGAGCGCTTCTCGCTTCCTCAGCCAAAGATAGAGACAGACGAAAGGAGCCCAAAGAAGTGCGGTGGGACGGCACCAGTAGGCGGCGCCCAAAAACAGCCCCAGCAGCCAGCCGTTCAGACGGCCTCCCTGGCGATCGAACCGAAGCATCCAGGCTTGCGTCCAGGTCAGGAACACAATCTCGGGCATTTGACTGTTGGCCATGGAGGAAGCAATCGATCCTGTGTAGGTGCTGGCCAGCAGCACCAGACCTGCGGCCACCAGAGCGCGGCGTTTTTCCAGAAGAGCGGAAAGGCCGACCCAGAGCGCGCCCAACATGGCGATCATGCAAATTCCGCTCACCTGCCGCTCCATGAAAGACTCTTGAGCAACTTGAGTCATATCCATGCCGAGCAACCGCGCCAGCGCCACCAGAGGCACCTCCAGCAGAGACCCACCAGGAGGGTAGCCATAATAGAGCGCCTGCCCGTGGCGGAAAAACTGGGCCTCGTTGTAGGCGGCGCGGTCGGTGTAGGGAGCCAGATCAAAACTACCGTGCTCCACCAGGGCCTGAGCCGTCAGCAACGAGCCCCAGGCATCTCCGCCGGCACCGCCGTTAGGAGCAAAGGTGACCAGCGCCCAGAGCAGCGCGGAGAGCAATAGGAAGAGAATTTTCGGACCCGGCATTCTAAGGCCCCCAATACGAAGGCCCCCGGATGGAGGCCTTCAGATTGGCTATTTCTTGACCAGTTCTACCGGCCCGTGGTCGTCGCAATGCCCATCGTGGGGGTGGTGCAGGTGTCCGTCGACCAGGTAGCAGGTGTGATCTCCGTGCGGAACGGCTTCGTGACCGCAGCCGGGACCATGCACGTGGTCGGCAGGGTGACTGCCGCAAACGTGACCGGGGGTGCAGCCGTCGGGATTCTTGGCGGAGACTTCGATGGCGTGATGCTCCACGGCACCGCCCTCTTTCTGGTGGTGAAGATGCCCGTCGTGCAGATAGTCGACGTGGTCGCCGTGCTGAATGGCGGTATGGCCACAGCCTTCACCGTGATTGTGGTCGTGATGATCGCACTTGTGATCGTGTCCCATGATAGTGCCTCCCCTTTGCGGATAAAATGTTATCCGGATCGATTTGTGATTTCTGAAAGATGTTCCTCCCCCGTCCGAGAACGGGACCCCATGCAAACCATTCAATATTCATGCGACGAGCGGGGTGTGGCCACCGTCTTGATCAATCGCCCTGAAGTCCACAACGCTTTCAATCTTCAGGTCGTCGAGGAGCTACACCAGACCTTTCGCGATCTGCCCGAGAAAGTGCGCGTGGTGGTGCTACGCGGGGAAGGCAAAAGCTTTTCGGCCGGAGCTGACGTCGAATGGATGCGCGGCCAGGCGGTGGCAGGCGAGGAAGCCAATCGAGCGGGCGCCCGCCAAATGGCCGAGATGTTCCAGGCGATCGACAACTGTCGCTGTCCGGTCGTCGCCATCATCCAGGGAGCGGCACTGGGCGGAGGCACCGGACTGACCTGTGCGGTCGATATCGCTATCGCCGGCCCCAAGGCTCTTTTCGGCTTCACCGAAGTGCGCCTGGGCATCGTGCCGGCCGTCATTTCTCCTTACGCAATTCGCCGTCTCGGCTACTCGAAAGCCAAGCTGCACTTTCTACTGGGCGACCGCATTAACGCCGAGAACGCCTACCGATTGGGATTGGTGCACTACCTGGCCGAGGACCCGGAAGCTCAACTTCAAGAAGTGCTCGAGCACCTTTTGGCCGGCAGCCCGGCCGCTCAGGCTCGCACCAAAAAACTGGCCCGCACCAGCTACGAACTGGAAGACCCGACCGATTTCACCATCGAGCAAATTACGGCGGCCCGCGCTCACCCCGACGGCCGCGAAGGCCTGGGCGCTTTCCTGGAAAAGCGAGCACCCAATTGGGCGTAAGCGGCCGGGGGAACTGTATTGAATATTTATCAAGTCAGGAAGGAGCCCGTACTCGATTGAAGAACCTTGAGGACGAAAATTTTTCATTCTGTCAAGTGACGAACTTGCCGGAACAGTAAGGGAACCACGCCGTGCGAAAAATGGAAGTGCTCACCGCCCTGGACATTGGGACCAGTAAAGTTGCCTGCGTCATCGGCGAAGCGACCTCCGATGGTGAGCTGCAGATTGTCGGAGCAGGCATCAGCCCTTGCCTGGGACTGCGCAAAGGTGCTCTGGTCGACCCGGAGCAGACCGTGCAGGCCATCGAGGCAGCCGTCGAGGAAGCGGAGCGTGAAGCCGGCTACCCCGTCACCAACGTTGTGGTGGGACTGACCAGCGAATACCTGAGTTCGCTGCCCAGCCATGGCGTGTGGGCGATCTCCAACGCCGACGGCGAGGTCACCACTTCAGATGTACGCCGAGTCGTCGAGGCCGCGCGCCTGGTGGGTATCCCCAGCGACCGCGAGATCCTTCACATCGTGCCCAGAGGTTTTGCAGTGGATGGCCAAAACGGCATTCGCAACCCGGTCGGACTATCGGGTGTGCGCCTGGAAGTGGATGCCCACGTGGTGGCCGCTTCCAGCTCGTTCCTGCAAAATATGTGCAAAACCGTGCAGCGGGCCAACCTCGAGATCGATCCCGATGGACTGATCTCGGGCGCCATCGCCTCCGCCCTGGCGGTGCTCACCGAAGAAGAACGCAAACTGGGCACGGCCATGATCGACATCGGCGCCGGCACCCTGGACCTGGCCGTCTACTGCGAAGGCGAAGTCGGCCATTCGGCCGTGCTGCCCGTGGCAGGCGACCTGTTGACCCACGACCTGGCTCGCTTCTTCCGAATCCCCCCCAGTCAGGCCGAGCGCCTGAAGCTGGAAAAGGGTCTGGCCTCGCCGGAATTCCTGGAGCACAACTCCGACGAACTCCTGCAAGCCAAAACGCTGAGCGGCGAAGGCGTGGTAGAAGTGCCCCGCGGCCAGATGGCCGAAGTGCTGGAAGCTCGTCTGCTGGACATGTTCGAATGGGTCGCCGGCGAGTTGCAACGCGCCGAACGTCTGGGACTGGTCGTCTCCAGTCTGGTGCTGACGGGCGGAACCTCCCAACTCCCGGGCATCGCTCAGCTGGCTCATCGCGAGCTGAACATGCCCTGCCGAGTAGCCAGCCCTTGCTACCCACAGGGTCTCAGCGAGGCGTTGGCGTCACCGATTTTCTCAGGATCCATCGGACTGCTGCTCCACGGCGCCGCTCGACGCTTCCTGCCCCAGGACAAAGGGGAAGTCAAATCTTCCAAATTCCGCCAGGTGGTGCACTCGGTGAGTCGCTGGCTGGCCGACGTCTTCTAAAAACCCCCACACCCCATGCGCTGCCCTTATTGCTATAGCCTCGACAACCGCGTGCTCGACTCGCGCACGGTCGAAGATGGCACGGCAATTCGGCGCAGACGCGAGTGCGAGAAATGCCAGAATCGCTTCACCACCTACGAACGCGTGGAAGAATCGTTGCTGGTGGTGGTCAAGAAGGACGGCAAGCGGGAGAAGTTTGACCGCCAGAAGATTCTGGCCGGCTTGGTGCGCGCTTGCGAAAAGCGGCCGGTGACCCTGGAGCAGATGGAGGCGATCGTGGTGTCGATCGTACACCAACTGCGCCATTCCGGCCATGGGGAAATCACCTCCGACGAAATCGGCAATCTGGTCATCGAGCACCTGGGCCGCACCGACGAGGTTGCCTACGTGCGTTTTGCCTCGGTTTACAAGGAATTCAAAGACGTCAGCAGCTTCGCCGAGGAATTGAAGATTCTCCAACAGTTGCGCGCCACCGTGGCGCCTCAGACCGACGAATAAGAGGCTCAGCTATGCTCCACCCGGTTCAATTGATTCTCAAAAAACGCAACGGCGGCAAACACACCCCCGAAGAAATTCGCTTTTTGATCGAAGAGCTGAGCAGCGGCCGGCTGGAAAACTATCAGTTGGCCGCCTGGTTGATGGCGGTCTGGTTTCGCGGCATGGACGACGAAGAAACCAACCTCCTGACCCAGGCCATGATCGAGTCAGGAGATCAGGTCGATCTGTCCTCTATCGATGGAGTCAAGGTCGACAAACACTCCACGGGAGGTGTCGGCGACGGCACAACGCTGGTCATTGCTCCCATTGTGGCGGCCGCGGGCGGCCGCGTAGCCAAGATGTCGGGGCGCGGATTGGGACATACCGGGGGCACGCTGGACAAACTGGAAGCCATTCCTGGCATGCGCGTGGACCTGAGTCAGAACGAATTTTTAGAGCAAGTGCGGAAAATTGGCCTGGCGGTCATCAGCCAGACCGGCAAGTTGGTGCCAGCCGATGGAGCGATGTACGCCCTGCGCGACGTCACCGGCACGGTCGACTCTATCCCCCTGATCGCCGCCTCGGTGATGAGCAAAAAGCTGGCCTGCGGTGCCGACGCCATCGTGCTGGACGTCAAGTTCGGCCATGGGGCGTTTATGAAAGAATTCGAGGACGCCCGCAAACTGGCGGAAACCATGGTCGCCATCGGACGACTGCGCGGTCGTCAGGTGCGAGCCGCCCTCTCTTCCATGGAAGAACCGCTGGGCAGTCAGATCGGAAATGCCCTGGAAGTCGATGAGGGTATCCGCATTCTGCGAGGAGAGCGTAAAGGGACCGGACTGGAGAAGGTGGCCTACGAACTGGCCGCCCATCTGGTGCAGATGTCCAACCAGGGATTGGAACTGGAGGCGGCTCGGCAGCAGGTGGCACAGATCGTGAGCAGCGGCCAGGCCCTCCAGAAGCTCGGAGACATGATCGAGGCCCAGGGCGGTGACCGTCGCGTTTGCGACGACCCCCTGAGATTGCCCCAGGCAGCCCATAAAATCGCCTTCAAAGCCGAGAAAGCCGGCTATCTGGGCGGACTGGCGGCGGAAACGATTGGCACGGCAGCCATGTGGCTGGGAGCCGGACGCCGCACCAAAGCCGACAAAATTGACCCGGCCGTGGGCATCGTGCTCGAGGTCGAAAAGGGCCAGCCTGTTCAAGTAGGTCAGACATTGGCCACGCTTCACGTCAACGACCAGACCCATCTCCAGGCGGCGGAACGCGCCCTGCACGGGGCCTTCCATATCGTGCCGGAGGCGCGGTCTCAGGAGCCATTGATCCGGGAGATGATTCTCTAGGATTCTCTGAGGGAAGGATTCCTTCTGGACCGGGGAGAAAAAACGACCTGGCGACACGCGAAAGAGTCCAGGGCCAAACATGCGCCGGTCCACCTTTGAGCAGCGCCAGAGGGTCTCCATCCTCGGTTGAAAATCTACCCCGCATCCGTCGGGAGAGAACAGAAACGAATTTTCGCCGGCGACGAGATAAAGATTTTTGGGTTGAAAATAGTCCAGTGACCTCGTCGTCCCTGTCTCCCATCCTCTGGCCTGAGGGCGCTCTTTGGGATCCTGTTCTGCGCGCCGCCATTCAATGGAGGATTTAGATAGACCATGTTCCAGGCGGTACGAGGCACCAGCGACCTGCTCCCGGCTCAGCTATCGGCATATCGTCAGCTCGAGCAAAAGGCGATGCAGCTGGCCGAAAAATACGGATTCCAAGAGATCCGCACCCCCCTATTTGAGAAAGCCGACCTGTTCGTGCGTGGCCTCGGAGTGATGGCCAGCATCGTCGAACGGGAACTCTGGACTTTCAACGACAAACACGGTCAGAAATTGGCCCTGCGCGCGGACATGACGCCCTGCGTCGTGCGCGCCTATCATCAGCACCGCATGAACAAAGAGAGTGGACTGACCAGGCTCAGCTATGTCGGCCCGGTCTTCTTGCTCGGCAAAGAAGGCAATGAACCCAGCCGCCAGGCTCACCAGTTCGGCGTGGAGGTGCTGGGCAGCGATAGCCCGGCGCTCGACACCGAACTCCTGGTCATGGCTCTGGAGTTCTGCGAAGCCATCGGATTGACCGGCGTGAAGCTGGAAATCAATTCGCTGGGCTGCGAAAAATGTCGCCCGGCGTATCACGACGCGCTGCGCGAATTCTTTGCGTCCCGCCAGAATGAGCTCTGCCAGGGTTGCAAGCGTAAATACCGCAATCACCCCACCTGGGTTCTCTCCTGTCCGGAAGCCGGTTGCGAAGCGCTCTCGAATCTGGCGCCCACCATCCTGGGGCTGCTCTGCCAGGACTGCAAGACCCACTTCAACTCCCTCAAGCATCTGCTGCAAGAGTTGGACCTCGAGGTAACTTTCAATCCCCGCGTGGTCCGCGATCTGGAATACTACAACAGCACCGTGTTCCGTCTCTCCGTCGATGGTCGCACCGTCGGCATGGGGGGCCGTTACGACGGCCTGGTACAGCAGTTAGGCGGTGCAGACACTCCGGCTGCTGGTTTCGCGATGTATCTGGACGAACTGGTGGCCTTGCTTCCGGCAGCCGAAGCAGGCCCGGACGATCTGGACTTCCTGTTTCTGCCGGAGGGTCCCGAATCCACCAAGAGCCTGCTACCAGTAGCCCTCAAGTTGCGCAAGGCGGGAGCTCGGGTCGAAGTCGTTTACCAGAACCACGGCGACCTTCCGGAAGCCCGCTGGCACATTAAACTCGCCGAAATTAACGCCCTGCGC
The DNA here is from genome assembly GCA_017307785.1 of Vulcanimicrobiota bacterium. GTDB lineage: Bacteria > Vulcanimicrobiota > Xenobia > Xenobiales > JADMJV01 > JADMJV01. Next base: position 51,343 of record JAFKGI010000004.1, on the reverse strand, counting down.
GGCCAGGTCGAAATCATCGACCAGGACAGCCGTCAGCAAGAGAAGTGCAGCGTCGACCGCCTGCAGGCCCGCCTCCAGCACATGCTGGGCCAGGGCCAGCGCGACGGGGACGGAGAAGGACGCGGCGCTCGACGCCGGCTCAACCGCTTGCGCGGGAAAGACCGTGACCACGGTCGGGACCGCGACAACGGCCGGGACCGGGACCGTGACAGAGATCGGGACCGCGACAGAGACCGCGATGCGCAACGTCGTCCTCAGGACGAGACTCCTCCCTCCAGCCAGGGCGAGGGCCGAGATGACGCGGAAGAAGTCAACGAGGGCGACGGTGAAGGCCGCCGCCGCAAGCGCCGCCGTCGTCGCCGCGGAGAACACGAAGACAACGCTCCCGAGGCACAGGTCTCCGAGGACCGCGATGACGCCCGCCGTGATGATGCCCGCCGCGACGACTCTCGCCGGGATGGCGAGCGCGACCGCGGACGTGGACGCCGTCACGATCAGGAAGAGCGTCCCGAGCGCCAGGAGCGCGGCCGCGAAGAACGCCCTGAGCGCGCGGAACGGCCGGAGCGGGGCGAGCGGCCGGAACGAGGCGAACGTCAGTCACCTCAGCCCCGTCACGAACGTCCCGAACCACAGCCAGCCAAGGCCTTTATTCCTTCGCTTTCGCTGGGTGGCGTCAAAGTCGCTCCCCCTCCGACCAAAGCCAAGGCAGCTCCCAAAACCGAGGAAGCCAAGGCTGCCGTCGCTCCGTCTGCGGCCCTGGGCAACCTGAACTGGTCGATCAAGACCAGAGCAAACGGCCAACCGGTTGACGACGAGGGCGACAACGCACCTCAGGGTCAAGACCGTCCGCTCTCGCGGCGTCGTCCGGCCCGCCGCCGTTGATTCAGAGCCCCGCCACTTCTAGACAAAAGTTTGATGTGGCGGGGTTTTTGAAATCAAGTTAGTCCTGGCCAAGTTGGGGTAAGAAGCTGTAACTATGCAAGAACCTGTTGAACTGGCGCGGGAATTGGCCCGCATTGCTCGCGAGAACCAGCTGGCGGAAATCGAATATCGGGAAGAGAACACCGTCCTTCGGTTGATTTTCGAACCTAAGAAGAAGTTCGTGCAGGCGGCCACCGTTGCCGCTGCCGCTCCCTCTACCACCACAACGGTGGTTGTTGAGGAGGCCACCGCTCCGACAGCTCCGGCAGCACCCACGGGCCTGACCATCAACAGTCCCCTGGCCGGCGTCTTTTATCGCGCGCCACGCCCCAACTCCCCGCCGTTCGTCGAGGCCGGCCAACAAGTCGCCACCGGCCAAACTCTGTGCATCGTGGAAGCGATGAAATTGATGAACGAGATTACCGCCGAAGGGCCGCTCAAAATCTTGCGCGTGCTGGCGGAAAACGGACAGGTGGTTGAGGCGGGGCAGGCTCTCTTCGAGTACGAAGCTCGCTAGCAATCATGCATCAGGAGCGCACCTTCGGTCAGACGCTACGGCGTCTGCTAGGGTATCTCAAGCCCTATAAGTGGACTCTGTTGGCCGCTTTGCTGTTCACGATCATCGTAACCGCCGCCAAGCTGTCGCAAGCTAAATTTATCGGGGCCATTTTCGGGATCATGTCCGGACAGGGTGTGCCGGGGGGAACCGTTTTGCCCGGTCTTCGCCTTCCCGGCCTGGCCGGCATGGATCCGAAGCAATTGGCCAACCAGGACCCGGAAACGCTGGTCAACCTGGCGGCCTCGAGAAGCGGTGATACCCTGCTGGCGCTCAACGTGATCTGCGGAGCCTTCCTCATCACGATGGTGTTGATGGGTGTGGCGACCTACTTCATGCGTTACCTGGTGAATCTAACCGGCCAACTGGCCACTCGTGACATTCGCAACCAGGTCTTCGCCCACGTTCAGCGCCTACCCATGCCCTTCTTCGACAAGATGCGCATGGGCGAGATTCAGTCCCGCGCCAGTGGCGACGTGATCGCCTCTACCGCCATCTTCACCCAGTTGACCGACCTGGTCAGCAATCTTGGCATCGTCATCTTCGCCCTGGGATATATGATTATCTGCGATCCCAAGATGACCCTCATGGTCTTGGGCTTGAGCCCCTTTATCGGCGGCGCCATCGCGAAGTTCGGCAAAAGCATCGGCCGCATCACCCAGATCATCCAGGAACGTTCGGCCGATCTCTCCTCCATCACCTACGAGGGCATTTCCAGCGTCAAAGGCATCAAGGCCTACAGTCTCGAGGATCTGCAGACGAAGCGCTTTGAAGAACGCTCTGAAGAGGCCTACAAGTCCGGCATGCACCTGGTCAGCGTCTCGGCCAGTCAATCCCCGGTGGTGGACTTCCTCGGAGCCCTGGGCATCGTGGCCATCGTCTGGCTGGGCGCCTATCGCATCCTGCACCACGAGGTGACGCTGGGGCAAATGGCTCAATATTGGACCCTGCTGGTCATGACCACCCAGCCCATCAGTGCCATCTCGGGATTTTATTCGAGTTTCCGAGCCGCCGCGGCCGCCGGAGACCGGGTCTTTTACTTGCTCGATCAACCCACTGAAGCCCAGTCGACCGCTCATCTGCCGCCTCTTCCCCCGGTGACGGGGGACGTCTCATTTGAAGGCGTCACCTTCGGCTACACCGAGGAGAAGCAGGCATTGAAAAAGATGAACCTGCAGGTTAAGGCTGGAGAGGTGGTGGCCATCGTCGGATCCAACGGGGCCGGCAAGACCACCCTGATCAACCTGCTGGCTCGTTTTTACGATCCGCAGGAAGGCACCGTCAAAATCGACGGCCACGACCTCAAGCAGTTCAACCTGGAGAGTCTGCGTCAGCAGATTGGCCTGGTGACCCAAGAGTCGGTATTGCTCGGAGGAAGCGTCTCGGACAATATCGGAATGGGCCGGCCCGGCGCGACTCACGACGAGATCGTGGCCGCCGCCAAACTGGCCAACGCTCATGAATTCATCAGTCGCCTGCCGGATGGCTACGCCAGCGACGTCGGCGAACGGGGCTCCAGGCTCTCGGGCGGTCAACGCCAACGCGTCGCCATCGCCCGCGCTCTCCTGCGCAATCCACGCATCCTGGCACTGGACGAATTCACTTCGGGCATCGATCCGGAGTCGGAGATCTTGATCACCGACGCCATCGAGAAAAGCCTGGAAGGTCGCACCTGCTTCGTCATCGCCCATCGATTCAACACCATTCGCAACGCCCACCGCATCATCGTGCTCGACGAAGGGGACATCGTCGAAGCGGGCAACCACGAGCAACTGATGGCCAATGACGGCCTTTACCGGCGCATCTACCTGGCTCAGCTCAAACCCAAGGAATCTGAGGTTCTGGGCCAGGCTTCTTGAACTTTCTGCAGGTCTCTACTGCGGATGCGATAAAAGAAATCAGCCCGTTTTATAGAGGAGTGATTTGATGATCCCGATTTTGGAGCTTAAGACCCAATACGCTGAAATTCGCGAAGAAGTGGAACGGGCCGTCTGCGACGTCATGGCGCGCACCCACTATATCCTGGGACCCGAGGTGACCGCCTTCGAGAACGAATTCGCCGAATGGAACGGTGCCAGCCACGCCATCGGATGCGCTTCCGGAACAGATGCTTTGGTGCTCGCTCTCAAAGCGGTCGGCGTCAAACCGGGGGACGAAGTGATCGCTCCACCCTTCACCTTTATGGCCACCGCCGGTGCCGTCAGTTCTATCGGCGCTCAGCCGGTGTTTTGCGACGTCGAAGCGGGCAGTTTCAACCTGGATCCTGCCCAGATCGAGAAGCACATCACGCCGCGCACCAAGGCCATCGAAGTGGTCCATCTCTATGGCCACCCGGCCGATATGAATGCGATCCTGGAAATTGCTCGCAAACACAATTTGAAAGTGGTTGAGGACTGCGCCCAGGCGACCGGCGCTCTCTATCACGGCAAAAAGGTCGGGACCATGGGAGACGCCGGCGCATTCTCGTTCTTCCCCTCCAAAAACCTTGGCGGTGCCGGCGACGGCGGTATGGTTTTGACCAATAGCATCGACATCGACGAGCGCGTCCGCTGCCTGCGCGGACACGGCAGCCGCCGCAAGTATTTCCACGACGAACTGGGCACCAATAGCCGGTTGGATGAGTTGCAGGCAGCCGTGCTTCGCGTGAAGCTGCGCCACCTGGAGCGTTGGAATGAGAAACGCCGGGCCGTGGCCGCACAGTACACCGCGGCCCTCCAAAATTTTATCACCCCACCACCCACAGGCGCCGGCTGCCAGCACGTGTATCATCAGTATACGCTGCGCACCAGCCGTCGCGATGAGATGATGGCCTATCTGAACGAAAAGGGCGTGGGGGCGATCATCTACTATCCCCTGGCCCTTCACCTTCAGCAGGTCTATGCGTCCATGGGTCACAAACTGGGCGACTTCCCGGTCACCGAGAAGGCCCAGGCGGAAGTGCTCTCCCTGCCCATGTTTCCAGAACTGACCAGCGCTCAAGTCGAGCAGGTCGTTCAGACCGTCAAGGACTTCCACTCCCAGCCCGTTCAGGCCGGGTAGCCCGTTGTTCCGCCGGCTTGGCCGACGCTTCCGCAATCTCCTGACCCGAGATTTTAATCTGGAAGAGCAGATGACTCAGGCTCAAGAGCAAGAACTCCCTTTTGCTCTGGAGCCCGAGCATTTCTATGATCAGATAGAGCCGGCCACGGCCGCGCTGGAGGAAGCCAAAGCAGCCGCCCTGGGTCAGAACTGGAAAGAAGCCTCCCAAGCGCTGCTCGATCATTTCCACGACCGCTTACGCCCGCAGGTCTTTCTCCACCCCAGCGATCTGGATGGATTGGTGGCGTCCCTCAAAAGTCATCCGCAGGATTGCCGACGCTGGGTGAAATCCGCCGAGCTGTCCCTGCAGCACCGTTTCGCCCCACTTCAGGGCGAAGAGCAGCAATTCCCCAACAGCATTGACTGGTATAGCGATTTTGCCGGCGGCTCCTGGATGATGGCCTCTCAGCCGATGCTCCGCAATCATTTCAACACCCAGCCGCTGCTGCCGGAACAGCAAGAAGGCCTGCTACGCAGCTGGAGCTTCAATCAGTTAGGTCACCTGGTCGACCTGGTGCGCAGCTACTGGATCACGGGTAATGAGGCCTACGCCAGCGAGTGCATTGTCCAGGCGGTGGACTGGTCGGAGCGCAATCCGGTCTTTATGGGAATGAGCTGGTACAACCCCCGGGTGGTGGCCGTTCGAGCTCTGCATTGGTATTTGCTGGTGCAGCATCTACTGGTCTCCAACTTGATGCAGGGCGATCTGCTGGCCCGTTTTCTCAAATGCCAGCTGGTGCACGGGGCCTCCCTGGCGCTGCACCTGCGCAAATCCTCCGAGCACCGCCTGGCCACGGCGGCCAGCCTCTACTTGATCAGCGGTCATTTGCCCGAACTGGTCCCGTGCAAAAAGTGGAACGCACTGGCTCGCCAGCATCTGCACATCGCGCTCCAGGAAGACTTTTCCAGCGACGGCATGCATCGCTCCGGCAACGCCTCTCTCCACCGGGAAGCGCTCGACTGGATGCTGCTCTGCTATCTCTTCGACGTCATCAACTCTCGCAACCCCGACAACTTACACCCTGCCTGCGAAGCCGCTCTGGAGTCGCTCTGTTATATGAAACCGGCCGCCGGGCAGCAGGGCGAAGCCGGACCCACGCTAACCGAGGGCTTGCTGGGCCGAGGCGTCGGTCCCATCGAGCACTCCAACCGCTTGCTGGCGCTGGGCGCGCTGCTCCTGCAGCGGGGAGACTGGATGCCTGCTGGCGAGCCGCCGGCTGAGCTACTCTGGTGGCTGGGTCAACAGGCCGCATCTCGAGCTCAACAAATGGAGCGCGGGGAGCCGCGGGGAATCCGGCGTCTTTTCAGCAATTCCCAGACCGCCATCGTGCGCGACAATTGGGGGCCGCGCGCCAACTGGTGCCATCTGACGGGTTTCCGCCCGCGCTGGACGCGAGACCACGACGGCCGCTACTGCGACCCGGAGCCGATCGCTTTGCCCAACCACGACGACGCTCTGAGCCTGGCTCTCAACATTGAGGGAGAGCCGATTTTCCTGGAGGCCGGCGGTCCCATCGTAGGCGGCGAACTCGGGCGGCTTTTCTCTCGCCTGGGAGCGCACACCAGCGTGCGCATCGGGCGCGAACTGGAACCTCTGGGAGTCGCACCCGACCTCGAAGAAGGACCACTCAAGCTCAAGCTGGAGTCTTGCAAAGATGGCCACTATCTGTGCGCCCAGCGGCCGGTCTGGTTCGACCTGGATCAGCCTTTCTGGCTGACTCGTGAAGTGCTGTTTCTGCCCAAAAAACAACGGGTGATTATCCGCGACCACCTGGATGGCGAGGGCGAAGTCCATCTCGAAAGCAACCTTTTGTTGTCTCCCCATCTGGACGTGCTGATGCGTGGTGATATGGGCAGCCTGCTGCGCGGCCGCAAAGTGCAAGCCCGAATTCTACCGCTCTTTCCGACTCGCTTTCGCTACGAGATGCTGAAAGGTCGCAGTCAAGGACTCCAGGGCTTCTTCTTTTCGGAGACCGGCAAAGCGGTTCCGACCAACTTGCTCCGTTATTACTCGAGAGTCCAGGCCCCCTGCACAGTCACCCTTTGGATCGCCTGGAACCCCGAGGACACCCTGACTCCTCGGGTCCAGGACGTCGACAAGCTTTTCAAGACCCGCTAGGCCCGTTAGAGCGGCTGGTCCCAGGCGGCCAGGGTATGCAGGATCTTGTCTTCGATTTCAACGCCCGACCAGGTTTGCGGCACATTGTTGACCAGGATGGAAAAGCCCAGCGTCTGGCCGTAAGCGCTGACCAGATACCCGGTCAATGCCGAGTGCTCATCTAGCGTGCCGGTCTTGGCCCGCAAGGTAAGACCGCCCAGGCGAGAGGTCAGGGTGCCTTCGCCGCCCGTCGGCAGACTGTCCACATAGGATTGGCCATGCTTGTGGCGCCACATAATTTCCACGACCCCCACCAGTTGACGGGGCGTAATGCGATCGGTGGTCGACAATCCGCTGCCGTCCACCATCACCAATCCGCTATCGTCCACGTTGTGCTTGCGCAGGAAATCGCGAACGGCGGCCTCGCCATTGGCGGCCGTGCCCTGGCCGCGGCTCTTGTAACCGATGGTCTTGAAGACGTGCTGAGCAAAAACGTTGTCACTTTCCTTGTTGACCTGCGCGATGATGTCTTTCAGGCGCGGCGACTGGTAGCGAGCGATCAGGGGGCTGGAGGCGGACTTGGCGACTTCATTGCCCAGGTTGATGAGGCGGGTCTTACCGGAGACGTTGATATCACTGGCCTTGAGAATGTTCATGAAGGAGCCGAGCGTAAAGGTACCCGGATTGCCCACCGTGACGGTGCGTTTGATGACGCTGCCCGGAGCGACGCTACCGCGCACGACCGTGACGTCCGAGTTTCGATCGCGAGTGATCCAACACTCGTCATAACTACCGGCCTTGTAGAGCCGCTGATACTGAAAGCCCGGACTGCTGGGCTCAGTCTTGACCGCATCGCTGGTAATCGTCAGCTCCACCACGTTGCAATTGAGGGAGAGAGCGCCCACCGGCGCAGCGTAAGAGTCGAGCAAATACCGGTCGAACCAGCCCTGACCGATGTATTCCCGGTCGAAAGCGCTGTCATCTCCCACCAGGTCCCCGTCGATACTGGTGATTCCCTTGTCCTTCAGATTTTTGGCGAAGAAACGCCAGGGCGAGGTAGGGTTCACGTAAGGCAGACAAAGCGTCGGATCTCCCTGGCCCTTCAGATAGAGATTGCCGTGCAGGACGCCGTGACCATCCGAGGCTCCGCCCCGCAGTTCGGTCACATATCGGAAGTCCGGTCCCAGCAGGTCGATGGCCGCCGCTGTGGTCACGACCTTCAAGTTGGAGGCCGGAATCATCGGTTTCAGGGCATTCTCGCTGTAGACCACCCGACCCGTCTTGAGCACCTGCACGTAGACGCCCACCTGGCCCGTCTGAAAAGCGGATGAGTTGCGGATCTGCTGATAAATCCTCATCTTGAGCTCGTTGGCGTTAGCCGGTTTTGGTAGAGGTGCGGCACTGGAGCCTTGGGAAAGCGCGAGGGTCAATAGACTGGCCTGGACGAGGGAACGCATAGGCGTTGATTATTCTTCAATCTCGGATTTCCTCCGGCCGGGGAATTCAGCCCCCATCAGGAGAACCCTGACTGCGCGTGAGTATGTGGTCGCCGGTCAAACGTTTTATCAAGGTCTTGCCCAAGGTGTACGCCGAGTATGTCCGAGACGACGCGGGCTTTTTGGCAGCAGGCATCGCATTTTACGCTCTCCTATCGCTCTTTCCCATGCTTTTAGTGGGCATCCTGATCCTCAGTTATGTCGCTCCGGTCCATGCTTCTGCCCAGGACTACAGCTGGCAGATGGCCTCGATTTACCTGCCCCCTTCCGCCCTCCATTACGTCCAGACCAGCCTGCAGAGCATGCAGGGCCACTCAGGACGCATCGGTCTTTTTGGACTCCTAGCCTTGCTCTGGTCGGGACGCCACCTGTTTCGCGCCCTGGAACTGGGGCTCCATCGCGCCTGGGAGATTCCCGTGCGCCGTTCCTATATTCGCGGCAATTTACTCTCCATCGCCATGATTTTACTGTGTGCCCTGCTCACATTGGCGGCCGGGCTGGTGACGGCCGTCTTGAGCTGGGTGCAGGCAGTGCTCTCTCACCTTCCTCACCCGCAGTTCGCCGGATTCACTCTGGACCAGGCCATCCTCTGGGGCTGGTTTCACACCTGGCTGCTGCAGCCGATGATCAGCACCTTACTTTTCCTGATGCTTTACGTGATGCTGCCCTCCCGCCAGGTACCTTTCATGGCGGCTGTGCCCGGAGCTTTATTTGCTTCGATAGCGTGGCGCATTTCCAGTTACATCTACGTGCACTGGGCCATCCAACTGCTGGAGCTCAATCCCGTCTATGCCTCGGTCGGCAGCATTGCCGGCCTGCTGCTCTGGCTCTATTTTGGCGCCATTGTCTTTATGATGGGGGCGGAACTGGTCTACTGCGTTCTCGAAGAATACTATCCTGAGCTGCCCAAAGTGAAATCCAGACACATCAAGAAGAGCCGCCCTAGGGCGAAGGCTTCCGGCAAACTGCCAGCGGCACCCGACCGATAAGCTCGCCTCGGCGCAAAGGACTGCTGGTGGAGGGCGAACTCACCCGGAGGGCCTGAAATAAATAGCGATAACTCTCGTCCCATTCCACAAAGCCATCGTGATTGGCATCGGCTGCTCCGCCGCAGCCTTCCAAGAAAGCACTCAACATACGGCTGCCGGCCGTGACATCACGCTGCTCCGGCAAACCGTCCACACTGGAAAGCACCGCCCACCCCTGACGGGCCATGGATTCAGCGAATTCTTGCGAGTCCAGCCACAGCTGGTCGGAGACGTTGTTTTGCAGGCGAGTCTGACTGGTGTCGGCCACCAGCAGAATGTCTTGCTGCTTGATTTCCCCCACAGCCTCAAGCAGATCGCGCGGGCTCAAGGCACCCTCGTCGAAGCCCTTTGCATCGAAAGGAAGCAGGCCTTTACCACCCGACCCTGCGGAAGGCGCGGACAATCCGGCGAAGTACACCAACACGGTCACCCGCTCATCCCCTTCCGCCCTGGTCAGAGTCTTCAGGCTTTCCAAAATCTTAGCTCGAGTGGCCTGTTCATCGGCCAACACCACCACCTGGTCGATTCCGAAAGCGCCGCCGTCAGGCCGTTTCAGAAAGTCCGAAAGGCGTCTAAGGTCACCGGTGACGGCCGGTAGTTTAGGAAACTGGGCGGCAGCATACTGGCCGACCCCAACCAGCAAAGCGCGCCGGCGCGCCGGCACCACCGGAGGACAGGCGGCCTCTCGGAAGAGCAGCACCTCCCGTGAGAGACTCCGGCGATTCAAGTCGTTCACCTGAACCTGAGCGCGATTCACCCCAGGCAGCAACGGTAAGAGAATGTCCATACGCAAGCGCTGGGTGTTCAGGCGCTCGGGCGTCTGCCAGAAAGGCCGCCCGTTCACGCGCAGCTTGGCGTTGAGCAGACCGGAGGGAGTCAACAACTCGCCCTTCCAAGCGACCTTGTCTTTCAGGGTATAAGCGAAGTCATGGGGTTCGGTAATCCGCACCTGCGGCTCGTTTTTGGGATCGTCCCAACGAAGCAGCACCTCTCGCTGCTCGCTGGCCTTGCCCACCCAGAACTCATCCACCGATTCCCCCAAGGAGAGGTCGGCGACCACTCGCAGCTTGTCTTTGCCCACCGCCTCCAGGCTGCCCACGTTGAGAAGACGGGTCAACTGAACCTGTTCCCAGGGTTCGGCGCCGAGACTGCGCATGGTGCTGCAAGAGAAGACGTTCAGGCAAGGAGAGATGGCCAGGACCTTGCCCTTCTTGGTGACTTCGATGCGACCATCGTAGGTCACCGAAACGGTTTCCAGTTCCTGATCGCCGTCCACATCGAAGGTCTGGGACCTGAGAACATGCACTCCGTCCTTGGCCAGTTCTCCGACCGGCGGGCTTTGCAGCACCACCTTGAGACGTCCGCCCACCTCCTGCTGAGAAGTCACTTCACAGCGCATCAGCCAGTTGAGCAAAACCGGATTGGGATGCTGTTCATCCAGGCGAAAGGTGCGCGAATCCAAAGGCGGGGTTTCAGGCAGCAGACCCTGCTGCTCGGCACCCTGCCAGAAAAGCTGGCTGTAGCCGTCGAGCACAGCCGCCTGATAGGCACTCTTCTGAGCCGCGATGGGGTCCCCCAGCGGAATCTTGCCGTAACCATCCACGGTCAGGCGTCGGTCCAGGGACTGGACCGCGTTGGTCGGAGCGGGCTCGGGTTGTTCGGGGGCAGGCTGAGCTAGCGAGCTCGAAAGTGCGAGCGCACAGAAACCGCAAGTCAAGGCGGCGGGCAAAAGACGCATGGCCTTGCCCTTCCCGCCCGCGCGCGAGCAGGCCTTCTATGGTGCCCTGTGAAGCGTCAGCGCTGGGCACGGGCTATAGCTCGGTATACTTGAGGTTCTTGCCCCGGCAAAGCTCCACGGGATACTTTTTCGCGTTCTCTGCCATCTTCTGTTCCAAGGCCTGTTTCATATCGATGCCGCAGTCACTGGCCATGAGCAGGATGAAATACAGACAGTCCGCCAACTCGTGACCAAGCGCCTCTTTGAGCTTCGGCATCTCGGTATCGATCTGAGAAGTCGATTTAAATCGGAAGAGCTCCAGAACCTCAGCGGCCTCGATGGAGAGAGCCATGGCCAGGTCCTTAGGATGATGATACTGCTTCCAGTCCCGCTCGTCGCGAAAACGACGGATCGCCTCGGTAATCTCCTGGATTTCCATCAGGGCGTCTTGACGGGCTCGGGGACGGTCTTGGCAGGTTCCGGCTTTTTGAGACGGGCCACTCCCTGCTCCGCCTCTTTCACGTTCGGGTCCGACTCCAGAGCCTGTTGGTACATTTTCAGAGCTTCTTCGGGCTTCTTCAGTTGCTCCAGGGCCTCGGCCTTCAGCAACATCGCTTGCGTGTAATCGTCGTTTTGAGTGATCGCCATGGTGGTGTATTGCAGGACTTTGTCCCAGTGGCCGTCGAGCTTGGCCAGATAGGCCGCCCCCAGAGCACCGACATCGATGCGCTTGCCGGAAAGTTTGTCGGCCCTCTGCAGATTGGTGCGCGCATTGGCGACCTGCTTGAGCTCGATCATCGTGGCCGCCATGTTGACCAGGTAAGCCGGGTTCTCGGGATCCAGCTTGGAGGCCAGTTGAAACTCGGTGAGAGCCTCGACGAACTTGCCCTCGGCACTGCGCAGAACCCCCATGTTGTTGTGACTGCGGGCGTTTTTGTTGTCGAGGCGGATGGCTTCTTTCCAGGCTTTTTCGGCTTGCGGCAGTTTCTGCTGCTGATAGTAGACGACGCCCAGGCAGTACTGAGCGGCCACGCCGCCCCCGGGAACCGAAGACATCCGCTGGAAATGCGCGATCGCCTGGTCATACTTTTTCTGGGCCATGTAGACCTGACCCAAATACTGATAGGCCTCGACAAATTGGGCATCATAGCGGATCACCATGGCCAGCTGCTCCTCGGCCTTGGCATAGTTCTTCTGGCCAAAATAGCTGAGCCCCAGAATGTAGAGGGCGTCCAGATAGCTGGGGTCTTCTTTGATGGCTTCCTGCAGATACTGCACGGCCTGATTGTAATCACCCTTGGAGAAGAAGCCGCGGCCAATCTTGTATTTATTGCGCGAAGAGACGGGCTGGGCGGACGCCGGCAGACAGAGGGCCAGCAGCGTCAGTAGGCAGACGAGTTTTTTCAAAGTCCTTGCTCCAAGTTGGGATTGCCGACAAACTTGATGTGGTAACGCCGATGCAGGCTGCGCTCCATGTAGTCCGCACTGCCATAAAGTTGGATCAAGGACTCCCAGTGACCGTCGGCCTGCGGGTAAAACAGCCGCTCGCTCTTGCCATCCAACAGAAAGTGATAGGTAAGCGAAGTCTGCTCACCCTCCACCAGGGCCTCGATGCCGGCCAGGCTGGCGCCGCGGTCGTGCAACTCACGCGCCCGCTGAAAAAAGCTGGAGCTCAGTAGTCCTCCTGGCTGGAGTAGATCAAAACTCGCATGTCATCCCGAAAACCCGTCAAAATAGCTTCCCCGGGCAGCGCCCGCACCCTCTCCAAACAGCGGTGAATGACTTCATCCTGTTGCTCCGGCTCATCCTGAGGTGCCTCTTCGTTCAGGGCCAGAGTATCGACGAAAAACTCGTTGATGAGAGCCACAATCAAGCGAAACTCCTCAAGGGTGATGGAATTGAGGTCGCGCACGATCGAGAGCGTTCCCACTTCCACCCAGCCATCTTCGTCCAGCAAAAAAGGCAGATCTTGATACGGCGCCTGACCGCGGTGAATCTCGTGCACTTCGGGAAAGAGACGCTGCAGTTTGAAATAGACCCGCCATGAAAGCATCAGTCGGGCGTAGAAGTCTTCCCATTCGTCATCCTGAAGCTGCCGATGCATGTAGAAGTCGAGGCGCAATCGGTGGCCGGCCTGATAGAGACGAGCCGACCCGAGCTCACGGTAACGCACCAGCAATGCGGTGAGAAACGCGACGCCTTCGGGAGAGTCAGCCACGGTCTGGGTTTCCAAAATGCTCATTCTACCTGTGCGCTGGCCTGAAATTGGCGAAGGACGGTGACGCGCACCGGCCCGGGACGGGTCACCGCTGCCCCGATGTCATCGGCCAATCGGCTGGCGAGTTTCATACATTCTTCATCATCGGCCGAATCGGGGCGAACAAAAACGCGAATCTCGCGTCCGGCCTGGATGACCTGGCATTCGACCACGTGGGGAAGGCGACGAGCCAGGCTTTCCATGGTTTCCATCCGCTCCATGTATTCCTGGGTGTTCTCACGGCGAGCCCCGGGTCGTGCCGCACTGATGGCATCCGCAACCTGAACCAGCGTCGCCTCCAGAGTGGTCTGACGCACGTCCTCGTGGTGAGCCTCCACGGCGTGACACACTTGCTCACTTTCCCCGTAGCGGCGGCACAGAGCGGCGCCGGTGACGGCATGCGGGCCCGGGTCGGTCAATCCCTTACCAATATCGTGGAGCAAACCGGCTCGTTTGGCCGTCTCCACGTCTCCGCCCAACTCCGCCGCCAGGTGGGCGCACAGATGCGCCACTTCCTGGGAATGTTCCAGCACGTTCTGTCGATAAGATGTGCGAAAGGCCAACCGTCCGAGTGCTTCGTTGAGCTGAGGGTGCAGTTTTTTGAGCTTCAGGTTGCTGACCGCCTGGCGACCTTTCTCCTGAAGCTGGTTGGTGACCTCGGACCTGGCCCGCTGCACGGCCTCCTCGATGCGCTGAGGCTGAAAACGGCCATCTTGAATCAGGCGTTCCATGGCCTGCCGGGCGATCTCGCGGCGGAAAGGATCAAAACAAGAGAGGGTGACCGAGTTGGGCGTGTCGTCGATGACGATGTCCACCCCGGTGAGCGACTCGAAAAGGCGGAGATTGCGCCCTTCTTTGCCGATGATACGGCCTTTGTAGTCGTCGCTGGGGAGACGCAAGCTACTCAGCGAGTGCTGGCTGACTTCGTGGACGACCAGGCGCTGCATGGCCTGGGCGATCTGGCGAGCGGCCAGTTCCTCCCAGTCTTTCCGGGCCACTTGCTCCAGTGCTTCGCGATTCTTGATCTTGATTTCTTGAACCAGGTCCTCCAGAATCTGGGGAGTGCGAGGATCTTCGACCGGTTCCGGCCGGGCGGGAGGCGCTGGGGGCGGAACCTCGGAGGGCTTCTCGGGGCTCTTTTCCTCGGGCTTGGGGCGGCCTAAAATCGCGCCCGCGAGGCCGCCGGCCAGTAACCATACCCAGGAATTTCCCATGGGCGACCCTTTCCCGGCCGCCACAGGGGGCCCTGCCTCCAGGCGCGAACGGGCGGGGGTGTTGATGCGCTGGTTTCTTGCCCTGTGGCTGGCGGGTTGTGCCGCTCCTGCCGCTCCCCCTCCGCCCCCGCCGACGGCTTCCCCCTCCCCCGTCCGATCGGTGACTCCGACACCCGTTGCCATCGAGACGCCGATCGCGGCCGCTCGTTGGAACTATGAAGTGGTCGAGCGCTACCCCCATGACCGTAAGGCTTACACGCAGGGCCTCTGGATGGATCCGAAAGGACAGCTCTGGGAGACGACCGGCCTGCGCAAAGAGTCCACTTTTCGCCAGGTCGACCTGAAGACGGGCAAGTTCCAGGTGGTGGACAAACTGCCGGACAAAGAATTCGGTGAGGGGCTGGCCTTCACGGCCGGTCGCTATTTCTGGATCACCTGGGACACTCAGGTTTGCCACACCTATGACGCCAAGCTAAAACCGGCCGGGGAGTTCAAGTACGAAGGCGAGGGTTGGGGACTGACGACCGACCCCTCCGGCGATCTGTGGATGAGCAACGGCAGCGACAAACTGGTGCTGCGCGATCCCAAGACCTTTCAGGTAAAGCGAGAGATCTCGGTCACCCGCGACGGCCAGCCGCTGGGCTACTTAAACGAGTTGGAGTGGGTCGAAGGACGCATCTACGCCAATGTCTACACCACACCGTTCGTTGCCGTGATTCGACCGGAAGACGGTCAGGTAGAGGCCATGATCGATTTCACCGGGCTGCTCTCCGGCTCCGACGCCCAGGGAGCCGACGTCCTCAATGGTATCGCTTACGATCCCAAGAGCAAAAAGCTCTGGGTCACCGGCAAACTCTGGCCCAAGCTCTTTCAAGTCCGCGTCCGCGAAGGCCCCTGATTTTTGCTAGTCGTCCTGGCCAGCCGTCTCCAGGCTCAAGGTCAGGATGCGCACTCGGTCGCCGGAGACCAGGGCGCTCAAAGGCCCTGGTCCCCCGTTGCGCAATCGCAGAGCGCCCAGCACCGGCTCGGCTTCCAACCAATGACATCCCAACTCCAGCCAACCGTCGGCGAACTCCACACGCTTACCGAGCAGTCCCTCCACCCGACCCTCGCGCCACTGCACCGAGGTGTCGCGATACATCCAGCAGCTTTCCTTGCGGAACCCGGGGGGACCCAGGCACTCCAAGACCCGCTGCTCGGTCATCCCCAGACGCAGTCCGTCCAGAGTGATGGCGCAGGGGTCGTCGGGCAAGTTGCCCAGCAGTCGCCGATCCAAAGTCGGCAGCAACTGAGCCTTGGAAATCTCCGGGTAGGACACTTGATGCAACAGACACTTCAACAACACTCCCGGATGTGGGTCCTCACCATCAATAGCTCCGGCAGCCTGGAAGATCCCGGTCAATGCAGGGTCGAAGACCATCTCGGAAACCGCCGACGGCTCGACTCGCCGCTCCGTCAGCCGCCGGCGCAAAGCTCGCACGTCCACCGACTGTTCAAGCAAGAGCCGCACCGGCAACCCATCGATCTCGCTCAACAAGCAGAGCAGAAGATGATCCGGTCCTACCACCCGGCTGCCCAGCAACCTGGCTTCCTAACATGCAGGGCCCATCCAGCGCAACTTCTCTCGTTGGTAACTCGTACGACTGGGAGTGGTACTGGCACGCAGACGCCAGTCACAGACCCCCAATCCTTTCATCCACGGAAACAGACCCTCGCATCGCAGGCAAGCCGAGGCTAGCTGAGGCACATCGAGCGGCCCGTTTCGCGACGCGGGATGATAGGGCCGGTCAAAACTGGCCAGGGGGCGCAGATTGAACTCCAGAATTCTTTCCAGCATGGGCCAGACCCGTCGCGCTACCTGCAGATAATGGCGTTCCAACGCATTTTCCAGACCCTCTTCGAAAGCCAGACCAAAAACGTCCCGGATGTCGACCTCGTGGAACTCGACGTCGCCTTCCGTGAACGAGCTCAGCGGCGGTCCCTGCCAATCGCGTCGGCCCGTCAGCAGATCTTCGGCAACCCACTCGGCCGCACAGATCACAGAATTGACGAAGCTATGTCGGCCAGCCCAGCGAAGCACTTCGGCATTGGAGCAGGGTAACACGGGTGCGCTGGCTCGAACCTGAGCTAACGTTAAGTCCCATGCGTCCAACAACTGAGCGCCATAATCCGAAGCAAGAATCTCGCACCACAGGGAATCGAGGCGATCCGGGAGGGCGCGGTCGAGGACGGCCTGGGCGGCGGGGCGGATTCTCATGGTTCTAAGGATAGCCGATACGCCAGGGCGATGTCCTGATCGAAAAGGGCGCGCTGGCGGGCTCGTTCTTCGGGATCGGGAAGACGCAAGAGGTAGCTGGGGTGGAAGGTGGCCAGCACCTTGTCGGCCAGCGGCGACTCGATCAGTTGGCCGCGCTGGCGGGTAAGGCGAAAATCGGGCCGCAGCAAAGACTGAGCGGCGGTGACGCCCAGGCAGCAAACCACGCGGGGCCGGATGGTCTGAATCTCGGCCTCGGCCCAGGGCCGGCAGATGCGGATCTGGGTGGGCGAAGCGCGTTTGTGCAGGCGACTGTTGCCTTTGTCCTCCCAATGGAAATGCTTGACGGCATTGGTCAGGTAGACGTGCTCCACGGGAATGCGCAGCGCCCCCAGGGTCTGGCGCAAGATCTGCCCGGCGGGTCCCACGAAGGGCTTCCCCTGCTTGTCTTCCTGATCTCCAGGCTGCTCGCCGACAAACACCAGCGGTGCCGTGGGCGAGCCGGCGCCAAAGACGGCATGAGTCTTTTCGCAAAGTTCGCAGCCGCGGCAGCGCATTACCGCCTCGCCGAGTTCGCCCAGGGGAGCGCCCGCTTCCAGCAAACGAGCCGCCCACAAATCGGGCCGCTCTTCCAGAGATGTAGAGTCCACTCGGATCATCTCGCGCACGCGCTGCTCGGCGCCGGCCAGCAGGCCGGGAATGAGGGCCGTCTCCGGCATGGTTTTCCAGTATTTGACCGGCATCTCGGCCTTCATGGCCGAGACTTTGACCCGAGCCGGATTGAAGATGTTGGTGTAATAGGTCTTCCACAGCTCCTCCATCTCGTCACCCTCGGGAGCCTGGGCGCGCGCAACACCCGGACCAAATCGTAGCTCCTTGCCATCCCAATAAGCGCTGCTGTCGGGCGTAAGGATGGCCCAGCGCATCGGCCCGAAACGACGGGCGAAAAACGGGGCGGTGCGTTCCAGCACCAGGTGGCTCTGTTCGTGCCAGGCGATGTATTCGTCCCCCAACTTACGAAAGCGCACGAAGGCTTTCATTTTGTGACTATCGCGTCGGACCTCATCGACCATGTGACGCAAGGCCACCACGTCGTCATCCGAAGAGACCTCCAGCAACTGCCGACTTTCGTGCTGAATTCTCCAAAGGATTCGATAAAGAAGACCCCAGCGGCGAGAGTCACGATAACAGGCGGCCCGTTCAGCGGCCTCCATGAAAGCCTTGGGCACGTGAGGACGGCCGACTCCGGGGGGTGGCAACTCTTCGGCAAACAACCCCTCGCCTTCCCAATCCACCTCGGCCGGCGGAACTCCCGCCAGCAACAGGTGGCGAGCCTTCTCCCGCCATTCGGGAAAGGAAGCCACCCGGACGAAAATCAAAAGTCGAACTCCTGCTGCACGGCCGGCGGCCGCCAGCTTTCCAGCAAACCGCCGGGATGTCCGTCCGCAGTGACCACAAACGGCTTCATGCGGTCCAGCACCCCGCCGATCTTGCGCAGGTCGGCCCAACGAATGGCGCGCACCCTCCGTTGCTTCAAGATACGGTCGACCGAGCGCACTCCCAGGCCGGGCACTCGCAGCAGTTGCTCGCGGGAGCCGCGATTGAGGTCCACCGGGAAATACTCGCGATGCCGGATCGCCCAGGCCGTTTTCGGATCGAGGTCGAGGCGCAAATCGGGCTGGGCCTGGGGAGCAATTTCCTCGACCGAGAAGCCGTAGAAACGCAGCAGCCAGTCGGACTGGTAAAGACGGTGCTCGCGCACCAGCGGAGGCGATTTGAGGGGCAGGCCGCGATGGGCATCAGGGATGGGACTGAAAGCCGAATAATAGACGCGGCGCAGACCGTAACCGGTGTAGAGCCGGGAAGCGGTCTGCAAGATCTCTCGGTCGGGGGTGGGAGTCGCTCCCACGATCATCTGGGTGCTCTGGCCAGCCGGTGTGAACACCGGGGAGCGAGGCTCGCGCTCCAGGATCTTGGCCCGCACCACCGCCATGTTCTGTTCTAGCTGGCTCTGCTTTTTCTCGGGAGCCAACTTTTCCAGGTCGGCGGCCGTCGGCAATTCGATATTCACGCTCAGGCGGTCGGCGTAACGGCCGGCCTCGGTGACCAGGGCATCGGCCGCGCCCGGAATGGTCTTGAGGTGGATGTAGCCGTTGAAGCCGTGGTCGACCCGCAGTCCGCGGGCCACCGCCACCAGTTGCTCCATGGTGTAATCAGGCGTCTGCACGATTCCCGAGCTCAGAAATAGACCTTCGATGTAGTTGCGACGGTAGAAGTCGAGGGTCAGTCCGATCACCTCGGCGGGGGTAAAGCGCGCACGCGAGACATTGCTGGAGATGCGGTTGATGCAATACTTGCAGTCGAACATGCAGTAGTTGGTCAGCAAGATCTTGAGCAGCGAGACGCAACGACCGTCCGGGGTGTAGCTGTGGCAAATGCCCATACCCTCGGTGCTGCCGATCCCCTTGCCGCCGCGTTTGGTTTTCGACCCCGAGCTGGCACAGGAGGCATCGTATTTGGCCGCATCGGCCAGAATGGCCAATTTTCGGCTCAGTTCCACAGGTGAATATTTGGCTACTCTTGAGGCTTGCCCTTTAAATAGGGGCCGGCCAGCAGCAGCCCGATACCCGCCAAAATGGCCATGTCGGCCACATTGAAGATGTTGGTGCCGATGGGGCCGTAACCCAGGTAAAGAAAGTCCTGGACGAAACCGAAGCGAGCGCGATCGATCAGGTTTCCGGCGCCGCCGGCCACCAGCATGGCCGCGCCGGCCAGCTCCCAGCGGTTGACCTTGGAATTCGCGGCCGTATGCACGGCCAGCCCGAGCAGAAACAGCGAGGGCAGGACCAGAAAGAAAGCACTGCGCGCCCAGGGGCTCCAGTTAGCGCCCAGGCTTCCCCAACCGCCGTAGTTGCGCGAATAAGTCAGCGTCAGCACGCCCAAATAGGTGTGAGGCGGCTGATTGGCCAGCTGAGCGGTAGCCCAGACTTTGCTGGCCTGATCGACGCCCAGCGTGAAGAGCGTCAGAAGCAGCACGAAAATCAGGCGGCGCGACTTGTCCATGGGCCCGTGTTTCGGCTCGAGGGCGCTACTCCTGTTCAGTAGGGTAACCTGCAGATTTACAGAACCGCCCCCCATCGTGAACCGAATCCTTTTAGTGGAAGACGAGCCGGTCAATATCCAGGCCGTTTCCGGCATCCTCAAAGATCAGGGCTATCAGGTCAGCGTGGCCACCAGTGGGGAAAAGGCCCTGGAAGTGCTGACGCGCATCCGCCCCGACCTGATTTTGCTGGACGTGATGATGCCGGGACTGGACGGATTCGAGGCCTGCCGGCGCATCAAATCTCAGCCGGAATGGCGCGAGATCCCCATCATCTTCTTGACCGCCAAGACCGAAACCGACGATATCGTCAAGGGCTTCGAAGTGGGAGCGGTCGATTATGTTTCCAAGCCCTTCAGCGGCCACGAATTGCTGGCTCGGGTGCGCACCCATCTCTCCCTGGATCGCCTGCACCGAGAAAACAAACGACTGCTTCTGAATGTTCTGCCCGAGCCCATCGCCGAGAAGCTGAAAAACCAGGAGGGAATTCTGGCCGAACGCTTCGAGGACGTCTCGGTGCTGTTCACCGATATCGTGGGATTCACGCCCCTCTCGGCCCGCCTCTCCCCCACCGAATTGCTGGAGTTGCTGAATCGCATCTTTTCCGAGTTTGACGAGTTGGCGGCGGAACGTGGACTGGAGAAAATCAAGACCATCGGCGACGCATATATGGTGGCCGGCGGCCTGCCCGAGCCTCACGAGGATCATCTGGCCGCCATGGCTTCCCTCTCTCTGCAGATGCACAAAATCGTCGACAAAGCTTTTCAGGGCCTCAGTCTACGCGTAGGCCTGCACGTCGGCAGCGTGATCGCGGGCGTCATCGGCCGGCGGAAATTCATCTACGACGTCTGGGGAGAAACCGTCAACACCGCCAGTCGACTGGAATCCCACGGCTCGCCCGAGCGTGTCCACGTCAGCCACTGTGTTCAGGAGCGTCTCCAGCATCGATTCGACTTTGAGCCGCGCGGCACCATCGAACTGAAAGGCCGAGAACCGATGGAGACCTACTTTCTGCTGGGAGAAAAACCGTGACCGTCGAGTCGCTCCGCTCCGTTCCTCTCTTCGGTTCGCTCGACGATAAGGCCGCCCACGACCTGCTCAAGCTCCTCCGGCTGCAAACCTTCAAATCCGGCGCCAAGCTTTTCTCCAAGGGAGAACGCGGGGATTCTATGTATCTGATCCAGAGCGGTAAGGTGCGCATCTCGATCCACGACCAGGATGCCAACGTGCTGGTGCTGGCAGACCTGGGCGAAGGCGATTTCTTTGGTGAAATGGCCCTGATCGACGGGCGTCAACGCTCAGCCGATGCGACGGTCAGCGAGGATGCCCAGCTAGCGGTGCTGCAGCGCGATACGTTTCGAGTCTTTGTGCGAGACACTCCGGACGTCGCCATGGAAATGTTGGCCGCCCTCTCCGACCGACTGCGCCGCACCGATGAGCTGCTGCGCGGGCGAGCCAGCCGCAACGTCAATGAAGAGGACGACGCTCGAGCCACCCTGGCCGACCGGGCGGCGGACATGATCGCAAGTTTCGGCGGAAGCTGGAAGTTTATCTTCACCTTCGTCTTTTTGATCCTGTGCTGGATGGCTTTGAATACGCTGTGGGCGCACGCGTTCGACCCGGTGCCCTTCAATTTCCTCAACTTGTGCCTGGCTATCGTAGCCGGCATGCAGGCTCCTTTTATCATGATGTCTCAGAACCGCCAGGGCCTGAAAGACAGGCTCCGAGCCGACCTGGACTATCAGGTGAATTTGAAGAACGAACTGGCCCTGGCGGAAGTCCTTCGCCGACTCGACGTGCTGGAGAACGAGCGCATCCCCGAACTCATCGAGAAGATTCAGAGCTGATTCAAAGTCATGTCGGTCAGGCCGCGCACTCGGAGTTTGCCGTCCAGACCCAGGTCGAACTTGGCGTAGCGAGCCTGGCGAAAGGCCTCACCCTTGCCCGGGGGAACGGGCAGGGTCTCAGCGTCCAGCCGAACTTGCGAGTCCACCAGGTGATAGCGGAGGCCTTGCGGGCCAGGAGCCCAGGCGTTGATCACTCGGCGAGTGTCCATGTCCGGCGTGAGGAAACCTTGCTTGGGCCAGTTGGGATCCAAGGGCCGAAGATTGAGGTCATAGCTCAAGCTGGCCCCCTCGCCATAGACGGTCACTCCCTCGGGCGCCAGTCTCAAGTAGACAACCACACTGCCGCGCCGCAGATTCTCCTGGCGAATGACCAATCCAGCCGGCACCCCCAGGCAAAGCAGAAAACCCAGCCAGAAAAGCAGTCTCTTCATGGACGAAGCACCAGGAAGCGACGCAGGCCCAGCAGCAGAGCCCCCAGCAACATCAGGCTCAAAGCTTTGTAGTTCAGCGACATGTCCAGCCGAGAATAGTAGGCCGAGGTAAAGGTCAGCAGATACAGCCATCCCACCACTGTCAGCCAGGCGCTGCGGGATTCCCGGGCCAGCAGCAACACCCCGATGCCCCCCATGATTCCGGGGGTATAGAGAGTCAGCCCGGCGGTGGCCAACAATCCCAACCAGACCGCTATAGACGGCTGGAGAGGAGCCTTGAGACGTGACAATACCCGGGTGCTCAACCACAAGGCGGCCAGAGTCAGCAGACCGGTGCTGGCCGCGCCTGCCGGAAACCGGGTCCATCCCCAGAAAGAGCTGCACAGAGCCATAAGCATGGTCAGCACCGCCACGCCCGCGAAACTGGCGGTGCGCCGCCCCCAGCCGGCCCACCAAAAGCGAGTCTGGTTCAGGTAGTGAATGCCGGCCAACAGCGCCAGAGGGCCTACCAACAAGTCCATCGGCATCGCCACTTCTTGGAACCCGAGGACCAGACAGACACCGCCCGCCAGCGCGGCCAGAAAGCGACCCTGGCTTTCCGGGTAGGCTGCTGCCAGCAAAAAGAGCAAGACGCTGGCACCCGTAAGCCTCAGGTGAAACTGTTCGGCACAGGTGACCACCAGCAGGCAGACTCCCGTCAGCCAGAGCGAAAGCGCCATTTGATGGAACATCTCACCGCGCCGACGGCCCGCCATCCGGGCTGCCGCCAGCGACTGAATCAGGCCCAGAACAATCCCCATGGCGAAGCTTTGCGAAGCCATCAAGGCCCAGAAGAACACCAGAAACAGCGTGCTCAGCCAGGCGCCCAGGGCGGCCAGAACGCGAATGTACCAGGCGGGAGGCCTGGCTCCGACCGGGATTTCTCCGCTCTCGAGGAAATCTTCCCGGTGCAGGGTGGTAACCAGTTCCTGAAGATTCATTCCGGCACCCGCCGCAACGCGAAGATCAGAGCCGCCACCTGAGCGCTGACGGCAACCCCCAGGATGAACAGCCAGTTGATGGTATTCCAATCGGCCGTGGCCCTCAGCAAGCCGGCGGTCACCAACAAGATGACCGAGAAACCAACGGCCGCCAACGTGCCTTTGTGGCGCTTGCGATAGGCGTAGGCCACCGTGACGGCGACCCACAAAGCCCAGGCGCCAAAAACGGAAGGGTCCTGCTTGTCAAAAACCTGCACCAAAGCCGATCCGGTGAGAGCGCACCAGGCCGCCGTCAAGGGCACCTGAGTCCAGCCAAAATGAGGACGGCGGGCGGCCGCCAGGCCCCACAGAGCGAGATTCACCAGTCCGATCGAGCTGGGGTCATCCCAGGTGGCCAGCAGAGCGCCATTCAAAACAGCCACCCAGAGCGCCCAGGCCGGGTCAAATCGGAGCAACAGAGTCCAGGGCAAAGTGAGAGCGGCCCACAGCCAGGTCAACAACGAACCGTCGTCGTCGCCCGGGTAGGTTTGCTTGTAGAGGGCCAGAACGGCACCCACCAGTCCGCAGGCCACCGTAAGGGCCCAACGGGCTCGCAGCTGGTCCAAGCCCAGACGCCAGGCGGACAGCGCCAGTCCTAACAGCAGACCGTCGAGCAGGAGAAACTTCGCGTAGGCCCCGAGTAAGCTCCAGTTGGCCCCCACGAAAAAGCCCGCCCCGGAAATGACGGCCAGTGCTCCCCCGGCCAGCAGGTTGCGGTCCAGAAAACGGGACCATTCGGCCGCATCGGCCGGCTGGGTGGCCAGGGCGTAAGCGCGCACGCGCGCGTCCGAGGACCAGTTCTCGCGATCGGCCAGTCCGGCAACTTCCTCGATGGCCGCGCTACTCACCGCCACGCCCCAGATTCTCCAGGATGGTAATCTTCTGCCAGATCTTGCGAGAAAATCCGGAGGTCAGCTCTTCGACTTCGTCCACTGCCGCCAGCAGCACCGAGTCCTGAAACTCCTGGACGTAGAGAGCGGCGATTTTGCTGATCAGGGCCAGCGAATCGCCGCAGTAGTCCAGATAGCGGCTGAGATCGAAAGAGGTCATCTGCCGTTTGGCTTCGGGGTTTGGGTTGAGAACGCTTTCCGGATCCTTGGTCAACTGGTGCATGTCCACGATGTGAGCCATCGCGCGCAACTCGTGAATGGCCTTCAGGGCTCGCTCGCGCTTGATGCGATTCTCCCAACTGACTAGAAACACGATGGCGGCGCCGATAAACACCACCGAACTGATACTGGCCTCGAGTGCCTGGATGGCCGAAGTAAAATCGTCAAACTCGACCCGCCGCACATGGTTGAAAAGGTCGGCGATCAGCAACACAATGCTCAGACAGAGAAATCCCGCACCTGCTCGAATCGGAACGTGCGGGCGCTGAATCCATTCGGTTCGAGCCACCGTTTCGCGGGCGACCTGCAGCAACTCGGCCACCAGGCGGCTCAGCCCCGCATCTGGAAACCTCGACTCAATCCGCTGCTGAAGACTTTCTACCGTAGTTACGATGTGGTCCGCGTCCAGGCGTCGAAACCTTCGGTCTTGTTGACCTTGCCAATCCGTCACCTGCCTACCTTGGTGGTCCAGTCCCGGGATCCTGGCGAAGGCCGAATGCCGTGAGAATCGCTGTGCGACTGACCATGGTGGCTTTCGGTCTGTTACTCGGAGCTTTGCTGCTCGAGGTAGGATTGCGCATGCGCACCGCTTTTGACAATCATCGGGTCCAGGTGGCCCAGACCCAAAAACCCACGGGGGCGGTACAAATGGGCGAAATTGTGCGGTTCATCCCGAATCGCCGTCTGGTCTACGGCTTTCGCCCGGAACTGGACGTCAGCTTTCAGGGCCAACCTTTGCGAACCAACCGCGAAGGCTTCCGCGACCTCGACCACCAAATCCCAAAACCCTTGGGGAAACGGCGCGTGCTCTTTTTGGGTGACTCGATTCTTTTCGGCTGGTGCCTGCCGGTGGAATCCCGCTACAGCGACGTGCTGGCCCGGTTGCGCCCCGACTGGGAAGTCCTCAATATGGGCCTCCCCGGCTACAATGCCGCCCAAGAAATCGAATGTCTGCGAGTCTATGGTCTGCCATATCAGCCAGATCTGGTCGTCATCAATGTGGTTGGCAACGACGCGCAGATGCCAAATTTCATCCAGCGCTCCCCCACCGATCCGGGCTACTCCTTTTTGCTGGACTGGTTCCGCGGCCGACTGAGTCGCGAGACCTTGTTGCCTCCCCAGATGCAGCCGGGATGGGTACCCGGCAAGGTTTTTCTGGATGATGACCCGACCCGTGTTCCCGAGGCCTATCGCGAGATGGTGGGATGGGAAGCCGTGCGACGTGCCTATCGAGAGCTCGCCGAGCTGGGCCGGGTTCATCATTTTCAGACTGCCTGCCTGGCTTTCCCTGGGACCATCGGCCCGGCCGAGATTTACTGCCGAGAAGCAGCCATTCCTTATTGGGACTTTCAGCCCGTCACCGACCGCATCATGAAAGAACGCAACATCCAGGACTTTAGCGGCTCCAGTCTGGCCATCAGCCCCACCGACGGACACCCCGGCGCGCTTCTCAACCAGGCCTGTGGCGAGTTCTTGGCCGAAAAAATCGCCAGACGGTAAAACCTTTTTCTTCTGAGCCGTCTCCTGGCCAGTATTCCCAATCTGGAGGAGCTTACAAATGACCAACTGGACTCAGCTACTTTACCGAGGACTGCAGGCGGGAGGAGCGGCCTTTATCGTTTCCGCCGCGTTGTCCCAGGCCGCCCGCCACATCCTGATTCAGGCCGGAGGCCCTCAAGCCCGAATCGATATGACCATCGCCAGCCTGGTGGGCAGCTGGTTCTTCCTGGGTCTGCTGTGTCTGGCCCCGGTGGTCTGGGCTCTGTATCACCGGCTGACCGGCGTTTACCGACTCGACAACCCTCAGCACCTGACCAGTTGCCGGGAAGCCGCGGCCTTCTCCCTCTTCGCCAGTCCGCTGTGGTGGCTGGCGCCGGCCCTGATTCAGGCCGGCGGCCATTAATCTCGGAGAACGTAGCCGACTCCGCGCACGGTTTGCAGCAGGCGGGGGCGTGACGATTTCTCGAGTTTGTCGCGCAACGAGCGCACGTAGACGTCGATGACGTTGGAGCTGCCTTCGTAGTCGTAGCCCCAAACATCCGTCATGATTCGCTCGCGGGTGAGCACGTGGCGGGGATTCTTCAGGAAATAGGCCAGCAGATCAAACTCGCGCGCCGTCAGGTTCACCTCGGTTCCGGCCGAATGGACCTGGCGGGTCGCCGGCGAAAGCGAAAGGTGAGCGAACTGGAGAGTATCGGTCGCAACCGAGCCGTACTGACTGCGTCGGAGCAAGGCGCGAGCGCGGGCCAGCAGCTCGTCGAAGACGAAGGGCTTGACCAGGTAGTCATCGGCGCCTTCTTCCAGGCCTTTGACGCGGTCGGCCACGGAGTCTCGAGCCGTCAGCATGAGAATCGGCGTGCTGGACTGCTTGCGCAGTTCGCGCACTACCTGAATACCGTCCAGTTCCGGCAGCATCAGGTCGAGGATCACCAGCTGAGGGGTGATCTCGGAGAAAACCTCCAAAGCCATGAGGCCCGTCACGGCCGTGTGCACGTTGAAGCCCTCCATCTGAAAGCGACGACGTATCGAGGCCAGTACGGCAGGGTCATCCTCCACCAGCAGAATCTCAGGCTTGGTTGCATCCATCGCAGTTGGCCTTCTGCCGAGCCCGGGAGGGGCCTTCTTCCTTCATCTTCATCAACTTTTCATTGTTCCGTGATGTCGTTCTCACCTTGACTGGTTAGCTTGGGCGCTATGAAAACGCCCTTCTCTCGTTTTGTCGAGCTACTCTGGCTGGACCGCTGGTCGATCTTTTTGCTCTCCTGTTACGCCCTGGGCGCCGGTTTGCTGGGCCTGGCCCTACCGCTGGCGGCCCAGGCTCTGGTGAACAGCATTGTCCAGGGACTCTTCTGGCAACCCTTGCTGGTTCTGACCTGCGCCGTCTTTGCCGGACTTTTGCTGTCAGGAGTCCTGAAATCCATGCAGCTGGCCATCGCCGAAGGGGTCCAACAAAAGTTGTTCGCCCGCCTCGGCCTGCGCCTCAGCGAACTGGTGCCGGTCTTCGACACCCAGGCTTTCCGCAAAAGCGAAGGACCCGATGAGCTGAACAAGTTCTTCGAGGTGGTCAACATCCAGAAATCCTGGAACAAGCTGCTGCTGGACGTGCCCACCAGTCTGGTGGAGCTGGGGCTGGGTTTTGCCTTTCTGCTGCTCTATGGCACCAATCTGCTGGCGATGGCCCTGATTCTGAGTTTGCTGGCGGCCCTCTTCATCGTCTTGCTGGGTTGGGGCGGACTACGCAGCTCGATTTACGAGTCCAAGGTCAAATATCGGCTGGCCGGCTGGCTGGAACAACTGGCTCGCAGCCAGGACAGCTGGAAGCTCTTCAACAGCTCTCCCCACGCTGTCGGCAAAAGCGACGGCCTGATCTACGGCTATCTGAAATACCGCCAGAGCCACTTCTCGGTGCTGCTACGCCAGTTGAGCGCCTTCTATTTCTTCAACGCGGTGGTGGTGGCCGTAGTGCTGGGCTACGGCGGCTATCTGGTGATCGAACGACACATCTCGGTAGGCCAGCTGGTGGCAGCCGAACTGGTCGTGCTCAATCTGCTGAAAGCCGCCGAGAAACTGGCCCGCTCTCCCGAGTCCTACTTCGACCTGCTGACCGGCCTGGATAAGCTCGGTCACCTGGTGGAAACCCCCCAGGAAGTGGCCCAGGACCGCCAGCTCGACCCCAAGGGCGGCGCCTGCGGCGTGGAGCTGCGGGATCTGGCCTTCAACTATCGGGAGAGCATGCCGGTGCTCAAACAGGTCGACCTGTCGGTCAAGCCCGGAGAGCGCGTTTCCATCATCGGCCTGGAAGGCTGCGGCAGGAGCACCCTGGCCCAACTTTGCGCCGGACTGCTGAGACCGCAGCGAGGTCTGGCCGAGGTCGACGGCCTGGAGGCCACCCGCCTGGTGCGCGGTCAGCTGGCCTGGTTCCATCCGAGCCACGAGCTGCTGGATGCCTCGGTGGAGGAAAACGTTACGATGGGACGCGAGATTTCTCAAGCGGACCTGCGCTGGAGCCTGGAGCTGAGCGGCTTGAACGACCACCTCAGCTGGCTGCCCGATGGACTGCGCAGCGAGTTGTGCTGGGCCGGCCGCAACCTGTCGAGCTCGCAGGTGGCTCGCCTGCAACTGGCCCGCGCCCTGTGCGGGCGTCCCCGCCTGCTCATTCTGGACCACCCATTGAGCGCACTGGATCCGCAAGCCCGCCGGCGCATGCTGGGTCGCCTGTTCGACACCAGCCGCCCCTGGACTCTCATCAACCTGGTGCCCGACGCGGAAGCGCTGGCCCGCAGTCAGCGTATTCTCTGGCTGCAGGATGGTGAACTGCTCGAGCTGGGTCCTCCGCAGCAGGCCCTCAAGCTGGAAGTCAGCCCGCTGCCGCGGCACTTCCCCACCATCTGTCGAGAAGCGCTCATGCGCCTGGAGGACCTGGATGTTTAGCCCCCCGGAAAGCCCCAAACTGAAGTCTCTCCAGCGCCTGCGCACCACTCGCTACGCCTGGATCCTGGCCTTCTTGATGCTCAGCGTGCTGGCCCTGGCCGCCGCCGCCCTGGTAGGCGTCCCCTGGTATCAAAGCGTCACCGGGATGGGCAAAGTGATCGTCTACAATCCGATGGACCGCGTGCAGGAAGTCGACGCCCTGATTCCAGGTCGAATCTCCGAATGGTATGTGCGCGAAGGCGAGACCGTCAAAAAGGGCCAGAAGCTCGCGCTCCTGCAGGACATCGACAGCAAATATCTCGACCCGGAGCAACTGCGCCGCACCGACGACATGCTTTTCACCTACCGTCAGAAACGCGAGCTGGTTCGCACCCGACTGGGCACCCTGGACGAACAGCGCCAGGCCTTGCTGCAGGCGCGGGCGGCGGCTCTACCGGCGGCCGACCAGAGAGTGGAGCAAAATCGCCAGAAGCTGGCTCAAGCCCAGCAGAGCGTGGTCCTTTCCGAGCAAAACCTGACCACCGACCGTCTGCAGTTTGACCGCATGCGCCAGCTGGAAGGCTCGGGACTGCGCTCGCGGCGCGACTTCGAGTTGACCCAGCAAGCTCTCACCCGCTCGACCACCGATTTGAATCGCACCCGGCTCAGCGTGGGCGTGGCCCAGCGCGATGTCCAGGTAAGCGAACTGGAGCGTGAGCGCCTGCAGTTTGGGATCCAACTGGACCTGGCCAAAGTGGCGGAAAACACCGTGAAGGCCCGCGAGAACATGGCCGAGGTGGAGGCCGAACTGCTCAAGCTTGAAGTGGACCGCAGCAACCTGGCCCAGCGTCGCGAGCAGCAGTTGGTCAAGGCACCGCGGGCCGGCAAAGTGGTGAGGCTGTTGCGCCTGGGCCAGGGAAGCAGCGTCAAAAGCGGCGACTCGCTGTGCACGATTTTGCCCGAACAGCAGGATCCAGCGGTCGAGCTGATGATTTCCGACTTCGACGCCCCCTTGGTGCGTCCCGGCCAGAAAGTGCGTCTGATGTTTGACGGCTTTCCGGCCATCCCGTTCACGGCCTTCCCCTGGGCGGCCGTGGGCACCTACGGCGGTGTAGTGGCCGTGGTCGACGCCCATGATGACGGGTCCGGTCGCTATCGCCTGCTGATTACGCCCGAACCTCATCCCCATTCGCTCTCCTGGCCCAAAGCCAATGAGCAGAAGGCGCCCTATCCGCTGCGGCCGGGCACACAGGTGCAGGGCTGGGTCATGATGGACCGTCCGGTGCCGCTCTATTGGGAAGTCTGGCGTCGCTTGAACGCCTTCCCGCCCGTGCCGTTGGGCGACCCCAACGCCAAGAAAGAAGGCGGCAAGAAGGAAAAAGACTACTCCGCCAAGCCGGTGCTGAAACGATGAAGCACCTCTGGCTGGGGGTATGGTTCTGGCTGGGGGCCGGTCTGGCAGCGGGGCAGACCCTGACCTTGACTCAGGTGCTGGATGAGGCGGCCCGCAATCATCCGAAAATGCGCACCATCGAATTGATCCGGGAGCTGGCCGAGGCCAAAGTGACCGAAAAGGAAGGCGCTTTTGACCCGAGCGTGATCGTGGGCGGCGAGCAGTTTCGCTACAACTCCCCGACCGATCCGGGCAAGGCCAAGCTGGCCGACGAGGCCATGGCGGCCGTGCAAATTCAGGATGTAGCCGGCTGGAAGCTGATCTCCGGCTACCGCCGCAACCAGGGCTTTGTAAAGTCGCCCGACAGTTTGACCGGCACCGGCGGTGAGTTCTTCGTGGAGCTCAAGATGCCGTTGCTGCGCGGGCTAGGGGTAAACGAGGAGCAAACCGCCCTGGAGCAAGCCAAAGCGGCCCGTCTGCAGGCGGTGGCCACCGGACGACTGGTGCGGCTACAAACCCTGCTGGGAGCGGCCCTGGCCTACTGGGACTGGGTCTCCGCCTGCAGCGACCTGGCCTTGCTGGAAGCCAACTACGAACTGGGCCTGACCCGACTCGACCAGGTGCGCCAGCGCGTGGAAGCCGGCGATCTGCCGCGCATCGACCAGCTGGAGGCCAGCCAGGAGCTGCAACGGCGCGACGAGGCCCGCGTCAAGGCCGGCCGCAACGTGCAGAAAGCCGTGCTCAAGCTCTCCATGTATCTATGGAACAGTCAGGGCCAACCGCAGGCCATGCCGGTGCCGGCCCAGGCCCAACAACTGGTGCCGATCAAGTCCGAACGGCACGAAGTCGTGCAACTCACGGGCACAGCCGCCCCTTCGCTTTCTCTGGAGCAACTGGCCGAAGCTGAGCTGAGCGCTCTCCAGGCTCGCCCCGAGTTGACCGAGATCCGCTTTCAGCGCGAGGTGGTGGATCTGGACCGCAAACTGGCCGAGAACGATCGCCTGCCAGCCCTGGATCTGAGCATTTCTCCCGGCCTGGATACCGGCTACAAGGCCATCGGGCTCACCTATAAGCTGGGTCTGCAGCTGACCATTCCGCTGGCTACCCGGAGCGCCGACGGGCGCATCCAGGCGGCCCGTCTGAAGAGCGACAAGCTGGACTTGGACCAGGTGAACGAGATCCAGCGCATTCTGACCGAGGTTCGCGATGCCGGATCGCTGCTGGAGATGAGTCACCGGCGTCTGGAGCCGGCCCTGGAATCGTATCGGTTAGCCCTGGACCTGGAAGAAGCTGAGCGGCTCAAATACCGACTGGGCGACAGCACCCTCTTTCTGGTCAATCAACGCGAGCGGGCCACTCTGGCCGAGGGCCAGAAGCTGATCGAGATCCTGGCCGATACGCACCGAGCCCGAGTGGTGCTCTCGGCCGCCTCTGGACAGCTGTGAAGCGGTGGATTCTGTGGGTGTCCCTGATGGGGGCGGCCACGGCCGAGTCCCGGCTGCAGCAACTGCTGGACGAACAGCGCAAGAGCTATGGCCCGGCGGTGGTGACCAGCGGCTTTCACGATGCCCGCGGCGTCTCGCGCTATCGTTCCCGGCCGGGCGTGCACTCCGGCTACGACATCGCCATGCCGGCCGGAGCCAGCGTGCGCGCCGCCTGGTCCGGGCAGGTGCGCGCCATCATTCCCTGGGCGGACGGGGAGTGGGGTGTGGAGGTGGTGCTGGGCGACGGCACCAGCGCCACTTACGGACACGTAGTGCCCGGGGTGAGCGTGGGCCAGCGACTCGAGGTCGGCCAGACCGTCGGTTCGGTGGCTCGCGACCACGTGGACGTGAAGATGCGCGACGCCCAGGGCACGCTTTTTGACTACGCGGGAGGGGTGGCGCTGATCTCCCTGCCGCCGGCGCCCCCGCGACCCTCACCGCGAGCGCTGGCCTGGCAGCAGCGCTGGCGCCGTTTGAGCAGCCTCCCCTTGCCTCAGCTGTCCGGTGTCCAGCAACGCCAGCTCCGAGCCGCCGGGCTGAGCCTGCAGGCAGGCAAGGCCGAACCCGGTTGGGACGCGCTTTTTAAAGAATGGAGCGCCCTATCTCAGGCAGACCGCGGGCTTTTGAGCTGGACAAAATCCGATCAAGAAGAGGCCGGCCGCTGGCAGAGCCTGCTCGAAGAAGATCGCCTCCGCTATGAACACGGCCTGATCGCGCGCAAGAAACTGGGCCGCACCGAGGAATGCGCCCGCCGCTGGAAACGCGTTCTGGGCAGCTAGCCGCCAAAAACCCCTCTAACACAATTCTAACAGTAGACATACATCGGATATTCGCCGACTTGCTATATTCGGACTCAAAGGTCAACGGCAAGGAGTCAGAGGGAATGGAACAAGAGAATCAAGTCGTCGAGGACACCGAAACCGAGGTGCTCGATGAGCCCGAAGTGGTGGACGCGGAAGACGCTTTACGCCAGGAACTCGAAATTGCGCAGAACCAGGCCAAGGAACTGAAAGAGCACGTGCTCACCATCTCGGCGGAGTTTGAAAACTTCCGCCGCCGTCAGCAAGAAGAACAAAAGCGCCGTCAGGTGCTGATGAAGGAAGAACTCTTCCGCGAACTGCTGCCGCTGGTGGACAACCTCGACCGCAGCCTGGACGCAGCCCGCGCCAATCCGTCGGTGGAGTCACTGCTGAAGGGTGTGGAGTTGATCCGGCGCGGTTTTGACCGCCTGCTGGAAAACAACGAAATTACCGTCATCGGCACCACCGGGGTGGAATTTGACCCGGCTCAGCACGAGGCGATGATGGTCGAGGAGCGCGACGACGTGCCCGACCAGTCCATCGTGCAAGAGCTCCAAAAGGGCTACAAGATCGGCGACCGCGTGCTACGCGCCAGCATGGTCAAAGTGGCCCGCAACACCGTCAAGAATTAAGAATTGAAGAAAGACCAAAGGAGGCCCTCAATATGTCAAAAGTAGTGGGTATTGATCTCGGCACCACCAACTCGGTGATCGCCATTCTCGAAGGTGGTAAACCCACCGTTATCGCCAACGCCGAAGGCGCGCGCACCACGCCGTCCGTCGTCGGTTTCTCCAAGTCCGACGAGCGCCTCGTTGGTGAACTGGCCAAGCGCCAGGCCGTCAGCGCCCCCGATCGCACCATCAAGTCGATCAAGCGTCATATGGGCACCGACCACCGCGAAACCGTGGACGGCAAGAAGTATTCCCCCGAGGAAATCTCCTCGATGATTCTGCAGAAGCTGAAGACCGACGCGGAAGCCTACCTGGGCGAGAAAGTCACCCAGGCAGTCATCACCGTGCCGGCTTACTTCAACGACTCGGAGCGTCAGGCCACCAAGAACGCCGGCACCATCGCCGGCCTCGAAGTGCTGCGCATCATCAACGAGCCGACCGCGGCTGCTCTGGCCTATGGCCTCGACAAGCAGAACGACAACATGACGGTCATCGTCTTCGACCTCGGCGGCGGCACCTTCGACGTGTCCGTGCTCGAGATCGGTGACGGCGTCTTCGAAGTGAAGTCCACTGCCGGCGACACCCACCTGGGTGGCGACGACTGGGACGAGCGCATCGTGAAGTTCGTGGCCGAAGCCTTCAAAAAAGAGAACGGCATCGACCTCTTGGCCGACAAAATGGCCCTGCAGCGCCTGCGCGACGCGGCCGAAAAAGCCAAGATCGAGCTGTCTCAGAAGTTCAGCACCAATATCAACCTGCCGTTCGTCACCGCCGACGCCAGCGGACCGAAGCACCTTGACGTGGACCTGACCCGGGCCAAGTTCGAGGAGCTGACCGCCGACTTGCTCAAGCGTTGCGAAGGTCCGTGCCGTCGCGCCATCGACGACTCCAAGATGAAGTTGAATGAAATCGACCGCGTCTTGCTGGTCGGCGGCTCGACCCGTATGCCGGCCGTCACCGAGCTGGTCAAGCGCCTCTTCGAAAAGGATCCGTCCAAGGACGTCAATCCCGACGAGTGCGTGGCTCTCGGTGCCGCCGTTCAGGGCGCCGTCCTCTCGGGCGAAGTCAAGAACGTGGTGCTGGTGGACGTAACCCCGCTCACGCTGGGAATCGAGACCCTGGGCGGCGTGATGACCAAGCTCATCACCCGCAACACGGCCATCCCCGCCAAGCGCAAGGAGACCTTCACCACCGCCGCCGACATGCAGACCAGCGTGGAAGTGCACATCCTTCAGGGTGAGCGCGAGTTCGCCAAGGACAACAAGTCTTTGGGAACCTTCGTGCTGCGGGATCTTCCCCCGGCTCCCCGTGGCGTGCCCCAGATTGAGGTTGAATTCAACCTTGATTCGAACGGCATCCTCAACGTGGAAGCTAAGGACAAGGCCAGCGGCAAGGCTCAGCGCATCACCATCACGGCCAGCACCAACCTGAGCAAGTCCGATGTGGAAAACATGGTGAAGGACGCCGAATCTTACGCTAGCGACGACAAGAAGCGACGCGATAAGGTGGAGCTCAAGAACCAGGCCGACAGCCTCGTTTACCAGTCGGAAAAGACGGTCAAGGAGTTCGGCGACAAGATCGCCGGCGACGCCAAGGCCAAGATCGAGGCCGCGCAAGAGAAGCTGAGCAAGCTGATCGAGCCGGAAGACTTCAACACCGAAGAAGTCAAGGCCGCTATCGAAGAGCTGCAGGAGGCCGTCATGGCCGCCAGCTCGGCGATGTATGGTCAGGACGAAGAGGGCGCTGAAGGCGGCGAAGGCCAGGAAGGCCCGGTCGACGGCGAAGTCGTCGACGCCGAGTTCGAAGTCAAGGATTAACCCTTGACGGTGACTTGAAAAAGCCCGCCCTATCACGGGGCGGGCTTTTTCGCGAGAGGAGAGCGTTAAGATGGACTTTAAGGACTATTACAAAACTCTGGGCGTGGCCAAGACGGCCACCGAGAAAGATATCAAGTCGGCCTACCGCAAGTTGGCTCGCGAGAACCATCCTGACGTGAACTCCGGCGACAAGGGCGCTGAAAAGCGCTTTCAGGAGATCAACGAAGCTTACGAAGTGCTGTCCGATGCCGACAATCGTAAGAAGTACGATCAGTTGGGCTCGCAGTGGCGCAATGCCGGACCGCGCCGCGGCCCGGGCCCCGGCGGAGGAGCGGGCGTGGAGTTCGACTTCTCGGATCTCTTCGGAGGCGGCGGCATGGGCGGCGGAGGTCAAGAGAGTGCCGGGGGCTTCTCCAGCTTTTTTGAGCGCTTCTTCGGTGGCGGCGGACGACCGCAGCAACCGCGCGGCCCGCAACCCCAGCAGCCGCAACCGGAGCAGCCGACCTCGGTCGACGTCGAGGTCACGCTGGCCGAGGCCTATTCCGGAACCACCCGTCAGCTGGAGATCGCCTCGCCCCAGGTGTGTCCCCAGTGCCGTGGGGCCGGGGTCATCGGCAACGGCATTTGTCCGGTGTGCCGGGGAGCCGGCCGCCAGCAAGGTACGCGCCGTCTCGAGGTTCGGATCCCGGCCGGCGTCACCCAGGGTAGCAAAGTCAAGGCCCAGGGCGTGACCATGGTGATCAACGTGAAGCCCGACCCCGACTACGAGATCAAGGGCCGGGACGTGATCCGCAAGACCAGCGTGGATCTATACGGAGCGGTTTTGGGCTCAGAGGTATCCTTCCGCACCCCTTCCGGCAAGGAAGTGGCGCTCAAGGTGCCGGCCGAATCCCAGAATGGGCGCAGCTTCCGGCTCAGCGGCCAGGGGCTGCCGGCGGCCGCCGGCAAACCGGCCGGCGATCTCTACGTCAAGTTGGAAGTCACCTTGCCCACCAAGTTGACCCCGCGCGAAAAAGAGCTGTTTGAGGAGCTGTCGCGATTGCGCGGCTAACCCTCTTGGGGCGGGCTCTCCTGAAAAGGGGAGCCCGCTTTCGTTTATCCACCATTAAACGGAACTAAAATCTTTAAGAAAATGGTCACGAGTTGTTAAGAAACGTTCGCTAAACTGTTAACAGACCGACAGGGAGCGAAGGAGAGCCGCTAATGTACGCAGTCAATAACAACTTTCAGGGAGCCCAGCAGGTAGGTGGAGGTTATACCTCGGCAGCCGTCGCCTACGCTCCCCAGCAGCAGGTCCAGGCCCCTTCTTCCTTCAGTCCGTGCCACGCGCAGCAGATTTCCCAGGGCGGTATGCAAGGCGCGCAACAGCTCGGTCAGCAGTTCAACGGCATCGTTGGCGGCCAGCCCAACGTGGCTGTGGTCGACGATTTCAGCAGCGGCAGCGGTCACGGCCAGCGCATCGCCGGCACCATCCAGCAGCAGGGCGGAGCCGGTATCGCCGGCTTTGACGTCAACAACAACGGTGGCGTCTCGCGCGCGCTCGACCAGGTCATCGCCGCCGCTCAGAACGGCCAGCACTTCGACGCCGTCAACCTCTCGCAGCAGAATTTCCAGGCTTCCCAGGAAACCGCCGCCGTGCAGCAGCGCATCCAGGTTCTCCAGTCGATGGGTATCCCGGTGGTGGTCGCGGCCGGCAACGCCGGGCCCAACAACACCAACCAGTATGCTCAGGGCGCCGCTTTCGTAGCCGCCGCCAACACCGCCGAATCCGGACGGGGCAACGTTCTGGGCGCCGGCCCCACCACCAGCGATGCGGCCGCCAGCGTCACCGCCGCCCTGGTCCGCTCCAAGTTCGGCCGCTAACTTCCCTTTACAGCTGCTGCAGCTGCGAGGGTATAAAGTCCAGACCGAAACAGAGCGGCATGTAGCCGGCGTCTTTCCCGCTATCGGTGTAGTGAGGGGTCCAACCGCTCGGGTCCTGAAACAGACGGATGGCGCGAATGCGCCGGTCGCTGCACAGGTCGAACCAGTGCCAGGTGCCGGCCGGAACGCGCGCCAGGTCACCCTCTTCGACGGTTAGAGCGACCACCGGGGAACCGTCCTGGGGACGAATATGAAAGACACCGCGGCCAGCGGTGATAAAGCGAATCTCGTCCTCGTCGTGCCAGTGCTCTTTGCTGAAACGGGCCAGCATGGGCTCCAGGTTCGGAGTATCCGGGAAAAGATTGATGACGTCGGCCGTCTGATAGCCACCCTGCTTCTTCAGGGTCTCGATCTCGCCGGCAAAGGCCTCCAGAATCTGCTCGTTGCTGGAGTCGCGGTCGATCTCGATGGTTGGTTTCCAAATTTCGTAACCGATCCCGATGCCGGCCAGGTACTCTTTGATTTCCGAGAACTCGCTCAAGGTGCGGTCCTCGTCGGGAATGCGTAAAACTGCCATAAAGCCAGATATTAGAACTTCACGAGATCATGCCTGCACGGGTTTTTTGATAAGGCATATAGGGAACTTTCAAAGAGAAGGCCGGTTCTATTTTCCTGTCTCAACTGTGCTTAGTGTGTGGAGGAATTGTGATTCATTCAAGATCAGGTCAAGTTCAAGTGCGTACGCTCGCTCTGGGCACCTTAACCGGTGCGCTGCTGGTGGGCTTTATCCAGACGGGTCTGCAACTACCGGCGCCCCACCCCACTCCGGCCCGCGCCGATTCCGGTCAGCAGATCCGCCAGGAGATGGGCACCTTTGCCAAGCTGGCCAAGGACCTCAAGCCTTCTGTCGTCAACATCGCGGTCGAAAAGGTCGTGCTCGAACAGCAACAGGACCTGGCCAGCATGTTCCCATTCCAAATGCAGCTGCCCCAGCAGCAGGCCCAGCCCTATAAGCGCCGCTCGCACGGACAGGGTTCGGGCGCGATCATCTCGCCGGATGGCTTTATCATCACCAACAATCACGTGGTGGAAGGCGTCAAGACCTGCCGCGTGACGCTCTCGGACGGTTCGGAACTGGAAGGCAAGGTGGTCGGCACCGACCCCAAGACCGATCTGGCTCTGGTCAAGGTAACCTCGGCCAAGCCTCTGCCGGCCGCTCAGCTAGGTGACTCGGAAGCGCTTCAGGTGGGCGACTGGGTCATGGCCATCGGCAATCCTTTCGGGCTGGAGGCCACCGTCACCGTGGGCGTCCTGAGCGGCAAGGGCCGAGTCATCGGCGCCGGTATGTATGACGACTTCCTGCAGACCGATGCCTCCATCAATCCCGGCAACAGCGGCGGACCGCTGTTCAACACGGCCGGGCAGATCGTAGGCATCAACACGGCTATCATTCCCAACGCCCAGGGCATCGGCTTCTCGATCCCGGTCAACATGGCCAAGGACATCGTGGCCCAGCTCAAGGACAAGGGCCACGTCACCCGCGGCTTCCTGGGCGTCGGCGTGCAGCCCATGACCAACAAGCTCAAGACGGCGCTGAACATTCCTTCGGACGTGCGCGGCGGCCTGATCTCCAGCCTGGTGGACGGAGGGCCTGCCTCCAAGGCCGGTCTGAAGGTCCAGGACGTAGTCACTTCGGTGAACGGCAAGGCCATTCTCTCGGACCGTGAACTGCTGGCTGAAGTCGCTCGCACCCCGGTCGGCAAGCCCGCTGACCTGGAAGTCTGGAGAGCAGGTAGCAAGCGACATGTCAACGTGACCGTCGTCGAACGGCCTGACGACCAACAGGTCAGTCAGTCGCAAGAACTCCCGGCCGACGATACCAAGTTGCTCGGAGTCAGCATTCGTCCTCTGACGCCAGAAATTGCCACCCAACTATCGTCCAGCTCCAGCGACGGGGTGGTCATCATCGACGTGGCCCGCAACAGCCCGGCCGCTCGAGCCGGCCTACAAAGAGGCGATATCATCCACAAGATCAACACAACGGACGTGCACAACCCCGAGCAATTTGTCAATGCGCTGAAGTCGCAGCAGGGGGACTCCTTCGCCTTGCTGATCGAGCGCCAGGGCAGCACCACTTTCTTAACCATAGAAAGCTAACAAAAAACAGCTAGTATACTTTAACCAAAGGAACCGTTTCGGGTGAAGATAATTTCCCGGTATGGGTTCCATGGTAGGGGTAGAACGTTTTTTCCATATCGGTCTGGCCGTAGTCGGCGCAGTTGTATTGGCTGCGTCCGTCTACGGCCTGATCATTTTAAAGCGCATGGGAGTGGCGGTTTGGAGCAGTGGTCCGAAAAAAGCCAAACCGCTGCCCAAACACAAGGTTGCCGCGAGCACCGTCGACAGCCGTTGGCAGAGCGAAGAAGCATACGATCGTATGCTTAGTCGTCTCCACCAGGAGTTGCAGCAGGCGATTCATCAGCAGGACAAAGAGACGGTCGAGATCATCGCCCAGGGCCCGGCCCTCCGGCTTTTCATGGCCAGGCTCGGTAAGCAGGACATGGCCGTCGACCAGCGCGAGGCACTGCAGGGCAGCATTCGCCAGTCCTGGGACGCCGGCAGCAATAAGCTGGTGGTGGTCATGGCGGTCTCCCGCTGGCACAAAGGCTGGCGCCGCATGTATGAAGAGTGGACCCTGCAGCGTCAGGGCAACGCCTATTTTGTAGTGGACGCCAAACCCACTAAAATTTAGCGCCGCGCAATTCGCCGAGCTCGCCTTCCATGATTTCGATGATATGCGCCTGCGCCGGGCCCGCGTAGGTGCCGATCTCGATCGTCCAGGTTCGCGAGCCCTCCCTGAGCGTCAGTTCCCGCGTCTTACCACCGCGACAGGGTTCCTCCAAAGCCACCTCAACCTCTTTGCGCAATCTCGCGTGCAGTGCGGCGGCCTTACTCCCGGGCACGTCCTCTTTGACCAAGCCGAGCACCTTTGCCTCCGTTTCGCCAGTGGTTTGCCTGGAATGAACTCCAGAACCATCGGCGCAGAAAGTAAATGTCGGTCCGCGCTCATCCCACTCTTGCCAAGAGACCGAGACATCAGAGCGGACGCTTCCATAAGGTGCGTTCGGTTGAAATCGTGCGGCGGCGGCGATACAGCCCAGCACGCCCAGGAGCCAGAGGAAATTGCGCATTCCGGAAAATTCAACGCAATCGGCACTCAGACATCCATGCATTGCCAGGGTACGCCGAAGTTGCTATGGTGGGGCAGGATCGCTTTCTCAACTTGAACCGAAAAAAACGCTTTCAAATTTATTCGCCCGCGCGCCAGCGGCTGCGCAAACTCCTGGGATTGTGCCTGCTGTTTGCCTCCACTTTGACTGTACTGGTGGGGCTGCTCTCCTTCGGCACGCTGCCCAGCGCGGTCAGCTTCAAGTTGAACCAGGTCAGTCCGCGCACCGTCAAGGCCGACCGCACCGTGGAAGTAGTCAACCAGCAGGCTACCGAGGAAGAACGGCGCAAAGCCGCCGAGGGCGTTCCCAAGGTCTTCGTCTTCGACCCGGACGCCAGTCGCGTCAGCGAAGACAAGCTCTCCTCCACTTTTCGCCTGCTCCAGGAAGTCGCCAACCAGCGCCGCGGTCCCAACCCGAACTCCGACAGCACCCGCCAGTTGATTTATCAACTGCCCATCTCTCTCACCCCCACCGCCCTGGAAGCCTTGACCCACTCCACGCCGGAGAAACTGCGAGACCTGGAAAGCCGCGCTCACGACCTGCTCTGGAAAGTGCTCGAGAACGGAGTCCGGACCGACCAGGTCAACGAAGGGCGACGCGACATCCTCCAGGAAGCCGAATCCAAGTTTTCCGCCATGTCGCCCAACACCCGCCAGGCCATCGTCGAAGTCGCCAGCGAATGTGTGGTGCCGAATCGTAACTACGACGCGGACGCTACCACCGGTGCCGCCGAAGCCGCCATGGCCGAGGTCAAGCCGGTCACCAGCGTGGTCCCCGAAGGCATGGTGGTGGTGCGCGAAGGCGAAGTGGTCAACGCCGAGCGCATGCGTCAGCTGGACGCGCTCGGCGTCAACCAGATTCATTTCAATTATCCCCGCCTGATCGGTCACACCTTGATGGTGTCGCTGATGATGCTGGTCATCGTCGGTTACCTCAACCAGGAGCGCCGCAACGTCTTCCGCCGCACCAAGAATCTGGCCCTGATCGCCGTCATCGCCATGTTAACCGGCTTCGTTTGTCGCAGCTTGAGTGGCCAGTCGCCCTTCCTGGCCCCGGTGGCCATGGCCTCGATTCTCTCCTCGGTGCTGCTGGAGAATCGCCTTTCTTTCTTGCTGACGTCCTTTTGCGCGCTCTACGTAGGGGCGCTGACCCAGAACCTATCGGTGGCCTGTGTGGGACTGCTGTCCGGCGTGGTGGG
Organism: Vulcanimicrobiota bacterium; assembly: GCA_017307785.1. Classification (GTDB taxonomy): domain Bacteria; phylum Vulcanimicrobiota; class Xenobia; order Xenobiales; family JADMJV01; genus JADMJV01. Next base: position 10,352 of record JAFKGI010000004.1, on the reverse strand, counting down.
CATCCTGGCTCTGGGCCGGGCCGACCGCCGTTCCGACCTGATCGCAGCCATGCTGGCCGTCTCCTTCACCAATGCCCTGGGCGCCTTCACCTTTGCGTTGGTGGACATGCGCGACTGGCAGCATGCGGTGCAGGACGTGCTTTTCGGCAGCCTCAACGGCGTGCTGGCGGTGGCTCTGGCGGTGGGCGTGCTGCCCGTGCTCGAGAATCTGTTCGGAGTGACCACCCACTTCCGCTTGCTGGACATCTCCAACCCTGGCGAGCCGTTGCTGCAAAAGCTGCTGCGCGAAGCCCCGGGCACCTATCAACACTCGATCATGGTGGCCAATCTGGCCGAGGCCGCCGCTCAGGCGGTGGGTGCCAACGCTCTGCGCTGCAAGGTGGGCGCCTACTATCACGACATCGGCAAAATGAAGCGCCCGCGTTTCTTCGTGGAAAACCAGATGGGCGGGGAAAACCCCCACGAAAAGCTGACGCCGACGCTCTCCACCATGATCATTCACTCGCACGTCAAAGACGGCCTGGAAATGGCCAAACATCATCGTCTGCCCGACATGATCACGGACTTTATCGCGCAGCATCATGGCACCAGCCTGGTCTCTTACTTCTACCACCAGGCCTGCAACCGGTGCGCCGAAGGCGGAACCGTCTTTGAAGAAGACTTCCGCTATCCCGGCCCCAAACCGCAGAGCCGAGAAACCGGAATTGTGCTGCTGTGTGACGGCATCGAAGCGGCCGCTCGCACCCTGAGCAGCCCCACTCCCGAGAAGATCAGCGAACTGGTGCACAAAATGGTGCGCCATCATCTCGAGGATGGCCAGCTCGATGAGTGCGGCCTGTCGCTTCAGGATCTCCAACTGATCAGAGAATCTTTAATCCGCTCGCTACAGGGCATTTATCACAACCGATTGGAATATCCCGAGCCAGCTCAATTGGCCGGGCGAAGGAAAGTCACCAACCTTCGCAAAAAAGCCTGAGGTGGACCCTTCCCATTCGGTGACGGTGCGCCAGAGCGACGTGGTCAAAGAGCGTCGCCGGCCGCTGTCCTTTCTACGTAAAGTGGTGCTTACCACCCTCAAAACGGCTCCCTGCACGGAAGACACCGAGGTGAGCCTGACTCTCACCGACGATGCCGGTATCCAGAGCCTCAACTCACACTACCGAGGACAGGACAAGCCGACCGACGTGCTTTCTTTCCGCCTGGAAGATGAGCAAGAATCCGGATTCTGGCTGCCCGAGGGTGTTTCACGCCCACTGGGCGACGTCATCGTCTCGCTCGACACGGTGGAACGCCAGGCCCTGGAGAACGGCAACTCGGTGGAATCCGAACTGGCCTGGGTCATCTGCCACGGCTGCCTGCATCTGCTCGGCTACGATCACCAGACGGACCAGCAACTGGCCGAGATGCGAGCCTGGGAGCGCAGCGTCCTGGACTCCCTGGGTATTGGGCGAAGCTGGCCCGAGCTCTGGTCGGTGGAGTCATGAACTCGCTCGGGCCCGCACTGACTCTGGCCAGTGTGGGCGTATTCGCAGACCTGAACTGGGCCGAAGACGGCTCCAATTGGGTGATTCTGGCCTGCCTGGTGGCCTTGGGGCTGGTGGCTTTCGCGGCTGCTTCGGAAACGGCCCTCCATCAGACCGGCGTGTTTCGCCTGCGCAAGCTGGTCAGCACCGGCCAGACCAAGGGCAACGGCGATAGCCCCTGGGACGAGCAGAACCACACCCGCCTGCTGCTGACCGTGCAGACCCTGCACATCGTCATGCTGCTCAATCTTGGCGGACTGCTGCTGGGACTGATCATTCCTTACGTCACTCAACTTTGGGAACTGCTGGCGGGCCTGGCTTCCGCCGTGGTGCTGGTCCTGGCCGTGGAAACTGTGGCTCGCAGCTACGCCCGCGCCTACCCCGCCTGGATGGCGCGCATCTTGCTGCCGGCGGGCATGGCCCTGACCCGGATCAGCCATCCTTTCTTCTGGATCTTGTTGGCCGTGCTGCGGCCGTTCACGCCCAAGCGCGGCTCCACCAGCGCCACCCTGGCCGACGACCTGGAAGAACTGTCGGACGACATTCGCCAGCTGCAAAATCAAGGATTGCTCGAGCAAGACCAGGGCCAGATCCTGCAGTCGGTCTTTCAGTTCGGCGAGACCATTGCCAAAGAAGTCATGATTCCCCGCGTGGATATGGTCTGCGTGGAAATGGGCAGCGCGCTGCATCAGGTGCTCGACCTGATGATCCAGTGCGGTTATACGCGCCTCCCGGTCTACGAAGAGAGCGTGGACAACATCCAGGGACTGGTGCACGCCAAGGATTTGCTGCGCAAGCTGGGTGCTCCCGACTCCACCAAAGTGCGCCAACAGCCCATTACGCCCAAAGATTTGCGAGAGATCCTGGTCGTGCCGGGCACCAAGAAAATCGCCAAAACGCTGCGCGAACTGCAGCAGAAGCAAATCACCATGGCCATCGTGGTCGACGAATATGGCGGAACCGACGGCCTGCTGACGTTGGAGGACATCGTCGAGGAGATTGTCGGCGAAATTACCGACGAATACGACCAGGCTCACGAAGGCATCCAGATGCTCAAGGACGGTTCCTCGGTGGTGGATGCCAAGATCGTCATCGAGGACGTCAACGAATTCCTGCGCCTGGAGCTGCCCTTTGACGAGCACGAGACCCTGGGTGGCTACGTCTACGGGCTGTTTGGCCGAGTGCCTCAGGAGGGCGAGAAGGTCCAGGTGCAAAATCTTGTCTTCACCGCCAACTCCGTGCACAAACAGCGGATCAAGCGAGTGCATATTTCCAAAGTGGAAGCCCCCCTGGAGAATGCGAACGATGAACAAGCGGTGGCGGTGAACTCTTGAAACGACTTCTTTTAGGACTTTTGCTCAGCACCGGCCTGTGGGCTCAGCCCCTGGCCCAGCCCGACCGCGCCTGGGATCGCGTATTCCAACGCCTGCGCGGCTGGAACGGCGCGGACGGCGCCTACAGCGTGGGGCTGCGGGGCGGCTGGACGGGATGGCTTTTTTCCGACACCTTCGTGGGCAAGATCGCCGCCGACGGCAGCCGCCACAGCAGCCATTTCTTGCACAATTCTTGGGCGCGCATCCACGGCTCGCGTCCTTCGGTCAACTTCTTTTCCTCCCAAGAACTCGCCCACAGCGACGGAGCCAACTGGTTCTGGGTCTACCAGCCGGTGCTTGATTCCGGCCAACAGGGCTGGCTGTTCCTGGGGGAATTTGCCACCACTCCAGACGGTCCCGAAGGGCTCAACTTCCAACAGGTGGGCACCTGGCTGGCTCCCCTGGACTGGAGCGGCAACGCCCCCAAGCTGGGAAAGAAGCTACGCGTTCCCCATTTTGAGGCCAAACCAGCTCTCAACTTCGGTGCCGCTGTCCTGGCCGACCCCGATTTCTTTTACGTCTACGGCACTCGCGACTTCGGCGACCACAAAGAAGTGATGTTAGCCCGCGTTCCGGGGGGAGAACTGGACAACTTTTCGGCCTGGCAGTTCTGGCCGGGATGGGGTCGTTCGCTGGCAACCGCTCGTCCGATCCTGACGGAAGCCTCCAACGAACTGTCGGTCTTCCGCCATCGCAACGAAGTGCGGCTGCTGACCCAGGTGGGCTCGGAAGTGCGCCTCTACCGCGGCAAAACGCCCGACAAATTCAGCGAGTTCGCCGTGGTGGCTCGACTCCCCGAAGAAGACGGAGTCAGCACCTACAACGCCAAGGCCCACCCGGAACTGGGTTGGCCGCTGCTGATCACCTACAACCGCAACGCCTTCCCGCCCGAGCGAGTCATGGAAAAAGCCGACCGCTACCGGCCTCGCTGCCTCACTCTGGCCAAGGACCCCTGGCTGCCCTGAAGCGCATCGCTCTGGTGCGTCTCGATGCTCTGGGAGATACGCTGCTGACCACGCCGGCCGTGGCCATGCTGCGCGAGCACTTACCTCAAGCCGAGATCCTGGCTCTGACCCATCCCGCCGGCTCGGCCGTCATGCGACCGCTCTGCCAGGTGGAAGAAGTCAGCGCCGACCACGGCTGGCGCGACCTGGCCGCCCGGTTGCGAGCCTTTCGCGCGGACGCCGTTCTCTGCTGTTGCGAAAAACGAAGGGCCGCGCTGGCCACCTGGGCCTCGGGAGCGCCCCAACGACTGGGTTTTGACCCGAGCTGGGCCCAACCACTCAAAAAGCTGGTCTCGCAAGTGTTTTTTAGCGACTGCGTGGCCGGCGTGGGCGTGCACGAAACGGAGCGCTACGCGCAACTGGTCGAGGCATTGTTGGGCCAAAAGGCTCTGCAGGTGCCACCGATTCAACTGCAGCCTGGCGCGCAGCATTACCAGGCGGCGGGCGACTGGAGGGCCGAACTGGGCATCCAGTTGACGCCCAAGTGGTGTCGCTTCGGCTATACGGTGCAGCATCTGCGCCAGTGGGTGGCGGCCCTGCCGGAAAAGCCTTTGGGGCTGGTGGGCCCTGCCGAGGAAGATTGGGCCCGGGCTCATTTTCCCGACCTGCGCCTTTATTGCAGCCGCGATCTCTTCGAATATGCGGCCGTGCTCGAGGGGCTGCGCGTTTTTGTCACCATTGACACGGGAGCGGCTCATGTGGCGGCGGCCCGAGGCGTGCCCACCGTCGATGTCTTCCCCCAGGAAAATTCGGACTTTTGCGTGTCCCGCTGGCGCCCGTGGCAATGTCCCCACGAAATCGTGCTGCAGCCCCCTGGCTCCGGCGAGGCGGTGGGGCTGGCCCTGGGGGAGGCGGTCCAGCGTTTGTGGAACGCAGCCGGGTGAAAATCAGCATCGTCATCCCCACCTTCAACCGGCTCGACAGCCTGAAAGTCGTGCTGCCCAGTCTCTTGAACCAGACCTACGCTCCCGAGCACTATGAGATTCTCCTGTGCGACGCGGGCAGCAGCGACGGCACGGCCGAGTGGGTGGAGTCGCTGGGGGCAGCCAATCTGCGCTTCCTGCCCGGCGCCGACAGCGGCCGGGCCGGAGCCCGCAATCGCGGCCTGGAGAACGCCCGTGGGGAAGTCATCCTCTTCACCGACGCCGACATCATCGCCGACCCCAAGCTGCTGGAAAGCCACGCCATGCGCCATCAGCGCGGCACCGATCGGGCCGTGGTGGGCTGCGAGATTCAGGTGAAAAGCCTGGACGAATATGAGCGTTTTCGCCAGGATCCCCAGGCCCACGCCCGCCACAAGCCGACTCGCAAGAAGCTACCCTGGCACTACTTCCTGACCGGCAATGCCTCGGCCCCGCGCCAGCTGCTGATCGACGTGGGTGGCTTTGACCAGGCCTTCCAGGGCTACGGCCACGAGGACCTGGAGCTCGGCTATCGCCTCTCCAAGCGCCTGAAAATTGAATATGCACCCGAAGCCGTCAACTACCACTGGCATCCTGTGCCCTTTCCCGAGCAGTGCTCCAAGATGTATCTGGCCGGCCGCTCCACCGTGACTTTCTACCGCAAGCATCAGGACTGGCGCATCCGCCTGCAGATGGGCTGGAACCCGCTGGCCATGCTCTGGTTCCGCCTGCTTCCCAAGGACGGTTTTCTTTACCGATATTTTGAGGGGCGTCTGGCCAGCAGCCATTTCGCTCGCGAATTGATTCTGCAGCACCACTACCTGAGCGGCATCCGCAGCGCTCTCGCGTGAAACAAGTCCCCTGGGCCCAGGTGCGCCGTCTGCTGGTGACCCGCACCGACCACCTGGGCGACCTGGTGGTCTCCACTCCCGGGCTCAAAGCCTTACGGCGCCACCTGCCCCAGGCCGAAATCTGGTGTCTGGTGGCCGCTCCCTTCCGTAGCCTGGTGCAAAACTGGGCCGATCACGTGCTGACCCCCGCCGACCCCCTCCCCAGCCGCCTGGACGCCGCCCTCGGCCTGAGTCCGCGCTCCGCCACCTATAAGATCCTGAGCCGCTCCCAGGCCCGCTACCGCATCGGCTACAGCTATTCCGAGCGCCCGCTGGCGCGTCTCAACTGTCTCCTGACCCTGACCCACAGCTGGGCCACCTCCTTGGCCCGCAAGCCCCGTCATGAGGCCCAGGTGGTAGCCGAGTTCCTGGAGGCCACCGGCCTGGGCCGGGTGGACATCCAACCCGAGTTTCCCCTCAGTCCAGCCCTGGAGCAATGGGGCAAAGACAAGGTGAAGGGTCGGACGGTCATCCACTTCGCTCCTCGCTGGCTGGAGGCCGGACGCGACCGCTTCTTGGACATGGTGCAACGGTTGGCTCCGGCAGTTGTGACTTACGGAGAAGCCGAAGCCAAGCTCATGGCCTTTCCCGACGTGGAGGGAGTGGAGTGGCTGGGCGGTCTCTCTCTGCCCCAATGGGGTGCGGTGCTGGGAGGGGGGACGGCGCTATTGTCCACCGACACCGGAGCGGTGCACGTGGCCGCCGCCCGCGGCGTGCCGGTGGTCGTCTGCCACCTCCCCCGCCATTACGCGGCCAACGTGAAACAATGGTATCCCTGGGGCGTCTCCGCCCAGCACGTCATCCTTAAGGGAGACTGGGCCGGCGCCGCCGTCGAGGCCCTGAAACAAGTGCGGCAGCCTGGCTAAAACGGGCCGCCAAGGCCGCTTTGACCGTCCGCGAATCGAGCTTTGGGTCCATCCTCCTCTGTTTCACGTGAAAAACATCCGGCGAGTTGACAGTCCTCGGGATTTCGCGGTTCTATCTAGGGATCGGGCGGCGCGTTTCACGGAAGGAACGGCTTTCTGTACCTGAGAAGGTGCCGGCCGCAGTTAATCAACATATTGGAGCAAGCGTTTATGCAGGTGCAGCAGTCTTTGCAGGTCGAGCCCCTGGGCAACCTACGCCGCACTCATACTTGTAACGGGATCCGACCCGAGCAGGTGGGAGAGCAGGTAACCCTGATGGGTTGGGTGCATCGCCGCCGCGATTTGGGCGGACTGATCTTCCTGGACCTGCGCGACCGCTACGGCATCACCCAGTGCGTCATCGACCCCGACGCCGGCGAAGCCTTCAGCAAAGCCGAGAAGGTGCGCAGCGAGTTCGTGCTGGCCGTCACCGGCAAAGTGGCCGCCCGCACCGAGAAGACCATCAACAAGAACCTGGACACCGGCGGTGTCGAGCTGGTGGTGGAGTCGCTGTTGATTCTCAACACCTCCAAGCCGCTGCCCATCCCCGTGGCCGAAGACGCCCAGGTGGACGAATCGCTGCGCATGCAGTATCGCTACCTGGATCTGCGCCGTCCGCAGATGTCCAAGTATGTGCTGATGCGCCACAAGCTGGCCAAGGCCGTGCGCGACTACTTCGACACCCAGTCCTTCATGGAAATCGAGACGCCCATGCTGATGAGCTCGACGCCTGAGGGCGCGCGCGACTACCTGGTGCCCTCGCGCGTCAACAAAGGCAAGTTCTACGCTCTGCCCCAGTCGCCGCAAATCTTCAAGCAGCTGCTCATGGTCAGCGGCCAGGACCGCTACTTCCAGATCGCCCGCTGCTTCCGCGACGAGGACCTGCGCGCCGACCGCCAGCCGGAATTCACCCAGATCGACATCGAGATGTCCTTCGTCGGTCAGGAAGACGTCTTCGCCATGGTCGAAGGTCTGGTGCGTCACATGTGGAGCACCGTGATGAACGTGGAACTTCCCACAAAATTCCGGCGCATGCCCTACAGCGAGGCCATGGAGCGCTACGGCAGCGACAAGCCCGAGCTGCGCTTCGAACTGGACTTCCACGAACTGGAGCTGAGCGGCGGTCCCGTCAACGGACTGGTCAAAGGCTTCCGCGTGGCCGGTAAGGGCGCCCAGACCCGCAAAGAACAAGACGCCTGGGTCGAGCTGGCCAAGAGCTCCGGTCTGGGCGGCCTTTTCTTCGCCTCGGTGGCCGAGGGTGAAATCAAATCCTCGGTCTCCAAGCACGTGGGCGAAGATGCGCTCAAGGCAGCCGTCGCCAAGGTGGGCGCCGAGAACGGAGACCTGCTGGTCTTCGCCGCCCACGCCGACCGCAAGAAGCTCAACGCCGCTCTCGGCAAGATTCGCCTGGAGATGGGCAAGAAGTTCGACTTGATGCCGCGCGACCGTTACGAGTTCAGCTGGGTGGTCGACTTCCCGCTCTACGCCCTCAACGAAGAAACGGGCAAGCTCGAGCCCGAGCACCATCCCTTCACCTCGTGCCACCCGGACGACTTTGACAAGCTCAAGAACAACCCGGTGGAAGCGCGTGCCGCCGCCTACGACCTGGTGCTCAACGGAAACGAGCTTGCCTCCGGATCGATCCGTATTCACAACCGCGACATGCAGATCGAGGTGCTCTCCAAGACCGGTCTGACCTACGAGGAGATCCACGCCAAGTTCGGCTTCCTGCTCGACGCCTTCGAGTATGGCGCCCCGCCCCACGGAGGTATCGCCCTGGGACTGGACCGCCTGGTGACCATCTGCGCCGGGGTGGACTCGATTCGCGAAGTCATCGCATTCCCCAAGAACCAGCAAGCTCAGTGTCTGCTGACCAACGCTCCGGTGGATCCAACCCAGGAGCAACTCGACATCCTGGCCCTGAAAATCGACCAGAGCAAATTGGGTTGATCGAGAAAGCCCAGCAACTGGCCGTCGCCCCCATCTCCAATTTCCTGGTGGGGGCGGTCGGCCGCGGAGCTTCGGGTCGCCAGTATCCTGGCTTTAACATGGAATGGACGGGGTTGGGGCTACAACACACCGTGCATGCCGAGCAGGCCGTGCTGGCGCTGGCCCACGCCGCCGGCGAGACGGCCCTGATCGAGCTGGAAGTGACTCACGCCCCCTGCGGTCATTGCCGTCAGTTTTTGCGCGAACTGGCCGCGCCGCTCACGGTCATCTTACCGAAGGGCCGCTACACGCTCGACGAGCTGTTGCCCTACAGCTTCGGGCCGGACGATCTGGGGGTGGCCGGCGGCATGCTCTCAAACCCCAGCGTGCTCAGCGGCAACGGAGCGGAACTAGCTCGGGCGGCGGCCGAGAAAAGCTGGTCGCCCTACAGCGGAATGCAGGCCGGAGTGGCCGTGCGCTGTGTGGATCAGTGGTTCGGCGGCTCTTACCTGGAGAACGCCGCCTTCAATCCCTCCCTGAATCCCGCCCAGTATGCCCTGATTCTGGCGCGCGCGGCCGGCTTCACGCAAGTGGATGAAGCGATCTTCTACGGCCACGAGGGCCTCTACAAGGCCAGCAAAGCCTTGCTGCCGGAGATCCGCCGGGCATAGATGTGGGCGTTGCCCTGCTTGCCGACCTGCTCCACAATCTCCAGCGCGCGAGCGCAGTAGAGGAAGCACTCGACGGTCCATTTCTGGGCCTTCATACCGGTGACCAACTGCTTGAGAGTAAATTGCTCCAGGCCCGAGGGTAGATACTGAGCCACACAGTCCGCCGAGAAGAAGTGTTGGACCTCCACGATTTCCAGCAGGTGGCGCTGTTGCTCCCGCTTTTCCTCACGCACGAAGACCACGTCCAGGGTCAGGTTCGGATGGGTGAGCAGGGTCGGGAAGGAGACCAGTTTCTCAAAGATATTGAGCAACTTGCGAGGCGTGCGCCGCTTTTTGATAGCCACCGGGTGCACGATGCGCATCGGATGATAGTCCAGCAGCCGCTCGAGCTTGGCGCGCAAGGGCTTGAAGCCCCCGGTCTGAACCTCCACCAGTTCCCCGTCCGCCTGCACCAGGTCAATGATATAGCCCCCCACCGGCACCTCGAACTGGGCTCCCGGACGAGCGTAATGCTCTTTGAGAGCCCGGTGTAGCGGGCTCTCGCTCAGCGTCCCAATTATTCGCAAATCGGGCAAAACGCCATATTGGCGAGCCGGGGACGGTCGCGCTCGGCGTTGACGATGCACATGAAGCCAAACGGCTCCGTGCCCTCGTTCTTGAACTGGTGGGGGTCGTCGGGGCTGACGTAGAGCACGTCGCCAAAGCCCATCTCGAACTCCTTGCAGCCGACCACAGCCGTGCCCGTGCCCCGCATCACCGTCACCACGTGCTCGTGCATATGCTGTTCCAGGGTCGTGTAGCCGCCCGGCTCGACTTCAAAATAGCGCAGATGAAAGAGCGGCGACTCACCGGTTTCGCCGACGAAAACCCGACGCGAAACGCCTTTCCAAGAGTCATCGGTGGGTTTGTAGTCGGCCGGAGTGATGTGATTCCACTCGAACTGGCCATCGTGCTTAAAATATTTGCTGACGTTTTGTGTGCGCAGGTCCATAGGCGTCCTTTTTCGCGCGAAAAGGTGGCGTGAAACCTGTTTGCCGGTTGAAATCATGGGGAAAGAGCGGCGGGTAGTTAAATTGTGGGAGGAACCTGTCAATGTATCGTATCGGCATCATGCGGGGACGCGAAGAGTCGTTCCCGGAAGCGGTGATGGCCTAC
>JAFKGI010000063.1 GCA_017307785.1 Vulcanimicrobiota bacterium | reverse complement strand
GATCGGGGCCCGCGACGTGGCGTTCCCACGTCTGAACGCTTTCAGTTACTGGACCTTCCTCTTCGGAAGTATCCTCATCAACGTCAGCTGGTTCTACAACGCGGCTCCCAACGGTTCGTGGGTGGGTTATCCCCCGCTCAGCTTGTTCCAGTATAGTCAGGGACACAACTACGACTTCTGGTTGATCGGTCTGCAGATTCTGGGTGTGGCCTCGGTGGTCGGCTCCCTGAACTTCTTGACCACCATCATCAACATGCGCGCCCCGGGAATGACGATGATGCGTCTGCCGGTGTTCGTGTGGATGACCCTCGTCACCAACTTCCTCATCGTGCTGGCCTTCCCGGTCATCACCATCGCCCTGGCCGAGCTGATGTTCGACCGGACTTACGCGACCAACTTCTTCAACCCGATGAAGGGCGGCTTGCCCATCTGGTGGCAGCATCTCTTCTGGGTCTTCGGTCACCCCGAGGTTTACATTCTGATTCTGCCTCCGATGGGCATCGTTTCTGAAGTTCTGCCGACGTTCGCACGTCGCCCGCTCTTCGGTTACCCGCTGGTCGTCGGTTCCGGTATCGCCATCGGTTTCATGGGCTTCACCGTGTGGGCCCACCACATGTTCGCTTCCGGTATGGGCAACATCGCCAACGCCGCTTTCGCTCTCACGACCATGACCATCGCCGTTCCCACGGGTGTGAAAATCATCAACTGGGTCGGCACGCTCTGGAAAGGTCAAATCCGGATGCGCACGCCGATGCTGTTCTCGCTCGGCTTCATCTACCAGTTCATGATGGGTGGCTTCTCGGGCTTGATGCACGCGAACGCCGCTCACGACGCTCAACAACACGACACCTACTTCATCGTCGCTCACTTCCACTACGTGCTCATCGGTGGCGCGCTGTTCGGACTGTGGTCGGGCATCTACTACTGGTATCCTAAATTCACCGGCCGTATGTTGAACGAAGGCCGCGGTCACGCCGCCTTCTGGTTCCTCTTCATCGGCTTCAACACCACCTTCTTCCCGATGCACTGGCTGGGCCTCAACGGTATGCCCCGCCGTATCTACAGCTACTCGCACGCTCAGGGTTGGGATCAGCTCAACTTCCTGTGCACCTGCGGCGCCTTTACGATGGCCGTGGCCGTGCTGCTACTCTTCACGGATATGTTCTGGTTCTCGCTGAAAAACGGCGAGAAGGCCGGCAACGACCCGTGGGACGGCCGCACTCTGGAGTGGACGATTCCGTCGCCCCCTCCGGTCTACAATTTCGACGAGATTCCCCAGGTCAAGGCTCTGGACGACTTCTGGATCACCAAGCACCCCGAACTGCTGCATCATGAAGACGACGAGGCCACTCATCCGGCCGGCGCCGGTCACGGTGCCGGACACGTGCACCACGACGACCACGGCATTCACATGCCGGGCGGCTCCTGGATGCCGATGGTGGCTTCGGCCGGCATCGCCATCGGTGGCTGGGGTCTGGTTCACTCCGGTGGTATGTATCACGTCAAGGAAGGCATCCAGTCTGCCATCGATGCGGCCACCAAGGCCAACATCAGCTGGGATCAACTGGTGGGTATGGCTCAACAGGTCGTCTCCACCAAGGCTCCGGACGCTCAGAACATCCTCTCGCTGACCAGCGCTGAGGGCGTGCTCAAGCTGCAGGCTTGCTACAACGGTATCAAGGTCGCCATCGTCGGCGGCGTGGTGGCCGTGCTCGGCATCTTCCTCTTCGCCCTCGAGCCCATCGGCGGTTACTACATTCACAAGGAAAAGGAGGAGCACGCCGGTGAGTAGTGAGGTTCTTTTAGACAACCCCCACGAGATGGGCTGCACCGGTCTGCCCCACCGCAAAATCATGATGTGGGCCTTCCTGGCCAGCGATTGTATGTTCTTTGGCTCGCTGATCTCGACCTATCTGGTCTATCGCGGTCACAGCACCACCTATCCGCTGCCGGAAGACATCTTCGACATTCCGCTGACCTCGACCAGTAGCTTCGTGCTGCTGCTCAGTTCGTGGTTGATGGTGCTGGCTCTCTCGGCCATCCAAAAAGGCAAGATCTGGGAATTCCGCATCTGGACCCTGGGTGTGGCCTTCTTCGGAAGTATCTTCCTGGGCTTCCAGGTCTATGAGTTCACCCACTTTATGAAAGCCGGGTTGACGCTCAAAGAAAACCTCTTTGGCTCGACCTTCTTCGTTCTGACAGGCACTCACGGTTGCCACGTGGCAATCGGCGTGCTCTGGCTGATGAGCCTGTTCTTCTACAGCTTCATCGGCGGCGTGACCAAAGAGCGCTCGCTGGACGTCGAAATCGCCGGTCTCTACTGGCACTTCGTCGACATCGTCTGGATCGTGATTTTCACGGCCGTCTATCTGTTGGAATACATCATCTAGGGAGCCATTATGCAGCACGCATCGGATTTAGATTTCGAGCACGACCATCACAAGGGCGATGGCCATCCCTCGGTTTTGTTCTACAACATCATTGCTATCTCACTGTTCGTGGTGACGGCTCTGGAAGTGGCGGTTCTCTATCCGCCGCTGAACGAGTTCAGCACCCAGCTGAAGGTGTTGATCTTGCTGGTCCTGTCGGTCGGCAAGTTCGCCATCGTGGTAGCCTTCTTTATGCACTTGTTCTTTGACGCTCCCCTGCTCACGTTTTTGTTCGCAATGGGAATGGTCATCGGCACGGGCACGGTGGCCGCGCTCATCAACGTGATGCCGGCCGCCGAACACCCGCTTTCGCCGCGCGGTAAACCGGCTCACGTCCAGGCTGCTCCTCCCGGGCAGCCCGGGGCCGAGACGCCGGCTCCGGCGCACTGATGAAAAGGGACTGGAAACGGTCCCTTTTTTCTTTTGTGCTGCCCTGGGTGGGGATTGGCTTGCTGGCGTTTTTCTGGGTGCGCTGGAATGAGCCCAAGGCGCCGGTGATGCCCGTGGGGCTGGCTGAGGTGCCGGGGGCGCGGCTGATGTATCGCTATGAGTGCGGGCGCTGCCATAAGGTGGCGCTGCCGGGGATGGACGGGAAGATGGGGCCGCCGCTGCGGGGGCTGAGGGACCGGGCCTATATCGAGGAATCCTTGCGTTTTCCGGGTCGGCGCGTGAAGCACGGCTATATTAATGGGATGCCGAGTTTCAATCAGCTGCCGGCGGCGGAAATAAAGGAACTAGTGGAGTACGTGTATCAGCTGTGAAGTGGGAATGGCATTGGCATCCTGACCCGGGTGTGATCGAGGGCCTGGTGGCCCTGACGGTTCTGTATTTGTGGGGTTCCCGGGGGCTGGTCTGGTGGCGCAAGTTGTGCTTCCACCTGGGCACGTTTTTGGTGTTCCTGTCGGTGGCTACGCCGCTGGACGAGATCTCCGAGCAGTATTTGTTCACGGCCCATATGTTCCAGCACGTGATTTTGATTTATCCGGTGCCGGTGCTGTGGCTGTTCGGGATGCCCGATGGGGTGTTCCGGTCTTTGCTGGCCATGGACTGGAGCGCGCCGCTGCTGCGCTTTTTCTCGAAGCCTGTGGCGGCTCTGTTGACCTTTAACCTGGTGTTCTATGTCTGGCATATTCCCGGGCTCTATGAGTGGGCGCTGCGCGACGGCAAGATTCACTTTTTGGAGCACGCCACGTTTATGGGGGCGGCTTTGCTGCAGTGGCTGCCGCTGGTGCGTCCGATTCATAAGTTTCATCCGGCCGGTCAGTTGCTGTATCTGGTGGCCGGGGCCATTCTGCAGTTTCCGCTGTTCTTTTTGCTGGCCTTTATGAACCGCTGCTATTACCCGACCTACGTACAGGCGCCGCGCTTGATCGACGGCTTTACGGCCATTATGGATCAGCAGACGGGGGCCATTCTGATGAAGCTCTCGGCTATGTTCGTGATGTTTATCAGTCTGGTGGTGATTTTTGGCCGCTGGTATTATTCCGAGCAATCAGGCCATAAGCGTAGTGGAGCCGCTGCAGCGAGCCAATAACGGCGCTGGCGGTGAGCAGGCCGATACCGTATTGGGCGGCCCTAATGGAAACGTGGCTGAGGGCCATGGAGACGAGCAGCAAGACCATGCGGTCGGCGTGATCGGCCAGGCCGGGCCAGTCGTGGTTGTCGGTTTCGGTGACCAGGGCGACGCGCGGCTTGGTGTAGCTGATGAACATGCTGGCGGCGATGGCCCAGGCCACCACGGGGCCTAGTTCTGGGGCCATGGCCAGCAGCAGAGTGCATTCGACCAGGCGGTCGACGATGGCTTCCAGGTAGTTGCCCCAGGCGCTTTGCTTGTTCTGGTAGCGGGCGATGGCGCCGTCCACGAAGTCGGTGAGCGAGGCGGCGGTGCCGATGAGGGCGGCCTGAAAGTGGTGCTGGGGGTAGTGCTTGTAGGCGAGTATCGCCAGGGCCAGGCCGCTCAGGGTCCAGAAGGTGGGGGGAAGGCCGAGCCGGCCCAAGCGCTCCCCGAGGAAGCGCTTGGACGGCTCGAAGTGTTTACGGGCGTTGGTCAGCAAGGTCCCGCACCAGGGCGGCTACCTCGCCGGGCTTCCAGTCGTTGCCCGTGAAGAGCTTGCTGAGCTTGCCTTTGCGGTCGATCACGGCGGTGCGCATGTTGTGATCGATGACGCCCTTCTCGGTGTAGTAAATGACGCCGAAGAGGGAGGCCACTTTGTTGACTTCACTGGCTTTGCCGGTCATGAAGGTCCAGTTGGTGGCGTTTTCGTCCTGCCCCTGGGCGTATTTTTTGAGCGCCTCTGGGGTGTCGCGCTTGGGGTCCAGGGTGATGGAGATCACCTGGAACTGGCCTTTGGCGCTCTCCACCTGGTCGAGCAAGTCGCGGGTTTTGCCGAGCTTTTGGGCCAGCATGGGGCACTTCTCCGGATAGGGGCACTGGGTGTATAGAAACGTGACCAGCACCACTTTGCCTTTGAAGTCCCCGAGGGAGACCTTTTTGGCGTTCTGATCGGTGAGGCTGAAGTCCGGGACCTTTTGACCGATTTTGAGGGTGGACCCGGTGGGGTCGGCCAGCGCGATCAGGGTCAGGCTCAGCAACGCGAGCAGCGTTTTACGCATCAGCGCCTTCGGTCTCGGTGGGCATGCGGCGGACGTAGTCTTCTACCAGGAGAAGGCTGGGTCCGGCGTGCTTGATGACCTGCAGCAGGGTGCTGACGGTGGAGACTTCTTCGAGTTGTTCGGTGACGAACCACTGCAGGAAGGTATGGGTCATGTAGTCGTTCTCTTTGTGGGAGAGGCCGACCAGGTCGTTGATCTGGTTGGTGACTTTGACTTCGCCTTCGAAGGCGCACTGGACGGCGTCGGTGGCCGAGCTGAAGTCGTTGCGCACGTCGGGGATGCTTTTGAAGATGGGGCGGGTGCCGGCGTCGTGCAGATACTTCACGAACTTGAGGGCGTGCTCGCGCTCTTCGTTGGACTGGCGGTTGAAGTGGCCGGCCAGTTCGGGCAGGCCTTCGCCGTCGAAGTAGCTGGCGATGGCTAGATACTGCAGCGAGGCGTGCATTTCGTTGACGATCTGCTGGTTGAGGCCTTCGATACAGCCGGGTTTGAGGATCAAAGAGATATCGGTGGGCATTTGGGGTTACTCCTTTGGTTTCTGGTTTTGGGGTGTTTACCCCAAAGGAGGCCCTTTACTCCTTTTTGGTTAACTGGCGGAAATGCTGGTGATGACGGCCGCTCACGGGGGCTATGATTCGGACCGCGTGCCTTTGGGCGGTGCGGCGGCGGTTTGCGAGCGACTGCGCGTTTTGTGGCCTGAGGCGGTGCTGATCGGCAGCGGTCCGGGCTCGGATATTCGGGTCGGTGGACTGGGCGATCGGCTGCCGTC
Source organism: Vulcanimicrobiota bacterium (assembly GCA_017307785.1). GTDB lineage: Bacteria > Vulcanimicrobiota > Xenobia > Xenobiales > JADMJV01 > JADMJV01. The sequence continues at coordinate 33,802 of JAFKGI010000063.1, read as the reverse complement.
GTCCCTGAATGAGCTGGAGTATGCGGCTTTTTCGCGCCGCTTTGAGCGCGAGGCGACTTCTGCGATCCTGGCCATGTCGCCGCGTCCGATGGTGCTGTCCCACGATATTTCCGAGGGGCCTTCGTTTGCCCGACTGGCGGCGGCCGGGGTGGACTGCGTGGCCATTTTGCATGTGGACGTGGTCGACTATTTTCAGCGGTTCTATTTGGGGGACGTGCTTTCTGCGTCGTCCTGGGCCTGGTTGCACCGGGTGACGCGGGAATGGCTGAAGTGGCCGGATTTGCTGCAGTTGGTATTCGAGAAGCAGTATCAGGCGGCGGCCCATTGTCGCTATCTGGTGGTGCCTTCCGCGCGTATGGACGGGATTTTGCGGGGCCAGTATCCGTTTATGCCGGCGGGCCGGGTGCAGGTGGTGCCCTGGGGGGCGCCGGTGTCCGCGGTGGGCGATGTGGCCGAGGTGAAGGAGCGGTTGCGCTCGGAGTGGGGTCCGGGCCCGTATGTGTTGACGATGTCGCGGATTGCGCCCGAGAAAGGCCAGGATTTGCTGCTGCGCAACTACGGCGGCAAGGTGGTGATTTGCGGGGCGCCGAGCTACATGATGGGACAGCGCTATATGCGCAAGCTGGAACGGCTGGCTGAGGGGCGCGAGGTGATTTTCGCGGGCCACCTGGGCGGGGCCGAGAAGCGGGCGGCGCTGGAGTTGGCCGATGTATTCGTGGTGGGTTCGCGGCACGAGAGTTATGGTCTGACGATTGTGGAGGCGATGGCGGCCGGCTGTCCCATTGTGGGGCTGCGCAGCTACGGGGTGGAGGCGACGGTGGAGCCTGGCTGGGGGCGGATTGTGGAGGATGGACCTTCTCTGGGGGCGGCCGTTCGTGAGTTGTTGGGGGATGCTTCTTTGCGTGCTTCGCTGGGGGCGGCGGCTTCTGTGAGGGCTGCGTCTTCTGGGTTTGAGGCGGCGGCCGAGGAGTTGGCCCGCTTGTGCCGGGGGTCGCACCGCTGATGGAGATCGTCCATCTGCCTCCGGCGCTGGTGGGCTATCTGAATGAGCTGGCTTTTTTCCAGGCCCCGACCGAGGAGGCTGTGGCGGCCTTTGAGCAGGGTGTGGCCGATTTGCGGGCCTGGCACTATTTCGAGTCGTCCTACTGGGTGAGTGAGGCCCAGAAGCAGGAACTGGCCAATCTGGAGTTTCTGCTGGGGTCCCTGGACGGACCCCTGGACAAGGTGCTGCCGGCCTGCTTTGAGGCGGTGCAGATCATGGAGTCGGTCTCGGCGGAGCGGGAGAAGGCCTCGTATTCGGCCGACCCGCTGGTCAATGACCTGGTGCTGGCCGGGGCTTGCTGGGTTTCCGGGCAGGCCCTGGAGCGGGCGGTTTGCGAGCGGTTGCCCCGTTTGCATGTGTGGGGTGACCGGCTGCAGGCGGTTTTCGAGGGGATGCGCGAGGTTTTGCCGGCCGAGGCCCAGCGCGACCTGGAGGTGGGCTTTCGGCACCTGGCCCTGGCTGCTGAGGAGCTGGGTTCGCTGGAGACGGTGAAGGCCGGAATGGCTCGCCTGGTGGAGACGTCCGAGCTGCTGCTGGTGCTGGTGGAATGGCGCCGTAAGGCCCGGGAGCGCCAGATGGAGCATTTCCGGCGCTGGTCGGCTCTGCCTTTGGTGGGGGCGGGTCTAGAGGAAGGCCTGGGCGACCGCGAGGTGGTGCGGGCCCTGTTGGTCGAGCTGTCGCACTGGTGGGGTCAGCAGCGCGAGTTGCTGCCCCTGCCCGCGGATTTCCTGGTCGAGTGGATTCCCCAGGTGGACCAGGATCTGGCGGAACTGGTGGACTGCGAGGCGTCGGTCGAGGAACTGGCCGAGTGGCTGGACGGCCTGGCGGGGTCGTTTGCGGAGGCGCAAGCGTTGATGCTGCCGGTCGGTCATTTGCGGGGCGGGGCGGCGGGGCACTACTATGAGGTCATTCAGGGCCTGTTGCGCAACACGCTGCCCGTTCCGGCGGTGCCCGGGTTGTTCACCGCGTCCGAGCCTCCTGAGGCCTGGCAGGGCGTGGTAGACCGGATGCTGGAGTATACCAAGGGCGGTCCTCGTGAGCTGCTTTATGAGGCGCGGGAGGAGCTGCTGCGTCTGGTCCCGGCCCCGGATGTGTCAGAGCATGACGGTTGGACCTGCCCGTTTTGTCAGCAGAGGGTGGCTGCGGGTCGGACCACTTGCGGGCATTGCGGAGGGGGAGCCAGCGTATCTCTCGAGGTCCAGTCCTGGAACGCTTGACGCCCACCGGCTGAGGTGCTATCTTACCCAAACGTTCGGGCTTATAGCTCAGGTGGTTAGAGCGCATCCCTGATAAGGATGAGGTCGCAGGTTCGAGTCCTGCTAAGCCCACCACCCGAACGGGGCTGTAGCTCAGCTGGGAGAGCGCCTGCTTTGCAAGCAGGATGTCGCAGGTTCGATCCCTGTCAGCTCCACAAACACCCTGAGAAATCAGGGTTTTTTTGTGTCCATGTGTCTGAGGCGGGTAGTTTAAGTCAAAGCCTCTTTATGTAGTGTGAAATTTGGCCATCTCTTTTTCGATGCCTTCCCGCAAATGCATGAGGCGCTGAGCGTAGTCCCGTAGGCTGAGGTCCTTTTCAGTGACTGGCTCCCAGGCGGGAACTGGCACCGGTTTCCCGCTTCCATCCACGGCCACGAAGACAATAATGCAGTGAGTGGTTCGCTGTCTTTCCGCGTGGGCGAGGTCACGGGCCCAGACGTCAACGGCGATGTGCATGCTGGTCGTGCCGGTGTAGATGACCCTGGCTTCGACCTCAACCAACTGACCGATCTGGATGGGCTTTAAGAAGCGAATGCCGCCCACATAAACCGTCACGCAGTAGCGCTGGCTCCAATTCACGGCGCAGCTGTAGCCGGCCTGGTCGATCCAGCGCATGACGGCACCGCCGTGAACTTTGCCACCAAAGTTGACTTCGCCGGGCTCGGCCAGGAAGCGTAGCGTTATTTCTCGTTCAGCCATAGGCTCCAATCGGCCTCGCTCGGCGGCCCAGAGGGATGACCGATTTCCAGACTGTGCTCCCAATCAGGCACGCCCGGCGCCAACCGGACGGCAAAATACTGGGCCGAGACCATCTTTTGGATGTTGTGGTCCTCGTAGGTGTCCAGCCAGCGCTCATATTCCGCTTCCTGCTGGTCGGGAGGAGTGCCCGATGAGAGGATGTTGCTGAAGATGTATTCCTCGATGGGGAATTCGAATTTTCGCAGTTCGGCCAGACCCCATCCGCTTCCCAGCCAGCGCCGCATCCTCTGTAGGGCGCCATCGGGCGCCTCGGTAGCCATCGAGAAAAGTCCACCTGGATTTAGCCAGGTGGCCAGCCTGCGCACTACGCGCTCGGTCACACCTTCACCGTTACCGCCGCCGGTGCGGTAAAGTTCGGCTACCCCTTCGGGAGTAGGAACGAAGGGTGGATTGAGAGTGACGAGATCATAGGTCCCTTCGGCCGAGCAGCAATCCCCTTGAGCGAACTCTACCTGGGAGATGCCATTCAAGGCGGCGTTGAGGCGACCGAATTCGATCGCTCTGGGATTGATGTCCACTCCCAGAGCGGGACAGCCGGCCAGCAAAGCGTGAACTCCTGAACCGCTGCACAGGTCCAGAGCACGAGCGTAGGAGCGCCTGGGGGTGCAGTAGGCCAGGGTGTAGCTGTCGCCGCCCAGCCAGTAGACTTGCTCAGGCCAGGGTTCTACTTCGAAGGCGCTATCGGTGAAGAAATACTTGCCCAGGCAGGGGTAGAGGTCTACCTTGCAGCGGATCCCCAGCCGGTTCGGCTCTAGAAAACCCTGCAGGTGAAGGGCGGCGATGCTTTCGTCATCGAGGAGTCGGCGTAAGTCTTCGAGCGACAGCGACTCTTGCAGTAAGAAGAAAGCCACCGCCAATCCTAGCGGTCCGTGCTTCTTCCAGCGTCGACGGTAGGCAGGCTGATGAATGGCTCGACGAAACGTGAAGGGGCGCAGTTGAAGGATGTCTTCTACCGCCGATTCTACGAAGCCCAGTCTGGCCATGCGCGTTGCTATCGATTCCAGCATCGGCGGGCCTTCTTCAGTCGAAGGAGATCCACTCCAAGGTAAAGCTCAAACTGGTGCCAGGTCCCGGGAGGGCTTCCAACTTTCCTCCGTGTGCCGCAGCCAGTCGAACCGCAATGGCCAATCCCAGGCCGCCACCCACTCGACACTCGAGATCCTCGCGTAATTCCTCAGGCAAGCCCGGGCCGTTATCGCTGACGGTGACACGCAGTCGCTGTCCTTCGTGGGCGAACACGACTCGCAAGCTCTGGTCGGCCTCGTTGTGATGGATCGCATTTTCCAGCAGAAGCTGGAAGAGTTCGCGGAGACGGATGCGGTCCGCCCGCACAAAGGGCTCGTCCTCTAGCCCCACCAGTTCCATGGTCATGTTCTTGGCCTGGGCAGCATCTTCCAGGCTTTGCAGGCACTCCATGAGCGGCTCGGAGACGGGGAACGGCTCGAGGCGCAATTGGGGAGCCTGACCCTCCCAACGTGACCAGTCGGTCAGCCGTTGCACGTTGCGAGCCACATACATCGTCTCTTCCCGAATATTGCGCAGATGAATATGCTCTTCGCCGGGCGTCAGGCCGTCCTGAAGCGCTTCAGTCCATCCCAGCACGGCCGCCAGGGGGGTGCGCAAGTTGTGGGACACGTCGGCCAGGAATTGGCGGCGGGAAGCTTCTGAACCCTCTGCTTTCTCCTTGGCTTCGGTCAGCGAGAGCACGGTTTTTTCCAGGTGGTCGGCCATCAGGTTGAAGCTGTCGGCCAGGTCACGCACTTCATCCCAACCCTGAGGGGCGATGCGGTGGTGCAGGTCGCTGCGAGCCAGCGCTCGAGTGGCTTCGACCAGTTCGGAAATGGGTCGTGCGATCGCTCGGCTGGCCAACATGCCGCCGGTCAGGGAAACCAGCGCTGCCGCCATGCCGGAAGTGATCATCAGGTAGGCATACTGCCAGCGCTGGTCCTCGTGGTTGTGGGGAAACATTGCGATGCGGGCTATGGCTACCGGGCCCTCCTCGCCGTCGACTCGAGCCCAGACTTCCATGCCGGTCCAGGTAAACTTTTCCAGGGCACCTCGCCGCACCGCCTCCTGCAGCATTCCCAGGTCCGGAGGCAGACGGCTTCCCCAGTGGGCCTTTTCCTCTCCCTGCAGATCGTAGAGCACGCTTGCGCGGTTGGGGAAAAGCGAGAAATGGAGAGCAGACTGAAGGGCTTCCCATTTGCCCTCTCGGTAAATCTGACTGGCCTGGCGAGCCACTTTGCGGCAAAGCTCTCCGCGTGGCGGCGGCCGCATGACCTGGCGACCGCCGCTCATGCTCCACACCAGATAGAAGGTTGCCACAAAGAGTAGAACCATCCCCATTGCGACCAGAGTCAGGCGAATCTGGAGTTTCATGACTCGTAACGGTATCCCACTCCCCAGATGGAGCGAATGGGTGGGGTCTCTCCGGGGCGCGAGAGCTTCTCGCGCAGATTGCTGATGTGGACGTCAACTCGGCGGGTGTCGCCCAGATACTCAGGGCCCCAGACGCGATTCAGTAGTTCCTCACGAGTGAAGTTCTTGCCGGGGGTTGAGGCCAGCGTCTTCAGCAAAGCGTACTCTCGCGGGGTCAACTCGACCCGCTCGCCGTGAACCCAGACCTGACGGGTGTCGGTGTCGATAACCACCGGGCCCGCCGGCTCGGCCGGTCGTGCGCCGGCCAGTCGACTGCGCCGCAAAAGGGCCTTGATGCGAGCCATCAATTCTCGCGGGCTGACGGGCTTGGTGAGGTAGTCGTCTGCCCCGATTTCCAAACCAGTGACGCGGTCGACTTCGTCGCCGCGAGCGCTCAACATCAGAATCGGGATGTCGCCACTGGCGCGCAGATGACGGGCGACGTCGAAGCCGTCCAGCCCTGGCATCATCAGGTCCAGCACGACCAGATCCACACCGAGTTTGGCTAACTGCAGGGCGTCTCGACCGTTGCTGGCTTCGATGACCTCGTAGCCGTCGCGTTCCAGGTAGCGCCGGACAAAGCCGCGAATCGGGCTTTCGTCGTCGACGACGAGAATTTTTGCGGATTGCATTTTGGGATTGTAGGCTCCTCTGCGCAAAAAACTTGAGGTTTTTGTAAGGAATCTGTAAGGGGCAAACTCCAAGTTTCCCAACACTTTCGAGGTAACCTTGGTTTTCGGACGACGGATCGGCTAGAAACTACCGCAGCCTCTACCCTTACCTCTCTACCATCGGCAGAATCTGGCCGGTCCGCATCCGCCTTTTTAGCATCCTTTCAGGTCAGGTACCTAGGATACAGGTATGAAGATGCAGGCAGTCTCCAACACCACTCGGACTCAGCAGAGCGCCCCGAAGCGCGGCGCTGCCAGGACCCAGGCTCAAGAGAGCTTTGGCGACCAGGTGAACCTGAGTCCGATGAAGAGCACCCCGGTGACCGCCAAATGGGCCCCAGTTCAGCAGGTTCAAGTCGACACGGCCGGTGCCGTTACGCGTTCTCTGGTGCCCGTGCTGTTTTTGAGCGACCTGGACGGAACCTGGCTTTCCCCCAACGCCAAAAACCGCGAGACTCTCGACCACGGCGTGCTCGAACTGAAACAGGAGGCCCGCGAGAAGGGGGTGGACCTGCAGTTCGGCTATATCAGTGCTCGTCCACTCGAGCGTATTCAACAGGAAAATTTGCCAAACTCCGATTGGTCGATTACCGACAACGGTGGCTACATCTACAATCTGCAGGGCAAGGACGCGGTCTGGGAGGAGCATAAACTTGCCTCCGGTTTCAGCGCCAACCGGGCCTTTGAGATCGCCCAGGAACTACTCAAGTCGCCCAAATTTGCCGGGCTCAACGTCACCTCGGTAGGTAAAGTGGTGGGTAATCCGGCTGCCGATGCTTGCCCTGACAGCGCTAACGTTTGCATTCACAACGACTCGGTGCGTCTGGCCAAAGGCGAAACGAAGGAGCAGCTGGATTCGGAGCACTTCACCGCTCCCAGTCAGGTCCAGGCTTTTGCTGACGCCATCAGCAAGCGGTTGCGCAAGGAGGGAGCGGAGTTTCAGCTCTCCCCCGTCTACCCTTTCCACGGCAAGCCTTACGTCATGTTCGACCTCGCCAGCGTCAACAAGGGCGACGCCATCGCCTATCTGAAGGAGAAAGAGAATCTTTCTCCTCAGCACATCATCATCGCCGGCGATGGCGGGAATGATATCGCCATGATGCTGGACCAGCAAGGCAAGGACGACGGACGCCGGGCCATTGTCGTCGGGGAGAACACCAAGTTGCGTAGTGCGGCCGAAAGCGTGAGTCGAGCCATCATTCAAAGCCCGACTGAGGACAGCAGTCTGGGCGTGCTGGCTGGTCTGCGCCAACACGTCGAGGAGATTATTGCGGAGGTCAACCGATAAATCTTGACAGGCCGCACCGCCGCCCTTATAGTAGTCGGCGCTGGGGCCTATAGCTCAGCGGTGAGAGCAGCTGGCTCATAACCGGTTGGTCGCTGGTTCAAATCCAGCTGGGCCCATCTATAAAAAAAACACCACCGTGGCCCGGTGGTCTAGCGGTCAGGACGTCTGCCTTTCACGCAGAAGATCACGGGTTCGAACCCCGTCCGGGTCACCACTCAGCCGAGAGAAATCTCGGCTGTTTTATAGGGGCGCATAGCTCAATTGGTTAGAGCACCTGCTTTACACGCAGGGGGTTGGGGGTTCAAGTCCCTCTGCGCCCACCACTGAAAACCTCGAGAAATCGAGGTTTTCTTTTTTTTGTTGCGAAGGCCAGGGGGGATATGCGCAAGTTATTACTTTGCTTTGGGCTCTTGGGAATTTTCGGCTCGCCGGTCTATTCAGAGCCCGCCGGCCGGCCCAAAATCAAGACCCTGTTCGACTACAAGCAAGAGCTCGGATTGAGTGACGAACAGATCGCCAACATGAAAACGTTCCTGACCGAACTCAACGGCTCGGTGAAAGCGAGTCGGGCGCAGATCAGTAAGCTGGAGACGGAATACCGAGCCCTTATCAGCAGCGACAGCACCACTACCGGCCAGGCCAGGGCAAAGCTGACGGAGATCGCGGACGCGACCGTCGTCATGCGTCTGAAGGACCTGGAGATTTCTCGCAAGATTACAAACGCCATGACTCCAGAACAGCGGGGTAAATGGAAGTCTATCCAGGTCCAGGTGCGAACGGAGCAGTCTAAAGGTAAGTAGCCAAAAATCGCACCACTTCCTGAGTGCACAATTGACCGCTGGGACCGGCCAGGTTGATGTCGCAACCGTGATTGGCCCAGGGCAGGTAGAGGGCGGCGCAGGGCACCCCCAGTTCTCCCAGGCGACGCTGAAGACGTCTACTCTGCTCGACGTAAACCAGGTCATCCCGCTCACCGTGGAGCAGCAAAGTGGGCGGGGCTCCTGACTCTACGCGCTGTAGAGGCGAGGCTTCCGGGTAAACGGGGGCAGGCGGGGTCTGGCCGAGAAAGTCACGCAGAGCCGCCGGAGAATCCAACACGCGCGGATTGCTGGGGTGCTCGTAGCTCCAAAGCATATCGGTCGGCGGGTAGTAGGCGATGACGCAACGAGAAGGCCGCCGCGTGTAGGCCTGCAGCAAGGCCAGATGGGCTCCAGCGGAGCGGCCCAGCCAGGCCAGGCGTTGTGGGTCGACCTGCAGATCCTGAGCGTGACTGACCACGTAATCGAATGCCTTGTCCAGGTCCTCACAGGCTGCCGGATAGGGGTGGGCCGGGGCCAATCGGTAGTCGAGGCTGGCCACAAAGTAACCTTGCTCGCGCAGGTAGGCATTGAGGGCCTGAAAGTCTTTGCGACTGCCGCGGGCCCAGGAGCCGCCATGGACTACCAGGACTCCAGGGGAGGGCTTCTCGGGGACATAGACGTCCATCCAGAGGCCCGGGGACACCTCAATCTCGCGGGTCGGCCGCCTCGAGCCTCCCCAACCAGTGACCAGACGACTCCAGCTGAAACCACCGTGTTTCCAGGCGGCCAGGCAAGGCGCCAGGGAAATCGCTATCGTCAGAAAACAGGCTGGACGAGTTGTGGGAACCAACAAGCCGAGGATCAGTGCCGCCAGGGCCAACCAGTGGCCCCACTCGGCGCTGCCAACCGAAAGCTCCCAGCAATAGGGTAAGGGCCAGGCGTAGAGTCGCTGGCTGGCGACGGCCAGCAGCAGCAGACTCAGCGCCACTGCGGCCCATTTCACAGGACGCGGAAACTCCGCAGCATTGACTCGAAGGAACTACGCTGCGAATTGTAGTCCGCTTCGCTGCCGGTGAACTGAATCTGATACGACATCTTGCCGTTCATGGCGAAAATCTGGATGATCTCGAATTTTTTGCCCTTGCGGACGCCTTTGTATTCGAAGCGGTGAGCATCGAGCTTCCCTAGTTTCATGGGGGTTGAGGACCCAAGGGCCAGTTCTGGATATTGTTGCTCGATTTGATGCTTTCCCATGAAGGTCAAGCCGTCCATAGACATGCCGCCACTTATGGTGCTGGGGACAATGCTGATGTTGGCGTCCTCGGGGTCTTCCGTGTCTTTTCCTGGGAACAGTAGATAGAGGCCACCAGGGGTCAGGCGGTCCTCCCAAGTGTCGGGAGCGGTAACTTCGAAATAGCGAGTGGCGACCGGCTTCGCCCAAACCACCCCGAACAGCAGTGCAAAGATAAAAAATCGCTTAAGCATCGAGTGCGGTTCGGCGGATCTGGAGCGGCACCCTATTCCAAACGGGCGACTATTTTGTTGGGAGACGAAGGTCCCAGGCCGGAACCCAGCCCTGACTCTTGTACTGAACCCCGTAGTCACGGACCAGTCGTTTTTCCATGTCGAGCATGTGGGCGGCGCCGTAGAAGATCGCGATCTTGCGGCGGCCACGCTTTAGCTCCTGGCCCAGGACGCTGAGCGCCTTCTGATTGCGCACGCTGAGAATGGTTCCGCCACCCGGTCCCTCCAGCAGTTCAATCATCTGTTCGGGATTGTTGAACATGAGGGCCATAAACCGTCGCATGTGGGCACGGTCGGCCAGGCTCGGGTGGGAGAAGACGGACATCATATTGACCTGCTCGAGCTCTTTTTCGGCCTCGGGACTGGTGTCCGCACCCGACGAGAGAGAACGCAAAAAGAGCTGAGCGAAGGATTCGTGTCGCTGAGCCTGAGATTTTTGAAACTCGGCCGGACTGATGTCCGCGTGTATGAAATTTTTCGGCGAGTAGTCGACATAGTCCAGTTGGAAGTCCAGCCCCAACATATTGCCCAGGCCGTGCTGCACCATGGCCAGCGGGTTATCGGCCCCGCCTTCGGCTCCGGCGATCGGAATGGGGCGGCCTCCCGAGCCGTCGGCGATTAGCTCGTAGAGAACGGCGTCATATTTGGAAAATTCGCGATTAAGTCGGTCATAATAGTCTTTGGGACCGATGTGCACCGCGCCGACCAAATCAACGGTGTAGCCCTTCTGTGGGTGGCGGAATCGAGTGATTGCCGTTTCGAAGCTGGCCAGCTGGGCTTTGCGGTCGCGCACGCAGCGGACAGGACGGTGAGGGGCGGCCTCGGCCCAGACGACCGAGATCAACAGAAACCAGAGAATCCAGCGCATGCAGGCATGGTTTCGCCGGTCTGCAAAGAACCCTGCCGTGCAGTATCGCGGACGCCTGGCCCCCACTCCCTCGGGATTTTTACACCTGGGGCATGCGCAAACGTTTTGGATGGCCCATCAACGCTGCCGCGAGCATCAGGGTCGCCTGATACTGAGGCAAGAAGATCTGGATGGCCCTCGCTGCCGCCCGGAGTTTGCACTGGCGGCCGAGGAAGACCTGCGCTGGCTCGGACTGGACTGGGACGAAGGTCCCTTCTATCAATCGCAGCGCTTGCCGCTGTATCAGGAGCATTTGCAACATCTGCAGGACGGAGGCTGGGTCTATCCGTGCTCTTGTTCGCGCAAAGAAGTTCAGGAAGCGCAACGCGCGCCCAATCTGGGAGAGGAGGAGCCGATTTATGGTGGCACCTGTCGCAACGGCCCTCAGCATGAGGAGATCCGAGCCTGGCGTTTTCGCGTGCCGGAGCGAGAAGTCACTTTCCAAGATTTGAGACAGGGTCCGCAGCGCTTCGTAGGCCAGCAAGACTTTGGGGATTTTGTAGTGTGGCGTCCGCAGGCGGGACCGAGCTACCAGCTAGCGGTGGTTGTGGATGACGCTCTGATGAGTATCACGGAAGTGGTGCGAGGGTGCGATTTACTCTTAAGCACTGCTCGCCAACTCTTAATCTATGAGGCTTTAGGCTATCCGGCCCCAGCTTTTTATCACTGTCCGCTTGTCACGGACGAAAACGGGGTCCGCCTGGCCAAACGACACGACTCTCTGGCTCTGAAAACGCTGCGAGAAAGAGGCGAAAATCCCCCACGATTCACCGAAAGGTAACATGCGCCGGAGTTTGCCATGGCACACTCAAAGACATGCTAATCCCCGCTTGGCTTCCATCCGCCCCACCCGTCCGAATTCTAGCTCAGGTCATGCGCCCATCGCAGCAGTCCTCGCTAGAACTGTCCCCCACTCCCAGCGGCTTCTCGCCCGTGGAAGATGTGGACGGCTCCCTGAACTATCAAGGTCCGAATCTACTGTGCAAAAGGCTGGCTTTCGCGAACGTCCAGGTGCTGGCGGTACGTCACGGCCAGGCTCAGAGCAACGCTCAATCGGAGGTGCTCGGACAACCGCTGCTTTACGGGCAGAGCGAAAGCCCGCTGACGGACAAGGGCCGTCAGCAGGCGCACGAATGCGCACAAAAGCTTTATGAGCAACTCGGAGGAAGTCCGTGGTTGGCCTCGGCGTTGGAAGACCCCTCGCGATTGCCGGTGCTGGTCAGCAGCGATGTCACTCGAGCCCAGGATACAGCCGCTATTCTCAAGGCGGGACTGGCCGACGAAGCCGAGCGCCTGAAAGGCCCTGAGGGCCGCCAGTTGATCGAAGAACAACTGCAGGTTCTGAGCGATGCGCGCCTGCGCGAGACCAATTTCGGCCGATTCGAAACGCGTCCCCTGGCCGAGCTCCAGACGGCCTACCCTGACTTCGTGTCGCACTGGCGACCCAGCGAGGGAATGGGAACGGATTTCCGTCACCGATTTCCCGGTGGAGAAAGTCGCGCGGACGTCATGAAAAGGGTAGGAAATTTTCTTGATGGATGCTGCTTGCGTTTTCCCGGCAAAACGGTCATTATGGTCTCCCACGGTGAGACTCTATTATCAACAAGGGCTCTCCTGGGAAAGGCTCCGGTCCAGGAAGGCAAAGTAGCCGCGGAAACAGGTGCGATACCTAACGCGACTCCCTTCTGGTTAGTGCAAGAACGACTGCCCGCCTATCAGTCCTGCCCACACGACCTGGATTGAGTCTGTCATGGAGGATTTCCGATAATGAAAAGGTATTCTCAAGACATGCGTGTCTTTTGGGACAAGATCGGTCTGGGCCTCTCCGGCCTCTGTCTGATCCATTGCCTGCTGCTCCCGGTAGCCCTGAGCGCATTGCCCTGGCTGGGCATCGTCTTCGAAGACGAATGGGTTCACATGTTTTTTGCCGCCGTGGCCATCCCGGTAGCTTTTATCGCGTTCATTCCAGGATTTCAGAAGCACCACTTGAAATCCGTCCTCTTCCTCGGACTGGCTGGAGTCGTACTTCTTCTGCTGGGATCGGTGGGACATGATCTGGTCGGCCACGATGCTGCCCACTGGGTCACGGTCATTGGAGGTGTTTCCCTGGTGAGTGCTCACATCGCAAATTTCAAGCTCAACAGCTGCTGTTCCCAGGAACTCTGTAACAAACACGCCGGTTAAGAGCCCGTCTATGAATAACTTTCTAGCCATGCTGGACAAGCTGGTCCAGCGGCCCGCCGCAAACTGCGCTCGCGTCCGCGTTTTCAAGCTAGAAGCCAATCCGGATTCTCCTGAGAACAGTCCCGCTCCCGAACGATTGCCGGCCGCTTCTTCCCAGCCACCTCAACCGGGACGACCGGTGGGGCGCAAGCGCCGTCCCCAGTCTTGAAGCGACTCTTCTGTCTTTTGGGTTTGCTGCCGCTCGGCTGTAGCAAACCCACCGCTCCGGTCGCCGGCTCTACTCCGGCCCAGTATGAGCATCAGGAAGAACACGGAACCAAGATCGCCGACCAGATTCAGGAGATGGAAGCGAGAGTGCGCGGGAATCCCGTGGATTGGGTCTCGCTGGCCCTTCTCTCCAAACTTTATCTCGAAAAAGGCGAAGAAAGTCCGGCTGACTATGGCAAAGCCGAAGAAGCCGCCCTGCTTTCCCTCAGCATCCGTCCCAGTCGCAACGCCGAGGCCATGGTCTCTATGGCGGGAGTTCGCTATCAACAAGGGGACTATTCGGGAGCCCTCAAGCTCTGTCAGCAGTTCCCCAACAGTCCCGAGGCGGTTCGCCTGGCTGCTCTGGCCCTGACGGCTCAGGGCAAGATTCACGAAGCCGCCGAATGGTCGGCGGCCGCTCTCAAGCGCCAGAATGATACGCATTCTCTGACTCTGGCGGCCCAGGTCTCGGTGGCTGGCGGGCGCGATGATATTGCCGAGAAACTCCTGGGCGCCGCTCGCCAACTGGAGCAGCCGAAGGACCGGGCCGTCTCGGCCGAACTGCGCAGCCTGTGGGGAGACCTGCTGCGTCGACACGGCAAGATCCGAGAGGCTCGCGAGATGTTGGAGTCTTCCTTAGCGATCCAGCAGCGCAATATTCCGGCCTTGCGGGCGCTGGCCCGCCTTGAGCTCGATCAGGGCGACCAGGCAGCCGCGTTGGCCGCCTATCGCCAGGCCGAGGCGCTCAGTCATGGCCCTCGCCTGATGCTGGACATGGCCGCTCTCGATGCTCAGCAAGCGCCCGCACTGATCAAGAAGGCCGACCCTTTGTTAAAGGGAGCGCAGAGAGCACCGCTGCTACTGCTGCAAAAAAAGCCGGCTGAAGCGCTCAAAGTTCTCCAGAAAGAGGAAAAGGCCGGGGCGGGATGGCGCAATTACGAACTACAGGCTCAGGCATATCAGCAGCTGAATCAGCCTGCCAAAGCCCTGGACGCGTATCAGAAGTCGCTGGCTCAGGGATTTCTTGATCCCCTGGTGCTTAAACCGGCGCTGCAGTTGGCGCGCGAACAGAAAGACCGGCGGGCAGCCGACTGGGAGCTCAAGCTCAAGAGTCTTCAGTAGCCTGGTCTCGAACCCCGTGTTCAGGGGAGCGAAGCGGACCGAACGCGGGTTAGGGACCCACGGAGCCGTGCGCCCTAAAGTTCGGTGGTCATTGACCGTGCGACGCACGGCGGAGGCTAGAAGCGGATCGAGGCGTTGAGAAGGAAGCGGCGTTGCTGCACAAAGCGCGTACCGCTGAAGGCTGAATAGAAGTTCAGCAAGGGCCGGGAGTCAAAGAGATTGAGCACCTGGAGCCCGGCGGAGACATCTTCCTCGGGGCGGTACTGAATATTCAAGTTGGCCAGGAATCGCGCGTTGCGCTCGGCGGTGATCCCGTAAGGACTGATTCCGACCGCCTGATAAAGGGGTAAGGCCGGCTGGGGAAAGCCGCTGCCATAGAAGCCGTCCATGGCAACTGAGAGGCCATTCTCCCACAGGTAAGAGGCCCCGAAAGTTGTCTGCAGACGCTGGTCGTGGTCATTGTAGTCCGTGACCACGGTGGCGAAGGCTCCGGGGGTGAGGGGTCTGGCCTCACTCAGAGTGGCGGCCAGAAATCCGTTCCAGCCCAGCGGGTTGTGCGTATTGACGCTCAGTTCCAACCCCTGATAGCGGGCGGTGCCAAAGTTGACCGGCGCGTAGAGCGGGACGTTGGAATTGAGGATCAGCAAACCGATATCGACCTGGTCTTTGTAGTCCTTGCGAACCAGCGCGGCCTTGGCCGTCAGACTGTCGCTAAGCTGGGTTTCGTAGCTCAACTCGTAGGTTGTAAGGCGCTGGGGAAGCACCGAAGTTTGACCGGAAACGTCGAGTTCCAACGGTGGGGCCTGAAAGCTGCGGTTGTAGGAGAGTCTCACCACATTGCGATCGTTGGGCGCCCAGGCGACGTTGACCAGGGGACTGATCTGTCCGGTCTTGACGTCCAGGCCGTTCTCGAAGATTTCTCCGCGCAGGCCGTAGTTCAGAGTGAACTGGTCGCTCAGAGGCAGGGTGTGGTTGAAGTAAACGGCGGCCGTCAGGCCACGACGTTCTAGATTGGTGGCAAAGGCAACATCTCCGCCGGGCAGACCGCCGCCGCCTCCAGGATCAAGCAAGTTCACGTTTTGGGCTGAGCGGATAAAGTTGGCGTTGATTCCGACGCTCATAAAGTTCCGGTCGCCGTAGCGTTCGTTGTAGATCATCGAAGGTTGGACTTGCTCGATCACCAGATCGGTCAGGGGAACATAAGGGGACCCTGGATTGGTCGGATCGGCCGGCAGGCCGGAGTCGGCCAGTTCCTGGCTGATGTTCGGGTCGAAGCCCACCCAGGGGGTGAACACTCCGTTGCTGCGGACTCGCTGACTGGACTTCAGGTAAGACACCGCCATCAGCAAGTCAGCCGTGTCGTCCACCTTTCGCTTCCAAGAAATCAGGCCCATCGAGTTTTCGTCGACCTGGTCCTGGCGTACGCCGGCCGCGTAGTTCTGCGGTGTTTGCGGCAGTTGGTAGTTGTTCTTCTGATAAGAAAGGGTTCCGCTGAGGGTATCCATGTCGGTGCGACCCGTCATGCGCATCATAAAGCTCTGGGTGTTGCCCCGATTGTAGAGCGTCTGCTGTTGCGGGTCCGGCGATTCGAACTGCAGGTTCGTCTGGGCCAATTTGCCGCCCAGGAAGAAAGAGAAATCGCCTTCTTCGTTGCGACCGCCGGCTTTGAGAACGTTCTCCACTTGCCCCAGATTGCCCACGCGTGTGGTAGCAGAGAAGAAGGGATCGACGTCATCCGGCGTCTGGGCGTCTAGAACCATGCCGGTTTGGCCGCCTTGGGAACCATCTTGGGCGCCGGTGCGGACGCTGACAGACTGCAAGAACTCGGTATCAATCGGCTGACTGGTGGTGCTGGCCTGAGGAATGGGGACGGCCACGCCATCCAGTGAGAAGGCTACTGATTTATGCTCGCCGCGCACGTGGGTCTGCCCCATGCTGTTGCGCTGCATGCCGGGCACGGTGGTCAGAATTCCTTGCAAGGAACGCTCGGTCAGTTGGCGGTCCAGGAACTCCCGGTCGCGCTTGGTAACCGAGCCTTCGGTGGGGTTCTTGGTGTCGATGAGCAACTTGGTGTCTCTCACGGAAAAACTGTCGCCGCCGGGCTCGAAGGAGGTCTGAAAGAGCGTGGGCTTGTCGGCTCCCACCTGCACCACTGTGCTCTCGCCGCCGAATTCCGGGTGGCGCAGTTCGAGGATATACTCGCCGGGCTCCAGGGTGGGGAACAGCACCTCGCCACTGGCACCGGTGGTCACCTCGACGGTTTTCAGATGGCCGCCGCGGTCGGTCAGCATCACTTTGACCCCGGGCAGCGGTGCTCCAGTATCCCCCCGTAGCACTTTGACCTGTAGTTTTCCGAAGCTTTGAGCCACCGCCAGACCGGCCAGCAGCAACCACAATTTAAACACTTTCTTCACAGCGGCCGAATTTTAGACGAATCTAAAAATTGCGTCAAGCCCCGAAATTCCGATAGATTTTGCACAAAAGCAAATAGCCCACCGGGAAAGCCCGGTGGGCATCAGGTCCACTTGGTCCTTGCCGGATTAGGGGGTCGGAGTGGCGACGGGGGTGGAGGGAACGTCCACCGGAGCCTGACCGGGGGTCTCGGTGGCGGTGGGAGCCGGAGCGGTCTCGGTTGCGGTGGCAGCCGGAGTCTCCACGCTCATCGGTGTCTCTACCGCGGCGCCAGGAGTGGCCGTTCCTTCGTGCTGACCGCCCTCGGCGTGCACAGCGGCATGGTGGCCTCCCCCGCCGATGGGCGGATTCGACTCGTGCAGATATCCGCGCGAGGCATACTGGTAGACCATGGTCATGAAAGTGCTGACGAAGCAGAGAACGATGATTCCGATGATGAAATTCTTAGACATAGGCGCGCCCTTCTGCAGCCCCCCGTACCATCCTTTTAATCGGCAAGATATCCCAACAGAGCGAGAATTTGATTGCGTTTTAGGAATGCGTCGCGGCCTGGTTGTTGAGCCGCCAACCAGTAGAGCACTCGCACCGACATCTTTTCCACCGAGTGTCCACGGAACCAGCGGTGCTCGGGATTCACATAAAGTCTCCGCGAATGATCCCCCACCGCCACGCGCAGCGGCCAGTCAGCACTCTCCGATTCGACTTCCACAGGGCAGCCCCACCATTGTTCGCAGACGCGCTGAATCGGAGCGTAGATCCCACGCGCCTGCCCCAGCCATTCGGCCTTGCGGCGAGCCAGTAATAGGCGCAAGTCCGCCTCGGTCGGTTCGAAGTAGACTGGAATCGGCCCGGACTGGGCTTCCACCGGCAACGCCTCCCACTGCTCAAGGCGCTCTTCGAGCAGGTCGGGCTTTTGCAAGAAACTATGGAGAAATTTCCAGTAGGCGGCCAGCGCGGGGGTGAATTCAGCCCAGTCCGGCCAGGATTGGCCTAGCAATCGCTCGCTCCAGTCGACTTCGAGCAAGTATCCAGGCCACTGTTTCCGGGCCAGTCGATGAATCTCGCGGCCGCGCCACAAAACCACCAGGCGCTGTTCGACCCAGTCAAACTCGGCGGTCATGCGCAAGTCCCCCGTTTCCGCCTGATAGCTGCCCCGAGTCGACTCGGGAGCCACCGACTGGTGGAAGTGCTGCCAGGCCAGGCGCAAACCTTCGCGATACTCCACCAGGCCGCGCATCATGCGGGATGCGGTTGCCACCAAAGTCGCTGGCAGCAGGGGGACGGGGCGGGAGGGAAGCAAATCCAACTGCTGGCTCCAGTCCTCTTCCTCGAGCAGATAGGGCAGTTTCCCCTCATCCTCGCTCCAGGCGTCCACCCAGTCGCGAACCGATAAACTCCGGCCACGCGGATCTTTCAGCAAGGGCTGGGCCTGCAGTTGCTCCACCCATTCTTCCTGGAGTCCCCAGGTCCACAGAGCCATTTCTAGCCGGTAGTGGGCTGGAGTGCGAGTTACGATGGCCTCTTCCACTTGGGCTCGCAGTTCATCGACTGCCTTCTGAAAAGTGGCGTCGCGACGAATCCGCCCATCCTGGTTGAGTTGAACGTCGTCAAGATTGAGGCTGGCCTGAATCTGGTATCTCCAATCGTAACTCAGGGCCTCCAGAGCTCGCATCTCCCGATGCAGGCGGAGTCGACTGGGACCGTTGATCTCCCGTTGCAGTCCCCAGCACGAATTCTCCCCCCGCTCGACCACCAGAAAATCCAGTGCGGGCAAGGGAAGCTCGGCCAGGGCGGGGGTTTCGGCGGTTTGCTGGCGTTGCTGCAGGGCTTTGCGGAGATGGGAAAGGTTGGCCAGATAGGATTGACCCAACAGCTGCTTGAGCCAGTGAAGTTCGCGGTTGGTTACAAACAGAATCGGACCGGCGCCGGAATCGATGGGGTCACCCAGAACATAGCCCAGTCGACCCTCACGGCGCACATGCTCGAGCACTTCCTGCAGAGACCAGTCCCTGCCGTCCATTTCGAAGAGCGCCAGCTGCAGAAATTCGTCGCGAAGCGAATCGGACTCCTGGGCAAACTCGTGCTCGAAGGTGAGGCGCTCCCACTGAAATTCCCGTGGCGCCGGCGGTTCGAAGCCAAATCGGCGCACTCGATTGCGCAACTCCTGCAGCCAGGCGCGACCGTCTGGATTTTCCCAAAGCTGGGCAAAGGTCGTCAGGACCGGAGCATCCGGCCAATCCACCACCACTTCGAGGCGGAAACTGGAGGTGAATTCCGGTCCGACCAGCAGTGGCCAGGCATATTCTGTCAGCAGATGGCCCTTGCGCAGCAGCCGAAGATGGCAGCGATTGGCCGGGCCGGGCTGGAGTCGCAGACCGATTTCGCCGTTTTCGAGAGTTTGCCGCAGAAGCCAGTTGGCTGGCGCTAAGGTCGCCTGTTCTTGCTGGCTCAGTCCGTGCTCTACCGCCATCCAGGAAGAGAGGTAATCGTTCTGGGCGTCCTCCAGTCGAGAAGGGCCCCAGATCGAGCGCAGCTCCAGGGCCAGTTCCTTGCTGATGAGCCACACGTCTCCGAAGGAGTCCAGCATCCGCACCTCCCCCGCGTCTTCCAACACGCGCACGGGCGGGCCGTGCTCGAGAGCGGCCACCCCTCCAGCCAAAGAGACCACGGTTCCATCCAGACGTAGTGCGAAGTCGCCCACTCCCTCCAGCTCCGGCCAGCGTTCGCGAGGGATCCAGGCCAGCAGACGCACGGCCAGCAGCGATTCCCCCACCTGCAGTATGGGCGCGACCAGAGCGGGGACCGCCTCCCAGATCCACGCCAGGGCCTGTTCCCAGCCCGGGCCGGTGGCGACGACTTCCGACCAATCCCCGTTGGGCCAGAGGTCTGGGTGATTGATCGCGGCCACCAGGCCTTCGGGGAGGCCCCCCGCCGTGAAGGGGGCGGCCGGCAATTGCACCGCACCGAGACGACGAGAATTTCGGTAGCCGACCACCTGCACGCCATGAAAGCGAGCGGAGCGCAGCCCGATCTCGCCCCGACCGTCCGGCAAGAGAAGAGAGGCGACGAGGTCTTCCCGCTGAGTCAAGGTCACCAGACGGGAAGGGCTGTTCTTCCACAGATCGTGCCCTTTCTGGTAAAGCTCCAGGCGTGTCTTCCAGGAGCGACGTTGTTCTTCGCCCTCCAGAAGCTTGTCCAGCAACCTCCAACCTCGGTCGCGCGGCAGCCAGCCTTGCAAAATCAGGCTCTGCCAGGTGCCGTCGTCGAGAATCCCACGGCAGTCTTGCAGGCTGGCGCGAGTATCTCCGATGGGAATGAGAGGAATCGAATCCAGCGGACCTGGTTCCGGGCCCGACACCAGTAGCAGGTCGTAAGCTCGGTCCAACAGCCAGTCCGGCCCACCCGCGCTCAGCAATTCGGCCAGCCAGGCGGGCAGCCTGGCCCACAGGCTGGCCAGGAAGTCCAGCCAGGTGGGGTCGTTTCTCTCCGGCTCAGTCCAGGTCGAATTCATCCTCAGCGCGGAGTGCTGAACCTTACCAATTAACCCTTTGGGATACTTTTGACCGAGAGGCAGTGAGGCCACCCATCGGAACTCGAGGAAAACGTCCAACTTGGCGGCCACATCGGCGCTCAGCAGGCCGATTTGACCGGTCCAGCCGCCCTCATCCCAGAGGAAGGAATGGACGGTGTTGTGCAAATCCAGGGTTTCCGGAACCCGGCCCGTCCACTGCAGACGGTTGTCCTCGCGTGTATCGAGTTGTTCGAAGAGATCGATGCAAGGGCGCAGCTCTTGAAATCGAGAGCGCAAAATTTTGGCGAAGTCGCGCCGCAGGCTGACCACCGGCGGAGCTCCGGGCGGCTGCCGCACGGGAACGGCTTCGCAATAATACAGGGTCTTGTTCTGGGCGTAGAGTTCGTCCAGTTGCCTCAAGCTGTGGTCCGGGTGGAAGGCCATCGGGAAGAGTGGCAGCTGAGCCAGCGCATCTCCCAAGGAGCCCCCTCCCTGAGCTTGCCAGCGACTCAGACTCTGCCAGATCCAGTCGGCGCATTGCTGGCGCACCTCAGCGTCCGAAAAGGCTTGCAGCAAGGCCTGCCCAATCTGCTCCTCGACGGTGTGAAGCAGCTTCTGTAAGGCGGGGCCGTAAACCAACTGACGCTGGCTCAGGTCGGTGCGCAAGCTGTCCTGATAGAGCCAGACTCCCCCGTGCGCCCACTCCGGGCCGCTATATCCGAGACTGTAGATGAGGCACCGTAAATGCCCAACTTCCTGCACGGCGAACCAGAGAGAATGTTCCAGGTCGGACGTGAGATGAAGAACCCGTTGGAAGGGGACCGGTGCCTGTTGAGCCATGCGCTGCTTGCCCTGGATGGCCACGGCCAGCGGGACGGGCGGGCGCAGGTCCGGCATGGGCACCCAGGGGACTTGCAGTCGCAGGGGGCCATCCTTGTAACGCGGGCGCACGGCCGCATACTCGGGCAAAGTGCTCAAGGCAGAGCGGCGACTGACCAGCCAGTGAACGCTGATATGGCGAAGCGGTAGGATGACTTCCAGAGCGTTGGCCCAGGATTGCGCCCGACGGGCTTTGCCCAGCAGCGGCTTGCCTCGGTTCCACTCGATTTGGTGGCCCTGGCCCGCCAGTCCGCTGAGGAAGGTGAATTTCTTGTAGCGGCTACGGGTCAGCAGAAAGAAGGCCATCTGTAAGCGCTGCAGGGGCTGGGAGAGGGCGCGGCTGTGATCTTCTCCGAGGACGGCTTCCAGCTGAGCCCGAGTCAGCACCGGTCCATCGAATTCCCAGGTGACACTGTGCCAACTGGTGGAGAGCCGCAGTTGAGTGGCTCCCAGCGCATAGGCCCCCTGAATCAAAAAAGCCAGATAGTCTTCCGGCCAGACGCCCAGGTGCTGTTCCAGCTTTTCTCGAGCTCGGGCCAGGTCGACCTGAAACTCTCCTTGCGAATCAAAAACAGCCTCATCCGATAAATCCTGGACAAACTCTTCGGTTCGGGCATCCACTACCAGCAATTTTCTCGAAAAAAAACTCCTCCCCTGGAAGAAGTTTGCTAAACTAGGCGACAGCACTCCTATTCTTCCAGGAGGTTTCAGAGCCGTGAACGGAACCACTTGTCCCCACTGCAGTCAGGTCAACCCGGAGTCTCAGAAGACTTGCGAGCGTTGCGGCCAGTCTCTACTCTGGTCGACGCTCGGTCAACGCTCCTCTCAGCGAACCTTCCAACTTCCGAAATCCGCTCTCTATGCACTCGTCGGGATCGCGCTAGGACTGGGGGCAGCCCAGTTCAGCCCCTCGCGCCGCTCCGGCCATCCTGCTCCCGTGACCGTGAGCACCACCGCGCCCCGCATCGACGTGGTCTTCGCCATCGACGCCACCGGCAGCATGGGCGACGAGATCGAGGTGGTGAAATCCAAAGTTAGCAAAATGATGACCGAAATCCAGTCGGGCAACCCCAAGCCTGACGTGCGTTTCGGGCTGGTGGCCTACCGCGATCACGGCGATGCCTACCTGACCAAAGTCTATCCGCTCACCTCGGCGGTCGAGACGATTCAGACTTCGTTGGCGCAAATCGAGGCCGGCGGCGGTGGGGATACTCCGGAAGCGGTGGCTGAAGGCCTCAACAGCGCGGTCAACGAGATGAACTGGGATGGCGATGCTAACACCACTCGCATGATTTTCCTGATTGGTGATGCGGGCCCTCACTATCGCGACGATTTCCGCAAGCCGGTTCAGGAAGCCCGTGTCAAGGGCATCAAGGTCAACACCTGGGGCTGCAGCGGTCTGCAGGATAGCGGCCAACAGGAATTTACCGATATCGCCCTGCTCGGCGGCGGCCAGTTCCAGTTCCTGACCTATCAGCAAGAAGTGGTCCGCCAGGATGGCAGCAAGGCTCGTCTGGTTTTCCAGGGCAAGGAGACCTACGAGGTCAATACCGAGGCCAAGTGGGCTGAGGGCGCGGACTCGCTGGCTGAAAAGCGCCACGTGGATTCCGGTCTGGTCAGCGCCCCCGGCGCCAGTGGTGGAGCCAGTTATCGCTCGGCCGTCTACGCTCCCAGCGCGTCCTCCAAAATGGAGAACAACCTGGACACGGTGCTGGTCAATCAAGTCAAAGAAGAAGCTCGTAAAAAGGGCGTCTCCTACTAGCTGATCCGAAGGGATCGCACCGCCTAGAGCAAACACAGGCCCGTGCTCATTTTCAGCCTGGAAGGGCCGACCCTGGTCCTGACTCCCAGTGGGGAACCTCACCTTCCCCATCGGGCCTACAAGTTTAGCAACACCAGCATTACGGTAGGCAGCGGCCAGGAGTGCGACCTGGTGGTTCCGCGCATCGCCCCGTTGCACGCGCGCATCGAGCGCAATGAACTTGGCGTGATCCTGAGTGACCTCGGCAGCCCCGAGGGCACCTTCCTGAACGGCAAGCGCATCGTTCGGGCTCGCCTGCAGTCCGGAGACCACATTCAACTGGCGGCCAGTAACTCTGCTCCTTCCGCCTCCAGCAGCGGCCAGCAAACGGTCCTGGGCACCAAGACCTTTGCGGTCAAGCCGATTCCGGACCTGAAATCGGGAACCCGCGAGAACCTGGTCGGACAACAGGGCTTGCTGCATCTTTCAGCTGCCCTGGCCCGACCCGGTGCATTGGAAGACAAGCTGGACGAGATCCTCGATTTTTCCTTGCGCCTGGGCAGCTTTGACCGTGCCTCGATCTGGGTGGTGGACCCGGACCAGCCCAGCCAGTTTCTGCATCACAGGCGCCGCCAGAGCCGCGGTCAGGCTCCCGCTGAGGTCAGTAAAACCGTTCTCCAGCAGGTGCTGCGGGGGGAAGCGCTGATCATCCAGGACGCCCAGCTTGACCAGCGCGTGGAAAACGCCCAGAGCATCAAGCTGCAGAATATCCGCACCTGTGTCGGCCTGCCTCTGGCCACTTCCAACCGCATCTGGGGCGTGCTTTACCTGGACAGCCTTCAACCCAAAGCCCTGACCAACACCACCGAGCAAGAATTCCTGGGTGGATTCGCGGCCCTGGCCGCGGTAGCCATCGAGAACGGCTGGCTCTCCGTGAAGGCTCAGAAAGAGGCCCTTTTCAAGGACCGTTTGGCGCGCTTCTTTCCGCCCACCACCGTCAATAACATCCTGGCCCGCTCCGACGGCACTTACGTGCAGGGAGCCGAGATGAACGTGACCATTCTTTTCTGCGACATCCGCAACTACACCGGGATCAGCTTCGAGCAACCGCCGGCCAAAGTGGCGGCCTGGATCAACGACTATTTCTCGCGCATCGTGCCTATCGTCTTCCGCCACGAGGGCACGCTGGAGAAATACATCGGCGATGCCATGTTGGCCATTTGGGGTGCTCCTCTGGAAATGAGCCCTGCCGAGCAGGCTCTGCACTCTTGCCGCGCAGCCATCGAGATTCATCAAGCGGTGCAAGAATTTGCCGCCCAGTGGCCGGATTTACCCTGTCAGGTCGGCATCGGCATTCACCACGGCCGCGCCTATGTAGGCACCATTGGCCATGAGAGCTATTTGCAATATGCGGCCCTGGGCTCCACGACCAATCTGGCGGCCCGTCTTTGTTCGGCCGCAGGTCCGGGTGAGACCATCCTCAGCAAGTATCTCTCCGATCTGTTGCCGCGCAGCGAGTTCATCAACCAGCCGCGCCCACCCGTTCAGGCCAAAGGGTTTCCTGAGGTGGTGGATATCGCGTTGCTACAGTCCGTCTAGCGGAATCCTTCCGCGCCACTCCCCCAGGCCTACTTGCTCCAGATCGAGCACCGCTGCATCGGAAAGGACGTAGCGGTAGCTTGCGTCCTGGGAGGTCACAAACAGGCGATGTCCCTGATAAACCGTCCATTGCTCGACCGTGGTCCTGCCCTGTCGGCGGGTCAACGGAGTGCCGTTGGGACTAAGCCAGTGGCCGCCCTGGAAAGTTGCCTGTAGAACCCTGGTCCCGTCGGCCTGCAACAGGGTCAGCGTATCTCCGGACTGCAGGGGGACCCCGCCGGCGGGCAGTGTCCACTCGGGAATGGCGTTGGCCTGAGTGGTGGCCGTGAAGCCGGTGCCGGAAAAGGGATAGTCGTCGGTGCGAGTTCCCCCGTTGGCCGGTGAGTAGGGCGTGCTCATGGTGAAGCTGGACAACTGGTGATATTGCAGGATGGCGACCTGCACTTCGTTCTGGAACCCTCCCGGGTAGTCCAGGCGCAACCCCTCGATCATTTGGGCGGGAGTCGTGAGGCTGGCGACGTCGCTACTGACGGCGGCGAAGCCACTGACCCGGGGGTCGAAGGTGCCGTTCAGATAGCGATTCATATCGGCCACTTTCAGGGCCTTTTGGAGGGGAGTGCCTTCGACCGGATAGGTCAGAGAGTCGCGCAGTTGCTTGAGCGCCTGGCGCTGCTGCGGCGGGACCCCAGCCGGCCAGAGCAAGCGCAGGCTGTGGAATTTCGCCAGACTGTTCAGGTCCGGGCTCAAGCGAGCCTGAACCTCCGGATTGCGACCGCCATTTTGCGGGGAGAGGCCCACCACGGCCAGGGAATCTCGACAGCGGTCGGCGCCGGACGGGGTTGCCGAGTCAAGATTTCCGGCCACCGAGGAGCACAGGCTCTGTCCATTGTCGGGACTCAGGCTGGCGAGCAGGGCCGCCAGTCGAGCCGCCCCGAAATCTCTCACCGTTCCTTCCACCCCGTCCACCGCCTGAGCGATCGTGCCGGTGAGGGCAGGATTGGCGTTGCTGAAGGCGGCCACGTCCGCGTAAACCAGCAGCGCGTCGACCCCCAGGGCATCGATGGCGGGCACGCTTGCTGGCGCCATTTGAAGCAGACGGGCGCGCCCGTCCAGGGTGGGCGGCGCGGCGGAAATCGAGGGAGGCGACTCACTCCCGCAACCGGCCAGCAGCAAGGCGAAAGCAATCCAATTGAGGGAAGGAAGAAGGCGCATCGGTTCCTCTCTGGTATCAAGGGTGGCAATGGGCTTTCGCTATCTCGACCTGATTTCATCGGCCTTCGTGGCGGTACTTTTGATCTCCAATGTGGCCGCCCTGAAGGTTTTCGTGCTCGGACCTCTGGTTTTTGACGGCGGAGCGCTGATTTTTCCCCTCAGCTACATTTTTGGCGACGTGCTCACCGAGGTCTACGGCTACTCGGTCAGTCGTCGCGTAATCTGGCAGGGGCTTTTCTGGCTGATCATTTTTAATCTGGTGATGTGCGCCTGTATCGCCTTGCCGGGGGAGCCGAGTTGGCAAGAAAGCGTGGGCCAGGACGCTTACCGCAAGGTGCTGGGGATCTCGCCCCGGTTAGCGGTTGCCGGCTGGCTGGGCTTCTTCTGGGGGGAATTCTGCAATTCGTTTGTGCTGGCCAAGCTGAAACTAGCCACCGGCGGGCGCTATCTGGCGCTGCGCACGATCGCCTCCACCGTGGCGGGGCAACTGGTCGATACCGGTCTTTTCTGCGTGGTGGCCTTTGCGGGAGTGCTCTCCCAGGCCACACTGCTCAACTACATCATCACCGGATACTTCTACAAGGTGGGCGTGGAAGCTCTCATGACCCCGGTGACGCTGTGGACGGTGGGATTTCTGAAGCGCCGGGAAGGCGTCGACACCTTCGATAGCGAGACCAACTTCAACCCGTTCTCGCCCGGCTCAGTTACTCGCCCCGATCAATAAGGTTCAATACCGGACCCCAGACCTTGGTGTTGGAGTCGGCGGGTGGTGGGTTGATGGTGAACTGGACCAGCCTGCCGTCCTTCATGTGGAGTCCATGGTGGGTATTGCCCGTCCGACGCCAGCCGCAGTATTCGCCACGACTGTATTCGCGTTCCGGGACCTCGGTGAGGCCGGCCATTTTGCCCGCATGATTGCGCCGAAGCTCCAGGGCGGATTCACCCGTTTTGTTGATGTGCATGGTCACTCGATGCCCATCGAGAATCCCGTCATAAGTAGTCAGCCAGGGGCCGTTCACTGTTCTGCGCAGCCCTTCGGGCGCGGGGGTGGACGGTTCGGCTCTGGGAGCGGTCGGATAGCCGCTGGCGTGAGGATAGCCGGCGTCGACCTCGGCGCGGGGTTGCTGAATCGGACGGGCTCTCTGGGCGGCTTGCTGCCGTAGCCTTTCCGCTCGCAGGAGATTCTGTTCTTCCACCAGTTCCGCTCGCTCGCGGGCCAGACGGCGCCGTTCGAGTTCCCAGTTGGCTTGCTCGCTCGGGGACGGTTTGGAGAGCGGCTTGGGAGCAGCCGTCGGTTTCTGCAAGGGTGCGGTGGAGATGGGTTTTGAGGTCGGAGTTGGCGACGGCGTGGCAAATCGACTTGAGTAGTCACTGTAAAGCAAGCCCATGGCGGCCAGCAGCATGGCCAGAACAGCGGCCCACAGACCGTGCTGACTGTTGGCAGGCATGGGAGCGGTGGCCAGGGGATTGATTTTGGTGACGGCTGGTTCGCGCGGGAGCACGGCCGGATCGATCTTGGCGGACCCCTCGTTGCGCAACCAGGAACGCAACGCTTGAGCCATTTCCTCCGCGTTGGCATAGCGGTCGGCGGGCTTGGGCTCGGTGGCTTTGAGCACGATTTTGACCAGTCCGGGAGCTCGCGGAAGCTCCATCTCAAGGGCCTCGAAGGTAAAGGCAGGGGGTAGTTTTCCGGTGCAGAGATGATAGAGAGTGGCGCCCACCGAGTAGAGGTCGGAGCGCAGCTCGGCTCTACCGGCCATTTGCTCGGGAGCGCAAAATCCGGGAGTGCCCACCTGGGTTTGCACCTTCAGGGTCTCGACCGATCGCGCGATACCGAAATCCACCAGCTTGATACGCCCGTTGCGGCTGTCGCGAATCAGGTTGGCGGACTTGATGTCGCGATGAATGATCGGGGGGCGGCAGTTGTGCAGGTAGGTGAGAGTCTCCAGGACCTGGACCATGTCCACCGCGGCGACCGCCGGATCCATAGGCTCGTGAGTCAGGCGCAAGTGCTCCGCCAGTTCGTCATCCAGGCCCTGTCCTTGAACCAGATCGAGGATAATGTAGCGCTTGCCCTCGATTTCGAAGTAGTCGCGCACGCGGGGAATGTTGGGATGATCCAGATTGGCCAGCGCCCGCATTTCTGCTTCAAAGGAGGCCAGTACGTATTGAGCGCTGCTGCCTTCCAAGGCCGAGGCCAGCACTTCTTTGATGGCGCAGGGAGTGGAGGCCAGCTTGTGGTCGACCGCTTCGTAGACCGCGCCCATCCCACCACTTTTGATGCTGCGCACCACTTCATAGCGATCCTGGAGTTTCTCACGGACAGCGAGTGACATGTTGGGACAGTATAGCTTAAAACAGGCGAGATTACTCGCCGACCTGGGCCATCCAGTCGCGTAAATTGTAGTGCACCGTAACCCGGCGAATGCGGTTCTGTTCGAATTCAAAAAAGCTGCCGACTCGCAGGCGGTATTTCTGGCCTCTGGCCTCGGGAAGGCCGGCGTCCGTGCGCAGATACTCGCCCTCCAGCCAGAATTCGGCGGCGGCTCGGGTGCCGTTGCTCAGGACACACAGCTCGCTGACCCGTTCCCGGTAGCATGACTCCATATGTTGAAGGAAAGAGCGAAAGGCCGATTTGCCTCGCCTGACGTCACCTTGAGAGACTTCGTGAACGATCTCCTCGTCCAGCAGCTCGAGCATCCCCTCCCAATCGCCAGCGTTAAATCGTGAATAGTATTCTTCGATCATGCGCTCAACCAGGCCAGCACTTCCTCGGTTTTTACGACGCGGGCGCCCCGTTCGCGCAGCTGGTCCATGACTTCCAGCTTGGTGGGCAGCTGCAGTTGGCGAGCCAGCTCGGAGGGCAAGGAGGATACGGCGTCCTCGGGGATCACCAGGTCCACGCCGGGTAGACCTTCCAACAGGCTGAAGGCACCGGCACGCACGCAGACTTCGGCAATCTTGCCGCTCAGCACCAGGGTGAGCGGGCCGGCCTCCCTTTCGCGTTCCATCACGTGCCAGAAGGCGCGATTCGGGATCATCGGACCCTTTTCCACTTCGTGATGGAGTTCTTCCAGTTGGGTGATGTCGTAGACGTTTTTGTGAATTTCGAAGATTCGCTGAGAATCGCCGCTTTCGACCACCTCGTGATGGTCGACGGGGATGATGGTGCGGCGGTGACCATCCTGCTTTTCCAGTTGCTGCAGAGCTGCCTCGAGCGGGGCATTCAGGTCGGAGTCGCCGTCGCCGGGAGTGGCGTGCTCGCCATAGATAGCGAACTCGTCGGCCGCCCGATTGTCGACGATCGTCCGGTCCCCCGAGCTGATTTCCGTTCCCACCGGATTGTGCCAGTCTTTGGTTACGATGACGGTGCCACCGGCCTGATAGACGGCCGAGGCCAGCCGCGCGTTGTTAAGCACCTCCCGCGACTCGTCGCCCTCCGGATGGGAGGCCAGAGTAGCCAGGTTGGTGCTTTTGGCCTCGCGTCCAAAGGCTTTTTGCACGTCGATGCCCAGGAAGACGACTCTTGCGGTTTTGATCATAGCCGGCTCGCCTTCGGCGCCTTCCGGTGGGATCTTGCCTGCCGGCCGTTCCTGGCACGGGCCAGGAACGGCAAGGCTTCAAGACGGGTCTTCGTCGCTACCTTTGAACTTGTCGCTGATGAGTTTCAAGGCCAGATTCCAGCCCTCTCGCGAAGGGCGAGGCTGACGCGGCGTCACCACGATGCCTTCACGGATGTGCAGTTCTCGACCCGAGACCTGCTCTTTGCCGCGAGCCAGCTGACGCAGGGTTGCTTCTTCGAAAGCTCCCTCGAAAAGCACGGGTGCCCAAAGCTCACGCAGGGCCGATGGCACTTGATGATGCGGCATTTCCGCTCCATCCACCACCAGTCGAAACAGCCGCAGCAAGGGCCGATTGCCATCGGCCCCATAGCTCCAGGCCGCCCCCTGAGCCGGATAGACCTCGGCAAAGGCCTGCACGGTTCGTCCCGGGCAGGTTTCGGCCACCAACTCGGGTAGGCGGCAGTTCCGTAGCGCTCGCCAGTAGATATTGCCCTGATCCTCGCAGATCTCGAACCCTTTGCTGGCCATTCCCTTGGAGGTCACGTGAATCGCGCCGTCGGCGCCGAACAACATGTTGGCCTGGGAACCGTGGATTTTTTCGGTGGCCAACACCTCCTCGCCCGACACAAACTCGCCGCCAAAGATGCCGAACTGCTCGACATCGTGCTGACGGTAAGGCACGTCCAGGTCCAGGCGACGCACTTCACCGCTGAAGCCGGCCGGCAGGGGCGGGTCGTATTTGCTGATGCCGAGGGCTGCCGCCAGATCGGCACCAATTTCGAGTTCTTGGGCGTCCTTCAGACCGAGTTTGGGGAGCACGTAGTCCAGGCTGATGGTGATTCCCTCGGAGAGTTCGCCGCGCAGACGAATACCCGAGACACGATCATGTTCCGCGCCCACCAGGTAAGACACGCCCGTTTCCGAGTTGGTGTAGTGCGGCCTCAGGTCGGGCGGCAAAACGGCTCGCGATGGTGCGAAGACAATCACATCCCCGGTTTGATAGCCGTTGCTCTTGGCCACCACCAGTTGAAACATACCGACTTTGCAAAGATCCATGCGGTCGGAGTTGGGATGGGGAAAGATTTCCGCCCGCTCGGCGCTGACTTTCCAGATTGCCATGATGTCCTCCTCAGATAAAGTGGCCCATCATGCCAACGCTTCAGGAAACTGTCAATCCTTCAGCAAAGCTTCAGTGCCGGACCAGCGCGGACTTAAGATGCCCATCCCAAGATAAGCCTCAGCAAATACAACGGAGGCATTCAGATAATGGAAGATCACGATCGCGGACTGGTTTTCGACCTGCAGACCATGAATCGGCGCAACCTTTTGGGATTCTTGGTGAAGGCGGGAATGACCGTCGGTCTGGTCGGTTGTGGTAATTCCAGCGTGGGAGGGACGGACACCGCTTCGGGTCAGAACGGCCTGGCGAGTGGAAACAACAGTAGCAATTCGACCTCGGTGACCAGCGCCAATGGAGCCTGCACCACCATTCCGGAAGAAACCGCCGGGCCTTACCCCGGTGACGGTTCCAATGGGCCCAACGCGCTGACGGCCAGCGGCGTGGTGCGTAGCGACATTCGCTCCAGCTTCAACGGACTGAGCGGCACGGCCGCAGGTATCCCTCTGACGGTCAATTTGACGCTGGTCAACGTCAACGCGGACTGCGCCGCCCTGGCCGGATACGCCATCTACCTGTGGCATTGCGACCGGGACGGAAAATACTCCCTGTATGATCTGACCGCCCAGAACTATCTGCGTGGCGTCCAGGAGACGGACAGCACCGGCCGGGTCACCTTCACCACCATTTTCCCGGGTTGTTACTCGGGTCGCTGGCCACACATGCACTTCGAGGTCTTCCGCAGCCTGGCTCAGGCCACGTCTTCGAACAACAAGATCAAGACCTCCCAGATCGCCATGACCACCAACGCCTGCAATCTGGTCTACGCCACCAGCGAGTACAGCACCAGCCTGAACAACTTCCGCAACATCAGCCTGAACACGGACAACGTTTTCTCAGACGGCTACTCGCTGCAAATTCCCGAGATTACCGGAGATACCACCAGTGGCTTTGTGCTGAACCTGGACATCGCCATCGTCCCGTAGGGTGCGTGGCTGGCGGGAATGGGAAGGAGTCGAACCCTCCTGACCCTTGCGAGTCACATCAATTTTGAAGTTCGTCACCCCTGACTATCAGACACAGGCCCCAATTCTTCAAACCCGCTTCTTTTAAGCGAATGGAGGGTTCCACGGGGCCTTTTTTTCTTGCTCAAGCGGATCGAACTGGTTGTCTCGGTGTCCGGGACGTGTCCAGGCCTGCTATGAAGCAGACTCTCAAACTTGTCCGCTACATCCCGCTGCATGCTCGGCATGACGTGCGAATAGGTGTCCAAGGTCAACCGGGTGGTCGAATGCCCCAGGCGGTCAGCCGCGACCTTCGGCGGGGTGTTGCCCTGCAGCATGATGGTGGCTGCACTGTGGCGGAGGTCGTACGGGCGAAAGGAGGAGGGCAGACCCGCAACCTTTAGCAACTCCTTGAACGACTGGTGCAGGCTGTTTATGTTGAGTGGGCCACCCTGAGTGTTGGTAAAGATAAAGTCGTGGTCCCCACCTTTCCAGTCCGGTCCCAAGTAGAGTCTGTGCTGCAATTGCTCGCTCCGATGCCTCTTCAAGTCTTCAATCAAGGTGGGGGTGACTACGAGCTTGCGACGACTGAGCGCCGTTTTAGTTGGGCCGAACTTCCAGCCGCCTCCCTTGGGCCATTTCATCGCCTTGGTGATGGAGAGCTCCGCGGTGTCCCAGTTTAAGTCCGGCCATTGTAGGGCGCACAACTCTTGGGGTCGTATGCCAAGTTCGAGCGCCGTCCGAAAGACAACGCCTCTCGATTGCTGGTAACTGGCCGCGATGAAGGCGTGCGCCTGCTCTAAATCCATCGCCCGGTTGATGTTGAGTTCCTTATGCTTGGGCAAATCGCAGTCCCGGCAAGGATTGTAGGACAGCATCCTTAGTTTGACCGCCGACTTCATGGCTTGATTCAGAACAACGTGCACAGACTTCACGGTCCGCGCCGACAACCCGCGCCTGCTTAGTCCGTTGTAGAAGCTCTGAAAGGAGAAGGCAGTCAGCTTGTCCATTGCGTGCTTTCCAATCTCCGACGCAACGTAGCGAGCTACCAGACCCGCATACTCTTGGTGGGTTCGCTCGCTCAGCCGAGTGCTTGCCGTTTCCAGCCACTCTAAGAGAAACTCGTTTAACGAGCGCTTTGAGCGCTTCGCTAAGCAGCCCCGCTCCAGTTCCGTCTGGAGGTCACGGTGCCGCGACTGCGCCTCCTTAAGAGTGCCGTGCACTGTCTCGGTGTAAGTCGTGCGCCTACCTCTATCGTAACCAAGAGGAAGGCGAATCCGGTAGCAGCGTTCGCCGCGCTTGTCGATTGCCACTCAAGGATCTCCCTAAAAAAAATTTTCCAGACACAACTTCGACAGGCAGCCAAACCTCTCTTCCCCGTCGGACGAACCGAAATTAATACGTGGAAGCAAACGATAGAAAAAAGTCTGAATCGGCAAAAGAAGGAAAATAATCGAGCCGCGTCGGGAAACTCTGAACCGCTTATCGTAGACGGCCTATTACTACCAGTCTATGCTCTAGACTCGTCTCAGACGAATCATAAGAATCGAGCACAGCAATATGGCACTTAGAAAATACACGACCCCAAAAGAGTTCGCGGAGATCTATAAGATTTCGCTTGCTCACGCATACACGGTTTTTCGCCGCCTGCACCACACCGTGCCGGGGATCGTGGTGAAAATCGGGCGTAACGTCCGAGCCGACGAAGAGGCTTTGAAGACATGGATGGAGGCTGGCGGCGACTGGGGGCAAGCGAGCTAGTGGCTCCTCAGGAACTGCCAGCAGTGACCGAACTGATGGCACGGCGGCCAGGGCGTCCGAAGACGTTGGTTGCTTTCCCGGCTTTCGAGGAATGGAGGAAACAGCACTTGCCGGGCCTGTCAGACTCTAAGCACCTGATGCTGCTAGCTCGGCTCTACAAAGAAGCCCAGGGACCCATACCCGTCTATGGGACCCTTGAGCCGCTGGGGTCGTTCCGGTCTTGGAAGTATAGCGGACAATACTCTCGGGGTTTCCTTGAAAAAGTTCTCTTTGTAGCCAATTCCATCGAGCAGCCCGCGTGGCAATCACTTCAGATCCTTCTGGCGGAGGTGTTGGGGCTGCCTAGCAGCGCCTCTACTAACACAGCAGCACCCATCGATCCAGAGGTTGGTTCTGTCGAGCCAGGGGTGTCTACTGACCAGACACCCCTGGCAGAGCCTCCAGATCAAATCCTTGAGGAGGCTCCGGGTGAGCCCAGGGGGCAGACTCCGGTTCCTCTCCAGGCTCCAACCTTCGACAGAGAATCCAATCTACTTAGGCTCTTCATCCGCTTTCCAGAATTACTGACGAGCTTCTGGGATGGCTGCGATGGTTGGTTACCAACCCAGTCCTACCTCCGTGTGGACCAACTTCACTACGACTACATCTGCGCAGGTGTTCCCTGGCCCCTGCCGGCTTTACTCATACCGCGCGCGGTGATTCACGACCACGTCGCCACAATGCTTGCGCTTGAAGTCGCAGCTCACATCTTTGGATCTTCTTGGAGGGCAGAAGCACACCAGCGC
>JAFKGI010000062.1 GCA_017307785.1 Vulcanimicrobiota bacterium | reverse complement strand
CGCCACCAGCGCCAGACAGTCCGCCACCAGCCCCGGACAGTCCGCCACCGGCCTCGGACAACCGTCGTCCGCCACCAGCGCCAGACAGTCCGCCACCCGCCCCGGACAACCGTCGTCCGCCACCAGCGCCAGACAGTCCGCCACCCGCCCCGGACAACCGCCGTCCGCCACCAGCGCCAGACAGTCCGCCACCCGCCCCGGACAAAAAACCGGCCCCACAAACTCGCCCGCCCCCCAGGTGACCGGAAGTTAACACAAGTTAACCTGGCGGCAACAACCAACGTCTTTTTTTTATAGCTGCTTGGCTCCCCAACACCCCTCCACCGGCTACCCTGAGGTCATGGCAGGCATCAACACCGAACAGCGTCCCATCGCAGTCCAGCGCGTGGCCCAGGGCGGCTTCAACCCCTTCGAAACCCTGCGCCGCGCCGCCAACGACGCCCTCGGCGGCCTCGTCCCCAGCAAGCCGACCACCACCAAGCCCACCTCCACCACCCCCGTCAATACCGCCCCGACCCTGGCCCCCTACGACAAGAAGGCCACCCAGGCACGCCTCGACGAGTTCCGTGAGCAGATGCGCAGCTCGTACACCATCGACGGCCGCACTGTCAAAGTCGCGCCCCAGTTCCAGATGGAAGGCGGCCTCAGTGACCCCGAGGGCAAAGGCCCCGCCAAAAGCCGCACCGGCACCATGGCCAAAGTTTCCGCCGCCCTCCCCGAGCTCAAGCAAAATCCGGCCCTGCGCACCGCTGCTTCGGCCGCCGGAATGGGCCGCGCCACCCCCGAGCAGATGCAGCTGGTCACCCAGGCCCTCATCGACGCCGGCAAGCTTCCCCCCGCCAAGGGCGACCATACCAGCGATTCGGCCCGCGTTCGCAAGCTCCAGTGGGACTTCGGACTGGGCAGCGACTGCGCCGGCTACACGGCTCAGGCCGCCACCAAAGCCGCCGGCCGCGACCTCGGTCTCACCGGCGTCAATCGCAACGGCGACGCTCTCCAGGGCAGCATCACTCCTCAGCAGTTCAGCCGCGTCCCCCAAGAACCCGGCAAACCGATGCGCGCCCGAGCAGGCGATATCGTCCGCCTCAACGACCCCACCCCCGGTGAAGCCGGCCACTGGGTCAGCGTCTACGACCACCAGACCATGAACAAAGATCGAGTGGCCCGACTCCACGACTCCCAGAACGACTTCTGGAAAGGCTCCCCCAAGAACGCCGAAGTGCACGTCTACACCCTCGACTCCTCTTGGGGCGCCGGTGGCGACTGGCAGACCAAGGGCGAGCAGGGCGAAGTCGGCGGTGCCGATCGTCGCAAGTGGGTCTACAACTCCGCCAACGACCGTTGGGGCAGCTACGACGACCGAACCAAGACCCCGACCATCGTCTACACCGAAAACGGCCCTTACGACCACCTTCCCGACGTCAAAGTCTATCGTCCCAAAACCGCGGAGGCCCAGTGAACTTCGAACTCTTCAAGCAGATGTCCAAGCGCAATGAATTCCTGGCCCAAAATGGCCAACTGGACATTACCGTCGACGAAAAAGTTCAGCAAAACGGACCCAAACCGATGCGGGTCAAGATTATGGAGCTGCGCAACGGCGTGGAAAAGGCCGTCGCCTACGGAGAAGTCGGCGACGACCTTCTGATCTACTGCGAACGCATGCTGGACGGCATCTGGCGCGTGGCTGACCAGCTCAGTGCCCTGGGCGACAGCCCGGTCATCGCCGAGTCGGCCAAAACCTATGTGGAAATAGCCGGCGCCCTCGATCTGTTGATCGGCCAGTTAGAGGCCGGAGGTGCCGCCTTCGCCAGCGCCACCCTCGACCTCATCGACGATCACGCCCAGCGCGTCGACCAGTTACTGGAAGAGTGCCAGGCCGCGGCCTAGGGTCTATGGACAATCTGCCTCGGGTGTCCTTTCCGCCATGCATCCTCATGCTCTGCGTCGTTCGTCACTGCGCTGCTGGAGTATGAGGCGCCTGGCGAAAACTACACGCAAGTCAAATATCCACAGACCCTAGCGGCTTTTCTTGTAAAGCGCCATATAGTCAAAGATCACCTTGCGCCCGGCCGGCCGCAGGTCTTGCTTCAGCTTCTTGTCATTGAGGACCGGAGCCACATAGTTCCACAGCGGCGTGCCGCCGCTGAAGTTCTTCTGAGCCTCGATGAGTTCCGTGACGATGGACACCGTGAAGCTGCTGCCTAGCTGCTTGCGGGCCTGACGCGCCATATCCAGGGCCGCGTCCACGTGGAAGTAATCGTCCAGCGAGGTCAGATAAGCCAGACAAAAGCGCTCCTCCGCGGTCATGCGCTTGTTGATCTGCACCGGATCGCTGGTCTTGTATTTCTGACCCAGAATCTCCGTGAAGAGCTGGGCGTTCTGACGTCCGTTAAAGTCCCAGCTCAAGGCGTTAATCACGGCCGCCTTCTTGTCGATGGAGGCATTGGATAGCAAGTAGTAACCGAGCTTGGTGTTCAGACGCTCGATATCGTGGGCGGTGGCGACTTCCGGAACGTCTTTGTAGGCGGTCCAAAAGTTGGTCGAAGTCAGGGGAGAATCGGCCCAGGCCGGAAGGGCGGCCAGGCTCAGCAAAAGAGCGAGTTTCTTCATCTCAATCCCTTTGCCCAGCCCGGCCCGGGTCCTACATCCCGCCAAACTTACCAGCGCCCGGTAAAACTTACCGCCTGGCCGGCAACTAGCTCCCAAATTACCAGCGCCCGGTAAAACTTACCGCCCGCCCGGCAACTACCGCCCCACTTACCAGCGCCCGGTAAAACTTACCGCCGGCCCGGCAACTAGCACCCCAATTACCAGCGCCCGGTAAAACTTACCGCCCGCCCGGCAACTAGCGCCCCACCTACCAGCACCCGGTAAAACCGCCCGCCTGGCCGGCAAGTAGCGCCCCACTTACCAGCGCCCGGTAAAACTTACCGCCTGGCCGGCAACTAGCGCCCCACTTACCGCCCGCCCGGCAACCCCACCCCCAATTAGTTGAAGCTAACGTGAACGTGGTCGAAATGCTGAATCCGGTTGTATTCGCCTGGATTGGAGCGCTTGAGCGCGTCCAGCTGAGCTTGAGTCTTGCCCGGATAGATGTAGGGACGCCAGGCCCAATTATCCCGCGACGAAGCGATCTGGCCGTCGCGAATGATGTACTTCACATTGAGCCGGCCGGCCTTGCCCTCCTGGCGCATGTGCTCGGCGAATTCTTTCATTTGCTGCGTGCCGCCATTGGAACTGGCCGCGCCGATCGGAAGCGTGCCCACGTCGATGGCGTTGCCGTGATCATGGTCGGAGGTGCCGCCGCCGGAACGCTTACCACTGACCAGGGGCAGTCCCCACTTGTGGGCTTCCTCCAGACCCCGCTTGGAGCTGGCATTGAGTCCGCTGGTGCCGGTTTTGTCCTTCACCGAACTGGGGTCGACATTTCCGCCTTTACCGGTGGCGCTGGTTCCGCCGCCACCGCCGCCACCCGACGAACTGACTCCACCGCCGCCGCCGCCACTCACCGAGCCCACCGATCCGCCGCCACCCGAGGACCCACCGCTGGCTCCACCGGCCGCCATCAAGCCCAGCAGCATGGTCATCATCTGCAGCAGCACTTGCCCGGTCTGCATGCTCTGTTGCAACAAAGCGCTCGGCGGCGCGGCCACACCCAGGCGGTCCAGGGCAAAATTTCCACCCAGAGCCGGCATTCCCAAACCGGGTTGGGCCATCTGGTGAGGACAGGCACTGTTCAGTTGAGCAATCATCGGGACACCTCCTAAGCTGT
Source organism: Vulcanimicrobiota bacterium (assembly GCA_017307785.1). Lineage (GTDB taxonomy): Bacteria > Vulcanimicrobiota > Xenobia > Xenobiales > JADMJV01 > JADMJV01. Next base: position 36,250 of record JAFKGI010000062.1, on the reverse strand, counting down.
TACCGACAGCATAGCCCGCCCCGGATTGCTTGGATAAAATTTCTCAAAGATGAAATTGCTAAACAGTAAACAGAACGTTAAAAAGTTGCTCAGGAAAGAATCGTTACCACACGTTAACACATGACTCCGGGCCAGCCCCTAGCATAAGCTCATGACCAAAGTATCGCAGCAGCTCAGCATCACCCGCACCTACAAGAAGCCCGTTCGCGAAGAGCAACGGCTCGGTTCCGTGCCCGGTGACTACTACGAAGGCCGCCACCTGATTCCTCAACACGGCCTGGGCTCGGTCAAACACTACGAAGGCAACGAAGGCGGCCCGCGCGAGATCAAGCGCCAGATCCCCGTCTACAACGCCGACGGCACCCCCAAAATGGAAACCGTCACCGAGACGCTTTGCGAAAAGACCTACGAGCCCAAAGGCCGCGCCACCGGTTGCGGCCTGCTGGGCGGCGCCACCGCCGGAGCCGTAGCCGGAACTCTGGCCGCCGGCCCCGTGGGCACCGTCCTCGGTGCCCTGGCCGGAGCCGCCGCCGGCGGTGCCATCGGCTTCCACAGCGCCAAAGACGACCAGCTATCCGAGCGTTGGGTGGAACGCAACATCGATCACCCCAAGATGAACGGCTACAATCAATACACCGTGCCCGTGCCCGAATTCCATCGTCACGAAGGCAAAGACGGCAAGAAAGAAACCGACGTCTCCCTGCGCGGCTATTACCACCACTTCGGTCCCGCCCTCGAGCACAAAACCGTCGGGACCTACCAAGAACCCGAAATCGCCCATTCGCGGCCCAGCGCCGTCAAAGCCGGCCTGCTCACCGTCGGTGCCGGCCTGGCGGTAGGCCTGCTGGCCGCCCTCCTCGGCAAAAAAGACTAGCCCTCGGGCGAGTCGAAGGGCTCCCGCATGAAATGCGTCGTATTTGGAGCCGGCACCATGGGGTGCGGAATCGCCGAAGTTCTCATCCGCTCCGGCCTGGAAGTCCAACTGGTGGACCGCTCCACCCAGCTTGTGGAAGCGGGCCTCGGCAAGCTCAAAGCCTCGCTCGACAGAGCCACCAGCAAAGGCAAAATCACCGCTGAAGAAGCCGCCAGCTGCCTCACCCGTCTCCAGACCGACTCGCTCGAAGTCGAGACCGCCGACCTGGTCATCGAAGCCGTGGTCGAAGACATGGCCGTCAAGAAAGAACTGCTCGCCCCTCTCTCGGTGCGCTTCCCCGAGGCCCTGCTGGCCAGCAACACTTCCTCCTTATCGCTCACCGAAATGGCCGCTGCCTGTCACCGTCCCGAGCGCGTCCTCGGCCTCCACTTCTTCAACCCCCCGCCCGTCATGGAATTGCTCGAAGTGGTCACCGCCGAACAAACCGACCAGTCCACTCTCCAGAAGGCCCTGCAGCTCGCCAAAGACTGGGGCAAGACACCCATCGTCGTCAAAGACATGCCGGGCTTCGCCAGCTCGCGCCTGGGCATCATCCTCGGCATGGAAGCCATCCGCATGCTGGAATCCGGCGTGGCCAGCGCCCGCGACATCGACCGGGCCATGGAGCTCGGCTATCGCCATCCCATGGGTCCGCTCAAGCTGACCGACCTGGTCGGCCTGGACGTGCGCCTGGCCATCGCCGAGCACCTCACCAAAGAAATCGGCCCCCAATTTACGCCCCCTCCGCTGCTGCGCCGCCTGGTGCGAGCCGGACGTCTGGGCAAGAAGACAGGTCACGGATTCTATCGCTGGGAGGGTAACGAAGCGCATGAGTAAACGACGAGCATTGGTCACCGGGGCGGGACGCGGCATCGGGGCGGAGATCGCCCGCGAACTGGCGCGGGCCGGCTATCACGTCCTCGTTTCCTCGCGCACCGCCGCCGAAATCGAATCCCTGGCCCAAGAGATCGGCGGGGAAGCCATCGTGGCCGACATGGCCCGACCCGAAGCCATCGCCGAACTCAAGGCCCGGGCCGGCAACGTCGACATCCTGGTCAACAACGCCGGCACGGCCATCTCGGCCCCCCTGCATAAAATCAAAATGGACGATTGGAACTGGCTGATCCAGCTCAATCTCACCGGCGTCATGCTGTGCACTCAGGCCTTCTTGCCGTACATGCTCGAGCAGGGGTGGGGGAGGATCATCAACGTTTCCTCGGTGGCGGGGCTCTCGGCCCAGAAGTACCTGACCGCCTACGCCGCCACCAAGCACGCCGTCATCGGCATGACCCGGGCCCTGGCCGACGAAGTGGCCACCAAAGGGGTCACCGTCAACGCCATCTGCCCGGGCTTCGTGGATACGCCCATGATCCAGCAGTCCATTGAGAACATCATGAAAACCACCGGACGCTCTCGCGAAAGCGCCGTGGAGGCGATGACCGTCACCAACCCCCAGGGACGTCTCATCGAGTCCGAGGAGGTGGCCTTCGCCGTCGCCTTCCTGGCCGACGAGCGGGCGCGGGGCATCAACGGCACCTGCCTGGTCATCGACGGTGGCGGCCTGCGCCGTTGATCGCGCCCGAACAATTCAACCTGGCCAGCTGGCTGCTCGACGACCGCATCAGCGAAGGCCGTGGCGAGCGCATCGCCCTGATCTGCGGCGACCGCAGCTACACCTACCGTGAGGTCCAGCACCGGGCCAATCAAGCCGCCCAGCGCTTCGTGGAAGCCGGCCTGCAGATGGAGCAACGTTTGCTGCTCTCTCTGCCCGACGGAATCGACTATGTAGCCGCCCTCTTCGGCGCCCTCAAAGTTGGAGCCGCCGTGGTCATGGTCAACCCGGGGCTCTCTGATGACGAAATCATTGACCTCTTGGAGTTCAGCCGCGCCACCGTAGCCGTGCTCGACCTCGAAGACATTCCCTACGGGGCGCACCTGAAGGCTCACATCACCCCCCAAGAGCTGCAATCCCCCTCTGGAGAATTCACCAACCGCCCCACCCATCGCGACGACATTGCCCTCTGGCTGTTTTCCGGCGGCACCACCGGTCGCCCCAAAGCGGTGCTCCAAAGTCACCAGTCCTTCTACAACACCACCGTGCTCTACGGCCAGAACTTCCTCAAGATGACGGAAAACGATCGGACTCTTTCGGTGCCCAAGCTGTTTTTCGGGTATGCCACCGGCTCCAATCTGTTCTTCCCTTTCTCGGTGGGTGGCACGGCCATTCTCTTCCCGGAAAAATCCACCGCCGAGGCCTTGCTCGATCAGATCGAGCGCCATCGACCCACCATCCTCATCAACGTGCCCACGCTGGTCAACCAGATGGTCAGCGCCGGCGCCGGCCGCGATCTATCCAGCCTGCGCCTGGCTACTTCCGCCGGCGAGGCCCTGCCCGAAGCGCTCTACTGGAAATGGAAGGAGACCTTCGGCGTTGAGCTGCTCGACGGACTGGGCACGGCCGAGCAATGGCACGTCTTCCTCTCCAACCAGGTCGGCGAGGTGCGTCCCGGCAGCCTGGGCCGCCCCGTGCCCGGCTTCGAGGTGCGCATCTGCGACGACGAAGGCAACTCTGTGCAAACCGGCGAGATCGGACGTCTCTGGGCCGGCGGTCATGCCCGCGCTCTCTGCTACTGGCAACTGCCGGAAACTTCGCAAGAAGCCCTCAAAGGTCGCTTCTTCGCCTCCAGTGACCTGATGCGTCAGGACGAAGACGGCTACTTCTACTTCTGCGGACGCGCCGACGAGTTGCTCAAAGTCAGCGGCCGCTGGCTGGCCCCGGCCGAAGTGGAAAGCTGTCTGCTCACCCATCCGGGCGTGCGCGAGTGCGCCGTGGTCGGCCAACTCTCAGCCGACGGCCTGACCCGTCCCTACGCCTTCGTCATCCCCACCCAAGAAGTCACAGAGCAAGAGCTCAAAGACCACGTGCTGCAACACCTGGAACCCTACAAACACCCGCGCGGGGTCACCTTCGTGGAAAGCCTGCCGCGCACCCATCTGGGCAAGGTGGATCGCAGCGCCCTGCGTCGCCAACTGTAAGCAGGCGTCCACCCGGCTCCGCAGAAAACCCCCGGCTATGTTCGACTTTCTGAAAAACATGGGCAAAGCCCACTTCACCGTCTTCGACTATGGCCAGGGCATCGTCAAATTCCGCTGCTCGAAAGGCCTGCAGCTCGGGCAGACCGTCGAAGGAGTGGCCGACCTGCCCAACAAGCAGCATGTCGACCTGGAAATTCAGGTGGTGCAGAGGCTGCCCGAAGGCTACGCCGCCAAGGTGCTCGGCCCCAAAGAAAGTCTGGCCGAAATCGAGAAAATCTTCCTGGCCACCATCAGCGGTCAGAAAGAGCAGATGTACTACAAGCTGGACGAGAACGACCCGACCCACCACATGCGCACCTACGCCGTGCGTTCCAAATCCTTGCCCAACTTCCGCGCCCTCACCTCGGAAGTCTCTATGGAAGAAGCCACCCTGGTGCTGGACGGCAAGGTCGAAGAAGGCCTGGAGCTCACCCTCCACATGGACCTGGACGACCCCCAGTTGCCGCCCATCAACATCGAGGCCAAAGTCGACTGGTGCAAACAGCGCGACGACAAATATTGGGTGGCACATCTCTCGATTCTCTCCATCCCCGAAGCGGAAAAGCCCAAGCTGAAAGAGTTCCTGGCCAACCTCAAAGATCGCAAACCGGGCTCTGCTTCCGTCTTGGACGCCGGCTGACGAAACGGACACAGGTTCGCAAACACCTGGCTTGACCCAGGGCTTATGATGCCTCCCGGAGAGTGACCCAGCAGAGGTCACCCCACAGGGAGTTGCCCCCAACATGCGTATTCAAAAACAGCCCCAGAAGCCTAATTTGCCGCGCAAACTTTACAAAGACACCACCATCGAGCAAAAAGGCGAAATGTTCCGCATCGTCCGCAAATTGCCGGCGAACATGACCTTGGAAGGCCTGGACAAGCTGGTCGAAGCCGGTCACATCCAGTCCTACTCGCGCGAAGGCGACCACTTCGTCATCTACGCCAACAGCGCCAACGCCATGGACTCGATCGCCTCGCTGCCGCAAAATCGCCTGCCTCACCCCTGGCTGGAGAAGGCCAAAGAGATTCTGCTGCCGCCCAATATGGATGAGAACGTGGCTTCCGAATACCTGCCCTTCCGCGCCTGGTCGCTGGGCTCGTCCATTGCCGGCTCGGCCATCTCCTTTTCCAACCTGGCGGTCACCATGAACGCCACCCACATCGCCCTGGGCACCACCGAGAAAATCGTCATGGCGCAGACCATCAACACCTACGCCTGGCGCTTCACTTCCATGGGCGCTTCCTTCATGGGCCAGCAGGGCGACAAAGATCCGCGCCGCTTCTACACCATCAACAACATGGTGGCCGTCAGCAACTCGCTGCTTACCCTCAGCCTGCTCTCGGTCATTCCCAAGTCCTATGTTCCGCTGGCTCTCGGCACTTCAGTGGCGGGCGCCTTCGCCTCCTCGCTGGGCGGCGCCGCCAACGTCAACATCTTCAATCACATGGCCAAGAACAATAAGGGCCTGGTTTCCTCCAAAAACTCCACTCAGGAACTGTGCGCCAGCCTGCTGGGCACGCCCATTTCCATGGGCATCAAGTGGGGTGCCGACAAGCTGGGCGTCTCGCCGGCCCTGGCCACCGCCGCACTGCTCGGGCCCGTGCAGATGTTCTGCGCCATGCAGGCGGCCAAGTCCATCCGCATGGAGCCCATCCAGCGCGGACACCTGGAGCAACTCTCCGACAACTTCCTGCAGACCGGCAAATATCAGGACGCTCCCGAACCCAGCATGCTGGGTAACCTCAAGTCGGCCATCGTGGGCGAAGCCACCGTGCCCTGCAGTGACACCGTTCAGCTGGTGCACAAGGTGGATGACCTGCTGCAGGGCAACAACAACCCGCAGGACGTCTTCTCCACCTTCCGCAGCGACAAGTATCTGGTCAACTTCGACCCGTCCGGCAAAACCTCGGTGGCCTTGCGCCGCGATGCCGGCCTGGAAGATGTTTTCCGCGCCTACACCCAGGCTCGCTACCTGGAACTGGCTCGCCCCAAGCTCTTCGACGCCGTCAAAGAGCTGGTCGGCGACAAAGACGCCCCCAACGCCCTGGTGGAACTGGCCCATCGCGGCCTGGGCCAACCCCTGGGTGCCTGGCAGGGCCTGTCCGAAGGCGGATGGCACACCAACACGCTCAGTCTGCAGCTCAAGACCGTCGAGGGCGAGTGGAAAGGGGACGCCAAAGCGGCGCTGCCTCCCACCGATCGGGCCGAGCTGATGGCCATGGCCGCCAACCCCGATAAGAAGCGTCTGGCTCAGCTGCTCGGTAAGTCGAACGCCGCTTGAACCAGGAAATCCCGTCGCGACTCGTGCCTCGTTTCGCGCGCTTGTTGCGACGTACGCAGGGACCCTACACCCTGGTTTCGGCGGCTCCCCCCATCCTCTATGTCCAGATGGCCGAGGGCACCCTGGCCGATTTCCTCGAGGACTTTCAGATGCTTTTCCAGGCTTTGCGCGGCCAGCCCGTGCATTTGCTCTGTTGTCACGGCGGCATCGAAGAAAACCTGCTGCAGGGTTCGCTGGAAATCGCCGCGCGCTGCGCGGAGGCCTTTCCCGACCTTCATTTCCATCATCTCTGCAACGAAGAGAAATCGGTCGAGGAGTGGCGTCGTCAGGGCTTGCAGGCCATCCACTGCAACCACAATGCCTTCGTCGACGAACGGGTCTTTCGACCGCTGGACGGCCAGCCCAAACGGTATAGGGCCGTCTACGATGCTCGTCTGGTACCACTCAAGCGTCACGAACTGGCCGCGGAAGTCCAGGACCTGGCGCTCATCTACTATGTCGTTCCCGTCGTCGATGACATGGAATACGTGTGCAAGGTTCAGCAAGATCTGGCCGGCGCCCACTGTTTCAACCTGGAAGCGGGCAACTATCGCCTGCTCGATTCGACAGCGCTGAATCATTCGCTGAATGATTGTGGCGTGGGTTTGTGTCTGTCCGAAGCGGAGGGCAGCATGTATGCCGCCGGGCAATACCTGTTGAGCGGCCTGGGCGTGGTCACCACTCCGAGCCGGGGAGGGCGCGACTGTTTCTGGGACGCCCAGAGCGCTCTGGAAGTGGAAGCCACTCCCCAGGCGGTATGCGAGGGCGTCACGGAGATGCTCTCCCGCCAACTCGATCCGTGGCAGGTGCACCACTCGACGCTACGGCGAATGCAAATTCATCGCCAACGTTTTTTCGAGCTGGTGGAAAGCATCTGGCGAGCTCAAGGAGTGGAAAAGCGCCTGGCGGACGAGTGGCCCGGCCTCTTCTTCAATCGGTTTTTACGCAATCAGAATCATCTGGAGACGATAGACCGGATTTCCGGCGCCGCAGGGCGGCCATGACGACGCGGGCATAATCCTGGCGATTCTCTTTTTCGGTTCTGCCCATATTTCTCTCGTGAAGCCGGCGTCGCAGCACCACCTCGGGTATCGTGCCGTAACGGCATCCCAGCTCTTGCGAGCGCAGGCACCAATCGATGAATTCTCCCATCCGGTAGCGGCTGTCAAAGAGTCCCACCCTCTCGAAAAGCTGACGGCGCACCAACCAGCCGCCCAGCAGTTGTCCGACCTTGGGCTCTTCTTCCACCAGTCGATCCTCTTGATGAGAGAACTGCACAACCGAACCGAAGACACCATCCAGACCGGGGTCGCGAAGCAGCGCCGCCGCCTGGAGTTCCAACTTGTTCGGCGTCCACAGGTCATCGGCGTCCAGGAAAGCCACCCAATCCCCTGTGCACAGCGAGATGCCGTGATTGCGTGCCTGGGCCGCGCCCGCCGCTTCCTGACGGACATAGCGGACCTCCGCAAAGCTGCGGGCCACATCACCTGAGCCGTCGCTAGAACCATCGTCTACCACGATCACTTCGCACGGGGCCAGGGAATTAGCGCGGATGCTCTCGATGGCCTCGGCCAGATAGCGTTCATCGTTGTGAACCGGCACCACTACGCTGATACGCAAGGTTTTAGGGAGCCTGAACGGAGGGCCATCCCTGGTCAGACACGTCGTGCACAGGGTCGAGCAACAGCAGCCCTTCCATGTCCTTGTGCTTGGCCAGCACCGGAGCCTGAAACGGCGGAGCGTCAGGGCTCGTGGAAACGGTTACAACGGCGGCTTCCCCCGGGGAAAGCTTGACCAGGCCTTCCTCGACCAGCTCTTTCACGAACTTATCGGTTTCGCTTTCGATCTCGCCGGAGTCCGCGTATCGTGAGCGGGCAAAAGCGACCAGTTGGGAAACCTGTGAGCCGGCCACGATCTGCTCCCAGAAGGCGGCTCCAACATCGGCCAGGCTGTAATAACGACCATTGCGGAGGTTGACGATCACGACCTCGCCGTCCAGGGTTTCGTGAACAATGTCTTCTGCGTTGAGGGTAATTTGCACGCTCCGGCTTACGGCATAAGACACGGAAAATCCTGGCCTAGAGGCTGTCCAGAAGCTCCTGCAGTAAGGCCGGCACGGCTCTGATTTCCGGGCCCAGTTCCAGCACATAGCATGGGTGGTTTCCCAACAGTTGCTTCATGCGCGACATCCCCAGTTGCTGTGAACCGGCCAGCTGAAAAAGGGTGGTGGGGGCCAGCGCCAACAAGGCTTCGGCTCCCCGCACCTGGCGCAATCGCGAAGGCCCGGGTCCGTGCACTCTAGGGATCACGACCGCTTTCAGGGGAGCCCTCCCTAAAAGGCTCTGAGGCCGATGGCGGGCCAGGTTGAGCAAGATCTTTTCGCCCTCGGCCCGTTCCTCGTTCTCCACCCAGCCGCGCAAGCCGGGAAAGCGCTGCAAATCCTCCTCGCCCACCAGTTTGGCGGTGGAGTAAAGGCTGAAGACCTCGCGATCAGAGACCAGGCAGTAATCGTCCCCCAGATAGCCCATGCCCGCCTCCAGGCAGGCCAGCGCCGTGGTGGACTTGCCGGAACCGCCGGGTCCTGTCAGCAATAGGCCGCCCGCCGCGCTGCCCACACCGGCCGCGTGCACATACTGCAGGCCGTTTTCGGCCGACCACCAGTTCAAGATCGTCTGCAAAGGCGAGCCGATTTCCCAGTAGGGCAGGTCGGATGCTTTCTGCATCCAGTAGAGCGCGGTGGAGGTCTCCCGATCCAGGAAGCTCAAAATATTGGTGGGCCCCAGTCGATAGACGCAGCGAAAACGTTCGTCGTTGAAGCCACGCAGTTCGAACCGAGGGTCGAGCCAACTCCAACAGTTGGCCGAAACCGCCTCAAAGAAAGCCTGAGCCAGCAGCGGTAACGACACCCCGGTCGATTCACTGTCCCACAGGCAAACGGTTAGCTGCGCCTCGCCCGACGGAACCTGAAGATGGCTCAGAGCGGGCGTCAAGCGAGGCAACAGGGTTTCGCCGGCGCCCCGCAGACAAAATCGATGCTCACCCAACTGGCCATCCCAGCGACTACCGCCCCCAGCGTGGGCCTGCTCGAACACGCGCTGCAGGGACCCGAAGAACTCGGCCCGTTCCTCCCGAGTTCCGTCAGCCACCGGAGGTTTTGGTCACAAGCACCTGATAACCGCGGTAAACCAGCTCCATTCCCTCCAATTTCGCCTCCAGCAACAAGTCGATCGCCAGTTGCGGCCGCTCCAGCGGATCCTTTCCGAACTGCCACAGATAGTCGTCCAGCAGCATGCACCCCCCCGGTCGCAGCAAACGCCAACTCAGCATCGCGTCCAGCAACACATCCCCGGCTCGATGGGATGCGTCTACGTAGATCAAGTCGTAGGCCGGCCGGGCTTCCTGAGCGGCCAGCCAGCGGTGTGTCGGCTCCTTGACCTTGAGAACGCGTCCGCTCAGCAAAGCCTCGCTCAGGTTGTGGTCAAAGCGCGCCTCGATGCGCACATCCGCGAAGAAGTCGACGCAAGTTAGGCGAGCCGAAGGATGCGTGCACAGGTTCTCCAGAAACCACTCGGCCGATTTTCCCTCATAGGAACCCAGTTCCAGAATTGCCAGGTCGCTTGCATCCCGGAACTGAACGAACCACTGCTTCCAGAGCGGCACCCGAACGCTCACGTAATCCTGGGTATAGTGCTTGTTGGCGGGTAGCGTAGGGGGCGTCCAGCCGACAAAGCGGTCCCAGGGAATTTTCTTCTCGGACATGGTGTCCTTGACGCGGTCCTTGTGCCGCTTCAGCAGCTTCAGATTGGTCAGCATGTCCTGCGGACCCTCCGCCGTCATGTTGGTCTGATGCAGGCGATAGTAAAGACAAGTCGTGAGCAGAAACCGCTTCCGGACTTCCGTTTCCCAGAGCTTCATGAAAAAGTCGGTGTCTTCCCCAAAGCGCAGGCTTTCATCAAATGGACCGGCCTGTTCGAGCACTTCTCGGCGGAACAGGCAGGCGCCCAGATTCACGTTGTAGGTAGGGTCGGGTAGCCGGCGCTTGGCAACGTGTTCCGACAGGTCCCCGTTTTCACGGGTTTCGATCAGTCCCTGAACCACCTGGATCTCGGGATTCTCGCGCAGCACCTGCAGTCGTTCCTGCAGCGATCCCTCTGGCCACCAGTCATCGGCATCCAGGAAAGCAATCAGGGGAGCGGTCACGGCTTTCAGCCCTCGATTGCGGGCCGCCGCCGGGCCTCGGGCCGGCCCTTCCGCCCGCAGCACCTGAGCCCCGGCCTTCAGGGCGATTTCCACGCTGGCATCGCTGGAGCCGTCGTCCACCACGATCAGCTGCACGTCCAGGTCGCGCGGAATGGAATCCAGGCCCTGCTTGAGATACTTCTCCCCATTGAGGACCGGAACGATCACGCTGATCTCTGGCAAAACTTACCCCCTATTTTTGCCGGAAACCGTGACCGGTCCAACGGAAACGTTTTTGGCCCGCTTCCACGCAGAAGACGCCGTGAGCATCGTAGTCCGAGCGCACCAGCCGATCGTTCAGGCTCCAGTGCACGGGCGCCCCCATCGTCCCTTTGGGGAAAACCATGCCTTCCCAGGAAACGGCCGTGTCGGTATGCAGCACAAAACCGGCGCCGTGCGGCCGCATAAACCAGTCAAACTGCAGTTGTGGGCCGTCCCCGAACCATCCCTGACGTCCCTGGTCCAGCACCTTGTAGTGGCCGTCGGTCTGCTCGTGGAGGATACGCCAACCCTTGGGACTGGCGGAAAACAGGCACTTGAGCTGGTTCAAACGATAAAAGCGCGAGCCACCAGGAGCCTTGCTCACCGCTTCCAGCGGCACGTCCACCAGGGGGGAGAGCGTCTCCGCTCCCGCCAGCGAAGTCGCCAGCAACAAGAGCCAGATCGCTTTTTTCATATCAGAGCCACTTTCGTATCGCCGCGCCACGACATCATAAATTTGGCGCCCACCCGAGGATCGATCTCGCGGGATGCGCTGCGCGATGGATTTTGCGCCGAGAAAGCCAGCAGCTGCGGTACGCCGTTGTCCAGATAAACGCGCACGTTGATCCACTCGGGCCCGTTCTCCATCAAGGCTTCGAGAAAGCTGCCCAGAGCTTCTCCCGCCAGCAGCTTGGAGGCTGGCACGCGAAAGACGTCCATCGCCGGCAGTTCCTGACCCAGATCGCTGCTGCGAATCAAGTTCAGGGCGTCCAGGTTGGGCAGCGGGCTCAAGTAGAGGTTCTGCAGCAGGTCATTGAGGTTGTAGAGCAACTTGGCCTGCAACGTCTGACCGGTATCGTCGGCGAACCCGTGGCGCAGCTGATACGCCTGCTCGGCGCTGGACTCGGAGCAATGCACCGGCGTAAATCGCACCAATACATCGCAGCGGCTGGGGGAAAGGGCGGCCTTGGTGGCTCCCCGGAAGTGGCGCCAGATCCACTGAGACCAGATCTCCACTTCGGTCGGGTCGTCCACCACCACGGCTTCGCCTTCATAGGCCGCGGTTACGTGGCCATCTTCCAGGTCCACCCACACCTGCACGGATTCCCCCCGCTCGATCGACTCCACCAGGGGAGTCTTGCTCCAGGTCACGGTCACCAGGTCATCGCCGTCGCGCAGGCACCAGACCGGCTGTGGAGTGGGAAACCCCGTGCGGCTCCGATACACCATCTTCGGCACATTGGAGCCTTCCATCAAAAAACGCCACTCACGCTCGGTCATCGCCCCCAGCATTCTCGCCAGGGTTCCAGGCATCCCTTCACGTAGCCAAGTCGTATGGCCAAAAAACAGCTGGAGATTGAAATCGACGGGCATACGGTCACCATCACCAACCCCGACAAGATCTTCTATCCCGGCCTGGGCAAGACCAAATTGGACGTGGTCCAATACTTTCAGAAGGTGGCCCCGGGGGCCGTCCGCGGCATTCGCAATCGGCCCATGATCCTCAAACGCTTCGTGGACGGAGCCGAGGGAGAGCCCTTCTACCAGAAGCGCGCCCCCGAAAAAGTGCCCGGTTTCGTGAAGACCTGCATGATCTATTTCCCCAGCGGGCGCTCGGCCAACGAGGTCGTTTGCGACAATGGGGCCTGTCTGCTCTGGGTGGCCAACCTCGGTTGTCTGGATCTCAATCCCTGGCCGGTGCGCGCCGACGACACCGATCACCCCGATGAGTTGCGCGTCGATCTGGATCCGACCCCCGAAGCCAGCTGGGACATGGTGCGCAAAGTCGCGCTGGTGGCCCGCGATGTCTTGCGCGACCACGGCCTGACCGGCTGGCCCAAGACCTCCGGAAATCGCGGCATCCACATCAACGTGCGCATCCAACCGCTCTGGAACTTCACTCTGGTGCGCCGCGCCGCCCTGGCCCTGGCCCGCGAAGTCGAGCGGCGCGTGCCCGATCTGGCCACCTCCGCCTGGTGGAAGGAGCAGCGCCACGGCGTCTTCGTCGATTTCAACCAGAACGCCCGCGATCGCACCGTGGCCTCGGCTTACTCGCTGCGGCCCACCCCGGATGCGCGCGTCTCCACACCGCTGTTTTGGGAGGAAGTGGCCGAGGTCGACCCGGCCGCTTTCACCATCGACACCGTTCCGCTGCGCTTCGCCAAACTCGGCGATCCCGGTGAGGGCATCGATGAGGCCGTCGGATCCTTGGACGGCTTGCTGGAGCTCTCCAAACGCGACGAAGCCGGCGGCCTGGGCGACGCTCCCTGGCCGCCCCATTTTCCCAAAGGAGACGGAGAGCCCACCCGCGTGCAGCCCTCCCGCAAGAAGAAGTCATGAAACTGCCCTTACAGCCGCCCATCAAGCCGATGCTCTCGGCGCTCAGCAGCAACTGGCCCGAAGGCTTCCTGTACGAACCCAAGTGGGACGGCTTTCGCACGCTGGTCTTTTTTGATGGAGAAGACTTGTTCATTCAGAGCCGCGACTGCAAACCGCTGGGCCGTTACTTCCCGGAGCTGGAGGAGCACTTTCGCAAAACCCTGCCCGGACCCATCGTGCTCGACGGCGAAATCGTGATCAAAGGCCCGCAGGGCCTGGATTTCGATGCGCTGCTGCTGCGCATCCACCCGGCCGCTTCGCGCATCCAGAAGCTGGCCAAGGAAACCCCGGCCACTTTCGTCGCCTTCGACCTGCTGGCGGTAGGGGAGGAAGATCTCAGCGGCCTGCCTCAGAAAGAGCGGCGCCGCCGCCTGGAAGAACTCCGTCCATGCACCATCACGCCTTCCACCGAAGACATCGAAGTGGCTCGCGACTGGTTCCAGCGTTTCGAGGGGGCCGGCTTTGACGGCGTCATCGCCAAAGACCCGAACCTGGCCTATCAGCCGGACGTGCGCTCGCTGGTCAAGCTCAAGCACCGGCGTAGCGCCGATTGCGTCCTGGGCGGTTTTCGCTGGGCCAAGGACAACAAAGGGGTGGGCTCGTTGCTGCTCGGCCTCTACGATTCCCAAGGAGTGTTGCAGCACGTCGGCCATACCTCGTCCTTCAAAGCCAAGGAAAAGCTGGAGCTGGTCGAGACGCTCAAGCCCTATCTGGACGAAAGCGGCGAGGCCTCCTTTGGGTTCGGCCGCACTCCCGGTGCCCCCAGCCGCTGGAGCGCCGGCAAAGACCTGAGCTGGCAGAGTCTCCGACCCGAACTGGTCTGCGAAGTATCCTACGATCACATGCAAGGGGACCGCTTCCGCCACGCGGCCACTTTCCTGCGTTGGCGCCCCGACAAACCCCCGGCCGATTGCGACTACTCCCAGTTGGAAACCGTCGCTCCGGCCGAACTCCAAAGCCTGTTCTAAGAAGCTCACATATTTATACTATAGTAGTTATAGTATGTGTGATCTATTTCATATCGGCAAATTATTCCACCGGGGTATAGTCCATTCACGCCCCCGAGGCGAACAACACACCCTAAGGAGTATCCAAACTACTATGCGTAACCGTATGATTTTTGCCAGTGCTCTGTTGGCCCTCACCGTTCTGGGCTCTTCTGTGGCAAATGCCGACAACAATCGGTTTCGCCCGCTGCCGAACGCACCGCAGACCAACACTTCCCAAATCTTGCGCGCCAGCCTGGCCCCCGGCTTCACCATCAGCTCGGTGCGCGGAGAAGGCGCACTGGGTGGGAACGCCCGCTTCAGCGTCACCGTCCTGAACAACACCAGCACGGCCACCCACGCCGGCCTGGTCTACGTGAACAGTAACTCTCCCGGCAACCCCCGGGTCACCTTCGGAGCCCTCCAGCCCGGTCAAACCCAGACCGTCATGCTGGACGCGCCCGGCCCCATCAATCAGGGCACCACCTATCAGTTCGGCGTCGTGCTCGACCCCAACTACCCCGCCGAAACCTGGAACGGCGTGACCTTCCGCGCCCTCTTCGACGGCTCCCAGTTCCGCATCTCCCGCTAACGAACACGTACCCGGGCGGAACAGGGCCCGCCCGGGTCGCTAAGGCGCGCCCACCGGTCTCGGCGCACCCACCGGTCCCGGCAATGCGCCCACCGGTCCCGGCGCCGCCACCGGTCCCGGCATTGCGCCCACCGGTCCCGGCGCCGCTCCCGGTCTCGGCGCACCCACTCGTCCCGGCGCGCCCACCGGTCTCGGCAATGCGCCCACCCGTCCCGGCGCCGCCACCGGTCTCGGCAATGCGCCCACCCGTCTCGGCGCACCCACCGGTCTCGGCAATGCACCCACCGGTCCCGGCGCCGCCACCGGTCCCGGCAATGCGCCCACTGGTCCCGGCGCACCCACCGGTCTCGGCAATGCACCCACCGGTCCCGGCGCCGCCACCGGTCCCGGCGCACCCACCGGTCTCGGCAATGCACCCACCGGTCCCGGCGCCGCCACCGGTCCCGGCATTGCGCCCACCCGTCCCGGCGCACCCACCGGTCTCGGCAAAGCGCCCACCCGTCTCGGCGCACCCACCGGTCTCGGCAATGCTCCCACCCGTCCCGGCGCGCCTCCCGGTCTCGGCGCCGCTCCCGGTCTCGGCGCACCCACCCGTCTCGGCGCCGGCACTGGTCTCGGCATTGCGCCCACTGGTACCGGCGCCGCCACCGGTCTCGGCATTGCGCCCACCCGTCCCGGCGCACCCACCGGTCTCGGCAAAGCGCCCACCCGTCCCGGCGCGCCCACCGGTCTCGGCAATGCACCCACTGGTCCCGGCGCCGCCACCAGTCCCGGCAATCCGCCCACCCGTCCCGGCGCCGCTCCCGGTCTCGGCGCACCCACCGGTCTCGGCGCACCCACCCGTCCCGGCACTCAACCTCCCGCCCCAAGCCCCATCCGAGCCTTTCAGCCCGGCTGCCACAGTACGCCAATACTTTGCAGGGGCGATAGTTCAACGACTGTAATAGTAAGTCATGGAAAACTTCTATTGCGAACATGAGGCCCCGGCCGAAGCCCCCCAAGAATCCGACCCCCTGGCCATCTCACGGCGGACCTTCCTGGTCGCCACCGCGGCCGCGACTACGCTTCCCAGCATGGCCTTGCCCAGGCCGCAGGAACCAACCGCCGATTTCGAGGTGACCACCCAGATTCACGTCAATGGCCAGAACCACCAGTTGGCCCACGACTCGCGAGCAACTTTGCTCGATACCTTACGCGACAAACTGCACCTCAGCGGCACCAAGAAAGGCTGCGACCACGGCCAGTGCGGCGCCTGCACCGTCCTCGTCAACGGCCGTCGGGTGCTCTCCTGCCTCACTCTGGCCGCCTCCTGCGACGGCGATGAAGTGACCACCATCGAAGGTCTGGGCACGGACGAGCAGCTGCACCCGATGCAGCAGGCCTTCATCGACCAGGATGCCTTCCAGTGCGGCTACTGCACCCCCGGCCAGATCTGCTCGGCGGTGGCGCTGCTCAAAGAAGCCCGCGCCGGCCAGGCCAGCTACCTGACGCCGCTGCAGCCCAAGCCGGAACTCAGCGACGCCGAAATCCGCGAGCGCATGAGCGGCAACATCTGTCGCTGCGGTGCCTACCTCAACATCGTCAAAGCCATTCGGCAGGTGCAGGGCGCATGAAACCTTTTCACTACAGCAAAGCCGCCAACAGCGGAGCGGCCGTGGCCGAGGTCAGCGCCGAACCGGGTGCCCGCTACCTGGCCGGCGGCACCAATCTGCTCGACCTGCTCAAATACAACATCATCCAGGCCGATCGCGTCGTCGATCTCAAACGCCTCGACCTCAAAGAAATCCGCCGTCACGAAGGCGGCCTGCGCCTGGGCGCCATGGCCCACAATTCCGATACCGCCAATCACCCTGAGGTGCGCCAGCAGTTCCCACTGCTCAGCCAGGCCATCCTGGCCGGCGCCTCGGCCCAGATCCGCAACATGGCCACCAACGGCGGCAACCTGTTGCAACGCACTCGCTGCCCCTATTTCTATGACAACGCCCTGCCTTGCAACAAGCGCGTCAACGGCAGCGGTTGCGGCGCCCGCCACGGAAGCAATCGCATGCACGCTCTCTTCGGCTGGAGCGAAAAGTGTGTGGCCACGCATCCTTCCGACATGTGCGTAGCCCTGGCCGCGCTCGACGCTCAGATCCACACCGACAACCGCACCATCGCCTTCGAAGACTTTCATCGGCTCCCCGGCGACAACCCGGGCCAAGACACCAACCTCAAGCACGGCGAGCTGATCGAGTGGATTTTCGTGCCTCAGAATAACTTCGCCAAACACAGCTGCTACCTCAAAGTGCGCGACCGGGCTTCCTACGCTTTCGCCCTGGTTTCGGTAGCGGCCGCTCTGGAGTTGGAAGGCAAGGTCATCAAGGACGTGCGCCTGGCCCTCGGCGGAGTAGCCCACAAACCGTGGCGGGCCCGTAAAGCTGAAGCCCTCTTACGAGGACAGCAGCCCAGCGAAGCCAACTTCCTGGCGGCCGCCGCCGCTGAATTGGGCGACGCCAAACCCCTCGAACACAACGCCTACAAGGTTCCCATGGCGCGCAACGCCATCGTGGTGGCCCTGCAGTCGGCCCTGAGCGGCGAGCACCCGCTGGAAGGACTCTCTTAAATGCACATCCTGGGCAAAGACACCAAACGAGTCGAGGGCCGCGCCAAAGTCACCGGTAAGGCCCAATACGCCGTCGACCACTTCCCGGAGGCCGCCCTGGTCGGCTTCATCGTGCAATCCGACATCGCCCGCGGTAAGGTCACCGCCATCGACATCCGCGCCGCCGCCGCCGCTCCCGGAGTGGTGCGAGTCTTCACTCACGAAAACTGGCCCAAGCTGGCTTACAAACTCAAAGGTGGCGAGGCCAAGTATTTCCGCCCGTTGGATTCCAACGAGGTGATCTACTCGGGTCAGCCGGTGGCTCTGGTGGTGGCCTCCAGCTTCGAGCAGGCCCGTCACGGAGCCAGTCTGGTGCGCCCGAGCTACGACGCTCTCGAGCCCCGCACCAAGCTGGAAGCCCGACTCCGAGAGGCCCCCCCGCCCTCGGAGAAGCACGCCAAAAAGGACCGAGGAGACGTGGCCGCAGGTCTGGCCGCGGCCGCCACCAGCGTTTCCGAAGAATACGTCTTGCCCATCGAGCATCATCACCCGATGGAAACCCACGGAGCCACAGCCTCCTGGAACAACGGGAAGCTGACCGTCTATGACAAGTCGCAGGGCGTCTACAGCGTGCGGGACTTTCTGGCCGGCGTCTTCGGTATCGACGCCAAGGACATCAACATTCGCGCTCCCTACGTAGGCGGCGCTTTCGGCTCGTCGCTGCGTCCCAACTACTACGTCACCCTGGCCGCCGTCGCCGCGCGCGAACTCAAACAGCCGGTCAAACTCGCCTACACCCGGCGCCAAATGGCCACCGGTCACGGCTATCGACCCTATACCTGGCAAAAGATGACGCTGGCAGCCGATGCTCAGGGCAAGTTGACGGCCATCCGTCACGAACTGATCGGCAACAGTCCCCCCAACGAAGAGTATTGGGAAGACTTTGTCAATCAATCGCGCACGCTCTACGCCTGCCCCAACGTAAGCACCGACTTTCGCACGCTGGTCACCGATCTGCCGGTGCCCGCCCCCATGCGGGCGCCCGGCGCCGTCACCCAGATGTTCGCCCTGGAAAGCGCCCTGGATGAACTGGCTTACAAGCTGAAAATTGACCCCCTGGAGTTGCGTCTGCGTAATTATGCCGAGACCGATCCGGAGACCGGCAAACCTTTCTCCAGTAAAGCTCTGCGCGAATGCTATGCCGAGGCTGCCAAGAAGTTCGGCTGGGCCTCGCGCAACCCCGAACCCCGCTCCATGCGCCAGGGCCGTTACCTGATCGGTTGGGGCATGGCCACCGGAACCTGGGGAGCCATGCAACAGGCGGCCAGTCTGCGCTTACGCTATCGGGCCGACGACACGGTGCTGCTCCAGGCGGCTACCACCGACATTGGCCCGGGTACCTACACGGTCATCCCCATGGTGGCCGCGGAAGCCTTGGGCCTGCCGCTGGAACGCATCCATTTCGAACTGGGCGATTCTCGCTTTCCCCACGCTCCCCAGCAGGGCGGCTCCTGGACCACCGCCAGCGTGGGCACGGCTGTCCAGGAAGCGGTCGAGCGCCTCAAAGAACAGCTGGCCGGTCTCTTGAAATGGAAGGGCGAGGTGACCTTGCAAAATGGCGTGCTGCGCGCCCCCGGTCAAAAGGAAGTGCACGTCGCCCAACTGCTTCAGCAGCGCAAACTCAAGGAAGTGGTGGTCCAGGGTGATTCCAAGCCCTCGGCCGAGCGCCAAAAATACGTGCTCTCCAGTCACGGCGCCCAGTTCGTCGAGGTCAAAGTCGACCCTATGCTCGGTCTGGTGCGCGTCACTCGCGTGGTGGAAGCCGCCGCTACCGGCCGTATCCTCAATCCCAAAGCCGCCCACTCCCAGGAAATGGGAGCGGTGGTGGGAGCTCTGGGCATGGCCCTGATGGAGGAAACCGAGATCGATCATCGCTACGGCCGTATGCTCTCCTCGGATCTGTCCTACTACCATGTGCCCGTCAACGCCGACATCCTCAGCATCGACACTAACTTCGTGGACGAGGAAGACAAGATCGTGAACCCTCTCGGAGTCAAAGGCATGGGCGAACTCGGCATGGTGGGCATTCCGGCCGCGGTGGCCAACGCCGTCTTCCACGCGACCGGCAAACGCATCCGCCGCCTGCCTATCACTCCGGATAAGCTGGTCGAAGCGTGAAAGAACTCAAGGGGCTGCTGGCCCGGGCCCACGAGGCCGACTATCTGGCCACGGTGGTGGAAACTTCGGGCTCGGTCTATCGTCGTCCCGGCGCCCGCATGCTGATCGCCCAGGGCTCTCCCCTGCACGGGCTGATCAGCGGAGGCTGCCTGGAAAGCGACCTGGCCGAGCGTGCCCTCAGCGGCCCGCAACTGGTGACCTACGACAACGCCTCGGGAGCCGAGGAACTCTGGGGAGCGGGCGTCGGCTGCAACGGAGTCATTTCCCTGTGGCTGGAACCTCTGACCCCGCTGCTGCTCAACTTCTGGCGCACCTGTCTGGAAGCCCGCCGCCCAGGCCGCACCGCTCTCATGTATCGCTGCACCAACGGGTCCTTCCGATTGGGTCAGCGCTGGTACGACGACGAAATTCCGGTGGCCTGGCAAAGAGGCCACTACCACACGGCCGACTGGTCGGTCTGGGTAGAACAACTCGAGCCTCCGCCTCAACTGGTGGTGTGTGGAGCCGGACCCGACGCCGTGCCCCTGGTTCAGGGCGCCCTGCGCATGGGTTGGGATGTGCAACTGGTCGACCACCGGCCCGCCTTCCTGGAAAACTCCCAGTTCGCCGGTGCCGTGCTTTCCCGCCACATCTCGGTCCGCCCCGGCGGCTCCGTTGTGGTCATGAGCCACAACCTCGAGCGTGATCGTGGCTACCTTGGCCAGGCCCTGGAAACCCCCGCCGCCTATATCGGCATGCTCGGCCCTCGCGAACGCACTCGCCGCCTGCTGGACGGCCGCCAGGACGGCCGCATCCACGGCCCCGTCGGCCTCGACATCGGCTCCCAAACCCCGGAAGAAATCGCCCTGGCCATCCTGGCCGAAGTCATGGCCGTCCAGACCCACCGCCAGGCTGGCTTCCTCAAAAGCAGGGCCGAAAAAGCCCACCACCCCTGACCCAACGCCAGCTTTATCGCTGAGCGCAGTCGTTACTGGGAACGAAGATCCGCGCGACACTGCCGTAGCGCAGGTTGATATTGCGAATGCGGTCGCTCACTTCGCGACCGTCGCCCAGGGAAACGAAAATGTGACCGGAGCTGTGCTTCTTGCGGGCCGACCAGACAACCACCGTGCCTCGCGGCAGATCCTCCGGATTGAGCGTGCGCACCGGCTTCCCCAGTTCCGTGAAGCACGGACTGTGGGCCAGCTGGGCCGCCGCTTGATAGGCGTGGCCCCCCGTCAAAGAAACTCCCATGGCCGTGCGCATGCCCATCTTGACGTAGCGGTAGCAGTAGCGCTCGTTGCCCTTCGGCTTGAAAGTGGCGGCTGCGTCCAGAGTCGCCTGCGCCAGCCGATCGCCCGCGCTCAATTCCACCTGGTCCTCGGGCGGCACCAGCGGAGCCGTCGCGGCGGGAGGCGGAGGGGCCGCGGCCGCCTGGGGCACGCTGACCATTGCCAGGGCTAACGAACTGCCGAGAATCTTCACGATTCCAGGATTCTAGCACATCTCTTTTACCGAACCCCACCCACTCCCGTACCGTTTCGGCAACCTTGTTTTAGATTTCTCGAACAGCCCTGCCCGCCTCCAGCCGAGGCAAAACCCCCACTCCAGTCGGGCACCCAGGCCCTGCCCGTCCCCAGGCGAGGCAAAACCCCCACTCCAGCCGGGCACCCGGCCCCTGCCCGCCTCCAGCCGAGGCAAAACCTCGCCCCCAGCCGGGCACCCAGGCCCTGCCCGCCTCCAGCCGAGGCAAAACCTCGCCCCCAGCCGGGCACCCGGCCCCTGCCCGCCCCCAGGCGAGGCAAAACCCCCTCTCCAGCCGAGCACCCGGCCCCTGCCCGCCTCCAGCCGAGGCAGAACCTCGCCTCCAGCCCCAGCAAGACCGCCCCAAACAAAAGAAGCCCCCCGCCGAAGCGAGGGGCCCCTCAAGAGCAGCCTAGCGAGAGAGGACGCTGGCCACGTGCACAGCCGGCACCTGGCGCTTACGGCCATTGGCCAGCTCGATCGTCACCGGCGACTCGCCCGCGCGCGCCAGCCAGTAGTCGACACAGCCTCCGCCGTCCTTGGTTACCAGCATCACCTGACTGGGCGATACCATGAAGAAGCTCGGCCATTCCTTGTCCCCCAGAAGCATCCGCAACCGGTGGTTGAGCACGGCCATCTCCGCCTGCATCTGACTGACATCGGCGTAGATATTCGGGTAGAACGCCGGATGGTGGCTTACCCAGGCCGGCGGAGCCGACTCCAGGTGGCCGCTACGTCGCCGATACTCACGGAGCTGAGCCACCTGCAGAGCCGGACCCCACCACTGCTTGACTTGCGAGGACTCCAGACCGCGACGCATCGAGGCGTCTTGGGCCAGCAGTTCCTGCGGGTCTTTCAGGGCCGCTTCCAGGTGCTGAACCATCTGCTCAGCATCTTTGGCACTGGGAGTATCGGTGCCCAGGGTGTCCAGTAACTCCGTCAACGGCGAACCGCTCACGGTATAGCCCTGGAGCTGCAGGTCGAAGCGAGCGCGCTCCAGCTCGACGGCCAGGTCGACCGCCTTCACCCAGCGATGCTCGCCCAGTTCGTCAAAAAAGAGCGTGTATTTGTTGTCCCACTCCTCCATGCTCAGGGAGCGGTAGTGCGAAGTGGAATTCCACCAGCGCTGCTCGCCGACCGTCAGTTGGGTGGGATAGATCTGATTCAGACTGGCTACGGCGGTCCCGCCCAGGCACAGCCCGGCCGCGCCCAGCGCTGCCAGCCGCAGACCCGTGCGTGACCCCTCTACCTGCTCGCTCTTGCGCAGCATCTGCACCGCCAGAGCGGTCCCAGAGGCGACCATCAGAGCGATCCCCAGGTCGTGAGCTGGAGCGGTCTGCTCGATCTCGAACCAGGTCGAACCGGTCGAAAGCCAGTAGAGATTGCGGGCTTCCACCGCCAGCACCACCGGAACGGCGCTCAGCCAGGCGATGACCTGACCGCAGACCAGGGGACTCAGCCAATTTCCGCGACGCAGGCGCAGGTTGTTGCCCACCGCCCAGGCCAGAGGCTGCATCAACCAGCCCCAGACCAGGGCGCCGCCGGCCAGGACCGCGGCCACGGTCAGCCAGCCAGCGTGAGCGCGCCAGGCTTGCAGCGCGGGCGTGGTCAGCAACCAGACGCACCAGGTTACCTGCGCCACCCGACGCGGCAACAGGTCCAGAGCAACGGGAGCTGAGGCGCCTCGCACCGGATCCAGTGCCGGACCGAGTCCTCGATAGGACTGACCCAGCGCCAGACCCGCCACCAGGGTCATTCCCAGGGCCGGCAGGCCCTGAGACCAGAGAAAGGTGTGCAGAGGGCCAGACGAATCCACCCAGCCCGACGCGCCGGCCAGCACCAGCATGACTTCGCCGACGCCCGTGGCCACCGCCCAGGCGGGCAGCAGCGAACGGGCCTGACCGGCCAATCCCGCCATAAAGGCGGCCCAGTCCATCAACAGACCCAGACTCCACAGGCTCAATGCCGAGAGAGGCGCCCAGCCGGCCATCTCGGCCGGAAGCATCCACTGAGGAGCACCAACGGCCAGCACCAGCAGACCCAGAAGGTCGGCCAGCATCCAGCCGAAATGGCGGAACATGGTGGCCTGAGCCCAGCCCTGCACGAACTGCGGGCCGCCCATGCCGACCTGCACCAGCAGCTCCCAGCTGCCTCCCTGGCGCTCATTCTGCACCAGTTCGCGGGAACGCTGGATCAGCACCCCGTGATTGAGCATACGCCAGCCCATCCACAGGGCGAAGAAGCCCAGGCCAGGACCGAGCAGCTGCACCAGCGGCGGCAGAGCCAGGCCCACCGAGCCGAGCACCAGCATAGGCAAAAACAGCCAGAGGAACAGACTGTGACCGCGCGAGCTGCGCAGTTCGCGAATCAAGATCGGATTGCTCACGAAGGGGATTAGCCAGCTGCCCCAAGAGGAGCTGACCGAGCGGGCCGACTTGTGCGGGTCGAGATCCTGACGCCACAGAGCGACCGCTCGACGGCGCACCCAGATGAGCAGCAGCCCGGTGCCGAGCAGCAGCAGCAGCCCACCCACCGGGAAGTCAACCATAGCTGCCACCCAGACGGGCGGAGCCAGACACAAACATGCCTGCCCGTAAACCCGCAGGCCCTGGCGTAGCAATCGGCTCGGATCGTCGGCCAGAAGCAAGAGCACCTGCCTCAGGTAGACGGTCAGAGCCATGACTCCCAGGCCCAGCGGAAGGGCAAGAAAGACGGAGGGGACCCAGTGTGAGGACAGCGGCAGCACGGCCGCCAGCCAGCTTAACGAGGCCAGTCGAGCCAGACCGTTCCAGCTGGACCAGGCCAGGGTGTCGGCTACGGATTGAGGAGTGAGGCCGACGGCCAGCATTTCCTCCAAGCAGCGACCCTGACGGAGGGAGCGCAGATGCGCCAGGTCCCGCCCATTCAAGTAGGCGGGCAGACCCACGAAGAGGGCCAGGAAGGTCAGGGTCAGCAGAGCTGTGTAGTGAGTTGGTTCCAGCCAGTTCCAGGCTGCGTAGGAGAGAGTTGCCGCGAGGGGTGGCCAGAATCGCCACCCGGGCAAGTCTTGCAGTTGCCGGCGTGCCCTGACACGAGTGAGGGCTGCCAGCGGACTATCTTCCCAAAAGCGCTGAGTTGCCATATTTGAGCAAGTTCGACTTCGCCGCCAAAGTTCCTGATGAAAGAAACCTGAAAAAGTTGGGGTGCTTGTAACATGATGAAAACCCATGGACGCGATCGTTTTGGCAAACTGGACAAGACATGATTACACAAGCAGCGAGCAACCTTCTACCAAAGATTCACAGCCCCATCGACCACCCCGGCATCACCTACACCGATGGCGATGTCTCGACCGACGAGGAAATTGCGGCCACCCGCCCCGATTTCGTGGACGTTTCTCACCACCAGAACGATATTGATTGGGACGCCTACAAGAACTCCGGTCGCGGCGCCGCTATCATCAAAGTCACCGAAGGCGGCGACTGGGTCGATGACCGCTTCGCGGATCACCGCAAGGCGCTGTCCGACCGCGGCATGAAGTGTGGTTTCTACCACTTCGCTCGCCCCAACGGCACCGATATGGCCGCCGACGCCACCGTGGAAGCCAACAATTTCCTCAAGCAAGTCGGGACCATGAGCGCCAACGAATTTCCCGTGCTCGACTTCGAAGTCAGCAACAAGCTCACCCCGCAGCAGCTCGGACAGTGGGCTTCCAAGTTCATGTCCATCGTGGCCGAGAAGTCCGGCAAAACGCCCTGGTTCTACAGCTATAGCGCCATGGTCAAGAAAGTCGACTGCACCGAGCTAACCAAGTATCCGCTCTGGCTGGCCAACTACTCCAGCGGCAGCGACAAAGCCAACCCCCCGAGCGCCGCACCGTGGGACAAAATGACGGCCTGGCAGTACACCGACAAAGCCAGCGTCGACGGCATCACCGGCAAAGTCGACGGCAACTACATGTATGGCGAGTTTCCCGGCAACGCCCCCGCCCAGCCGCCCGCCCCTCCGACCCAACCGCCGGTTCCGCCCGCGGCCTCCTAAAAAACAAAAAGCCCCGGTTTCCCAAGAAACCGGGGCTTTTTTGTTTGGCCAACCTTACCAGCGCCCCGGTAAAACTTACCGCCCCCCCAAAAAACAAAAACGGCGCGGTCCGCAGACCACGCCGTTCCGAGAAGAGTAAGTCCTACTGGAAAGCGCCGACAGCGGCTCCACCCAGGGCTCCCAAGCTGGCGCCGATGGTCGGGCCGCACATCGCGCCGAGCACACCGCCCACTACCGCACCCACGATGGGATTGGCCTGACGCACGCCAATGGCCACACCGGCGGCCACGCCTCCGGCCAGACCGGCCCAACCGCCTACCTCAAAGCCCTTCATGACGCAGCGGGTCAGAGGATCGGCATCGGGGCCAGGATGAAAGCCGTCCTGCTGCGGAGGCGTGCTGGGCTTCTGGTCTTTGTTCCCGAGAGTGCGCAAAGGAAGATTGCCTTGGGGAAGTCGAGAGATCTGCATATCTATGTGTATCCGTTCGTGTGATACACCCAGCATAAAGCCCCCCGAACCCGCAGATCTTACAAGCCCGTGAACGCCCGGTCAGGCCCGATCCACCTAAAGGTTTTCTTGATCCGGGGTCTCCTCCAACACCGGAGTCGGAGTCTCGACAGGCTCCACCGAAGGGGCCGGAGCCGGCTCCACCACCGGGGGGGCCGGCTCGGGCGTGGCCGTCTCCCAGGGAATCACCGGCGGCAAGGGCTCTTCCTCCACCACCTCGGGCTCGGGAGCGGGCGTCACCTCGACCGCGGCGGGCGCCTCATACACCTCCGGCTGCTCCACCCGACGCCCCCCGGCCACGGCCGGCGCCACGAAGCGCTTATGCACCTGCGGCACCCGGCTCATCACCCGCTGCCACAAACGGGCCGGCAGCCCGCCACCATAGACATCATACATGGGCGAATGATCATCATTGCCCACCCACACCGCCAGCGTGTAGTCGGGCGTGCAGCCCACGAACCAGGCATCGCGGGAACCATCGGTGGTGCCCGTCTTACCGGCTACGTCCACCCCCGAGATCTGGGCGGCCGTGCCGGTGCCGCCGCGCACCACCCCCATCATCATGTCCAGCATTTGATAGGCCACCTCGGGAGTGATCACCGGCAAGGGCAGCAGATCCTTGCGGTAGTCTTTGCTGCTCCCCATTCCCGCCACGCGCGTAATGGCAATGGCCTTATGATAATAACCCCCGCCGGCAATCGAGGAGTAGCCCGAAGCCATGGACAACACCGAAACCTCGCAGGCCCCCAGGGAAATGGCCAGATGCGCCTCCAGCTTCTCCTGCACTCCCAGAGCGTGAGCCAGATCCACCACCTTGACGGCCCCCACCTGATTGCACAGGCGAGCCGAGACCACATTGCGCGACTCCCGCAACGCCTGGCGCAAGCTAATCCGCCCACGAAAAGAACCATCCGCATTGCGCGGACTCCAGTTGCCGAAGGTTACCGGTGAATCATCCACCAGACTGTCCGGTGTCATTCCCGAGCGCAGAGCAGCCGTATAAACAAACGGCTTGAAGCTGCTGCCCGGCTGGCGCAGAGCCTGCCAGGCGCGATTGAACTGGCTCTTCTTGCTCCAGCCCCGCCCCCCGACCATGGCTCGCACCGCCCCGCTGGAATTCTCGATCAACACCAGCGCCGCGTTGTCCGCATTCACCCCTGGACCATACTCCGCCATCGTCGAAGCCAGCTCGGCTTCGGCCATGCGTTGCAGACGAACGTCCAGGGTCGTGCTCACGGTCAACCCGCCTCGATACAGCTCTTCCTCGGAAAATTCCCGGGCCAACTGGGCGATCACGTAGGTCGTAAAGTACGGATGCTTGAGCAGCGGCTCCACCGCCGAGCCGTGGGCCTTGAAGCGAAAACGACCGGCCTCGAGCAACGCCTTGTCATACTCGTCCGCCGAAATCACCTCGGTATCGCGCATGCGCTGCAGCACCGTTTTCATCCGCTTCAGGGCGGCCGGAGCGTCCACCAGCGGGGACAGACTCGAAGGCGCCTGCACCAATCCGGCCAGCAGCGCCGCCTGGGCCACGCTCAAATCCCCGGCCCCACGTCCGAAATACAGCCGCGCCGCCGCCCCCACGCCATAGGCCCCGCTACCGAAGTAGACGTTGTTCAAATACAGTTCCAGAATCTGGTCCTTGGAGAACTGCCCCTCGATGCGTCGGGCCAGCATCATCTCGCGTATCTTGCGCCGGTAGCTCAGGTCCTGGGTTAAAAAGCGGTTGCGCGCCAACTGCATGGTCAGCGTACTGGCTCCCTGATCGACCCGCCCCAGCACAGTATTGGCAAAGAAAGCGCGTCCAACGCCCCACCAGTCCACTCCGCCGTGCTGATAAAATCGACTGTCCTCCACCGCCAGCAGGGCCTTGATCAGCCAGGGCGACACCTTGGCCAACACCACCGGGGTGCGCTTTTCCACAAAGAGTGTGGCCACCACCTGGCCATCGCGGGCCAACACACGGGTGGTCTGAGAGGTCCCGAAAGTCTTGAGGCCGTCCACGTCCGGCAAGCCCAGCGACAGTTGCATCAGCAGAAAAAGCACCGCCAGTCCGCCCAGCGGCACCACCAGCAGCACGATGTTCCAAAGCCAGCGAGCAGTTAACAGCCTTCTCACAAACGCGATCATCGGCACCTATAGATTGGCCTTACACATATACAAGGAGCGACCATGCAGATCCAGAGTTTTCCCCGTTTCAACCAACCTCAAATCAAGACCCAGCTTCCCTTCCAGTTCAACAACGAAGACAAGCCCAACAACGACGACCAGGACTGGGGCATGAACCCCAACCCCAACAACTACACGCCCAACTGGGCCCTGGTCGGCAGCGGAGTGGCGGCCGGCGTGGCCGGTGGCGTCAGCCTGGGCGTCCTGGCAGGTAACGCCGCCAGCATCTCACCCGTTCCCTTCATGCTCGTCGGAGCCCTCACCGGCGCTTACGTCGGCCTCAACATCGGACTGGCCCTTTCCTGTAAGGATTAATCCCTGGTGGACCACCATCGCCAGGAATAGACAAGGAATTCCGGCCGCAAAGCCGCCCACTACGTCTCCGGGGTAGTGGGCGGCCAGGTAAATCCGACTCAATCCCACCGTCGCGATCAAGAGCATCGTGGCCATTCGCACCGGCCAGCGCCAGCGCGGATAGCGCCGGCACAGTAGATAGGCCAGAAAGCCGTAGACACACAGGCTTCCCATCGAATGGCCCGAGGGAAAGCTGAAATATTTCTCCTCCACCATGGGGGCGTAGTCCTCGCCCGGTCGCGGTCGTCCGAACCAGGCCTTGAGACCGCCGTTGAGCAAACCTTCGCTGATTCCCAGTCCCAGGAAGACCGATTTGTCACGCACCCCAAAGCGGGAGCCGGGCCAGAGTAAGACCACCAGCACCAGCGCCGCCAGGCACCAGAAGCTGCCCAGCCAGGTCAGACTGCGCATCACCCGGTTCAAGACCGGACTGCGCAGGGCTCGGATGGGATCGGAAAAAGTCCGTTCCAGATCGGCCCAGCCGTCGTCGGTCATGTCTTCGCCAATGTCGCCAAAACACAGCAGCGACAGGATGCTCAACGAGAATCCCAGGTAAAAGACAAATCGGCTCACCGGCTTTGTTTCACCGCTCGAGGAGATTGCTCCCGCGAGCGCGCACATGGGCGGCTATGAAAACTCTCGCACTTGCCGCCCTGCTCACCGCCGCCGCCGTCGCCCAGCCGATCGTGGCCAAAATCGACGCCACTCAGGCGCCCCGCCGCCTTTTTGGAGTCCAGCTGAGCGTGCCCGTCACACCGGGTCCCTGCAACCTGCTTTACGCCAAGTGGATCCCGGGCGAGCACGGACCCACCGGGCCCCTGGATGGAGTGGTCGACCTCCACATCATGGCCGGCGCCACCGAATTGAACTGGCAGCGCGATCCGTTGGAAATGTATCGCCTCAAAATCGAAGTCCCCGCCGGCGTGGACCACCTGGACATCAAGTTTTCTTTCGTCAATGGCTTTGCCAGCGAGAAACTGGGAGTCATTAGCTGGAATGAAGTTCTGCTTTACCCAGAAGGAAAAAGCGGCGACGACATTCGCGTCCAGGGTTCCGTGCAGCTGCCCCCTGGCTGGCAAGGCGTGGGTGCTCTGACCACCACTCCGGCCACCGGAGAAATCCGCCTGCCCGAAGCCGATCTCACCACCATGGTCGACTCGCCCCTGCTGATGGGCCAGCACATGACCCACGTTCCCTTTCAGCCCCGTCCCTTTCCCAACGTTCCCGCCTTACCGCACGGCCTGCACGTAGCCGGGGAGCGCCTAGAAGCCGTCAAGATGCCGGCCGACTACAACAAAGTTCTCAATCGCCTGGTGGAAGAGGCCGGCCTGGTCTTTCAGAGTCGCCACTACGCTCACTACGATTGGCTTATTTCGTTGACCGAAGTTCCCCGCGGATTCGGCGGTCTCGAACATCATCAGTCCTCCGACAACGTCATGGAAGAGGATACACTGTTGGAGGAAACCGGACGTCAGGCGCTGGCCGAGCTACTGGCCCACGAATTCGTGCATTCCTGGTGCGGCAAATTCCGCCGTCCGGCCGGTCTGCTCAGCCCCGATTACCTGAAGCCGATGGACGGCAGCCTGCTCTGGGTCTATGAGGGGATGACCACCTTCTGGGGCGAGATTTTGCCGGTGCGCGCCGGCGTCATGAAGCCGGAACGTTGGCAGGATTCGCTGGCCTACATCGCAGCTTCTTACGAGCACGAAGCCGGCAAGCGCTGGCGTCCTCTGGCCGATACCGCCACCGCTGCCCAGCGTCTCTACGAAGCGCCCGCCAGTTGGAAAGCTCTGCGCCGCACCACCGACTTCTACTCCGAGTCGATCATGCTCTGGCTGGAAGTCGACGCCCGATTGCGGGAGCTCAGCGACGACAAGGTCTGCCTCGACGATTTCTGCGCTCGCTTCTTCGGGGGTGCCAGCGGCAAGCCCGAGGTCAAGCCCTACCAGGAAGAAGAGGTCTACACCACCCTCAATCAACTGGTGAAGAACGATTGGCGCAAGGAAATTCGCGCCCGCCTGGACGCCAAGGACGGCAAATATTTCCGAGGGGCCCTGGAGAAAGCGGGCTACCGGCTTGTCTACAACGACAAACCCAATCCCGAACTGAGCGCCTTCGACGAGCGTTCCAAGGGTGGGGTCAGCCGTATGTTCAGCATTGGCTTCTCCCTCAACTCCGACGGCAAGGTGCGGGATGTCAACGAAGCCGGCCCCTCCGCTCAGGCGGGACTGGCCCCGGGAATGCGACTCATGGCCGTCAACGGTCGAAAATACACCAAGAAAATCCTGGACGAGGCCATCGCCGCCAAAGCCGGGTCCATCAAGCTGCTGGTCGAAAACGGCGATTACTTCCGGGACCTGACCGTCAACTACAGCGGTGGTCCGCACTACCCCCACCTCGAGCGCATCCCCAATACTCCGGATCGTCTTTCCAAAGTTCTGCACGCCCGAGCCGAAGCGTCCAAATAGCAAAAAATAGCCGTCCTCACGTTACATCAGGGACGGAGATTTACGCGCGATTTATCTCCTCGAAAATAATCTGCAGCGGTCAGATCTACCTTTGGGGGAGCAAATGTTTCGTTTTTTTTCCCGCCGCCGCAAAAAGGCGACGGACTCGCGTCAGCCTGCCCGCGACGAACGCTGGTGCAAGGTCGACCGCGAATGGCTGCGCAGCGGCACCTGGCTGTCGCGGCCGCACGAAGTCGTGCACGGGCCCAGCGCGGAATTTCATCAAGATGGACAGCTCAGCCGGCTCTCGGTTTACTGTCACGGGCGGCTTTCGCAGTGCCACAGCCGCCTGGAGCTGGAATTAGGAATTCCCGAGGCCAGCGTGGTCGGGGACGGCGTGCTTTGCACGTTTTCCTACGGTTGGGAAGAAGTCCATTTGTGCTTTGAGGGCGAGGCCGAAATGCACGCCGAGCCGGCCCTTTGGGACGATTGGGTGCGCAAATGGATCGACCAGATCTGCGGGGGAGAACCGGTGCATTTGCGTCAGGTCAGGGCGGGGGAGGAGCCACTGATTCGATGATCACGTCGTCACCCGGCTGGATCGAATCGCCCGCCCAGGGCTCCAGGAAAATGCCGTCTCGGGCCGCCTCGATGACTTTCCCACCATTGATTTTGCTGCCCTCGCGCTGAATGCTGATGATCGAATTGAGGGGCATCAAACCGTTGGTGCGGGCATACCAGAGCTTGCCGTCCACGGGTCGCACCACGGTGCCGCGAATGCGCTGCCAGTTGGCGTTGGGCAGCTGCATTTCCAGAGGAATGGGGCGCTGATGCGGCAGCAGCTTGGGACTGGGGCTGGCGGTGGGGGAGGCGGTCGGGGCGGGATTGACCGGAATGCACCACCCCTGGATGGCCGTCAACAGGAAAAGCAGAACCGTTGCTTTGCGCACAGCTCTACTTTCTAGACACCGCTTAGCAACCCTGGCAGCATCTCGGCCGTTTCTCCCCGGGCACCCTTCAGGCAGCGTGCGGCCGAAAGAGCCGAGGCCAGCCACTCTCGCGCACCCGGCCGGCAGCTGGGGTAGCGCACTTCTTTCCAAATCTCTTGCAGGCTGCTTTCCACGTCTAATTCTCGCGGTTTCCAGCGGGCTCCCTTGACGAATTGGGTCATCAGCAATGTTCCCACCGGCAACGGCGGACCCGGTCGCCAGCCCAGTTCTTGCGGCGAATGACTTTGTTTCTTGGTTTTCGAAAGGCGTTGCCACAGCGGTCTGGGGTAGGCATACACCAGGCCCGATCGGTCAAATACTGCGAATTCATCCGAGAAAAACTGCGCCCCGGCCCGGATCAGCTCCAGCACCAGCGTCGACTTGCCGGCCCGCGAGGGCCCCGGAATCACCAGCGCCCGCCCCTGCCAGCCCACCACTCCCGCGTGCACAAAGAGAAAGTCTCGTGCTTCCCCGGTCAGATGCATTTGCACCAGTTGCTGCAGCTTGAGCCGCAGGTCTCCATCTTCGGCAAAGAGTTGCTCTCCATCGAAGAGGCGCTCCTGAGCATCCAGGCGAAACCAGTGATCGGCCTCGAGCCTCTCACATCTCTCCCAGTCTGCCAGCAGCACTCCCTCGACGATTTCGCGGGCCGTCTCCGACTCCCAACGGAACCCCAGTCGATAGCCGAAAGCTTGTGCCACTAAGCTCCCCATTGTCGTCTCCATTCGCTTTGCAGTCTCTGCAGATCGTCTTGCAACGTGACCTCCAGCGCGCGCTCGGCACTGACGTTGACGGCCGCGGTTACGGCGGCGCTCCCGGTAGCGCCTCCTCCGGCCAGGAAAAAGCCGCTGATCGGTTCAACCAGGCACATGGCCAGGCCGCCCACAAACATCAGGCCTCCGAGCCAATAGGCTCGATGGAGAACGGTGCGCACATAGACATCCAGGGACACGCTGGTATCCTGGAGCAAGTCACAGGCAGCCATGCAGGCGATTCGTTTGCGCCGGTCCACTTCGGGAGTGCGGATCAACCCGAAGCCGGTCAAGTCAGAATCCAACCCGTCGGCGCTTAGGAAGACGCCGGCCGCGCAACTCCACTGACTCACCGTCAAGGCTTCTCTGCCTACCACCACGCCGTCGCGCACCCAACTCAAGGTGCTCGAACGGCTTAGCGGAATGGGCCGACTGGTATCTCCCACGCCGGTTTTCTCGATACTGGCGCAGACGACCAGAGCCACCGCAATTCGTTGCGGCACGAAGACCTTCGGCTGATAGATGGTGTTGAGCTTGGAATGACCCGGATTGACGGGTTCATAGCCCCCGAAGGTCAGACGCGGCACCCGAAATCCGGGCAGATCGGCATCGGTCAGGGCCACCCGAACGGGATAGCTGGAGGGACTGAACCCGTGCATAGGGCAGCCCTGCAAAGCGTCCAGACGCCGGCCGTCGACCTTCAGGGGAATCGGACAGGTGAAGCAGTTTTCGCAGAGTTCGCGCATGGTGGCGGCGTTGGCCCGGGCCGCTTCGATACCGCCGAAAAGGGGCAGTCCCACTCCTCCCCAACGACTGCGCATGGAAACGGTTAGCTCCAGGTATTTGACCGGCTCACAGGGCCGCCGCTGAAAGTCCTGGCCGTTCCAAATCAACGCCTGGTCGATGCCCGGCAGCACCAGTCGGAAAGGCCTGGCATCACGGATGGAAACGGGCCAGAGGCCTCGCTTAAAATGATCCAGAGCGCGGTCCGAGCTGACCTCGGGATCGTAGAAAGCCTCTTCGACCCCGGCCAGCGTCCAGTCGGCCGGCGGCTCAAAAACGAAGAAGGTGTCGCGGTTGGTCTGGCGCACGGCCATCCCGCTCGAGCCTCCCGCCACGGCTGCCTGCACCAGTTTGCTGACCCAGGCCGTCTCCCGGGGCAGCTGAAAATTGGCCAGCTTCTCCAGTGCCTTACTGCGCGCCAGAGTGAACTTACCGCCGGAGTCATGCTGACCCTCACCCACCTGCTCGAGAAGAAACTTCTCGAGTTCCGAGACATCACTCACTCCGGAATAGTTACTAAAATAGCGACTTTTACCTTTGCCGCAAAGGTCTTGAGCAGAATGTGAACATGTCGTGCTTGACAGCATGGCCGACCTTGTCCTAACGTAAGCCTATCAAATCATCGAGACCAGCAGAGGGTTCAGGCCCTGTGAAGCTGGGGCAACCTGTCCGTGCAAACGGCGAAGGTGCCAACTCCTGCGGCAGCAATGCCGAGAGATGAGGCGAAGTGCTACTGGCACATCGCAAACGCGGGCTTTTTCTGCCAACGCATCTTTCGATACGCGAGCCGCTCCGAGCGGCTCGATGGTTTTCTGCCACAAAGAGAGGAAGAAAACCAATGTCCAAGCCCGCCTGTAGTCCCGCCACCCTGGCCGCTCGCGCCGGAGTCGAAACCGATACCGCCCACGGTGCTGTCATGCCCCCCCTCTACTTGAGCAGCAACTACACCTTTGACGGTTTCAAGAACAAGCGCGAGTATGACTACAGCCGCAGCGGCAACCCCACCCGCGACACGGCCGGACAGGCCATCGCCAAATTGGAGGGCGGCCACGGCGCCGTGCTGGTGGCCAGCGGAATGGCCGCCCTGGATCTGCTCACCTACGCCGTCAAGCCTGGCGAGCTCATCTTCGCTCCTCACGACTGTTACGGCGGAACTCATCGCCTCTTGCGCTGCAAAGCCGAGCGCGGTTCCTTCCGAGTGCGCTGGGTGGACCAGACCGACCTGCAGAAGCTGGAGCAAGCTTTCGCCGAGGAAGCTCCCAAGCTCATCCTCATCGAGACCCCCAGCAACCCGCTGCTGCGTCTTACCGACGTGCGCGCCGTGTGCACCCTGGCCAAGCGCTACGGAACTCTGTGCGCCGCCGACAATACCTTCCTTTCTCCCGTGTTGCAGCGCCCCTTCGAGCTGGGCGCCGACATCGTAATCCACTCCACCACCAAATATCTCAACGGCCACAGTGACGTGGTGGGCGGTGCTCTGATCTCGAGAACTCCCGAACTGCATCAGGACTTCGCCTTCTGGGCCAATTGCATCGGCAATACCGGATCGCCCTTCGACGCCTACCAGACGCTGCGCGGTCTGCGCACCCTGGAAGTGCGCATTCGCCAGCAGGAAAAAACCGCTCTCCAGGTGGCCCGCTTTTTGGAACAGCACGGGGCCGTGGCCAAGGTTTATTACCCCGGCCTGACCAGCCATCCCGGACATCTGCTGGCCTGCCGCCAGCAGCACGGTTTCGGCGCCATGATCAGCTTTGAAGTGGCCGGCGGCGAAGAACAGGTGCGTCTGCTGGTGGAAGCCCTCGAGTATTTCAGCCTGGCAGAGTCGCTGGGCGGCGTGGAAAGCCTGATTGCCCACCCCGCCACCATGACCCACGCCTCGATGGACGAAGCCGCCCGTGCCAAAGCCGGCATTTCCAATCAGCTGATTCGCCTCTCCATCGGACTCGAAGGGGCCCAGGACTTGCTGGCCGATCTCACGGAAGCTCTCGACGGCGTCCTGGCCAGCCTGCCCTCTGAAGTGGAGCGGGAGGTCGTGGCGGCTTAAGCGCGGAAATCGGCCAGGGTGATCCCGCGGATTGCCCTGGCCATTCTTCTGTCCGCTCCTCTGGCTGCCGAGCCTGGCGTGACCTTGCTGCTCGATAGCCGCAACCCCGCTCAAGCTCGCCTTTCGGCTCAAGCCAAGCAGCTGTTGCTGCGACTGCGCGCCGCCAATCAGCTTCAGGACGTGGAGCTTTCGGTCACCACCGCCGACTGGGCCGATCCAAATACCGCAAACCGCTGGCGGCGAGACTTCGCCCTCACCGGCCAGGAACTGCCGGCGCTGGCGGTGGTGCGCCGTCAGGGCAACAAAGTTACCCTGGACAACCTCTTGCGCCGATACAATTCGCCTGCTCAAGCGGCCGAAGGGGCTTTTCGCTGCCTGCAGTTGCAATCGCCCAACCTGGTCAAGCAATCTCAGTTGCGCACCGGTCTTTCCCTGACTTCGGAGCCCAGCGGAGCCAAAGTCGTGGTGGATGGCGTAGAATCCGGCGCGACGCCGTGTCAGGTCGACCTGAAGCCCGGCCATCACCGCTGGGCCGTCGTTCAGGAGAATTACCAGAGCTACGAACGCAACGGCACCCTGGAACTCGGCCAGGTGCTGACCCAGAAAGTAGAGTTGCTGCCTCTGGGAGCCTACCTGCGCATCGAATCCAGCGGGGTCCCCATCGATTTCTCTCTGGACAACGGCGCGCCCGCCCCGGCGCCGGCCCTGCTCGACGTCAAGGCCGGCAGCCATCATTATCGCGCCTGGGCTCCCGGGCACTACGCCGCCGAAGGCGAGGTCACCGTCCCGCCGGAACAATTGACCTCCCTGCAAATTGGTCTGATCCCTATTCGTCTAAGAGTTTCGCTGGGGAATTTCCAGGCCGACGGCTACACCGGCTACAATACGCGGAACAGCGGAAGCGGACGTTACTATCGCACCTGGGAAGAGCCTTATCAGGTCAATCTGGACGCCAATCCTATTAAAGACAAGCTGCGCGGTGCGCTGGGTCAATTCGACCTGATCGATTCCGACCCCGATTGCGTGATTTCGCTGCACATTCAGTCCGATAAGGAGCATATTCGGGGAGTCGCCACCCTGTCGGACGGGCGTGGTCAAGTGCGAGAAACCGTCAATGCCAACCGGGATATGCCCTTTCTTTCCTTCGATGAGCAAGGTTCCGCCCAAAAGCGCGCCCTGGAAGTCACTGACGATCTTCTCGGTCAAATTCTCCCAT
>JAFKGI010000061.1 GCA_017307785.1 Vulcanimicrobiota bacterium | reverse complement strand
ACCGCCATCGGCATGACCACCAAGAAAATCATGGTGGTTGCGTGCATCGTGAACAGTTGGTTGTAAGTCTCGGCAGAGTAGAGACGCAGGTTGGCGTTAGACAACTGACTGCGAATCGCCAGCGCTTCGATACCTCCGACGAGGAACCAGAACAGCGCGGTTACGGCGTATAGGATGCCGATGCGTTTGTGATCTACGGTTGTTAGCCAGCCGATAAGGCCTTTGGGCTCGACCTGACGACCGAGGAAGTCGTAGAAGCCCTTCTCCTTTACCGGCTCGATATGCATTGCTGAAGCCACTTTCTCGTCTACCTCACTTCAAACTCGTCAGGTACTCGACGAGTGCATCCTCGTCGGCCCCGGTCATTTCGATGTGCATCGGCTCGAACATGGCTTTGTAACCGGCTTTGTACATCGTGTTCCCGGGCTTCAGTTCGTTCGGATTGTGAATCCACGCCTTGAGGTTACCGGGCTGGTTTTCCTTGATGCCGGCGGCAATCGAGGTGCGGCTGCCCACGTGGGTCAGGTCGGGACCGACCAGACCGGCGGCGCCGGGAACTCCGCGCACGGTGTGACACACACCGCACTGGAATTTGCCGAAGGCGGGCGGAGCCGCCAGGTTGACGGCGTTGTTCTTCTGCTCAACCACCCACTTGTCGAACTGGTCCGGCTCGAAAGCCTGGACGCGCATCCGCATGAAAGCGTGCGATTCGCCGCAGAACTCGGTGCACTGTCCCCAGTAGACGCCGGGTTTATCGGCTTGCAGCCAGATCCAGTCGTCTTGACCCGGGGTCAAGTCCATTTTACCGCCGAGGCGCGGAATCCAGAAGCTGTGCAGAACGTCGGCCGTCTGCACGTGGAATTCCACGGGACGTCCGACCGGAATACCGGCTTCGTTGCCGGTGACGACTCCAAGCTCGGGATACTCAAACTTCCACCACCACTGATAGCCGGTCACGTTGATGCGCAACGCTTTCTGGCCTTCCGGAACGGTGCCGGCATAGAACACGCCGTAAACGGCGGGCACGGCTACAATTCCCAACAGCAGCACGGACACGAAAATCACGCCGATTTCAATCAGCGGATTGCCGTGGCCCTGGTCGGGCAGCGGATAGTCGCGGGGAACCTCCCCACCGGGTGCGCGGAATTTGACCAGGCAGTATAAGAACATACCGCCCACCACCGCGAAGATGGCCACCGAAACCCAAAACGTGACGAGGAACGTCTCGTATTGGAGTCGGGCAACCGGACCGTCGGCATCCAGAATACTCTGTGGGCCGGACAAGGAACAACCGCTCGCCAACAGTGCGGCGAGCAGTGGTTGCCAGTTTTTAATCCATCGATTCATGGAGTCTACCTTCTCAGATCTATTGCTCGAATTCGAGCGACTTTGTACTTCCAACCTTGCTTTCCTTTTAGCACAGCACCAACGCTCCAAATAATAGAGGCAGGTAGGCGACCGAGGTCAGCAACAGTTTGCGAGCGCCGCTGGTGCTGCGGGAAAATCCCCAGCTCATGCCGGCGTAGAGATAAATCAACCCCAGGCCCAGCGCAATCACTAAATATAGGGGGCCGCCGATGCCGCACAGCGGAGGGGCCAGGCTCACCGGCAGCAGCGCCAGTGCGTAAGCCACCGCCTGCACGGCCGCCGTGTGTCCGGTCGGATCCTGGACGGTGGCCATCACCATGCCAGCGCGGGCGTAGTCGTCCTTGCACAGCCAGGCAATGGCCATGAAGTGGGGGAGTTGCCACAGGAAGAGGATGAAAAACAACACCCAGCCGCCCGCTTCCAGACCGCCGGTGGCTGCTGTCCAGCCCACCAGCACCGGCAGCGCGCCCGGAATGGCGCCGATCAGCGTGTTGTAGGCCGACATCTTCTTGAGCGGCGTGTAGACAAAGGCATAGAGAATGACGGCCAGCGCCGCCAGCAAACCGGCCAGCGGATGCATGGCCAGTCCCAGGTAAAGCGTGCCCAGCGTCGAGAGCGCGCAGCCCCAGAACTCGGCCACGCCGGGAGCGATACGCCCGCCCGGGATGGGCCGGTTGCGGGTGCGGGTCATCAGCCGGTCGCTCTCGATCTCGAGCAACTGGTTAAGGGCTCCGGCGCCGCTACCAATCAGGGTCACGCCCAGGGTGACGTGGAAAAATCCCCAGAAATCAAAATAACCGCGGCCCGCCCAGAAGGACAGCGCCGCGGTAATCACCGACATCAACACCAGCTTAGCTTTGAACAAGTCGGTCCAGTCGCGCATGGCCACACCCTGCGGGGAATCGACGGTCAGACCGGTTCCGGCCTCGGGAGTGACCGCCTCGACTGCCAGGTGACGCGAAGAGCGCATCACCCACATCCAGGTGGTGAAAGTGGTGGCCAGCACCAGCGCGCCGTTGACCACATGCCAACTGGTGGGAATCAAGGCGCGTGCTGTCCAGACCGTCAGCGCCCCTAGACAAATCTGCAAACACACGAAGAAAATCATCAGACCGGCGAAGCGCACCACCACCGGAGCCAGCGAAGCCCGCTCGCGATAAACCCGCAGCGCGAAGGCACTGAGCACGCCCAGCACGATCAGAGCCATCACCCGGTGCGTATAATTGATGATCACCTCGGCCGAATCGAAGGGCGGCACGATGCGCCCCAAAGACAGGGGAAAGTCGCCGATGACCAACCCGGCACCCATATGGCGCATGGTGGCCGCGATGATCAACTGCATCACCACCACGCTCACGGCCAGGAAGCCGAAAAGCCGCAGGGCCGTGGCCCGTTCGCCTACCAGCGTCACCTTGGCCGCAAAAAACCGCGGCGAAGTATACAGGGCTACCGCCACCAGGGTCAGCAAAAACATCTGAGCCGTAAAGCCGTGCGCAATCGAGACCGGCCGGGGCAGGCGCAGCAGCACCGTCAGACCCCCCAGCAACCCCTGGACAATCACCAGACCCAGAGCCGCCCAGGACAAACGGCGCACCGTCGCATCCTGCTTAGAAAACTGCGCCCAGAAGGCCATCACCAGCGTCAGAAAGCCGACGCCCGAGGCCACCATGCGGTGCCCGTGCTCATAAAAAACGCCGCCCACCATCTCCGGCATAATCTTGCCGAAGGAGAGCGGCCAGTCGGGTACAGCCAAACCGGCGCCCTTGGTCGTAACCAGAGCGCCCACAAAAATCAATAGAACCGTTGACGCCACCACGAACCGGGCGTAAAGCCCGAAGGGGGACAACCCCCCGGTTGTAGCTTCTCCAGATTGACTCACATGTACCTCGCGTGTGCAGGAGATTGTGAATCTTTTCACATTCTCCTGTCAAGGCAACGTTTATTACCAAAAAGCCAGGCCGGCTAACTCAGGGTTTTCCCTGACCTAACCACCCAGCCGGTAACCGACCCCCCGCACCGCCACCAGGTGCTCGTGGGGGCTGACCTTTTTCAGCTTCTGACGGACCCGGCGCAGATGCACCTCCACCGTCTTCTCATCGCCGATCCAGTTTTCGCCCCAGCACAAATCCATCAGTTGGCGGCGGGAAAACACCTGCTGAGGCCTGCCCGCCATCACCGCCAACAGGTCGAACTCCTTGGTCGTCAGAGCCAGCTGGGTCCCCTGGCAGAAGGCCTGCCGAGAACCAAGGTCCAGCGTCAGGCCGCCGACCTCCAGCACGCTCGACTCGCGCGAGCGTCTCACGCGCCGGTGCAACGCCCGTACTCGGGCCACCAACTCCATCGGCTCAAAAGGCTTGCTCAGGTAGTCGTCGGCCCCCGACTCCAGACCCGTCACCTTATCCACCAGTTCTTGACGCGCCGTCAACATCAGAATGGGCGTATCGTGTTGCGCGCGCGCCTCCCGGCAAATCGACAGGCCGTCCACCTCCGGCAGACCCCAGTCCAGCACAATCACGTCGTAGCGGTCTTCGACCGCCATCTCCAGACCCACCCGGCCATCTGCCGTGTGGGTCACCTCGAAGTCGGACGCTTCCAAGGCAAATCGCACCACGCCGGCCACTCCCAGGTCATCCTCTATCAGTAAAACTCTGCTCTTCACGGTTGGAATGCCTTTCCTCAAGCCTTTCTGCGAACCTCCGCCGCCAGGCGGAAACAGAACTGTCTTGATATAAAGACAAGTTCAAACTGCCGAACAAAGTTCCAGGCAGGTCTCGCCCCACCCGGACCCAAAGAAAACGACATGCCCTACGAAGGTCCGAAAATTTACCGGCGCGACGAGCTGACCTATAACCGCTATCTCAAGGTCGAGGAGTTGCTGGAGCTCCAGCAACTCCAGTCCGATCCGCCCCATCACGATGAACTGCTCTTCATCACCATCCACCAGGCCTACGAGCTCTGGTTCAAACAGATCATCCACGAAATCGAATCCTGCATCCGCGCCATGCTGGCCCACAAAGTGCTGCCCGCCTACCGCCGCCTCACCCGCGTCAACAAAATCCTGCAGCTGCTGGTCAACCAGATCCACATCCTCGAGACCATGGCCCCCATCGACTTCCTGCAGTTCCGCGAAAAACTCAACCCGGCCAGCGGCTTCCAATCCATCCAGTTCCGCGAAATCGAATTCCTCTCCGGCATGGGCAACGAAAAGCTCATGGGCATCTTTCAGAATTGGCCCGAGTATCGTGAAACTCTGGAAAAACGCATGGCCGGGCCCACCCTGCGCAGCGCCTACTACGACGTCATGCGCGCCTACAAATACCGCATCCCCGAAGGCGACGAAGAAGACCCCAAAGTCCGCGAAGAAATCCTCGACGCCCTGCGCGAACTCTACCAACACCCCAACCACAAACTGCCGATCTACTTTCTCAGCGAAGCCCTCATCGAATTCGACGAATACCTGGTCCTCTGGCGCCAACACCACTTGCTCGTGGTCTCCCGCGTCATCGGCGGCCACCGCCCCGGAACCGGCGGATCGGCCGGCGTGAAATACCTCGAGTCCACCACCGTCAAACGCGCCTTCCCCTTACTCTGGGAAGCCCGCGGCCTGCTCACCAAAGAACCCCAGTGGGAAGCCGACGACGAGGCCTCAACCTCGGACTAACGGTCCGCCACCCACCCCGGACAAAAACCTCAATCCTCATCCTCGGAATAATCCGGCTTGACTTCCAGCGGACGCGTCACCTGCTCCTTCAAGGGATCGCAAACCTCGAGCATCACCTGCTCCATCTTGCGCTTGCCCGGCTGACGCATCCATGCCATCATCGACGACAGCACCAGCTCCTTCAAGAACGCAAAGGAAAATCCATCGGTCGCCTTCGCCACCTTTTCCAGCGCCGCGACCGAACAGCGCAGATCTTTCTCCAGCCGCTCGTTCCAAAGTTTCAAATACGCCAATCGCTCCTTGACGGCCGGCATGCGGAAGGTATATTTGCGGTCAAAGCGACTCGGCCGCTCCAAAATCGCCGGGTCCAGCCGATCCGGGTGATTGGTAGTGGCAATGGTGAGAATCCCGTGATTGGAGGCAAATCCGTCCAGCTCATTCAGAAAAAAGGACCGATTCCCATCGTTAATCAGCGAATCCAAATCCTCCAGCACCAGAATACAGGGAGTGGTCACCCGGGCCCGCTTGAACAATTCTTTCATCACCGAATGGTCGGTGGAATGCTCCGCCTTAAAGCTCTGCACATAAATGCACGGCTTTTTCAAATGATTGAGCAGCGCCTTGACGGCGTGGGACTTGCCGTTACCGGGAGGCCCCATCAGCAAATACCCACGCTTCCAAGGCACCCCATAGCGCGCATAAAGCTCCTCGGACTCAAAAAACTCCTGGCAATCCTGCGCCAGTTCTTCCTTGACCGTCCCCGGCAGCACCAGATTCTCCAACCGACTCGACTGAATGTCCTGATACAACTGCTCACTTTTGTGAAAACAGCCGCCGCTGAACACGAGAATTTCCTCGCGGATCTCGCCATTATAGTCCGAGATGGCCTTGTAGAACGCCTGGACCACCAGTGAGTCGGCCCCTACAATCCAGTGGCAGCGCATGCTGTTGTAACCGCCAGGGTGCCACTTGAGCTGCAGGATCTCGAATTGATGGCCCTGCCATTCTGTCTGATAGAAAATTTGCAAAGCATCCTTCTCGACCGGATACTCCACTCCCCGACAGTCCAGGTCATATTCCGGCAGGACCGATTTCATCGGCTCTAACCGACAGTTTCCGGCCCGAGCAAACTCCTCCAGCCCAAAATAGCCTTCCACCCTCTCAATGGCCCGATCAGGATAAACCTCCGACAGCCAACAGCTGATCTGATAACTAATGGCGTTCGGGGGAAGCTTGAACGCTTTGCGAACCTCTTGCGTGCGAAATTTCATGAGGCAATTCCACCTCAATTCGCAAAAAAGGTCAAGCCCGGCTCAATCCGGGCCTGCGAAGACTAATTGACGAAAATAGCCTGCGGGAAAGTGCCCCAAGGGTTTTTCCCGGAGTTGACCAGTTCCTTGGCCTCCTGGGCCATGCGCACGCTGTGGGCGGTGTCTTGGGGCTCAAAGCTGTTCCAGTCCTTCGCGCCGGAAACCTGGCGCAAAGCCGGAGCATACAGCTCGCAGCCGCCTGCCGTCTTGTCCAGAAACCCAAAGCCAGCGTCCATCGTTTTGCCGCTCACCCAGCCGACCAGGGGCACCTGAGCGTCGGCAATCCAGGTCTGGCCCCGGGTATCACGCACCACCGCGAAGAATCGATTCGACCACAGCCCGGGCTCGATCTTGGCGTCGACGAAGACGGCCGAATTGTTCTGACCAATCTTCCCTTCCTGGTAGGAAATCTTGTGAATGCCGCCCTCGGAACGCTCAAAAACGTCGCTGCATCGCTCGGTGGGCGACTGTGCCTGGGCGTAACAAGAGCGGATGCTGGCTCCCTGAAGCCGGGGAGAGCCCTTACCCTGCTGATACTCGAAGATCGACGACGCTTTCACTGCAAACACGGTTTCAACTCCTCTTTCTGACCGGTTCAGATTAGTCAACCCTCCTCAAAAACTTCTGAAGCTCCGAACTACAGCCGAAAGCCCCCGGAAACCTCGAGGTTCTGCCCCGTCACCCAGGTCAACTCCGCCAGCAGCGCCGCGATCACTTCGCCCACATCCTCACTTTCACCAATTCGCCCCAACGCCGTCTGCCGAGCCAAAGGCTCGATATATTCCGGATGCTTGGCAAAAGCATCGCCACCCAACCGAGTGCGCGTCGGTCCCGGCGACACGCAATTGACGCGAATTCCACGCTCGGCCAGCTCCTTGGCCTGATAGCGGCTCATCGTATTCAGCCCGCCCTTCATCGTCGCATAAGCCGAATACCCCGGCGAAACGCAGTGCATCTCCGAGGAACTGCTGCTCACGTGCACCACCGCCCCGCCCTCGGCCAGCAATGGCAAAAGCGCCTGCGTCAGAAAATAGGGCCCCTTCAACAAAACCCGCATCAGCTCATCAAACAACTCCTCAGAAGCCTCTCCGAACGCGGCCGCGCGGCCCACCCCGGCGTTGTTCACCAGATAGTGCAGCGGTTCTCCACCCAATTCGGCCACAAAAGCCGGAAACGTCTCACTGCGCCCCACGTCCAGCCGCAAAGCCCGCGCCTGAGCGCCGCAAGCTCGCACCGCCTGCAAAGTCGCTTCCACTCCCGACGGATTGCTGTGATAAGTCAGTATGGAATCAATGCCGCGCCGAGCCAAAGCCACGGCCGTCGCCTGGCCAATGCCCGAACTGGCGCCTGTAATCAATGCTAATCTGTTCTTCATAGGACAAGTCTAGCAATCAACAATCAGACGATCTATAATAAGGGGTCCGAGAAACATTACGGAGCGTCCAAGAAAGATGGATCCCTTCTCAACGCTTTTGACCCTGATCAGCCCCCGCGCCGTGGATTCCAAAATCGTCACCGGCCAGGGCCCTTGGAGCATCACCTACGAGAACGTCGTCCACACCGGCTTCGGCCTGGTGCTGGAAGGCGAAGCCATCCTCAACGACCTCCATCTGAAAACCGGCGACTTCCTGCTGCTCCCGCCCAATCCGGGATTCACCATGCGCCACCAGCAGCAACAGAGCTTCCGACTCTTAGGAGGCTACTTCGACTTCGAACCTGCTCACGCCGACCTGCTGGCCCACCTGCTGCCCGCCCCCA
This sequence comes from Vulcanimicrobiota bacterium, assembly GCA_017307785.1. Taxonomy (GTDB): domain Bacteria; phylum Vulcanimicrobiota; class Xenobia; order Xenobiales; family JADMJV01; genus JADMJV01. The sequence continues at coordinate 32,587 of JAFKGI010000061.1, read as the reverse complement.
TCCACATCCCCCAGGCCCAACCGCACGACGCCCTGATCGAGCTCATCGCCCGCGAAGCCAATGCCCACCACCCCGGCCGCGAGCTCATCCTGCAGCGCCTGGTGGAAATCTTGCTCATCGAAACCCTGCGCAACCGGTCCCATGTCGGCTTGCTCCGCGGCCTGGCCGACCCGACCATAGCCCCGGCCCTGACCGCTCTCCACCACACTCCCGCCCACCCCTGGACCCTGGCCGAACTGGCCGACCGCTGCGGCCTTTCTCGCTCCAGCTTCTGCCAGCACTTCACCCGCACCGTAGGAACCCCGCCCAAAGAATACCTCATCTCCTGGCGCCTCGCCCTGGCCAAAGACCTCAGCCAAAAGGGCCAGAAAACCCTCGAAGAAGTCGCCGAAACCGTCGGCTACCAGTCCGCCAGCGCCCTCAGCACCGCCTTCCGCCGCCACTACGGCCACTCCCCGCGCCACCTCACCGCCCGCTAACTCCGTCCGCCACCCACCCCGGACAAAACCCCCGTCCGCCACCAGCCCCAGACAGTCCGCCACCCACCCCGGACAAAACCCCGTCCGCCACCCACCCCAGACAGTCCGCCACCTACCCCGGACAAAACCCCCGTCCGCCACCCACCCCGGACAGTCCGCCACCCACCCCGGACAAAACCCCGTCCGCCACCCGCCCCGGACAACTCCTCAGCCCGCCCCCTCTACAAAGCGCGCCAACTGCCCCAAACTCGAGCGCGCTCCCTCCTCATCATCCTCCTCGCTCACACCCGGCGGCAGGTTCTCGTGCACCAGCGTCACCAAAGTCCCCCCGTCCACCGCCTCCAGCGTCGTCGTCATCCGCATCTCCCCTTGAAACGCCGGGTCCGCGCTCTCAAACACCGCCGTCTCGACCAGCCGAAACGGAGGCTCCCGCAACTCCACCCGCACCCGAGTCCCATAGTAGAGCGACATCTCATAGCCCTGCTCATCAAACCGGTGCATCCGCCCCGTCATCCCCTCCGGCGGCAACCAGGCCAACAACTGCTCAGGATCCACAAAGGCCGCATAAACCCGTTCCACCGAAGCCGCCACCCACTGACTCACCCGCATCGCAACAATTCCGCCAACCGGGCAGCATCCAGAAAGGGACTCAAATGCCCCGCCCCTTCCCACAACACAAAGCGCCCCTGAGGCATCCGGGCAGCCATCGCCTCCATCACCTCCGGAGTGGACACCCCATCAAACTCGGCCGCCACCACCAGAACCGGCATCGTCAACAAGGACACATCAAAAGAAAACTCCGCAATCGACTCCAAATCCAGAGCCCAACTATCCCGGTCGGCCTCCAGCAAACAGCGCCGCGCATACTCCACCACCGGCCCCGCCTCGCCCGGCTGAAACCAGCGCGCCAGCGTCTCCTCCACCGCCACCCCCTGACGCACCCGCGCCGCCGCCGCCAAAAACCCCGGAAACGGCCGATCGCGCGTGCACAACAACACCAGCCGGGAAGCCCCCACCTCCAGCGCATACCGCATAGCCCGCTGACCCCCCAGCGAATGCCCCACCACCAGCCCCGGAACCTCGGGCAGCAGCGCCCGCACCTCGTCCCAAACCGCCGGCGTCAGCGGCGTTCCCTCAAAAAACTTCATACCAAAGGAAAATGAAAAAGCCACCCGTCGAACGACAGATGGCTTTTCATTTCCTGACCGCCTCCACTCCAGCGTCAGGACCCTGCACTCCCTCTCGGCGGTCCCGCATCTCTCGACGCAGTCCCTTTCACCTCACGGTTCCAAGTTTCGGCACAGGCCTCTTCCCGCAGTTTCGGGGGGGATTCCCCGGGCATGCTCAGTCTGCATGCTACCTCTGTTGACGTGTGGACTCAACAGTGCCCCCAGAAAATCGCTCTCTGGTGCGGTTCCCCGATAGTGACGGGATTCTCCGAGTTCGCATCGGATTCGCCGCTTCGCCCTTCCTCCAGGCCTTCTCCGCATTGCTGCGAGGAAGTCTTTCCCCTCACGGTTCCTGGTTCGGACCCTCGGCCCATCTCGCTTTCCTCAGTCGAGACCCTGCGGCGTAACTCCAGTCTGCACGCTACCTCTGCCGGCACTCAAGACCCGGCAGCACCTCCTGATTCCCAGGGGGACTCTCCAGACCAGTTGCTTCAGGCGTCCTCTCCGCTCTCACGGATTGACCTTGACCCTCGCGGTTCCTGAACCACTCTGTCGAGTTGTCTTGCTTTCCTCAGCCAAGACCCTGCGGTGTATCTCTGGTCTGCACACGACCCCTGCTGGCTTAAGGACCCAACAGCACCCTCCCGTTTCCGGGACGCTTCCAGACCGATTTTCTCAGGCGTCCTTTCCGCTCTCACGGACTGACCTTAACCCTCGTGGTTCCTGAACCGCTCTTTCAGCCGCCTCACTTTCCTCAGTCGAGACCCTGCGGTGTAACTCTGGTCTGCACACTACCCCTGTCAGCTTAAGGACCCAACAGAACCCCCGACCCTTGTATCTCCAGGGGCCGGACCGTTTCTCGCGTTGCCGCGGGAACGGGGCTATATATATCGCACCACCAACCCCCTGTCAATAGTGTATGCAAAACACTTTTTTGTAACATCTCCCAAGACGCCCTTGACCATCAGGAAACGGCTGAAAAGCCCCACAGCCCAGCTCCCCCTACGCGGGCCCAACTTGTCGGCCAGGCGGTAAGACTTACCGCGAATGGGCAAGATCCGCCGAGAGCCGACCCGCCGGCCAGGCGGTAAAACTTACCGCGAACTGGCAAGATCCGCCGGGGCGGGGTCAACTTGCCGGCCAGGCGGTAAGACTTACCGCAAACTGGCAAGATCCGCCAGGGCAGGACCAACTTGTCGGCCAGGCGGTAAGACTTACCGCAAACTGGCAAGATCCGCCAGGGGAGGGCCAACTTGCCAGCCAGGCGGTAAGACTTACCGCAAACTGGCAAGATCCGCCAAGGCAGGATCAACTTGTCGGCCAAGGCGGTTAAGATTTACCGAGGACTGGCAAGACCCGCCGGGGCAGGGCCAACTTGCCGGCCAGGCAGTAAGACTTGCCGGGGGCGGGCAACATCCGGGGCGGGCCGACTTTCCGGCCAGGCGGTAAAACTTACCGCGAAATGGCAAGATCCGCCGGGGCGGGGTCAACTTGTCGGCCAGGCGGTAAGACTTACCGAGGAATGGCAAGAGCCGCCGGGAGCCGACCTGCCGGCCAGACGGTAAAACTAACCCCATACTGGCAAAATCCGCCGGGGCCAGACCAACTTGTCGGCCAGGCGGTAAGACTTACCGCGAACTGGCAAAATCCGCCGGAGCCAGGCCCAACTTGCCAGGGCAGGCGGTAATACTTACCGCGAACTGGCAAGATCCGCCGAGGGCCGACCTGCCGGCCAGGCGGTAAACTTACCGCGAAATGGCAAAATCCCCCGGGGCCCAACTTGCCAGGGCAGGCGGTAAAACTTACCGCGAACTGGCAAGACCCCCCACCAGCCACGACCCACAAGGCTTTCCCCTAAAACACAAGGAGAGCTATCCACCCCAGCGAACCGCGAACAAGTGATCTTACATCGCCAACTCAAGGCATTGCTGCATCGCCTGGGTCTCGATGAAGAGCAGCCGCCGGACGAAGACCACTGGCTCGCCCTGCTGGTCTTACTCAACGATCGCTTCCGCCAGTTCGAAGAAGACCGCCACCGCCTGCAGCGCTCGCTGGACATCCACTCCCGCGAAGTCCAGTCCCTCTACAAAGAACTCACCCAGGAGCGCGACAAAGTCTCCAGCGCCCTGGCCTCGGTGGACAACGCCCTCATTCTGCTCGACGCCCAGGGCAAAGCCTTACTGATCAGCGCCGAAGGCGAAAACCTCATCGGTTACGCCGAATACGAACTGGAAGGCAAAGAGATCTTCCCCCTGCTCGGCCTCGACCGCATCCTGCCCGAAGGCGGCCTCACCCGTCTGCTCCAGGGCCTGCGCCCGGTGGTCGTGGACGTCCCCCTGCGCACCCGCAACGGAATTGAAGAAACCCGCGTCAAACTCCAGCCCCTCATCCGCGAACGCCAGCTGATCGGCTGCCTCATGCAGTTCAGCGACCCCGTCTCGGAAGAATCTTATGAGGCCGTCGAGCACACCCAGGAAGAACTGGTTCCGGTCCCCGCCCTCATCGAGGTCGAATCAGAACCAGAGCCGGAACCCCAGGTCCAGGCCGCCGAGCCGCCCAAGCCCAAAGAGCGCCCGCTTCACATCCTGCTGGTCGAATCCGATCCCAAGTTCGCCCAAACCATGCTCGAGCAACTCCGCCTGCAGCAGCACGAAGTCACTTATGTCGACGACGCCGGCGAAGGCCTCATGTCCTACCACGAAGGCCACTACGACGCCATTCTCTGCTGCGAAAACCCCAAGAGCTTCGCGGGCGTCGAGCTCTGCAAAAAACTCCGCCAAGATACCAGAGGCGGCTACCCCTACTTCATCCTCATGACTCCCCCGGCCGCCCGCCAAAACGCAAAACAGGCGCTAGAAGCCGGCGTCGACGCCTTCCTCAACAAACCCCTGGAACCGGTGGAACTGCAAGTTCGCCTGAAAGTCGCGCGCGGCGTGCAAAGCCGCCTCAAGCGCGTCCATCCCACCCTGATGCCCCCCAACCCGTGAAGCGCGCCCTGCTAATCGTCCTTCCGCTAGTCGCCTGGGCCGCCGGCCCCATCCTCACCATCAACGGCCGCCCCGCCGCCCACGGACTTCTCCAATACCAGGGAAAAAACTGGGTCTGCCTGGACGATCTCCAGGCCGCCGGTGCCCAGATGAACCACGGAGACTTGCGCCTCTCCCCCGCAGGCGGCGCCCAGCAAATCGCCGCCGTCGAAGGAAAATCCAGCGAATGGCTCTTCAACGGCCTCTGGCGCCTGCAAACCGGCCCCGCCACCACCATCCCCAAACCCTATTCCGACGCCACCGGCTGGGGAATCGACATCGAAATCCGCAACGGCGCCCAGAAAGAAGTCAGCCTCCACCAAACCGGCGCCCAACTCCCCACCCTGGCCCTGACCGACGGCACCGTCCTCAAAGCCGACGAAGGCGATTGGCAACTCATCTGCTTCCGCCCCCTGCTCCCCGGAGCCGCCATCAAGCACCAACTCAAATTCTACCTCCCCCCCGGCACCCCCAGCCAAAGCCCACAGCGCCTCATCCTGCCCATCGACCCCAAATTCGGCCTCCTCCGCGACACCGGCCTCCACTACACCGTCCCCGCCCCGAGCTTCCGCATCACCTACTAACCGTAGTGCAACCCCATCGAGCGCACTACAAAAACCACAAAGCACCAACCCAACCAACCCGCCCTCAGCCCGTAGTGTCACCCCACCGAGTGCACTACAAAAACCACAACGCACCAACCCTACCAAACCCTCACTTCACCGGACAGTAACGCTCCACCCAACCCAGCACCTCCTGGTGCCAGCGCAGACTATTAGCCGGCTTCAACACCCAGTGCCCCTCATCGGCAAAGTTCACCAACCGCGACGTCACCCCCTGACGCTGCAGCGCCGTAAACAACTGTAGTCCCTGATCCAGAGGACAACGAAAATCCCGGTCATTGTGCACCACCAGATGCGGCGTCTTGAACTCCCCCAACTTGGCCGCAAACTTATGCGGCGAAAACTTCGCATAGTCCTCAGGAGCCAACCAGGGAGCCCCACCAAACTCCCAGTCGGCAAACCACAGCTCATCGGTCGCCCCATACATGCTCTCCAAATTCCACACCCCACAGTGCGTCACCAGAGCCTTGAACCGACCCGTATGCACGGAAATCCAGTTCACCATGTAGCCACCATAAGACGCCCCCGCCGCCGCCATCCGCGAAGCATCCACGTCGGGCCGATCCGCCACAAAGTCCACGCCCGCCATCAAATCCCGATAAGCCCGACCGCCCCAGTCCCGCGAAACCTGCTCCTGAAACTCCCGCCCATAGTCACTGCTGCCACGCGGATTGGGCATCAGCACCAAATACCCCCGGGCCGCCCAAACCTGCGGATTCCAGCGCGAACTCCAGCCCTCACCCCAGCCGCCCTGCGGCCCCCCGTGCACCAGCACCACCAGCGGCCAACGCCGATCGGCCCGATACCCCGGCGGCTTGATCAACCACATATCCATGGAATCGCCGCCCTCGACCGGCACCTGCAGCTTCTCCACCTCGCCCAGCTTCCACACCGGCCGCGAGCCCAACCCAGCCGACTTGCCAAAAACATCCCCCCAGACCACCCGAGGAGGCAACGTAAACGACGACTCGATCCCGGCCCACTTTCCACCACCCCCGGTCAACCCATGAATCGACCCCTGATGATGCAACAAGCGGTCGCCCGCGTAGCCTCGGGTCACGCCGCCAACCGTGCGCGTAATCAACCAGCCCGACGAAGTCGAAGTAAACTCCCCCAAATCATCGCCCAACTTCTCCTCGCGCCACTGCCCCAGAGCATTCAATGGACAACTGCGCACCTGAGGAAACTCCGACTCATACCCCGGCCGTGCATAGCTCACAATATACAACCGCCCATCGCGCACGCGCGGACCCAAATCGGCCCCCGGGCTCGAAACGGTCAAATTGCGCCGCTCGCCCGTCTTCAAATCCACCCGAAACACATCGTAGTTGGTGTTATAAGCCTGACCGCGCACCGGCGGAGCACTATAAAACAGACCTCCGCCCGCCATCACAAACCCATCCCCCGAAGAAAACGCCCCCGAAGTGGACACCGCATCGCCCGCCCCCGGCGTCACATCCCGGGAACGACCGGACAGATCCGACACAAACAAATGACGCCGCCGCCCATCCCACCACTGGTTCCAGCGCCGCTCGAACAAATCGTCATAGACGCGCGGACCCTTCAACTCGGCCCCCACCGGCGCCGAATACACCAGCGAACGCCCATCCTCGCCCCAAATCACCTCTTCTGGCTCGATCTTGCCCACTCGCCGCCAGTCCCACTTGCCCGAAGAAGCAACCCACACGCCACCAGCTCTCTGACACAACAACTGCTTCCCATCGGGCGACCAGCGCGCTCCCCCAGCGTTCTTGACCACCGCCAACGGCTTGGAACCCCCTAGCGCATAAATGCGCATCTCCCCAAAAGCCCGATTGGCCTTGATAGAAGGCTGCGACACCTGCACCACCAGATACTTACCGTCCGGCGACATGGCGCAACCCGTGGGACGCTCCGCCTCGATCAGAGCCTTCGGGGTCAAAACCGGCTGCCCCCAGACCGCCGAACTCAACATCCCCAACATCAACCACCGCTTCATCGCCACACTACCTCTTCCAAAACTCCTCGGCCTCATAAACCCGCTTCAAAAAGGCCGAACTCAACCGCTCCGCCCGCGGACACTCCAAAAGCTGCGGCCGCTCCCAGGCCCGCAGAGTCGCCTCCACAGACCGCCCCAGCGCCTGCGGATGATAACCGCCCTCCAAAAAGCCCACCCGCAAAGCCGACGGACACCAGGCAGCCAACAACCCCGCCATGGCCCCAAAACCCTCCGAAGAAATCCCCATAGACCCCAGCGGGTCCGCCTCATGCGCATCATAGCCACAGGACACCAACAACAACTCCGGATCCCAGCGAGCCAAAACCGGCTTCACCAAATGATGCAGCGCAAACAAGTACTCCGCGTCCCCACACCCGGCAGGCAACGGCAGATTGAACAAATTCCCTTGACCCCGCTCATCATACCAACCCGACCCCGGGTACAACGGCCACTGGTGGAATGATACGAAGCCGATCTCAGGATGCGACTCCAGACAATCTTGCGTGCCATTGCCGTGGTGCACATCCCAATCCAGCACCAACACCCGCTTCAACCCGAGCACCGCCCGCGCATACACGGCCGCAATGGCGATATTGGAATACAAACAAAAGCCCATCGACCGCGTAGGCGTAGCGTGATGCCCGGGAGGCCGCACCAGCGCAAACCCCTGCCCCCGCGAAGAAACCACCTCTTCCAGCAGACGCAAACCCCCGCCCACGGCCAATCGCGCCACATCCAGACTGCGCGGACTCACCACCGTATCGGCATCCACCGAACCACCGCCCAGAGCCGTCAACTCCTCCAGAACCGCGCTCACCGAAGCCGAATGACACAACTCCAACTCGGAAGCAACCGCCAATCGCGGCTCCAGCGAAGACCACCCCTGCAAATCCCGCAACTGATGAAACACCGCCGCCAACCGCCCGGCATTCTCCACGTGCTGCCCGGTGTCGTGCTCCAAAAACACCGGCGACTGCATCAGCAAATTCTTCACTCCTGAACCGGACCCGCGTTCCAAATCGGCACGAACACCAGAGCTCCCAGCACCGCCGAAGCGGCCAGCATCACGTAAGCGCCCTGCCAGCCAAAGTGGGCGTGCAGCGCGCTCACGCCGATGCCCGACAGAATACCGCTCAAATAACCAAAAAAGCCGTGGAAGCCCACGGCCGTTCCGGCCGCCCGCTTACCCGCCAGATCGGCCGACATCAAGCCGCCCAGAAACTGCGGACCATACACCGTAAAACCAATACCCGCGATACAAATCGCCGACATCTGCCAGTTACCGGCCGGTGCCTGCCAGTAAGCTACGATAAAACCGGCGCACAACAGCATACTGAAAAAACACACCGGAGCCCGCCGGCTCTGGAAAAACCGGTCGGTGGCCCAACCCGCCACCAGACAGCCCACCAACCCGGCAATCTCAAAAATCCCGCTGACCAGCCCCGCCTGCACCAACGAAACATTCTTCACCTCGGTCAAATAAATGGCCGCCCAATTCAAAATACCGTAACGAACCGTATACACAAAAAAGTTAGCAAAACAGGCCAACCACAACGCCGGATTCTGATACACCCGACGCCGCACCAGCGCCGCCAACTCCTCGTCCACCGGCACCGACGCCAACCCGATCTCCGAAGACTCGGAAGTATCCGGACTCAGACCAACTCCGATCTCATCCTCGTCCCAAGGCTCCTCCACCGGCGGCAACCCCAGCGAAGCCGGCGTATCGCGCACCGAGGAATACAAAAATACGGCCGTCCCCACGCCCACCAAAGCCGGCAAAAAGAAGCAGTAACGCCAGCCATAAAGCCCACCCCAATAAGCGCTCAGGGTCATGATGGAAAACGTGCCGACCATATGGGAAGTATTGAAAATGCCCCACTTCAACCCGCGCTCTCGCGGACGGAACCAGTGGGACAGAATGCGAGCCGAAGGCGGAAACCCAAACCCCTGGAAGAACCCGTTCAAAACCCAGAGCACGCCCAGCACCATCACGGTCGAACTCAACCCGAAAGCGAAATTACAGACCGCCGCCAACACCAACCCGATGGGCAACAGAAGACGCGGATTGGAACGATCGGCCATCATCCCCGCCACATACTTGGCAAATCCGTAGATCAAATCGTGGAGCGTAAAAAAGATGCCGAAAGCGGTTTTGGAAATCCCCAAGTCCTTGATCATCAACGGCGCCGCCACCGGGATGTTTTTGCGCAAGAAATAATAAACCACGTAACCAATGTAGGTGGAAATCAGCTGACGCTTGCGCCAGTAATAATAACGCCCCTTGACCTGCTCCGCGGGGATCGGCTCAGCCGGCTCCGGAGGCGCCAGCCACTTAGGAATCCACATGATTAGAAGCCGGGCAATTCCAGGCCGCCGCTGCTACTGCGCGACTCCTGACGTTCCGCCGAAGGCGCATCCAAAAGCGACCAGACCTGCGAAGACTTCCGCTTGGGCACATTGCCCGGAGCCGGCGGCCGCACCTGGTCGGCCAGCTGCTGACGGGCCCGCAATTCGGCCAGCCGCTCTTCCGCCGCCGCCAACCGCGCCCGCAAATCCTGATCCTGATCCGAGCGCATGCGCGAATCCTGAGCCGCCGCTTCCAAACGATCCCGCAACTCTATCTCGGTCTGCGCCGCCGCGTCCAAACGAGCCTGCAGCTGCGCATCGCGGGCCCCGCCCAGACGCGACTCCTCCAGCTCCCGCTGCAGCTCCACCAGCGCCTGCTCGCTGCGCTCCAAACGCGTCTCGGCCTGCCCCCGCCAGTAGCGGCTATCGGCCAGCTCCGACTCCAGCTCCTCGGCCCGCGTACGCTGCCGCTGAACCTCCAGCTCGGTCTTGTCCAGCTCCACCTGCAGCCGCCCGCGCCCGCGCATCTGCGTCTTCAAGCCGTCGATCTCGCTCTGACGCCCCTCCAACTCGCGGCGCAGCTGGGTCACGTCCGACTCATACTCGCGCTGCATCGCCGCCAGACGATCGGCCTCGCCCGCCTGCTCCATGGCCACGCCCAGCTGCGACTGCAGCGACCGGGCCCGCTCCTCGGCATCTCGCAGCTTGTGCTGCAAAGCCTGCTGCTCATCGCGCAAACGCTCGCTCTCGCTCTCCAGAGCGGCCAGCCGATCCACCTCCTGCCGCAAAGACACCGACTCGCCGCGCGCCCGCTCCAGCTCGCCCAACAAACGCGTCTGCTCGGAGCGCAGCTCCAGCAACTGGCCCTGATCCTGCTGCAGCCGCACCTGCTGAGCCTGGTTCTCCTTCAGCCGCTCCTGCAGCCCCTTGGTGAACTCGGCCTCGCGCTCCAGACGCAGACGCCCCTGCTCCAACTGGCGCTTCAAATCGCTCACCATCAGCTCGTGCTGCTGACGCGTATCCTCCAGGTGCTCCCGGGCCTGCGCCGCCAAGCCCTCGGCCTGACGCTGAGCGCTCTCCAAAGAAACCACCTGAGCCCGCAGCAACTCGCGATCCTGGAGCTGAACCTCCAGATCCTGGCGAACCCGTTCGCCCTCCTGCAAACGCCCGCGCAGAGCCGCCGTCTGCTCCTGCTCGGCCAACCAGGCGGCCCGCACCTGCTCCTCGTCCAGAAGCAACGTATCCAGACGCGCCTGCAAAGAATCGCGACTGACCTCGGTCTGATGCAAAGCCTGCTTCAGCAGCACCTGATCCGTCTCCAACGCCGACACCTTGAGGCGCTGCCCGTGGGTCTGCTCCTCCTGATCCAGTAGCTGCGTCTGCAGCTCCTGATAGCGCCCCTCCAGATGCTCCAGCTTGGACTGCGCCCCGGCCTGGGCCGCCTCGCTCAAAGCCCGCAGCGAGCTCAGCTCGCCCTCCAGACCAGAACGCCGCGCCTGCGCATCCTGCAGCTGCATCTCCATCGAGTCGCGCTGACTGCGCTGCTCGCGCTCCAACTGGCCGATACGGGACTCGCGCTCCAGCGTCACCGCCTGCGCCTCCAGCAACTGCGTGCGCAGCTCGTTGAGCCGCTCCTGACCGCTCTTACGCTCGGCCGTCAAACGCAGTTCGCGCTCCTCCAGCTCCTGACCCAGCATGTCCACCCGCTGCTGCGACAACAACAGCCGGCTCTCCAAATCTTCCTGGCGCCGCTGGTTCTCCTCCACCTGCTTCTGCCAGCGAATGGCCTCGACCGCCTTGTTCTCCAAAGCGCGGTCCAGCTCGCCCGTCAGCTGCCCCTTCTGGCGCAACAACTCCTCGCGCTCCAGCTGCATCTGGGCCTGATCCAACAACTGCTGCTGCAGCCCGTCATACTCGACCTGCAGCTGCTCCAGCTCGCGGCCCAACGAACCGCGGCTTTCCTCCTCGCGCTGCAAACGCTGCTGAGTGCGATCCAGATCCAGCTGCAGCCCGCTCAAGCGCGCCGCCCGCTCCTCCAGCTCCAGCTCGCGCGCGTCCGACTCCGAGCGCGCCACCTCCAGATCCAAACGCAGCTGATCGCGCTCCCGCCCCAACCGCTCGGACGTCGACGATTCGCTGCTCAACCGCTCCCGCAACTGCTCGAGCACACCCTCGAGACGCACCAGATCCAGCGAAGCCTTCTGATGCAAACCTTCCAGCTCGCGGCTGCGCTCCTGACTCTGGCGCAACGCCTCGCCGCCCTCGGCCAGACGCTCTTCCAGCCCGCTCCGCTCCTCGCGACCCTGAACCTCGAGCTCTTCCAGCTCCCCGCTCAACTTGGCGCGGAACTGCTCCTCATTCTCCAGCCGTTCCCGCAGTTGCTGCAGCTCGTGACGCAGCCCCTCGCCCTCGGCCTTCAGCTGATCGCGCTCGCGCCCCAGCCGCTCCCCGGCCATCTGAGCCTCGTGCAGCTCCGACTGCCGCGCCGAAAGCTCGGCCACCGTCTTGGTCAAACGCTCGCGCAGCTGCTCGACCACCTGCTCCAAACGCTGGCCCTGACGCTCCGCCTGCTGCAGGCTCTGGGTCATATCCTCCAGCTGCTGATTGAGACGCTGCGCGGTCTGCCCGGAAAGCAGCGCATCCTGCGAAGCCTTCTGACGCAGCTGCTCCAGCTGCCCCTCCAGCTCACGACTGCGCTCCTGACTCAAACGCAGCTGCTCGCCCACGTCCTGAGCACGGGCCTCGGCCTCGCCCAAATGAGCGCGCACACCAGCCATTTGCTGCTGCGCCTGGCTCAGATCATCTTCCGACTCCAACAACCGCTCATCGCGCTCGGCCAGCTTGCTCTCCAGCCCCAGACGCTCTTCATGCCAGCGAACTTCCAGCTCTTCCAGCTCGGCGCCCAACTTGGCGCGCAATTCCTCTTCCTGCACCAGCCGGTCGCGCAACTGCTGCAGCTCGTGCCGCAGCCCCTCGCCCTCGGCCTTCAAACCGTCGCGCTCGCGGGCCAAACGCTCGCCCGCCACCTGAGCCTCGTGCAGCTCGCTCTGACGCGCCGACAGCTCGCCCATCGCCTTACCCAGGCGATCCTTCAGCTGCACCACCACCTGCTCCAGGCGCTGCCCCTGACGCTCGGCCTGCTGCAGACTCTGAGTCATCTCATCCAGTTGCTGATTCAAGCGCAGCGTGGTCTGACCCGAAGCCGTCGCATCCTGAGCCATCTTCTGGCGCATCTGGGCCAGCTGCGCATCCAGCGAACGCGACCGCTCCTGACTCTGACGCAGCTGCTCGGCCGCCTCCACAGCCCGCGTCTCGTGCTCATTCAACTGACCGCGCAGATTGGTCAACTGCGCATCCAACAGCTCGCTGCGATTGCGACTCTGTTCCAACTGCCCGCGCAATTCATCCAGATCGTGATCGCGCTCACCCAGCTCTCGCTGACGGGCCGACAACTCCTCGGCCCGCTCGCTCAGCCGCGTCTCCAGCGCCAGCCGCTCCTCGTGGGCCTGACGCAACTGGGCCTGCTGCACCTGCACCTGATGCTCGGCCGCCTGCAGCTGCTCCAGCTCCAGGGTCATCTTGGCGCGGAACTCTTCCTCCCGCTCCAGACGCGACTGCATCTGCAGCAGCTCGAGACGCAACGAATCGCGCTCCCGACCGGTCCGATCGGCCGCGCTTTGCGCTTCGCGCAGCTCCGCCTGGCGCTGAGAAAGATCCTGAGTGGACTGGGCCAACCGCTGCTTGAGCTGCTCGACCATCTGCTCGCGCCGCTGGTTTTGCCGCTCGGAAGCCTCCAGGCGCGACTGCGCGTCGCTCAGTTCCTGCTGCAAAGCCTGCTGATTCTGGGCCGACAACCCGCTTTCCTGAGCCAGCGTGTGACGCAACTGCTGCAGCTGGGTCTCCAGATTGCGCCCGCGCTCCTGGCTGTGACGCAACTGATCGGAAAGCTCCTCGGTGCGGCTCTCCTGTTCCAAAAGGGCCGTGCGCGAATGATGCAACTGCGCTTCCAGCAGTTCCACCTGAGAGTTCTTCTGATCCAGACGATCGCGCAGCATATCCAGATCGCGCAGCTGCTCGTCGCGATCCATCACCTCGCGAGCGCGAGCTTCCAGCTGTTTTTCCAGATCGGCCTTCTCGCTGCGCAGACTCTCCTGCAGCTCCAGCTGAATCTGCATGGTCGTCTCGATGTCCTGCAGACGCTCCAGCTCCACCGACAAACCGTCGCGCAGCTCTTCCTCGCGCTCCAACCGATGGGTCAGGCGCTCCACCTCCAGCTGCAGCCCGGCCGCCTTCTGGAAACGCTCCTCCAACTCGATGTTCAGCTCGGTCAGGCGCGACTCTTTGCGATCGTTCTCGGCCCGCACCAGCTCGACCTCATGCCGGGCCTGCTCATGCTCGCGCCCCACCCGCTCGGCCAACAGATGAGCATCGCGCAGCTCGCCCTGACGCACGGCCATTTCCTGCATCGCCTGATGCAAGCGCTGCTTCAGCTGCGTGATAATCTGCTCGCGCCGCTGATTTTGCAGCTCCGACTGCTCCAGCCGCCCCTGAGCCTCGGCCAGTTCCGCCGTCAGCTGCTGCAGCGTCTGCTGGGAAAGCCCGGCCTGCTGCTCCAGACGCTGCACATCCTGAGCAAGCTGCTGACGCAAAGCCGCCAGCTCGATCTCCTGAGCCCGCCCTCGCTCCTCGGCCGACTGCAACTGAGCCGACGCCCGCTCGGCCCGCTCGGCCCGCTCTTGCAGCAAGCTCAGCTGACCCTCAGCCACCTCCAGTTGAGACTGCGTCGAACCCAGCTGGCTCTCCAGCTCCTCGCGATGCGAGCGCACCGCCTCCAACTCGCGCTGCAGCTCCGTCTCTGCCTGCTGGCGCCGGCTCAGCTCAGCCCGCTGACCCTCCAGCTCGGCCTGCCGTTCCTCCAGCTGTTCCCGCAGGATCTGGCGCTCGCGCACCACTCCTTGCAGCTCGGCGTGCATCTCCTCGGCCCGCTGCTTGAGACCGCCCAGCGCGTCGTTGGCCTTGCCGCGATGCTGACGCAGCGTCTCGCCCAAACGCTCCAACTGCTCCAGCAGAGCCGCTTCGCGCTCGCTGTGACGGCTCTGCATCTCGGCCGTATCGCCCTGGAAACGCAGCTGCAAAGCGGCCAGCTGCTCCTCCAGACTAGTAATCTGCTTCTCGCGCCGCGTCGACAGCCCGCGCGACTGAGCCAGCTCGTCCTGCAGCCGCTGCTCCAGCAAATGGGCCTGCTGGACATCGCTCCAGGCGCCCGCCAGCTCGGCCCGCAGCCGTTCTTCCTGCTCCAGCCCGGCCGACAGCTGCTGCTCCAAGTCCCGACCATGCGAAAGCGAACGCTGCAAATGCGTGTCCAGCTCGCGCTCCCGCTGAGCCGACTTGCTGAGCTGGCTGTCCAGTTCGCGCTCGCGACCGCGCACCCGATCCAGCTCGTCCTGCAGCTCCTGGTGACCGGCCTGGGCCGTGTGCACCTGATTTTGCACCCCGTCCAGCTGCGCCCGCAAATTGTGCAGCTCCAGCCGCAACAGGCGCTCGCCCTCGGCCTCTTCCTCCAGCCGCTCAACCTGAGCCAGCGCTTCCTTCAGACGAGCCTGCTGCACCAGCAGCTGCTCTCCGGCTTCCTGATAAAGACGCTGATGCAGCTCCAGCTGCTCGCGCAACTGCTCGCCGGACCCCTTCTCCTCGCGCAGATGACCCTGCAACTGACCCAGAATCTGCTTGGACTGAGCAAAGCGCAACACCGCCTGCTCCAGCTTCTCGCCCAGCTGAGCGGCCCGCTCCTGCTCGGCCTCCAGCTCGCCACGCAAACCGAGACTACGCTCCTGCTCGGAAGCCAGCGAAGTCTGCAAAGCGGCCGCCCGCTCCTGTTCCGCCACCAGCTCCTCGGCCGCGCCCGCCAGCTCGGAACGAAGCGACTCTTGCAGCCCGGCCTCGCGGACCAGCCAAGCATCCCGCTCCTCCACCAGCCGGCGCAACTCGCCCAGCTCGCTCTCGAGCTGATTCTGACGGTCCAGCAACAGCGCCCGCTCGTTGCCGGTCAGCTCCCGGACCTCGCTCAATTCCTGCGCCGTCTCGCGCAGCTTCAGACGCACCTTGGTAAAGGCCTCGCCCAACTTGACCTGCGCCGCCTGGCGCTGATCCAGCTCGCTCTGCAGCTCGTCCACGTGCTGATCGCGATTGTCGATCTCGCCGTGCAGCTGCTGCACCAGCGAATTCAGCTCCTCGCTTTCGCGGCCCGCGTGGGCCAACTGCTCGCGCAACTCGGCCAGCTCGGCGGCCCGCAAAGTCAGCTGCTCCTGCGCTTCCTCCTGGGCCTTCTTAGATCCCGACCAGCGCGCCCGAATCTCCGATTGCTCGAAGCGCATGGCCTGCTGCTGGAGATGTCCCTCCTCCAGCTCGGCCCGCATCTCCTCGATCTCGTCGCGATGAGAACGCAGCTCGCCCTCGAGCTCACCGACCCGGTCCTCCAACCGACCGCGCTCCTGGCTCAGCGCCTCCACCTGCTCGCGCGCACGCGCCTCGCGCTCCACCAGCGGACGTAAAATCTGCGATTCCGCCTCCAGCTCGGCCAACCGTCCCAGATCGTGCTCGGCTTCACGCTGACGCTCCAGGGAAATCTCCAGCCGGCCTTCCAGATCCAACAAACGCTGCACCGTCTGATCCAGCTCGCCCTGCAGATGGTCGCGCTCGCCCTCCAACTGGGTGCGGCGCAAATCGCCGACCTCCAGACGCAACTCCAGAGCGCCCAGAGACTCCGTCAGCTGCTCTCGCTCATCGCGAAGAGCGTTGTGATCCACCGTGAGCTGGCGCAACTTGTCCAACAGCGCCTGACGCTGCTCGGCCAGCTTGGCCACATGCCCCTGAGCCGTCTCCAGCTGCAGCCGAACCTGCTCGCGACCTTCCTGCTCCTGACGCAGCTCCTGAGCGCGCTGCTCCAAATCGCTTTCCGCCGAAAGCAGCCGCGTTTCTTCCTCACGCAGGCGCTGCTCCAACTGACTCTGGCGGAAAGTCGCCTGACCCAGCTTGATGGTCAGCTCGCCCCGTTCCTTATCGAACTCCAGAGCCTGCGTATCGCGCTCGATCTGCAGATCGGCCAGCTCGGTCTGGCGCTCCTCCTCCAAGCGCACCAGATCGCTGGAACGCTCCTCGCGCAGGCGCTCCACTTCGGCCCGATGCTCCGCGAGCACCCGCTCCAATTCGGCCTGACGCTCGGCTTGCAGTCGCTCCAGCTCGGCCTGGCGCTCCGCCTGCAGACGGGTCAGCTCGGCCTGACCGCTCTGGCGCAGCCGGATCAGCTCTTCTTCGCCGTCGTGATAATGGTCCTGAAGCTCCGTCAGCTCCCGCTGCAGCCAGGCCGCCTGTTCCTCCAGCGCCTGACGGTGGGAACGCTCGCCTTCCAACAGACGCACCTTCTCGTCCAAATCGGCCCGCGTCTGATGCGCTTCCTGTTCCTGACGCTGCAGAAGCTCTTGCAGCTCCAGCAACTGCACTTCCTGCGTCTCGGCCAGCGACCGCGAAGCGTCCAGATCCTGGCTGAGCTGTCCGTTCTGCTGACGCACCGCCTGCAGCCCGGAGACCACTTCCTTGAGCTTATTCTCCAGCTGACCGCGCTGCTGCAGCACCTTCTGCAGCGAAGTCTGGGCCTGCTGGCTCTCCTTTTTACTGCGGTCGGAAAGCTGCTTGTGCTGCTGCTCCATTTCGCCCAGGCGGCGCTGCAAAGCCAGCGATTCCTTGCGCATGCCCTCGGTGGAGCTGCGCAGACGGAAGACTTCCTGAGTCTTCTCGGCCAGCTCGCGGGCCAGGCCCTCGGCCCGCCCCTCGGACTCGGCGTGCCGCGCTTCCCACGAAGAAAGATCCTGTTCCAGCGATTCGATCTGGGCCTGAGCCAGCTGCAGCTCTTCCTGAGTACGCTGCAGCTCCCCCTGACGAGCGCGCAGCTGAGACTGCGCCTCCTCGTAACGTCGGGTCTGATCGACCTGAAACTGCTGCTGCTCGGCCAGCTCCTGACGCGCCTGCTGATAGGCGGCCACCAGCTTCTCGCGGTCGGCCTGCAGCACTTTCAGCTGACTCTTGTAACGCCCCAGATTGCTGTCCTGAGCCGTCATCTGCTGCAGGCGGCTGGCGCTTTCCGCCGTTTGCTGCCGCAGCTGCTGCTCCAGGGCCGTCACCGAAGACTGCAGGGCCTCGCGCCGCGACTGCTCCTTGCGAGCCTCGTCCTGCTCGCTCTGCAGCGCTTCTTCCAGCTCAAAAACCTGCTCCTGGCGCTCAATCAGCTCCTGGGCGATCTGCTCGGCCTGCTGATTGGCCTGATCCAGCTGCCGGCGCAGCGAGGAAACTTCCGTGTCCCCCTGGCGGATCTTCTGCTCGAACTCCTCCAGCTCGTGAGCCCGCCCCTGGCGCTCTTCGGCCAGCTGCTTTTCCAACACCTCGCGCTCGCCGCGCGCCTGCTGCTGCATCTCCTGCTGGCGGGCGTAGTGCTGGCGGGTCTGCTCGGCCTGGCGAGCCTCCAGCTGCTGGTGCTGCTGCTGCAGCTCCTGGAAAGCCTCATGTTCCTGTTGCCGCGTTTCGGCCAGACGGTCCAGGCGCAGCTGCCGCCCCCGGCTCTCCTCTTCCAGCTGGGCGATCTGTTCCTGCAGCAACTGGTGCAGCTGCAGCCACTCGGCCTGTTGAACGCTGCTGTCCTGAGCCTGCAGCTGCATTTCCCCCAGCTGGAAGCGCAGTTCGTCCAGCTGCTCGGACTGCTGCTGAGTGAGTTGCTGCGATTCGCGCAAACGCCCGACCGCTTCCAGCAGTTTCTCCTTGAGAGCGTTCTGGGTCTGGCCGGCCCGAGCCAGTTCCTGACGCAGCTTGGCCAGCTGCTCCTCCAGCTTGCGCCGCTCCTCGCTCTGGGTGTCGCGCCACTGTTCGGAAGACTGCAGCGCTTCTTCCAGGTCCACCATCTGCTGATGCAGAGACTCGACCTCATCGACGCTTTTCTGCCACTGACGGCGCAGCTCTTCGTGCTGCAGACCCGCTTCCGAGCGAATCTTTTCTTGCTCGGCCAGAGCCTCGTGACGAGCCGCCTCGCCCTCCAACAGCAAACGTTCCTGCTCGCGCAGGGCCACGTCGCGGAACTCGCGCATCTGGTCGCGTTCCCGCTCCAGCTCGGCCAGCTGCTGGCCGCGCACTTCCAGTTCCGACTGCAGCTCGGCAACCTGGGAAACCGAAAGGTCACGCTGCTTGAGCGCCTCTTGCAGCTGCTGCTGGCGCGAAGCCAGATGCAGTTTGGCCTGCTGGAAAGCCCCGCCCACCTGCTTGAGGCGCTCGCCCAGCTGATCCAGCTGCCGTTGCCGCTCCAGGTCCTGAGTGCGAGCCTGACGAGCCGAGTGCTCCTGCTGGCCCAGCAGCTTCTTCTGGTCCTCCAGCGCCTGCTGAGCCTGGCGCAGAGCCTCCTGGGTGGCCTCGCCCTCGTGCAGACGATGTTCCAGCTCTTCGGTTAGGAACTCGATCTCGTGGGCGGTGGAAGCCTTGACCTGCTCCAGCTGGGCCGTCACCTGAGCGCGCTCCTGGGCGGCTCGCTCGGCCGCCGCCTGGAGCTGCTCCAAACCGCTCTGCAGCTCCCCTTCGCGCGCCTGGGCCGCCGTCAGCTCGCGCAGCCAGCCTTCGCCCTCCAGTCGCGCCCGCGACTGCTCGTCCTGAACCTTGTCCAGTTCCGCCAGCAACAGCTGATGCTGTTGCTGCTCTTCCTCCAAGACGGTGCGCAGCGAATCATTTTCCTGGCCGCGCACCTGAGCCACGTTGCGAGCCGCCTCCAGAGCGATGCGCTGATTGCGCACCTCCTCATTCAGGGCCTGCTGCTTGGGCACCAGTTGATGCAGCTGTGCCTGACGTTTTTCCAGCTCGTCCTGCAGCTGGCGGCGCTGAGCCTGGGTCTGCTGCAGATCCTGACGCACCGAGACCAGCTGGGCCTTGGTTTCATCCTGGGCCTGCTGGCTGTCCAGGATCAAGTTGGCCAGCTCCTGACGGACGGTCAGCAGCTCCTTCTCCAGGCCCGAAGCCAGTCCGCGCTGCCCCTCCAGCTCGGCCTGCAGCGTGGAAGCGTCCGCCCAGGATTCTTCCAGAGCCGCCTGCTGCTGAGTGATCTCGCTTTCCAGAATCTCCAGCTGCTGCTGCAGTTGCTGGCGCTGCGCCTGGGCGGAAATCCGCTCCTGCTTGTAAGCGGCGGCCACCTCGCCCAGCTTTTGCTCCAGGGCGGCGCTGCGCTGCTGGCTCTGATTGCGCTCCAGCTGAACCTTTTCGAAGCGTTCCTGAGCCTGCTGCGCCTTGTTGCGCCACTGCTCGGCCAGCTGCTGCTGTCCCTGCTCGGCCGCCAGCCGTAGAGTCTCGCTTTGCTGACGCTGATGGTCGCTCTCGTTCAGCTGATCGCTCAGCCCCACCAGCTCGTTTTCCAGCTCCGTGCGCAGTCTCAGTTCCTGAGCCAGCTGCTCCTGTAGACCGGAAACCTGACCCGCCAGAACCTGAGTTTGCTCCAGTTCGCGCTGCACGCCCTGATGGGCCGAACGCTCCCGCTCCAGCAGGCCTTGCAGCTGCGAAGTTTCTTCCCAGCTCTGATCCAGAGCCAGCGTCTGCGTCTCCAGCTCCTCGCGCAGAACCGTCAGTTCGCCCTGAGCCCCTTCCAGCGCCACCCGAGCCGCGGCCCGCTCCTGCTTCAGAACCGCCGCCACCTCGGCCAGCTTCTTCTCCAAAGCGGCGCTCCGTTGCTGACTCTGATTGCGCTCGTGCTGGACCTTCTCGTAGCGTTCCTGGGCCTGCTGGGCCTTGCCGCGCCACTGCTCGGCCAGCAATTGCTGACCCTGCTCGGCGGCCGCGCGCCGATTCTCGCTCTCCAGCCGCAGCTGATCGCTCTCGGTCAACTGGTCGCTGAGAGCCACCAGCTCGTTTTCCAACTCGCCGCGCAGCCGCTGCTCGCTGTCCAGCTGCTCGCGCAGTCCGGCCACCTGGGCAGCCACCGCCTGAGACTGTTCGAAATCGCGCTGCAGGCTCTGATGCGCGGTGCGTTCCCGCTCCAGCAGCTCCTGCAGCTGGGAAGTCTCTTCCCAGCTCTGATCCAGCGCCAGCGTCTGAGTGTCCAGTTCCTCGCGCAGAGCCGCCAGCTCGCCGTGAGCCGCGCCGATCTCGGCCTGGGCCTGACTCAAGTTCAAGGCCAGCTTGGCCCGGTCGCCCTCGGCCGCCTCCAAACGCCCGCGCGCCTGGGTCTGCATCTCCTGCAGCATCTTGCCCAGCCGCTCGCGGTCCTGGGTCAGGGTAGTCACCTGCTCGATCCGCGTCTTCTTCTCGCGGGCCAGGATCTCGACCACCTGCTTGAGCTTCTCCTCCAACCGCTGCGAGCGGTCCTCGGCCAGCTGGCGCATCTGCTTCAGCTCGGCCAGCAAAATCAAGCGCTGGCGCAGCTGCTCGCCGGCATCCTCGGCCGCCTGGCGAGCTTCCTCCACCTCGCCCTGCAGCTCGATTTCCTGCGAATCGTGCTGCACCTTCAGCTCGTCGATCTGCGCCTGCAGCAGGGTCAGCTGCGCTTCCAAAGCCACCCGGGCGGCGCGTTCCTTGTCGACCTGCTCGCTCAGCTGGCCGGCTTCTTCCCAGGACTGGTCCAGCGCCAGCGACTGGGTATCGAATTCTTCCTGCAGCGTCTCCAGCTGCTGGCGCAGCTCGCCCAGCTGACTGTCGGCCTGCTGCTGGCGCTGCTGCGAAGCCGTGCGCAGCTCGCTCAACATGGCCGTCACCCGGTCGTTTTCGGTGGTCAGCAGGTTGATCTGCTCCACCTGGTGCAGACGGGCCGCCTTCTCGCGCCCCATGGCCTCCACCACCAGCTTGAGCTTGTCTTCCAACCGCTGACTGCGCTCCTGCGCCTGCCCGCGCAACGCCTTCAGCTCGCCCAACTGGGTGGTGCGATGGACCAGCTGGTCCTTCAGCTGCTGGCGCTCTTCCTCCAGCTGCAGAATCTGCCCCTGCACCTCATCTTGCTCAGCCTCATTCAGTTGCTGAGTCTCGACCAGCGCCGCTTCCAGCGCCTCGATCTGGCTCTGCAGCTGCGTCTGGCCTTCCCCCAGCTGCACCACCTGGGCTTCCAGAGCGGTCTTGCGCTGACGTTCCGCGTCCAGCTGGCTCTGCAGCTGGGTGGCTTCTTCCCAGGACTGATCCAGCGCCAGCGTCTGGGTATCAAATTCTTCCTGCAGGCCGGCCAGTTCGCTGCGCAGCCCCTCGCGCTCGCTCTCGACCCGCGCCCGCAGCTCGCTCTCGGCCAGCAGTTGCTGCTCCAGCTCGGCGTGAGCCTCGTGCAGATCGTTCTCGTTGGCCTGCAGCTCCAACACCCGCGCGCGCTCGCCCTTGAGCCGCTCGGCCGTCTCCAGCAGCTTGTGTTCCAGCTTCTGCACGCGCAGACGGCTTTGTTCCAGGTTGCGCGTCAGCTCGATCAGCTGCTTCTGCAGCTCGGCCTGCTCCTGGCTGTTCTTGAGCAGCTGCCGTTCCAGCTCCTGACCGGCTTCCAACCGCTCCAGATCGGACTGCTGCAGCAGCTCTTCAAACTGCTCACGAATCTCATCGCGCTCGGACTGGGTGTTCTTCAGTCCGCTCTGCAAAGCGGAAAGCTGCTTTTCCAGCTCCTGCCGGACTTTCTTCTGTTCGTCCAGCTGGGCGCTCAGTTGCGAGGCGTCTTCCCAGGACTGCTCCAGGGCCAACGACTGGGTGTCGTTCTCCTCGCGCAAGTCCGCCAGCGCCCGCGCGTCCTCC
Source organism: Vulcanimicrobiota bacterium (assembly GCA_017307785.1). GTDB lineage: Bacteria > Vulcanimicrobiota > Xenobia > Xenobiales > JADMJV01 > JADMJV01. The sequence goes on along the minus strand of JAFKGI010000061.1, from coordinate 10,189 downwards.
TCATGCCGCTGGTGAGCCGCTTCCAACTCCGCCGCCAGCCCCTGACGCTCTTCCGATCCCCGTGCCACCAGCGCTTTTTCCTGGCGCGTCACCTCCACCAGCTGCTGCAGCTTCTCTTGCAGCTTGCGCCCGCGCGCCTGACTGCTGTCCAGTTCGCGCTGCAGACCGGTCATGCGCTCTTTGGCCTGGGCCCAGCGCTGCTCAAAGGCCAGACGCTTTTGCTCGGAACTCTCGTTCAGCTGGCTCAACTGCTGCTGCAGCTGCTCGCGCTCTTGCTGGCTCAGCTTCAGGCTGTCGGCCAGCTTGCCGTTGGTGGTCTCCAGTTCTTCCACCAGATCGGTCAGGGTCTCGATCTCCTGCTGGCTGAACTGCTCGCGCCGGCGCATGTCCTCCTGGGCGGAGGCCAGCTGATTCTCGACCCTGCGGGTAAATTCTCCCTGCTCGACCAGCTGCTGCTCCAGCAAGGCCGTGCCTTCCTGACCCACCGCGGCAATGCTCTGCCACTCGCCGCTGACCGTCTGCCAGCTCTCCAATTGCTGGCGCAGCTGGGATTCCAGATCCTGGCTGTCCTGCAGGTTGCGCTCCACCTGACTGGCCCGCGACTGCCATTCCTCAATCGAATGCTCTTTGTCGTGCAGCGACTCGGTCTGCTCGCGCAAGCGCTGCACGGCTTCCTGCAGCTTGGCCTGAGCCTTGAGGGCGCGCTCCTCCCATTGCTGGCGCAGCGCCTGTTCCTGAGCCCCGTGTTCGGCGCGCCGCCGCAACTCGTCCAGAACCCCTTGAGCCTTGACCAGCCGGCCTTCCAGCTGAGCCTTCTCCTGGCGCCCGCGCTCCAGCTCCTGAGCGGCCAGGCGCGCCTCTTGCTGCTGCTGACTCAGCTTTTGCGTCAGTTGCTGCACTTCGTTGTGGGCGGAAAGCAACCGCTGCTGCAGTTCCCCCGAAGTCCCCACCTGCACTTCCAGCGAGCGGGCCCGACCCCGCGACTGTTCCAGTTCCTGCTCAAGCCGCCCCATGTCTTCCCAAGAGGCGCTGAGCGCAATATTTTGCTCGTCCAGCTCCAGTTCCAGCTCGGAAACGCGCTTGCGGCTGGCGTCGCGCTCGCTCTCGGCCTGGAGTCGGCCTTCCTCCTCGCGCTGGCGAGCCTCGGCTTCCCGTAGCCGCGCTTCGGCCTCGCGCTGCCGACCGGCGGCCTCTTCCAAACGCCCCTGAGCCTCGCGCTGACGCCCCTCGGCTTCTTCCTGAGCCTGCCCGCGCGATTCGCTCAGGGCCAGAATGGCCTGACGCAGTTTGGCTTCCAGCTTGCCGTTGCGCTCCGAAAGGCGCTGCATTTCCTGATGCAGCGCCGGCTCCGCCTCGGCCTGCTTGGCCATCCAGCGCGACAGCTCTCCGCGCGCCCCGGCCAGCTCTTTCTGAGTGTCGGTCAAACGCTTGTGCAGCTCGGTGAAATCCGAAGCCAGCATTCCCTGCTCTGCTTCCAGATCGCTGCGCGCCGCCGCGGCCAGCTGCAGCTGCTGCAGCAAAGCCTCTTCCCGCTTTTGACTCGACTGCAGCTGGCTCTGCAGGCCCAGGATCTGCTCGCGCAACCCCTCCAGAACCGGCGACTGCACTTCCAGCTGCTGCAAGGAAGCCAGCAGCTCGTCCAGATTCAGCCCGGCTTCATCCAGCTGGCCCTGCAGCCGATCCACCACCCGCATACGCCGCTGCTGAGACTGCAGCTCGTCGCGCAGCCCGTGGACCTTGCTCTGACTGTCTTCCAGCAAGGATTGCTGCTGCACCAGCTGGTCGCGTACCTGATGCAGATGCGTCTCCAGCTGCTGACGCACGCCCTCAGCCGAAGCCAGCTGGCGAGCCATCGACTCCTTCTCGCCCAGGTTGGCGCGCAGCTGTTGCGCCAGTTGCTCCGCCTGACGCCGGCGCAAACCGTGGCCCTGTTCGCTTTCCGACAGCTTGCGGTGCAGCAAAGTCAGCTGCTCGTCCCGCTCCTGCAGCCGCTGGCCCAATTGCTGCAACCGGGAACGCAAAGCGGCGCCCTCGGAAGAATCCACAGGCGCCCAATCTTCACGCGTCTCGTCGTTGCCGCGGGGAGCTTCAAACTCGCCCTTCACCGCGCTGGCGCGCTGCTTGATCGCCTCGAGACGTTCCTTAAGTGTTACAGTACCTTTTTGGGACACAGATCGACCATGTTCGAAAGCCCGCTCTCTTTTCCCGCGTTATGAAAGGAAGAAGCTCAGCCAGAGCCTAACCAAACCCGATGCCGATTTTTGAATACGCCTGCAATCAATGCGAACAACGCTTCGAAAAACTTTTGCGCAAAGCCGACCAGCCGGTCGACTGCCCCCAATGCCAGAGCCCCGACCTGCGCAAACTCTTTTCCACCTTCGCCAGCCCCGCCCCCGGCTCCGAAAGTGCAGCCGACTTCTGCCCCCCCGGCGGCTGCGGCGCCTGCCCCAACCCCGGCATGTGCATGAACTGACCCAGCCGTGGTAAAGAAATCAAAGAAACGCGGAAACAGCCACCCTTCGGCGCTGGAGAAGTCAGGGGTCGGCCCTGAGCGCGTCACCGATTCTCTCAAGAAGATCCGCTCCCGCCCGGGCTACCCAGAGATGCTCCAGCACCTGGCGAAATGACCAAGGAGCAACTCACCGCGTGGTGGGCAGGACAGCTGGCTTGAGCCAACTTAGCTTCCAGGACGAATGGCGCCAGTGCCTCGACGGCGAAATCGCCGATCCCACCGCCGACCTCACCCTGCCCATCGTCCTCGACCGCCAACAAGTCCGCCACTACACCGGGGTCGACGACACCTTCGGCCTGGCCCTGCGCACCCTCTACGCCGGGGCGCTGCGCCCGTGCGAACTCGAGCAAATCGCCCTTCACCCCCAGGGCCTCCAACTCCAGGAGCGCATCTTCCCGCTCGACCCCACCACCGCCGCCGCCCTCGGAGCCCTGCAACTCACCCGACCCACCCTCTTCCAAAATCAGCGGCAAGAAATCCAAAACCGCCTCCAGCAAAGCGAACTCGCCCAACGCTACCAGAAATGCGGCCGCCTCCTCACTCTCACCGCCTTCCGCCACGCCTCGGCCACCCACCTGATCGAAAACGGTCTCGACCTCTTCGCCCTGCACGCCTTCCTGGCTCACCAGAACCTGGGCTGCAGCCGCCAGTACCTGCAACTGGCCGTGGGTCTGCGCGGCCAGGAATACGCCCGCTGCCACCCGCTCATGGCCGACCAGCGCTCCCCCCTCAAGTTGTGGCGCCAAAAAGACCAGCCTGACGAAGACGAAGAGCAAGAGGACGAACCGGAAGAATCCGGCGTGGCCACCCCCACCGTCGAAGAAGTCCGAAAAATCATCGAAGCCGCTGACAACCTGCGCGACCGCGTCATGCTGCGCGCCTACTACGCCACCGGCCTGCGCCTCAACGAACTGCTCGACGCCCTGCCCCAAGACGTCTCAGAATCCGAACTGCGCCTCTTTTCGCGCACCGGCAAACGGGACAAAGACCGCTACGTCCTGCTCGACCCCCTCACCCTGAAAATGCTCCAAGAGTGGGGCGGCAGCAAAGGCAAACTCATCGGCATCCAGGCCAGCCGGGCCGGAGAAATCTTCCGCCAGGCCGCCGACCAATGCGGCCTGCGCGCCAAATACGCCGAGCAGGGCCTGGCCCTCACCGTCCACTCCCTGCGCCACGCCTTCGCCTCCCATCTCTACGCCAACGGCATGGCCATGGCCAGCATCAAACGCCTCATGGGTCACGCCCGCCTGGCCACCACCGTCCTCTACCTGGAATGCTCCTGGGACCGCTGCCGGGAGCAATACGCCCACTGCCACCCTCTGGGAGCCAGAGCGTGAACCCCGAGTGGCGCCTCGAAATGGGCGAGGAGTGTGCGCCCGGCGTCCACGACGAAGATCGCCTTCCGCTCGTCCCCTCCCTCAAAAAGCTGAAAGCTGCCGCCGCCAAAAACAAAACCGCCCAGCTGCTGCTGGCCACCGGCCTACGCTGGGAAGAGCGCGACCGGCTGCGCGCCGACCGCCAGGGCCTCTATCTGCTCAACGGACGTCGCCTGCCCGGCCCCCGAGAACTCCCGCAACTCGACTGGGACGCCTTCCCGGCCTGGCTCCAAACCTCCGACCTGGCCGAGCGCTTCGCCTGGAGCGGTCGCCTGCTCACCCCGCGAGTTTTCCGCCACGGTTTCGCCGTCGCCTGTCTCGAAGGCGGCATGGACTTGCGTGTGCTCCAGGAGTTGCTTGGCCACCGCGACTTGCGCACCACCCAGATGTACATCGCCATCGCCATGGCCGACTGCCGGGCCGTCTACCAACGCACCCATCCCCTCTGCACCGAGCGCACGCCCCAGGCCAACCTCGACGTCGAAGAAGTCTTCGCTCTCCTCGACTGCATCGAAGAAGACCTGGACCTCCTCATGATCCGCCTGGCCTACGCCAGCGGCCTGCGCGTCAGCGAAGTCAGTGCCTTCACCCGGGGAGACATCGACCCGGACGACTCCAAAATCTTCGTGCGAGCCGGAAAAGGCGAGCAGGACCGCTATGTTCTCCTCGATTCCGTCACCCTGCGCAGCCTCCAACGTCACGCCAAAACCCGCCCCCCCGAAAAGTCCGTCTTCACGGCCAGCCGCGACCGCCTCTGGAAGATCGTCAAGCGCGCCGCCGAAGACGCGGGCATCCAGCACGACGGCTACACCGTCTCCCCCCACGGACTGCGCCACGCCTGCGCCAGTCACTGCTATCAGGCCGGCATGGAACCCGACATGGTGGCCAAACTCCTCGGCCACTCCAGCCTGCGCAGCACCCTGGGATACATCGACCAGCCCTGGACTCAGGTCGCCGAGAAAATCCAAAAAAATCACGAAATTTTTCTGCTCGACTGAGCCGAACCACCCACGGATAGAATCGTATTCTTAAATCGCGACAAATTCTGTCGCGAACCACATGAGCCCGTCCCCATAAGGCTCATGTCCAGGAAACTTCTTCAAGAAGCTGCCTCTTGTTCACGTTCCTATCTGTCTGCTAAGCTATGAATGTTATGGAACACCGATTGGAAGTATACGCCGAAGACCGAGAGCGTCTTCTCATGACCTTGCGCCGTAAAGGCATACGTGGCTGGGTGCCTGCCCAGGTACTCCGGGAAGCCATTTTGGAGTGCGGCTGGCGCATCGAAAGAGGCTATGGAGTCGAGGCCAGCGTGCTGGCCCTGTGTTGCCCCGAGCAACGCGTGGTCCACCTGCCCATCGACTTTCGCCGTCGCTTGCGCGTGCCCGAAACCGAAGGAGCCATGCTCAACGAGACGCTGGCCCAACAGCTGGGGCAGATCCGCCTCAACGGACCGGACCGCAAGCGGGACGCCGACGACTATGCCCGGGTCTTCCTGGTGCCGCTGGTCAAACTCATGACTCGCCTGCCTATGCTGGAACTGCTCAAGGCGGAAAAAGAGATGCATCGCTGGTATCAACTGCAGCGACTGGCTCTGGAGTTTCGCGTCACCGTCTGGTTCCTCGGAATGACCCTGGAACTGTATGAACTGGCCCACGTCGATCAGGCCCGGCGCCGCATCCAGCTCTTGCCCGCCAGCTACGAATTGGCCCGGCGCTTCGCCTTCGGTCGCCTGGCATGACCGAGCTGGAAAAACGCTGTGTCGCCGACTGCCGCCAATTGCTGGCCCGAGTCCGGCGTAAACATCCGCGTCCCTACGGGGTTCCCGCCGAGGTCATCAAAGAAGCCATCGCCCTGGCCGGCTACACCATCTCCTTTGAGGAAATGGAAGACGAATCCGACCTGGCCCACTGCGACGCCGAAGAACGTCGCGTGGTGGTGGCCAAAGACTTTGGCCTCAAGCTCGACTGCCCCTGGGTGGCTCACCAGGTGCTCAACTTCACGCTGGCCCACGAACTGGGCCACGCCCGCCTGCACGCGCCTCTCCTCCGCTCCGGCGAGTGGCATCCCCACTGGGAAGAAGAAGCCACCTTCTACGCTCGAGTCTTCCTCATCCCGCACTACATCCTCTACAACCGGCCGGAACTGGACCGTCTGCTCGACACCAGGCGCGAGCAACAGCCGGATCGTTGGGGAAACGTTCTTGAACTTGCCGAGACCTTCCATGTCTCCGGAAAATTCATGGCTCACACCTTGGACGCCTATGGCATCCTTCACCTCGATACCGACACTCGCACCATCACCTTTCCTGGAGAAGCTTAAGAACGAGATCCATTTTCTCGCTCATCTGCTCCAGGCGCGTTTCCAGCGTATTCACGCGCTTCAGTAGGACGTCGAGCTTATCCGATGTACTCTCCGGGTCAATTTCCTGAAGCAAAATACGTTTCTTAAGGATAGAGCTTGGATTGTAGTCCGGACCCAATTGCTCCCGCAGCGACTGAATTTCCTGAGTGGTCGGCTTCTCTCCGTTGAGCAGCTCCTGCAGTCGCGAAACCGGCAGATTCACCCGATGGGCCAACTGTTGCGCGCTGAGCTCCAGGGCCAGTAGCGCTGGACGAGTATACTTCTGCAGTTTGAACAGGGAAATCTTCTTCAGCCAGGGATCGGTAATTCCCAGACCTTCCTCCGGCGCTTGCTTCTCCTCCTGAAACAGCGAGTCTCGGCTGACGCCAAACAACTGAGCGATGCGGTCGGCCGCCTCCGGAGGTGGGTCCACCAGGTTAGATTCCCAGCGAGCCAGCGTGACCCGATGAACCGCCAGCTTCTCCGCCAGCTCGGCTTGCGACCAGCGCTCACGTCGCCTCAGCTTGCGCACCAGCGCTCCATTGATCCCGGTCTTCCTGGCCGTCTTCGTCATCCTGCAAATCTCCTCAAAAACGCTACAAAACAGGGCTAGCATTGGCGGCCCAGTCCGGCTATGCTCAAAAAGCGGAAGGCGCTGTCAAACGTCTACGCAATGCACGCAAAGAATCCTGCCCACCACCACCATTCCCTACCTCTGAGGCTTCTCTAGGGTCGCCTGGAGTAGGACATAAAATGTCAGTTGTGCACATCCGCTGTATCCTCTATATTGACTTCACGAGACAAAAGTTCACCATCAATAAAAGGTGATTTCGTCCCTTACTACACCTGACACTCTCAACAAAAACTCCGGCCTGGCTTCGCCATGCCCACTGCTTTCAATTCGTAAAAAGGAGAACTTTATCCATGATTATTTCCTCTGGATTTCTGGGAAGCGACCAGCAATTCGAGCAGACCATTTCCCAGGCATCCCAGCACCAGTTGGGAGATTTGCCCAACCGCGCCGAAGCCGCCAGCGGCACCGGCAAGCCGCAAGGCGGACAGAACCCTCAGCCAGACGTTGGACGTGGAGCCAGAAACTCGAGCGATGCCGGTCTATCGGACTCCGCCCAGGACAACAATGCCAGTTCCACTCCCACTCCCATATCGGGCGTTTCCAAGCAAAGCGGCTGCCCCCCGTGCGACTGCCAGTGCCCCAAACGGTATCCCCCCAGCGTTCTTTACGGCGCCTGGAACCAGTCCAATCGGGAGTCCTACCAAAACGCGGCGGGCTCATTTGTCCCTTCCGAGCAATTCAATTTCTTTGAAGAATTGGACCTCGACTTCAACTATCAGTTCAGCTTGCCATTCTTCGCATTGAATGGCTGGGGTCTGGCCCGCGCCGTGCACCCTCCCGGAGAACCGGGCAACGTCTATCGCCAGGCTCCTTACCAGGAATGGGTGGTCGCCTGGACGCCTGCCGCACCCGACGGAAAATACAACTTCGCCATCGCCGGCTACCCTTATGACGCAGCCGACGCCGACCCCGGAGTCAATTGGCGTTGCGACTTTGAGGTCAACCTCAGTCAGCCGGTGCTCTCGACACAAATGCTGAGAGTGGCCAAGTTTTTCTATGGACAACTCGGTCGCTGGTGCAATCTGATTCCCAACCCGGAAGCCAGCACTCCGACCTGCTATTCCGCTCGTCGGCGCAATGATGGCGAGAGTGCCACCAGCAGTCTGAACAAACCCGCTTATGGCGCCAGCTATGGGTCCTACTCCCGCTATGACCTGAGCCGTCGAATCCGGGTGGGCGATCTGCGTCTCTTCCTGGCGCTACCTTACGTGGACGCCTCGAGTTTCTTCGCCATTGACTTCTTTCAGCAAGACGTCGAAACGGGCTCCTTGACACTCCACAGCAGCCTGGACCTGGCATCCCTCGCTGGTGGTCTCGATCTAACTCCGGTCGCACACCCGCGATCGCAGCCGATCTGCTGGCATCAGAATGGGGTCACCGTATTCAGCAGCCTGCGGGAGGCCGACCTGCGAATTCTCTATCAGGCCCTCCAGTACAAACCCGAAACCGGTGAGATCGCCGGCCTTCACCAAGAAGTCTACGAGATTACCGACTCGCCGACCGTCTATGAGGCGATCAGCTTCAAGACGGAAGCGGAGGCGACTTCCTACAATGGGCTCTACGGAGACGTCTTCGAGCCATTCTATACCGGAGGTTCGCCTACCGGAGGCGGAGTCTTCTCGCACGGCTTGTGGTGGATGGGCGACGTAGCCATCGCGCCGGATTCCAGCGAGGATTTCCAGACCCTGCAGGACCTGACTTTTGTCCAGCTGCCGGCCGAGGAACCGAACCTCCAAAGATTTGGCACGCTGGCCGGTCAGAGCGCGGTCCACTGGCCTCCCCTGAAGAATTCGGGAAACTCCGCCATCGACTCCGACAACCGCGAGTGGCGCGTGATCCTCAAGCCCATCCAACGGCTCTACGGTGGCCAATACTCTATCGAAACCACCGTCGGTCTCATTCCAACCTGGGAGCGTTATCATCAGCTCTGGTCGGAAACCTGCGGAAACATCGGTTCCTATGAGAGCACGGGCATTTTCGTCAAAGAGGACCCATCCCCTTACTTCGTGGACAATCCGCTCCAGGTGCCTGCCGGCTCCAGCGAGGACTGCGGTGATATCTTCGACCTGATCTGGTATACCTATCGCGGCCTTCAGGACCGGAAAGTCGCCACCTGGAAGCAGAAGCAGACCATCCTCTGGGAGACCTGGCTGCAGTGCACAGACCTGGTCTCTGGACGCATCGAAGAGACGAACATCTCGCAACACTTCACGGTCGAGCAAGGTGCGTCTCTCACCCGGTCCGGTTCGACCAGCGTTTCCGCTGAACAAGAGGGAGTTCCGGCCGCCGACAACGTGCATCAGGTGATCAGCCTGCCGGAGATCGGGCGAGTGCTGGTGCTGCGTGACCTCCACGCGGATGACCCGGATGGGACGGCCTCGCCGCATTTACAAATCTACGATTCCAGCGCAGGCACCACAGATATGCCGTTGGAGTCGACCATCCCGCTGGGAACGCAAGACTTGCTCAGCACACCCAAGGACGGATGGAATGCGGGGGACCGCGAGTGGGACGCCTACTGGAAAGGACCTCCGCGAATGAAAGCTTGCCTGCGGGCGGAGCCCAACGGTCCGCTCGCTCCTCGGGTGATCGTGGCCGTTTGGGGAGTTATAGTCAAATTTGGTGTATGAGGATTTCTCAGGCAGCGGCCCCGCTGGCCTTTTCCTTCTGAACTTTCTTTCGAACCTCCCGGCCGTTCTTGAACTGCGCCCCTTCCAGGACCTTGCCTAAGTGCTCGAATCCTCTCAAGCGTCGCCAGCCGTGCTGGGCACTCATGCCCATCTTGAAGACCATGGAAAGAATGCTGGATCTTGAGACGCAGCCCCGCGTTTTTGCAGTTCGGAGCCGGACGGTAGCAAAGCTGGACTCGATGGGATTCGTCGTTCTGATGTGTTGCCAATGAGCTGCTGGAAAGTCATAGAAAGCCAGGAGCACGTCTCGGTCCTTTGCCAAGCAGTCCGTGGCCTTCGGGTATTTCTCCCGGTAGGTCGCGACGAAGCCATCGAAGGACTTCTGCGCCTTCTCTTTGGACTCGGCCATCCAAATGGCCTGAAGCTTCGTTTTGGCCGCTTTCTGCGAGCTCTTGGGCAGCTTGTTGAGAACGTTGGCGGTCTTGTGCACCCAGCACCGCTGCTGTCGGGTCTCTCCGAACACCTTGGTTAATGCTTTCCAGAATCCGAGGGAGCCGTCCCCAATCGCAAGTGCGGGCCCCATCTCCAAGCCTCGTTCCTTCAGGTTCTGAAGCAGCTCCAGCCAGCTCAGTTCCGATTCCCGCAACCCCTCCTCGATGGCAACGAACTCTTTGTGGCCAGTCTCTGTGACGCC
>JAFKGI010000003.1 GCA_017307785.1 Vulcanimicrobiota bacterium | reverse complement strand
AGAACTGGTCGAAAAAGTTCCCCGGCATGAAAACATTTCTTCTGTGGTTGGGATTGGCTGCAGCGGTATGGTCGGAACCATCCGCTTCGATAGGCGATGTCTGGAAAGCGGGCTTGCAGAATTTGCCGGGGGGCGCGGGAATGAGTTCGTCGCTTTGCGTGCTGGACGACCTGGGACAGAACGTGCTCGAATGGGATAGCCAGCGCTTGCTTGTACCTGCCTCTACTCTCAAGCTGGCAACCGCCGCGGGAATCCTCCAGCAGGGCGGGCAGACCCAGCAGTTAGTGACGCGTCTGCAGATGGTTGGACAGAAGGTACGCCTGGTGGGCGACTATGATCCAGACCTGACTTCCGGGGATATCGAAAACCTGGCGTTGGAACTGATTCCCAAAATCAAAGGGCCGATTCAGTTGGAAGTCACGCCACCCGACCCCGAACCTTATCCATCCGGTTGGTCCTGGGATGATCTTTCCTCGAGTTTCGCACCGCCTGTGAGTGCGCTTGTGTTCGATCACGGCCTTGTACCTCTTCGTTTGACGGCCGGCTCACAATTGCAGGTGAAGGGGCCTCCCTGGGCGCCTTCCAGTTCTCTCGGGTTTCTACCGCGTTCCGGCGAGTTCGAGATGTTGGTGATTCCCGGATGGGAGAATTGGGTGATGGCCGGACGTCTTGCTCCTGGAACGGAGGAGGCGGTTACCGTTCCCATGATTCGTCCCGAGTTGGCGGCGGCTCGCCTTTTGACGGAGGTCTTCAAGCGCAACCGTGTGGCCGTGGAAGTGGTCAGTCCCGGACCGGGACAGGGAGGTACGGCCATCGAGGCCAGCCATCGCAGTCGCGCCGTTCAGCAGATGCTGGTGCAGGGCCTGGCCGAGAGTGACAACCTGGTGTTGGAGTGTTTGTACCGGCGTTTCCGCCGCACCTTGCCTAAAGTGTGGGCCGGTCAGACTTTGCGCGTGGTCGACGGCTGTGGTCTGTCTCGCTATAACCTGGTCAGCACTCGCCAGTTGGTGGAGTTGCTCCAGAGCCAGCCTGATCTGTTGGACTACCTGCCCCGAGCCGGCCAGGACGGCACCATGAAGCGCCGTTCGGTAGTCGGCCAGCTCCGCGCCAAGACCGGCACCATGAGTGGAGTCAGTGGTCTGGTGGGCGAGTTCACTGGAACCAGCGGCAAACGCTACCGTTTCGCCTTGATTCTCAATGGTTTCGTCGGCTCGGCCGCTCCCTTCAAGAAGGCGGAAGACGATCTGGTTGGCTTGTTGGTCAAGAGTCTGTAGTCGTTCAGTACCTTTTCAGTACAATCCGGTATTCTGATCCCACGATGAAGCGAGTCTACTACCACAGCGGCTTTCAGAAGCCCAGCATCCACTGGCGACGTCGGGGGGACCAAGCGTTTCAGGTGAGCCTGATGCAACGAGAAGGGGCCGGGCGCAATGCTCAGGAGCACCTTTGGAGCTGCGCTCTGGCCGTGGACGCCTTGGAGGTGGTGGAGTTCTATATCGCCGACGGCGCCCGTCGCGACCCTTCCAACCGTTGGTATGAAAGCCGCACCAGCCTCAGCTTCTTACAGGACGGTGAACTGTTCACCTACCGTCCGGCCGCTCGCGTGGAAAAGCCGCGCCGCGCTTACAGCACCGATGCCCCGCCCAGCATCTACTCGCAGAATTTGGGTGAGAACCGCAGCTTCCGCGTCTATCTGCCGCGCGGCTACCGGCAGCATCTCTCGCGCCGCTATCCGGTGATTTACTTGCAGGACGGTCAGAACATTTTCGAATCCGGCTCTTTCGGCAGCTGGCAGGCTCAGCGTTCGCTGGACCGCGGCATTCGCCGTGGCGAAGTGGAAGAGGTCATCATCGTGGCCGTCGACCACACCTCGGGTCGTTGGGACGACTACGTTCCCGCCGAAGACGGCGGCGCCAACAACCGCTACGCTCGCTTCCTGAGCCAGGAGCTCAAGCCCCACATCGATCGCACTTTCCGCACCCGCACCGGTCCTCAGGACTGCGCACTGCTCGGCTCGAGCCTGGGCGGCGTGGCCGCCCTGAGCATCGCCTGGGACCACTTCCACCAGTTTGGCAAAGTGGCTTCGCTGTCCGGCTCCTGGTGGTTGAAGAAGTTCCAGGAACGCATGCTGAACCAGACCCGCCGCCCCCTGAAGATCTACGTCGACTCGGGCAATTCCGGCCCTTACAACGATTGCATTCACCACACCCTGGCCTTGCGCGACGACCTGCAGTCTCGCCTGGGCTATCAGATGGGACACGACCTGTGCCACGTCACCGGCGACCAGCAGGCTCATACCGAGAGCGCCTGGGGTCACCGCCTGATTCACGCCCTGCGTTTCCTCTTCCCGGCCGAAGGCGCTCCCGAAGAGCGCGCCGAGCTGCCCCTGGCCATGCGCCGAGCCGCTTAGTTTGGAGATGAGGATGGGAGAGATGCAGCTGGGTGCCCGGCCTTTTTAAGGTTTTCTCGGGACAGGCAGCCGCAGCGAGCTAGTTGGGGATGATGCCGCCGGCCATCATTTGGCCGCGGCTGCCGTCTGGTTCGTTGATTCCCATGGACCCGCCCGCGTATTGCTCATAGGCCTGGGGGCGTTGGTTCTGGTAGACGACTTGAGGCTGGTTGGTCTTGGGCATGGGGTCGTAAGCGTAGGATTGGCCCTGAGCGTCCTTGCCCATCAGCACAAAATGGTTGGCTTCTTTGTTGTCACCGTCGGTGTCGACGAACTGCACGAAACTCTGTCCCGGTTTCAGGTTCTCCAGACGGGCCTTCATGCGATCAGGGCTTTCTTCTACGCCGGCGTTGGGGTCGGTTTTACGGAAAGAAGCCCCGTTGTCGTAATCGGCGATGGTCATCGGCTTGTTGACGCCGGTCAGGTCGGACTCCATCTGGGTCACCTGTTTGGGCGTGAGGCCGGGCTTCTCGCCGGGAGTGTGGTACTGCTGATACATGTAGTGCTGCACGCGGCTCAAGTCGGCGTGGGTGGCGCTGCCGTCCTGGACTCGCTTTTGGATGGCGTTCAGTTCGTCCTTGCCTTCCTGGTCCGCGACCTTGGCCGAAAGTTTGCCGACCATGTCGCCGGTGGCCTGCTGGCCTTTCATCACCTGGGACCCGAGCACGGCGGAGGGACCGCAACGCTTCTCCTGCTCATAGGAGCTGCTGGGGTCATCCTTGCTGATCTGGGTCTGGCCGTTCAGGATTTCGCCGCCCTTCCACTTGCCGTCCGCTCCCATCAGCTTTTGACCGCCGTTGGTCTGGGTGTTCGGGTCGGTGGTGTAGTTCGGCTTGATCTCGCCGGCCTGTTCCTGAACGGGGACCGCTTTTGGGGCTTCTACCGGAGCCGGCGGGGCCTGAGGCTGAACGGGAGGAGCGTTTTCGGTCTTGGGGCCGAGAGCGCCCTTGGCCTTCTCAGCCACCCACTGGCCGATGACGATGGGGGCGGTGACCGGACTGGCCAGACCCGCGACTTTTGCTACTTTACCCGCCCAGCTTGGAATCTCCATCGTCACGCCCTCGCTTCCTTTGCACGAGAATAGGACGGGGCGATTAATCGGGCCTTGCCATTGGGCCTAAATTGTGAACAGAAAGTTAACTCCGCGTCTGTTGCTCCCGGAAAGGGAATGGGGGAAAGAGCTTGGCAATGCGAACAGGCGCTTTCCTTTTTGATAGCCCGGTGCCGGGGCCTGGCTTCAGTACTCGAACGCATGGAGACGGGAGAGACGCAGCCGGGTGCCCGGCCTTTTTAAAGGTCTTGGTCGGTCCTGGGGTAGTCCCCAACCTAAAATCCAGCCAGCAGACGGCTCTGTTTAGGAACTCCCCAGCCGGCAACCGCGTAAGCGCGCGCCGCGCGCCAGTCTTGGAACCTGAGGTCGGGTGGGCCGAGTTGCCGTTGCTCTCTCCACAATCCCCTTTCGGAGCGAGCAATCGCAGCACGGGTAGGTGGGCACGAAAAAGCCCGCCCCAGTTGGGACGGGCTTTCGGGAAAGGTTGGTCGAGAAGCTTAGCTTTTGACGGCTTCGGCTTCTTTTTCCTTCTGTTTGCGCACGCGGTTGCGGTCGTGCGGGGAGAGGAGGGCTTTGCGGACGCGGATTTTGGTGGGGGTGATTTCCACCAGTTCGTCGTCGGCGATGTACTCCAGGGCCTGCTCCAGGCTCATGCGGCGCGGCACGTTGAGCTTGACGGTTTCTTCGGCGTTGGAAGTGCGGATGTTGTTGACCGCCTTCTTCTTACAGATGTTGACTTCCAGGTCGCCGGGGCGACAGTTTTCGCCGACAATCTGGCCCATGTAGACTTCTTCGCCGGGATCGACGAAGAAGGTGCCGCGGTCCTGCAGGTTCAGCAGGGCGTAGGCGGTCACCGGACCGGGCTCGGAGGCGATGAGTACGCCGCGATTGCGAGGAGCCAGCTCGCCTTTGTAGGGACCGAAGCCGGCCGAAAGGTGACTCATGATACCGTAGCCGCGGGTCTGGGTCAGCAACTCCGAGCGGAAGCCGATCAGGCCGCGCATGGGAATGAAGAACTCGAGGCGGATACGGCCGGTGCCGCTGCCCGTCATATTGGTCATCTCGGCGCGGCGCTCGCCCATGCGCTCCATGACCGCTCCCATCGATTCTTCGGGAATGTCCAGGGTCAGGTTTTCCATCGGCTCCTGCAGTTCGCCGTCAATGCGGCGCATCAGCACGCGCGGCGAGGAGACCGCCAGTTCGTAGCCTTCGCGGCGCATCGTCTCGAGCAGAATCGAGAGATGCAGTTCGCCGCGGCCACAGACCTCAAAGGTGTCGGTGGAGTCGCCCTGACCAATACGCATCGAGGGGTTGCGTTCGCCTTCTTTGCGTAGGCGGTCGCCCAACTGGCGCGAGGTCACATATTTGCCCTCTTTGCCGGCGTTGGGGCTGTCGGAAACCTGGAACGACATGGCCAGGGTGGGCTCGTCGATGGTCAGACCCGGCAGCATGATGGGGTTTTCTTTGTCGGTGATGGTGTCACCCAGGCTGATCTGAGGCAGGCCGGCCAGACACAGGATGTCGCCCACCGAGGCCTGGTCAGACTGGGCGCGCTTCAGGCCTTCGAAGCGGAAGAGATGGCTGATGCGGCCCGTCTTCAGCGTTTCCAGCGAAGAGCCGAAGGAGATCTGCTGAGAGGCCTTCAGGGTGCCTTGCTTGATACGACCGATGGCCAGGCGGCCGATGTAGTCGTCATAGTCCAGACTGGTGACCATCAACTGCAGGGGAGCGTCCGGGTCGCCTTTGGGCGAAGGAACGTGCTTGACCACGGTTTCGAAAACCGGCTGCATGTTCTTCATTTCGTCGTTCAAGCCGTGGCCGGCGATACCCGACCGAGCGGAAGCGTAGACGATGGGGAAGTCGATCTGCTGGTCGTTGGCGCCCAGTTCGATAAAAAGCTCGAGCACTTCGTCGACCACTTGTTCAGCGCGGGCGTCCGGGCGGTCGATCTTGTTGATCACCAGGATGGGCACCAGTCCGTAGTGGAGAGCTTTCTGCACCACGAAGCGGGTCTGGGCCATCGGGCCTTCGGCCGCGTCCACCAACAACAGGGCGCCGTCCACCATGTCGAGGATGCGCTCGACTTCACCGGAGAAGTCGGCGTGACCGGGGGTGTCCACGATGTTGATCGTGTGCTCACCGAACTGGATCGAGGTGTTCTTGGAAAGAATGGTGATGCCGCGCTCGCGCTCCAAATCGTTGGAGTCCATCACTCGCTCGGTCATCTCCTGATTCTGGCGGAAGACGCCGGATTGGCGGAGCAAGGCGTCCACCAGGGTGGTCTTGCCGTGGTCAATGTGGGCGATGATGGCGATATTGCGGAGATGGGTCGACATGAGGGTCCTAACTTTGGTGCCTGCGCACTACGATCTGATTTTGCTTATGTTTGATGACACTATGCGCCGGATAGTAGCCGGCCAAACTCGATAGCGCGTAGGCCAGCGAATGTTTCCCCACCAGAGTGCCAGGATTGGTCACGCTGTTGCAGCCGAGACTGACGCTATCACCTAAGATAGCGCCAAACTTGCGCAACCCACTATCGTGGATGGTTCCGTCAACTTTTACTTTTACGCTGGTCTTGCCCATGTCCACGCGCACGTTGGCCAGCTTGGTGCCGGCGCCCAGATTGACTCCGCGACCCAGAATCGAATCTCCCAGATAGGCGAAGTGGGCGGCCTTGGCTCCAGGCAGCAGCAGCGAGTGTTTGACTTCGGTGTCGTGGCCGATCAGCGACTTCTCGGCGGCGAAGACGTCGCCGCGCACGTAGGCGCCGAAACGCAACTCGGCACCCGCCATGATCACGGTGGGGCCGGCGATGAAGACGCCTGGCTCGATCTTGGCGCCGTCCTGAATGTGGACATCCCCCTGAATGATCACGCCTTCGGGCAGATCGGCCGGGCGATGGGTTCCGTGCTCAGCTAGATAGGCGCGCACGAAAGCCTTCAAGCCGTGGAGCGGCTCCCAGGGAAGAGTGAGTCCGTCCAGCAGTCGGTAGACAGATTCATCTCCAGGTTCAAAAAAATCAGCCAGCAAAGAACGCGTACCTTTCCGATGGGCGAAGTAAAACAGCCTGCAGGGTAGAGCCAAGGAGAGCATCTGTCAAGGGTCGTAGTGCCCGGGATGCAGCGCGTGCCGAGAGCCGGACGGTGAGAATTTTGCAAGATAGCGCCCAGCGCAACGTGCTCCTCTTTCTCGCCGTGGTGCTGTCGCTGGCTTTCTATTCCTTTATCGGTATCGACATCGTGTTGCCCAGAGTTCCTCATGGATTCGACTTCATGCACTTTTACTCTGGAATCTTGGCCCTGAAGCTTGGCATTCGCGATATTTATTCGGGAGAAGAATACGAGGCACTGGCCACCCAGCTGAGTCAGGGACGCTGGCACATGACCAACAGCTACTTCCCTGGATTCTACGTGTTTATGTTGCCGCTCAGCGGGCTTTCTTTCGATGATGCCTACCTGGCCTTTACAGCGGTCACCTTGCTCTCCTACTTGCTGATCACCGCCTGGCTCGGTCAGCAACTCTTTCGCCAGCGACCTTTGGGGGCTGTGGCCGGAATCGGCCTGGGAGTCTTCTCTATCTATACCGGGGCGGGAATCGATTGTCTGGCCCTGGGTCAGGTTGGTTTTGCCATCGCTGCTCTCGTCTCCCTGGCCTATCTGCTGTCTCGCAGAAACCAGCCTCTTCTGGCCGGGGCGGTCTTGGGAGCCTCAGCCCTGGTGAAAGCCTGGCCGGCCTTTCTGATTCTTTACTTCCTCTCACGCAAGCTTTGGAAAAGTGTCTTCGGGTTCTTCCTGGGCTACTGCCTGCCGTGCTTGATGGCTGCCTGCCTGTGGGGGGTTTCCAGTTACCCCTACTTGTTTCGCGCTCTGAAAGCCCTGGGTTATCAGCCGAACCGTGTCAATCAATCGCTGACCGGCTGGCTTACCTACTGCTGTGGTCTGGACCTGGCGACGACTCGCTTGCTGCACGGAGTCCTGGGAGTGCTGCTGGTCGCCGGACTGGCGGTCTTGCACCACCGCAAGCCCAGGTTTCCCCGCGCTTTGCAGTACGGGCTTTACCTGATCTGTGCCTGCATCCTGGCTCCTTGGAGCTGGCCTCATCACCGCGTCGTTCTGATCTTTCCTCTCATCGCGCTACTGGAGAGAACGACCCGCCGAAAAGGTTATTGGGATTGGCTGGGGGCGAGTTCTCTGGCCACTCTCTTGCTACTGGATGGAGAAATCATGATCGACAGGGTGTTTGCCTATCTCCACTTCAGGGCTGCCGAGTCTGGAATGATCTTCATCTTGATGGTATGTTCGTGTTTTTGTATCGTCGCCGCTGGTTGGAACGACGAGGAAAGAGAGACTCCTGGTGCATAAAAAGATACTGGCCCTCATCTGGTTGACGTCCGCAGGCCTTTGGGCCCAGCCGGCCCCAGATCCCGAAGGAGCTGCTCAACTGGTGGAACTCAACCGGGTCGTACCGACCGTCCATCTGCAGGTACGCTACGCCACCAGCAACAACTTCATGAAAAAGGTGCTCTACCCGCAGGCCCGCATTTTCTGCCGGCGCGAGGTGGCCGAGTCGCTCAAGCGAGTGCAAGCCCGCCTGGCCGAACATGATCTGTCGCTGCTGGTTTTTGATGGCTATCGACCCTGGCGCATCACCAAGAAGATGTGGGACGACACGCCGCCTGAAAATCACAAGTTTGTGGCCGACCCGGCTAAGGGTTCCAAGCACAACCGTGGCGGAGCGGTGGACCTGACCCTCATGAGCTTGAAGACCGGCCGGCCCCTGGAAATGACCTCGGCCTATGACGAGTTTTCGCCGCGCGCTGCCTTTAACTATGCGGGCGGCACTGCTCAGTCCCATAAAAACCGCGACTTTCTGCGCCGAGTCATGGAGTCGGAGGGTTTTCAAGTGTTGCCTCACGAGTGGTGGCACTTTGACTATAAGGGTTGGAAGAATTTCCCGCTGCTCGACTATTCGTTCGATGAGTTGGATGCTTTGCAGAAATAGCCGAGGGGCTACTTTTTTGTAACAAGAGTCGTTTCAGGTTTCTTTAAACTGTAAGCAACTACAGATTGGGGACAACCTAACAAGATGGCTATCAGCACCCTCGCCGCTAACACCACTCGCTCTCTCAACCGCCCGGTACGCCCTGCGGCCGCCAAGGAGCAGCAGGCTCCTGCTCCCGCCGACACTTTTGTGCACCCCGACTCGACCGGTAAGATTCAGCACCTGGTCTTGCAGCTCGATGGCAACGCCACGCCGCAGATCCGCAAAGAAGTGGAAGGCGCCTGGACCAAGCTTTTCAAGAACATGGACTCGGACGTGAACTTCACCATCACATTGGAGAACGAGAAAGACCGCCAGGGCGTCAAGGACCTGCTCAAGCGCGAAGACATCCCCAACCCCGAGCGCTTCAATCTGCAGGTAGCCGATGACCTGAACATCACCATGTGGGCCCGTGACCAGATGGTCGGTCTGGGCAACGTCGGCGGCGGCAACACCCTGCTGGGTCAGACCACCATGCGCCCGCACGGCGACGACGAACTGCTGCCGCCCCGCATCGCCGCCAGCGTTCCCGGCCTGGGCTTCGATGGCGACAAGCGCCTGCAGACCGATGGCGGCGACGAAGTTTCTAATCCTCACGAAACCTTCCTCGGGTACTCCAGCCTCTATTTGACCGCCAAGCGTATGTATGAAGCCGACCAGGCCGCTGAAGGCAAGCGCAGCCCGCTGACGCCTTTCGACAAAAGCCTGCGCCTTGACTACGCCGACGGTCAGGTGAAGAGCCCGGACTTCAAGTTCCAGACCAACCTGTTCAAGAGCGGCGGCGAAGATCTGCCGCAGCAAGAGATGTACCTCTCGCGCGCTCTCAATCTCTTCGAAGAGAAGTATGGCCACAAGGTCACCATCATCGGCGGTGACGACCCGTCCACGCCCATCGTGGAGAAGCCGGCAACCTTCCACATGGACATGGGTATGACGCCCATCGACTCCGACAAAATCCTGGTCGGTGACCCCTCCATCGCGGTGGCCGCCGTCAACAACATGACCATCGAAGAGCGCGCCGACCACAATGCCCGTCTGAACGCGGCGCTGGGACTACCGGCCAACAACGACACTCTGGGCGAACTGGTTCAGGAGAGCACCGTCACCGAGCCCGACTTGCAGCACAACTTCGACGTGAACGCCAAGAAAGTGGCCGACGAGGGCTACATGATCGACCGTCTGCCTTACCTGCAGGGCCCTCCCGGCCGAAGCTGGGTGACCTACAACAACTGCCTCATGGAATCTTACACCCGCGACGACGGCAGCAAGGTGCGCCGCGTGTTCCTGCCCACCTACGACCTGCCCGTGCTGGATGGTATCGCCAAGCAGACCTATGAAAAACAGGGCTTCGAAGTGATTCCGCTGACTCTGCCCGCCCTCACCAGCTGGCGCGGCGCCATCCGCTGCATCAGCAACGTGCTCGACCGCAAAGTCACCGATCCCCAAACCCCCCCCGCCGCCTAGAACCGGCAAGCCTTCGTGAAAAGGCCCGTCCTCGGACGGGCCTTTTCCGTTTCGCGGAAGCTAACGTCCGAAGGGAAAGATGGGAAACCGGGTAAGCGGGGGAGAGCCTGGCGTATCTCGCTTTTCAGGTTCGGTCTGGCCTGGGTTCGACTCACCTTAGAGAAGCAACCGAGCTCCGCTCTCTCCCACTTTCCACTTTTCCACCTCCCCCTTCGGACACAGACCACGGCGGAACGCAGAGACGTTCAACTGGATGTAACTTCCGCAAGGTTGCAAAGGCTTAGAATTATGTTGTGATTATTCAGAACCCGACCTTCTGCTTCGCCAAGAAATACACAACGGCGGAAATCCTCAACGACGCGGCCAAGGCTCAGTCTTTTCAGGACGAGTTCCTGAAAGGCGAGGCGGATTATTTCGAGCAGTGCCACGACCCGCGCAGTGGCATCGTTTACGACGGCTTGAACCTGGATGCCCAGACCGGCAAGGTGGCCGGCGTACGCAACTGGAGTGCGCCCTCCAAGGAGTGCCTGGACCTGGGCCTGTGCATCAAAGCTCTGCAGGGCGACGAGAAGGCGGTTCAAGTAGTGGGTCGCGGCGATGCCGCCAGGGCCAAAGAAGAAGCCCTCAAGTTGCTCGACCAGAAGATGGGCGCTTACCAGGAGTTCCAGCGGGAGAATCCGCGCTACGCTGGCTTTCTACCCTGGTATTTCATCAATGGTGGCAAGATCGAAGCGACCCCCGATTGGCAGGGCAAGATTCCCGGGCTCGACAACGGCGAGTGGATGTGGACCATGCTCACGGCCGAAAAAGCTTTGAAGGAAGCCGGTGCAGAGCAACTGGCGAGTAAGTACCAGGCCTATAATCAGCAACTCATGGACAACGTCACCAAGGTTTTCTATGACCCGCGTGGAGTGGCGTGTCGTGGCGACGTGCGCATTACCGAGAACGGCTATGAAGCGCTTCATCGTGGCGCTTTCATGACCGGCGAACACGGCGTCCACGAAGGCTGCATGCTCATTCACTACCTGACCCTGTTTGGCAAAGATCTGCCCCCGGGCGCCTCGGACAAGATCTGGGACGACATCAAAATGAAGCGGGTGGAGAGCAAGCACGGCACCACCTGGCAGGGGTTCTGGGGCTCGGCCCACGAGTCATGGGCCTACCTGTTCCTTCCCTTCCGCGACCACCAGGGCTATCAGAATCTGCACCGCATCCGCGAAGAAGTGCGCGTCAACAACGCCGTCGAGCGTGGCTACCCCGGTCTGGCCACTTCCACCAACGGCCCACGCGGAGGTTACCTGTCGGACTGCGGCATTGAGGGCATCGGCACCCAGCCCGTGAAATCCAACGATACCTTTGCCGTCTACGGCTGCTTCCCGTTGCTGTTGGAGTTCTCCCAGAAGGTGGGTCCCGGAAACTTCGGCCTGGCCTGGTTGCACAACATGCTGACTGCCCCGCGTATGCAAGGGCCGCTGGGCGGCGGTGAGTCGGGCAGCAACGACGGCGAGGCCTTCTCGGCCATGAAAACTACTGACGGCACTCATCCGAGCTTGCTGGGAATGATGGGCGGTCTTGAAAAAGAAACGGCCGCCGTGATGCGCGAGAAGGGCGTCTACGACAAATTCATGGCTCGCATCGACAGCGAATATCGAGAGACGTTCGGCTCTCGGCCCCTCAAGGAACCCAAGCCTTTCGTGGCTCCACGGGCTCAGGTTCCGCAGCAGCACCTGGGCGAGTACCTGGTCAAATAGGCCGTTCGTCGAGGTCGTGCAGGGCCACCAGCAGTTTGTTGGCCCGGATGGCCAGATTGAGGCCCTCCTCGAAATCTCCCGCGCCGACCGTCTTCAAGGCGGTCCGCCAATCCTGGTAGGCTTCCCGTAGCAGGCGGGCAGCCACTTTGTCGATTTCCTCGCCCTCCAGCTCGGCCGGGGCGGGTTCGTTTTCTTTCCAGAACTGCTTGAGCTGCGATTCCATCCACTGCAGGTAGCCAGAGAGCGGCGTCGGATCCTCTTTCCAGCCATCCAGGCAAGAGCGAAGCCGTTGAATCGATTCGGTCTCCCACTGCTTGACGTGAGCCTGACGGGCTCGCTGGCGCAGACGATTCTCTAAGGAACGGTCACCGGGGAAACGGTCGGGCAAACCCTCCAGGCGTTCGGTGGGTACGACTCCGTCCAGCAGCTTGTCCTCGATCACGGCCATCCAGGCGTAGCGCGGATCGTTCTCCTGGAGGGTCTCCAACACCAGAGTGACCTTGTCCAGGAGCTCCTCGGAGTCCACGCGCTGTAACTCTTGGCGGGCGAGCCAATCCAGGAACTCGGGGAACTTCATGAACCCATTTGCTTAGTCCAGCGTCGTCGACAAACCTTCTCAGGAGTGTTCTGGGGTCCCGACCAGGCGGAAGATCACCGCAATCAGGAACGTGAAGAGGAACATGTTGAACATTAGATGAGCCAGTCCGGCACCGCTGGCGGCCAGTCCGGTGAATCCGAAGAGAGCGGCCACGACGGCGAAGATCATAAAGGTCAGAGCCCAGTGCAACATACTTTCAAGTCCTCCAGCTTCCCCCGAACAAAGCATAGAAAATCTTGTGACGGCCTGGCAGTCGCGACCATACCCGCTACGCAGGATCTAGGTACTGGGGAGGTGGGATTCTCACCCTTTGTTCGAACCCCGGGCCCATGGCTACATAACAGACACATTAAGAATTGGTGAGGGAAAAGAAAGAAATGTTGAACCTGCTGCTGCTGATTGCCGGTGTTTGTCTGGCCTTCTGGTTTATCGGAAACGCGATGGGCCTGATGTTGATGCTGCTGGTGGCGGCCCTGGTGGGCTTTGCGGCCGATGCACTGGTGCCCGGGAAGCAAATCGAGAACGGTTGGCTGGGCGCTATGGGCGCCGGTCTGATCGGCTCTTGGCTTGGAACCTTGATGATCGGCCACTTCGGCCCGGTCCTGATGGGAGTGCCCCTCATCCCTGCTCTGCTGGGAGCCGTGGTCGTAGTGGTGGTCGTCTCCATCATCCGCAAGCGCGGTTAGCACGCCGTCTCTAGAGATTGAAAAAAGGCCCGGCGAGCACGCCGGGCCTTTTTTTAGGAAAACGGCCGCTGGCCGTTACACGATTCCTCGGTCGCGAGCCCAGACCACGGCTTCCACACGCGAGGCAACCCCGATCTTCTCGTAAATGGAGCTGGCGTAGTTGCGAACCGTCTGTTCGGCCAGCGAGAGCTCGTTGGCGATCGTCTGGTTGTCGTGCCCCAGGGCGATTTGCTGCAAGATTTGCTTTTCGCGAGGGGTGAGGGAAGGCAGATCGTCCTCCGGGTCGCTCAGTCCCATCAGTTTATGGGCTACCGACTGGCTGAACCAGGCCGCGCCCTGTCCGATGGCGCGAACGGCCTGGAGAAGGTTTTCAGGAGCTTCGTCCTTGAGCATGTAGGCGGAGATTTTCACCTTCATCAGACGGCGAATGCTGGCTTCGTCTTCGTGGGCCGTAAGGACCAGGACTTTCAGATTCGGAACGATGTTTCGGGCAGCCACCGTCAGTTCGTCGGCGGGCATGCCGGGCATCTCTACGTCAAGGATTAAAAGGTCGGGCTTGTGCTGTTCGACCAGCTTCAAGGTCTCTCCGCCGTCTTGTGCTTCACCTACGACCTGGACTTCGTCCGAGCGGGATAGGGTGGACTTGACGCCAGACCGCACCAGCGGATGATCGTCAGCGATAACTATTTTCATATACACCTCGTTCGTAGCCTTTGGGTCCAGCGCCTGCTTGGCGCACGGGTATGCCCTCGGGGTATCCTAAAGTATCGAGGGGTCGTGGGGGAGGAGCAGACTTCCTGGTTGCGGAGTACCATGATCCCAGCCTGCAAGTATGTGTCTCTCTACGGAATTCCTCCCCCCTCGCCTTAAGGTGAGGTCATAACGCAACCAACGGGAGGTTATTCAATGTTCAAGAAAATTCTTTGCGTCACCAGTCTCACCGCGGCCGTGCTGGGCCTCGGCCTGCCTGCGTCGGCCGACATCCGCGTCGACAGCATCGTCGTCAATCAGAGCGCTCCCACCCCGGAGGGCACCAATATCCGAGTCAACCTGATGAACGACGGCAGTTTGCGCCAGCGCCCCAGCGTAGTAGAGCTGCAGGCCCGCGACAATGCCACTCAGACCTGGCACACCGTCAAGTCTTGGAACTGGGACAAGAACGTCGCCCCCGGCGACAAGCTGGCTCTCGACTTCTTGCCCGCTCGCGACGAGGCTCTCGATACCAGCCTGCAGCAGCCCACTTATGAGCTTCGCGCCGTCGTGATGGGCGCCAGCGGTCCTATGACCAGTTTTGAGTACCAGTATAGCCCGGGCGTAGAAGTTCGCTAGAAGTAGCGCCAGTGCACGGTCTAGATGGCTGCCGGCGGGTGCCGGCGGCCATCGTCGCAAGGGGGGAGTTTGGAGTTTCCTATGCTAAAGAAAGCTTTTATTGCCGCATCCGGCCTCGTGTTGCTGGGTCAAGCCTGGGCCGCCGGTCCGGAAGTGCAAACCACTTTGGACGGACGTCCGCTGAATTTTGACCAGCCCGCCGTCATGCAGGACGGCCGCGTGATGGTGCCGCTGCGAGGCATCTTTGAAAGCCTGGGGGCTGACGTGCTGTTCGATAACGCCACGCGTACCATCAAGGCCACCAAGGGCGATCGCGTGGTCGAGTTGGCTCTGGGTAGTCGCGAGGCCATGATCAATGGTCAGATGAGCTACCTGGACGTACCGGCCTCCAGTATCGGAGGTCGCACGCTGGTGCCCCTGCGCTTCGTCTCCGAGGCTCTCGGTGCGGACGTGCGTTGGAGTCCTGCTACTCGCACCGTCGCCATGAGCTCGGGTGGGGAAGTTTCCAATGCTCCCATCAAGCAAACGCCGATTCAGACCGGCTCTGTGGCTCCTACCTTGAGCAATGTCGTGCACAACGCCCGACGCGGATTGAACGCGGGTGACACCCTGACGGTGACGGCCACGGGCGACCCGGGCGGCAAGGCGACCTTCGACATTATGGGCGTCGTAACCGACGTGCAGATGCGCGAGGTAAGCAGTGGTCGCTATGAGGGCGAGTTTGTGGTGAAGCGAGGCATGCAGGTCGACAACGGCACGCTGGTGGCTCACCTTTCCCGCAACGGACAGGAGTCCGTGTTGGAAAGTCGCCGAGCGGTGGATATCAATGGCGGCACCGTTGCTGACAACAACAACAACGGAGGCGGTTTCAACGGTAACTCTTCCGACGCATTCCAGGTAACTCCGGCCGACGGCTCGATTGTCAACACCAGCCGGCCGACGGTCCACGTCAACCTGGATTCGCGCCTGGCCTCGAACTCGGCTCGTGTCTTCTTGGACGGGAACGAAGTGACCAACCAGGCCCAGACCATGGGTTCGGCCGTGCACTTCGTGCCCACCAACGATTTGAGCAGCGGATTCCACCGCGTTTCCGTGCAGGCCGTCGACCGCAACGGTCGCCTGCTGACCCGTGACTGGGACTTCAGCGTGAGCTCGAATGCCTACAACAACAATAACAACAACGGCAACTGGAACGGGAACGGCGGCTTCAATCAGAACGGACCCATGATGGTCAACCTGACCAACCTGAACAACGGTTCGTCGGTAGGCTCGTTCTTCAATGTTCAGGGTCAGACCACTCCGTTCTCCCAGGTTTCTCTGGTGGCTCAGGCCGACCGCAGCCTGATTCCGGGCGTGATCGGCGTGCAGAACCAGGTTGCCAATATTACCCGTCAGGCGGACGGGCAGGGGCGCTTCGACATCCAGGTGGATGCCAGCCGCGTGCCTCGCAACACGACCCTGGAGCTCCGGATCCAGGCCAGCGACAACCAGGGACGCAGCAGCAATCCCACCCAAATCGACGTTACTCGCCGCTAAAACGGTCTAAAAACCTCATTTAAGCCCCCATCCCTCGCAGGGGTGGGGGCTTAACCAGTTCGAAGGGACCTGAATGACCGACGACCAAAGTCTGGTATTGCCCAGCCTGAACATACTCGTGGTGGACGATGAGCGATCCAGTTTGATGCTACTGGAAAGCACTCTCAAGGACTGGGGACACCAGGTTACCGCCTGTCAAAGCGCTTTGGAAGCCATGGTGGCCATCCAGAGCAACAATCAGTTGCAGTTGCTCATCACCGACTGGGAAATGCCCGAGATGGATGGACTGCAGCTGTGCCGCTGGGCTCGCCAGGCGCAGCGTTCGCAGTATCTCTTCGTGATCGTGCTCACGGCCCGCAGCAGCAAAGAGCACTACCGCGCCGCCCTGGAGGCGGGCGCCGACGCCTTTCTTTCCAAATCCTACGACCTGACCGAGCTCTACCTCCAGCTCCGGGTGGTGCACCGCATCACTTCGCTGGAGAGCAATCAGGCTCGCCAGATCGTGGAGCTGCAAGAAGCCCGACGAGAAGCCGAACAGGCCAGTCGATCCAAGAGTGACTTCCTGGCCAACATGAGTCACGAGATCCGTACGCCCATGAACGGCGTCATGGGAATGGTGGGTCACTTGTTGGGCACCCGACTGGACCCGACTCAGAAAGAGTATGCGGAGCTGATCAAACAGAGCGCCGAGAACTTGCTGGTGGTCCTCAACGACATCTTAGACTTTTCCAAGATCGAGGCGGGACTGCTGGAGGTGGAGCGCATTCCTTTCTCGCCGGCCCAGGTGGCCTCCGAGGCTCTCTCTCCCTTCGTTGCCAAAGCTTTGGATTCGAAGGTAGCTTTGACCGGTCTTCTCACTCCGCAAATTCCTGCGGAGCTGAAAGGTGACCCTGCTCGCTTTCGACAGGTTCTCATCAACCTGGTCAGCAATGCGATCAAATTTACCTCGCAAGGTCATGTCACCTTGACGATGGATGTCTTCGACCAACATCTGGTGGCGTCGGTTGCGGACACCGGCCCGGGCATTCCCAGGGACAAGCTGGTCGAAATTTTCCAGCCTTTCAACCAGCTCGACCCCTCCATTCATCGACTCTATGGGGGAACCGGATTGGGGCTGGCCATCTGCCAGCGCCTCATGCAGTTGATGGGCGGCCGCCTCACCATGTCCAGCGAGCTGGGGGTGGGAACGGTGGTGCGAGCGGTGCTGCCGCTTTCGAACGAGCAAGAAGCTCCCGATCCGTTTCCCAACCTGCCTTCCGAAGTGGGATTGCTGGCCGACAAGGGCGCCTACGGGCAACTGATTCGCACCACCCTGGAGCAGCGCGGCGTCAAGATTCAGCATCTGCTGCCCGGCGAACTCTTTCAGGGAACGGTAGTGGTCGATACCGGCTACGCCAGCGTGCCGGAAAGCTGCGAGAACGTGGTGATTTTGCACACCGACTCGGGCAGCCTGGGATTGGATGATGAGCGACTCCATTGGGTCAGCCGGCCCTTTACCAGTCATTCTCTCTTGCGGGCCCTGACCAGCGACAAAACCGACGAGGACTCAGAGAGCGACGAAGAGGACGATGGCAAGCGCACCTTGCGGGTTCTGTTGGCGGAGGACAACCCCATCGGTCAGACGGTGGTGCGCCTGATGCTGGAACAAGAGGCCTGTGAGGTTACGGTCGTTTCCGACGGGGGCGATGCCGCTCGGGAAGCGATCGAAGGGGACTACCAGCTGGTGTTGATGGACGTGCAAATGCCCACCTTGAACGGCCTGGACGCCACTCGTAGGGTTCGAGCCTGGGAGGAACAGAACGGCCGCGATCCGGTGTTGATCGTCGCCTTGACGGCGCTGGCCTATGAGACCGACCGCCAGTCCACTCTGGAAGCCGGCATGAATTCTTTCTTGACTAAACCAGTGGTTGTTTCCGAGCTGAAACATCTGATCAGCGAAATCCGTAAGGGGTAAAGTCCGTGGCCAATCAAACATCTTCGGTGCGAAATCTAGTTTATGCTGGAGTGCTCTCGATTCTCAGTATCACCATGGTGCTGATCATTGCGGCCGCCTGGCTGGGCAGTCAGATGGACAAACAGCTGAAATGGACCGACCACACCCATCTGGTCCGACACATGCTGAGCGCTATCGAGTCCGATCTGGTGCGCGCCGAATCGGCTCAGCGGGCCTATACCTTGATGGGCAAAGAAGAGTTTCTGGCCGGCTACGATTCGATCAACAACATCGGCCAGCAACTGGACAAACTGCAGTTTGAGGTTTCCGACAACAAGGACCAGGTGGATTCGTGCACCCGGTTGCGGGAAGCCATCGACCAGAAGATTTCCTTCATGAGCCGCGCTATTTCTCTGAAACGTTCCGGTCAGGAAGCAGAGCTGAAGACCTTCATCCAGGGAGGCGAAGGCCTGGACAAGGCGCAGGCCGTACATCGTTACGCCGCCGCTATGGACGGCGTGGAAAGCAACCTGCTGGAGAAGCGCCGTGCCAGCCTGGCCAGCACCCAGGCGGGTCTGAACTGGACGCTGCTGTTGGGACTGTGCGTCGACCTGGTGGTGGGACTGGCCGTCCTGTCCGTGTTGGGGCAGCGCCTGGCTCCTTTGGGACCCGGCGCCTCTTTCGCCGAGCGCATCGGTCGTGGTGATCTGACCTCCGACCCTCTGCCCGTCCGCAACAACGACGAAGTCGGCCGCGTGAGCAGCAGTTTGAATCTCATGCTCCACAATCTGCGCGGTTCGGCACAGCAGAATCAGAGCCACGCCGACACCCTGAACGACGCGACCGCGCGCATCGCCTCGGCCAGCAAAGAACAGGCGGTCGCCCTGCAGCAGCAATCCACGGCCATGCAGCAGACTTCGGTTACCCTGGAAGAATTGAGTCAGAGCGCCAGTCAAATCGCCGACCGGGCTCGGGAAGTTGCTTCCCGGGCGGAAGCGACCTCCCAGGCAGCCGGAGCCGGTCTGGAGTCGGTGCGCAAGAGCGTGCGGTCCACCCAATCCTTAGTCGACCAGGTGCAGGTGGTGTCCGAGCGCATCAACGCCCTGGGAGAAAAGACCGACGCCATCCGCAGCATCGTTCTATCCGTCAACGATATCGCCGAGCGCTCCAACGTACTGGCCCTGAACGCCGCCATCCTGGCGGCCGCGGCCGGCAGTGAGGGCAAGAGCTTCACGGTGGTGGCCAACGAGATGAAGAGTCTGGCCGATCAGTGTAAGGAGGCCACCGTGCAGGTTCGTGAACTGCTCGGCGACGTGGAGCGGGGAATCCAGGCTTCGGTTGTGCTCATCGAGGAGGCCGGCAAACGCGGCATGTCGGGAACCACCTTTACCGACGAGGCTTCCGTCTCCATCCATCAACTGAATTCTCAGGTGAACGACAGCACCCAGGCCTTCCAGCAGATCGTGGCCGCCACCAACCAACAGAAGCTGGCCTTCGAGCAAGTTTCCGAAGCGCTCTTGAGCATTCGCCAGGCCACTCAGCAATCGGCTTCCACTACCCAGCAGTTGGAACAAACCACCAAGGAACTCCATCGTCTCAGCGGTGACCTGGTCAAGTCTTTGGATAACTTCAAAATGGACCGTCCAGGATGAAGCTCTTGTTGGCTCGGCTGCAGAATCGCCGGCTGGCTTTGCCATTGGCCAGCGTCGAGCGCGTGATTTTGCGGCCCCGGCTGGAGGTTTTGCCTGACCTGCCCATTTGGCTCGCCGGGTTTTTGCAGCTGCCCGGACAGTCGATGCCCGTGTTGGACGTGGGCGCGCTTTTCGAAGGGGAACGTTGCCCCTGGGACCTGTACAACCCCATCGTGATCACTCGGGACGAAGGCAACCTGGCACTGCTTTTTACGGCCGTGGAAGGTCTGGTGGAGGTTCCACCCGAGGACTTCCGACCTTTGCAGCCGGGCGATTCTTTTCAAGGTGTGGCGGCCGCTCTGATCCCGCGCTCCAAGGAATGGGCGCCAATTCTCGTGCCCAAGCTTCTGCTGATCGCGCAGGAACAGCGCAAACTTGAGCATTGGAGCGAAGTCCTGCGTCTTCGGACGGAACGCCTTTAAATGGACCGTTTGCGCAGCGTCGGCGAGACGCATTTTTTCCGTCAACCCGCTCAGTTCGACCATCTGCTGCACGCGGTCGAGCAACGTCTGGAGTCGCATCGCTATCCGGTGCGCATCTGGTCGGCCGGCTGCGCGAATGGAGCGGAGATTTACTCCACCGTGCTGACGCTTTCGCAGCGTTGCTCGCGGCGCCCGATCGATCGGGGCCGCTTTGCCTTCACCGGAAGCGATTTCAATGCCGACGCCATCGAGCAGGCCCGGCGCGGGCGATTCACTTCGTGGCACATGCGCGGCTGCGCCGAGCGGATGCGTGACCAGTATTTTCAACATCTGGCGGATGGTGACTGGCAATTGGATCGCGACATTCTCGAGAAGGTCGATTTCTTTTGTCATGACCTGCTCGACGGGTCGGAGATCGAGACCCAGGACTTCATTTTCTGCCGCAACGTCCTGATCTATCTGGATCCGGCCAGTATGGCCCAGGTCGTCGATCGACTCTATCGCTGGCTGGCGCCCGATGGCGTGCTCTATCTGGGCTACGCGGAAGCGGTTCTGGCCGGGGATCACCCGGGCTTGGAGCTGATCGATTCTTCGCTAGCCGCTTATCGGCGCAGGACTTTCGAGTTGACTACGCTTCCCGTTCCCGTGCTGCTGCCTCCGATTCCGCTCGAGCCTTTGCGCATCAATCCGATGCGTCCCCAGTTAGCCGGCCGACCGGAAGCCCTGGCCTTCCTGGAGGAAGCCACCCAGTTTGCCAACAACAATCAGCCGCGTCAGGCTTCCCAGTCTCTGAAGAAGAGTCTCTACCTGGATCCCTCGCTGGCGGTGTCGCACTATCAGCTAGGATTGCTGGAGCTCGGCGAGCAGAAAGTGGACCAGGCCCGTCGCCACTGGCGAAACGTGATCACTCTGGCCCGCCGTCAAACTCCGAGCGAACACGTGCCAGGTTGGGAAAACTGCACCTGGGAGCAGTTGTTGCAGTGGACCAGTAAGCAGTTGAGGCGTTTGGGAGAGAGCGATGTTTGAACCCGACGAAGTCTTGAGAAGACGCACCCAGGAACTGGCTTTCCCGGCCGCCCTGGTGCAAGAAGATCAAGTACCGACGCACATCCTGGTCACCACCGGTCAGGGTCGCTTCGCCTTGCCGGTGGAGGAACTGCAGGGAGCCACCCGTCAGAAGATTACCCAGGTGCCCTTGAGTCCGCCCTCCTGGTTGGGAATTACCCATTACATGGAGTCGTTCTGGCCCGTGCGCTGGCTGGGGATTCCTGAGGGAGAATTGGATGAAGGCCTGACGGCTCCTTACTTCGTGCTTTTCTTGCGCGGCCGCAAGTTGGGGCTGGCGGTGGAGAGGCATCTGGGATTGTTGGCTCTCAAAGAGGGCGAGAGACTGGCCGAGGGTTCGCCCCTGGCGGAAGGCCTGGAGTATTTGCGGGTGGCCTGGACTTTGCCCGACGGCACTCTGGTACTGGAGGTGCTGGCCGCGTGAAGCCCTCTGATGCCGCCCGAAAGCGAGTGCTCGAGTCTTTTTCGTTGGAACACCGCGACCATTTGGCACGTCTGGAAAACCTGGAACGCGAACTGCAACAGGGCGCCTGGGGCACCGAGACGGTCGCGTCGGCCCGTCGTTCTCTGCATAGTCTCAAGGGCACGGCCCGACTTTTGAATTTTCCCCTGGTGGAGCAACTGGCTCACCGAGGAGAGACGTTGCTTTTGCATTACGACGAGCTGCCGACGGAGGGACGTCGGGCCGATTGGGTGCGCAGCTTGCGGGACGCACTCGAAGATGCGGTGGCGGCGGCCCTGGTCGGCAAGCGCTCGCAGTCGGCGGAACAGGCCTACCGCAATCTCGGAGAGTGGATCGAGCTGGATGAAGAAGAACCGGTTCCCCAGTCCTTCGAGGGTGAGGCCGAGCGCGACCAGCAGCGTCAGGTGGTGCGTGTCCAGGTCAATCAGTTGGAGAACTTGATTCGGGCCAGCGGGCGGATCGGAGCTCAGCCCTTCGCTTTGCAAGAAGGTTTGCGCCAGTTGCGCCAACAGGTGGGGCCGTTGCAGCGGTCCTTGTTGCGGCGTCTGGAAAGGCTGGCCGCGGATGTAGCTCAGTCCACCGAGGAATTGCGGGATGAAGCTCGCCAGTTGCTGCTTGTGCCCGCCCGCGACTTGCTGGGCGGCATGTCCAGCCAGGCTCGAGAGCTGGCCCAAAGCCTGGGCAAACAGGTGGATTTTGTGCTGGAGGGGGGCGACACGCTGGTAGAACTCCCCCTGCTCCAGGCCTTGCTCGACCCCCTCAACCATTTGCTTTCCAATGCCATCCACCACGGTCTGGAGAGTCCTGAAGAGCGGCGCCGCCTGGGCAAATCCGAACGCGGCCTGGTCTGCCTGCGGGTGCGCCGCGGTGGAGAGCAGTTGATCCTGCAAATGAGCGACGATGGCGGTGGACTCAAGCAAGAGACCCTGCGCCAGCGGGCTCGCGCTCTCGGTGTGGAAGCGGATCTGCCGACCGAAGAGCTGGTCTTCGTGGATGGTCTGAGCAGTCAGGCCGTGACCAGCCGTGGCGCTGGTCGCGGCGTGGGAATGGGGGCCGTGCGTTCGCGCGTGCGCGAACTCAGCGGAGCGATCCGCTGGTTGGAGGGGGAGGGTACCACCTGGGAACTGGCTTTCAGTTCGGGAGCCTGGGGGGTCCAGATTCTTACGGTGCGCAGCGGTGGGCGCGAGTTCGCTCTGCCGACGCGGGCCGTGCTACGCCTGCGCTATCTGACCCAGTCGGAGGTTTTGCACGATCCCCACGGCATCTACCTGGTCGAGAGTGGACAACGCCGTCCCATCACGCCGCTGGCTGATCTGCTGGGCCTGAGTGAAGCGGACCTGTCCCAGCTGCAGCGACTACGGATCATCGAGATCGGAGTCGGCGAGAAGACTCGATTGATTCAGGTGGAAGATTGGGTGGGACATCTCTCGATCACGCTGCAGGCCATGCAGGGCGGCGGTTGGCCGGAAGGCCTGCTGGAAGGCGTCTACGTCTCGGCCGGTGGTGAAGTGTCGTTGGTTCTGAAGCCCGAGTTTCTCCTGCTGGAGCGCGGCCACGCGCAGCGACCGGCAGCCGAGAAAACCAGGCCTCCGCTGATTTTGCTGGTGGACGATTCGCAGACCACTCGCCAGATGACGGCCGCGCTGTTGCAGTCCGGTGGTTACGAAACGATTGAGGCAGCCGATGGAACCGAGGCTTTGACCGTGCTTTCAGCACGGGAAATCGATCTGGTGGTCAGCGACGTGCAGATGCCCTTGCTGGACGGGCTCGGACTGCTGCAGCGCATTCGCGAGCGCGAGGAATGGGCGGAGCTTCCGGTCATTCTGTTGACCTCGCTGGCCGGTCCCGAAGAGCAGAAGCGCGGTCTGGAACTGGGGGCGGATGCCTATCTGCTCAAGCAAACTTTTGATCATCGACGTCTCATGGACACGATTCAGAGGCTGCTGTGATTCGTGTTCTGGTGGTCGACGACCGGCCCGAGTTTCGCTTCTGGATTCAGGAAGTCTTGGAAAAAGATCCACGCTTCCTGGTGGTGGCCGCCTTGCCGAACTGCGAAGATGCGCTGCGTTTTATCCGCTTGGAGCCGCCTCAGGCGGTGACCATCCGCTGGCCCATGAGCGACGGCTCCAGCCCGTCCTGCGTGCGCCACGTGAGCGCTCAGTTCGCCACCCCGGTGGTGGCGCTGGTGGATGGAGATTTTGCCAAGAACGAAGCGCAGGCGCTGCGCCAGGGCGCGGTCAGCGCCTTTCGCTCTCTACCGGACCGCGAGCACCGAGACTACCCGCAGCGATGTCGCGCTTTTTGCGACCACGTGGCGGCCATGAGCAAGGTGCACATCATTCGCCGCAAGCTGGCCGATGGGCGTTCGCCCGTCGATTTTGCAGCCGCTTCGACGGGGGGAGAGAAGCCCACGCCTGCCCCCTCCGGGCAGTTGATGGCGGTGGGAATCACCGCTTCCACCGGTGGTCCGGCGGCGGTGTGTGACATCCTGCGCAAGTTGCCCAGCGACTTCATGGCCCCTGTGCTGTTGGTTCAGCACATCACTTCGGAATTCAGCCAGAGCTTTGTGGATTGGCTGAGCGGCAACATCGCCCTCCAGGTGCGCCTGGCCGAGCACGAGGAACTCACTTTACCGGGCACCGTCTATGTGGCTCCGCCGGACTATCACCTTCATTGGCAGAACCGGCGGACCTGGCTGCGCAAAGGCGAACGAGAATGTTGGCAACGCCCCTCGGGCAACGTGCTTTTTCGATCCATGGCGGAAAGCAGCCTGACCACCGTGGGAGTGATTCTGACCGGGTTGGGCGAGGACGGGGCCCAGGGACTGCTGGCCCTGCGCGAGTCCGGCGCGCGCACGATCGCCCAGAATCGCGAAAGCTGCGTCGTCTACGGGATGCCCAAAGCGGCGGTGAAACTCGGAGCGGTGGACGAAGAGCTGCCGCTCGAGCGGATTGGCTCGCGCCTCCTGGAGCTGGCGGAGGAGTCGAGGGTACCCTGATCCCCCGGCCCGATGACGGGGGGACCTGGGACAGATCGGGAGCTGGATCTATGCTGTGGAAACGGGGTTGGTGCCCCACACACACGACCTGAATTGGAGCAGTTTCCTATGAATATTACACTCTATGCAAGCTTTCCCGATGCTCACCTGGCCGAGAAGGCCCTGGCCGCCCTGCTGGACCGCGGCGCCGACCAGAAAGACCTCTCGGCTCTCTTCCCGCCTGATTACTTGCGCGGCGATGAGGACAAAACGGTGGTAGACAAAGCCACTTCCGGTGTTACCACCACCACCAGCGCCGACGCCGCGGCGGGCGCTGGTAAGGGCGCCGGACTGGGTCTCGGCCTGGGCGCGCTGGCCGCTCTCGCTTCGCTGGTGATCCCTGGCTTCGGTCTGGTCACCGGTGGTGGTGCCCTGGCTACGGCCATGGCTGGACTGGCGGGCGCCACCGTAGGCGGAGCCATTGCTGGCGGCGTCGCCGGCTACATGCAGGACCAGGGTGTGCCGCATCGCATCGCCATCGACTCCGAGGAGGCCCTGAAGAATGGCCGCGCCGTTGTCGCCGTTGCCTGTCCGACCGGCAACCTGGGCGAGTTCGAGGTTCGCGAAATCATCAACAAATACAGCGCTGACACCTATGGTCGTGCGGACGCCGCCGCCATCAATCAACTGCCCTAAGCCTTGCGCTTACGTCTTGGGGGGAGAGCTTCGCAGCTCTCCCCCTGTTTTCTATTTTCACTAAGGAGAGTTTTTGTCTGTGACCGTCGCGTCCGCTAAAAAATCAGAAATCACCGCCATGGGAGCAACTCTTTTGAAGAAAGGTTGCTCCTTCCGAGTTTGGGCTCCGTTTGCCGAGGAAGTTTCCGTCATCGGCAGTTTCAACAACTTCACCCCGGGTCAGAACCCGTTGCACAGGGACGAGTCCGGACACTGGTCCGGCGTCGTGGAGAAAGCGAAGGTCGGTGACGAATACCGTTATCACATTCGCAATGGCGAAAAGGAACTTTCGCGCATCGATCCCTACGCCAAAGAGGTGACCAACTCGGTGGGCAACGGGGTCATCTATGATCCAGGCAGCTTTGATTGGGGACAGGACGAGGAGTATGCGGGCCTGGGTCCTTTCAATGAACTGGTCATCTACGAGATGCACATCGGCACGTTCCAGGATTCTAAGGGCGAAGGTCCCGGCACCTTTGCCGATGCCGAGAAGCGCCTCGGGCACCTGAAACGATTGGGCGTCAACGCAGTGGAGATTCTGCCGGTGGCGGAATTTCCCGGCGATTGGTCCTGGGGGTACAATCCTGCCCATATCTTTGCGGTCGAGACCGCCTATGGAGGCCCAGACGCTTTCAAGCGCTTCATCAAAAAGTGCCACGAAATGGGCATCGGGGTCATCTTAGACGTGGTCTACAACCACATGGGCCCGAGCGACCTGGACCTCTGGCAGTTTGACGGCTGGTCCGAGAACGAGAAAGGGGGCATCTACTTCTATAACGATGACCGTTCGAATACGCCCTGGGGCGATACACGTCCGGATTATGGGCGCGTTGAGGTTCGCCAGTTCTTGCGGGACAACGCCCTGATGTGGCTGGAAGAATTTCGCGTGGACGGGCTGCGTTACGACTCCACCCTGTACATGCGGACCATCGACATGGTTCAGGAGATTCCCGAAGCCTGGGAGCTCTTTCGTGGCTTGAATGGGGAGATTCGCGGGCGTTTTCCGGGCAAGATTCTGATCGCCGAAGACCTTCAGGACAGTCACGCGCTGACGGCCCCCGTGGAGGAGGGTGGGGGTGGTTTTCATAGCCAGTGGTGTGCTCACTTTGTCCATCCGGTGCGGGCGGCGGTGACGACCTCAGAAGACGACCAGCGCAATATGAGCCAGGTGGCCACGGCGCTTCTACATCGCTTCAACAACGACGTCTTTCAGCGCATCGTCTACAGCGAGTCTCACGACGAGGTGGCCAACGGCAAGCAACGCGTGACCTCGGAAGTGGACCCCGAGAATCCGCAGGATTGGTATGCGCGGAGGCGCTCCACCCTGGCCGGCGCTCTGGCTCTCACGGCTCCAGGGATTCCCATGCTCTTTCAGGGCCAGGAGTTCCTCGAGGATGGCTGGTTTGAGGACACGGTGCCGCTGGACTGGGAGCTCTCCGAGGACTTCCGAGGCATCGTGCGCCTCTATCGCGATTTGATTCGCCTGCGACGCAATCTGGATGGCGTCTCGGCCGGTCTGAGCGGCCAGGGAATCCAGTTGATTCGGAACGATGAAGGCAAAAACGTGCTGGCTTTTACGCGCTACGGCGAGCCGGGCCAGGAAGTGATGGTCATTGCGCATTTTTCCGCTCAGGAAATGGAGACGTTCCGCCTGGGACTGCCCGGTCCGGGAACCTGGAAGATTCGCTTGAACACGGCTTCTTCGGTTTACAGTCCGGACTACAGCGAGCCCAAGGGGGGTGAAGTCGAGGCCGAAGAGATGGCCTGGGATGAGCAGCAGTGCAGCGCCGAGTTCAAACTGGCGCCCTACAGCCTCATGATTTTGAGTCGCTAAGCGGTTCCGGAGCAAACGAAAAAAAGAGAGCCCTCTCGGGCTCTCTTTTTTTGCGTTGCGGAAAACTATTTCAGCAGTGAGCTGATGCCGACCAGGCCGCCCGCCAGGGCTCCTCCAGCGGCCAGGGCTGCGCCTGATGCCCAGCTGTGACCCATGGCGCCCAGGATACAACCACCGATGCCACCGATGGCTACGCCGGCCATGCCGATTCCGAAGGATTGCTCGTCCAGGCCGACGCGAGCAGCGCCCACGGTGGCGGCCACGCCCAGTCCGGTGCCGGCCAGAGCGCCGGCAGTGCCGCCCAGGAAGCCACCGCCGCCAGCGCCGGCGAAGAGGCCCACGCCTGCACCCACGGCTGCGCCAATGAAGACGGGAGCCAGGGCTTTCAGGGTCGAGGGGCCTTCCGAGGGAGTGTAATTTTCCTGAGGAGCTTGAGGAGCCGGGTCCTGAGAGGGTTTGTTGACTGACGGCTTCTGGTTGGGAGTGGGATTGTTCTGAATGAATGCGCTGACTTTCATGACGAGGCTCTCCTGCTGTCTCTTGTGTATTACCTCGCCACTTTAGTCCACTCCGCTGAAATGTTCCTGAATTCTCGGCGGTATGCAAATACCCGCCCTCAGGGACGAGTCGACCTGCTGCATTCTCGGGGGGCAGGCTAAGATCGGAGCAGGCAAGGCCTGCATGGCCGGCCACAACACACACAGTGGAGGACAGGACCTATGAATCCGATTCACAACGAGAAGATCCAGGAGAAGTTGCACGAGACCGGCAAGAAGATGGCCGACAAGACCGATCAGGCGCTGACCCAGGTGGGCGGCGTGCTGCACAAGGCGGCTGGACAGCTGGAAGCCGGCAGCCAGTACCTGAGCGACAGTCGCGCCTCTGACATCCAGGCCGACCTCACCGGCTTTATCCGTAAGTATCCCACCCAGGCGCTTATCGCCGGCCTATCGCTAGGCTTTCTCACCGGCGCCGCACTGAGTCGCCGATAAATTCCATCGGTTCTAGCCCGCTTGCTGGCGCAGCGCACAAGCCGGGAGACCGTATTCATTTGAAGAGGGTAAGGTTATGCAAAACAATCCATCAGATCTCAGAAAATTCGTGGAGGAAAAACCGCTGACCAGCCTGGGAGGCGCTGTGCTGTTCGGCTTTGCTGTTGGCTCCGGCGTGGCTCTGCCGATCTTGTTCGGAGCCAGCATGAGCCGGTCCGGAATCGGCGGCATCCTCAAGAGCTGGCTGCGACAGGAGGCGGAGCACGGGCTGCGAGAGTGGCTCAAGAGCCAGCAAAAGCCGGTGCAGGTCGAGTCCGAGAGCCCGTCGGCGCTTGAGGGGCACGAGCAGTCGGACAACGGCTCTCCGGGCCAGACCCCGCTGGCTCGCCAGGTGCGTGAGGAACTCGACGGGTACAGCGGTACCAAGGGCCGGGTATCTCAATCGGTTCAAGGAATCCGCCCATCTGACTAGCATGGGGAAAAATCTCCCACGTGGAGGGGGATGGAGGATGGTGATGATGTCCAACTGGGCCATCACATTTTTACTTTTGGCCTTCGTATCAGGCCTGTTCGGGTTTGTCGGCATGGGAGCCGCGGCCGCGCCTTTGGCGCGACTGCTTTTCAATCTTTTTCTTTTTCTTTTCCTGGTAGCCGTCTTCGTCCGCAACATCTGGCAGACCGGCGCCTACCGCCTGGCTCGACAAGGACCCTAACGACGCTTGACTGCCTGGCGCACGATGGGCAGCACCACCAGCGAGGTGACCAGACTGCTGACGACGCCCAGGCCCATGATCAAGCCCAGGCTGGCAATACCTCGATAGGGTGAGGTGACCAGCGAAATATAGCCAAGCACCGTAGAGACTCCGGAAACCAGCACCGCGCTACCGGTGGAGCCCACAAAAACGCCCTCTTCGGGATGGTCGCGCAGGCGATGCACGACGTGAACTCCGAAGACCAGCCCGATCCCCAGCGTCAGCGGTAGGGCGGTGGCATTCGCCGGGTTGAAGTTGATGCCCAGCAAGCCCATCGCTCCCAGCATCCAGACCACCCCCAGCAGCTTGGGAGCCAGCGCCCAGACGGCTTCGTCGAGACGGCGAAACGAGATCAGGAGAATCAAGCTGATGGCCACCAGAGCGTTGCGTCCGGCGATCCAGTAAGAATCCTTGATCTGCTGCAGATAGGTGTGGGTCAACAGAGGCAGCCCGGTCACTTGCGGGTCGACGGTGGCCAGTTCTTGCATGAACTCTTCCAGAGCTTCCTTTTCCCAGACATCTTTTTTGGGATAGATCTTGATCAGCCACTTAGAGCCCTGATGGTAGCGCTGCATCAGGTTCGGGGGAAGCTGGCTCCACTGGGGAACCGGTTCTTCCCGTTGGGCCGCCAGCCACTCCCGGCGGCTCGTCAAGTCTTGTTTGAATTCCCCGAAGAAATGCGAGAGCCCGTCCTGGATCGGGCCGGGACCCAGTTGCGCCAGCAAACTGCTGACCTCGGCGTCCCCCCCTCGGAAATGCTTTTTCAATTCCAGCAGTTGCTCGGTGCTGAGTCGCTGACCGGGGTCCGGCAACTCCTGGAGCCATTGCGGCGGGGCGCCCGCAGGCGTGGCCAGCAGGTCGTGGACGCGCTGACGGCGCGCCTCTGCTTTCTCCGGAATCCAGTCGGCCGGGCTTTCCACTCGGGCGATACCCGGCAGCTTGCGAAACTGCTCGGTGCGCCGCCGCAGTTCGGTTTCATCGGAGGCCAGCGAACAGGCGTAGAGACTGCACATGCCGCAGCGCTGGTGGAACTCGCGGTCGTTGCGAATGGCCAGGGCGTCTTCGGGCATCATATGCAGCAAATTGTAGTCAAAGATGGGCCGGTGCAGGTGAAAGGTGGCCACCACCGTCAGCAGGCCCGCGGCCAGCAGTATGAATCGGGGATAGGAGCGCCAGGTCTGCTCCCAGCGCTGCCAGGGGCCGGCCGGCGGAGCGGCTCCCTGGGCGCCCGTGACCAGCAACAGGGCCGGCAGGACGGTCACCGAGGCGACCCAGCACAGAAGCACGCCTACGCCGCTGATAAGCCCTAGCTGAGCCACTCCCAGAAAGGGAGTGGCCATCAAACTAAAAAATGCGGCGCTGGTGGCCAGGGCCCCGACGAAATTTTCTTTGCCCGCACTGCTCAAGGTGTTGCGGACGGCCTGCTCGGCGCTGTCGGCTCGCTCGCGCTCCTCGTAAAACCGATAGAGCATCTGCACGTTGAAGTCCATACCCAGCCCGATCAAGGTGGCCGTAAAATTGAGCGTGATCAGATTGAGGGTCGGCGTCATCCAGGCGACCCAGGCGCAGCTCCAGCACAGGGCGATCAGGACCGTCAGCAGGGCCAGGCGGGCCGGTTGGGGACGTCCGAAAGCCCAGCGAAAGAAGCTGTGCACCAAAAGCAAGGAGAGCAGACTGACCTGAAGAGCGGTGCGACGGGCCGCCCGGGCGTCGTCGCAGAACGCCACAAAGTCGCCACCCAGAAGGACGTCGACGCCGGCGTGCGAGGCCATCACCTCGTTGACCCTGGTGCGCAGACGGGCGAGCAGGGCGTCGTTGCTGTCCTGACCCGGCTGCACTCGAGCCGCCACCACCAGGGTCTCGGGCGTGAGTTCCAGGTAGCGGCGTGATTCGAGTTTAGGGGGAGGGGGTCCAAAAGGGCTCTGGTAGGGCTCGTGGCCGCGACTGCGCAGCGAGTGCAGGAGCTCGCGCATTACCTCGGGCTGATTCGGTAGACTGCCGCCCTGAAACTGCTGCAGCAGCTTGAGGCGTTGTTCCAGGCTGCTCAGGGTTTCCGGACTCGAATAGTAGAGACCCTGCTGAGGCAGCAACGGCATCTCCAGGACCCCGCTCAGTTCGTGCAGTCGGGGCTCGCCGGCCAGTTGCTTGAGGACGGCGTCAGCACATGCACGACGAAGTTCCGCGTCGTCGCTGCTGATCAGCAGCACCACCTCCGGACTGGCGCCGAAGGCCTGGCGATACTCTTCAAAACGTTGCTGGGCCGGGTGGCGGGGATCGAGCATGCGAGTCCGATCGTTGCTGAACCGCAGGCGGGCACCGGCGAAGATCAGGCAGATCAGCGCCAGCACCACCGCGCCCCCAAGGATCCAACGAGGCTTCAGTTCTTCAACAAGCCCATCTGCCAGAGGATGTAGGCGTAGTCAAAGGCGCGCTCTTTGAGGCGGTCATAGCGACCCGAAGAGCCGCCGTGGCCCGCTTTCAAGTTGGACTTG
The DNA here is from genome assembly GCA_017307785.1 of Vulcanimicrobiota bacterium. Classification (GTDB taxonomy): domain Bacteria; phylum Vulcanimicrobiota; class Xenobia; order Xenobiales; family JADMJV01; genus JADMJV01. The sequence continues at coordinate 275,034 of JAFKGI010000003.1, read as the reverse complement.
AGCAGCAGCGGATGATCATCGGTTTTCAGCGCTCGCAGTTTGGCTACGAACTTGGCGCCCTCCCAGTAGGGCACCTGACTGTCGTTGAGCGAGACCTTCACTAGCATGGAGGGATAGGCTTTGGCCTGCAGGTTGTCATAGGGCGAATACTGCAGCATGTAATCGAAGGCGGGCTTCTCGTTGGGGTTGCCCCACTCGATGTATTCGCTGGTGGTCAGGGGCAGGCTGGCGTCCAGCATGGTGTTCATGACGTCCACGAAGGGGACCTTGCACAGCACCGCGTGGAAGAGTCCGGGCCTTTGATTGGCGGCCGCTCCGACCAGCAATCCACCGGCGCTGCCGCCGGTAATGACCAGTCCGTCGGCCCGGGACCAACCTTTGTCGACCAGGTCCTGGCCGCAGTCGACGAAGTCGTTGAAGGTGTTCATCTTGGTCATCATGCGTCCGGCCATACGCCAGGGTTCGCCCATTTCGCCGCCCCCGCGGATGTGGGCATAAGCGTAGACGACGCCCCGGTCGAGCAGGCTGAACAGACTGGCCGAAAAATAGGGGTCGTCGATCGAACCGTAGGATCCGTAGCCTTCCATGAGCAGGGGGTGGCTCTGGTCGGGTTTGGTGCCGGCTTTATACACCAGAGTGACAGGTACCGTCACGCCATCGCGAGCGGTCACGTTCCAGCGCTGGCAACTATACTGCCGGGCGTTGTAATTGGGAACCGGTTGCTGGCGGACTTTGCGCAGAGCGCCGCTTTTCAGGCTGACGTCGTAAGTGGTGGGCGGCGTGACCGGTGACTCGTACTCGACTCGAACGTAGTTCAGGTCGACATCCTCATTCTCGCCAAACGAGAGACTGCGCACGGTTTCCTTGAACTGGATCTCCTTCAAGTTCTGGCCTTGACTGTCGCTGATGGCCAGACCCGGGACACCGCTGCGGCGCACTTCCAGGGCGATGTGCTGAGGGAAGAGGCAGAACTGGTCGACCTGAGTGCCTTCGGCGGGAACGAACAGGTCTTTCCACTGGCCGGGTTGCTCTGCCGAAGCCTGCACCACCTTGAACATGGGGGCTTTCAGGTTGGTGCGCAGGACGAAGCGGCCCTGGTAGAAATCGCCCCAGTATTCGTGGTCGGCTTCGCGCGGACGCACGACCTGGAGGGCGGTTTCGGAGGCGTCGGCCGGGCGGAATCGCATCTCGGTGGACGTCTTCGAGTAGCAGTGGAGCAAAACCATGGCCTGATCGCGTGAGGGGGCGCAGGTGAGATCGAAGAGTTCGTCTTTCTCGGTGTAAAGCAGCCGAGTGTCTTTGGTGCCTACGGTGTGGCGCCAGAATTTGTCGGAGCGCTTGGTCACGGGGTCTTCGGTGGTGAAGAAGATCGTCTTGTTGTCCTGAGCCCAGGCCATCGAAGTGACACGCTCTAAGGAATCGGTGGTGACCTGCTTGGTTCGCAAGTCTTTGAAGTGCAGGCGATATTGGCGATAGCCGGTGATATCCACGCTATAGGCCAACCAGTTGGAATCGGGACTGACCTCGAAACTGCCCATCCCTAGATAGTCGTGTCCCTTGGCCAGGGCGTTGGCGTCCAGCAGAACTTCGACGGGCTTCTCCTTGCCCCAGGGAACGCGGCAGTAGATCGCATAGGATTTGCCTTTTTTGGTGCGCGCGTAATAGCCGTATTTGCCGATACGATAGGGAGCGCGTTGATCGTCCTCCTGAACGCGCGAGAGCATCTCCTGATAGAGAGTTTTCTGCAGCCCCGCGGTGGGAGCCAGGACCTTGTCACAGTAGGCGTTCTCTTTGCGCAGGTAGGCCAGCGTGTCCGGGTCTTTGCGGTCGCGCAGCCAGAAATAGTTGTCCAGTAATTCTTGGCCGTGAATCTTGGTGACGTGGGGAATTTGCTTGGCTTTGGGCGGCTGAGGCTGGCTCAAGCCGGGGGCGCTCAAGGCCAGGAGCAGTGCCCCCCGGGCCACTTGCTTGCGAGTGCTCATCGCGCCGCCTTCCACAGGAAGGAATTGGCCACCTTGCGGCCGACCATGGCCCAGGTGATGGATGCAATCCTGGTAGGCGGCGGAGCGGCGGGCTTCTTCGCGGCCATCGAACTGAAGAGGCGCCGGCCCGAGTGGCGGGTGGTGTTGCTGGAGGCGGCCGCCCGCCCGCTGGCCAAGGTGCGCATCTCGGGTGGCGGTCGCTGCAACGTAACCCACGCCTGCTTTGAGGTGGGGCAGTTGGTCAAGCACTACCCGCGCGGCGAAAAGCAGTTGCGAGCCCTTTTCTCCCGCTTTGGCCCGAGCGAGACCATGGCCTGGTTCGAAGAGCGCGGGGTAGCGCTCAAGGTGGAGCCCGACGGTCGCGTTTTTCCGGTCAGCGACAGTTCCCAGTCCATCATCGACTGCTTGCTGGGGGAGGCCCAGAAGCTGGGTGTGGAGGTGCGCTTGAGCACCAAGGTGCTGGCCATCGAACCGGGTTGGACCGTGCGTCTGCAGGATACCAGCCTGAGCGCCCCGCGGCTCTTGCTGGCCACCGGCGGGGCCCCGACCGTGTACCCCTGGTTGGCCGAGTTGGGTCATAGGATGATACCCCCCTGTCCCTCGCTTTTCACCTTCACGGTGGACGACCCGAGATTGCGGGACTTACCGGGTATTGCGGTGGATCGGGTGCGGGCCGTGTTGGAGACGAAGCCCGCCTTGCGCCAGGAAGGCGCTCTGCTGATCACTCACTGGGGCCTGTCCGGGCCGGTGACTCTGAGGCTTTCCGCCTGGGGAGCGCGCATGTTGCACGAGCTGAACTACCAGGCCTGGGTTCGCGTCGATTGGTTGCCCGATGTGTCTCAAGAGGAAGTGAGGGAGACTTTCCAACGCTTGCGTGGCTCCCACAAGAAAGTGGCCGGCGACTGTCCCTGGGGTCTGCCGCGGCGCCTCTGGCGCAATCTGGTCGAAGAAGACCTGGCCTGGTCCCGGGCCTCCGAGAAATTTCTCAACCGGTTGGTCGAAACCCTCAAGAACTGCCGGCTTCAGGTCCTTGCCAAGGGCGTCTTCAAAGAGGAGTTCGTGGTGGCTGGCGGCGTGCCGCTGGGTGAAGTAGACCTGAAGACGCTGGAAAGCAAGCTTTGCCCCGGGCTTTTCCTGGCCGGCGAATTGCTGGATGTGGACGGAGTGACGGGCGGTTTTAACTTTCAGAACGCCTGGGCCAGTGGTTATCTGGCGGGGGCGGCTATGGCTGAGCGACCGTGATTCGTTCGCTTTCCCAGGCCCCGGGAGCGAAGTGAGGATTCGGCACAAACTTCCCTAAGCGGTATTTGCCGTGGGCTTCGGAGTAGCTGCCCACCTGATAGTAGCCTTCGATTTGACAGGAGGGCTGGTAGGAGGCGAAGGCGATCTCGGTTTCGCCGGGCATGATCGAACCTTCCAGAGTGCCCTTGGCCATGTCGACCTTTTTCGGCCCCAGGGCCGCGTTGACATCGATGCCGCCGCCCACCGGGTAGAGTTTGTAGACCCAGCCGCCTTCACCGGCGAAACCGGCCGGGGTGGGGGCGGCCAGGCAGCTGCCGCGCAGAGCGGACTGCTCTTCTTTGGCTTCGCCCACCTGGATGAACTGGCGCTGGTGTTCCATCAAGTCGAAGTCGCGACCGCCGGTGGCCGGGATGCCCTCGAGCAGCACCTGGTCCGGGGATAGACCGGTGCCGTGAAAGACGGGCCCGCCGCAAAATGCGTGGCTGTGCCGTTCCTTCAGCTTGTTCATCTCCTGGCGCTGCCACTGCAGCACGGGGGCCTGGACCTTCATCTCCTGCAGTTTAGCCCGTTGGAACAAAGGGAGAAAGTTGGCCCGTGTTACCAGTGCGACAAGTTAACCTGACGTTCGCACCGTCGCAGGGGCTGACGGCTATCCTGGGCGGGTGAGAATTCAATCCAGACCTCCGGGCGGTCCTCGCCATCCCATCGCACGTCCGATTTTGACGGTCAGCGCCGGCGCTGTGGGCGCCGCCTACGGCACCCTGGGGGGCAGCATCCTGGCCAAAACCTACGGTCCTCGCCTGTTGGCCGACTCCGTGCCCCACGCCATGGGTCTGGTGCGCAACGGCGTTCTCGGAGCCGATACCGCCCTGCGCGCCCTGCACTGGGCTGCTCAGCCCGCCAACCAGGCCTTCGCCGGCGCTCTTAGCTTGGGACTGGTGGGCGCCGTTTCGGGAGCCGCCCTGGCCTACGCCGTTCTGTCCTAAGCTGGCCGGAGTTTTGCTCGCCAGCGCGGAATTCTCTTTCCATGCACTGGATTGAGGCGGATCTCCTTTCCCATCCAATTTCGGCGGTCCTGGCCACGCTCTTAGCCGGCCGGCGCGGTGGAAACTGGGCTGGACCTGCTTTCCTCGGCCTGCTGCTGGGCTGGGGGAGTCTGCCTCTGATTTTGGTGCTGACTCGCGAAGCCCGACCCCATCCGAGTCCTACCGGTCAAGGCTTCAGTCCCAGCGAGGAAGCTATCGAAGAGGGGGCGGATTGGAACGAATGGCGCTCCTACTATCTGAACCTGCGCCAGGACCTGATTGTTCAGGTGTTGCTGGCTTTGATTGGTCTGGGCTACCTGGCGGTGCTGGCCCTCGAGCTTCTGCAACCGGCCCTGCTTTACTCGCTCCTGCAGCAGCTCGGTGAACGTCGGATGGCTTCGATAGTCTGGGTTGCCTCGGTGGTCTGGCCCTCGGTGGTCGGATGGTTGCTGATCAGCGGCTACTGGATTCCTTGGTTGGGCCGGATCTGGAGGTCTTCCGACCAGATCTGGCGAGGCTCGGGTCTCTCCGTTCCCGCCGAGGTTGCCTGGCGCTGCCGGTCCGCCTTTCTGTCTTTGGAAGAGTCCCGCTTGAGTTTGCTGGAGGCCGTTCGCCGCAGCCGGCGGCTGCACTTGTTGACCCTGTCGCTCTGGGTTCTGCTGCTGGTCCTGGTGGCGGCCACCATCGGCTACTCGGTCTATCAGCTGAGAGCGGGTGTTTAGGCTCCGACGGTTTCCAGGGGGTGGGACTGGCCCACTTCTTGGTAGGCGGAGCGGGTGAGCTTTTCGCAGCCGTCGGCTGTGACCAACACCGAGTCCTCGACCCGGCAACCGGTTTCGCCGGGAATGTAGACGCCGGGTTCGATCGTGATGACCATGCCAGGTTCGAGCACCACATCCGAGGTACTGCGTACCCCGGGCAGTTCGTGAACGGCCAGGCCGATGCCGTGACCGAGACCGTGGGTAAAGTATTCTCCCAGGCCGGCGTCGAGCAGCGACTGGCGAGCCACCGCGTCAATTTCCTTGCAGGTTTTGCCCGGTTTGACCGCGTCCACGGCGCGTTGCTGCGCCTGGCGCACGCTCTCGTAGATGAAGCGATTGCGCTCGTTCAGTTGACCGACCCAGATGGTGCGGGTGATGTCGGAGTTGTAGCCGTCTCGATAGGCACCGAAGTCGACCGTGATCAATTCGTGCTTTTGGATGACCCGGTCGGTGACGCCGGCGTGCGGAAAGGCGCCGTTGGGTCCGGAGGCCACGATGCTGTCGAAGGCGGGCTTGCGGGCGCCCAGTTTCTGCATCTGGTATTCCAATTCCAGGCAGAAGTCGCGCTCCCGAATGCCCTCCTTGAGGCATTCCAAGGCTTTGCGGAAAGCCTGGTCGCCGATCTGGGCGGCTCTGCGCATCAACTCCAGTTCTTCCTGGTCCTTAAGCTGGCGGATGTCTTCCACGCAGCTCTCCACCGACTGGACCGACCAGCCTTCGGGCAGGGCGCGCTGCAGGGCCTGAAAGTCGGCCACCACCATGTTGCGGCCCTCCACTCCCAGGATCCCGGAGTCCCCGGAGATCTGGGCGGCGGCGCAATCGATCAGAGACTTGAAGTCTTCCTGGCGGAACTTCACCAGGTCCAGGTCGGCGCACTGTTCGGCGCACTGGGCCCAGTAGCGGCCGTCGGCCACGATCTGGTTGTGCTGCGGACCGAGCAACAGATAACCGGCCGAGCCGGAGAACCCGCTCAGATAGCGGCGGTTCTCGGGAGTGGCCACCAACAGGGCATCAACCCCTTTGCTTTCCAGTTGGGCCAGCAGTTTCTGGCGGCGTTCCTTGGTCCTCACACTAGTTCTCCTCTAAATACGTTGCGGGCCGGACCGGTCATCAAAACCCCGTCCTGGCCGTTCCAGTCGATTTCCAATTCGCCTCCGGGCAATCCTACCCGGCTGGTTCCGCTCACCCAGCCCACCCGCACGGCCACCACCAGCGCGGCGCAAGCCCCGCTGCCACAGGCCTGGGTGGGTCCGGCGCCGCGTTCCCAGACCAGCACTTCCAGGGCGTTGGGCGTGTCGGGTCGACGCGCCACGAATTCGACGTTGACGCCACCCGGGATCGAGTGGGTCAGTTTCGAGCCCCAACTCTCGAAGTCGGACCGGGAAGGCAGCCCTTCGGGGCAAAGCACCACCAGGTGGGGGTTGCCCATCGAGAGGAAGTGACCGGGTAGACCGACCTCGGGGATGGGGAGTAAATCCTGGGTCCCCTCCACTTTACCCGGGGGGCCCATGTCCACGGTCACGCGCTCAGAATCGAGAACTCTCAGACGTCGCTGGCCACTGTCGGTGGCAACTTCTTCCCACTGGCCCAGAGGAAGTCGGTCGCGCTGCGCACGCCAGGCACCCACGCAACGCAGAGCGTTACCGCAGGTGCTGGCGCGAGAGCCGTCGCTGTTGAAGATGACCATACGCGGTTCGTCATTCAGGTAGACGAGCCCGTCGGCGCCGACTCCGGTGCGTCGATCACACCATTGGATGGCCCGAGCTTGCGCATCGGCCGGCGGGTCGCCGGCGACGAAAACAAAGTCGTTGCCCAGGCCTTCCCATTTTTCGAAGGTCAAGACTATCGAGCCAGTGGGCTTTTCTTTTCGATCGAATCTTTGAACGCGTCCCGCAGGAAGCCGTCGCTGGTGTCGCGGGTGGGGCTGACGGTGGTGATGGAATGCTTGTAGACCATCTGCATGCGGCCGTCTTGATCTTCCAGGAAGATGGTGAAGTTGTCGTAGCCGCGGATGATTCCCTTGAGCTGCACGCCCTTGGCCAAGAAGACGGCCACAACCTGGCCCTCTTTCTTTAGTTGTGAGAGAAATGCGTCTTGCAGGTTTAACATATGTCTGTCCAATCCATCAGGTCCCCCGCCAAGTTTTATTTTTGTGTGGGGGTTTGTAGCCGTTCCCAAACGAGTTCGAGCAAGTCCGGATGCTGAGCGTCAAACCACTCCACGCCTGGTTCGGAACGTCCCCAGGTGCGTTGTTTCTTGACCAGCCGCCAGGTGGATTCACTCACCCGCTCAGCCAGTTCGGAGTCGTCTTTCGCCAGCTCCATTCCCTCTATCACCTCGGGATATCCGATGAAGCGCATCGAGAGCAGCCAACGTTGCAGACCTTTCTCACACAAGCGTTTGACTTCCTCTCGCAGGCCGGCCACGAACATCGCGCGGGAGCGCTCGGTAATGCGGCTTTTGAGCCAGTCGGGTCCGGCTTGCAAACCGATTTTGCGCACCGGCTCGGAGCGAGGTTGGGCGCGGTAGTGCTCCGAAAAGAGCTTGCCGCTGCGGCACACTTCCAGGGCGCGCACCACCCGGCGCGGATTGGCCAGGTCGACGACCAGCAGTGCCTCCGGATCTCGGCTTCTGAGTTCTTCGATCAGGCTGGCCACGGGCTGCTCTTCCGCCCAGGCTCGAAAATCGGGGTCGGGAGCTACTTCACTGAGCTGAAAACCCTGCAGGAAGGCCCTCAGATAAAGATAGGTGCCTCCCACCAGGATCGGCTGTTTGCCCCGGCCCCGCACATCCGCCAGGGCCGTTTCGGCGTGGCCCATGAAGTCGGCCAGGGTAAAATCCTGACCCGCCTCCACCAGGTCGAGCAGGTGGTGGGGGGTGAGAGCGCGGTCCGAGGCCGGCGGTTTGGCCGTGCCGATGTCCAGGTCCCGATAAACCGTGGTGGAGTCGAAGCAAAGCAGTTCTCCGCCGCATCGTTGCGCCAGTTGCAGGGCCAGGCTGCTTTTGCCGCTGGCGGTCGGCCCGGCCACCACCCACAACTCTTCTACCGGTGAAATAGACGCTCCAGCGCCCGGTCGTCGAGTTTGATGCGGGTGGGGCGGCCGTGCGGGCAGTAGTTGGAGTGCTCGACGGTCAGCATTTCGCGGATCAAGCTTTCCATCTCGTCCACCGACAGGGGGTCGCCTGCCTTGATGGCGGCTTTGCAGGAAACCATGGCGCGCAGTTTTTCGCGCACCACTTCCTGTGGATGGTTTCGCAGACTCACCTGCTCGCTGGCGATTTGTTCGACCAGCTCGCGCACGATGCCGGCTGCTCTGCCCGGTTTTACGCCCAGCGGCAGACTGCGCATTTGAAAGGTATTGCCGCCGAAGTGTTCGATTTCGAAACCGAACTCTCGAATTTGCTCCAGCGAACCCTCCAGAAGAGCGGCGTGGGCCAGCGAAAATTCCATGATCTCCGGCACCAGCAAGCCTTGTTGGGGGCCGTCCAGCGGTTGCAAGTGTCCCAATCTTTCATACCAGATACGCTCGTGGGCGGTGTGCTGATCCACGATCCACATTTCACCGTCCACCTGGGCTACGATGAAGGTGCGGTAGAGTTGGCTGAGCACTTTGACACGAGGGCCTTCCGGGGCGATTTCCAGAGGCTTGAAGAGCTCCAGAGTGCTGGCCAGAGGCGGAGGCGTGGGCCGATACGGGGGGAGGGGACGGTGGGAAGAAGCAGCCGCTCGGGCCGGAGCGGAGTAGGCGGGAGCCACGGGCTCGCGGGCCAAAGGCTCCGGCTGCGCTTCCGGAAGGAAGGGGGCTTCTTCGATTAGATCCCAGTGCTGAGGCTGCACGCTGTCGGCCGAGTGTTCTTCCAGGCTGCGGGCGATACTGCGATAGATGGCCCGGAAAGGCGAGCGGGCTTCGGCGAAGCGCACCTCGGCTTTGGTGGGATGGACATTGACGTCGATCAAACTGGGGTCGATATCCAACCGCAACAGGGCCACCGGGTAGCGACCTTTGCTGACCAGCGGGGTGAAGCCCTCCAGCACGGCCTGAGACAAACTGGTGCTTTTGATGATGCGGCCATTGAGGCAGAAGAGTTGGTGATTGCGGGTCGGTCTGGCGTGATGAGGTTTGGCCACCCAGCCGCGCACCTGCACTCCCTGCACCTCGCCTTCGACTTCGACCAGGTCTTCCAGCGGCACTTTCCAGAGTTGAGCCATACGCTGAGGCAGCGTCATCTTGGAGGTAACCAGGAAAACCTCGCGCTGATTGGAGCGCACCTGGAAATGGACTTCCGGCTGGGTCAGAGCCATACGGGTCAGCAGGTCCACCACCTGGCTGGTTTCGGCGGCGGCGCTTTTCAAGAACTTGAGTCGAGCCGGCGTGTTAAAAAACAGATCCTCTACCGTGACGCGTGTGCCTGACTGAGGAGGGGCCGGGCCTTCCTCGGCGATCACTCCGCCTTCCACTTTGACCCGGGTGCCGAAGTCGGCGCCGCGCTCACAGGTGGCGATTTCCAGGCGGGAGACGGCCGCGATACTGGGCAGGGCCTCGCCGCGGAAACCCAGGGTCGATAAGGAGTCGAGGTCTTCCCACTGAGTGATTTTGGAGGTCGCGAAACGCTCCAGTCCCAATTTGACGTCCTCGGCACTCATGCCGCAGCCGTCGTCGATGACGCGCAGCAGGCTGATGCCGCCTCCCACCAGTTCCACCGTGATCTGCCGGGCACCGGCATCCAGGCTGTTCTCCACCAGTTCTTTGACGGCCGAGGCGGGGCGCTCCACTACTTCGCCGGCGGCGATGCGCTCGGCCACCAGAGGATCGAGACGTTGAACCCTAGGCATCGGATTCATCCAGTAGCTGGAAGCGGATGTTTTGCTCTTTGAGCCGATGGATCAACTCCCGGGTGGCTTCCAGCGTCTGACCGCGTTTTTGCAGTCCGTCGTGCAGCAGCACGATCACACCCTTGTCAAGCGCGCCCATCACTCTTTCCACAATCACGGAGGCACCGGGGTCCTGAAAGTCACGGGGATTGATGGTCCAGAGAGCGCAGCGCAGGCCCAGACGGGTGGCCACGGGTTGGGTCCAGGGCGAGCGGAAACCAAAGGGCGGCCGCCACCAGGTGGGCTTCTGTCCCGTCAACTCTTGAATTTGCTGCTGCACCCGCTCGAGTTCGCGGCGCGTGCGTCCGGGCGTGCAGATCATCAGGTTGGGATGGGAGGCGGTATGGTTGCCCAGGGCGTGCCCCTCGGCGGCGATGCGGCGCACGATGTCGGGATACTTCTCGACCTGGCTGCCAATCACGAAGAAGGTCGCTTTAACGCCCTCGGCCTTGAGCAGGTCCAGCAGGGCCGGCGTGTCTTCCGAGGGACCGTCGTCGAAGGTCAGGGCCACTCCCTCGCGGAGGCGACCCAAATTGCTGCCGTAAATCTGGCGATACGGATTGACGCAGGGTTCCAGCACGGCGCCCAGCAGCGCGCAGGTCAGCCAGGCGTAGATGGTGTGGGCCGGATTGGGAAAGAACAGGCTGTTGCACAAAACGGCCGTGCCCGCCAGATAAGCCCAGTGGTAATTCTCGTAGGTCCAGTCGCGAACCTGATGGATGGCGCGGGTCAGCGGGTCATTCATGGCGGAGCGCCTCGCGGCCGAGCAGCAGCCAGCCCGCGATCATGGCCAGTCCGCCCAGCGGCGTGATGGCGCCCAGCCAGCGCAGGCCGCTCAGGCACAGCAGATAGAGGCTGCCGGAAAAGAGCAGGGAGCCCAGAGCCAGCAACCACAGGGGAGTCTTCGAGCCCTTTTGCATTGAGCCGAGTTGGATGCCGACGGCCGCGTACATTTGGTAGCGCACGGCCGTTTCCCAGACTGCCAAATGTTCGGGAGACAGCGTTGCCTTCAGGGCGTGAGCGCCAAAGGCGCCCAGCGCGACGGCCAGTGCGGCCAGGAAAAAACCGAAGGCGCGCATCAGTCGCGACGGCCGAAGAGGCTGCCCCAGCCTTTGGGGCGCTCACCCGGACCGGGTGGAGGAGGGGCCTGTTGTTGTTGATGCTCGCTCATCTGCTTGGCGGCCACTTGCGCGGCTAACTGCCCCCATTCGTCCTTCAGCCGTTCATGGCGTTGCTGCAATTCGTAGTGGCTGCGCTGCACGGCATCGAGCTTGGAGCGCAATTCCCCGATTTCCGCGTAGGTCTGGTTGACCAGTTCGTTTTTCTCGGCCATTTCCGCCTGGGCCTCGGCCAGACGCTCCACCAGGCGGCGTGATTCCTCCGGGCTGGTCCCGGTGGCGCCCGTGCCGGCCATCTGGAGTTTGTAGGTCAGGCTGGTGATCTGCTCACGCAGGCGCCGCAATTCCTCGTCTTTTTCACGCAGGTCCCGGTCGCTGTCGCCCAATTTCTGTTGCGACTGCTCTAGTTCACGCTTTTGCTGATCCGAGGAGCCCTGCATGATGGTCAGGCGGTCGATTTCGGCCTGCAGGGTGCGGGTTTCCAGTCCCCAGCGGGCTCGTTCGGCGTCGACGGCCAGGCCGGAGGACTGGAGTTCTTCGATTTCCGAGCGCAGGCGCTCGGCGTTGTCCAGCGCTTCCTGACGCAGTTGGCGTTCTAAAGTCACCTCTTTGGTCAGACGCTCGACCGCCTGGTCGCTGCCGTTGCGATTGGACTGCACGGCTTCTTCCAGGCGTTTTTCAAGCTCCACGATTTGTTGGCGCTGGGACGCGTCCAGTTCGTGACGCTGCCGTTCGGAGTCTTCCAAGCGCTGGCGGAACTCTTCGCGCGCCAGTTCCTGATGACGATTTTGCGCTTCCAGTTCGAGGATGCGCCCTTCCAGGGCCTCGATTTCATAGTCGTTATTGACTTCCACGACCGTGACCGGCGGGGGGAGTTCCGCCCCCGGAAGCCTGGGGAGAATTGGTTCCAGGGCGGCGCTGATGGCCGAGCGAATTTCCTGGTGCAGGATCTCCAGGGTGAAGTCACTGGCCCGTCGACCCATACGTCGGCGTCGATCGCGTTCACCGGCAAAGCTATCGGGGTTTTTGTCGCTGCGCGGGGGGAGCACGCGTGGCCGCTGGGGAGCACCGGCTTCTTCCTGGGAATCGCCCGTCGTGGTCGGCGGGTCTTTGCGCAGGCGTTCTACTTCACTGGTTCGCAGAGTGTAGTCCCCGCCGCGACGCGCGGCACTGGCCAGTCCGCGTTTGATCCAGGAACGCAACTGCCCATCGCTGACGCCAAGTTGCTCGGCGCTTTCCTCGAGGCTGAGAAAGTCAGACATTCCGCGCGCTTCGCCCAGTCTGGGAGCGGATCCTGGAGGGGGTTGGCAGGAGTCTGTGGGGTACGACGGAAACCCGGCAGCTATGAAGAAGACTTTGGCACTCTGCTTATTGACGTTGCTGTGCGGATGTTCGCAGCCCGCCCCGCCCGCGGCTTCGGGCACACCGGTGGCAAGCGCCTCGCCGGTCACTGAGGATTTCTCGAGCATCAAAGACAAGTCCGTCAAGGACTTCTCTATGGCTCCCTTCGGCGGAATGAGTAAAGATTTATCCGTCCTGATCGGCTCCAAGCTGGAGTCGGGCAAAGGTGCCTACGTTCCGTTCATGGAGCCCACCACCGGGAACAAGGTCATCCTCGCCTTTATCCCCGGGGTCGACCCGACTGAAGTCGACGCGCGCACCCCCTCGCAGATGAAGGTCTCGGGCCAGCTGAAGCCGATCACCGACGCCGAGCTGGTCAAGTCGGTGGAAGGCAAGCTGGGCGGTAGTCTCTTTCAACAAGACGGCAAGCCCGTCTATCTGCTGCTGGCTGGCGACCCCTGGCCGGCCGCCGGCGCCGCACCCACTCCGAAGGGAACTCCCTAGTGGCCAGAAACCGAGCCGAAGAAGAGCTGCAAGAACTTCACGTTTTACGCGTGGGGGAAGTGTTTGAGCCGTTCGCCCCCTGGCGCCGGAACGAACAGGGCAAGCAGGTCTACATCAAGCTGTCCCGCAACGAAGAGGTTTCCTACCTCTACGTCGGATCCCAGCTGAGTGTACGGGCTGAACTGCAACAGGCTCTTATGCGCTTGGTCAACGATGGGTGGGCGGTCGAAGGCGAGGTGGTCGTCCAGTTCGACGGCCGCAGTGAACCGGGAACCGACCCTTATGTGTATCGCGAACCGCTGATGCTGGAACTGGGCAAGGCGTTGTTGCCTCTGGTCGATCCGCAGAACGGCTCCCCGCTGGTTCCGAAAGTGGAGCAGATCCGCGAAGAGGTTGCGCGCGAAGTCGGTCTGGTCATTCCACCGTTGCGGATTTCCGACAATCTCCAGATGGAGAACCAGTATCTGCTGCGCATCAAAGATGCTCCGGTGGCGGTGGGCGAGGTCTACCTGGACCGAATGATGGTGCTGGGCAACCTGGACCTGCTCGGTCAATTGGAGGGCGGCATCACCCAGGACCCGGTGCATCGTCTGCCGGCCAAGTGGATCCAGGGTGAGCACAAGGAGAAGGCCGAGAATCTCGGTTGCCCCGTGCTCGGACCGCTGGCCGTGATGGTGGCTCACCTCAAAGGTTTGATTTTGGGCGCCTGTCCCGAGTTGCTGGGCCTGCAGGAAACCTATGACTTGATCCACCGGTTGCGCAGTTCTCATCCAGTGGTGGTCGAAGAGTTTCTCAACGATCGACGACTTCTGCGGCGCATTCGCAAGGTGCTCCAGAGTCTGCTGGAGCAGCGCGTGGCCATTCGCGACCTGGTCACGATCATGGAGATCTGTGGCGATTATGTCGACATTCTCGACAATGTCGAGGAAGTTACCGAGCGCTGCCGGGTAGCTCTGGCCCGCCAGATCTGTGCTTCCGTCGTCGACCGCGAAGGGAACCTGCGCGTGCTTGCGCTGGGACCCGTCGCCGAGCAAGCCATTCGCGAAAGTCTGGTCAGCGGCAAGAGCTGGAGCCACGATCAGGTCGAACAGTTGGAGCGAGCCGTGCGCAAAGCCCGGGATGAACACGATCATCCGCCGGTGCTCATCACCGACCCGCCCACCCGTCGCCTGGTGCAGCGCTGGCTGCAGCATTCCATGCCCGACGTCACCATTCTCTCGACCGAGGAGTTGGTGGCCGGTTTCAAGGTGGAAGTGGCCGCCATGGTAGAGTTGCAATCCACCCCCAACCCGGCCGGAGTGGCCTGAGAAAAAAAGCGCGCAACTTTCGCCTGACCGGCCGGTTAGACGGCCTATGAAACGTTACGCACTCCTTTTCTTGCTGACGGCCCCCAGTTTCGCCAAGGCTCCTTACGAAGCGGCCAATTTGAACAGCTATCAGGCTGCCGCTCACATGCTGTCCCGTTTCAGCTACGGCCCCACTCCGGGTCAGGTGGAAGCGGTCGTCCATCAGGGTCTCGACCAGTGGCTGGAGGCGCAGCTGAATCTCCAGGACCAAGATTCCACCTGCCAGCAAGCGCTGCAGGCCTACCCGGCCCTTTCCATGGACCTGAAGACGATGGACAAGACCTACCTGGCCGCCCCCCAGCTGAAGAAGATGGCCACCGCTGCCGGAGTCGGGGTCAAGAATCCGAACGCGGGAGAAGGGGAGGCCGCCAAAGACCGCCGCGCCCTGCAAGACTTCGTTCGTCAAAACCAGCTGCTGACCGAACGGGACCTGCAGCGCCAACTGATCGCGCAGAAGGTGACCCGAGCCATCTATTCCAGAAATCAGCTGCAGGAAGTGATGACCGACTTCTGGTTCAATCATTTCAACGTTTCGCGCACCTCGGGCCCGGCCCGTCCTTATATTTTGAGCTACGAGCGTGACGCGATCCGGCCCAACGTGTTCGGGCATTTCAGGACGATGCTGGGAGCCACCGCCCGGCATCCGGCCATGTTGCTGTATCTCAATAACGCTCAATCGATGGCGGCTGCCGACGCGCCTCATCTCAACAATTTCGCTCCTCGGCTGGCGGCCGGTAAGAAGCAGGCGATGGGTCTGAACGAGAACTACGCCCGCGAACTGATGGAGTTGCACACGCTGGGAGTGGACGGTGGCTATTCGCAAAAAGATGTGACCGAAGTGGCGCGGGTTCTTACCGGCTGGACGATGTACGGGGAGCGCCGCGGCGGGCAGCGGATGGAGCGTCTGATGGAGCGCTTTCCCGACCAGGTGCAGGCCGGCCAGAATGGGTTCGTCTTTTTGCCTTTCTTACATGACGCGGGAGCCAAGACGATTTTGGGCACAAATTTCCCGGCCGGTCAGGGGATGACGGAAGGAGATCGATTGCTGGACATGCTGGCGGCCGACCCTCACACCGCCAGGCGCATCGCGCGCAAATTCGCGGTGCGCTTTATCTCGGATGAGCCGGATGAGGCAACCGTCAACGGGTTGGCCCGCGTCTATCAGACCAGCAACGGCAGCTCTCAGGCTATGATCCGGGCCATCTACCAGTCTCCCGCCTTCTGGTCGCCTCAGTCCACCCGCGCCAAAGTGAAGAATCCCCTGGAATATACCGTCAGCAGCGTGCGCATTCTGGGCGGTCAGTTGCAGGCTCCCGAGACCCAGTTGCCGATCTGGGTCGAGCGAATGGGGGAGACCATGTATGGTTGCGTGCCTCCGACCGGCTATCCCGACAAGACCGAGCAGTGGATCAGTTCGGGCACTCTGGTCTACCGGGTCAATTTCGCCTTCGCGCTGGCCAGCGGTAAGGTGCGAGGGGTGACCGTACCTTTGCCGCAGGGGAAGCTGGAGAAGGTGGCCGCTGCGGTCATGCCCGGTCGACCTATCGACCAGGCTCTGAAGCCGGTGAAAGCAACCCTGAACAACAATAAGTTTTTTGAATCTGTGCGCACCAGTTTGCCGCCCGGTGAGGAAATGTCTTCGGGCATGAGCGGCGAAAAGGTGAAGGGCAAAGGGATGCGGCCGGATCCGGCCGCGAATATACCGCAAAAGTTCAGTGAGTCTCAAAAAGTGGCCGGGGTGTTGCTCAGCTGCCCGGAATTTCAACGGAGGTAAGAAAGCATATGTGGTCGCGTCGCGCCTTTCTACGCAACAGCGGATTATCGGTCTTCGGTGTGACTCTGGGCGGAGTGCCCGGGTTTCTTACAAGAGCGGCTCATGCCGCGCCGGCCGGTATTCAGGCCAAGAGGCCCATTCTGGTGACGATTTTTCAACGCGGCGCCATGGATGGTTTGATGGCCGTACAGCCGATGGCCGACAAAGATCTGGCGGCTCTCCGTCCCGGCTTGCTGTTGCCGCCGAGTGGTGAGAACGGCTTGATTCAGCTGGACGGGCGCTTCGGTATCCATCCGCGCGGCAGCGCTATGGCCGACCTCTACAAGCAAGGCCGCCTGGCCGTCGTGCACGGTGTCGGATCTCCCGAGAAGAATCGGTCGCACTTTGATGCCCAGGACTTCATGGAGACCGGCACCCCCGGGGTGAAGAGTACCCAGAGCGGCTGGTTGAATCGAGCCGTCGGCTTGAGCGGACACGAGCATACCGCTTACCAGGCAGTTGCCATGACCTCCAGCATGCCACGCTCGCTGTCTGGGAACGTGCCGGCGTTGGCGGTGGGCAACTTGGAGGAGTTTCAGGTGCGCGCCGGCGCTGGCGCCGATTCGCTGGAGAGCCTTTACGCGCAAGCCACCGGCGGCAAGACCGGACAGTTGTTGTCCAAGCGCGGCACCGAGGCTTTCGAAGCCACCAAGGTTTTGTCGCCCGACAACATTCGCAGCTACCGGCCTTCCAACGGGGCCGTCTACCCGGGTGGCGTGCTGGCTCGAGGCTTGCGTCAGGTGGCTCAGCTGATCAAAACCGAGGTCGGCCTGGAGGTCGCTTTTGTCGAGAGCAATGGTTGGGATACGCACGTGGCCCAGGGCACCGGTCAGGGGAATTTCGCCCGCCTGTTCGGCGAGCTATCCAATTCGATCGCGGCCTTCTGGAAAGACCTGGGCCCGGACTATCAGCAGCGGGTTACCCTGATGACCATGACGGAATTTGGGCGCACCGTGCACCAGAACGGGTCCAACGGTACCGACCACGGCCGCGGCTCGTGCATGTTCGTGCTCGGCAACGACGTCAAAGGCGGTAAGGTTTACGGAAATGTCGGCGCCTTCGCCAAAGAAGCCCTGGAAGACGGCCGCGATTTGCCGGTCAGCACTGACTTTCGCTCGCTCTTTTCCAACGTCGCCACCGGGCACCTCAAACTCGCCGGGGGTAGTGAACTCTTCCCTGGCTGGTCCGGCCCCTCCCTCGGCGTCGTGTAGTCCAAAAAAAAAGGCCCTCTTGCGAGGGCCTTGCTACGTGACGGTTGAGACCCGGAGGTCTCGGGGTTGGGTCATGCGATATCTAGGGAAGAAAAATTACTGCTTGCTGAACTGGGCGACTTGCTTGTTGAACTGCTCAACGGTGGCCTTGCTGGCCTGCTGGTAGTTCTGGACCTGGAAAGAGAGCATCTTGTCGAACAGGTCGGTGAAGAGGCGGGTCGACTGCTTGAACTGCTCGGCCGAAGCTTCGATCAGCTTGAGGCTCTCTTCGCGGTTCTTCTTGTTGAACTCGAGGACCTGAGCGGTCATTTTTTCGCCCTGCTCGGCGACTTTCACCCAGTTTTGCATCGCTTTGACGCTCTGGTCGATGATGACTTCGTTCAGTTGGAAGGGGTTCATAACGGGGAATTTCATGGCGGTGTGTTCCTTTGCGTTGTCGATGGACGGACAATACTGACACACGGTTGCAGCCGGGCTGCGCAACCGTTTTGCAATCGTAACACCTGGATCCGAGGGAGATTGGCTGGTTTTTGTAGAAGGCAACGCTACAGAGATAACCTTGGAGGTCGGAGCGGTGAAAGTAAACGACGGCGGATCGGTCCATTGGCAGCCCGGGAGAAACCAGGGCGTTCGTCAGCAAACCTCGGACTTGCCTAAGGAGTCGTTTGTTTCCGGTGGAAACGACTGGGTTCCGGTCAAGCCGAACGTGACCTCCGCAGTCAACACCAGGCCTTCGGCCGTGCGCAACTTTACCGGCGCCATGACCCTGGCTCTCGGACTGGCTTTGACGCTGGGAATGACCGGCTGCGCTTCGGTGGCCACCGCTCAGTCGACCCAGAAGACTCCGATCGTGCAGACTCAGACCAAGGCTCCCCAGGATGCGGCTGGCAAACAGAGCCCGTCTTATCAGATAGGCAAGGGGCTGCATGAAATCGGTAAGGGCACCAAAGAAGCGGCTCAGCCAGCGATCGACAAGGGTGCGGAAATCGGCAAAGAGATCGGAAAGACCGGTGCCCAGGTGGGCAGGGAGATCGGCAAAGCCGGTAAATCCTTCGGGCAGGCCGTGGGCAACGAAGCCAAGTCTTTCTGGAGAGGCATCACCGGCGACAAGGAGTAGCGCTTCCGGCTAGCGCTAAAAAAGCGACCCGCCCAGGGTCGCTTTTTTATTTGTCGGGCTTGAATTTGAGGCTGACGGAGTTGATGCAGTAGCGGAGTCCGGTCGGCTTGGGACCGTCTTCAAAGACGTGGCCGAGGTGACCATCACAGCTGGCGCAGCGCACTTCGATCCGATGCATCCCGTGAGTGTCGTCCTTGAGCAATACAACTCGGTCCTTGGCCGCCACCGCGAAGAAGGCCGGCCAACCGCAGCCCGAGTCAAACTTGGTGCTGGACTTGAAGAGCTCACTGCCGCAAGCAGCGCAATAATACGTGCCTTTTTGATGATTATCGGTATACTCTCCTTTGAAGGGAGCCTCGGTGGCGGCTTTGCGGAGTACCGAGTACTGTTCCGGCGTCAGTTGTTTACGCCATTCGGCATCACTCTTGGTCACTTTCGGGGGAGCGGCCAGAGCGATCAGGGGAAACATCAGGGCTATCCAGGTTTTCTTCATAGTCCGCCCAATGCGGCAGGCTTACTTCCAGTTCCCTACCGAGGCCACGTACGGCTGCATAGGGGCGGAGCGTTGCATCACCACCCGACCCGCCGACGACGAAGCGGCCAGCGTCCACTGAGAGTTGACGTGGATTCCCACGTGGGTGATTCCTCCGTAGGCCAGACCGGATTGACTGGTGGGGTAGTTGAAGAAAAGCAGGTCGCCGGGCTCGGCTTTTTCGCCGGTGGTGAGTCCATGTTTGCCGGCTTTGGCGCTGCGATATTGCTCGTCGGCACAGCGACTGAGTTCCGACTTGCCGGCTGAGGTTTTGATCAGTTGGCCGCAGTCGGTGGAATACTTGCCGTCTCCCCCCAATACGTAAGGTTTGCCGATTTGCTGAGAGGCGTGGTAAAGCAGTTCCTGTCCCGCCGTTTTGGCCGGTGGGTTTTTCCAGAACGTCCCATCCTGCATGGCGCTCAGGTGGCCGGCGGTGGTGGAATCGATCTTGCTGCCCTCGGTGCCCGAATAGATGGCTCGATACAGCGATACGGCTTTCTCCGTGTTCTGGTCGAAGGTACCGTTCACCTCGACTCCCAGACGCGGATTCCATTTGCGCAGGGTCTCCTGGAGTTTGGAAACCTGGGCTCCGCGCGAGCCGGGTCCGATTCCCTCAAAGGCGCTTTTGGCTGTCTGCGTGTAGACGTTCGAGAAGGTAACTTGCTGAGGAATCGGGGCTTCGTCGAACTGGGTGACATTGTAGCCGCGCAGGTCGGCCATGCTGAGGCGTTGTTGAAGTGCGTCCATAACCTAGGCATTGTGCTGGTCGGGGAGGAACACTTCTCGATGACACCGGCCGCTTTAGGACTGTTACTGGTGGCCGCGTGCCTGCATGCCGGCTGGAATTTTCGGCTCAAGCGCTGCCAGGAACGCCTGATTGTCTTGTGGTGGGCCCTGGCCTTTTCGGCTTTGGCCGTCCTACCGGTGCTGGCCTGGGTTCCGCTGCCTCAAGGCCGAGCCTGGATGTTCGTGCTGGCCAGTGCGGCAGCACAGGCGGTTTATCTAGGGCTGCTGAGTCTGGCCTACTCGCTGGCCGACTTTTCTCTGGTCTATCCGGTGGCTCGCGGGAGTGCGCCTCTGTTTCTGTTGATCTGGTCGACCCGGCTGTTGCACGAGCCTCTGCACTCTCAGGGGTTGCTGGGGGTGGGCGTACTGAGCCTGGGGCTGATGGGCATGGGGATGAGTGGAATTCTGGGCTCGGGTACGGGAATGCGTCTGGGGGGGCGGATGAGTGCGCAGTTGGGAGCTCTGTTGGCTGCCTTTGGAGTTGCCTTCACGATTTCGATCTATACGGCTCTGGATGGCTACGCGGTGAAAGGAACTCCGGCGCTTTCCTATTTTGTGGCTCAGTGGTGCCTGAGCGTACTCCTGGCTTTACCGCCCCTGTTGCTACGCAATCGCTGGGGCAAGTTGCTGGACGTCTTACGTCGCGAGCGAGGGGCGGTGGTCTGGGTAGGTACGGGCAGCGCGCTGGCTTACTTTCTGGCCCTGCAGGCCTATCAGTGGGCGCCGGTCGGCTATGCGGGAGCGGTCCGAGAGGTGAGCGTGGTGCTGGGAGCCTTTCTCGGCTGGCGTTTCGGGGGCGAGCCGGGTGGTCCGACCCGTCTGTTTTCGGCCGTGGTGATTTTCTGCGGCATTCTGCTGGTGGCCACTTCGCGCTAAGCGAGCAACGGCGAGATCTTGGCCGTGAATCCAGGTGACCTGCTGTTAACCGAATGTACACAATTTCTCGCAAAGTTGTAACAGGCGCAACAGTCCTGTTACAAAATCACCCCCACAAATCGGGCGGATTTAAGGATAATTTTAGTGGGCCCGGGAAACGGCGCCGAGAGAACTAGAGAGGAGCAACCGACCGATGAGCAACTACGCAGCCGAAGTAGCCAGCCGCACCGGCGCCGTTCAGACGGCCGCCCAGTCGGTTGCCCCCAAGCAGACCTCCGCCAAGACCAGCCGCGAAGCCGAAGACGCTCGCGGTTTCACCTACAGCGAAGACGACGCTCACGCGTTCGGCAACAACGTCACCGCCTTCGCCCCCACCGAGAAAACCCGCAGCCGCCGCGAAACCAAGCGCCGCCGCAAGGCCGAAGTCGAAACCCGCCGCACCGAAGAGGGCCGCGAGGTCGAGGGACGCAAAAAGACTTCCGACGTAGAGAAGACCGGCAAAACCGAGAAGAAGTCCAAAGCTCTTCTCCGCCGCGCCGCCAACTGGACCCCGGACAAGGGCTACAAGACCGCCCAGGCCGTCCTCAATCAGCAGAGCCTTCTCCAGCAGGCCAGCATCAAGTTCGAGCAGAACCGCCCCGCCGACCAGGGCATGATGAGCCCCTTCGGCCAGCAGCAGGCGATGCTGGACAGCCTCATCAACATGACCGAGATGCTGTATCACCAGCACACCGGCGACAAAGCCGGCGAAATCTACAACCGTCCCGCCACCCGCCAGATCCTGACCGCCCTCAAGGGCCTCAAGGATGGCGCGATGGGCACCGAAGAAGTTACCCCGGTTCGCGCCCCCAAGCGTAAGAAGCGCGAATTTATGGCTCAGATGGCCCGCATCGAAAAGACCCAGATGAAGCTCGAGCCCCAGGTTTTCCCGGCCGACTACGAGCCCCTCGACCTGGTCGCCTAAGCTCTATTTGAGAGCCGCCTCGATGGCCGCCGCAAGTTTGGGGTCGTCGGGTTTGGTGGTGCTGCCGAAGAACGCGACCACTTTCCCCTGCTTGTTGACCAGGTACTTACCGAAGTTCCAGCTGGGGATGTCGCCGTTGGCGCTGAGGAACTTGTAGACCGGCGCCTGAGTCGCTCCCACTTTGACCGTGACCTTTTCAAACATGGGGAACGTCACGTGGAATTTGCTCGAGCAGAACTGCTTGATTTCCGCCGAACTGCCGGGTTCCTGACCTCCGAAGTCATTGCTGGGGAAGCCCAGCACCACCAGACCCTGCTTGTGGTACTTTTCGTAGAGCTTTTCCAGGCCTTCGTACTGCGGCGTAAAGCCGCACTGGCTGGCGGTGTTGACCACCAGAGCGACCTTTCCCTGATAGGTTTTCAGCGGGACGGGCTTGCCGTCGATGGAGTTGACCGTGTAGTCAAAGAGGCTGGCGGAGGCGGCCAGAGCGCCGAGGGGGAGGGCCAACAGCGCGAGCGCGACCCATCGAGTTGCGTTTTTCATCCTCATGGCTTTTGCTCCAGCCTCGGCGGGACCTTGTTGCGAGGTGCCACCACCGGGGGTCTGCAAAACACACCACTGGGGGGGCATCCGTGTTTTCGGGTGGCATAAAAAAAGCCCCCGGCGGAGCCGAGGGCTTTCGTAGGCCTGCTGATACTTAGCGGGCGTTGGTGTCGAAGAAGCTGAGGTCCTGATTGAACCCGCCGCTCTGAACGTAACCGATGACCTGCTGGTAGCGGTCCATGTTGTCGATGGTGCCGGAGTTGATGACTTCCTGCAGCGAAAGCTGGCCGCTGTTGAGAGCCTGGGTGATGGCGCCGATGGTCTGCACGTCGGTCTGGCCGACACCGGGATTGTTGGCGAAGTTGCCCAGACCCTTGCTCAGCAGCAGTTGCTTGAGACCCGGGTTGTCGTAGTTGCCGGGGCCTCCGAGCATGTTGCCCTTGAAGACCGAGGCCACCTGGGTGAACAGCTTGGCGTCGGGAGACATCTGGTCGAAGTTCTGGGCCGCATACTGCAGGCCACCCGGAGAAAGCGGGTCCTGACCCATCGCGTAGGCGGCGAACTGGTAAGCGTAGTTGCGGCCGACCGAAGCGTTCCAGGCCTGCGAGTTCTGCACCGAGCCGAACCGAGTGCCGGGGATGGCGTCGCTCTGGCGCACAGTGGTCTGGCCGTTGAGGGCACCACCGGCTTTCTGGGCCTGCAGGTAGCTGGCGAAGTCGTTCGGGTCGGTGGGGTAGGACATCAGGCGGCCGGGAACGCCCGGGAAGCCTGGCTGATAGGGGTTGAACTGTTGACCCTGGGGAATGAAGTTGCCGCCGCCGGTGTAAGCGGTGCCGCCGTATTGGCCGGTGCCCTGCGGAACGGTTCCGCCACCGCCATACGGATTGTAACCACCGCCGCCGTAGACGGGAATACCGCCGCCGCCTCCACCGTAGGGGAACTGTGCGGGGGGATACTGAGCGGGCTGGAAGCCGCCGCCACCCGGATATTGCTGCTGAATCGAAGCTCCGGTTGCGTTAAACTGAGCCAGGGCCTGCTGCGCGTAAGCGTTGAAGGCCGCAGTCGCCTGCGGGTTCTGCTGCTGCTGGAAGCCGCCGGGGAAGCCCTGCTGCTGTCCGCCGAGGGCGCCCGACCAGCCACCGGCGAGAGCCGACAGGCTCTGCATCAGTTGCTGCAGGACCTGCATGATCTGGGCGGGACCGGTCGTGGCCGGTAGAAAACTCTGAAAATTTCCTTGCGCAGCGCCGGTTGCGAAGCTCTGCTGCTGCGGGATGAAAGGCGTATTCGGATTGAATTGAACGGCCAAGGCGTTTCTCCCATTCTGTGTGAGACAAGTTTTTATCTCATGTCTAAACTAGTTTTAACATAAAGTTCAGGCGATCTGAAGAACGCTTCTGTGAAGAACTGCTAATGATTGTCCTGGCGGAGGCGGTGCGCGGTTCCACTTCGAAGGCTGGGGCCATGAAGCGCTCTGAATTCCTTCGCGCGGGCGCCGTTCTCGGCTTGTCCGCCTTGCTTCCGCGGTCCGCCCGCGCGAGCACTCGTGTTCTTGATTTCGTGCAGTGGAGTGACGTGCACTGGGGAAGCGATGAAGATGCTCCCGACGCCTGGCGGGAGGCGCTGACACGAGGTCTGGCCGAGAAGTCCCCGCTGGTTGTTTTCACCGGCGACCATGGCGACAACGGCAACGGCCAGGGCGACTTCGCGGAGCGCACCCGTGGCTTCTGGGGCACCGCTCGCGACCGCCTGGCCGACAAACCGCTGGTTTTGACGCTGGGGAATGCCGATTTTCGGGAGAACTATCAGACCAACCCCTCCAATCTGGCCGAGACGCAGAAACTCTATCAGGAGATTTGGGGCGACCGATACTACCTGGATGCGCTCGGCAACGGCTGCCAGAGACTCGAGGGTCTCGACTGGATCAGCCTGAATACGCAGATTTTCTCCTACAAGAACCGCTACGAGAAAGCCGATGAGCAGGCCCAAACTTCCCTGGACTGGTTGGCGCAACGACTGCGGCAGGCCCCGAATGGCTGCGTCCTGCTGCTCCACATCCCCCCGACGGTCGACCTTTTCAACGGGTTGCAGGCCTGGCGTAAGCAGTCGCTGGAGAAGTTCTGGTCGGTGCTGATGGCCTACGACGGGGCGGCCACCATTTTGGGCGGTCACTTTCATCGCAACGAGGTACATGCATTCAAGAGACCTCAGGGTGAGGTTTGTGTGCTGATTGCCAGTTCTCTTTCGCGCAAGTACGAGTACTCGCCCAACTGGCGCAGCAACCACTGGACTCTCGATGCCAATGGGCGGTTACTACGCGCCGATTATGACTTGCTTTACCCGGGACACCCGGATTACCGCGCACACTATAAGCTGGAGCGTCCCCAGGACTTTCTTACGCAGGTGGATCGCACTGCTTATTTGAACGACCTGTTCGCCCATCATCCGCAAATCAAAGACCGTTGGAAGGAGCTAACGGAGCAGTTCTGGATCCAAAGCACCTGAACTGCCCGGCTAAAAA
Organism: Vulcanimicrobiota bacterium; assembly: GCA_017307785.1. Taxonomy (GTDB): domain Bacteria; phylum Vulcanimicrobiota; class Xenobia; order Xenobiales; family JADMJV01; genus JADMJV01. Next base: position 250,482 of record JAFKGI010000003.1, on the reverse strand, counting down.
TACATGCTAGCTGTCTACATCACCCCGTTCTTCACCGAAAACGCCGTCATTTTCATCGAGCACCTGAGTCGAATCGAAGGCGCCCGCCTGGCCGTCATCAGCCAGGAGCCTCAAGAGGTACTCCCCGAGAGACTACGGGCCCGCTTCGCCGGTCACTGGCGCGTGGCCGACTGCCTGCAGACCGAACAACTGGTCTGGGCCATGGAAGGCCTGCAGAAGAGCCTCGGCAAGGTCGGACGCATCCTGGCCGCAAACGAGCACATCCAGGTTCAGGTCGCTCAGGTTCGCGAAAAATTTGACATCCCCGGAATGGACTCGGCTACGGCCCTCAAGTTCCGCGACAAAAACAAGATGAAAAAGGCCTTCCGCGAAGGCGGCGTGGCCTGCGCCCGCAGCGCCGCCGCCCGCAACGAACATGAGGCCTGGGCCTTCGTCGAGCAGGTCGGCTATCCGGTTTGCGTCAAGCCGGTGGACGGCGCGGCCACTCAGTCGACTTTCAAAGTGGACGACGCCGCCGCCATGCGTGATGTCCTGCGCGGCAGCGGCCCGAGCCCGGAGCGTCCACTGCAGATCGAAGAATTCGTCGTCGGTCACGAGCATTCGTTTGAGACCGTGACCATTGACGGCAAGCCCCAGTGGCATTCGCTGACTCACTACATTCCCGGCCCCCTCGAGGTCGTGCGCAATCCCTGGATTCAGTACCAGGTGATCTTGCCGCGCGAAGTGGACAGCAAGAAATACGATGATATCCGCAAAGCCGGCCGCCAGGCGCTCAAGGCTCTGGGGATTCAGACCGGGTTATCCCACATGGAGTGGTTCCGCCGCAATGACGGCAGTATCGCTATCAATGAGGTGGCCGCCCGTCCGCCGGGAGTGCAGATCATGCCCTTGATCAACCGCGCTCACGACATCGACTTTTTCTCGGCCTGGGGCCGGTTGATGATGTTCGACGAATTCACCCCGCCCAAGGAACGCAAGTATGCGGCCGGCTGCGCTTTCCTACGCGGTCTGGGCGAGGGGCGCGTCACGGCCGTGCACGGACTCGACGAGGTTTTGCGCGATATGAGCCACCTGGTGACCGACTACAAGCGGCCTCCGCTAGGCGCTCCCAAGGCCATCAGCTATGAAGGGGAAGGCTACATCATCGTGCGCCACCCCGAGACCAAAGTGGTGACCGAGGCCCTTCAGGAAATCGTGAGCAACGTTCGCGTCGTCCTGATGGACTGACGGACGGACAGTAGAGCCTCTGCTGAAAGCTCGCTTCCGCCCCCAGATGGAAGACGCGCATCAGAGCGGTGCCATCGGGAGCGATGCGTACCGTCAGGAGAGTCCCGTGGCCGGCCTGATAGCGTCCGTATTCCAGCAGCAGACAACGCTGCTGCGTGCGAAAACGCTCCCAACTTGGTCCCTGGACGTTCAACCAGCCCGGCTGCGGTTCTAACACCGCTTGCCGGGCTTCTTCTTGGCGGCGGCTGATCTCGAGCCGGCGGTCTCCGGTTAAGGGGCGGCGAGCCGTGCGTAGCTCACCGTGTCGTTGAAAATGCTGAATGTGTGTCAGAATGTTGTGATTCATGGCGCCAGCTTAGGACAGATTTCGCGGGCGTTGGTGAACTCAGCATGTCCGAAGGATGAACTTTGCTATTGCTTGCGCAGGAGCGACGTGGCCCGAATGTCCTCTATGCTGCAGCATCCTGCGAAAGCCATGGTGAGATCCAACTCGGCCAGGGTGCTCTCGAGAACTTCCAGCACGCCTTCCTCGCCGGCCAGGCCCAGGGCCAGCGCGAAGGGACGGCCCAGACCCACTGCCGTTGCTCCCAGGGCCAGGGCCTTGAAAACATCAGCCCCGGAGCGCACACCGCTGTCGAAGAAGACCGGTAACCGTTCCTGGACTTCCGCCATGACCTCGACCAGCGCATCCAGGGAAGTACGCCCGCCGTCCACCTGACGGCCGCCGTGATTGGACACCCAGATACCGTCCACTCCCGCCTCCAGAGCCAGGCGCGCGTCTTCGCGGCACAAAATCCCCTTGAGCACGATGGGTAGCCGGGTATGCTTACGCAAAAATTCCAGGTCACCCCAGGTCAGGTCGGTGCGCGAGTAGATGTCGATGAACTGCTGGACAGCCTTGAGCGGCCTGCGGGTGCGGAGATTCTTCCAGAGACTGCCGCCATAGTTGCGGCAGGCCTCGTAAAAGACTTCCAGGGAATTGAGGGTGATGGGTCCGCTGGGGCGCAGCTTTACTTCATCCAGATGGCTCTGGAAGACCGGGTCACTGAGATACTGGGCCAATCCGATGGCGCGCGTGAAGGGCAGGGAGCCGAGCTGCAGATCGCGGGGACGCCAGCCTAGCAGGGGAGTATCCAGGGTCACCACGATGGCCTCGCAGCCACAGGCTTCCGCTCGCGAAACCAGGCTGGCCACCAGTTCGTTGGATTTGCTCCAGTAGAGCTGAAACCAGCGGGGAGTATCGCCCAGCAGTGAAGCACAGGTTTCCATTTTGACCGAGGCTTGATTGGAAAAGACCATGGGGGTGCGGGCTCGGGCGGCCGCCCGCGCCACCAGAGCGTCGGCCTGCTCTCGCACCAGACCGAGCGCTCCCACCGGAGAAAGCATCAGCGGAGCCCGCCATTCTCGCCCAAAAACCGTCGTGGTCAAGTTGCGACGCGAGACGTCGCGCAGCATGCGAGCCTGGATGCACCAGTCCTCGAAGGCCAATCGATTGGCGCGCTGAGTGCTTTCCTGGCCGGCCCCGCCGGCCACGTAGGCGAAGGCGCGGGCCGGTAGTTCACGCTGCGCTCTGGCCTGGAGTTCCTCGAAATGCAGCGGAATTCGCGGCAGCTGACCACGCGTGCCCTTCTGGTAAATCTCGCGTTGATAAGGAGGTACGCTGTCGACGTGCTGCTTCATGGGCAAAAAGTTTGCTTTGCGGAACCATTCCCCTGTCCCGAGCATTTGGGTTTTCATCAAGTCCCAAGGAGTCCCCATGAAGAAATTTCTGGTCAGCGCCAGTATCGCTGCAGCCACCTTTGCCCTGTTGATCGTGCCCGGACAGGCCCGCAGCTCCTCCGAGCACGTCGGAAAGCCGGCCATCGAAATCAAGGCGGGCAAATGGCTGAATACCAAGCCACTCTCGCTTGCCGCCCTGAAGGGCAAGGTGGTGGTGATCGAGTTCTGGGCCACCTGGTGCGGACCGTGCCGCGCTTCCATTCCCCACCTCAAGGAGTTGAATTCGAAGTATGCCTCCAAAGGCCTGACGCTGGTGTCGCTGACGGATGAGCGAGCCGAAGTGGCCGAACCGTTCGTCAAAGAAAACGGGATGAACTACCCGATCGGAACGGATAGTTCCACCAGTGAAGCCTATGGCGTCACGGGAATCCCCCACGCCGTGGTGGTGGGCAAAGACGGTAAGGTGGTCTGGGAAGGTCATCCCATGAGTGGCCTGGACAAGGCCATCGAGACCGCCCTTAAGTAGTCAGGATTCTCTGAATTTCGGCCAGGTCGGCGAAGCGCTCTTCGGGCTTCTTGGCCATCATTCGCAGGGTGATCTGCTGCCAGATCCGCGGCGCGTCGGGGCGTGAGTCTACGATGGGCGGCGGTTCTTTTTGTACGTGCATCATACCCAGATCCATGGGGTTGCTGGCCTGGAACGGGGCTTTGCCGGTCAGCATCTGATAGAAGACGACTCCCAGGGCGTACTGGTCGGTGTGCGCATTGCAGACCCCCTTGGTCAGCATTTCCGGCGCCATATGACTGGGGGTTCCCATGGAAAAGCCGACGCTGGTGAAGCGCGTCTGGCCCTCGTTGATGGCCAGTCCAAAGTCGAGAATCTTCACGCGGGCGTCGCGGCTGATCATGATATTAGCGGGCTTGATGTCGCGATGGTACATGTGCTGAGTATGCGCAAAGTGCAGTCCCGCCAGCAGCTGCAGGGAGAGCTTTTGGAACAGGTCGAGCGGGACCGGGCCACGCGTCAGCAAGACTTCCAGCGGCTTGCCGTCGACCCACTCCATAATCAAGCACATCTGGCCGTCCAATTCGCAGGCCTCGTAGGCGATGACCAGATTGTCGTGTTGCAGCTGCTGGGAGAGTTCTACTTCGCGCTGGAACCGTTTGTGATATTCGCGATTGCCGCGATGCTCGGGGCTGATGACCTTCAGGGCGACCACGTTGCCCAGATCGACGTGGCGAGCCTTGTAGACGGTGGCCATGCCGCCTTTGCCCAGCTCAGCTAAAAGCTCGAACGGTCCCAGATGGCCCTGTGCCATCTCTGGTGCGGTCGCCGGAGGCGGGGGGGCTTGAGCCGGAGATTTTGCGGCCGATGGAGTGGGGGAGGCTTTCTTGGCCGGCTTCTGGGGCGGTTTTGGGCTCGGGCGCATCAGTGCGTATCCGGCGCCGACCACCAGGCAGGTCCCGACCACGAGGGCGATGAGCATGGCGACCCATGCGCTAGATCCGGCTCGATTCCTGCCCTACCCGCGTGGTTGGACCAGGACATTGATACTGGTTGCAAGGGACTCGCGTAACGAAGCGGAATTCTAAAAGGACAAGGAGGACTGATCTTGTTTTTTCCCGATAGTTTATTGGTTGACATCGTGGGCAGTCACCCCGGACTGGCTGTGGTGTTGGAAGAGTGGGGGCTCGATACCGGCCGCAATGGCGGTCACACACTGAAGAAGGCCTGTGAAGCCGAGCAACTGGATCTCGAGGAGATCTGCCGGCAGTTGGAGCGGGCACGCGAGGCCTGTCCCGACGGACTGGCCGGACTCTCTCGGTCTGAATTGGTGGCGCACGTGCGCCTCGTTCACCACGACTACTTGCGCCGGCACCTTCCGCACTTGCAGGAAACCGCCCGCAACGCCGCTCGCCTCTACGGGGCGGAGCACCGTCAACTTCGCCACGTCGATGAAATCTTTACCCTGTTAGCCAAAGAACTGAACGAGCACCTGGTGCGCGAGGAGCAGTTTGCCTTTCCCTGGCTGGGCTCGCAGGAGAACCTGAGCAGTCTGGATTTGTGGATGCTCGACAGCCTGGCCGAGGAGCGGCGCAAAGCCGTGTTCCGCCTGAATTGCCTGCGCTTTCTGACCAATCACTACACGCTGCCGGAAAGCGCCGGTGACTCGCTCAAGCGCCTTTACAGCGGCTTGCGCGCTCTGGACCGAGACTTTCAGCGCCACGTTTACGTGGAAGAACGCTACCTGTTTCCTCGACAACTGGCGGCTTGAGAAGATAGCTCGAGCGGCCGGCGAAGGCCGCTCGCCTATGAGCGAAGATCTCCGGCCTTACCTGTCCCGTATTGAAGGAGCCCTGGGAGTGGACCTCAGCTACAGCGCTTGCGAGCGTCTGGGCGGTCTGACCAATCGGAACTACCGACTGGAAACTCCTCAGGGCTCTTTGGTTTTGCGGGTGGCGGGGGAGGGCACGGCCGACTATCTGAACCGGGCTCATGAGGAAGTCAACGCGCGCATCGCCAGTCGAGTGGGGGTGAACGTCGAAATCCTCTACTTTGACGCGGCTGACGGTCTGTCGTTGACGCGCTTTTTGCCCCAAGCGCGCACCATGAGCAGTGAGGCTTTTGGTGAGGCGAGGTTGGTTCGCCTGGCCGGTCGTCTGTTGCGCCGCCTGCACGAGCGCGCCGCCCCATTCGCCAATCGATTCGAACTGTTTGAGCAGATCGACCAGTATCAAGCGGTTCTTTCGGACAAGGGCGCTGAGCTGCCGCCGGGTTATCAAGCGGTGCAGCTTCAGGCGGAGCGCCTGCGTCGAGCCCTGAACGCCCATGACTTACCGCTGGTTTCCTGTCACTGCGATCCGCTGCCGGAAAACTTCTTGCTTGACGGTGAGCGCATGTTCCTGATCGACTTCGAGTATTCCGGGAACAATGATCCCATGTGGGACCTGGGCGATTTCTCGGTGGAAGCCGGCTTTACTCCGGAACAAGATGAAGAGTTGTTGCTCGGTTATTTCGACGGTCCGGCACCCGCACCCGATCGGGCTCGCATGACGATGTATCAGGCGATGTGTGATTTGCTCTGGACCCTTTGGGGGGTGGTGCAGCACGTAAACGGCAATCCGGCCGAGGATTTTTGGGCCTACGCACTGGGCCGTCTGGAGCGTTGCCGGCGGCTGATGGCGCGCCCAAGTTTTGAGCTTGCGCTGGCTCAGTTGGAGGCGCTCGCCCCGGGGCGCACGAATCCTGCCAGATGAACGAAGAGCTGATGCCCGAAGATCTGGAAGATTTCGTCGCCGACGATGGCAAGCGGCCGGGTTTCCTTGAGCACTACGAGGACAAGGCCAGCAACGAAGAGTTCATCGAGCGCTACGCGCTGGCCGGTCGGGTCGGTCTGGTGCAGGGGGCCAGTCTGATCGATCAGGTGATTCAGACTGCTACCGGTCGTGTCAGCGAGCGACAACGACGCGGCGAATGGTCACACGCCTGGGTCTTCCAGGGGCGGCGCCGCGATGGTCATCACTGGATCATTGAGTCGGATCTAGACGCCGGTATGAAACACCGTCGTCTGGGTGTCCAAGAGAACCGGGTCACCAAGTTTCTCTGCGAAAAAGAGTGTCCGCGTCTGGCCATTCTCGACTTCGGTCTGACGGCCGAGCAGGTCGAAGTGGTGCTCAAAGAGTGTCTGGAACTGGTGGCCAATCAAGCCACCTACTCCCTGATGGAGATTCTGGGGACGGCGCTGGCCCTGCAGACGGGGCGCTCGCGGAATCGCAAGAATTTGCTGGCCAAGAAGAGCTCGATGTATTGCTCGGGTCTGGTGCAGCATGTCTTCGCCAAGGCGGGAGTGGATTTGATTCCCAACGTGCATTCTTCACTGGGAACCCCCGAGGAACTGGCCCGCAGTCCGGTCATTCGTCAGGCCTACTGGTTGCGCAGGCCCGTTCCCTGGCGGTAGCTGCACATCTCGTCCGGATTCACCAACGGGCAGCCGAAGACCGAGGCTTGCTGCTGCGGTTGACCGTGGAGCCAGGCCAGCAGGTGAGCTCGGCCCAGGCTGGCGCCTCTTTGTCCGCGGCTGGCGGTGATGCCGCCGCAGAAGCCCAGGCGACCGTCCGCGCTATAGCCGACTAGCTGGCCGGAAGTCCAGGCATGATAGAGCTCCCGTTCTATCCCCTCCGGGTCGGATACCAGCTCGGCCTGGGGAAATTGCGCTTTGAGCGCGCCGGCCGAGCTCGCCTGTGAAAGGACGATTTCCAACTGGGGAAGAGGGCCGATTTGCGTCAACTCGTCCACGGTCGCCCGCGAGCAAGGGCAGCGAGGATGCAGGAAGAGGATCAGCCGCGGTAGTGCGCCGGTGCCCGGATAGTGTTCCGGCGGCAGGGCCGCCCGCCCGGGCGTGCATTCGTAGAGCATCCAACTGAGGTAAGCCGAGGCCAGGCCCAGACAGGTGAAGGCCAGCAACAGGATCCGAAAGCGCATGTTTCCGTCATCGGACGATTGAGCTATTCATGAATGGTGCCACCCTACCGATTTTCCTGGAGAGAAGGGTGGTCTGCATGGAACAGCGGGTTCGCGTACGCGAAATTTTTGAAGAGAACATAGCGCGCTTGCGCGCTCGGGCCGATGATTTTATGGCCCGGCTGCTGCTGGCGCACTGGTTGGTCGAGGTGGTGGTGGCTCGCTGGCTGACACCCTACACCTGGATCGGCGAAGTCTATTCCATCCACCTTCACGTCTGGCTGGCCTTCGTGTTGGGGGCCCTGATCTCGCTGCCGCCCTGTGTCTTGCTGCTGCGAGAGAAAAGCTCGCCCTTTGTGTCCCACTGGCTGGCCACATCCTTGGGGCTCAGCTCCTGTCTCTTGATTCACCTGAGCGGTGGACGTATCGAGACCCATTTTCACGTTTTTGCCGGATTGGCCATTCTGGCCATCTACCGGGACTGGCGTATTTTTTTGGGACCGACTCTGGTGGTGGCTCTGGATCACGCGGTGCGGGGGATCTTTTTCCCCCAGTCCGTGTTTGGCACTGTCGAAGTCAGCGCCTGGCGCTGGATGGAGCACGCAGGTTGGGTCATTTTTGAAGACGCCTTTCTCATCTACGGCTGCATTCTCTCCAGTCGCGCCACCTGGAAGATCGCCAATCAGCAGGCCCTGCTGGAAGGTGTCAATCGACGGGTGGAGTCTGAGGTTCAGGCGCGTACCGCGGAGTTGCAGGCCTCTGAGGAGGCCCTCAAGATCGCCTGTGAACAGGCGCTCGAGTCGAGCCGCAGCAAATCCCGCTTTTTGGCTAACATGAGCCACGAAATTCGCACGCCCATGAACGGCGTAATCGGCATGGCCGGACTACTGGCCGACACCGACCTGGGCGGAGAGCAGCGCGAATACGTCAACTGCATTCGCACCAGCGCCGAATCGCTGCTGACCGTGATCAACGACATTCTGGATTTTTCCAAGATCGAGGCCGGCAAACTGGTCATCGAGCCCCACGAGTTCGAATTGCTTGGCACACTGGAGGACCTGGTCGACATTTTCTCGGCTTCCGCCCACCAAAAGGGATTGGAGCTGGCCTGTCACTTTCCGGCCAGCCTGCCGGGTCGCTTTTTTGGCGACTCCGGTCGCATTCACCAGATTCTTTGCAACTTTATGAGCAACGCCATCAAGTTCACCGCTGCCGGCGAGGTGATTATCACCGTCACCACCGACGAAGGTCGGGTGCGCATCGCGGTCAGCGACACCGGCGTGGGAATTCCCGAGAACAAAATGCAGGCCGTGCTTGACCCCTTCGTGCAGGCCGAAGACAGCACCAGCCGACGCTTTGGCGGCACCGGGTTGGGTCTGTCCATCAGCAAGCAGTTGGCCCAGATGATGGGTGGCGACATCGGTTTGAGCAGTACCGTGGGAGCGGGCAGCACCTTCTGGGTGGAGCTGCCGCTGGAAGCTCGCAAAGAAGTCAATCATGTGGTGCCCGAATCCCTGAAAGGGATGAAAGTGCTGGTGGTCGATGACCACTATATCAATCGCCTGATCCTATCCGAGTTGTTAGGCTCGTGGGGGTGCCAGGTCAGTCTGGCGGAGAATGGACCGCAAGCCCTGCAGACCGGTCCCGTCGATGTGGTGCTGCTAGACATGATGATGCCCGAAATGGACGGGATGGAAGTGGCCACCCGGCTGCGTGCCCGACCTGGCTGGGAGAAAACGCCCTTTCTGCTGCTCTCCTCCATGGGCACTCCCCAGGGTCAGGGCGACCTGAGTCTCTTCCACACCATCTTGAGCAAACCGGTCCGGCAGCGCAACGTGCGCGGGGCACTGCTGGAAATTATCGGCTCTCGCGAAGTCAGCATCAGTCGTCCGCCTCGACCCGCCGCGCTGAGCGCTCAGGTCGACCTGAGCATCCTGGTGGCTGAAGACAACATCGTCAATCAGAAGGTCGTGGGCAAACTTTTGGAGCGCTGGGGTTGTCGTTTTCAACTGGTCGCCAACGGTCACGAAGTGGTGGCCGCGCTCAAGCAGGTGCCCTACGATCTGGTGTTGATGGACGTGCAGATGCCCGAGATGGACGGCATCGAAGCGACCCGACTGATACGCGAACAGGAAGCACTGCACGGCGGCCACCTGTGGGTGATCGCCCTGACCGCCAACGCCATGGACGGCGACAGAGAGCGCTTCATCGCAGCCGGTATGGACGATTACCTCAGCAAGCCGTTGCGCGCAGATACCCTGCTGGAGAAACTGGTCCACTTCCAACAACGCCGCGGCGATAGCCTGGTGGCCTGAGCCCCGAAGAAAAAGGGTTGGTGGAGCGCAAGCTCTACCAACCCTTTTTCTTAGGGCACCAGACCCGAGCCGGGAGGCTATTCTTCGGCTTCGCGAGCTTTGCGCTGGATAGCGTCGAGATAGGTGTCCAGCTCGGCCTGGCTGGTGAAGATACCTTCACTGGGCAGCGCTTTGACCACATCGAAAACTTTCTGCACTTGCGGCTGCGGGTGGACCACCAGGAACTGTCCGCCGGCCGCGCTGAGCTTCTTTTTGGCGCGGAACAGGCTGCGCAGGCCTGCGCTGCTGATATACTCCAGGAGATGCAAGTCCACGATCTGCACCGGGTGGCTGGCGGCATCGAGAGACTCGAGCTTTTCGTCCAGCTGTTCGGCCGTATGGGTGTCCAGTCGGCCTTTCAGCTCGATGCGGCATTTTCCGGAATCACTTTTGAGAATTTCAATATTCAGGGCCATTTTGGTCACTCCTCACTATGGGCTTGTGCGCTTCGCTTCGCGAATCTAATTTTCCCGTTCCCGCCGCAACACGGTGATTTCATTGATGTCGCCGATGCGCTGGTAGTCAAACTGGTCCATCAAGGTCTTGATCAGGGGGATGCCCCAGCCGCCGACTTTGTCTTCTTCGCGCTCTTCCGCTTCGAGAGGATTGAACATGATGCCGTTGTCGCGCAGTACCAGATGCACGTGGTAGGCGTCCGCCCACAAAGAGACTTCGATGCTGGCCCCCTGGTTGCCGTTGGGATAACCGTAGCGAATGGTGTTGACCAGCAGTTCTTCGGTCACCAGGTCCAGATCGCTGAGGCATTCCTCACTGCAGCCGGAATCTCTAAGGGCTTGATGCAGCGATTCTGTGAAAGCCACCAGGGCTTCCAGTTGGCAGACGATTTGCCAGTGGAAACGCTGACTGGTGCCGGGTTGTAGGGTCAGAATCGTCAGATCGTCACTCAGCTCCGCGCCGGCGGTGAAGCCCTCCACCGCTTGCAGGCAGGCGTCGACTACCGTGGACGGGGCGCCGTCGGCCAGATAACCCAGGCATTCCACCAGTCTCTCTTGACCGAATTCGCGGGCGGCCGAGTCGTTGGCCTCGGTCACGCCATCGGAAAGCAGCACCAGGCTCTGGCCGCGCTTGAGCGTCCAGCAGTGGGCCGGGAAGGTGGAGTCTTCGTAGAGTCCCAGCGCGGGTCCGCCTTCGACCTTCAGCTGTTGAGCCGGTTGTCCGGGCGTCACCAGGATGGGCTCTTCGTGACCGCCGCTGGCGTAGAGGATTTCCCCCTTCTCCAGGTCGGCCAGGCCGCAGCCCAGAGTGACGAACATGCCGGCGTCATTGTCGTGGCACAGAGCTTTGTTGAGGGCGGCCAGGATTTCCGAAGGATGACTGGAGGTGGGCGCCAGCCAGTGCAGCAGCGTGACCACACGCACCATAAAGAGGGCCGAGGCTACTCCTTTGTCAGAGACATCGCCCAGGGTAAAGAGCACTTTCTGGGGGCTGAGATGCAGATAATCGTAGAAGTCGCCGCCGATGGCTCGAGCCGGCCGCAGCACGGTCGCGATGTCGCAACCGCCCGGAGTGTTCGATCGGTAACGGGCCGGTGGGAGCAAGGACAGCTGCAGTTTCAGAGCCAGCCGCAGGTCATTTTCCAACATGGTGCGAGCCAGAGTCGCCTGCACCAGCTCCCGGCTGCGTCGCTGCACTTCTTGTTCCAAATTGTCGCGGTGGCGCTTCAGTTCGATATGGTTGTTGACGCGCGCTTTGACCAGCTCCGGATGAAAGGGCTTGGTGATGTAGTCGACCGCGCCGGCGCGCAGTCCCACTCGCTCTTCCTCGGCGCTGCTCAGTCCGGTGACAAAAACGATGGGAATGTTGGTGCAGCCCGGAGTTTTTTTGAGAATCTCGCAGACCTGATAGCCATCCATGTCCGGCATGCAGACATCCAGCAGAATCAGGTCGGGATGAGGGGCCCGAGTGGCTGCCGCCAGGGCCTCGGCGCCGTTGGTTGCAGTGGTCAGAGCGTAGCCATGCTTGAGGGTGGCCGAGAGCATGAATATGTTCTCGGGCGTGTCGTCCACGATCAAGACTCTGGGCCTGTCTTCCATACCGGGAGGGTGCTTCGCGTCAGGCGGATTTCCTTCGCGAGGGCGCGAATCGAGCTGCATGAACTCTTCTTCGGCCGAAGGCTGCAATCAGAATAGTATCCGACGCTACAGTCGGAATCTGGTGATCTTCCTCGGCATCCTGACCGTGCTAACGCTGGCCTGCGGTTTTGAGGCTTTACACCTGCGCAGCCTCCAGGAAGGGGCGGCTCGCGACCGCGAGGAGGCCCTGCAGCTTTCCGATCAGTTGGCCTTCGGCAGCGACCATCTGACTTCGGCCGTGCGCGGCTACGCTGCCACCGGCGATCCGCTCTACCTGGACGAGTTCCGCCGCGAACTGGAGCAAGACAAGAATCGCGAGACCGCTCTGGTTCGTCTGGGAAAGCTGGGCTTGAGCGCCAGCGAGCGGGACTTGTTGCAAAAAGCCAAGTCCAATTCGGACGATCTGATCAAGCTGGAAACCGAGGCCATCACTCTGGCCGAGCAGGGCAAGCTGGATCAGGCCGTCCCGCTGGTCTTCGGCAGCCGCTATCGGGACTCCAAGAAGTTGATCATGGAGCCGATTCAGCAGTTTCGTGACTCGCTCAGCGACCGCTACGGCCAGCAGTCCGAGGACTTGTCCGGGCAGGCCCGAGACTGGGCGGCCGGGGGACTTTCCCTGCTGGTGCTCAATTCTTTGGCCACCGGAGCGGTGCTGACTCTTTTCTTCTGGCGCCGGGTGGTGTTGCCGCTGACCAGTATCAACCGCAGCCTGCGCTCGTTGCTTTCCGGACAAAAAGACGTGGTCATCGGCTATCAGGAAGAGGCCAGTGAAGTGGGCGACATCGCTCGTTCTCTGGAGCGCTATCGCCAGGCCAGCGATGAAGCCGAGCGGCAGCGCTGGTTGAAGAATCAACTGGCCGAGATCGCCGATACGTTGCATCAGGCGGAGACCCCCCGGCAGTTTGCCGAATGTCTGCTGAACAAACTGGTTCCGCTGCTGGGAGGAGGCTATGGAGCCTTTTACTGCTGGCAGGAGCAAGAAGACCAGTTGCGCTGGTGGGGCGGTTACGGCAGCGCGGAAAACTGCGAGACCCGATTCGAGCGGGGGCAGGGACTGGTGGGTCAGTGCCAGCTCGAGCGCAAGACGATCGTCCTGAGCGAACTTCCCGATGGCTACGTGAAGATCTGCTCCGGTTCCGGGTCGGCCTCGGCTCGTAGCCTGATTCTGGTGCCGGTGCTTTCCAACGGCGAAACTCTGGCCGTCATCGAGCTGGCTGGTTTTCAAGCGCCGACCGCTCAGCAGCTGGAAATTTTAGAGGCGGCCGCGCCCACCGTTTGTCTCAATCTGGAAATTTTACAGCGCAACCTCAAGGCTCAAAAACTGGCACTCGAGCTACAGGGTTACCGCACCTCTCTCAATTTTTCTCAGGCCCGCGCCGAACGCTTGCTTTTCGCTGAGGACCCTTCCTGATGCCGCTTTTTCTGGCGGGAATCGGCGCCTCGGCGGGCGGACTGGAGGCGGTGCGGGCGCTGCTTTCGCATCTGCCGCTCACGCGCAAACTGGCCTACGTCGTGGCCCAACATCAAGCGGCTGACTTTAACGCGCAGAAACTGGTCGACCTGGTGCAACCGAATTGTCCGCTACGGGTCGAGGTCGCGCAGTCGGGCCGGACGCTGCTGCCCGACCACGTCTACTGGCTGCCGGCCGGCCAGGATGGCCGGGTGGACGGCAAAGTGCTGCTGCTAGCGCCGGGGTCCGGGGTTTCCAAACCCTCGGTGGACTCATTACTGCAGTCGCTGGCCACCAACTTCGGCTCCCGCGCGCTGGGCGTCATTCTTTCCGGTGCGGGCGGCGACGGGGTGTTGGGCTGTCGGGCCATTCAGGCGGCCGGGGGCTTGACGATGGCCCAGAGCCCCGAGACGGCTCGCTTTCCCGGGATGCCCACCGCGGCCATTCAGGCGGGCGTGGTCGACAGGATCCTGGATGCGGAGAAAATGGGTAATCTGCTTTTGCAGCGTCTGACCGATCGCGAAGCGCCACCGGGAATGGCCACCCTGTTGGAGTTGGTGCAGCGGGCCACCGGCGTGGATTTCCGGGGCTATAAGGAAGAAACGCTGCAGCGCCGTTTGCAGCGCAGGCTTAACGGGCTCAAGTTGCCCGGCCTGGAGGCTTATTTCGAGTTGGTGCGGCGCCGGCCGGAAGAGCTGAGCCAGTTGCAACAAGACTTTCTGGTTTCGCTCTCGGGCTTTTTTCGGGACCCGGAGTGCTTCGCGGCCCTGAGCGGCGAATTGAAGGCCTGGCTGTTGCACCATCGAGGTCCGGTGCGGGTCTGGGTACCCGCCTGCGCGACCGGCGAGGAAGTCTACTCGCTGGCCATGTTGCTGGTCGAGATGCTGGGAGCGGAGCAAGCCTCACAGCGCTGTTCTTTGGAAGCCTGCGACCTCAACTCGGTGGCGCTGGAAACGGCCCGTCGCGGCATCTACAGCGCCGAGGCCGTGTCCAAGCTGGAGCCGACTCGTTTGCAGCGGCATTTCGTGAGCACAGGCAACGGCTATCGGGTTAGCGAACTGCTGCGCTCGATGTGTCGCTTTCAGCAACAAGATGTGCTCACCGCCCCCATCCCGGAGCGTTTGGACTTGATCAGCTGCCGCAATTTGCTGATCTATCTGCAGTCGGGCCTGCAGGGCGAGTTGCTGCGACGTTTCCGCAAAAGCTTGCGGCCCGGAGGCCTGCTCTTTCTGGCCCCCTCGGAAACCACCGGCACGGTCGGGGCCACCCTCTTCACTCCCGTCGATAAGCAGCATCGCCTGTATCGCAGCCGAGGAGGCCTGAGCGCATGATCTACCTGCGTCACTCCATCCAAAAGCTGACTCTGCGCCAGAAGCTGGTGATGGGATTCGGCTATCTGCTGTTCATTTTGCTGGTGGTCGATCTCCACGCAATCGAGACCCAGCGGCAGTTGAGCGAGCAGACTCAGATGCTGGTGGAGCGCGAGCTCATGGGGCTCTCGCATCTCAAGGAAGCCAATATCAACCTCATTCGCATCGGACGTTCTCTGCGTCAGATGATGCTCGCGCCAGATGAAGCCTCGCGTTTGCTGGCCCGAGAAGACCTGAGGAAAGCCGAGACCAATCTGGAGCTTGAGCTGGCCGAAGGCAAGAGCCGGCTCTCCCGCGATGACAACCGTCAGGCTCTGGCCGATTTCGAGGATAACTGGCTGGCCTACAAACGCAAAGTGGATGACGCCGTCGGCCTGGTCGAGAAGCAGCCCTACGCCAAGGGCGACCTACAAAAGCTGCTGACCGACGAAGCGTTCCGCGACGTCTTCGAAGGAGCCGACGGTTCGCTGACGCGGGTGGCCCGCGGCAAGGAGCTGGAGGGTCGGGATGTCGGCGACCAGGCCCGCCAGATTTTCGAGACCAGCCGACACTGGAATCTGGTTCTGGCCGTACTCGGATTGCTGGGCTTGCCCTTCGGTCTGCTGGTGGGAACCTCGATTCGCCGGCCTGCCGAAGATCTGCGTCACGTGGTGGAAAATCTGGCTGTGGGAGAGTTGGAAGTCAACGTTCCCTACACCGACTACCCCAATGAAGTGGGCGCCATGGCCCGCTCCATCGAAGTGCTGCAGTCGGGCGCTCGCCAGATCGAAGCCCAGCGCTGGGTCAAGACCTACGTGGCCGAGGTTTCCGGCAAGCTGCAGCAGGCCACCGATTTCCCGGAACTGGCCCAGGCACTGCTCTCCCAGGTCGCTCCGCTGCTCAACGTCGGCCAGGGCGTCTTTTATGTTTATGACGAATCGGAACGTCGCTTACTGCTGATGGGTAGCTATGGCTTTCGCGAGCGCAAAAATCTCTCCCAGAGCTTCGCCCTGGGCGAAGGCCTGGTGGGCCAGTGCGCGCGCGAGAAGAGCCCGATTACCCTGACCAACCCCCCGGAGGATTACATCAAAATCGGTTCCGGGTTGGGCGAGGCGGTGCCCCGCTCCATTGCCGTGCTGCCTATTCTCCACGGTGGCGACCTGCTGGGCGTGGTCGAACTGGCTGCTTTCAAGGCCTTCGGCGAGCGCGAGCACAGCTTGCTGGACAGTCTGATGCCGGTGGTGGCCATGTCGCTGGAAATTTTGCAGCGCAATCTGGAAACTCAGGTGCTGCTCAAAGAGACCCAGGAGCAGGCTCAGCGCATGGAGGTTCAGGCCGCTCAGCTGGAAGAGCAGACGGTCGAACTGGACGCCCAGAAGGCCGAGCTGAAGATGACCGAGACCTGGTTCCGCAGCATCATCGAGTCGGCGCCTGACGGTTTGCTGGTGGCCGACGAAGGCGGCGTAATTCTGCTCTCCAATCCCAATGCAGAGCACATTTTCGGGTATTCTCACGGGGACTTCCTGGGCATCCATATGGACCAGCTGGTGGCCGGTCTGGCCTCGGGCGTGGAAGGCCGGGTCAACGGCAAGCGCAAGGACGGCAGCCATTTTCCGCTGGAAGTGGGCATCAGCAAGCTGCCCAGTCTGGGAGGCAACGGGATCTGTTTCTGCGTGACCCTGCGCGACATCACCTCGCGCGTGCATCTGGAAGAGCAGATTCAGCGCTCTCACTTCTTGACCGACACGGCCCTGGAGTTGAGCAATGCCGGCTACTGGCATATGCCGTTAGATGGCAGCGAGTATCTTTTCGGCTCGGAACGAACGGCGGCTATTTTCGGTCAGCCGCCGACGCCGGACTGGCGCTACCACGTGCTCAATGAATGGTATGTGCAGGCCAAGAAAGCCGACCCGGGCACGGCCGGTGCAGCCCTCAAGGCGTTCCATGCCGCCTGCAACGGTCAGAGCGAGAAGTTCGAGGCTACCTACGCCTTCTTGCGGCCCATCGACGGTCGCCGCGCCTGGATCCACGCGGTGGCTAACGTGGTGCGCGATCAGGAGGGGCAGCCCAACGCCATGTATGGCGTGGTGCGAGACATTACCGCTCAGCGGGCGGCCGAAGAGCGCATCAAGACCAGCGAGAAGCAAGTGCGTTACATGCTGGAGTCCAGCCCGGTTTCGGTGGGTCTGGTCAACGTGCAAAGCGGTTTGCTGGTTTTCGCCAACGAGTCGCTGGCCACCATGCTGAGCGGGGATCTGGAGAATATGATCGGCTATCCGCTGGCCCTGAACGCCACCGTGGCCGACACCTTCGAAGAGATTCGCGATCGTCTGGTGGAAGGCGATAACCTGCTCAATCTGCCGATTGAGCTGATGACTTTCGACAAGCGCACGATTTTCGTGCTGGCTTCTTATGTGCACGTCATCTATGAGAACGAGCCGTGTATCCTGTGCTGGCTGTTCGACGTGACGGAACTGCGCCAGGCCAAGGAGATGGCCGAAGGGGCGACCCGCATGAAGTCGGACTTTCTGGCCAACATGAGCCACGAAATCCGCACTCCCATGAACGCCATCATCGGGATGTCGCACCTGGCCTTGAAGACCGATCTAACGCCGCGCCAGCGTGACTACGTTCGTAAAATTCAGCAATCCGGCCAGCACCTGCTGGGCATCATCAACGATATCCTCGACTTCTCCAAGATTGAAGCCGGTAAGCTCTCGATGGAAGAAGTCGACTTCGAGCTGGATCGGGTCCTCGACAATCTGGCCAACCTGATTGCTGACAAGGCTGCCGCCAAAGGGCTGGAGTTGATTTTTGATGTCGACAGCCAGGTCCCCAAGCTGTTGCGTGGCGACTCCCTGCGATTGGGCCAGATTCTCATCAACTACAGCAATAACGCCGTCAAGTTTACCGAGAAGGGCGAGATCGTCATCTCGGTGCGCGTGCTGGAAGACGTTCGCGACGAAGTTTTGCTGCGTTTCGCGGTGCGCGACACGGGAGTCGGTCTGACGCCCGAGCAGATGGCCCGACTCTTCCAATCGTTCCAGCAAGCGGATACTTCCACCAGTCGCAAATACGGCGGCACCGGGCTGGGGCTGGCCATTTCCAAGCAACTTGCGCACCTGATGCAGGGCGACGTGGGCGTGGAGAGCGAGGTCGGCGCCGGCAGCACTTTCTGGTTCACGGCCCGTCTGGGCAAGGTGCGGGGCGTGCCACAACGTCGTCTGCTGGCTCCCGACCTGCGCGGTTGTCGTGTGCTGGTGATGGACGATAACGAGCTTTCCCGCGGAGTTCTCCAAGAAATGCTCACCACCATGCACTTTGAGGTCGTTGAAGCGGCTACCGGCAAGCAAGCGCTCCAGCTGGCCGCTCAGAAGCCTTTCGAAGTGGTCTTCCTGGACTGGCGTATGCCCGACATGGACGGTTTTGAAGTGGCGCGGCAGTTCCAGGCCATGGAGCCCAGGCCCAAGTTGGTGATGGTGACCGCCTACGGCCGCGAAGAGGTGCTGCGAGAAGCCGAGAGCGCCGGTCTGGACGGCGTTCTGATCAAGCCGGTGAATGCTTCCGTATTGTTCGACACCGCCGTGCGCGTGCTGGGAGGCGCTCCCGGCGAGGAGCGGACCTGCGCCCGCGACAACACCGACCTCAGTGAGGAGCTGGCCGCCATCAAGGGGGCCCGCATTCTGCTGGTCGAGGACAATGAGCTCAACCAGGAGGTGGCTGTCGGTCTGCTCGGCGAGGCCGGTCTGGAGGTAGAGTTAGCGGACAACGGTCAAATCGCCCTGAATAAATTGGAGACGGGCACCTATGACCTGGTGCTGATGGACATGCAGATGCCCGTCATGGACGGCATCACCGCTACCGAGAAGCTCCGCTCTCAGGAACGCTTCGCGCGCCTGCCCATCGTGGCGATGACGGCCAACGCCATGCCCCAGGACCGGGAGCGTTGCGCCCAGGCGGGCATGAACGACCACGTGGCCAAACCGATCGAGCCGTCGGAGCTCTTCCGTTCGCTGCTGCGGTGGATCGAACCCCGTCATCAGGTGGTCGTGAAAGCTCCCGAACTGGCGCCTTTGCCGGAGGCCGAGGAGCTGTTGCCCAAAGTGGTGGGGCTGGATACCTCTCAGGGCTTACGGCGCGTGCTGGGCAAGAAGCAGCTCTATTTAAATATGCTGCGCAAGTTTGTTTCCAATCAGGCCAGCACCGTGGAGGATCTGCACAAGGCCCTGGCCGACGGTGACCGGGTCACGGCCGAGCGCCTGGTGCACTCTACTCGCGGTGTCAGTGGTAACATCGGCGCCAGCAGTTTGCAGAGCGTGTCCGAACGACTGGAGAAACTGATTCGCGACGGGGCTCCCCATGAAGAGGCTCTGCGGGAATTTGAATCCGCGCTCGAGGAGTTGCTGAGCAACCTGAGAGAAGCTCTACCGCCGGAGAAAACCAGCAACGGCGCTCTTTCGCTGGACCCGGCCCGAGTGCAACAGGTGTTGCAGCGACTCGGTGAACTGCTCAGCAATGACGACAGTGAGGCGGGAGACTGCCTGGAGGAAAACCTGGATTTGCTGCGCCAGGCGCTGGGGCCTGAGTTGTTCGGTCGCCTCGACCAGGCCATCAAGCAGTTCGACTTTGAAAAAGCTCTCGAGCAGTTGGCAGGCCGGCCATGACCGAACGTCCCACAATTTTGGTGGTGGACGACACTCCCGACAATCTTTCTTTGATGAGCGGTCTGCTCAAGGAAGATTATCAGGTGAAAGTGGCGCCGAGCGGAGAGCGCGCGCTGCGCATCGCTGCTTCCGACAAGCCTCCGGATTTGATTCTGCTGGACGTCATGATGCCCGAGATGGACGGTTATGAGGTTTGCCGACGTCTGCAGGCCGACGAGAAGACCCGGGGTATCCCGGTCGTTTTTCTGACCGCCAAAAGCGAGGTGGCCGACGAGACGCTGGGCTTTTCGCTGGGGGCGGTCGACTACATCACCAAGCCGATCAGCCCTCCTATCGTGCTGGCGCGAGTGCGTACCCACCTGGCCCTGAAGGGGGTCGCGGACTTTTTGCGCGATCAGAATGCCTACCTGGAGACCGAAGTGCAGCGCCGCACCGAGGAGTTGCTGGCCACTCGCCTGGCTCATCAGGTGGTGGAGCGGGACTTGAAGCTGGCTTTGCGCCTGCAGCGCTCCATGCTGCCTCCGGCCCGCTTCGGCGTTCAGGGCTGGGACGTGAACGCCCACCTGGAGCCAGCTCGCACCATTGGCGGGGATCTCTACGACTATTTCCGACTTGGCTCTGACCGTTTGCTCTTCGCTGTCGGCGACGTTTCCGACAAAGGGGTGGCCTCGGCGCTCTTCATGGTGCGCGTGCTCACGTTACTCCGCTGGCTGGCCAACAGCTGCGACGAACCGGGCGAAGTGCTCAAGCAGCTGAACGAGGCCCTGTGCAAAGACAACGACGCCTGCATGTTCGTGACCCTGGGCGTGGGGATCGTGCATTTGACCTCTGGTGAGCTGGTCTATGCCCACGGGGGCCACGAAGCTCCCGTCTTGTTGACTCCGGGGCAGGCTCCCCAGTTGCTGGAACTGGCCAGTGGTCCGGCCCTGGGTCTGATGGAAGATGGCGACTACCCGCTGCATCGGATCCATCTTGAGGCCGGCCAACAGCTGCTGCTGGTTTCCGACGGCGTGAACGAAGCCAACAATCCGGCTCAGGATCAGTTTGGCGAGGAACGTCTGTTGGAAGTCTGTGCGCAAGGGGGAAGTGACCTGGTGCAACGCTGCAAAGAAGCCGTGACCCGTTTTGCCGATGGTGCCGAACCCAATGATGATGTGACCATTCTGCTTTTGTCCCGTGGAGGTAGTCTTGGCTAAGGCAACGATTCTGGTGGTGGATGACACACCGGACAACCTGGCTCTGATGAGCGGATTGCTCAAAGACGAGTATGTCGTCAAAGTGGCCAATCACGGGGAAAAGGCCTTGCGTATCGCCTCCGGGGACCAGCCTCCCGACCTGATTTTGCTCGACATCATGATGCCCGAGATGGACGGCTACGAGGTTTGCCGCCGACTGAAGTCCGACGAGCGCACCAGCGCCATCCCGATCATTTTCCTGACCGCCAAGAGTGAAGCCAGCGACGAGACCCTGGGCTTATCCTTGGGAGCGGTGGATTACATCACCAAGCCGATCAGTCCGCCCATCGTGCTGGCCCGTGTCAGAACCCATCTTTCGGTGAAACGCATGGGGGATGCGCTGCGCGATCACAACGTGACTCTGGAGGCCGAAGTGGAGCGGCGAACGGCCGAGGTGGTGGCCATCCAGGATGTGACCATTCACGCCATGGCCTCGCTGGCCGAAACGCGCGATAGCGATACGGGAAACCACATTCGACGGACCAAGCACTATGTGCGCCTGCTGGCCGAGAAGCTTCGCGAGCATCCGCGTTTCGAGCACTTTCTGGGAGACGAGCGCAATATCGATATGCTCTACAAGTCGGCTCCGCTGCACGACATTGGCAAGGTGGGGGTGCCCGATCGGATTTTGCTCAAGCCCGGTCGCTTTGATGAAGAAGAGATGGAGATCATGAAGACGCACACCACCCTGGGTCGCGATGCCATCGTGCAGGCCGAGCGCGAGTTGGGGCTGGAAATGCCGTTTCTGCTCCACGCGAAAGAGATCGCCTACTGTCATCAGGAAAAGTGGGACGGAAGCGGTTATCCGCAGGGCCTGTCCGGCGAGGACATTCCCATTTCGGCACGTTTGATGGCGGTGGCGGACGTGTATGATGCCCTGATCAGCAAGCGAGTTTACAAGGACGGCATGAGCCACGAGCAGGCCGTGAAGATCATGAGCGACGGCTCCGGGAGTCACTTCGATCCGGACGTGATCGAGGCTTTTCTAGGACTGCAGGAAGAGTTCCAGGACGTAGCCGTGCGCTACGCGGATTCCGACGACGAGTTGGGCGCCAAGGCGGCACACCTCAGCAAGTTTCAATGAGGGCAGCCTGTGAGGCGGTGGCTGATTCGTTGGCCGAGGACCCTTTCTATGTGGCTCTGGGCGTGGACCGAGCGGGTCTGGCCGATTATGTGGAAGCTTCCTGGCGAGAGGCCTTGAGCATTGGACGGGTGGATTCGTTTGGTGGGGAGGGAGCAGCCTTGTGGATGACCGGCCCCGACCCAGGAGAGGCCGCCAGGCGGACCAAGCTGGGCGAGTTTTCCCGGATTCTCAGCCCTTCCGGCCTGGCGAACTACCAGCGTATGGTGGCGGGCATGGACGAACGCCTGCAGGGGCTGCTGCCCGAAGGTGTCTGGTACCTGTCGATTTTGGGCGTGGCTCCGGCTCTGCAGGGGCAGGGTTGGGGAGCGCGGTTGTTGGGTCCGGCGCTGGCCTGCGGCCACCCCAGCTACCTGGAGACCTTTGGCGAGCGTAGTCTGCGCTTCTACCAACGGCTCGGCTACGAAGTGCGCCACCGTTTTCTGGAGCCCGTGACAGATAGCCCCTATTGGGTGCTCTTTCACCCAGGAAAGTAGACGGCGCCTGCTCCCGTCAGGAAGGGGGAGAAGGGAACGGTGTTTTCTACGTGGTGCGGGGACGCCAGGGCACAAAAAAGGGCGACTGGCAACGGCCGCCCTTTTGGTCGCTCGAGCGAGCTTTAGAACATTGAGAACATCATCAGCGGGAAGGAGAGGCTGCTGACGAGGCTGGAGACGGCGAACATCTTCATGGTGAAGTCCATGCCTCCGCCCATGCCGCCCATACCATACATTCCGGGCATTCCCATACCCATACCCATTCCGCCATACATGCCGTTCATGCCGCCCATTCCCATACCGCCCCAGCTGTTCCAGCCGCCGCCGGGCATGCCGCCGTAGTTGACCGGCGGGTAGGACATGTAGTTGGGGAAGTGGTTCATGTAAGGCATCGTGGTCTGCTGGGGCATCCAGGCCTGCGGATAGGCTCCGAAGCCCTGGTTACCGCCGCTGGCGTAGCGCATGTAATCCATATAGCCGGGAGCAATCGGTTGCTGCGGTTGACCGGGTTGCTGCGGAGCCTTCGGATCCACGCTGGCACCGCCCGGCCAGGTCAGGTCGGTGTCCCCCAGGCACTGCTTGATAACGGCCTGCTGGCCGGGGTGCATGCCTTTCGGATCCCCCTGCAGCTGGATGCGCAGGCTGGGGTCCTCGGCGCTGGTGGTGCAGGCGTGATAGCCGGTCATCCCGTGGTTGTTGCCAATAACGGCGGCTACGCCCTGCCAGCGCTTGGGGTCGTCGCTGGCGGCACGATACTGCACGTAGGTGCCGTCGTTCTGGCCGTACTGATCGGTCGGTCGGGCGGTCAACTGATGGTCGTTCTTGCCGATGGTCGACATCATGGTGTAGTTCATGCCTGAGTAGCCTTGCTGCTTCAGGTCGTTGCTGACTTCGTTGTTTCTCCAGGAAAGGTGAGTGCAGACCTCGCCATCCTTGTCGAAGGTCACCTGCATGGCGCCAGGCTGTTGATACTTGCCGGCCACCTGACCGATACGGTTCTGACACTCGGCCACCTCGGCCTGAGCTGCGGCCACAGCCGCCTTGTCGTTGGGGTTGGCGTGAATCTCTTTGAAGAGCTCGCGGATACGACCCACGTCGCCTTCCAGGCTCGCCAGATCGGCTTTCTGGCCGGCGTTCAGCTGGCTGCGAGCTTTGGTCATCTGCATTTCCTGCAGCGGATCGGTGAACTGCTTGAGGCTCTGAGTGGTGGCCGTGCCCGGCATTTCAGCGGTTGCGAAAGGCCCATCGGTCTTGATGACGGTAGCCGCTTCTTCGGCCGTAGCCGTCGCTTTGGCCTCCTCGGTGGCCTTGGCCTGCTGAGTGGCCTGAGCGGGAGCGGCTTCGGTGTGCTTTTCCACGCCCTGGGCGGCCGCCTGATAGTGACGAGCGCCGTCGTCCAGATGCTTGAGGTTGGCCGCATCGAGCTTTAGAGCGGCGTCTCCGCCCACGGCTTTGATGGAGGCGCCGGGGTCGTCTACGAAGCGGCGGGAGGCTTCGGCCATCCAGCCAGACTCGATTTCCGCCTTCTCCTCGGTGCTCGCCTTGCGGTAGCGCTGGGTGGCGGTGGGGTCTTCGTTAAATTCGGTCTTGACCTGATCGAGGTGACTGTTGACGGCCTTTTGTGCCACTTCCGGCAACTCTTCATAGGCGCTCATGAAGCGTTCCTGGGCGTTGTTCCGCACGGCTTCGTAGCCGTCGCGCTGGGAGACTTCGTTCCCGTTGACGGTCAGGGAGCCGGCTTCGAGCTTGGAGAGAATTCGGTCGTTCTGGTCGGTCTCGATCTGGGCGTCCTGCATTCCCCGAGTCATCGGCTCGGCTTCCACCTTGGGAGCGCTCACCTGGGGCTGGCCTCCGGGAAGGCCACCGGCGATCAGGGCTTCTTCCTGATGGTTGCCGGAAGCCAGTTCGGCGGCCGCTTTTTCGGCGGCGACCTGGTGCATCTCCAGAGGCAGCTCCAGCTGCATCGGCTGCATCTTCGGGTCATTGGTGGTGTCGCGGATATCCATCGGCTCGACCAGCTTGGGCATCGGCTCGATTTCCATTTGCTCGGCCACCGCGTCGATCTTGGGATCGGTCTTGAGCTGGGCCACTTTGCTGACACCCTGGGCCATCTGCGTGTCCATGACGGCATTGGCCGCTTCCAGGCTCTTGGCGGGGATGTCGTCGAGGATCTGGGCGTCGGTGAAGTCCGGGTCGTCCATTTTCTGAGTCAGGTATTCGTGGTCTTCGACTTTCATCACCTGAATGGTGCCGTCGGGGGAAGCCATCTTGAAGTTTTTGCCGTCCGAGCTGAGCCCTTCGGCCATCGTCTCCTGGTCGCGATCGTAGCCGCGTTTGCGCTGGAGTTCCGCCTGTTCGTGGTCGTCGGCGGGAACGTCCAGGCCGGTCTGGTGGGCCATTTCCTGGCCGTGTTCGGCCATGTGTTCGGCGTGCTGAGCCTGTTCGGACTTGAGCGCTTCGCGGGCCGCCGGGCTGAGGTTGGAGCCCTCTTCGGCGATGGTGCCACCCTTTTTGACGGTGGTCTTTTTGGCGGTGTTGGTGATGCCGCTCTGATTGCGGAGGTTCTTGGCGGTTTTGCCTTCTCCACGACCTATCTGATTCGAAAACTGCTGATTGATGTTGAAACCGCTGTTGCCGACTGAAGACGCCACGTTAAATCCTGCCTTGGGTAAACTTCGGATCTCGAAACTTCTCGGTTTTGGACAGTCTTCCTACCAGGTTAACGGGCCCTTCAAGGCCAGCCTGGTCTCGACTTGGGTCAGCTTGAGACGGGCGCGCTCGACAGAACCAGCGTCACCTTGGGACTCATGTAGCTCGATGAGACGAAGCAGGTCCTGGCGTAAGAGGGGGGTGGTAGGGGCGCTGCGCACCCGATCTTCAATGTTAAGAATTTCACTTTTATTGCGCAGTTCGCGCGCCTGGTCATGGCAACCCAGGGCCGCATACTGCTTGGCCAGCGCGCTGAGAGCAGGACTGGTGCGGTTCTGGGCACTCAACGAAATGCTCAGACCCCATAGATCGTCACTGCGCTGGCCCTCGCCCAGGCCGCGGGCCAGATGTTCGGCGTGGCTGGCCAATTCCGAGCTGGTCGGGGGATAGGTTTCCAGGGCTTCGTTCCAGACCTGGGTGTGAATTTTGACGGCCTCGGCCCGATTTCCCGAATCGGCGTGCACTCGGGCTACTTTTTGATGAATCTCGGCGCGACGCTCGAAGCCGGCGTCTTTGGGCAGCAGTTGTTGGGCTCGTTCGAGTAGCGGCAGAGACTTTTCGGCACCACCATAGAGCTGGAAGAAGTCGGCCGCCTTTTCATACAGCGAGGCGGCGTCCTTGCCGCCCCCCAGGCAGGCCGGGATGAGCTTGTGCAGGCTATCGATCTCGCCACGCTCGGCCAGTTCTTTCTCGAAAATCTCCAGCGATTTGTGATAATTGGTGGCAGCGTCCATGCCGTTGAGTTGGCCGCGCTGATGGTCGGCCAGGCTCATGTGAGTGCCGAGCGTGTAAATCGAGTCCTTGCCAAAGTTCTGCTGGTTGCTCCGGAGCATCTTCTTCAGGCGGTACTCTTGCTGGCCGGGTCCACTGGTCGGCTCCACCGAGGTCGATTGAACCCAACCGTCCACCTGGCTCTGGATGGCTCCAGTGACCAGATCGGCCGTGCGCTGGAAAAAGCGCTCGATGCGGTTCGGTTGAATCTTCACGTTCGGAACTTTCGTAGCGATGATTGCTTAACCTTTAAATCCCGGGGTGATTCTGATGGGGAAAGCCGCCGTTGGGTGCGTAGGCGGGCACATTCAGAATTTTGCCAGGATGGGGCGCGTTGGGTGGCCGACCGCCCACCCCGCCGGGACCTACCCATTCGCCTTCCCGGGTGTAGTAGGGGACACTCACTCCCAGAGATTGGTAAAGCAGTGAGTTCTCCATGAGTCCGACCAATTCAACCATTCGTATCGAGCCCAGGTCGCCTCGCACTCGATAGACGAGTTTGTGTCCTTTTAGCTTTTGCAGCGCCTGGTTCGAGGTCAGGTTCTGGCAGTCCACCGTCATCTGGCCTTTCCAGAAGTGACCCTGTGAATCCTCAACGCAAATCTCGTCGCCGCTGACTCCACGCAGAACGCCGGAAAAGGTCGGGTTGGCCAGGGCAGCGGTGGTGCACAGGAGCAGCAGAAGCAATGCTTTCATGCTTTGGAGTCTAGCTGGAGTTCGTTGCGCTTTTGGGGTTCGTTGTTGCCGATTTGCTACAGGCGTGAACCCAGGCCGGGAAGAAACCGGCCCTCTATGAAGTGGATTTTAGTCACCGGGGGCAGCCGTGGGATCGGGGCGGCCATTGCCAGACTGGCTGCCGCTCGTGGCTACGCCGTAGCCGTCAACTATCGCTCTCGCGCCGAGGAAGCCGAGCGTCTGGTGGCCGAACTCGGCGCCCCGGCGGTGGCCCTGCAGGCGGATCTGAGCCGTGAGTCGGAAGTGTTGCGTTTGTTCGCGGAGTTGGACAAACTGGGCGGTGTGCTCCACGGTCTGGTCAACAACGCCGGCATTCTCGAGCAGCAAAGTGACTTGCTGGGGATCGGTGAGGAACGCTTGCAGCGAGTTTTCGCCACCAACGTGTTCGGACCGTTGCTTTGTTGTCGGGAGGCGGTCCGGCGTATGGGAGGCGGGGGCGCCATCGTGAACGTTTCCTCAGCCGCCGCCCGGCTGGGGTCGCCAGGGGAGTACGTGGACTATGCCGCTTCCAAGGGGGCTCTGGACACTTTGACCCTGGGCCTGGCTAAAGAATTGGGAGCGAGGGGCATTCGCGTCAACGGCGTTCGACCTGGTGTCATTCACACCGAGATTCATGCTTCCGGGGGCGAACCAGGCAGGGCCGACCGGGTCGGACCTACGGCTCCTCTTGGTCGCTCCGGCCAGCCCGAGGAAGTGGCCGGAGCCGTGCTCTGGTTGCTTTCGGAGGAAGCTTCTTATACGACCGGGGCGATTTTGGACGTGGCGGGAGGACGCTGAGCATGCAGGCACCAGGAGTCAGGCTGAAACTGGAGCTGCCCGGTCTGATCCAGGAGTATCTGCGGGCGCCCGGACCCGGGCGGCCGGGGCCAGAAGCCTATCTGGCGGGTCTGGCTGCCGCTTGCGACGATCAGGCTCTGCTCTTACTGGACAGTGGCCGGGCGGCTTTCTATGCCCCGCCTCCGGCCTTACACCGCTTGAGCCTGGCTGATCAGCAGCAGCAGCGTTTTCCCTTGCCGGCCGGCAAGGGTCCCTGGGAGCTGAGCGGCAGTGGCGCCCACCCCGTGCTTTCCAATTCGGAAGCGAGCTTCCATCTGCAGGACGACGGGAAGTGGAAGGCGGGTGAGCGGTCGGAGGGTTCCTCTTTGCTTCGAGTTCCCGGCTCCGCGGAGGTGGGCTGGATCGACCAAGGCGGTCATCAGGTCTATGGCCAGGCCGTGTTGCCCGGACGACCGGAGTTTTTGAAGGCCTCCGAAGGCCAGGGTTCCTTATTGGCGCTGTTGGCGCAAGGTAGCAGTTTGCAAGCTGTGTTGTGGAAACTCGGAGCCGAGACCATGCCCATTCCCTTGCCGGCTGACCATTTTGCCACGGGGGTAAGCCGCACTCTCGAATTTGCCGAATCTTCCGAGCGGGGATTGGCCTGGCGAGCCAGGCTGTTTCAGCTGGAGACCCCTCACGGCACGGGTTGGGCGATGATTCCCTATGACGAGCAGGGCTACTTTCAGGTGCGGTGCCTGACCCGGCACACCAGTGTCAATGCTCTGGGATGCCGGGTGCATTCGGAGGAATCCGGCTGGCTGCGGACGCGGGAGTTGGAGAATTACCTGCCGCTGAGTCTGCATTCGCTCAACGCGACGCAGTTCGAGTGGAAGCAGCAGGAATACGAATCGAATCACTACGGAATCGACTCGGCCGACCTCCATCTGAAGTTCGATTTAGCCAGGCGACGAATCGAGTTTCTCAAGGATAGTAACTCGGACAGTAGCCCCTGATACAAAGAACTCAGGCCCCGGATAAATCCGAGGCCTGAGTGACGTTCCCGACCGGGGTAGGTACGAAATTTCCCGAGGTTGTCTGGAAAGGGGCCCACGGTGTCAACCGGGTGGAGTCCCAATCTGACTGGTCAATTTTTGTTCGTCTCCGAGGTCGGGACCGTGCTGGTCCTGGGCCGCGAGGGCTTAGTCCGATTCTAGACCCACGGGCGTACCAAAAAGAGTGATCGGGATACTTTCGCGGGTGGTCAGGATCGGGGTTGGTTGAGGTAGGACGAATGTGCTATCGAAAAGCGAGCAACACCGGATAGGGCCCGGGCACTTCCAGCCACTCGAAGCGGCTAAAACCGGCCTCGGTGCTCATTTCTTCCAGTTGAGTCCTGGTAAAGACGGTGCCGTCTTCGGTCCACATCAACATGTTCAGGTCGAAAAGGTTGGAGAACACATCCAATCCCCGTGGTTCTGAGGCCACCATTTCGGCGACCACCAGCACGCCGCCCGGGTTCAGGCCTTCGCAGATGCGCTTGAGCAGGATACGCGAGGCGGCTTCGCCTTCGCTGTGCAGAATGTGACCCAAAAAAGCCACGTCCGACTTGCCCAGTTCGACGTCCCGGAAGTTGCCGGCGCGATACTGATAGCGGTCGGCGCAGCCCAGGCGTTCCGCGAATCCTTTGGTCACCGTCTCCAGCACCAGCTGGCGGTCCACGCAGACGACCCGGGTCTCGGCTTGAGTTTGGGCCAGAGCCAGGCTCCAGACGCCCGAGCCGCAGCCAATGTCGATGGCGGTTCGGGCGGGAGGTAGAGCCCGGGCCACCGCCTGCGCGGCCGGCCAGTTCAGGTTGAAAAGAGAGTCCACAAAGCCGGCAAAGAAGGCGCCGTCATCCTGGTCTCCTTCCACCACCGTTCCCTGAGGCTTGCCTTTGCGGATGGTCTCGGGGAGATTGGCCCAGGCGCCGATTTCTCGGGTTTGATGGGCGATGACACCGCCCAGGTAGGCCGGACTGCTGGGAACCAGAAACAACCGGGTGTCGGCCGCCAGCAGGTATTGCTGGCCGGCCTGCTCGAGCAGTCCCAGGGAGGTCAGAGCGTGGAGCAGGGGACTGAGGCCGCGGTCCGGACAGCTACAGGCCGCGGTCAATGTCTCCAGAGTGTCGTGGCCGGCCGCAATGGCCGAGAACACGCCAAGTTCCACAGCCGAATAAACGGCCACGCCGGGGACGAAGCCGAAAGCGAACTGCATGATGCGCTGAGGATTGGGGGCGACTTGAGTTTCCATTCTCTTCTCCTTTAGTTGTTGGGCGGAAGCTTCCGCCAGAAATGGATCTGATTGTCGACCTTCACCATCGGATCGGTGATGTCGCGGGCCGTGCGAAAATCGTTGACCGCGTCATAGGCTCCGATGACGGGGTGGTAGTCGTCGATAATGATGAAGCCGCCCCAGGAAACTTTGTCATAGAGGCTTTCCAGGGCCGTGTAGGTGGACTCATACCAGTCCCCGTCCAGACGAAGCAAGGCCAGTTGGCCCTGCCAGTGCGGTAAGGTGTCGGCGAACCAGCCGGGCAAGAACTGGACACCATCATCGAGCAGGCCGTAGCGCGCAAAGTTCTCCTGAACTTCCTCCAGAGAGACGGCGAAGGATCCGGCCTCTTTCAGGAAAGCGTGGAGCACCGCATCGGCCAGTCCTTCCGGCTGGGGCAGACCCGCAAAGGAATCGACCACCCAGGTGCGTCTGCGAGTTCCCGCTCCCAGCACATTTTGCACGGCCCGCATGAGAATACAGGCTCCGCCGCGCCAGGTTCCGCACTCCATAAAGTCTCCGGGAACGCGCAGCCAGATGGCCTGGCGGGCGCAGTTGCGCAGGCTGGTCAAAGCTTCCGGGCCCAGCAGGGTCTGAGCGGAAGGGCTGTTGATACGCAACAGTCGGGCCACGTCTTCCGCTTCGAAATGAAGCAGCAGCCCGCGTAGCGTGGTCAGGGCGGCTTCCGGTAGCTGTAGTTTGTTTTTCTTCAGGGCGCGGACCTCGGTAGCGAAGCGAGCGCGTACCCGACGGGTCAGGGCCCGGGCACGCGCCAGCTCGTCTTTGGAAAAGGGCGGCTGGGAAACCTTGGAAAGCCCCCCACCTACACCGGTCTGGATGAGGTCCAGGTAAGACTGCTCCAGGTCGAAGGCCACTCCGCTAAGCGCTCCAGGGCTGAGGAACGAAAGCGAACTGACGGTCCGCCAACTTCTTGACGTGGCCGAGCCCGGGGAAGGGTAGGTGCCCCCCGGCGATGCGTAGACGCTGCCCGGCAGCCTGCTCCAGCAGGCTCACCCGCGAGGCAATGGCGTCCTGTCTGTTGGTGTCGGCGGCCATCGTCCATTCCGGATGGGCGAACTGCGCGGCGTGGATGTGCACGGTATCACCCAGATAGAGCAAGGTGTCGCTGCCGTTGCTGATCTTGACCGCCCGGTGACCGGGCGTGTGACCAGGAGCGGTCAGGTAACGGAATCCCGGCCAGAATTCCTCTTCGCCCTCCACTTTGTGCAGCTGATCTCCAGCCGCATGGAGCACCTTGTGGGCGACCGTGATACCGTTTTTCTTGATGGCTTCGGGCAGAGTGGTGGTGGACAGGTCCGGTTGATCGGCTCCCCAGAAGTCGGCTTCGGCCTTGGATAGGAAAATGCGCGCCTGGGGAAAGGCGGGCAGGCCCTGGGGGTGATGAATGGTGCCTCCCGCGTGGTCGGGATGAGCGTGCGAAAGCACGATAGCCTTCACCTGGTCGGGCGCGATGCCCAGCACTTCCAGGCCGCGCTTGAGTCGACCGGTGGTGGGCGTCACGCCCACTCCCATACCGGAATCGACCAGGACCACGCCTTGGGGCGTGCGCAAAACCAGCACGTTCACACTCAGGTTCCAGTTGTCCGGACTCAGGAACTGGTCGGCCAGCAGGGCCGCCAGTTCCGTTGCGGAGGCTTCGGGAAGAAAGAAAGGCTGCAGGGTCGGGCTGGGCAGCGTGCCGTCGTGAATGACGTAGGCCGGCCAGTCGCCGAGCTGGAACGAGTAGATTTCGGGGGTGGTGGGCTGGGCCTTGGCCGGGGAGGCCTGGGGCTGGTTGTCGGCGACCAGGTCGGTGCAGGCCAGCACGGGAGCGCTGCCGAGCAGCACCGTTCCCATTTGAAGAAGTTGGCGTCGGTTCATCTGGCCGGGTTCGCCCCGGGATGTGGGCGGTCCTAGGGGGTCTTCGTTGGAACCTCCGTCGCCATAAAATCGATTTATGAGTGTCCGAGGAATTGTATTGGACGTCGTCCAGTCGGCGGGCTTACGATTCCTGACACAGGAGGATCGATTTATGCTTAAACTTTATAACTCGGACATTTGCCCCTTCGCCCACCGTGCCCGTCTGGTGGTGACCGCCAAGGGAATTGAACATGAGCGTATCGCCATCGACTTGCGCGAGATGCCCCAGTGGTACCGAGATTTGTCTCCCAACCAGAGCGTGCCGTTCCTGCAGCACGACGAAAAGGGCATCCCCGAGTCCCTGATCATTATGCAGTATTTGGACGAGGCTTTCGGAGGGCTCAAGCTGACTCCCGAGGACCCGTTCCTGCGCGCCAAAATGCGCCTGGCTTTCGACACCATCGGCTCCAAGTTGGTCAGCGCCATCTCGCCGGCCTTCAAAAATCCGGAATTCCAGTTACCCAAGGACGAGGAACTGTGGGCTCCGCTGGAGGCCTCGCTGGACGCGGACGGTCCGTTCTGGCTGGGGGCGCAGTTGACGCTGGCCGATCTGGCCGCCTACCCCTGGTTCGAACGCTGGGCCATCCTGGAGAAGCGCACCAATCGCAAGCTGAACCTGCCGCCCAAGCTGAAG
Organism: Vulcanimicrobiota bacterium; assembly: GCA_017307785.1. Taxonomy (GTDB): domain Bacteria; phylum Vulcanimicrobiota; class Xenobia; order Xenobiales; family JADMJV01; genus JADMJV01. The sequence goes on along the minus strand of JAFKGI010000003.1, from coordinate 218,477 downwards.
CGCTGGTTGCAGGCTGTCTCCACCCAGCCGGCGGTGCTCAAGGAAGCCCATCCGGACGAGTTCTACCTGGATTACTTCCAGCAGCCTTCGTTGCGTTAAGGGAAAAAGTCACGGTCCAAATCGGCCCGGGGTCTTAGAGTTTAGCAATGCTACAGCCATTGCAATACTTCTACGGCTTCCGGGCCGATTTGTTGGAATTCGGCCCTCTCTTCCGCCTGTTTCCTCGCCGGCAGCAGGGCGACTTGCGCTGGGCCGCCCAGGCCCTGGAGGCTCGGGCCTGCGAGCACCAGACAGACAGCTTCGTGCTTTACCGTCTGCCCGAGCTCAACAGCTATGCCGTGGTCTTCCAGCTCGACGGCGAGTGGGTGCGCTGCTTCGAGGAGCGCCCCAACCTGACGGATCTGGCCCGCTGCCTGCGTGAGGTCCTGACGGGCGTGACTCTGGCCAGCAACACACCCTACATTCCCAGCGGCACCCTGAACGCCGGGTGGGACGACCTGGAACGGGACGTTCGCGTGTGGTGGTGGGGGCGACTCAAGGACAACCTCAACCCCTCCGAGCCCAACCCCGAAGACTGGCCCCAACGCTGGGCCGACCTCCTGCTCAGCATGGACTAGCTTGCTTGCTGCGTTTGTCGGGTCCGGAAAGGGGACCCGGGTGATTTTGGGGACGTGGAGACGGCCTGAGCGGCAAGGCCGGCCCTTGCTTGTGTTGCTTTTTTGAGGTTGCGTTTGCTGGGTCCGAAGGGAGAGGTGGGAAAATGGAAAGGAGTAGAGTGCGGAGCTTAAGCGCGAGTCGGGTCCGGAAAGGGAACCCGGGTGATTTTGGGGATGTGGAGACGGCCTGAGCGGCAAGGCCGGCCCTTGCTTGTGTTGCTTTTTGAGGTTGGGTTCTGCCTACCGATCGGCCCCTTTACTAGAAATCAATCTGATAAAGTGTCGGCTGCGGCACTGGAAGCAATCAATCGCTCGGGCGAGTCTCTCTCCGTCTCTCCATCTTCCCCTGCTTCCCCTTCAAGACGGAGCTGGGCGGGCATGGGTCCTAACAGTAATCAACCTGCGACAAGTGTCGGCCGAGACACTTGAGGCAGTCGCCTTAGCCGGTCTCTCTCCAAAATCCCCACATCCCCCTTGTCCCCTTTCTGGACGGAGCCTGCGAGGGCTTGGGTCTAGTGAGGGCGGGGGCCGTGTTTTTGGTAGTCGGCGATGAGGTCGGGCCAGGCGGTCAGTTCTGGGAGGGTGGCAAAGGAATGGCTGGCGGGGGTTTGCACCCAGGGGAGTTTTTCGCGGGTCCAGGTTTCCACGAAGGGGGCGAACCAGGTGTGGTCGTCGAGCGTGCTGGCGCGCAGGTTGACGAAGTTGCCCATCTCCGGGGCGGTGGTGTAGAGCCAGCTCTTGCAGAAGGCGCAGTGGTGGTGCTGGGTCACGTCCTGGATTCCACCGAGCACGGTCTCCCCGTGAGTGACCGCAAAGCCGTCGGTCGGCACGGCCACGGACATAGAAAAGGGTCCGGCGGTCATGCGCTGGCAGCCGGTGCAGTGACAGGCTCCAGTCAGTAGCGGTGATTTCGTGACTTCGAGGCGGACCCGGCCACACCGACAGCCGCCCGCCCAGGGCAGTTTCCATTCATCCATACGGAAAGTTTCGGGCGGTTTCCGCAAAGCTCCTAGACGGCCACCCCCACCATCTGGGCCCGCAACCAGCTTTGGGCGGCGTCGTCCTGGCTGCGACGGTGCCAGACCTGAGTGACCGGGAAGCGCTCCAGGGGAAGCGGCGGATCGCTGATATGCAAAGGGAACTTGCGGGCCATGAAGTACGCCACCCGGGCCGGCAGGGTCAGCACCAGGTCGGTCTGGGCTACCACCACCGGGGCCGCCAGAAAGTGGGGTAGGCGCAGGGCCACGCGGCGAGTCAGGCCTCTTTGCTGAAGCATCTGATCGACCACGCCCAGGCCGGTACCGGTGACGGTGATGAGGGCATGAGAAAGTGCGCAGAAGCGCTCCAGGCTTAGCCGTCCTTCTTTCAGCATGGGGTGGTCGACGCGGGTCAGACAGACAAAGCGCTCCTCGAAAAGTGGCTGCTGGCAGAACTCGTCGGGCACGGTCTGAAAGTAGCCCAGCGCCAGGTCCAAATCGCCCGTGCGCAACGCTTCCAGAGCATTGGGGATGTGCGGGGGTAACACCACGTCCAGCAAGGGTGCCTGATTTTGCAGGTGGGCCATGAGCGGTGGCAGCACCACCAGACTGAGATAGTCGAGCAAGTGGATGCGCCAAACGGCCCGGTGAGTGGAAGGCTCGAAGACGGGCGGCTGGAGCAAAAGTCGCGCCTGGTCCAGCCACTGGCGCAGAGGACCGCGCATGGATTCGGCCCGCTGACTCAGAATGGTACGACGGCCCGAGGGGATCAGGATGGGGTCGCTCAGGTCACGACGCAGGCGTGCCAGCATACGGCTGGCGGCCGGTTGGCTGATCTCCAGCTTTTCGGCGGCGCGACTGAGACCGCCCTGTTCCAGAATCTGATCCAGCAGTACCAAGAGGTTGAGATCGATATTCGGAAAGTGCATATCAAATATGCTTAGCATAGCCTGGTGTCATTCCGCAACCCGGCCTAAGCTGCACTTATGAAACCTTTCGTCATCGCCGGTGTGACCGGCAATACGGGCAAAGCCGCAGCCCAGGAACTTTTGCGACTCAACCAACCGGTGCGCGTGCTCGTGCGCCAGGCCGCTCGCGCGGCCGACTGGAAAACGGCGGGAGCCGAAGTGGTGGAGGCCGATCTGGGCAACGCTGAAAGCTTGACGGCGGCGCTCCGTGGAGCGGCCGGCGCCTACTTACTCAATCCGCCCAACCACGGGGCCGCCGACCCACTCGAGTCGGCTCATCAACAAGGTCTGGTTTTGGCCCGGGCGATTCGCGATTCCGGTTTGCCGCGAGCGGTCGTGCTCTCCTCGGTGGGCGGTCATCTGCCCGAAGGAACCGGCATCGTGGAGACGACCTATCGCCTGGAGCAAACTCTCCAAGGACTGCCCGTGACTTTCTTGCGCCCTTCGTATTTCGCCGAAAACTGGGCGCCTCTAGTGGGACTGGCTCGGGAGCAGGGCGTTTTGCCCAGCATGCTGCAACCGTTGGACAAGGCCATTCCCATGATCGCCACCGAGGATATCGGCCGCGAGGCGGCCCGCATTTTGCTGGAAGCCAATCCGCCAGCAGTGGTGGAGCTGGTCGGACCGTCCGTCTCGCCGGCCCAGGTGGCCGAATGGCTGAGCTCGCTCCTCCACAAACCGGTGCAGGTCGTGCCCAATCCTCGTGATCAGTGGGAGTCTCAACTGGAAGGGGCGGGTGCCTCCAAACGCGGCGCCGAGTTGGTGGCCGGTCTGCAGGATGCGATCAACGCGGAGCGACTGCAATTTCAGAACGCCCGGCAGGTCCGCCAGGCCACGACCCCGGTCCTGGAAGTGCTCCGCGCCCTTCTCTAAGGCCAGTATCTCTGGAGGTGCGGACTGTCTTCCCAGCCTCCGAAGATGGTCACCGACGTGCCTTCTTTGAGCATGTCGTAAAGGGCCTCGACGTCATAGATGTGCATGCGCAGGCATCCATGAGAACTGGCCGAGCCGATCGACCAATCGGCGTTGGTTCCGTGGATGCCTACGTTGCCCCAGGAGAGTCCGATCCAGCGGGTGCCCAGAGGATTGCTCGGGCCCGGGGGAATGGTCTCGGCTTCCTTGGCCCAGGGAGAGTCCGGGGGGATCCAACTGGGGTCTTTGACCTTCTCGGCCACCGTAAAGCTGCCCGTGGGGGTAGGGTAGGCGGGTTGGCCGCAGGCCACCGGGAAACGAACCGGTTCCTGACCCGGGCGGTCATAAACCAGTTCAAAGCGGCGTAAATTCACGAAGATGCGCGGGCCCAGGGCGGCCAGGGTCAGTTGCGCCACCCGTCCGGTGGTGGGCAGGCCTTCCCGCCGCTGAAACTCTCGAACGGCTTCTTCGGTCACCGTATCGAACTCGCCGGTCACCTGGTCTTCGCTGAGCATGTTGGCTTCCACCAGCCGACGCTGCAGCTGGATGACGTCTTGCCCGCGCGCGCCCAGCGTGACCATTTTGGTGCCCAGCTCTTCGCTGGAGTCGACCACGAAATCCGCTTCTTCTCTGGCTTTACGACCCGCATGGTCGGTCACTTCAAACTCCAGTTTGCGACCACCCTCGGGCAGATTGCGCAGGGGAAAGACCGACTGCCAGTTGCCGTCGCTCATGCTGAGGGGCGATTTCTGCCATTTTCCACCGTCAAGGCGGTAGCGCAGGTTGGCGATACCACTGTCGTCCTGCATCAGAATGCGCACGCGGAAGCTGTCTTTGGGACTATCCTTGCCGCGCAGAGGTTCAGAACTGCCGTCGGGAAGCAGTCGCTCCAGAGACAGACTGGGAGGCTTGCGGTCAGAGAAGACGCGGCGGGTCAGGCGGGATTCATTGCCGGCCGGGTCGCGGGCCACCACCTGGATGTCGTTCCAGCCCGGGCCCAGCGGTAAGTTCATCTGAAACGGGCCGTCGGCGGAGCCGCGAATTTTCACCGAATCGGCTGCCAGCACCGCCCCCTCGGACGGTTTGCTGATGGTCAGCTTGGGTGGGGTGGAGTCGACTCGCAACGGGCAGTCCCAATTTTCGCCGCGCAGGCCGCCCAACTCTACTTTCAGCTCGGCTGGTCCGTCGGGCTGGTCCTCGGGAATGTTCAGGCGAAAACCGTGCCAGTCGCGCACAACGGGGATTTCCCGCTCTCCGATATGCCCTTTGACCCACCAGGGCTGGCCACTGAGGCCCAGACGAATCTCCTGGCCCGGGCGGCAGTCCAGTCGGGTCGGACCTCCCTGTACATGGGCTGGCCAGGCCAGGGCCACGATGCCCAACCCAAGTCCACCCGCCAGGAGCGCCATTTTCGCTGGTTGCATGTTTGCTTGAATAGTTTTCAAGAACCCGGGCTGGGGTCCTGGTCGTCCTTTCGAAAAATCACGAGGGCGGAGGGGCTTTCTGCCAGGCTTCCGACAAGCCCACCAGGGCCACTCCGGCGGCGATGAGCATGACGCCGGCCCAGCGCGTGGGCGTGACCGTCTCGTTGAGCATCACCGGAGCCAGAATAGCATTGAGCACATAGGTCAAGGCTGTGAAGGGCAACACAAAAGTCAGGTCCGCGTAAGACAGAATCGAGGTCCAGATGAAGAAAAAGGTGGCCATTCCTGAAACCGCCATCCAAAAACGGGGGGTGGAGAGCACCCGACCGACCAGCGAGCAAAAATCCCCGAAGCTGGAAATCTTGATCTCACCCAGACCCTTCATCGTCTGAGACATCCAGATGTCCCCAAAGGTCACGGCCACAATGGCTATGGTCAACAATACAATGGTTCGCCCCAAGGCATCCTCCTGAAGTCCGGTCGCGTCGAGCAGGGAGGGTTCAGTTTCTGCAGCAAGAAGCCGCCGATGTGACCGAGACTCACCTTTTTATCGCTCTTTACGCGTTGACTTTTGCTCGACTGGTGGTTTATTTCCAGCCTTCGCTTATATCCGAACCGCTCAAGCGTCGAAACGTCAACGAGTTCATCGACTCCATCGTACATGCCGGCGTGAGCGCGCTGCTGCTGATTCATTTCATCGTACGCAGCTACTACATTCCGTCGGGCTCCATGATCCCGACCCTGGAAATCAAAGACTATATTCTGGTCAACGAGTTGCAGTATCGCTTCACCAAGCCCGCCCGCGGCGACGTGGCCGTCTTTCATCCGCCGGCCACTTACCACGGCAACAAGGAAGACTTGATCAAGCGGGTGGTGGGCATCGAAGGCGACACGATTTCGGTCAAGGGCGGCCAGCTCTACCGCAACGGCGTCAAGGTCGAGGAGCCTTTCATCAAAGAGCCCATCCGCGAGGACTTTGCCGAGATCCGCGTGGGAGCCGGGCGCTGTTTCATGATGGGCGACAATCGCAACGATTCCTTTGACTCCCGTTTCTGGGGCGACGTCCCCTACGATCACTATGTAGGCAAAGCCGAGTTCATCTTCTGGCCTCCACAGCGGGCTGGTCGGATTCGCTAGCGCTGCACAGGGCGGCTTGACCCCTCCGACTACGGGGAGTATACTCCCGGTAGTCCTGGGGATATAGCTCAGCTGGGAGAGCGCTTCGTTCGCATCGAAGAGGTCAGGGGTTCGAGTCCCCTTATCTCCACCAGATAAAAAAGCCCGCCGAAAGCGGGCTTTTTTGCGTTCTGGCGAACCCTCGATCCATGGCCAAGTCTCCGGAATTCAAAGACGCCTGGATCCTGGTGTGCTTCTTTGCCTTCTTTATTCTCTTCTTCCCGATGGGCCTGGGCTCGGTAGCCGAGGGGCACGGAGCTTACTGGCGGGAAGTGCTGATCACGCCGCTGGCCCTGGCTTTCTGCTTCACCTTGGTCGGCGGGTTGTGTCGTCCCGCCGGCTGGCTTTCGGCCGCCGGGTTGTGGGCGACGGTTCACTGGCTGCCCGAGATCGCATCCCGCAACGTGCAGGTCTACTTCTGGGTGGCCGCCTACTTCACGCTGTTCTTCTCGATCGGCGACCGTTTGACTTTGAGCAAGATCTTGAAGGTCGCCCTGTGCACGGGTCCGCTGCTGGTGCTAGCCTACTTCCTGGAACCGAATTGGGAACGCGCCGGCGGGGGCCAGGCCTTGTTCAACTGGCTGGTCCTACTGCTGTTGCTGGTGCTGGTGAACGGTTTGCTGCGGGCCATCCAGTCGCTCAAGCAGGGAAGAGATTCCCACCGGCTGGACTGGATGGAGAAATAGCTCTCAATTGCTATCCAGTCGGGTGCGCACGGCGGCGCGTAGCGTGGGAGCATCGAACGGCTTGGTGAGGATTTCCTGGTCATAGACGCCCCGGCCGCTCAGCGAGTCGTGCGAGTAGCCTGACATGAGCAGAAAGCGGGCTTCCGGACAGAGAGGGCGGAGCCGGACCAGCAGGTCGGGACCGTTCATGCCTGGCATCACCACGTCGCTGAGCACCAGGTCGATGCGCTTTCCGCTTTGCTCGGCCAGCAACAGTGCTTCTGCACCGTTGGGAGCACACAACACCTCGTAGCCACAGGCGCTCAACGTGCGTCGGGCCAGTTGCAGCAGAGCGGGTTCATCCTCCACCACCAACAAAGTTTCGCTGCCTCCGCGAGTGGGGGCGTTCTGGCGCAAGGGTCGCTGATCGGGAGCCGTTTCCGGACAGGCCGGCAGATAGACGTGAAAGCAAGACCCCTGCCCCGGTTGACTTTCCACCTCGACGGCGCCGCTACTTTGACGCACGATGCCATACACCATGGACAGGCCCAGGCCGGTTCCCTTGCCGGCTTCTTTGGTGGTGAAGAAGGGCTCGAAGAGATTGGAGAGCACTTCCTCGCTCATGCCGCAGCCGGAGTCCCGAACGGAGATGCAGCAGTATTCGCCGGCTTCGATGTCCAGAGTCGCTGCCCGAGGAGCGGAAAGGGTCTGACAGCTGGTATCGATTTGCAAGGTGCCGCCGTTGGGCATAGCGTCTCGGGCGTTGACGGCCAGGTTGAGCAGCACCTGCTCGAGCTGACTGCGGTCGGCCCGCACCGGCCAGATCGTCGCGGCTGGCTCGACTTGCAGAGCAATATCTTCTCCGATCAGGCGCTTGAGCATACGCTCCACCGAGTTGACCAGGGCGTTCAGGTCCAGCGACTCCAGGCACATGACCTGACGGCGGCTGAAAGCCAGCAATTGGCGGGTCAGGCTTTTGGCGCGCTCTCCCGCGTCCAGGACTTCCTGGAGGTCCGAGTAGATCGGATCGTCCGAGGCGATCTCTTCCATGGACAGCTCCGTGTAGGAAAGAATGACCGTCAGCAAGTTGTTGAAATCGTGGGCGACACCCCCGGCCAGACGGCCAATGGCCTCCATTTTTTGGGCGGCCACCAGTTGTTCTTCGGTGGCTTTCTGTTGGCTGACGTCTACAGCCACCCCACTGATGGTCTTGTGATCCGGCTGCAGGCCGATATTGATACGGAACCAGCGGACTTTGCCGTTCTTGTCCAAGAGGCGCCACTCGCTGGGCAGCGGGCTCAGGCGCAGGCGGGCCCGGTCTTCCTTGGGGATGAGGCGCAGAATGTGGCGGCCCTGTAGCTCTTCGGGCGAATACCCCAGCCGCCGCACGCTGGGGTTGACGAAAGCGATGCGCAACTGGCTATCGAGCGAGAAGATCACGTCCTCGAGGTGGTCGACCAGCGCCTGATAGCGTTCCTGGCTGGCTCGCAGTGCCTGTTCGGCCGCTTTCGCCTGGGAAATATCCAGGGTGGTGGTAATCGAAGTGAAGGCCTGCCCGGTGGAATCGTAGAGGGCTCGGCCGTGGATGGAAAGCCAGCGCACGCCGCCGTGGGGAAGCAGCACGCGCAAATCGCACTGATAGACTCCTTTGTCGGAGACGTGGGCGGCCGTGCTGGTGGCGGTGGGTAGATCTTCCGGATGCACACGGGCGAAAAGCTGGCTGATCGGGACCCTGGATTCGCCCAGCTCAAAGTGTTGGCGAGCCTGAAAATCCAGCTCCACCATGTCGTTGGTCAGGTCGCGCTTCATGGTGCCCTGGCCGGCCGCGTCCAAAGCCACGCGCGAGCGCTGTTCCGCTTCACGCAGCCGCGTCTCCGAATGGATGCGCGCCGAGACGTCCTCGATGACGGCCAGCGTGCGCGTCGGATTGCCCTGATCATCTCGCAGAATGCTGACATCAACTCGCACCCAGGCGACGCTGCCGTCCTTACGCAGATAGCGTTTGTCGACATGGAATTCGGGCCGCTCTTCGCGGACCGCCTGGGTGAAGTTTCCCTTCAGGCGGAGGTTGTCCTCAGGGTGACTGAGTTGGGCCACCGTCATGCCGCGAAGTTCGTCGGCCGTGTAGCCGGTGATCGCGCAGTATCGCTCGTTGGCGCTGAGGATGAGACCGGTGGCCGGATCGGCCTGGGCGATGCCCACCGGCGCCATTTCGAACATGACGCGCAGTTCGCTTTCGCTCTGTCGCAAGGCGGCGTCGGCCTGTCGGAGTTGGCTGAGGTCGTGCCAGATGACGATGGCGCATTCCTCGCCCTCGATCTGGGCCACTCCGCCCGTTAGCAGAAAGTCGCCGGTCCCACCATCTTTCCGTCGCACTCGACATTCGGCCGGCTGCAGCGACCCGGTGCGAGCCAGTTCGGCGCGCAGTCGGAAGACGTCTTCGGGATTTTCGAAGAGGTTCAAGTCCAAAGCGGTGGCGCCCAGCATCTCGGCCGAACTCCAGCCGACCAGTTTCTCCATCATCGGGTTCACGTCCACAATATTGCGGTCACTCAGGCGAACCACCATGACGCCGGCCTGCATCCAGTCAAAGATGTCGCGCAGGCGTTGCTTCTGCTCGCGGACCTGGATCCAGACCTTGCGGCGGTCCCCGATATCCTCAACGGTGGTAATGAAATAGCCGTCATCCAGTTTGGAGGCCACGGTGACGCGCACCCAGACGGCCGAGCCATCTTTGTGCACGTAACGCTTTTCGAAGCTCACCAGCTTGGTCAGGCCTTGCTGCAGGTCGCTTTCGCGCTGTTTGTCCGACATCAGATCGTCGGGATGAGTGACCTCACCCCAGGTCTTGCTGAGCAGTTCGTCCGCCGTATAACCCAGGATCTCGCAAAGCTTGCGGTTGACGCGGTGGTAACGACCGGTTTCGGCGTGGCACTCGGCCAGTCCGATGCCGGCGTCATCAAAAATGGCCTGAGCGCGCGCTTCGGCGGCTTTGCGCGCGCTGATATCCTGCATCAGGCCACGCACCAGCACTACTTTGCCATCCTGGATGACGGGGGCGCCCAGCGCGCGCACCCACTTGACCACCCCCTTGGCGCTGACCAGGCGGGCCTCGAGGTCGTAGCCTTCGCCGCCTTGCAGGCAGCGGCTTACCGCCTGCTCGATGAGGGGTCGGGATTCCGGGTGGTAGTAGTTCAGGCCCGTATTCTTGTCGATAGGACTGTCCGGATCCAGGTCGTGAATGCGGGCTACTTCCTCGGTCCAGTCGCCTTCACCGGTGGCGGGATCAAATTCCCAGCCACCGATGCTGCCCAGCTTTTCCACTTCGCGGCGAATTTCATCGCGGCTTTGCAGGGTGCGCCGACGTTGCAGCCGTTCCAGTTTGAGCCCGAGATCTTCTCCCAGTTCGCTCAGCAACTCCAGCTCCTCGGAGTGGGCTGCCACCGCATCCACCAGCAGGGCTCCCCGACAGCCGGTTTCCCCGCGCAGCGGAATCAGAGTGTGGGACTCGACGCGAGCTCGTTGGAGCGTACAGCCCTGGCAACTTCCTTGAGCGCGCAGACAGGCCGGCAGGGGAGTGTCTTCAGCGATCGAGCCCAGCGAAGCGGAGGCCAGCGCTTGCGTTCCATTCCAATGCACCAGCCTGGCCGTTTCAAGGCCGCCCAGTTCGCTCAGATGGGTCACTGTTTGGCGCACCACGGTGAGGGAATCGTCCTGACGTAACAGAGCGCGCCCCACCTGGCGAAGCGACCGTAACAGCGCCTCCGGACCTCCGGAAGTCGTCTTCTTCATTCCAAAGCATCTTTCGGCACCTTGGGGTCGGGACTGAACGGCCTGACCATTTGGGGAGGCTTTGTCGTCGCAAGGAAGGGTTGGGTAGTGGGGGTGCGAAGGCGGCCACTACAAACAAATCCGGCAGGAGAACGCATGTTCCAGAACACTCTTATCCCTTACGTGGTCGAGCAGACGGCTCGCGGCGAGCGCAGCTACGACATCTACTCGCGACTGCTCAAGAACCGCATCATCTTCATCGGAGATGCCATCGACGACCACATCGCCAACCTGGTCATCGCCCAACTTCTGTTCCTGGAACAGGAAGACCCGGACAAGGACATCGATGTCTACATCAATAGCCCGGGCGGCTCGGTGACTTCCGGCCTGGCGATGTATGACTGTATGCAACTCGTCAAACCCGACGTTTCCTGTATCTGTATGGGTATGGCCGCTTCGGCCGCGGCCGTGCTGCTGGCCGGTGGCGCCAAAGGCAAGCGCTACGCTCTGCCCTACAGCCGCATCATGATCCACCAGCCCTGGATCGGTCAGATCGGCGGCCAGGCCACCGATATCGACATCCACGCTCGTCAGATTCTCAAAACGCGCGCTCTGCTCAACCAGATCCTGGCCGATCACACCGGCCAGGAACTGCCCAAAGTCGAGCGGGATACCGAGCGCGACTATTACATGTCGGCTGCCGAAGCGGTGGAATACGGTCTGATCGACCAGGTCATCACCCGCGAAGCTCGCTAACGTGGAGTCCCTGTTCCTGCGGGCTTGCCGCAATCAGCCGATCGAGCGTGTGCCGGTCTGGTTGATGCGGCAGGCCGGCCGCTATATGGCGGAATACCGTGAATTGCGGGCCCGTCACTCCTTTCTGGAGCTTTGTAAGCAGCCGGATCTGGCCGCTGAAGTCACCCTGCACGCTCGCGATGTGCTGCAGGTGGACGCGGCCATTCTGTTTGCCGACATTCTCCTGATCGTCGAGTGTTTGGGTCTGAAGTTGACCTTTGCCAAGGGCGACGGGCCGGTCATCAGCGAGGCTGTGCGCACACCCGACGCGGTCGCCCGCCTGCCGAAGCAGATCGAAGTCGGCGAACTCGACTACGTCTACAAGGCGGTCAGCCTGATTCGCAAGGAGTTGCCTCCGGAAATTGCCTTGATCGGTTTTGCCGGAGCTCCCTTCACGGTTGCCTCTTACTGCGTGGAAGGCGGAAGTTCTCGCGAATTTTTGCATACCAAGCGGCTCATGTATTGTGACTTCCAGGCCTGGGACCGCTTGATGAGCACTCTGGCCGAAGCCACCGCCGAGTATTTGAAGCGCCAGATCGAAGCCGGCGCCGACAGCGTGCAGCTGTTTGACTCGTGGGCGGGATGCCTCTCGCCGGCTGATTATCGCAAGTACGTCAAGCCTTACAGCACCAAAGTGCTCCAGAGTCTGCCGGCCGACGTGGTGAAAATCCATTTCGGGCGCGGCACGGCGCTGCTGCTCCAGGATATGGCCGAGTGCGGTGCCGACGTCGTTGGGGTCGACTTCATGACGCCCATCTCTTGGGCGCGCCAGCAAGTCGGCGGCAAGGCGCTGCAGGGCAATTTGGACCCGGCCGTGCTGTTGACCGACCGGGAAACCATTCGCAACGAGGTCGAAGAAGTTCTGCGCCAGGGCGGCGGACAAGGTCATATCTTCAATTTGGGTCATGGTATCGTTCCCCAGACGCCGGTCGACTTGGTGAAATACCTGGTGGAAACGGTACGGGAACAATCGAGTGTCTCATTCTTATGATCTGATCATTGTAGGCGGTGGCCTGACGGGCCTGACGGCCGCCTATCGCGCTCAGCAACGCGGCTGGAAATTTCTGCTGGTGGAAGCTTCCCAACGCCTGGGCGGCTCGCTGGAAACTCTGCATGCGGATGGCCTGCTGCAGGAACTGGGCGCCGAGTCCATGGTGACGGCCAAGCCCTGGGGTAAAGACCTGATCTTGGAACTGGGTCTGGGCGACCAGTTGGTCAGCCCTCAACCGGAGTTCCACAAGACCATGATCGTGCGCCACGGCAAGCTCGTGCCGATCCCGGAAGGGTTGCGCTTGCTGGCTCCCAGTCAGTGGTTTCCCTTTCTACGCTCGCCGGCCGTCAGCTGGTGGGGTAAACTGCGTATGGGCCTGGAGTTCTTTGTGCCCGCGCGTCGGGATAACCGGGACGAATCGTTGGCTTCGTTCGTGCGTCGACGTCTGGGCAAAGAGGCTCTGCAGCGCATTGCCCAGCCTATGGTGGCGGGCATTTACACCGCCGACCCGGAGACGCTCAGCATGCGGGCTACTCTGCCGCAGTTTCTCGAGTATGAACGAAAGTATGGCAGCGTTTGCCGGGGGCTGTTGCTCAGTCCGGAAGCGCGCGCCAGCCGTGGGCCACGTTATCACCTCTTCAACAGCTTGAAGGGTGGCTTTGGACAGCTGATCGCCGCGCTGCGAGACCGCTTGCCGGCCGAAAGCATTCGCTGCGGCAAGTCGGTGGGACATATCCGCCCGCTGGATGGCGGCGGCTGGCAGGTGGATGGGGAGACGACTCCCCGCCTACTTCTGGCCACCCCCACCTACGCCATGGCAGATTTGATCCGGCCTTTTGATGGTCCGGCCGCCAGTCTGTTGCAAAAGCTCGAGTATCTCTCCTCGGCCACCGTCAACCTGGCCTATCCTCTGGCCAGTGCCGACCGGTCCACCCGTGGCTACGGCTTTGTCGTGCCGGCGGTGGAAGGTCGCGATATTCTGGCCTGCACCTTCAGCCATCGCAAATACCCCGACCGCACTCCGCCCGATACCGCACTGCTGCGCACCTATGTGGGTGGGGCCGCTCGCCCCGAAGCGCTGGCCTGGAGTGATGAGGAAATGGTGGCGCGTAGCCACATGGAACTGAGCCGGCTCTTGGGAATCGGCGAACCTCCCATCAGCTCTGTAGTCAAGCGCTATGTGCGCGCTATGCCGCTCTATCGCACGGGCCATTTGGACTGGCTGAGCACGCTGGAAGACCGACTGTCGCGCTGGCAGGGTCTGGGTTGGGCCGGCAACGCCTACCGCGGGGTGGGCATTCCCGACTGCGTCAGGTCGGCCAACGAAGCAGTGGCCCGACTCGGCGACGTGGCTCCACGACCAGCACCCTCAGACCATCGGTAAGACGGAAGGGCACAGGCTGGCCAGACAGCAGTCCGGGCAGCGCGGTTTCTTGGCCAGGCAGACGTAGCGGCCGTGCAGCAAAAGACGAGAGGAACCCGCGCTCCAGTTTTTCTTGGGAAGCAACTGCTGGAGGTCCGTTTCGACTTCTTCCGGGTCTTCTTTGTCGGTCAGGTGCAGACGCCGAGAAACCCGGCCCACGTGAGTGTCCACGATGATGCCGGGTTTGCCGAAGCATTCCCCTAGAATCAAGTTGGCGGTCTTGCGTCCGACACCCGAGAGGCTGACCAGGTCCTCCATCGTCTGCGGCACCTGGGAGCCGAAGCGCTCCACCAACTGGCGACTGCAGGCCTGAATGGACTTCGCCTTGTTTCGATAGAAGCCGGTAGGGCGGACCACTTCTTCGACTTCATCCACGGGCGCACCGGCCAGCGACTCGGGATCAGGCCAGCGCCCGAAAAGCACGGGCGTGACCTGATTGACTCGCTCGTCGGTGCACTGAGCGGACAGGATGGTGGCGATGACCAGTTCAAAGGGGCTGGTGTGCTTGAGCTCGACCTTGGGGTCGGGAATGCTGACTTCGAGACGCTTGAGAACTTCGCTGGCTCTTTTCTTACTCACCCCGGTCTGTTCACCGGCGTTGGCGGTAAGCCTTGCCGTTGGCAGCGTTGGCCGGGTCGTTCAAATAGCGCCCCTTTTGCGGAACGGCGATGAACTCGAACTCATCGGCCAGCTTGTCCAGGGCGGCCAGCATTTCGGGGCCACGCATGGCCCGGCCGTGGCCGCTCACCACCAGTTCAGGGCGCAATTCGCGCAGGCGCCGAACCGAGTCTGCGGCTGCCGGCCAGTCGGGCGTGAAGGGCTGTGGGGGTCCGTGCATTTCGGGCGTCTGCAAAAAGATCGAGAAAAGTGATTCCTGATTGGTGGTCAGAAAAGCGTCCCCGGCGATCAGGGTCTGGTCCCGTTCGCGCCAGAACGATACGTGTCCGGCCGTGTGTCCTGGCGTGTGAATCCAGCGGAAGTCGGGTCGTGAGGGGAAGGCACCGTCTTCCGGCAGAGCCTGTAAATGGCTGCTGAAATCGAAAGGCCCGGTGCTGAGCAGAGGCGATAGCAGAGAGAATCCGCCGCCGCCCACGCTGGGGTCGGCCTCGGGATAGGCGGCCTGTCCGGTCAGGTAAGGATGTTCCAGAGGATGGGCGTAGACGGGCACATCCCAGGTTTCCAGCAGGGCGTGCAGCGAGCCGCAGTGGTCCAGGTGGCCGTGGGTCAATAAAATGCCGCGCGGCGGGAAGTCTCCGAAGCGTTCCTGAGCAGCCTTGACGATGGCCGGACCGCTGCCGGGAATGCCGGTGTCCACCAGCAGCCAGTTGGGTGTATCGGGTATGCCCAGAAACACCACGTTGACGACGCTGAGTCGCTTGTAGGCCAGATCGGGCGCTATGTCGTGGGTGCCATGGTCGTGGGCCTGGGAGTCATCGGCGCGGGCCTCGCGCGAGAGTAAAACCTGTCGAGACATAAAGAGACGTCCTCCTTTTGGCTTTATGCTACGGGAGGGGCCGGGTGGGGACGAGGGACGGGGATACCCCTTAGTTAGGCCAGCGGTTGGTAGGGTAGGGCAGGTGGGAGCTGGCGGCGCCGCTGAACTTGAGGCTGGAATCCAGTGCTTCCAGGCGGATTTCCGGGGGTTTGTCCTCGATGGCCAGCACCGTCACCTGCTGGCTTCCGGAGCGCATCAGCTCGGCCCAGGCTCGCCGGTAGCGCGAAGCCACCACGAAGGTGGGGAAAGCCTGTTGTTCCCGAAAGGCGGCCAGCCGGGAGTAACCCATGTGCAGGGCCTGCTGTTTTTGTCCCTCCCCACCGGTGGCCAGGGCCGCCTGCGTATCATCGATCTTCCACACCAGCAACGTCTCGCGACCATCGCAAGCCTTCTGGTAGAGCACTGGAGCCAGGCGCCGGCGCACGAAGTCGAGCAGAACCTGGGGAGCGGTTTTGACCGGCTCGTGCAGGGCCAGTTCCAGCAATACGGCGTCCAGGTCGCGGATCGAGACGCGCTCGCGCAGCAGCATTCCCAGAATCGAGCGCAGCTTGGCTTCGGTCAGGCCGGCCTGACGGGCTTGGCGCCAGGCTTCCTGAGATTCCAACAGCAACGCGTCGAGCGGTGAGCGCGCGAAGATTTCCTGGGCGTGGATTCGCGACACCTCGGTCAGGTGGGTGGCGATGACGGCCTTGGGAGTGAAGCGCATATGCTGCTCACTGACTTCCACCACTTCCTCGTCGGGAATCCACACCGAGGGCATGGAGTAGACCGGGTCATTGACGGAGGTGCCGGTGGGGTAGGCTCTGCGTAGAGCGGCCAGATGTTCCCCGTGGGCAAAGAAGAGGGTCTGGCGTGGAAATACCTGGCCGCGCGCGGCCAGGTATTCGCCGACGGTGATCTCGTAGGAATTGGGAGCCAGGCTGACCTTGTTGCGAAAGCGCACCGAGGGCAGGTAGAAACCCAGTTCCATGTAGATATGGCGACGGATGGACTTGCAAGATTCGAGCAGGGCGGCGTTTTCGCCCTCGACCAAGGGGATCAGGGCGTTGCCCAGCAGAACTTCCACGGTGGAGAGTTTGAGGGGGCCGAACTGCTTATGAATTTCATCGGGATCTTCGGCCAGATGGTTGACGGCCAGTTCCTCGGGTTCGCCTGCTTGGTCCATCCCGCTATGTTAGCAGATAAAGGGAGGTAGGCAAATGCTCTTCCGTCTCCTGGGTATGGGCCAGATCTGCCTGGGGCTCTTGTTGTTGACGCAGTTCGGGCATTGGCGAAGCCAACTGGCGGCCGGCTGGTTGGCCCTGGGTGCGCTGCTCTGGTGGCGCGGCAGCGGCCCCGTGCTGGTGCTCTGGGTCAGTGGTTGGCTGGGGCTGCTGGCTCTGGCTCCGGGGCGTGGCCCCGGCTGTCTAGCCTCTCCGTTCTTGCGCTTCTCGCCTTTCAATCTGTTTAGCGAGCGCGACCTGAGCAATTTGGGAATCACCCTGTTCTACAACTCGCCACGCGTGCGCGAGGCGGTTCGACCCATCTACGACGAGATGGAGACGCGCCCTCAGTACGGACAGATGTGTCACGCGGTGGCTTATTCGGCCAATGATCTGTTCGGGCTGGGCACGGGCAGCGGGCATCTGTTCTATACGCCCAAGCCGCCGGGACGAAAGCTGTTGTTCTTTTTGCACGGCGCTATGGGGAATCTGCAGTGCTATACCAGTTATTGGCAGACTTACGCGGAGGAGCACGGCTACACGGTGGTGTGTCCCACTTTCGGGTTTTCCGGAGCCTGGTGGCGTCCGGGTGGGCTGGAAACTGCCGAGGCCGCTTGGAAGTACGCTCACGAGCAGCTGGGAGTTGCGCCTGAAGGTGCGATGGTGGTCGGTCTTTCCAATGGAGCCACCGGGGCGGTGCGCCTGGTGATGGAACACCCGGCACAGGTGGAGCAACTGGTGCTGATTTCGCCGGTTTTGGAGCCGGAAGTGGTGGGCAGCGACCGCTTCGCCCGGGCTTTACAGCGTCCGCCCCTGATCCTGGAAGGGGACGAGGACGTCAACGTCACGCCGGCCGCGGTGGAGCAGGGCGTGGCCGCCATGCGGGATGCCGGGTTGAAGCCGCGTTACGAGTTGCTGCGGGGGCACGCGCACTTTTTGATGTTCACCGCCCGCGCGACGGTATTCCAGAGCTTGTAGCCCAGTACGCTCTTCCCTAGGACGTGCTCAGGTCCGTGGGTTCTAATGGACTCCAGTGAAAATTCTGGAGGATGGTATGATGAAACGCTGCATGATTGCGGGCCTGGCGGCCCTGACCCTGATGGGGACGGCTCAGGCCCTGCCCGGCAAAGACGGGATGAACAGCCCGCTGTGGCCCTCCACCTGGGCTCGCTACGATACCAACAGCAACGGCAAGTTGGAAGACGGCGAATGGAAGATCTTGCAGGAGCAAGAGAACGAGGGCGACCTGCACAAGTGGAATCGCTTCGATCTCAACAAGGACGGCCAGGTGGATGACAAGGAAATCGCCGACGCTCGCATCGATTACGAGCGCTGGGCCAAGAAGTCTCAGGCCGCCTACGATGCCAACGATGACGGCAAGCTTGACGACCACGAACTGATCGAGTGGCGCAAAAGCTGTCCACAGTAAACAAAAAAAAGGCGGGTGCGTTCGGCACCCGCCTTTTTTTGTTTGCAGTCGAGATTACTCGGACTTGACGGGGGAAGCGCAGCCGCCCTTGCCTTTGCAAGAGTTCTTGCCGGCGCAACCGTTGTCGCCGGATTTGCAGCCGCCCTGGGCTTTGCAGCCGTTCTTGCCTTTGCAGTCGTGCTTGGCCGTGGCGCAGCCGCCCTTGCCTTTGCAGGCGTTCTTGCCGGCGCAGCTGTTGTCGGCGGTGTGACAGGCACCCTTGCCCTTGCACGAGTTCAGGCCTTTACAGGCGTGCAGATCTTTGTCGCCCTGGGCGGCTTTGCAGCTGGCCTTCTCTTTGCCTTGACAGCCATCTTTGCCTTGACAGGTCGCCTTGTCCATGGCCAGGTAAATAGCGCTGGGATGCATCTCGGCGCCGGTCAAATTGTTTTCGGTCGCGTTCGACTGCTGTGCAGCCTGGGCCGCCTGAGCCCCGCCCAAAAGAAGTCCGGCCATCACCGCGCTCATCAGGTGTGCACTCTTCTTCTTACTCATAAACGGTCAATCTCCAATTCGATAACAAAAAATCGTAAGAACTGCCCCGGGCTTTCACCCGGGACAGTTGCTTTCTCCTAAAGCAATTTTACTATCCTGCATGAGTGCCACCGGAACGCAAATCGTTCCTGAGGATTGTGAACGAATTGTAAATAGATTGTTGCTAAGATGTGAACTCGGTCAGACGGGCCATCAGTTCCTGAGGAGTCTCCGCCACCCAGAGACGCTCCCGGTCGAGTGCGTTGTAAAAGCCTGTCTCTACGGAATGATCCAGGAGCTTGAGGAAGCTCTCGTAAAAGCCGAGCGTGTTGAGGACGGCGACCGGTTTCTTGTGAATCTCCAGCTTTTGCCAGGCCAGGGCTTCACAGATCTCGTCCAGGGTGCCGACCCCGCCGGGCAGGGCCACGAAGGCGTCACAGCGGTCATGCATGCGTTGCTTGCGCTGATGCATCGTCTCCACCACGTGCAGGTCGGTCAGGCTGTTGTGGGCCCATTCGCGCAAGACCATGCTGTGGGGAATGACCCCTTCGACATGACCGCCGTGACGCAGGGCGCCCTCGGCTACCCCCAGCATCAGACCCTGGCCGCCGCCGCCGGTGACGAGGCCCCAACCGGCTTCGGCGCACAACTGACCGAGCAAACGGGCGTGGTCCATGAATAACTCCTCACGACCGGGTGAGGAACCGCAGAATACACATAACTTTTTCACGCGGGGCCCTTTCGCAGGGGTCTGACCTGGACCTTGCAAATTCTCGCCCATGCTCGAGACACTGGACGATTATTCGGGGAGCCCAGCCGACCGGGAGCGGGTGCTGCGGGCCTTCGCGGTCGGGCCGCCGGCAGGTTCGCAGGAACGTGCTCAGGTGGATCACTGGGAGGCAGCGGTGGAAGCGGACCCGGCCGGCTCTTTTCGCCTCGATGCGGAGGGGGTCGCCTGGCTGGGGGACCGCTCAGCGGGCCGATTCCAGACTTGCAGCCTGCGCTCGCTGGCTGGCTCGGCCGGTTCGGGCCGATTGCGGTTGTGGGCTCTGACCGGTGCCCATTCGGTCACCGACATCGGCGCCTTACAGGCTTCCGCTCCCCCGCAGAGCCTTTTTCAGGTGGCTTCTCAGTTCAATTGCCTGGAGGCGCCGGGAGCCCGCATGGTGCGGGTGGCCGACTACTTTTACGATCCGACCCAGGGACCGCGCGCTTCGATTTCGGCTTATCCCGGCACGCTGCTGCGCCACTATCGAGCACCCGATGGCGCGGGTGGACACTTTGTGCAGAGCCAGGGAGGCCGCCAGTTGAATCTGCTCGGGGCCGTGCAGGCGCCGGTGCAAAGCGGCTACCTAACTTCCCAGGACATCACTCGGCCGGACGACTTCGCCCAGCGCCTGGAGCGAGATTTTGACCAGCTCGAGGTGGGAGTCCACGAGGGGCTGGACGTGGTCTTGGGAGCCCAATGGGATGGACCGGTCCGGCCGGGGACGCGAATTTCTCAGGTTTTTACTTCCACGCTGGCGGCCGGAGGGTACGGCCGCTTGGAACCGGTTCATTTGGAGATCTGCCGGCATTTGCTGCGGGCCGCCTACCTTGGCACTTTACTGGCGGCCGTAAAACTGCGTCAGCGGCGAGTGGTGCTGACTCTGATCGGGGGCGGCGTTTTCGGCAATCCACTGCAGTTGATCTGGGAATCCATTCTTTGGGCCCTGGAGCAGGTAGAATCTCAACTGCAGGGCGATCTGACGGTGGTGATCAACGGACGAAACCTGGTCCCCGAGGTGGCCGAGGAGGCGGTGCGCAGCGAAGTGCGCCGTCGGGGTGGGGACCTGCTTTTCTGCTACCCCTCGGGCCTGCGCTTTTGAGCCTGCCGCGCGGCTCCTGGCTGTTTCTCTTTGCCCATCCGGATGACGATGTGCTGATCGCAGGCACCGTCTATACGCTGGTGGAGCGCGGGGACCGGGTTGACCTGGCCTGGGTGACCGACAGTTCCTCACTGGGCGGCCTGGTGCGCCGCCAGGCCGAGTCGCGAGCGGCAGCCCACGCCATGGGGGTGGAGCAGAGTCGAGTGCACTTCCGGGATTTTCCCTCGCTGGCCATGGTGCCGCGCCTGCGCCAGGACTTTCCGGCCATGCAGGAGTTGATTGAGCAGGTGAATCCGAATTTTTGCATGACGGTGGCTTTCGAAGCCGGCCACACCGACCACGATTGCGTGCAGTTCCTGGCGGCGCGGGCCTCCCGGCGGCCCCTCTATGAGTATCCACTCTACAACTCGGCGGCCCGGGGTTTTCAGGTGAATCGCTTTCCGGGAGGTCCCTGCGATTATCAGCCGCTCACTTTGGAGGCGGTGAGGCGCAAGCACATCGCCATGCAGCTTTACGCCAGCCAGTGGCCCTACATGATTTGCGCCCGCCTGGCCACCCCCTCGAACCTGATGCAGCGTCGCGGCGAACCCTATCGGCTGTGTCCTCCCGAGCGGGACTATCGGCAGCCCCCACACCCCGGAACCCTCAATGTGGACCGCATTTTCAATCGCTTCATGCGCTGGCGTTTCGCCGATTTTGCTCGCTCCGTGGCCGATTTTGATCGTCAATAAATCGGAGATGATTCGTTTGTAAATCGCCGATTGTTCGTCTCCCGGTTGAGGACTATCCTGAACTCGTAACCGATAGGAAAAAAGGACGGACAAAGTTATGAAGATTACCTTGATCGGCGCCACCGGCACGGTGGGCCAGCGTATTTTGAAGGAAGCTCTGCAGCGCGGCCATCAGGTGACGGCCCTGGTGCGCGATGCCTCCAAGCTCAAGCCGGAGCCCGGACTCAAGCTGGTGCAGGGCGACCTCTTTGATGCGGACACGGTGGCGGCCGCTTCCCGGGGCAGCGAGGCGGTGCTGAGCTCCTACGGACCTCCGCCGGATCAGACCGAAACTCTGATTGAGGCTACGCGAGCCCTGCTGCAAGGAGTGCGCCAGGCGGGCGTGCAGCGTTTTCTGATGGTGGGCGGGGCCGGCAGCTTGCTGGTGGCTCCCGGCTTGAAGTTGGTGGATGCGGAGGTGTTCCCGGAGGCCTACAAGCCGATTGCCCGAGCCCACGAGCAAGCGCTGGAAATCCTTTATCGAGAAGCGAGCGACCTGGACTGGGCCAACCTGAGTCCGGCCGCGCTGATCGAACCCGGCGAGCGCACGACTCGATTTCGCCTGGGGCTGGACCAACTGATTACCGACGCCCAGGGCAACAGTCGTATCACCGCTGAGGACTTCGCCATCGCCTTCCTCGACGAACTCGAGCAGCCGCGCCATCACCGGCAGCGCTTTACGCTGGCTTATTGATCCTCTTCGTCTTCGGGCTCCGGCTCACACTGGAGTAGTAGTCGCCGCGCCGTGGCCAGGAACGCGCTTCCCTGGTCGGCGGCGTAGGCGGCTACTTCGAGGAACACCTGGCGGTCTTCGTTGGCGTATTCGCGCAAGGACCCGGCGGATTCACGCCAGGCGTAGAGAGCTTTCAGTTTCTCATCACGGGCCTTGCTGACCTCGGGGTGGTCGATGACATATTTGGACTCTTCCTTGTGGATCAGATCGTTCAGATAGGCTTCCACCTCACCCAGCAGTTGATGGGCCCGCTCTTTGGCGATGTTTTTCTCGATCAGGCCGTGGCGAATCATTTGGATCTGCAGATGGACAGCCGGCATGGTGCCGGGCACGGTGGTCTCCAAAAGATCCTGGATGGCTCGATCGCGGTCCTCGTTCCACTGGAAGTCCTCAGAACCATCCGGGGCGGTGGGAGCGGCCGCGGCAGCCTCGGCGCTAGGTTCGAGGTGCGCATCCTCGGCTTCCGCCTCCTGGCGGCGGCGCTTTTTCCATTCCTCGTAATGCACTATGGTCTGGAGAACTTGCCCTTGTCGCTATACATTTCCAGCACGCCCAAGGTCTCTTGTTGCCAGAGGCCTTCGGTCAGGGGGTAAGTCTTGTCGCTGGCTTCAGAAGCGGCGCGAGGAGTGCCCACGCTCGGGGCGGTGGGCTGATAGACGATATAGTCGGGTTGCTCGGACATTTTAAGGGCATTCCACAGGAGCGACCAGAATTCTTGCTTCATCTCTTTCTAAACAATGCAACTGGCCGTCTTCTACCCGATAGACTTCATCGCAATATTGCAGGGTGGTGAGTCGGTGGGCCACCAACACGATGGTGCGGGTGCCGGCCAGAGAGCGAATGGCCAGCATGATCTCGGCCTCGGTGCCGTGGTCCAGGGCGCTGGTGGCTTCATCCAGCACCAGGATTTCGGGATCGCGGTAAAGGGCGCGGGCGATACCGATGCGCTGGCGTTGGCCGCCGCTCAGGCGTAAGCCCCGGTCCCCCACCTTGGTTTCATACTGGCTGGGGAGCGGCAGCACGAATTCGTCCAGGCAGGCCTGGCGACCGGCTTCGCGAGCTTTTTCCTGGTCTGGTTGGGGATCGCCCATGACGATGTTGTGCAGAATGCTGTCATCGCTCAAGAAGATATCCTGGGGGACGTATCCGATGCGGCTCTGGAAAGAGCGGAGTTCGGCCGGTTCGAGCGTCCGGCCGTCGATGAGGAGTTGGCCCCGCTGGGGTTTCAGCAGGCCCACCAGCAGGTTGGCCAGCGTGGTCTTACCTTGTCCGCTTGGACCCAGCAGGCCAATGCAACGGTTTCGCTCGATGGTCAGGTTGATATCCCGGAGCACTGGAGGATTTTCGCCGTAGGCAAAGCTGAGGTCCTGGAGTTGCCAACGTTGGGTCAGGTGGATGTCGCCGGCCGGCCGGGGCAGGGGCTGGTAGCTGGCCTTGAACTCTGGATACAGTTTGTCCACAGCGGTGCGGCCCGAGTCCAGATGGGAGAAGTTCTGGAAGATGGTCTGAACCTGGGGGAGCAGGCGGTAGGCGACCAGGCCGTAGAGGGCGGCTTCTCCGACTACTCGGGCGCCTCCGCCGTAGAGATAGACCAGTCCGACCACCATGGCCAGCAGCGAGGAATAGGTCAGCGTCTGCAGAGCCAGCATGGGAATCTGCTGATAGCCCTGGCGCTTCTCCTGATTTCTGGCCATTTGCTCGAGTTGCTCGGTGTAGGTCTGCTCGAATTCCATTTCGCCGGCGCTGAGCCGAACGTGCTTGATGCCGGCCAGGGCATCGCCGACGGTGCGGCCGAACTTGTGAGCAATTTCCCACTCCTGGTGATAGGTGGACTGGATGCGGGACCGGCAGAAGCGGTAGACCAAGCCGTATACGGTGATGAGGCCGATCAGGGAGGCGGCGGTCACCAGCGGATGCAGGTAGAGCAGGGTGCCCACCAGCAGCGTGACGCTGACCAGGCGTGAACAGATCTGAACCAGCGGCAGAAAGCCCTGGTGGACCAGTGAGCGTGTTTGGGACAGGTTGAAGCCCAGCGTGTTGGGGTGGTTGTCCAGGTAGAATTCGTAGGGCTGGTTCAGGTAGCGCCCGTAGAGGTGGCGCGACAACCGGGTCTGTTGTTCCTGAGCAAAGACCATGGAGATCCAGTTGCACAGGCCGTTGAGCGAGTTGCTGACGGTGAGCATCAGCAAGCAGAGCAGGCCCAGCCAGAGCAGGAAACGAGCCAGGTCCGGCTGGCCCAACCAGATATAAAGGGCGTTGCCCTGAACCAGATCGGGCCGAGAAGCCAGTGCCATGAAAGGCACGATTGAGGTCACGCCGCCCAGCTCCAGAAGCGCGGACAGAGTGGAGCCCGCGACCAGCAGCATCATTTGGCGCCGGCCGCGGGTGTCCAGCAGATCGAGGAGCCGGCTTATCATCGCCTGGTTTCTTTAGCGGGCGATGCGGAATTCCTCGACATAGTTGAGACTCGGGTCGGTGTGGCTGACGGAAACCGTGCGAGCCACGATTTCCGCTCCTCCGAACGAAGCTTCTCGTTTGGTAATGCCATCGGCGTGAAACTGAGTTTGAATGTAGGTTTCAAAGGTGGGCTGCTCCGTGCTGCTCACGAACAGGCCGTCGACGCGATGCATGGTGCCGTTCTGCGGGCATCCGCTGTACTCGGCCGTGCGGTTCCAGGGAATCATCATGCCGTCACCCGGGCTTTTCATGGACATCTTGCCGTCCTTGTCGCCATCGTGGTGCTTGACCGAATGGAAGACGTCGATTTCGCGATGGGCTTCGTGAGCGGCGTAGCTGGCCTGGCTGCGCTGAGCCTGGCCGGCATTGGGATGGGAAAAAACTTGGGCAAGCTTGCCCGTGACCTGACTGCTGATCATTGCGTTGAAGGGACCTCTCTATCTCTGTGCGCCGAGAGTAACCCTTTGGGCTGAAAGATGCCTGAAGGCTTTACCTACCGAGAGTGGAGATGGCGTTGAGCACCAGGTCTTTGTTTTTGTCTCGGGCATAGTCGATGTCCCACTGACCCGGGAAAAGCAGCACGGGACGTTCCCAGTTATCCAGGGCGGGGCGGGTGGAGCGGGAGAGCTGCAGTGGTTTTTCATCGGGTTTCTCCACCCAGCGCACGAACTTCAGGGGCATGGATTCCATGCGGACTTCCACGTTGTAGTCGCTTTTGAGACGATGCTCTACGACCTCGAACTGGAGCTGACCGACGGCTCCCAGGATGGGGTCGTAGGTACTGGAGTCGTCCAACCAGAACACCTGCACGGCACCCTCCAGGGTCAACTGGTCGAGGGCTTTGCGGAACTGTTTGCGCCGGGAAGGGTCCTCCACCGTCAGGCGCATGAAGTGTTCGGCCGGGAACTGCGGCATCAGTTCGAAGCGGAAGGCTTTGCCCGAATCGTACAAGGTGTCGCCCAGAGCCAGGTCGCCGGCGTTGACCAGGCCGACCACGTCTCCGGGAAAGGCTTCGTCCACCGTTTCGCGCGATTGCGCGAAGAGCTGCATCGGGGTGGACAGACGCAGGGTGTCTCCGGTGCGGGTGTTTTTTACTTTCATTCCGCGTTCGAAGCGTCCCGAGGCAATGCGCACAAAAGCCACGTGGTCTCGGTGCTTGGGGTTCATGTCGGCCTGGATTTTGAAGACAAATCCGGAGAACTTTTCGCTGTCGGGGGCCACGGGTTCGCCTTCCGGCACTCGGCGCGGCGTAGGCTTGGGAGCCATATTCAGGAACTGATCCAGGAACAACTGAACGCCAAAATTGTTGGCCGCCGAACCGAAGTAGACCGGCGTTTGTTCGCCCACGGCAAATTGCTTGGGGTCAAAAGCTTCGTTAGCTTCCAGGAGTTCGACCCCGTCGATGAAGTTTTTGTAGGTCTCGCTGTCGCAGGTTTCTTTGATGATCGGATCGTCGGCGCTGAGCTTGGTCAACTCGGCCCGGCCGCGTCGGTCTTCACCGCGTTCGAACCAGTGAACCTGGTGCTCATGGAGGTCATAGACACCCTTGAACGTCGTGCCGTTGCCCAGCGGCCAGTTCATGGCCACCGTTTTGATCCCCAGCACGGTTTCCACCTCGGTGATCAAGTCGAGCGGATCCAGAGCCGGGCGGTCCATCTTGTTGATAAAAGTAAAGAGCGGCATCTTCCGCTGTTTGCAGACGTCAAAAAGCTTGAGTGTCTGAGCCTGGATACCGCGAGCCGCGTCCAAGATCATGACGGCGGCGTCGGCGGCCAGCAGCGTGCGGTAGGTGTCTTCCGAGAAGTCCTGGTGACCCGGGGTGTCCAGCAGATTGACGCGGAAGCCCTGGTATTCGAAGGAGAGTACGGTGGAGGTGATCGAGATTCCGCGCTGTTTTTCCAGTTCCATCCAGTCGGAGACGGCGTGCTGCTGAGCGCGGCGCGCCTTAACAGCGCCGGCCTGGTGCACCGCTCCGCCGTAGAGCAACAGCTTTTCGGTTAAGGTCGTCTTACCGGCGTCCGGGTGGGAGATGATGGCGAAAGTGCGCCGGCGCTGGACTTCTTGTTGTAGTTGGGTATGAGTAGCCGTCATGTTCTCCTGATTTCAGTGACCGCCGCGGACGTAGGGGGTGAGCAACTTATCCCAACGGTGTTCCTTGATTTTGTATTCGTAGAGGGCCTTGGCCATCCGGTTTTTCGGCACGATGGTGGAGACGATCGAACCGTAAGTATTCGGGCTGTGACCATACATAAGCAGCAGAATGTTGTAAAGACGCTGCTGATCCAGAGAGTGCTCGTCCCAGAAGGCCAGTTCCTTCTGATTGCGGCCCATGGCATAGAACCAGTCGGCCGCCGACCCCAGGATTTGATGACCCTGAGGCCCGCAGTCCAGAAGAATCATGGTGGCGAATTCGTCCGCTGCATCTTCCTCGCGACCGACCACCGGTACGTCCATCTCGCCGATCAGGGCGTGGCCCATTTCGTGCATCAGCGTGAAAAGAATGGCTCCCGTGGCATACTCGATGGCTTCTTTTTCGTTGCCTTTGTTGGCCACCGCGTCCTTGATCATGAATTCGACAAAGTCGTAGGCCATGATCACGGCGTGATGTTCCGGGTCATACCAGGCGTTGACCTTGCCGGTCTCGGCGAAGACGACGTCCATATTGCGCGGCAGTTTGAAGCTCTGAGAGATCACGTCCATCAGTGCCTGGATGCCGTTCGATTTGTCACTCACAAAGGCTTGATGAACGGCTCGGCTGATCTCGCTCTTGGGCTCGATAAAGGAAACTTTGATGCGGCCGCCGTTTTGAGCCGCAGCCATGACCGTGAGCAATAGAAAGCAAAGGAGCGTTTTCACGCCTAGCCATTCGCCCGGGGGAGTCGCGGAGCCTTTTGGCAAAGAGGGTGGGTAATCAGCGCATTGGAGTTGGATTCGTGACCGAACAAGTTGAAATTCAGGGCATCAAATTGCGCGTGGCGCAACCGGACGTGCTCAACATGCAATGGGTAGGCCAGCGCGAGCTGATGATGCAACTGCTGGCCTCCTGGTCGATTCTGGACCCACGGGATGTTCCGCTGAATCCTCGCCTGCTGGGTAAGCCTGGCGTGGGCAAGACGACGTTGGCCTATGCGGCCGCCGTGCAACTGGGCCGGCCCTGTTACTTGTTTCAGGCCACCATGGACACGCGTCCGGAAGATTTGATCATCGCTCCGGTGGTGGGACCGGATCAGCAGATTCAGTACGTGGCCAGCGCCGTCGTGTCGGCCATGCTGGTGGGCGGCGTGGTCATTCTCGATGAAGGCAACCGCATGAGCGAGAAGGCCTGGGCTTCTCTGGCTCCGCTCCTGGACAGCCGTCGCTACGTGGAGTCGGTGATCGCGGGCGTAAAAATCCAAGCGCACCCGGAATTCCGCTTCGTGGCCACCATGAACGAGGATTCTTCGACTTTCGAATTGCCTGAATACATACACTCTCGTCTGCAACCGCAGATTGTGGTGGAGTTTCCCGACCTGGCCGAGGAGCTCAGTATCTTGCGTTCCAATCTGCCGCACATCAAGGACGAAGTGCTGCTCTACGTCGGCAAGTTTCTACAGGCCGCTCACGCGGCCAACGAGCGCTACTCGGTGCGCGACGGCATCAACGTGGCCCGCTACGCCGTGAAATATGCCAAAGCGGCCGAGTGCGGCGAACAAGAAGCCTTGCACAAGGCCATCATTCAGGTGTTAGGAAAAGAAGCCGAACGCTATGCCCAATGAGGCCTTCTTTCTAGAGGTTGGCCCTTTTTGCATCGTGCCGGTGTGTCACCACCGCATGGAGTTCGCTCACGAGGTCGAGCGAGTCTTTCGCGCGGTTCGCCCGAACCGGGTGGCCATCGAACTGGCCCCTTTTTTGCTCGAACCTTTGAAAACGGCGGTGCGGCGCTTTCCCCGATTGACCAATCTTGCCTACGAGGCCACCACCGAGCCCACTAAGCCTGCCGTTTGGCACCTTCTGGCCGTGGAACCTACCGATGCTTTTGCTGAGGCCACGCGTTTAGCTCTCTTCCATGAACTGCCCGTTCACGCCATCGATCTGCCCATTCACTACCCCCACGAGCACCAGGACTGGGTGCCGGACTCGGCCAGCCTGACGGCCATCGGACTGAAGGCCATGTATGAGTTATGGTGCGAGAAGATGGGCTCCGCCACCGTGAGCGCCGAAGACCAGGCGCGCGAAGCGACCATGGCGCACGCGCTTCTGAATCTCAAGCGTATGAACCCTGAGCAGAAGTTCCTGGTGGTGGTGGGGATGGCTCACGCCGCTCGCCTGGCGGAGTATCTCGAGGCCGAAGATGCGCCCCTGCGTCCGCCGCCACCCTTTGAACATGGCGAGGTCGAGCTCTACGAACCGGACATCGAGACGGTGCGCATGAGCCACAGCGAAGCGCCCTGGGTCATGGCTCTCTACGAATTCCGCCGAGGTGGGCCGGGCGATGACAAATATTGGCAGCCGCCGCCAGCCCCCGAGGTGGAGCCGGAAGACCCGCGCGATCGTCTGAAGAACGTCGATCCGGGCAAGGTAGTGGCCTCGCTGGAGATGATGCTGGGAATGCGCCGCCGCCGGCCCCAGCCGATGGAGAAAAAGGAACGCAAGGCGCTTTCTCGTTACCTCCAGGGTCTGCAGGAAGACCCCGGTGCCTTCATGCAACTGCTCAATCAGTTCGGGGCCGGGAGCCTGCCGGAGAAGGTGAATCTGCCCGAAGTCAAGGCCCCTTCCCAGCGATTTCAGGCTTTCAAATTCAAGGAGGTCAACGACCGGCGCGCCGATCTGCGCGGCCTCTACGGAGCCGTGCTCGAAGAATCCGGACAGTCGTTGGACCGCCAGCTGATGCTGGAAGCTTTGATGCGCACCACCGGTCACTACTACCAGGAGAACACCGGCGACCACCTGGCCAGCTGGCAGTTCAAGACGCTCTATCAGTACGTGCGCAACTACGCGCACCTGCACGGTCGCCTTTTGCCCAGTATCTACGAGCTGACCATGGGAGCTCGTGGTGTGGCCGACGACAACTGGGCCTATGAAGTCTGGGACCTGGGCACGTTTTATCCCTGGAGTCCTGAACCCGAGGGCGAGTCCGACCTGCCGCTGATGAACATTAGCGACGACAAGCTCTGGCTGGGCGGTCGAGAGGTGGTTTCCTGGCAGTTTCGGCGACGGCAACCCAGTTTGCGGCGCATGCGCAAACGCGCCAAGGAAGACGAAGCCAGGGACTGGGCGGAGGAGTTCGAGGGCGGCGGCATTTGCAGCTACCCGGCCGAGGATCTGGTCATCGAAGATTACGCCCGCTACCTGCAGAAAAAAGCCATTCAGCAGATGAGCAGCGAGAAGACCCGTATCGAGCCGTTCACCACCAGTCTGATGGACGGCATCGACATGCGCGAGACGTTGCGCAATTGGCATGAACGAAAGTTGTTTGTGCGTGACATTCGTCGCGTGGCCGGAGGGGTCGGCGCCGTCATCGTCGTCTTTGATGAAGACAAAAACGACGACCGCTACCCCTGGCGCATGACCTGGCACGGTGAGCATTCCCAAGAATCGGATATGGCTTTTTACGCCACCCCGGTGAACACCAAGCTGGTGGGCCCGGGGATTTCCCGTTGTGAATATGGCGGGCTGTTGATGACCTATCCCAATCGCCGGCTGGAGAACATATGGGCCGATCCCAGCTATGCTGAGCTGCGCAGTAAATCCGAGGTTCTGCTGATGGGGGCCCTGGAATATGGACTGGACCGGCACGTCGTCTACGTCTCGGCCAGTCCTCCGCGTTCGCATTTTCGCAGCGTCGCCGCTCGTTTGGGCAAGCGCATCGTCTATCTGCCCATCGGCAGCCTGAGCCCGCAGAGCATTCAGAAGATTCGCGTTTTTCACGTCCTCAGCGATCATCAGAAACGAAAGATTGCCAAGGACTACATCTGGTAAGTTGAATACAAGTAGACCGACTGGTATACTGGGTGCATGGCACGAGCACGCAAGGTCTTACAAGAAGGGGGAGTGGATAGCCGGCAACGCCTGCTGGACACCGCTTCTCGCCTTTTCCGCGTGCAGGGTTACCACGCCACCGGGCTCAATCAAATTGTGGACGAGAGCCAGTCGCCCAAAGGCTCTCTCTACCATTATTTCCCCGATGGTAAGGAGCAACTGGCTTCCGAAGCCCTCGTCAATGCCGGCAAAAGTCTACGCGACAAGTTGAGCGGACTCGGCGCCCTATCGCCTTCCGAGGCTATCGACCGTCTGGTGGAAGTCTCTATCGGCGAGCTGGAGGGAAGCGACTATCGGGACGGTTGCCCCATCGCCACCGTGGCCCTGGAAACCAATTCCCATTCCGAGGCGATTCGCGGTGTTTGCGACCGCATCTTTGGGGGAGCGCTGCAGATCCTCACCCAATGGCTCAGGACCAAAGGCCTGGAGGAAGAGAGGGCCCGGGTGCTGGCTCTGACGGTCTTTTCCGCTTATGAGGGAGCTTTGATCTTGAGCAAAGTCCAGCGCAGCCCGCAACCGCTTCGCGAAGTGGCCGCCCAGCTCAAGGTCTTCGTGGGAGATATCCCCTGAGAGTTCCTGTAACCTGCGGTTACATGGTTGTTACGCACTTAACAAAACGGCAACTCTGGCGTGCTTAGAAATGGGCCCTTTGATTCGTAAGATAAGTCCAAGGGGCGGCACGCAAGCCGCGATGCGAAAGGTGGCAATTGCTATGATGGGTGCTTTGGGCGGACTGGCTGGTGGAGCCGGCGGTGGCGGCGGGCTGATGGAAGCCGGCAAGGGCCTCCTGGGAAAATTAGGCAAGAAGAAAAAGAAGAAGAAGGCCCAGAAAGCTCAAGAAGGCCAGCAGTCACAGAAGTCCCAGGGCGGCGGAGGCAGCGGGGGCGGTGGAATCCCCGGTGGCGTCAGCCAGATTGTGGACCTGGCCAAGGGTTTCACGGGCGGCAAAAGCTAGACCAGGCGCAAAATATTTGAAGAACGCAACAAACTCGTCGGCATCCGGCGGGTTTGTTTGCTTTTGTGGCGAACTGCGAGCGTGCTCGAACGGAGGACGAAGGGATGACCAGGAAACCCATTGATATCGGAGGCGTGCTCTCCAACGCTTTGCTGGCTCCAGTCGAGGCCGATAGCGATCCGGTGAACCTGCTGGCCGGGCCCGCCTCCCGTCGAGCGGGAGCTCAGAAGAAGGGCGAACTGGACGAGTCTCCGCATCTCCTGGCGGTGCGTGAAGCCGTCGAGGGGATCCGCAACGGAGCTGTAACCGAAGAGGAGTTTTATCAATCGATCTCAACCGTGCATCTGCAGATTTCCGAACTGCTCGGGCTGTTTGAGGCTGGTGAGATGCAGCGCGAGCTGGCCGCAGGAGACGGCCAGAATCGAGAATTGGTGGAGCGAACCCGCGATGGCCTGTTGCTGGTGGAAGAGGGATTGGCCCGCCTGGTGAATTTTCTGGAGAGCCAGGAAATCGAGGATTTGCAAGAAGGGCTGGCCCAGGTTGAGGCCGGCTATCTGGAGTTAGACAGAACCCAGGATGACGCGCTGCTTCTGGTCGACGACGAAGAGGACGACGACGCAGAAGACGACGAGGACGAAGAGGACGAGTAGACCAGGTCTATGAGCGACACAGAACAGAAAATCCAAGAGGCCATCGAGCTTCATCGAGCCGACAAAACCGTGGACGGCCTGGCCATCCTGGACGAGTTGATCCCCAGCCTGGAGGACGCCCGCGTGGCCCTTTTTGTGCGAGGCTGCTTGCGAGTCGGTAACGAGGACTCCCAGGGAGCCATTGTCGATTGGGAGCAAGCCCTGGACGGGGACCTTCAGCTGGCCTCGGCCCTGCATTCTCAACACACGGCTTTGGTGGACAAGGCGCTCTACGATTTCCAGTTCGAGACCACCGTGGAAGCCAATGATGCCAACGTGCACAG
Organism: Vulcanimicrobiota bacterium; assembly: GCA_017307785.1. Lineage (GTDB taxonomy): Bacteria > Vulcanimicrobiota > Xenobia > Xenobiales > JADMJV01 > JADMJV01. The sequence continues at coordinate 186,306 of JAFKGI010000003.1, read as the reverse complement.
TGCTTTAGGTAGAGCCTACCGCCTCTTTGGACGTTTCGACGAATCCATTGCCAGTCTGGTTCGTTCCACCGAACTCTCCCGCAGCACCTGGCGCGATGGCGTGACCGCGGCCGAGCTTCAACTCAAGATGGGTCTGGTGGAACCGGCCCAGACTTTGATCCTGGGATTGCTGGAAACCCGACAAGACAACGGCGAACTGCATTATCAGGCCGGGCGCATCTATCAGATGCAGAACTCTTTAGCCTTTGCTTTGCGTCATCTGGAAAGGGCTGTGCAGTTGGAGCCGGAGGACTGGCGCCCGCGCCTCTCGTTGGGTGAGATCTATGTGTTGCAGGCTCGTTTCGATCAGGCGGAGCCCCAGTTGACCAAGGTGCTTCAGTTGGAACCCAGTGCCCGGGCTCATCTGAGCATGGCCGAGTGCGTCAAAGGCGCCTATCGTTTTGATGAGGCTTTGCAGCACTTGCGCAGTGCCGTGGAACTGGAGCCCCGAAATCTTTCGGCTTTGACGGATCTTGGCTCGCTCGCGCTGCAGTTTGGCGATCTGGAACTGGGGCAGGACTGCCTGCGCCGCGCTCTCGAGATTGATCCAAGTCGAGCCGAGCTTTTTGGTCTACTCGCCAAGGCCGCTCAGCAAAAGGGTGACGTAGAAGAGGCCATTTCTTCCTATCGAAAGTTGCTGGAGATTTCTCCCGGCGAGGCTCAGGCCAACCAGGTATTGGGTGGCCTGCTGGCCTCTCGGGGAGAGAACGGCGAAGCCGCTCGATATCTGGAAAGAGCCCTGGAGTTGATGCGCGAGGACGTGCAGGTCACTCTGGATCTGGCTCGCGTCTACCTGACGATCGGCAAGAATCCTGAGGCCATCAAGCTTCTGCGCGATAGCTTCGCGCGCAACCCCCATCACATTGATACCAAGACGCTGCTTCAGCAAATGGACCCGTCGGCCGTGCCCGTGGACCGCACCCTGACGGTGCAGACCGGTCCGGTGGAAGAGCACAACCCCTGGCTCGATTCCAGCGAGCGGGAGCCGGAAGTGGTGATCTTCGAGGGCCACATGCGGCAGGGTCGAGCCCTTCTGGCCGAGGGTCAGGAAGCTGACGCGCTCAAGTCTTTTCGTGCCGCCCTTTCGCTGCGTCCGAAGGACCGAGACTGCCTGGTGGAAACGGGCCGTCTCTACGCTCGCCGGGGCATGCTGGGCCTGGGAGCGGATTTACTCCAACAAGGCTATGCTCTAAACCCCCAGGACTTCTCGCTGCTGCCTGAATTGATGAGCTGTTTGGTGCGGGCCGACGATATGGAGCGGGATGAGACCATGGCCGCTCTGGTGCTTGGTCTGCCGGCGAATTTGAATCGTGCCGGTTTCGTGGAGGCTCTGGCGGCCTTACGGGGCGAGGAGTCCATGGACCAGTTGACCGATACGGTGGTTCAGGGTCTGCTTTCGCGCTTTCCCAGCGACGCCGAGTTGCGCGCCCATTGGGAAGCTCTCCGGACACCTGCCGTGGCGGCGGAAGAACCGGTGGTCGAGGCCGGCCCTGATGGCTTTGAGGCGGCGACCGATAGCGAGTCGGCCGAGGTTGTCGAGCCTGGACCGGATGGCTTTGAAGAGCCTGTAAGTGCAGCGGAGCCTGAGCCTGAGCCTGCGGTGGAACCAGAGGTTGTGGTGGAGTCCGAGCCTGCAGCTACGGCCGAGCCGGAGCCTGTGGCGGTTGAGCCGGAGCTCGAGCCTGAGCCTGTGGTACAGCCTGAGCCCGAGGTGACGGTTGAGCCTGCGTTTGTGGCGGAACCCGAGGTTGTGGCTGTTCCTGAGGCCGTCGTGGCAGCGGAGCCGGAAGCTCCGATCGAGCCCGAGCCCGAGCCCGAGCCCGAGCCAGAGGTGTCGGTGGAGACTCCTGTGGTTCCCGAGCCCGTCATCGAGCCCGAACCCGAACCCGAGCCCGTGGTCGAGCCCATGGTGGAACCTGAACCGGTGGTGGCCATCGAGCCAGAACCCGTGGTCGAACCCGCTATGGAGCCCGAGCCCGAGCCCGGACCCGAACTAGAAACCGAAATCGTGGCCGCTGAGCCGGAATTTTCCGAGCCCGCTCCCTGGGTCGAGGGTGAACTGGTTGAGGTGGGCACGCAGCAAGAACTGTGGCGGGTTCAGCCGCGCTTTGAAGGTTCGGAGACCCCGGCCGAGCTTCTGCGCCAATTGGCCCGGAAGCTTGCCGTCCAGGGACACTACCGCGAGGCCGTCCTCACTTTGAGCCGGGCCCTGGAGTGGGAGCCAACGGTGGGGGCTGCCTGGTTGGAGCAGTTGTTGGGACAATGGTGCGATCAGCTGGAGCAGACGGAGCAATTGGAAGCTGCGCTACAGGTTTGTCAAAGCTGGTGCGAACTCTTCCCGGATCAACCCGAAGCTGCCCGTCGCCTCAAGCAGTTGACGCCCTTGCCGCCTCCGCCCGTCGAGGAGGAGATCCCGGTGGATGACCTGGGGCAAGCTCTCGAAGCCATGCGCGCTCACGCCAGCAATGAGGGTCTGGTGGCCCGCACGCTGCAGTTGGGGGAAGGCCGCGACGAAGAGTTGCTCAACGTCTTTCGCGTGCTCATTCGTGACCATTCCGACGAGCCGCTCCACTTCCGCAACTTCGCGCGCTGTTATCTGAAGCAGAACAAGCCGATCCTGGCCGTCGTTCAATATCAGAAGTACCTGGTGGCCCGGCCTACGGCGGCCGGATATCGGGAACTGGCCGAAGCCTACACCCTGCTCAAGCGAGAGAAGAATGCCGCCGAAGCGTTAAAGAAGGCCGAGGAATTGGCGGGACGCTAACTGCCTACTGAATGGCGAAGAAAATCTTCTCCAGTCGGAGGTGATCGCGATTGCCGTTGACGGTATGGTTGGTTTTCAGCTGGCCGTCCACCAGTTCGCGGTCGTAGACCAGGTCCAGGCTGCGGGCTCCGTTGACGGTGATGTCGCCTCCCGCCATGGCCGCGCCTTCCAGGCGGAACGACTTGTTGGGGGCGTTGATGGTCAGGTCGCCTTCCGCATAGAGCAGGCCCTGGTAGAACATGTCGGGGACCTGGGCAGCCGGATTGGCCAGGTAGTCCTGAAGCGACTTCTTGTAACTCTTAGCCCACTGCGCCATGGTGCTGACCATGTTGGAGAGGCGGGCTTCCGCGTCGCCGCCGTGTTGCGTCATGTCGATCCAGGTCGGATCGCCGTCGCCGTGGTTGTAACCGGCCGCCAGAGTCTGGAGATATTCTTTCATCCGCACGTACTGCTCAATGGAGGTCGTGTTCGACCAGCCCGGTCCCCAGATCGGCACCGGGTAGTTGGTGTTGAGTTCCGTGTTGAGCTGGTTCCAGTAGGTGTCGGGGGAATTGGAAAGTTGAGTCGTTTTTAGACTCTGAGTGATGGTGGTACGCTGTGCTCCGGTTTGGGTCAACCAGCTGTCAAAGGCGTTCCAGTCGCCACCGGCAAAAGTGTTGATCGCATCTTTGAAGACCGGGTAATCCATGCTCACGGGTTCACCCGGCAACTGAGGCTCGGGTTCGGTGGCTGGATTGATGATCAGATTGCGTGCCTTGACGACCACGCCCAGTTGGGGGGCGGCGCGCAGGCCCGAGGAGGCTTTGACCGTCATGTCGCCGCCGGCGATCATGCTGCCGTAACCGATGGCGCCGCCGGGAATGTCGATATTGCCGGCAGCTACCAGAGCGGCCATGTAGCGCTCCGGATATTTTAGAGCCTCGTCCAGGCCGTTGACCAGGGATTCTTCCACGGCCACGCCGCCACTGGTGAACTTGTAGCCGAAGAGAATCTCGGGTTGGCGACCGCCGGGACCGCCGCTGGAGGTCACGGTGGTGACCAGGAACTGGCCGTCACACTCCATTTTGTATCCCGGGGTAATGGCGAGTTGGGCGGTGACCACGTTGGCCCACAGACCGGGATAGATTTCGTGAATGTCGGTGGTGGAGGGGGGAACCTGCTGCCCGCCGGGTCCGATCATGCCTTCGTCCGCTCCCGCGCCGCCGTAGCCGTAGGAGTTGGCATCGCCCTCAGAACTGGCGGTCCCGGACGGAGGCTGGGGAGGATCGAAAACCGTCGATCCAACGCGAGCGTTCTTGGACAGCCAGAGGCGGCTCTCGGCATCGATCAACTGATCGTAGGTCGAAGTTTCCTTTCGATAGCGAGTCGTCGAGCGTGAGGTCCCAGACGTCCCGGGCGGAGAGCCGGCGGGTGGCGGTTCGGTCCAGCTAATTTGGTGCGGATGGTATTTGACGCGGTCAATACCGCCGAATGAGTAGGTCCCGGAGCGAGGATGCGTGACTTTGGACGGATCATCGGGCAGCTTGAAGTTGTCCGGGTCGAAGGTCGGGATGGTGGGAGGGCCCTGGCCGACCATGTAGGTGCCGGAGCTGGCCTGATTGGCCGCCTCCAACTGACTATCGGTGGTCTGGTTGCTGCCCGCGAGAAAGAGTTTGCCGGACTCGGCTGAGCCGTTTTTCAAGAATTGGACATTGCTGGCGCTGGGCAGGCTGAGGTCGGTGCCCGCTCGCATCCGATTGACGTAGGGATCCCGGCTTTCCATGCGGACCAATCCGGTGACTCCGCTCAGGTCGGCTTTCTTCTTGGAAACCAGAGCATCATAGGAGATGGGAACCTGACGCAGGACCGTGTCCATGCGCCTGGTGGCGCTGCCCGAGCGAGCCTTGCAAACGAGGCGACAGCTGCGGGCGGGAACGGAGTAACCTCCGAGGGTCTGGGCCTTGCCCTCAGCCAGATTGTTCAGAATGGTCAGGTCGAAAGTAACGGCCGTCGGACCATCAAAATCACCTTCCGCCTGGATGCTGCCGTGCAGAACCTTCTGTCCGTTGGGGATCTGTGTCTGAATGCGTGCGGTCGGATTCAGGGTGGGGTAGTTGGTAGGACCTACCAGGGGAAAATTGGGAGTGGTCGCCCAGGTGGGGTCTTCCTCTAAATGGTTCCAGGCGATGCTCAGGGCCGTCAGGCAAGCGTCCTGAGCTGCTCGTCGCTCCAGGCCGTTACCGGTCAGTCGCTGATTGGCTCGCTCGACCTGAATGAATGCCCCGATCAGGGTCAACAATAGCGACATGACCATCAGAGTGGTGATCAGTGCCAGTCCCTTTTTGCGCCTCAAGATGCCCGCCTTCCCCAAAGACCTATAGTATACATCAAATATTGGTCAGATCCTGTGGATACGTATTTTCTGGCCGGACGAACATCTGCAGTTGGTAGGTTTCCATTCCCTCTACCCTGCCTCCATCCGGACGAAGTTGTCGTTTTTCCTGAAGCTTGAGCGAGAGGCGAAAGCTGTTGTTGCCTTCTCGGTCGACTTTGAATTCGTAGACGTTGCGGCACAGATAGGAGTGCAGAGGAATCGAGCCGTCAAAATTGTTGGAAGCGGGGTTGTCGCGGCAGACGTTGGAGAGTTTGAGGATCGTCAACGGAATCGGGCTGATCGGCGGAGGTAGGGGGTCGACTTTCAGGCGGATGATGGCTCCGCGATCTTCATCGGTGGTGGCGTAGTAGACCCAGTAGCGGTTCCATTTCGGCTGGGAGCCATTCAGGTCGAAATTCTCCGTGTTGTTCTGATCGCTCCAGTCCTTGAGGCTGACGAGTGACACGGCATCGCGATGGACGGTGGTGGTGTCGATCAGTCGGGTTCGAGAACTGCTGTTGAGCAGGAGGACGGATTTGCTGGCGGTGCGCTTCAGGTCCGCCTGGAGACCGTCCATAACCCGCAGCGCATCGGCCTGGACTCCCTGGCGCTGGTTGGCTGTAACGAAGGCGCGAGTCCCGTAGCGGAAGAAGAAGAAGACGATCCCCATGACCCCGAGAAATAATGCGGAGGCCACCGCTAGTTCCAGGACGGAGAAGCCTCTGGACTTACTTGGGGACATAGACGATGCGGCTGCGATTGAGGTGCATCTTGCCAAAACCCTGGCGATTGCGCGCAGCTCCTCCCTTGGTCTGCCACCAACGGACTTCGACCCGGATACTGTAGGTATAGCCCATGTCGGTACCGGCGACGATCGAGGCCGGACCGGAGTCAATGCGGTAAGAAAACTCGGTCTGATTGGTTTCGTCGGTGAAGCTGATCCAGTCCGAATCCGCGTAAGCGCGGACTACGGGTGGAGCGGCAGGGTCGCGGTGATGCTTGGCCAAAGAGTAGATCTCGCGTTCGATGACCGTCTCTGCGAAAAAACTGCCCTGTGAAATCAGAGCATTTTTGCTGGTGGCGTCGAGCATCTGGCCGAAGAGCACCATCACCGTGACCACCATCATGGCCAGCAAGCCTGTGGCCACGACGAGTTCGCCGATGGTCAACCCCCGTACTGCCGACCGTTTCATGTTGCGGCATTCTGCGAATTTATGAATAACCCTATGGAGCTACCAGGGGAAATCCTGCGCGGCGCACCAGACCGAGGCGTAGTGACAGGCGCTGCCGGCCATGACGAAAAGATGCCAGACGGCGTGGCTGTATTGAAAGAAGTGGGTGGCGTAGAAAAGACTGCCGAATGTATACGATAGTCCGCCTATCAGCAGCAGGCTCAAAGCCTTGAAAGAGAGGGCGTGAAAGAAGTAGGGGAGGAGAAAGACGGACATCCAGCCCATGATGAGCATCAAAACCATCGAGACGGTGGGATAGCGAGTGCCCCAGGTCAGGGAGAAAAGACCGCCAATGGCCGCCATGGACCAGACCAGCGCCAGCATGGTGCCGGACAGTGGATCCGGCAGACAAAGTACGCAGTAGGGTGTGTAACTGCCGGCGATAAAAAAGAAGATGGCCAGGTGATCCAGTCGCTGCAGGCGCGGCTTGAGGGCGGTGCGGGGACAGGCGTGGTACAGGGTCGAGCACAGGTAAAGGGTGGCCAGGGTGCCGGCGAACAGGCACGAACCCCAGGCGATTAGCGGACGATTGGCCAGCCAGTGCCAGAAACAGTAGACTCCGAAGCTGCTGAAGGCAAAGCCGAGTCCGTGGGTGATGGTATTGGCGATTTCTTCCCGGGGCGTTTCCTGATGGGTGGTCACAGCTTCAGGGAATGAATGAATTCCCGGTTGCGAGCCATGTCGTAAGTGGCCGATCCGGCCAGTACGCTTTGCCCTTTGACGTTGACCAGCAGCACCGAGTAGGGGACTCCCTGCTCGTTGATGCCCTCCAATTGGACGGCCGGATAGTTGGCTACCCGGGTGGCTTTTTCTTCATAGTGGCCCAGGTTGGGAGGCATGGTTTTCAGGGTGTAAGCTTTGAGTGCCGGCAGCGACAACTGTTTGGTCAGGACGACCACCAGTTGCGACTGGGACGGATTGCCGTGTTCGTAGACGTAGGCAGTGCCGTCTTTGTCCTTCTCTTTGGTGTATGGCTTGTCAAATTTGGCGCCAAACGGCGCCGGATCGGCCAGGGCGGCAGTGCTGAGGAGGAGTGCGGCCAGGAGAAGCTTTTTCATTCCTCAGGGTTCTCGCCCGCCTCAGGCCGTCCTGCAGCGCTCCAGGTAGCGCAAGATCAGCAAGATCTTGTGCAACATCTCGTCGGCCGGGGGGTAGGTGGGCGGACCGGCGGCCACTCCGAACAGGTTGCCGAAGATCATGGTCATGTTCTCCTCCATGCACTTCAAGCTGGTTTCCTGCCACAGGTGTTGTTTCTCTTTCATCGTCAGCTTTCGCAGGAAAGGAGCAAGAAGGTGGATCTTGCCGTCCTTGACCCGCACCGAGGGGACTTCAATGGCGCGGGCCCGCAACCGGATTTCCATCAGCTGCAGCAGATTCTGGCCGTTGGGTGGGGGAGGACCGAAGCGATCCACCAGCTCGTCTCGGACCGCTTCCAGATCTTCAAAGCTGCGAACGGCCGCGATCTTTTTGTAGAGGGCAACCTTCTGAGCCGAGTCGGAAATGTAGTCTTCCGGCAGACTGGCGGGGACGGGGATCTCGACCACCACCGGGGTTTCTTCCTGAACCGGTTTTTCTGGTTTTTCACCGCGCAGAGTGAGCACGGCCTCATTGAGCATCTGGCAATAAAGGTCGAAGCCTACGGCGGCAATCGAGCCGGACTGCTCGCGGCCCAGGATGTCGCCGGCTCCGCGGATTTCCAGGTCCCGTAGCGCGATTTGATAGCCCGCCCCCAGGTGGGTGAAGTCGCGAATGGTCTCGAGTCGTTTCAGGGCTTCGTTCTGGAGTTCGCGCTGCGGTGGGTAGAGCAGGTAACAGTAGCCCTGGCGGCTGGAGCGACCGACTCGTCCGCGCAACTGATAGAGTTGGGCCAAACCGAAATGGTGAGCGTTGTTGAGCAGGATGGTGTTGACGTTGGGGATGTCCACACCGCTCTCGATGATGGTGGTGGAGACGAGCACGTCGTGCTCGCCGTTGAGGAATTCCATGAGCAGTTTTTCGAGACCGTCTTCGTCCATCTGACCATGGCCCACGGCCACCCGGGCGCTGGGCACCAGACGGCGAATGTCGGCGGCCAGGCGTTCGATGCCTTCGATGCGATTGTGGATGAAGAAAACCTGGCCTTCGCGAGCCATTTCCCGGGTGATGGCGCCCTTGATGATGTCGGGGTGCGACTCGAAGAGGTAGGTCTTGATGGGGACGCGGTCCTCAGGCGGGGTCTCGATGACCGACATATCGCGGATGCCCATGAGCGCCATATTCAGCGTTCTGGGAATGGGCGTGGCCGTCATGGCCAGCACGTCGACATTGGCTTTCATCTCCTTGATGCGCTCTTTTTGGCGCACGCCAAAGCGATGCTCTTCGTCGATGATCAGGAGACCCAGGTTTTTGAAAACCACGTCTTTCGAGAGGATCCGGTGGGTGCCGACCACGATGTCGACTTCGCCATCCTTCAGGTCGGTTAGCGTTTGCTTTTGCTCCTTGGCGGTGCGGAAGCGGCTGAGCATCTGAATTTTGACCGGGAAGGCGGCCAGGCGCTCGCAGAAGGTCTGGAAGTGCTGGTGGGCCAGCACGGTGGTGGGAACCAGTACAGCCACCTGGCGACCTTCGACGGCGGCCTTGAAGGCGGCGCGCAAGGCTACCTCGGTTTTGCCGTAACCGACGTCGCCGCAGACCAGGCGATCCATGGGGCGGGGCCGCTCCAGGTCATCTTTGACTTCGCTGATGACACGCAACTGATCTTCCGTTTCGTTCCAGGGGAAAGCTTCTTCCATCTCCACCTGCCAGGGGGTGTCGGGGGGGAACGGATTGGAACGACTCATCTGACGTTCGGCATACAGCTTGATCAGCTCCTGAGCCATCTTTTCGGCATCTTCTTTGACTTTGGCGCGGGCTTTGGTCCATTCACCACTGCCCACCCGGCTCAGGCGAGCCAGTTCGGAATCGATGCCGTTGTAGCGTTGCACCAGGTCGAATTGCTCGACCGGAACGAAGACGCCGTCACCTTTCGCATACTCCAGGTGCAGGAAGTCGCGGGCGTTGCCCTGCACCACCAGCGACTTGACACCCAGGTAGCGCCCGATTCCGTGCTGCAGATGCACGACCAGGTTGTGCGGCTCCAGTTCCTGGAGGCGGATCAGCGAACCGCGTTCGGCTTTTTCAGTGGGCCGGCGGCGGCGCACGGCGCCGGTGATTTCTTTGTCGGAGAAGACTTCCAGGCAGTTGTCCAGCCGGAACCCTTCCGACAGGGAGCCGTGCACGACCTGGACGCTCAGCCCGTGCTCCTGCATGAGTTCCTTCAGGCGACTGGCCTGCAAGCTGACCAGCAGCACCGGGCCCTTGACCTTGGGCAGGTGTTTGAGCAGGCCCTCCACACGATCGGAGAAGCCGACCTGGGCCTGGGACTCGAATTCGATAGCGTGCTCGGGCTTGGCGATGGTATCCCAGCTGGGATTGGTCCAGCTCGAGTAGTAGAGCGGCTGGAACGCGGCCAGCAACCCGAGTACGTCTCCCCACTGACCGCCCCAGCCTTCGTGGGTCCATTCCATGGCGTTGAGGCGTAATTGAGCCGGCTCTTCCAGAACCACCAGCGTGCCGCGCGGTAAGAAGTCGCACAGGCGCTTGCCCTGGCGCTCGGTTTCTTTGGCCGGCAAAATTTCCACCTTGGGGACCTGTAGCAGACTGCGCTGGCTGTCTCGGTCGAAGATGCGAATCGATTCCACATCGTCGCCGAAAAATTCAATGCGCACAGGGTCTCCGGTCACCGGAAAGATGTCCAGGATGCCCCCTCGTAGCGAGAACTCGGCGCGCCGCTCGACCATGCCGGTACGTGAGTAGCCTTCCGCGCTGAGCATTTCCACCACCGTGTCGCGGTCCACCGATTCGCCGACGTGAATCTCGAAGCGTCCGCGCTTGAGTTCATCGGGACTGAGGGTGGTCTGCAGCATGGCCCGGATGGAGGTTACGATCAGGTTGTGCTGTTGCTTGTCGAGCTGATCGAGAATGGCCAGCCGAGCCGGGTCGAGAATGGCTTCCTGAGATTCATCCTGCTCGGGGAAATGGGTGACGTGCTTGGCGTCGTGCACGGTGGCGCGCAGATCCTGGGTCAATCGTTCGGCGCTTTCCGAGCTGGGAGTCAGCCAGACCACCGGCAGACTGTGCTGGTTGCGGCAGGCCAGCGCCAACAAGATGCGGGAGGAGCCGACCAGGCCGGTGCAGCTGACCGGTTGATTGCTGTGTAAGCGCTCGGAGAGCTGTTGGGCGAGAGGATGTTTTTGAAAGATTTCTAGGGCCGACTGCCACTCCGGCAAGAGAATCTGTTGACTGGTGAGGAGCATATTTCTCTCTCATACCCAAGGTGTAGGGCCAGAAACTAGAGAACACCGAGCGCGATGCAGGATGGCTCCGACCGTTTACGGCTGTTCTTGATCGGTACCCGCCTGGGGGGAGTGGTGCTGGGTCTGTCCTTAACCCAGATGCACAAGATTCACCCCGCCCTGCCGGAGGCCTTGAATCCTCACGTCAACCTGCTGACGGTCGCCATTCTTTTCTATCAGCTGTTGGGTTGCGTGCTGTCTCACTTCGCGCGTGGTCCGGTGGCCGGCATTCTGGTCCTGTCGGACACGGTCATCGGGTTTGCCCTGGGTCGAATTTTCGGCGCTCCCTATCTTTTGCTCGGGTTCACCCTGCCCGTTTTGGAGGCGGCGGTCTTCTTTTCCGCTTCGGCGGGTCTTTTTCTGGCGATGATTGGCGGAGTTTTTTACGCGGCCGTGTTGGCGCTCCCTCTGCTCTCGAGTATGCGCGACGCCAGCGACCAGACGGCTCAGGCCAGCCTGCAGTTGATCGGTGTGCAGGGCGTTTTCTCGTTCATCTTGCTCTATCTGTGCTCGCTGACCCTGGGAGAAACCAGGCAGAGGGCCCAGTTTGTCGAGGAGATGCATCAGGAAAAAGACCTGCTCTATCAGGAGATGCAGAAGAAGACGCAGGATATCGGCAAGATCTACGCCGAGGTGGGCCAGCGCGAGACGGTGGCTACCGAGCTGGAAAATCGTCTGAAGCGGGCCGAGCGCGAGAAGATCGAACTGGAAGACCAGTTGCTGCAGGCGGTCGAGGACCTGGATCGCCTGAAGCTGGCCAGCGAGCACATCGGCCAGGCTTCCGAGCAGCGTGAGGGGCAGATGTCCCAGGAGCTCAAGCGCTACAAGTCTCAGGCCGAGCGCGAGATGTTTTTGATGCAAAAGCGTCTGGAACGGGAGAGTCGGCTGTTGCTGGTCTTGCGCGATCTGACGGGAACGCTGGCCCTCAACGATACTCTGCTGGCCTTGACCAATCAGCTGCAGACGGTTCTGCCCTCGCAGTCCTGCGTGATCTTTCTGGTCGATGAGGTGGACGGGCAGCGTGAGCTCTACCCTGAGGTCGCCGCTTCCCCCTACACCGACGCCTTTCGCAATCGCATTCTCCAGATGGGCGAAGAAGCTCCCGGCTGGTGCGTGGCTCGCGTGCGACCGCTGCGCATCGAGAATGGCTCGGTGGCCGTCGAGGGCACCACCCTCTCGACCCTTACTCCCTATGAGAAGAGCGCGCTGATCTGTCCGCTCAAAGCCGGGCAGGACGTGCTGGGTGCGATTTACCTCGGGCGTACCGATGCCAACGAGTTCTCGCCCGAGGAACAGGATTTGCTGCTGCGCATCTGTGAACTGGCCGGCTCGGCGCTGGGCAACTCATTGGAATACCAGCGCCACATTCAGCGTGGTCTGCACGACCCGGTAACGCATCTCTACAACTCCTTGTATCTAGAAGAGCGTCTCAAGGAAGAAGTGATGCGCGGTCGTCGCTACACCTACCCGGTGAGCCTGATTCTGCTCGACCTGGATGGTTTCGTTTCGGCCCTCGAGAAAATCGGTGAAGCGGCGGCCCATAAGATTCTGGTCGACGTGGCCGAAATCGTGCGCGTAGCCACTCGTGAAACCGACGTGCCTTGCCGCATCGAGAACGACGATTTCGGAATCCTCTGCGTGCACACCGACCGGGATCGGGCTAAAGCGGTGGGGGAGCGCATTCGTGCGGCAGTCGCTTCGACCGTCTTCGGGCCTCCCGCCATTCCGGTCAAGCTGACCGCCTCGGTCGGCGTGGCCGGCGTGCCACACGATGCCACCAATGAGGAAATGCTGCAGAAGCGTGCTCTGGACGCTTTGGAGACAGCCCGCACGGGCGGCGGCAACCGCGTCTGTTTCTGGGACGGCTAGGCAGTCTTTGTCTAACGGTTGAACTTGTTCATGGCCGGGTTCAGGCCCTGATCGATCCAGGCTTCCACACAGTCGGCGGCGCGTTCCAGCATTTCTTTCAGGGCTTCGTTCTCGTCTTTTTGGAACTTGCCCAGCACGAAGTCGGCCGGGTCCCACTGTTCGGGTACGGGACCGATGCCGAGTCGCAGACGCGGAAAGGCCTGCGTGCCCATCTCTGCGATCAGGCTTTTGATCCCGTTATGGCCGCCGGCGCTGCCTTCGGCGCGCAGTCGTAGCTGGCCGAGCTTCAGGGCGAATTCGTCCACGATACAGAGCACCTGGGCTGGTTCGATGGGCGTCTGGCGGCGCAGGGCGCTGACCGATTGGCCGGATAGATTCATGAAGGTCTGGGGCTTGATCAGGTGGATTTCATCCTCGCCTCGCCGCTGCTTGGTGTACTCCATGTTGCCCTTGCTTTTCCAGGAGGGGGAGCCCCAGCGCAGGCGCAGCAGGTCCAGGACCATGAAGCCGACATTGTGCCGGGTGTCTTGATAACGCGTGCCCGGATTGCCCAGGCCGACCAGTGCTCGATGTGCCATTTTTGCTCCTCAATAAAAGAAGGCCCCTTTTGGGGGCCTTCTTTGCGAATTTGCCGGAAGGTTTAGGCGGAAGCCATCGCGCTGCCGCGTGCGGCGAAGATGTTGACGATGGGGGAGTCCGCATTGTCGACCAGTTCCACGCCTTCGGGCAGTTTAACCTGTCCAATGGTGATGGTCTGACCGAGACGCAGACCGGAGATGTCGGCCGAGAAGCCGGTGGGGATGTCGTTGGGCTTGGTACGCACGCGGATGCCGCGAACCATCTGCTCGACGATGCCGCCCTTGCCGCGGATCACTTGCTCGCCGTCGAGGGTCAGGCGTACGGTGACGACGACCTTCTCATTGAGGTCGAGTTTACGCAGGTCCAGGTGGGTGATGCGCTGCTGATAAACATCGCGCTGCATATCCTTGATCAGGCAGATGTGGTTGGTGTCGCCGGGGGCGCCGTCCACGGTGAGGGCGATGATGCGGTTCAGGCCCTTTTTCTGGATCAAGGTGAGGACTTCTTTTTCATCCAGGTCAATCGTGATGGGCTCCATCGACGGCCCATAGAGAATGCCAGGTACCCGGCCGATGGCGCGCAACTTGCGAGCCACACCTTTGCCGGCGCCTTTGCGAAATTTCGAAGCGAGTTCGACTTGGGCCATGACGGCCACCTCCTGTGATAAGTTCCCCACCTTTGTGCGTAGGGACGGTAAGACCGCAGAAGTTTATGGTAGCAAGTCTCTTTTGTCAACAGGTTTACAGGTTGGCCGGTCTGTATTATACTCCAGCCGTTCGCGGGAATGCCCCGAGTTCAAACCTCGTCTCTCGCTTCAGGGGGACAAGGAAAGCAAGATATGGCGATGTGGCCGAGTGGTTAGGCAACGGTCTGCAAAACCGTCCACAGCAGTTCGATTCTGCTCGTCGCCTCCATAACCTAGAAACTAGGTACATAAGGGCTTATAGCTCAGTTGGTTAGAGCACTACGTTGACATCGTAGGGGTCAGCGGTTCAAGTCCGTTTAAGCCCACCACCAGAGACCTCGAGAAATCGAGGTCTCTCTTTTTTTCAGTACAAAGGATCAAAGGACGCCCCTTCGCGGAGCGCGTAGGCGTAGAGCATGAGCAACAAACGCGCCAGTGGAGTTCTTCTCCACGTGACCAGTCTGCCCGGTCGTTACGGAGTAGGCACCCTCAATCGTTCCGCCTATGCCTGGGTGGACTTTCTGGCGGACGCCGGCCAGAGCATCTGGCAGGTTCTGCCCTTGGGCCCCACTTCGTATGGGGACAGTCCTTATCAGAGCCTTTCGACCTACGCGGGCAATCCGTATTTGATCGGTCTGGAGCAGTTGCTCGAGGAGGGTCTGCTCGAGAAGAAGGACCTGGAAGACGCGCCCGAGTTGCCGGAAGGCAAGGTCGATTACTGCGCTCTCTACGAGTGGAAGTTGCCGCTACTGCACAAGGTGGCCGAGCGCCACGCCAAATCAGCACCTCCGGGATTCAGCAAGTGGTGCAAGTCGCAAAAATGGTTGGAAGACTACGCGCTTTTTCTGGCTCTTAAGAAAGAGCACAACAATCTGGCCTGGAATCAGTGGCCCAAACCCATCCGCCAGCGCGAGGCCAAAGCGCTTCAGGCAGCCCGCGACACGCACAAGCAGGCGATCCTCCAGGAGATGTTCATCCAGTGGCTGTTCTTCAAGCAGTGGAAACAGCTGCGCGACTACGCCACCAAGCGAAAAGTGCAGATCTTCGGAGATATTCCGATCTTCGTGGCCATGGACAGCTCCGACAGCTGGGTTCACCACAATCTCTTTCAGTTCGACAAGGAACTGCAACCGTTGGCCGTGGCCGGCGTCCCGCCCGACTATTTTTCGCCCACCGGTCAGCTGTGGGGCAATCCCCTCTACGATTGGAAGGCTCACAAAGAAGAGGGCTACCAGTGGTGGATCGACCGCGTCCAGGCGGCCTTCGATATGTACGACATCCTGCGCGTCGACCATTTTCGCGGCTTTGCCGGCTACTGGCGGGTGCCCGCCGATGCCAAGACGGCTGAAACCGGGAAGTGGGTCAAGGGGCCGGGAGCGGACCTCTTCAAGGCCCTGCAGAAAGCCCTGGGGGACCGCAACATTGTGGCCGAGGATCTGGGGGACATCACTCCCGATGTGACCGCCCTACGCGACAAGTTCGAATTCCCGGGCATGAAGATTCTGCAGTTCGCCTTCGGCTCCGGAGCGACCAATCCGTTCCTGCCCCACAACTTCGAGACCACCCGCTTTGTGGCTTATACCGGCACCCACGACAACGACACCGTGCGCGGCTGGTATGAGAACGGCACGGAGTCGGAGCGTGAGTATTGCCGCGAGTATTTCGGTAGCCCGGAAGAAGCGGTCAGTGCCACCTTGATTCGGGCCACGCTGAAGAGCACGGCTCAGTGGGCCATCATTCCCCTCCAGGACCTGCTGGACTTGGGGACCGAAGCCCGCATGAACTTCCCGGGCCGGGCCCATGACAACTGGCAGTGGCGCCTGCAGCCCAACGAGCTGCAGCAAGAGCACCGCGACCAGTTGCTCAAGTGGACCCGGATGTACAACCGCATCCAGGCCTGAGGTTACTTCTTCAGCAGGTCCGCATACTTGTGGCGCATCTTCTCGATTTTGGGAGCGATGACCACGGAGCAGTAGCCCTGGCGAGGATTGGCCTTGTAGTAACCCTGATGGTAGGTCTCGGCGGAATAGAATTTTCGTAGGGGCACGATCTCGGTCACGATCGGGTCCTTGTAGTCTTTCTGAGCCGCCAGTTTGGCCGCTTCGGCTTCTTTCTTCTGCTTCTCGTCCGCGTAGAGGATGATGCTGCGGTATTGCGGGCCTTTGTCGGCACCCTGCTGGTTGGGAGTGGTGGGGTCGTGCATGGTGAAGAAGATCTTCATCAGTTGATCATAGGAGATCACTTTGGGGTCGAAATTGATTTGCACGACTTCCGCGTGGCCGGTCTGCTTGCCGCAGACCTGTTCGTAAGTGGGGTTCTCGACGTGACCTCCGGCATAGCCGCTGGTCACCGAAGACACTCCTTTGAGGTCTTCGAAAACGGCCTCGATGCACCAGAAGCAGCCACCGCCGAAAGTTACCCGTTCGGCCGACGCCGTTTGTGGTCCAAGGGCCATGAGAAGTAGTCCTACAGTTCCTAAGAGTTTGGTCAGTTTCATAGCGAGGCTAATGCTTCACCAGTGCCGAAAAGTTCCTCTGTGAATCTGGACTTGCTGGGCCTCTTTCAGAGTCCCCCCCGCCTCCGCAGCAAGCGCAGCACCGAAAGTCCGGCGCTGCCCGCCAGCGCACGCCTGAAATATCCCCTGAGCGCGCACCTCTACCGAGTGGGCGTCACCTGCCTGCTGACCGTGCTGGGGATTCTCAGTCTGGATCATCCCTGGCCTTTTCTCTGGTTGGGAGCGGTCGTGGCCATCGCCGCTCTCTATTGGCGCGGCCTCTCGCTGAGCTATGGTCCTGAAGCCCTGGAGCTGTATTGGCGTCTGCACAAGCTGGCCCGCGTCTGTTGGAGCCAGCTTTTCCTGATTGATGTCTCGCAGCGTGGCCTCCTCACCCTGTGCGAGCGTGATCGCATTCTGATGTCGGTCGACCCGGAACTCGACCAGTTCGACGCCCTGTGCGCCGTCATTTTGCAGAGGGCTCCGGCCGACGTGCACATCACCGAATCGGCCGCCGAACTTCTGCTCAAGCAGGCCCGGCTCAGCGATGAACAGCTGATTCTCCATTACGGCCCGCATTTTCTGGCCGAGCCCAAAATTCACGCGGTGCTCTGGGACCCCCAGCTGGATCCCTACGAAAGTTGGCGTAAGACCGGCCAGGAACTCAAGCAGCGCCTGCTCAAGGCCCGAGGTCGCTTCGTGCCCTTCACTCTGTCGCTGAATGCTCTGGGAAAGACCCAGGTAAGCACCGAGCCTCCCGCAAAGGGCTGCCTGGCCTGGGCCCGGGTTGAGGCCGAGAGAACGCTCGTGAACTACGAGAACAACGGAGAGCGTACCTATTGAACGAGCGCCGGGTCGAAGCCCAACCCCCAGATAGCGAGTCCACTTCTTATCAATTGACCGGCCCGGAGACGACGGCGGCCGGCATTCCCGCCGTAGTGTCCAGCATGCGGCATACTATCGGCCTGGCGGGCCCCAAGAAAGCTCTCACGCTGCTGCGCACCCTCAATCAAAAGGGCGGAGTGGACTGCATGAGCTGCGCCTGGCCGGACCCGGAGAAACGCTCTGTCGCCGAGTTTTGCGAAAACGGAGCCAAGGCGGTGGCCGACGAGGGCACCTTGCGCCGGGCCCAGCCGGAAAACTACACGGTGGAGGAGTTGAGCCGCCAATCCGACTACTGGCTGAATCAACAGGGACGGTTGACTCGGCCCTTGATCTTAAGAGCCGGTTCTTCTCGCTATGAACCCATTGACTGGGATGCCGCACTGGACTTCATCGCCCAGAAGCTCAAGAGCACGCAGCCGGACCGAAACCTTTTCTACACCAGCGGACGCACCAGCAATGAAGCGGCCTTTCTTTATCAGTTGATGGCCCGGCGCCACGGCACCAACAACCTGCCCGACTGCGCCAACCTGTGCCATGAGTCCAGTGGGGTAGGGTTGAATTCGACCCTGGGCGTGTCCAAGGGCACGGTGACCCTCTATGACTTTTATCAGGCTCAGGTCATCGTCATCGTGGGTCAGAATCCCGGCACCAACCACCCGCGTATGTTGAGCGCTCTGCAGCGCGCTAAAAAGAACGGCGCCAAAATCGTTTCCATCAACCCTCTTCCCGAAGCTGGATTGAGTCGCTTCAAAAACCCGCAAGACTATATGCATCCGCTGCAGTTTTTCCGGCCCGCTACCCAGATGGCCGATCTGCACCTGCCGGTGGCCATCAACGGCGACGTGGCCCTTTTTCAGTGGATCTGTCGTCGCTTGCTGGAGGAGAACAAACAGGAGGATGCCTTCATCGAGGCCTACACCACCGGTTTCGCGGTCTTCCGCCACGCCGTCAAGAACGCCACCCTGGAGGGGACGGGGCTGACCGAAAAGCAGGTGACGCCTCTGGTCGAGTGGCTTTCCCAAACGCGCCGCATCGTTTTCTGCTGGGCCATGGGCCTGACCCAACACGTCAACGCCGTCGACAACATCAAGGCGATCGTCAATACCTGTCTGTTGCGCGGCGCCATCGGCCATCCCGGGGCCGGAGTCTGCCCGGTGCGTGGTCACAGCAATGTGCAGGGCGACCGCACCATGGGAATCACCACCTATCCCAAGCAGGCTTTCCTGGATCGGCTGGGCCAGCACTTCAAGTTCCATCCTCCGCAGAAGCCCGGATTGGACGTGGTCAAGTCGATTCACGCCATGCTGGAGGGCAAGATCGAGAATCTCATCTGCCTGGGCGGAAACTTTCTCTCGGCCTGTCCCGATACGGAAAGAACCGCCCAGGCTCTCAAGAACGCCAAGCTGACGGTGCAGATTTCCACCAAGCTGAATCGCTCGCACCTGGTGACCGGTGAGGAAGCCGTGATCCTGCCCTGCCTCGGGCGCACCGAAGAGGATGGCAACCAGTTCGTGACGGTAGAAGACTCGATGAGCATCGTGCATCGCAGTCAGGGCAAGCAGAAGCCGGCTGGACCAGAGTTGCGCTCGGAAATCGCCATCGTCTGCGACCTGGCAAGTCGCTTGCTCGGTGCGGATTGGTCACTCTACAAGCGAAACTACGATCAGATTCGCAGTGAAATCGAGGCGGTGGTGCCCGGTTTTTCCGATTTCAACCGGCGCGTACGCCATCCATCGGGATTTGCCTTACCGATCCTACCGCGCCAGGGCATTTTTCCGACTCAGGACGGCAAAGCTCATTTCTCGCCGCTCATGACGCCCGACCTGCGCCTGCCGGAGGGGCATTTCTACATGATGACCATTCGCTCGCACGATCAGTTCAATACCACGATTTACGGAAACGACGATCGATATCGCGGGATTCACAACAAGCGCCGGGTGGTGCTGGTCAATCCGGAAGATGCCTCCATCCTGCGCCTGCGCACGGGAGACCAGGTAGACTTGTTCTGCGAGCATCGTCGGGCGGATAATTTCACCGTGGTCACCTATCCGATACCGCCGGGATGCATGGCCACCTATTTTCCCGAGACCAACTCGCTGGTGCCGCTGGAGAAAACCGCCCATGGCAGCAACACGCCGGCCTACAAGTCAGTGGTGATCCGCCTCCAGCCGCGCCAGTAGGGCCAGCAGGTCGTCGGAGGCGGTCAGGAATTTCTCCATCCCGGAGGTTACGTGGCCTTCGCCGGTGCGCATTTCGTCCAGGGCCTCCAGACTGCGTTCCAGGGCGGCCACGGTCTCTTCGTGAAAGGGACCGGCGTAGTTTTCCTGATGCCCCATCAAGCGCTCTTCCACTTCGTCCATGACCTGGTAGAGCTCTTCGAAGCTCATCTCGGACTCGATGGCTCGCGTTAGCTTGAGGGCGTTCTCGGTCATCGGGCGGTCGCTTTTGGCCAGACCCTCCTCTTGCACGACCGACATGGAACTGCCGGTCTGGGCTTCCGGCAGGTGCCGTTTGCAGCCGCCGCAGCGCTCGCTGCCGCGCTCGTTGTTGGTGTTGCAGAAAGGACAGATGACTCGAGATTGAGCCTCGACTCGCTCCATCAAGCGTTGATGGGCGGCCATGAGAAAGTTGTTGGCTCGCTGGGCCGACTTCAGGCCGTTCTCCCAGTCGTCGTCATAGCACTGGGCCACCGCGTCCAGTTGCATCTCGAAGCCCTCAAAAATGGCCGAGAAGATGGGATCATCCCAGGAAGAATGTCCGTGAAAGACTTGACCCTCCAGGCGATTCAACTCGAACTGAACTCGGTCCGAGTAGGCCTGCAGGGTCAAATCTAAATCGTCAGGACTGGCCTGACCGGCTTGAACGGCTTCGTAGCACGTCCGCAGCGCGGTCAGGGCCGGCGAGTCGTGATTAATAACCGAACCAGCCACCGCTCGCGAATCCGCCGCCGCCGAAAACGTTGCCGGCCTGGTAGTTCCACTGGTTGGCGCCGCTCCAGACGTTGCCACCCACGTTGCTGTTCTGGTAGCCCCACATGTTGGCCTGAGTGTTGCCCTGGTAGTAGTTGCCCCAGACGTCGTTGGCGTAGCGGTTGTTGTTGTAGTTACCGAAAACATCCGAGTAGGTTGAGCTGCCGCGAACCGAACCGTTGGTATCCCAGCCGGTGTAGTTGTTCTGGCTGGCCCATCCGTTGGAAGCGCCGTTGTAGTTGTCCAGGTAGGCGCCGCGGCCGGTGTTGAAGCCGATTTCGCCGGCATTGTAGGCACCGCCCCAGCCGTTGCCATAGCCTTGATACTGGCGGACGCCCAGACCGAAGTCCAGTTTGCCGTCGCCGTTGGTATCACCAATCTGCAGGTTCAGTCCCTGACCACCCTGGGTTGGCAAAAAGATATTCAAAGCCATGACTTACGCTCCCTCACTCTGCTCTCTGACCTCTTCAGTGTGCCAGAGGACCCTGAAATTTTTCTAGCCCTCGGATTGGACCTTTTCCAACTGGCTGGCCACGATCTGGTTGGCCATCAGGAGAAGGCCGTAGATGCGGATGCAGTCGGCCCCGGAGCCACCGGTCAGGGGGCTGTCGTAGAAGCCCCAGATGGCCAGATTGCCCAGGGTAAAGAGGGTCAGAGCGAAGCCGGCCATCAATTTGCGCGGCCAGCCGGCCTGACACGAATACATGTTGGTCAGCGGAATCACCATGGTGAAATAGATGATGCAGCCGACCAGTTGCCAGACGCGCCCCTGGGTGTGATACATGCCCCAGCTGCTCAGTCCGAGCAGGATGGACCCGGCCACAAAGTTGCTCTCGGAGACTTCGTCGGCGCGCAGAATCTTGCGTCCATATTTGCTCAGGCGCAGCAGCGTGTTGCCCACCGGGCGGGCTACGAAGCTGAGGTAGGAGAAGATCGACCACATGAAGAGCAGCCCGCCGATCAGGGGGCGCAGACGGGGATGGCGGTCGGCCAGTTCGCGCAGGAATTTCTCGGTGAAATGCTCGGCGACCAGAAGCATCCAGCGGATGTTGTTGGGCAGGCTGGAAAGCCACAGCAGATAACGCACGATCAGGCCGTAGAACGGGTAGCGCATGCGCAGCGCGTCGAGAAAACCATCGCGAGCCAGCTCGTTCTCGGGATCGCGGCGCAGCGCCTGAGAGAAGGCTTCCAGGGCTTCCTCGCGCTTGCCCTGGCGAAGCGCGGCATAGCCCAGGAAGGATACCGCGTCGGCGTCTTCCGGAGAATCTTCCAAAATTCCCAGCAGCAGGCCCCGGGCTTCGTCGACCCGACCGCTGTTGATCAGGGCCCAGCAACGGGCGTGCAGACAATTCTCGTCGCGCGGGTCGAAGGTCAGGCCCTGAGCCGTGAGATCGAGCGCTTCCGCCCATTTTTTCTGATCGCAGGAAATGAAGGCCGACAGTCCCAGGATATCAGAGCGGCCGGGATCGAGGCGCAGAGCCTCGCGAACGGCGGTGCGCGCTTCCGCCACCATACGGCGCATGCGGAAGATGGTGGCCAGCGAAGTGTGGGCGAAGACGCATTCCGGGTCGAGCTTGATGGCTTGCTGAGCGACATCGGTGGCCGTCTTTTTGCGGCCCTGACGAGCCAGGCACAGACCCAGATAGGCCATGCAAACCGCATCGTCGGGAAACTCTTTCATGTGCTCGGCGAACTGATGCTGCGCTTCTTTGTAGTGTTGGGCTTGATACAGCATCTGCCCGCGGCGGAAGGCGGAGGACTCGCCTCCCAAATCACCCTCGACTTCTTTCATCGAATCCTCGCCTTCTCCAGGTACTGGTCCAGGTCGTCGTACATGCCATCCTGGTTTGCAAAGTTTACGTAGTTCTTGGCGCGGCGCAGCCACTCCATGGTGGAGGGTTTGCTCTCTTTGAGAGCCGCCTGGAAATCGTTGTTGGTGATGTCGCGCAGATTGCCCGTTTGCAGGGCTTCGGCCAGGGCACGCTCGGTCGCCAGTTCCACCAGGTGGGCCAGGTCGGCCCCCGAGAAATGGTCGGTTTTGGCGGCGATGTCGCCCAGGCGCACGCCCGAGTCGAGTTTGCGGCCCTTGGTGTGGATGCCCAGAATTTGCTCGCGCGCCGGCTTGTCGGGCGGCGGCACGAACAGCACCTTGTCGAAGCGGCCCGGTCGGCGCAGAGCCGAGTCGACGTTCCACGGCATGTTGGTGGCGCCCAGCACCATGACTTTTTCGTTATGGGCCACCATGCCGTCCATTTCCACCAGAAACTGCGAGACCAGCGAGCGGGAATGGTGGGAGTGCATGTCGCTTCGCTTGCCGCCCAGGGCATCCACCTCGTCGATGAAGATCACCGAAGGAGCGTGGGCGCGCGCCGTTTTGAAGAGATTGGCCAGAGCTTTCTCGCTTTCGCCCATCCACATGCTGAGCACTTCGTTGAGCGACAGCAGATAGAAGTTGGCGCCGATTTCGCCGGCGGTGGCTCGGGCCAGGTGGGTTTTGCCGCAGCCGGGAGGGCCGTAGAGCAGCAGGCCGCCTCCGATCTTCTTGCCGTAGGCGGCATAGATCTCGGGCTTCTGCAGCGGATAGAGAATGTTGAGGCGGATCTTCTCCTTGAGCGCTTCCATACCGCCGATTTCGGCGAACGTGATGTTGAGGCGGTTCTCGTTTTCGTGCTCTTCGCGTTGCTCGTCTCTGCGGCCGCTGGCCGGGACCTTGGCAGCGCCTTCCAATTCTGCTTCCAGCTGCTCATCGATCAGCTTGGGATCGAGAGTAATCGCTTCTTTGTAGAGCAGGCGAGCGGTTTCTTTCTCGCCCCCGGCGTTGGCCAGATGGGCGGCGGCCAGGTTGGTCAGGCCTTTATATTGGGTCACGCGCAGCGGCGTGGCGTGTTGCACGGCTTCTTCCCAGCGCCTGGCTTTGAGCAGCTGGGTCACCACCTGAACGCGCAGGGGGTCGTTGTCGGGCTTTTCTTCGAGGGTCGAGAGCAGGATGGAAATTAAATCATCACTCATATCCTGTGCTGGCTTCCCTCACTGGGGAAAAAGTCCCTCGTAGTTTGCCCGCTCCACCGGCAGGTTTCCCCAAAACTCGCGGGCCAGCATATAGCCGCAGCAGTTGCGCGCTCCGCAGGCACAGGGAAAGCGCTCGTATTCGCTGAGATCGTAACCGTAGTTGAAGCTCAGCTCCTGGCCGGCCTCCAGGTCCCGGTCGGCCACGATCCAGATTTCCTTGCCGTCCAGCTCCACCCGGCAGTTCGGGTCGCAGCTGTGATTGACGTAGCGGGCAGTATTGTCCAGTCCGGAGCCATCCACGTCCCAGGCGTAATCCAGGTGAAAGATGTAGCTGTTGAGAGCAGCCCGCCGCCGGGCACTCTCCTCCTTGCTGATGCGCTCTCCCTGATAAGACACGATGCGCGTGCCGGCCTTGATGGGCTCGGCCGCGAACAACCCCTCACCGGCCCAGCCGGAGGTTCCAACCCTGATCATGGCGACTCCTTCTCCGCGAGTTTGCGACCAAGCCATTCGCTCTCAGGCTGTAGACCCTGTTTGTTGCAGAAGTTGCGCAGGTCCTCAAAGCGCTTACCCGCATCAAATCCCAGACGATATCGCAGCTTGCGCAAGCATACGGGGCATAGGAAAAAGCTGCGGGAGTCGAGTTCGTTGAGATGGTTGACTCCGTTCATAAGGCAGTTGTAGTCGATGCAGTGAGCCATTCCAAAAAGATGGCAGGTCTCGTGAGCGACCACTCTCGAGCTGCGGCGTAAACGCAACTTCTCCCAGTCAGCGGGTCTGGATTGGCCAAAGAATTTGGGATCGTAACGGGCGAAGCTGAATACCCCCACTCCTTTGTCCGGTTTGGCGATCCCGAAAACGTAGCTCCAGTCCTCGCTTGGATACAGGTCGACGTTGGTCACGGCCACTTCGGCCAGCCCGTCCGCGGGCAAGTCGGGAACCATGCGTTCCAGAAGGTCCGAGGCCAGTAGTTGATATTTTTTGACGAAGAAATCGTGACGGCCTTTGCCAGGCTTCAGTTCGGGTAGTAGCTTGACCGGTCTCTGGAAGAACACCTCGCAGTACGCACGAGTGGCTTCCAGTTGGCCGCCCATCGCTCCCACCGGGCGCAGATAAAGTATCTTACCTGTAGGACGGGCCTGAGTGACCTGACGGAATTGGGCAAAGGTTTGCCCGCTTTCTTTGTGCTCAGCCAGCCAGTCTTTGGGCTGGGGCGGTCCCAGTTTTTCGAAGCCCTGGGCGGAAAAATACCGGCGCTCCTGCTTTGGGATTTCCGCCAAGGGTGCTGCCATCGGAGCTTTCGGGGGCACCTCTGGCGTTGAGCAGCCGACCAGCAAAAGTACCCAGAGTAACCAATGTCTCATTGACCTCAAAATTCGCGGCTGGAACCTCATCCCTGCTGTTCCCGTTGTTTCTTGTATGAACAAGAGCCTGATCATACTGCTGCTGGCCAGCTGTCCGCTGTGGGCGGCGCCCTATCGCAAGCCCAGTCCGCAGCAGGCACGGGGCGTTTCCCTGGGTCAGGGCTTGAACGGGGCCGACCTGGAGCGCATCAAGGTGGGCAACCAGGCCGGCATCCTCAAGGTTATGGGCAAGGACGGCCGCACGGTGGCTTTTCTCAAGGGCGAAGGCAGTTGGAATGGGGGAGGCATCGACGGCCGGGAGTGGGCACCGGTCAAGCCGGAGGAGCGCGACGCCATCCTGCGGGCGCTGGGCGTCAAGGATCCAATCGACCTTTCCTACCAGCTGGTCTTGAAATACGAGAAGCTATCCCGCGTGCCGGCCGTGGCGCTGGTGGGCGTTTTACAGGAGCCGCACTCGCACGAGTTTCTGCGTAAGTGTCTGCAGCCTGCCGAGGACCAGGTCGCTCGCCGCCAGGCCGTGTTGGCGCTGGCCATCAGTCCTAAAATCGAGCCGGCCGATGTGACCGCCATCCTCAATCTACTCAAGCGAGACCACAACGCCTGGAACACCTTCGGTGCCGTGCAGTTTTTTGAGTTACACCAGGCCGAACTGGCCAAAGACAGCACCCTGAAAGCCCGCGTGCAGGCCACCGATAGCCCGCACGCTCCTCAGATCGTCAGCCTGCTTCAGCCGCCGTAAGCGCGTCGTGAGGCCGAGAAGGCGTAACCGCCCAGCGTTCCCAGCACCAATCCCGCCACGGCTCCGGCACCCGGGTGAAAACCGGAGGTCAGGGCGGTGACCGCTCCGCTGAAAGTGCCGAGCACGGCGCCACCGGCCAGATTGATCTGACACTCCCGATTGCTGAAGATCTCGCGGGCCAACTCCATCCCGTGAGGCGGTCCCTGACGCAGTTCAAAGTTCTGAACCTCGCCGCTCTGAACGTTGCGCGCATAACTGGCGCGATAGTCAAACATTTCGGGGTCGCGAGGATGATGGGAGCGCACCGAAACTTGCTCCAGATCGCCCTGGCGGCGCACCCGGATGGTGAGTTCATTGGAGTAGAAAGGATGCTCGTGGGCGTCCACCATCAAGTCGGCCTGGACCGTGCCTCGGGAGTCGAACTGGGCCCTGGCGCTGACGATGCGATCCTCTTCGAAACTGGGGGGACCCTCGAACTGGACGAAGTCGGGGCGCGCGTCGCGATCCTGAGAGGCACCGTCGGCCTTGCGGGTTTGGGCCAGCCAGGCGTTGACCCGGGCCGGAATATCTTTTTGCACGTTCATAGTAGGGGCACTGTAACCTCGGGCCCGGCATGATTCGTTGCCAGAAAATGAACTTGACGCCAGTAAAACGTCTCTAAAACAGAGATCTAAGAGGCTTGAACGCGGCCGGGTGAAAGGTGTCTCTATGAAACGCGAACTTGTTTACATGGACGCCAAGTCCAGCAAATTCTGGAACATCCAGCTCGAAGGCAACTCCCACACCGTGACCTACGGTCGTATCGGATCGGCCGGACAGAGCTCGACCAAGGACTTCGCGAGCGAAGAATTGGCCCGCAAAGATGCCGAAAAACTCATCAAAGAGAAGTTGGGCAAAGGCTACGTGGACGCGGCCAGTGAGGCGCCCACAGCCGGTCAGTTGTTGGCGGTGGCCTTCCCCAGCGTGATTCACAAAGAGGAGATCCAGCGTAACGTTGGCACCTTCGTGGGCCAGCGCGTCATCGAATACGACCCCGAGAAACCCGCCCGCAGTGACGTCGCCTATCGGTTCCGTAGCGACTACGACAACAACCCCGTGCTGGAGAACCTGGCCCATTTCGCGGCCAGCGACGCGGCCGCCCAGTGCAGCGCGCTGGTCATCGGAGCCTGGCACGGCGACGACAGCCAGGCGGACTCGAGCGACGTCATCGCCGCCTTAGCGGAGCACGCCCCCCGCTTTCCCCGCCTGGTCGCCATCTATCTGGGCGACATGACCTATGAAGAAAACGAGATGTCCTGGATCCAGCAGAGCGACCTGTCGCCGCTGCTGGACGCCTATCCCCAGCTCCAATTGCTGCGCACCCGCGGTGGCGAGAATCTGAGCATCAGCCGGCCCCAGCACGCTAACCTGCGCGCCCTGGCCATGGAAACCGGCGGCATGGACGCCTCGGTGGTGCAGTCGCTGGGCAAAGCTCAGTTTCCCAACCTCGAGTATCTGGAGCTCTGGCTGGGGACCGAGGACTACGGCGGCACGGCTACGGTGGAAGACCTGCAGCCGATTTTGTCCGGCAAGCTCTTTCCCAAGCTCAAGTATCTGGGTCTGCGCAACAGCGACAAAGCCGACGCGGTCGCTGTCGCCGCCGCGCAGGCTCCGGTTTTGCAGCAGCTGGAAACGCTGGACCTGTCGCTGGGCACGCTCTCGGACGAAGGTGCTCAGGCTCTGCTGGGGCTCAAGGCTCCCCTGAAGCGCCTCAATCTGCACCACAACTACATCAGCTCCGAACTGGTCCGCCAATTGAAAGACCTGCCCCTGAGCCTGGATGCCACCAATCCTTCGGGCATGGAGGCGGACGACGAAGACCGGTATGTCGCCGTCGGGGAATAGCCGCTTCGGAATCCTGGGAAATCCCGAAAATCGTCGTGTCCGCGACTACGTTCAGACTCTGATCGATCTCGGCCAGCCCGAGCCACTTTGCTTTGCCTATGAGGACCTGTTGCAAAATGCCCGGCCTTTGCCGGTGGATTTGCTGCGTATTGATTCTCCGGGGGAAAATGAGCAGGTGGCTCGGCTGCTCATTGCCCGGGGGGGCGGGCCCAGCCAGGCCCGGCTAGGTCACGGAGAAGTGGCTTATCTGAAAGAGTACCACCGGGGCTACCGGGATTTTCTCGAAACTTTGAGCGTGCCGGCTCTCAATCCGCCCGAAGATATTCTGACGATGTTCGACAAGTGGGCCTGTCATGAACTTTTCGTCCGGGCCGGACTGCCCAGACCGCGCAGTCGCCTGGCCTCCGCCGAGTTGCTGCAACAACCGCAAGGAAGATTGTTTCTCAAGCCGCTGCACGGCTCGTCGGCCTCGGGCGTTTGTGCCCTGCGCTGGAGCGGGCGCCGTCGCCAGCTGATCGCCCCCATCGAGGTGGCCGAAGGTCGCCTCTACAATACCTTGCGCGTGCGCAGCTACCACGACGAGACCATCGATTTCATCCTGGAACGCTTGCTGCCTCAAGGCATGATCGCCGAGGACTGGATTCCCAAGCTCGATCTGCCCGGTGGTTCCACCGATCTGCGCGTGCTGGTCATTGCGGGACGAGCTCGTCATACGGTGGTGCGCCAGAGCCGTAGTCCCATGACCAATCTGCATCTGGGCAACCGGCGCGGCCACCTGGACGAAGTGGCCGAATATCTGCCGGCTGCTCAGGCCCTGGCGGAAAGAGCTGCCGCCTGTTTCCCCCAAAGCCTCTATGCCGGCGTCGACATTTTGCTGGATGTGAAAGGTCGGCCGTTGGTCGGCGAGATCAACGCCTTTGGGGATCTGTTGCCCAATCTGCTGCACGAGGGCGAGACGGCCTATCAGGCCATCATCCGGCAGGTGCCCGAGCGACCGGCGCAAATTCGAGCTTCATGAGGGAGTTGGTGGCAAGCAAGGCCGACATTCTGCTGATTACGCTGGACACGCTGCGCTACGACGCGGCTCAGGCGGCCTGGCGAGAGGGGCTCCTGGCAACCCTGGCTCCTCATCTGGGACCCGACGGTTGGGAAGAGCGCCATTCCCCGGCCAGTTTCACCTACGCCGCCCATCACGCTTTTCTGGCCGGCTTTCTGCCCACTCCGCTGGGGAAGGGTCCGCACTCTCGGTTGTTTGCGGCCGATTTCGCCGGCGCCACCAGTACCACCGAGGAAACCTTTACTTTTCAGGAGGCCACCCTGCCGGAAGCCCTCCGGGCTCGCGGCTATCACACGGTGTGCGTTGGCGGAACCGGATTTTTCAACGGACAGAACGCTCTGTCGCGGGTGCTGCCGGGACTTTTCGAGGAGAGCCATTGGCGCCCTGAACTGGGCGTCACCGACCCGGATTCTCCCCGCCACCAGGTAGCCCAGGCTCTGGCCTGTCGCGACCAGCGGCCGAATTTCACTCTTATCAACGTTTCGGCTATCCACCAGCCCAACCGCTTTTATACGGGGGCTCTGGAAGACAATCTGGAAAGCCATACCGCCGCGTTGGTGGCGGTCGATGATGCTTTGCAGCAGCTGTTCCAGGTGCGAAAAACCACCTTCGTCATCGTGTGCTCTGATCACGGCACGGCTTATGGAGAGGACGGCTATCACGGGCATCGCCTGGGTCACCCGGTGGTGTGGACCGTGCCCTACGCCCACTTCACGCTATGAATCTGACCGAACGCATGCGTCAGGAGAGCTACGACGGCTACACTTACGCCTATCCTCACAAGACGGCCTACCGTCCGCTGGACCCGCCGGTTGGGCTGGCGGAGGCCTGGCGCGAGGAAGACACGAGCCGTCTCTTTCTCTACACGCATCTGCCCTTTTGCGAAATGCGCTGCGGTTTCTGCAACCTCTTCACTACGATTCGCCCCGGGCAGGACCGGGTCGAAGCGACCCTGGCGGCTATCTTGCGACAGTCTCGCTCGGTGGCCGAGGCCGTGCGCCCGCTGGGCGTGGCTCAGGCGGCATTTGGCGGCGGCACTCCCAGCTACTTAACGGAGGCCCAGTTGGAGCGGCTCTTCGGCGGTCTTCAAAAGGATTGGCCGGTGGACTTTCGAGCAATTCCCGTCTCTTTTGAGACTTCGCCGGGCACGGTTACGCCGACCAAACTGGCTCTGCTCAAGCAGCTCGGGGTGGATCGCTTGAGTTTGGGAGTGCAGAGCTTTGAGGTGGAGGACCTGGCCGATTTGACTCGGCCGCAGCCGGCCGGTCAGTTGCGGCAGGCATGCGAGTGGATTCGGGCGGCCGGCTTCCCTGTGTTCAATATCGACCTGATTTACGGCAATCCCCGGCAGGACGAGCGCAGCTGGGAAGCTTCTCTGCGCGCCGCTCTGGAATGGCGACCGGAAGAGCTCTATCTGTATCCGCTCTATGTGGGCAAATTGACCGGTCTGGACAAGTTGGGCCGACGGCCGGGTGAGCGCCGGCGGGCCCTTTATCGCCAGGCCCGCGACTTGCTCTTGAGTTGCGGTTACCGACAGGTTTCTATGCGTCTTTTCCGTTTGCCGCAGGTGGAGTTGGAAACGGATTATTGCTGTCAGCAAGATGGCATGGTGGGACTGGGACCCGGGGCCCGTTCCTACACGCGAGAACTCCACTACAGCAGCGAATACGCCGTGGGCCAGGCGGGCGTGCGCGCCATCATCGAGGATTTTTGCGGGCGCAGCCAGGCACAGTTCGCGCAGGCCGACTACGGATTTTTGCTCAATGCGAGCGAGCAGCATCTCCGTCGACTTCTCAAGACCTTGCTGCGCAATCAGTCGCTCGACTTCGAACCAGGACTACCTCAGTTGCATGAGCTGGAGGCACTGGGATTGGCCCGCTCCGGCCCGTGGCGGCTTACGGAAGAGGGCCTGGCCTGGAGTGATACCATCGGTCCCTGGCTTTACTCCGAGGCAGTACAGGAGCTGATGCGCGAGTATGAGCTGCGATGAGGTGGAATCTCTACTATCGCGGTTCGCTTTCCAGCTGTAACTACAGCTGTCCCTATTGCCCTTTTGCCAAGACCCGCAACACCCGCGCCGAGCTCGAGCGGGACCGCGCTCAACTACAGCGCTTTCAGGAGTGGACGCAGCGTCAGAGCGCGCCATTGGGTATTCTCTTCACGCCCTGGGGGGAGGCCCTGGGTCAGCGAGCCTATAGAAAAGCCCTGGTAGAGCTTTCTCATCAGAGCAACGTAGAGCGGGTGGCCATTCAGACCAATCTGAGCGCGCCCTTGAAAGACCTCGGGGCGGCCTCGCAGAGCCTGGCCTTATGGGCCACCTATCATCCCGGCGAGGTCTCGTTGGAGCGTTTCGCGGCCCAGTGTCGTCAACTCGACCTGCTCGGAATTCGCTACAGCGTGGGTGTGGTCGGTCTGAAAGGACATTTCGAAGACCTGACCCGGCTAAGACAGCTTCTTCCTCAAGAGCGCTACCTGTGGGTCAACGCCTACAAGCGCCAGGCGGACTATTATTCGGCATCCGACATCGACTTTCTGAAATCGATCGATCCGTTCTTCGCCTACAATCTGCACCGCTATCCCAGCCTCGATACTCCTTGCGCGGCCGGCCACCGCAGCTTCGCCGTGGACGGCCAAGGTGATGTGCGCCGCTGTCACTTCGTAGGCGAAGTGCTGGGAAACATCTATCGGGCTAATTGGGAGGATTGCTTGCAACCGCGGCTTTGTCCCAACCAGACCTGCGGCTGCTACATCGGTTACATTCACCGTCCCCAGCTGCAGTGGCAAGAGCGTTTCGGCGCCGGCTATCTAGAGCGAATCGCGCTGGCGCTACCGGATGAAAAAGCGGATCTGGAGTGAATTTCCCAGAAGAGTGGGCTATGACCCCACTCCTGGAACTACTGCAAATGGGCAAAGTGCACGAAGCTCGCCAACAGGCCTCGGCCCGCCTGCTCATCCAACCCAATGATCCCGAGGCGCTCTTGGCGCTGGCCCGGATGGCGGCCGCCGACGCCGACATTGAGGGGGCCGACAAGCTTTTGCAGCGCGCCGAGGCCTCCGGACAGACTTCCGAAACGCGCCTGACCCGTGCCTATCTGGATGCGGCTCGTCAGGACCACGCTCGGGCGGTGGAGGGGTTTCGCAAGATCTTGGCCGAGCAGCCCGAGCGTCTGGACGCGCTTTTTGGCCTGGCTTCCGCCCTGGTCTATCAGGAGCAGTTCAGCGAAGCGCTGCCGCTGTGGGAGAAGCTGACCTCCCTGGCTCCGGAAGAAGCTCGCTATCACTATCACCTGGGCCGGGCTTACCTGGAGTTGCAAAGGGTGGAGGAAGCCGTGGACAGCCTGTCACGAGCCCTGACCGAGGACCCGAGTCACGTGGACAGCTTTCTGGTCTTGAGCCGGACGCTCCATGGCGCCGGCCAGCCGGCGGATGCCCAGGAGATCCTGGAAATGGGGCTCAAGCTGATGCCGGAGCAGAACCACCTGCAGAACGAGTTGACCAATTTACGACTGCAGCGGGGCGACGTGGCCGTCTTGCCGCATCGCTCGAAGGCCGCGGGCCTGGCTCGCGTGCGCGGCAAGCTACAGGCCGCTCTCGACTTGCTCAGCGGGAGCTGACGCGTTTGTCTTTGTTGAACAGCGAGTTGGGCAGATTCTGATTGAAGCTGTAGTGGCTGTATTTGGCTTCGCCATTGGCCGAGGCCGACATCGAGGGGAAGTCGGCGTTGGCCTTGAGACTCTCGAAGACGGTAAAATTGCCGACTTTGGTGTACTCAAAGTCCAGAGTCAAATTGCCCTCATTGCGATAACCGGTTGAGGCCTGGGCCACCGTGTAGCGCTCTTTGTCGATCAGATAGTCGACCTGCTTAATATTGTCGCCGGTCCATTTGGGCACCAGCCGGCAGTGAAAGACCGGCCGCCCTTTATAGACCGATTCTTCGACCATGGTTGAATCGAAGCGCTCCATCTGGGGAAACTGGAAGCCGAAGATGGCGGGATACTTGCGAATCTCTTTGGGGCCGCCGTTTAGTTCGATCTTGTGCTTGTCGGCCTGCTTGAAATAATACTTGCCCTGCAACTTGGGCTTATAGTGGATGGGCCCCATGTCGGCCTGCATCTGAATGTCGAGCTCGGCCGAAAAGTCTTGCAGTCCGGGATTGAGGGCGCGCGCCCGCGAGAAGATCTTCTCGGTCTGTTCATCGGCACCGGCCGAGGTGGCCAGAGCCAGCAGCAGGCACATTCCTAAAAACGGTTTCATCAATAGCAAAGCCTCCTGGGACAATCTATCGTGGCTGAGACGTCCCGGCATGACATCTTCTGACAAAAGTCACCACATCCCCTTCTGGTGGAGATGGTCCATCGCCATTTGGCGGGCCACCATACCGCCCGGGCCTTTGCAGGCGCCCTGGAAATCCAGCACTACCAGGTATTCGCCCTGGGGGCACTGGAGCACACCCACGTAACGTCCCAGATCGGTGCCCTCCCAGGTGCCGCTACCGGTTTTCCCCGACAACCTGGACTTACCCGAGGTTTGCACCACCAGTATTTCTTTGGTCTGCTTTTGCGCCTGCGCAGAGACGGGCAGCTTTTCGCGCCACAGAGCGGACATAAAGCGGGCCTGTTCGTGCGAGTCCAGCAGCAAGCTGCTGGTCAGCCAGGCTTTGGTCAGCCCGCCGGAAAAATCCTGATTGCCGTAGTGGAATTTGGCCAGGTAGGCTTTGACCTTTTTCATCCCCAGCTCTTGAGTCAAAACCTGAGTCACCCAGATGACCGAACGTTCCATCCAGGTGGCAGCCGTCTGATCCTGATTCACCTCCGGGCGTGTATCTTTGACCCCGTTCCAGTGAAAGACGCGCTCCTTGGTCAGAATCTTGGTGTCAAAGCCCATGACCGCGGCGGCCACTTTGAAGGTGGAGCAGGGCGGCAGGCGTTTGTCTGTGCCGGCCTGCTCGACCACTCGGTCGTCTTTCAGGTCGATGAGGAGAAAGCAGCCTTTGCGTCCGCCCAGCACATCGGCGCTGGCCACGGAGGCCAGCAGGCACAGGCTAGTGATGATCGTCTTCAGGAATGACTTGCTCATATAAGGTCCCATTGATTTCTAGAGCGAATTTGCGGCTGCCCGTCGGCACCGTGAACTCCAGCACGGCCGGAATTCGACCCTCATAAACGGCCCGCACGTTACCGCTCTCGTCCAGTAGACGGCCGGAGGAAGCGATACTCATGCTTTCGTCCACCAGTACGGCTACCATCTGCGCCAGATCCGACATTTCCTCGGCGATGCGATGGCACCACATGTGCTCAAGGCCGCCGTATTCCTCGTGGGCGATGTCTTCCATCTCTTCTTCGTTGACGCCCTTACCCACGCCCACAAAGACGAAGTTGAGCGGCGGCAGGGTTCCTTTTTTGATCTCGGCGGCAATTTCTTCGTTGCGAGCTTTGACTTTATCCACATCGCTGAGTTGTCCGTCGGTCACAATGATGGCGCAGCCACGCTGCGAGCCCTGACGAGTCTGCTCGCGCATGTATTCGGCAAAGTCGGCCAGGCATGGTTCCAGGTAGGTGCCCGAACCAAATTCTTTAGGCCCGTTGAATTGATGGGTCTCCACGTCAGCGGCCGTGAGTTCGCCGATAGATTCGACCAGACGGCCGTCGCCGCAGGCCCAGTAGGCCACTTTCAGGCGGCCGTTGCGGTCTTTGCTGGCCAGGTATTGGAGCATCCGTTTGATCTGCGGGTCCACCTGGTTGGTGCCGCGCTGGGCGGTTTGGCGGGTGAGCCAGCACCAAAGTTTATTCAGGAGGTGGGGCTCGCCATACTCGTCCAGCATGCTGCCGGAGCCATCCATGTAGATGGCGGTATCCAGGCCTTCCACGCTGGGGTCGTGCAGGAGAGTGGCGCGGACTTTGCCCTCCTCAAAATGCACGTCGGAAAAAATGCCGCTGGGTCGTTCAGACATCCGCCCCCGTTCGGGCAGGACCTCAAACCTTCCCGCAGATTATTCAAGTCCCATCCCCGAGCGGCCGGGCCCTGATATTGTCGAGACACACCCCACACGAGATTGGATGGACGAAGAAGATGAAGAACGCACTCAAGCCGATGCTGCTGGCCGCTTTGATGGCCCTGCCGATGGTCACCGCCGCTCACGCCGAGAAGGTCGACGACCTGCTGGCCCGCCGCCAGGAGCTCCGCCACGAACTGGCCGAGCACGAGCGCGAATACAAGGATGCGGTTGCCGCCAAGGATTGGGACCGCGCCCGCGACGCGCTGCACGAGGTGCGCGACAGCGAGCGTGAGTTGACCCTCAACGGCGTCGAGCTGAAGGGCTACAAGTCCGACCGCGACGACATTTCCAAGGCTTATCTGCTGCGCTGGGACCACGAGCCCGGTCTGCCGGTGCAGAACCTGGACGCCAAGTAACTTGAAAAGCCGCCCGCAAGGGCGGCTTTTTCTATTGGATCTGCTTGGCCGTTACCCAGGTGTCTTGGTAGTTTTCGTAGTTGCCGAGCCAGTGGACGAGGATGCCCTTGTTGCTGCGCTCGACGACTCGAGCCGGCCAGATGGAACCCTCGGCCTTGACGCGCACCAGTTCCCCTTCTCCTTTGCGCTTGACTCCGTTGGCTCGGACGAACTCGGTTTTACCACGAAAGTTGGCCGAGTACTGAGTGCGGGCTTTCTGATGGTCGACGAAGTTCATCTGTCGGCCCAACTCGGTGCCTACCTCGGCCAGCGAAAGCACTCCGTCGTGGTTGGCGTCCAGATAGATCTCGCCGCGTAGAGCGTCCAGGAAGCAATCGGAGAAAGTCCAGTTGCCGGTGCTCGACTCACTGGCTTTGGAGGAGGTGAGGGCGGCGTAGTCTTTCTTGTGAGGTCCTCGTTTGACCCAGTTGGCCAGAGCGCCGGAGTGGCAGCAGTCTGCCACCAACAGCACGCGCTGCCCTCGGAAGAGCGTTTCCAGGTCGGAGGTCAGTTGCTTCTGGCTGAACAGAGTGTCGGTTTCATAGCCGTCGTAGGGAACCATATAGAAAGCGCTGCCATCGTGGTAGCCGTGACCGGCATAGTAGAAGACCAGGGTGTCGCCAGGGCGCGTTCTGGCCAGAGTGGACTTGACTGTGGCGCGCACGGCTTTGGCAGTGGCCGCTTTGTCCTGAAGCAGGATCAACTGACCGGCGGGGACTCCCAATTTGCCAAAGGCTTTGACGATTTGCGTGTCACGACGATTCAATTTGGAGAATGGGGCCCAGGTTTCAGCGTCTTTCCACTCCAGCAGTCCGATGGCCAGAACCCAGGTTCGGCGTGGATCGAAGGAGGCGGCCAGTTGTTGAGCGGTCGCCAGCGAGGGAAGAAGCAAGAACAAAAGCGAGATCAGTATGCGCATGGAGCGCCGTTCGCTCCCGGGGCCAGGTAAACTTCCTGGCTCCCAGAATTGGAGAGCATGCTCAAGCCTGCTGTCCTCGTTTCGCTCTTGACCGTGACGGTTGCCGCCAAGCCTGTGACCTACCGAGACGGCAGCTGCCAGGTCAACTTCCCCGGTGCTTTTCGCAATGGTCAGCAGGCCGTCAGCTATGTGCGGCCCGATTTGCAGCTTTACATGCTGAGTTGGCCCACTTCACCCGGACAAGCCACCGCCTTCCTGGCCAACCTGCAGGAGCAAAGTCGTTCGCGTGGGTCCGCCACCAGCTATGTGACTCAGTCTCATCGGAATGGACTGCAGATCTTTGAGTCTTTGTCGCCGTCCGACCGGACTATCAGCCAGTTCTACGTGCTCTACGGCCGCTGCTACGAATTCCGCGCCTGTGTTCACGACGATAAGAAACATCCGGAGGTGGACCAATTCTTCAGCTCGATCCGCTTTCGTGCCCGAACCGTCAATCTGCGAGTGGCCATTCAGAACTACGGAGTTCCCTCGCGGCCCAGGCCTGCCGCCGCCCCGGCCGGACGCGGAAATCCTTATAGTTTTTAGTTCCTGTCCCGTCGGCCGAGGATCTTGGTCCCGGCGCTTGGGTATCCTCTCCACTGCAGCATTTCCGCGCCTGATTGTATTCTAAGAGCAAGAAATCAACCAAGATTGGATGGACTGGAAATATGCTTCGTTTAGCCCTTATGTTTTTTCTCATCGCCATGGTCGCCTGGATGTTCGGCTTCGGTGGTGTTGCCGCTTTGTCGGCCGGAATTGGTAAGACCCTGCTGGGCGTGTTCTTGATTGTAGCCATCCTGGGACTTTTGTTCTTCGGCGGTCTATTCTCTCGAGCTTAACCTAATCAATAGATCTTAACAGGCTCCTGTCTAGCGCAGGGGCCTGTTTTCTTTTTGGGAAGGCATAGAGATGATGAAATGGTTACTTGCGTTGTTACTACTCGTCGTGCCCGCCTTCGCGCAGTCGACGGATCCTGATAAACCAACCGCACTGACGGCTACAATCAACGGCAACAGTTCCGGTGGCCTGAGCGACGAGAAGACCTACTACTACGCCTTCCAGGTCAACAAAGGCACCCTGAGCCTGACTCTGGATGTGACTCCGCTCGACAAGTCTGATGGCGGAGGAATTGTCCAGTGGACCCTCCTCGACAGCAAATTCAACAAGTTGAAATACGACAATCTGGCCGCGCAGGGCACGGCCGAGCGGCGTGTCAAAGACATGCCGGTAACGATCAAACGCCGGATGATTTTGAAATTGACCGTTTCCGGCAATATCGACTACAAGCTGCAGACCGGCGGCAGCGCCGTCAAGCTCTAGAGAGGGGGGCTACGGCCCCCTGTCCAAGCGGTGGCCATGATACACGCCGCTCCTCCCAGCCAATGGCTGATGTGGTGGGCCATCCTGGCCACCGTTTCCCACACCATCGGAATCTTTTCCGCTCTGCACGCCATCCTCAAGTGCCGTACTTCCGAAGGGGCCATCGCCTGGGGGCTGTCGCTGGTCTTCTGTCCTTATCTAGCGATACCGGCTTACTGGGCCTTTGGTAAAGACAAGTTCACCGGCTACGTTCGGCGCTTCAAGCGTCACCAGGCGGCTCGCCGCGACGAGTGGCTCGAGCAGGTCCGTGAAGTGGGATCCGCGGCGGAACCGCTTCGCCCTGACCTGGATCAGGCTCGCGTCGGTTATGAGCGCCTGGCTGACTTCCCGTTGACTTACGGCAATCAGGTCGACCTGCTGATCGATGGCGAGACCGCCTACGACGAGATGTTCAAAGCCATCGGCAGGGCGCAGAAGTATGTGCTGGTCGAGTATTTCATCATCCTCAACGACGGCATCGGCAACCGCTTTCGCGAAGCTCTTATGGAGAGAGCCCGAGCGGGCGTCAAAGTCTATCTGGTTTACGACGAGTTCGGCTGTCTCGGAACCGGTCGGGCCTTTTTTCAGGAAATGCGCGACGTGGGCGTGGAGGTGGTGGCTTTTGCTCCGGGTGGTTGGACCAAAGGCCGTCTGCAGATCAACTTCCGCAATCACCGCAAGATTCTGGTGGTGGACGGGCAGCTGGCTCACGTCGGTGGTATCAATATCGGCGACGATACGATTGGCCTCAGCCCGTTTTACGGTCTGTGGCGCGATACCAACGTCAGCTTGACCGGTCCGGCCGTCCAGGGTGTGCAGGCGGTTTTCTGCCGAGACTACTACTGGGCTTCGGGCGGCAAGACGATCCCGGAGATCGACTGGGTGCCACTGCCCGTTCCGGATGGACCCGATGCCGCCGTTTACGTGGCTGCTGGACCCGCCGACCAGACCGACACCGGCACCGGCATCTTTCTCAACTCGATTCACAGCGCTCGACGCCGAATCTGGTTGGCTACCCCTTATTTTCTGCCCACGGCACCGGTGATGTCGGCCCTGGAGACAGCGGTCCTGCGCGGCGTGGAAGTCAAGATCATCATTCCTTTCAAGCGCGATATCTTGCTGGCTTATCTGGCTGCCTTTGTCTATCTGCCGGAGGCTTTGCGCTGCGGCATTCAAATCCATCGGTTTAAACCGGGTTATACCCACCAGAAGGTGATGCTCATCGACGACGAGCTGTGCTGGGTGGGCAGTTCCAACATGGACGCCCGGTCCATGGACCTCAATTTCGAAGGCAACCTGGTGGTTTTCGGCGAGCGCTTCGCCAGGACTGTGGAGAAGATGCTCAAGCTGGATCTGGAGCGTTGCGAGCGGATGAAGCCGGAAGATTGTCCCAACAGTTTGCCGTTTCGCTTCGCGGTGCGCTTCGCCCGGCTTTTCGAGAACATCCTTTAGTGCGACAGGCCTGGGGGCGTTATTTCACGCGCAACCCGGAGACGGGGCTGAAGCGAGCTTCGGCCGAGGTATTCACGCCGGAGACTCCGGTTCGTCAGCCTTTTCTGGCTCTGCAGCAGTCTTTCCCCGAGGTGGCCGCCCAACTTCAGCATCTGGCTGTCGAGCAGGAGCGGCAGCTTGGGGATGCGCTGGTGCTGGACTTCGTCATCGAAGCCGGGGCGCTGGTTCTGGGAAGCGTCGAGCCGCTCGAGAGAAGCTCTCAGGCCGCCTGCAAGATTGCGGTAGCTCTGGTCGCGGAAGGGCTCATTTCCCGCGAGCAAGCGTTGCTTCGGGTAGAGCCTTTCGAACTGCGCTCAATGCTGATGGGAAGACTGGAAGATCCTCCGGCCGAGTTTTTGTTTCGCGGGGAGTCTTTGATGGGCGGGGTCGCTTCCGGGCGAATCGTGTTTTCCTTTCGCCAGGCGGAAGGTTCGCTGGAACCGTCCATTTTGTTCTGTGAACGACTCACCTACGCGCAACGCGGCGCTCTCGACCGAGTCCACGGGATACTGGTCCGCTCTGGTCCGGCGCTGGCTGCACGCCACACCGAGCGCCCTTGTGTGCTGGTGGCGGAGGAACAGCTCGAAGAGGGCCAGTGGGTGACGATGGACGCCAGCACCGGGTATGTCTATGCGGGCGACCTTCCGCTGCGAGGTGGAGAGTTGACGGCCGATGCCAAGATTTTGCTGGATTGGGCCGACGAACTGCGGAAGGTCGAAATTCGCGCCAACGTGGCAACGCTGGAGGAAGCTCGGCTGGCGCCTCAACTGGGAGCCCAGGGAGTTGGTCTGTGCCGAATCGAGTCGCTCTTTCAGATTTCCCACCGGCTGCCTTTGTTCCAGAAGGTGCTGCGCCAGATTTGTCACGAGAAGCTGGAGCGCTCGTCGGATTATGACCAGTTGACTTTCGAGCTGTCCCAAGATGTATCCGAGCTTTTGAGTACGACGGTGGGCCCCTTCAATCTGCGTTTGCTGGACGCCCCTCTGTCGCAGATGTTGCGCCACTGGCGTGAGACCAGTGATTTGCCGGAAGACTACTTTGCTGGTGAACTGGCGACCTGGCTACTCGAGTTGAACCCGATGCAAGGCCTGCGTTGTGGTCGTCTGAGCTTGCTTTACCCCAAACTGATGGAGATTCAGATGCGCGCGATTCTGCGAGCCTGGTCGGGCCATTCGATGCGTCTTCAAGTCATGCTGCCGGGAGTCTGTGACGCCGCGGAGCTGCGTATTTTCCGGCAGCGGTTTCAAGAAGTGGCCGGGCAGGAGGGCGTTCGCCTGCCGGAACTGGGCTCGATGCTGGAGATTCCGCGAGCCTGTTTACTGGCCCACGAACTGGCGGCAGAGGTGGATTTTCTTTCCTTCGGGACCGGCGATTTAACCGAGGCCACTTGTGGCATTTAGCGTTACGATGCGCCACTTAGCTTCTTGCCGGGTTATTTGGAACAGGCCATTTTCCAGCGGGACCCCTTCGAAGCCATTGACCAGAACGGGGTAGGGGAGTTGATGCGTCTGGCTTGCACCAGCGTAAAAGCAAAGTGCCCATCGGTTGAGATGGGCACTTGTGGCGCTCAGGCGGTTGACCCGGAGAGCTTGGAATTTTGTGTGCAGCTCGGCCTGCAGTCTGTAAGTGTGCCGGCTCATCACCTGCCGGTGGCGAGACTGGCGGCCGCTCAGGCGGAGCTCAGACCAGGTAACCCCCGCCGCCGGCTCCCCCGCCTCCGTAGTAGTTGAACGGGCTGGGTTGCTGCGGGCCGTATCCGCCGGGATTACCGAAAGGATTGCTGTAGGGCTGCTGGATGCCGCCGCCCTGGAATTGACTCATCATGACCTGCATCAACTGGCTGATGATCTGCATGATCGCCTGCATCGGATTGAAGCTGGTGCCCCTCGGCAATCTGGGTTGCCCGGGACCAGGACTTTGTATCTGTGCCATGTTGAAGTCTCCCCTATATCTATCTCTCTACCCCTCAGTATAAGAACCGGATGTTTCCAAAAAGTGAAACATCCGATTAAAAAATGCCCTTAATTACCCCGGCAACTTCCAGGCGTTCTATCGCCTGGCGACATTGGGTGCGAGCGAACTCGAGCATATTGGCATTGCCACTGGCGGCCAGTCCGCGCAGGGTTTCGGAGGCCTCCCGCATTAGCTCCAGCCCCTCCTGAATGGCGTCCAGGCGCGAATCGCCCTGGGGGATCGCGGCAGACTCTTTCTGCATTTTGCTGGCCGCCGTGTCCAGATGCTGAGCTGCCGCTCGCACGGTGGAAGCATCGCAGAGTCCGTCCAGGAAGGCGTAACCGGCGTCCAGAACCGAGGCAAAAATGACCGGAAGGCCTTTGGTGTTGGGATTGGACGGGATCGGCTGGTGGGTGGCTTTGGGGGCGGCCGTGGTTACGGCAGCGGCCAACGTTTTGGAGCTGGCTTCCAGTTGCCCGGCTGCTGCGACCAGTTCCTCAAAAGCCGTGCGCTCCCGCAGGCAATGCTCCATTTTGTCGAGACTGTTCAGCACAAAGTTGAGGCGGCGCATTGCCTCGAGCATTCCACCGGGAGGCACCACCGAGCGCAAGCTGGTGCGGCACTGACTCAAGACGGTCAAGAGAAAGTCCACTTCGTCATCCTCGCCCGTGCAGGTTTCCAGGGCCTGAAAAACGCGGTTCACCGCCGAGATCGGCGTGGGTCCCTTCTCGGCCCCCGGACGAAGCGGTTCTTCCAGCATGACCGCCAATTGGGGTGCCAGTTGGGTCAGGTCGGGTTGAATATCCGGTAGGGGACCTCCGGATTGAACCGTGGTTCGAACGGCATCCAGGAGTTGCTGCAAATGATAGACCTGCTGCGCGGCCATGGGCGAAACCTGGCGGCCCGCCATCTCGAAGCGCAACCAGTGCACAAAGCTCGGGGCCTCCTGAAGCAGGCTCATCAGTCGGGTGCGGTCGCCGCCGGCGCGAGCCAGAGCATAGTGGGTCAGCAGTCGATTCAGAAAAGGAAAGACGGTCACACCCTGGGCCAGCGTGGAATGATGTTCGGTTTGGGCCGAGCGCACGGAGTTGACGTTGCGTTCGGCCTCATCCACCGACATGCTGAGGGCTCGGGGATCCTGGTCCAAGGATGCCTGGCGCATACGGGCCAGGCCTCCGATGTAGACGTTCAGGGCGCCCGCAATTTTTTCCCGAGTCGGCGGCGGCATTTCGACATCATATTCGGTATCG
This sequence comes from Vulcanimicrobiota bacterium, assembly GCA_017307785.1. Classification (GTDB taxonomy): domain Bacteria; phylum Vulcanimicrobiota; class Xenobia; order Xenobiales; family JADMJV01; genus JADMJV01. Next base: position 144,550 of record JAFKGI010000003.1, on the reverse strand, counting down.
GCCATGAACTGGCGTAAAATATGCTGTGTGGTCAATTCCACCGATTCGATCAAGGGCGCCATATCATTCATCGGTTCGGCCCCGCCCGCGGCTGCTCGAACGCGTGTTAGCAGTTCTTCGGTTCGCACGTGCCTCACTTCGGTGGACAAAAATCGGCTTCCTTCGGGAGGCCACGGCTGGATCCGGTCGAACGGGAAAAAATGCAGATGTCGTTGGATGCTCTTTATCAATGTGTTCCCGCCAACTGCGAACTGCTCAAGCGCTCCATCGCCGATGAGAACTACGGCCAGTTTCTGACGACCAAGTATCGGTTCAAGCCGGAGCAACCTCACCCGCTGTGGGATGGGGCCGACGCGGAGTTCTGTGAAGACCTCAATCGCATGCTGGCGGCCCACCCCGGATTGCATTCCCGCAATTTCAGTCTCGAGGCGAACTGGGATGTGCTTGAATACTTGATTTCTCCCTGCCGCCGAGCCGAAGACTACGACCGCCCGGATCTAGGCCGGAAAGCCATCAACGGGGAAAGAGAACTGGCCCCCCATCTGGTGGGCGCCGAGGGCGTGGCTCTGCGATTCACCCCGCCGGATACGGTTAAAAAGATTCTAACCTATTTGATGCAGACTGATTTCAAGGCGAAATTCGACTTTGCCCAGATGTCCGCGGCCACCATTTATCACAAGCAGCCGGATTGCCAGCCGGAAACCTACTGGCCGCTGGTCGAGGGTTTGCTCCGAGACTTTACCGGCTTCTACCGTCAGGCCGCCATCCACAACGAGGGCGTGCTGGTCTGGATCGACTAGATTCCCAGGGCCTTCTTCCACCAGGGCTGGGGACGTTCGACCTTAATCTTGCGCCACTCCACGTTGAGCAGCTCCCCCTGCATGTCCAGCAGAACCACGACTTCTTTGTCGTTTTCGGGGGCGGCGATGAGCTCCCAGTGCATGATGGGAGAGCTGAGCTGGCGACCCACGATGGGTCGCGCGAAGTTGAAGCCGTGTTCGCGCGCCGCTTCGATGGCAATCTGTTCCAGGTGGTAGCTGGCGTCTGACATGTCAGGCTTTACACGCTCGGGAGACGAGTTCGAGTAAGCATTCGCCGTCTTCGGCCAGCAGGCTGTAGCGTCGCCAGCTGCCGGGACCCAGGCGTTCTTCTTCTTGATGCGAGAGGGCTGCCGACTGCAGTCGGGCCACTTCCGCACAGCGCGCCGTTTCTCGGTCTTCTAGCCAACGGCAGGCCGGAAATTCCAGGGTGTGAATGGATTCGTCGCTCGCCACGAAGCGTAGGAAAAGTGAGCCGGAAGTGAGGTTACGGGAGTAGCCGTCCAGCCGAGCTTGAACCGGCAGGTTCAGATCCTGACGGACGGGTTGGGGGGGAGGCGGGGGAACGACAGGCGCCCGTGGCGCCGTTTCCGGGAGCGGCGCCGCCAATCTCGATTGACTGAGCAGCTTTTGCAGGCCAGAGGAAGCACGTTCTTCCACAAAGCGAGCCAGATCATCCAGGTCCTTTTCAAGCTGCTGATCTTTGGGCAGAAAGCGCACGCCGCATTCGTGGCCGTCTTCGTGAGCGGTTACACGGGCGACCTCGACCGGGACAGCCAGGGTGTCCAGGCGAAACCCCTCCAGGTCCAGGTTTAGCAGAAAGCGCAGCTTCTGTTTGATGGGTCCCGACAATTTCAGCTGTGCGCCACCGCGACTGAAATCGGTGACGGTGGCCTGAAAGTCGGGCAGTTCTTTGGCGCGCGCGCGGATCTTGACGTCCACCCGCCGACCCTGGCGCAAGATCGGGTCGTCTCCGCGAAACTCCAGTTGCTCGGGGAGTTCGGTGTCAACCACGGCCCGGTAGAGGAAGGTTCCCCCTTGCAAAGCCTGTTCGGATTCGAGAAGAATCGGGACGGTCACGACTTTGCCGGTGCCGGGCGGGAGTTGGACACGCACTTGAGTTCGGGTGCCGAGGGTCATGCGCTTACGAGACCTCAGGGTGAGGTTGCCGTTGCGCAAGTCGAGCGCTTCCACCAGTCCTACGCGAGAAAACATCAGCTTTTGCGCCTCAATTGTTCCAGCTGGTTGGCGGAAATGCCCCAGCGAAGGGCCAGATCTCCCAGCAGCGTCAACTCGGCGGGTTGGGGGTGACCATCCGCAAAGCACACCTTGACCAGCGCGTCCATGCACTGAAGTCGCTCGTGCTCGCTCATCGGGGCTTCCAGGGAGACGCTGCCAGGCGGATGGCTCAGGCCCTGGTCCATCAAAGCCAGCCGTTGAGCCAGCCCTATCCCTTTCTGAGTCAGCAGATCCGCGATCAGATCGACTTCGCTTTGCTTGACCACGCCATCGGCCCAGGCCAGGCGAAAGAGCATTTGAGCTAGCTGCGTTTGCATCCGCCGCCCTTCGTTAAATGCTGCAAAAACACTCTGCCTTTGCGAGACAGGTTTCGCCCCGGCCACACCGCGTAAATCCCCATGTCGTAGCCCAGATGCTCGACGCGCCAGGTGGGCAGCAATTCCACCAATTCACCGCGATCCAGACTGCCGCGCACCAGCCACTCCGGTAAGATGGCCGGTCCCAGGCCTCGCAGGGCTGCTTGCTGGAGGACCTTTTCGTGTTCGCAGTGGAAGGTGCGGCGCGGAGCAACCTTGACTTGGTCCGCATAGTGACTGACAAATCTCCAGCGTTCTCGGGTGCTTAGACACTCAATTTCTTCCAGTTGACGGGGATCTCCAAAGGCACGGGAGTTCCAGTGAGGACTGGCCACCAACTTATAGTGAACCTCCACCACTCGAGAGTGTCCGAGACCGCCCCCCGGGCCGTTTTGAATGGCCAGGTCGATGGTTTCGCGGGAGAAATCGACGGGCGACTCTTCTCGAACCAATAGTTGAATGGCTACCAGCGGATAATCTCGACGCCAGGACTCCAGGTGCGGCATCAAATATTCGATGCAGACCGCCTGGGAGGCAGCCAAAGTGAGGCTTCCTTGCATTTCCCCGGATCGTCCCTGCGCCTGCTGGCGAGCCTGTTTCAGGTCGAGCAGGGGGCGTTGGATACGTTCGAGATAACTCTCGGCGGTGTCGGTGGGAATCAGGTCTTGATGTCCACCTTGGTGCTCCTCCAGGGGGATTTGTCTTCGCGGGGTTTGTGCGTTTCCTGCACAGTGGGTGCGCTAGTTTAGGGGTTTCTGCCCTTTGCTTGAAGGATGGTTGTGCGTATCTTGCACAGGTAGTCGTAGGTAACCGCTGCTTTGGCGTCAAGCTTGCTGTCGGCGTCAGGCGCTTCCGGCGGCGAGCCTGGCAGGAGCCTTCAGGTGGGGACTGTCTGTGCATGATTTGCACAGGGTGGAAAGCTTGGCGTGTCTGGAATGACGATTTGGCGCTGAGCTTATGCGCCCGGCGCACAGGGGTGGAGAAGAAATTTGCCTCTCCGCCGGGGGGGTTACAGATTCGACTTCTTAAGGGGAAGCGCGTCCAGGGAATCCCGATAGCCACCGCTTTTGCCAACCAGGAAGAGGTAGGCCAGGATGGCGTACAGCACCATCGGCAACAGGGTGGCGGGACCAGAGGCCGTCAGCAAGCGCACCGGGCCGTGGGCGACATAGGTGACGGGATTGAGGAGCCAGATGTAAATTCCCATGCCCAGGAAAGCGCAGAGCAGAGCCGGCACATTGAAGCCGTGCCAGAACCAGTAATGCCCGGAGGGGTCGTCCTCAAAGACCTGGGAAACGTTGATGCGGCCCCGACGCAAAAGGAAGTAATCGACCAGCAAGACCGCTGAAATGGGAGCGAACATGGTGGCGTTGTAGGCCAGGAAAGCGCTCCCACCGTCATAGAGTTTAGAGGGCATGACGACGTAGGCCATGACCGGAATGAAACCCAGTAGAGTGAGCTTACCCCAGGGGAGCGCACGGAAGGCTCCGATATGTCGAAGTGCCAGAGCGGCCGTATACATCATCATGGCCGATGCCGAAACGTTGGCGATGGCGACCAGCAGCAGCGAAAGCACGCCAAGCACCGGTCCACCCACTTTGATCATCCACACCGTTGGATCATAGGCGCGAAATACCAGTCCCGCCAGCAACCCGGTACAGCAAACCACGCCCATTCCCAAACCCATGGTGAGCACCTGAGGGTAAAGGCTATTTCGTTGTGTATCGGTGTTTCTGGTCAAGAAGCCAATTCCCGGCCACCAGGAGAAGCCGGCGCCCAGGCCATACTCGAAAGACAGAATGTAATTCAGGCCAGCTTCTTGGGGCTCCAGAGGCTGGGCCGCGCAAATGGTGGCCCAGTCGGCGCTCTTGAAAATCGCCCAATACAGAAAGCCGGTCACGATCAGAAGTCCGGGAAAGACGATGCTGTTGAAGACGTTGAGAACGTGGACACCTTTGTTGATGACCCAATAGCCCACCAGCAGGCCTGCGAAGACGCAGATACGCACCAGGTTCTCACCGCCGTCGAAACCCAGGCCTGCCGCTACATTGGTCACGCCCTTGCCGAACATCACCAGGATCATCCCGGTCCAACCGATCTGATTGATGATGTAAAAAAGCAGGATCAGGCGGGCACCGCGCTGCCCGTAACAAGACTTGGTGTAGTCGATCTGCTCCAGGCCGTAACGATTGCAGGCCAGGGCGGAAGCGGCGGCCGACATGATCACGCCGATGGTGCAGCCGCACACCAGCGTGACGATGCCCTGGACCGCTCCCACCACGTTGGCCGAATAGCCGCCGATCAGGAAGCACCAGGCGGCCACCGCGTAGGTAAATCCGGTGGAAATGATGCCGCGCGTGGAGTATTCGCGCTCTTCTTTGAGCAGCGGAAGGCGTCCAAAAAGGGCCTCCTCGCGCAGCCTTTCCTCGATCGTCACGCTGCCCACCAAACGCAGACCGAAGGAATCAGCAATCCCAAGATCAGGAAAATCGTCCATTCCATCGGAGAGATACGGCCGAAGTCCTCGTCCGTGTAGGAAGAGACGGCGTCAATGCGTTTGACCAGCTCGACTTGCAGTGCTTGCTCGAAGAGCTCGTCACTCATCGATGCGGCGCACCACCATCTTGCGTTTGGCCATTTCCTGGAAATACGGTTCTACCGGCACGCACAACTCGGGAGGCAGCACGCCGCGGCCGGTAATTTCGCCGCGGGCCAGCATCTGGATACCTACCGAAGGCGGGCAGCCGGTGTCCACGTCCGAACCCATGCCCCACTCAGGAATGCCGGTGACATACAGGTCCATGTTGACCCCGACTTTTTTGCCGTCTTTCATGCCGCGCACCAACGAACGCACCACTTCGACCTGATTGGGCGGGCGGGTATCGGGAGCGGGCTTGGGCTGGCGATTGAGGACGGCCAACAGAACGTCTTGCGGAACTACCGTTTGACCCCGCACCGCCACCGGTTCCAAGGAGTTGATGCCGATCTCCCTCAGGAATCGCAGCTTGGAGGTGAAGTCGCCGTGAAAGGCGATGGCGAAAGTGCACTCCTTGAGGCCTTTGGGCGCGTAGGAAGTGGAGAGGGTGGCGACCTCCGAGTGAATCGTGAAGGCGGGCGACTGCACGCCTACGGGCGCGCCGAAATCGACCGGATACTCTCCGCTCATCGGCTCCACGAAGGTCATCTTACCGCCCGTAAAGACGGCGGCGGGCTTGGAAGCCTCCTCCAGGATCGTCTGAATCGAGTAGGACGAAGCCAGGCCACCATCGGCTTCAGCAGCGTTCAGGTCGATACCGGCTACCTGACAGTGAATTTCGTGAACCTCGTCCATTTCATCGGCAGCCATGCGGGCCAGCAGATTGGTTGTGCCGGGTGCCGCTCCCATTCCGATCAAGGCCAGCAAATCGTGCTCCAGAAACTGCGCGTGCATTTCCAGCTGGCGGTTGGTCATGTGGAACAAGCCGCCCAGGTCAGTGTAGTGGCAGCGCGCCATCAGGGCGGCCTCCATCACCTCCAGATTGAGTTGATACTGCACGGAATTGATGACCGCGAAAGAGCCACCCAATAGTTTGGCGGTGGCCTCGCGATCGCGCACGTCGGCGTGGGCCGCGGTCACGCGGGCAGAAGCGTAGGATGCAGCTACCGCTTCGGCCGCTTCCCGATTGTAGTCGGCCACCACTACCTCAAAATCGCTGGTCTCCACCAGGTCTTTCAAAGTAATGGCGCCCATGGCGCCGGCTCCCCCTAAAAGAACGACTTTCATTGACCCTCCACCGGGATTTCATGGGCGCGACGCACGTTGGGAAACCAGTAGCTTTTGCGCGAAGGCAGATAGTCGAGGTGCACGTGCTTGGTCTCGCGGAAAGCATCGAGGCCTTCCTCGCCCAGCTCGCGACCCATTCCGCTTTTGCGCATCCCTCCGAAGGGCGCGGCATCGTTGTCGGTAAGCGGGTCGTTGATCCAGAAGGTACCGGCCTTGATTTCGTTCATGGCCCGGAAGGCGTACCCCATGTTGCGGGTGTAGATGTTGGCGCCCAGCCCATAGTCGGAAGCAGCCGCCAGATTGATCGCTTCCTCGGCGTCTTCCACGGCCAGAATCGAGGCAACCGGTCCGAACAGCTCTTCACTGACCGAAACCAGCCCGGTCTTCACTTCGCTCAGGACCGTGGGAGCCCAGAAGTAGCCCGGACCCACATCCAGGCGCTTGCCGCCGGCCAGCAGCTTGGCGCCGCCGGCGATCGTGCGCTCCACTTGACTCTGGACTTTGTCCAGGGCTCGCTGAGAAATCAGCGGGCCGATATCGGTCTTGGGATCCATTCCGTTGCCCACCACCAGAGAGTTGGTGTATTCCAAGAACTTCTCCAGGAAGGCTTCGGCCACGCTTTTGACCACGTAGATGCGCTTGGCCGAGGTGCAGACCTGGCCGGCGTTCAGGAAGCGAGCCCAGGCCACTCCGTGGGCGGCTACGTCCAGATCCGCGTCCTCGAAGACGATGAAAGGATCGATGCCGCCCAACTCCAGGTTTACCCGCTTGAGTTGGCGGGCGCAACGCACGGCGATGTCGGTGCCCACGGCGGTGGAACCGGTGAAGGCCACGCAGGCGACCTTGGGATGCTCGACGATGTGCTCACCCACTCCAGCGCCGGTGCCCAGCACCACGTTGAGCACGCCGGCGGGCAGACAGTTGAAGGCTTTCTCGCAAGCGCGCAGGGTCGCCAGCGGAGTCAATTCGGAAGGCTTGATCACCACCGTATTGCCGGCGGCCAGGGCCGGGGCGATTTTCCAACAGAGCAACAGCAGCGGATAGTTGAAGGGCACGATGCAGCCCACCACGCCCAGAGGCTCTTTGATGGTGAAATTGATCTGGTTCTCCGCGGTGGGCGGAACCGAATTGCCGTAGGAGTTGCGCCCGACTTCCGCATAGTAATCGAAGCAGGCGGCACACCACTCAACTTCGTCCATATTTTCGATGCGCGGTTTGCCACCCTCAAGGGTGAGCAGGCGCGAGAGCTCGCTCACGTCATCGCGCAGCTGGCGGGCGATCTCGTGCATCAGCAGGGCTTTTTCCAGCCCGGGCAGCTTGCGCCAATGATGAAAGGCATGCTCGGCCGCGGCCACGGCCGCCTGGGCATCTTCAGGAGTTCCCTCCGCCACCGTGTCCACCACTTCCAGGGTAGCCGGGTTGATAATCTCTCGTTTGCCGCCCCCCAGGGACGGGGTCCAAACCCCATTGATCCAATGACTCTTCACATGCACCTCCGCAGGTGCCGGCTTTTCGCTCCCGAGTTTTTATTTCCCCCGGTTGGCGATGCGCGTCTCCAGAGAGCAGACGGCGCTTTGCATAGCGCATTTGGCTTCGGCGTCGCTCTCGACGGCCAGGCGCTCTTTCACGACTTTCAGGCTTGGCTCCAGCCAGAACGGGCTGTCCAAAGGCGCGTTCCAGTCGCCCAGCCCCGATAGGCAGTAGGCGGCTTTTGCGCGCAGAACAGGCTCCTTTTCTTGCAGACTCTGCTTGGCAATGCGAAGTGCTTCACGCTCGTAGCGATAGGGACGCAGTCCCGATAGCGCTGTCGCTCGGAGTTCCGCTGGTTCGCCTGGGTCCTCCGCTATCCGGCACAGGATCGGAAAGGCTTCCTTTTCTTTGGCCAGGCGGCGAGCCAGGTGGCGCAATCCGCCCAGGGTTGCGATGCGGAAACCCAGGGGCTGGTGGCCGTCGACCGCCAACTGACAGAACAGTGGCCAGGCCTTGGGTTCGTGGGTGGCCACCAGTGCCACCAGGCATGCCTCCCGTTGGGCAGGTTCCGGGGCCTTCAAAAAGGTCAGCACTTCGGGATAGGCCTTGGGACCACTCAGGGCGGCGTAAAGAGATAGAGCTGAACCGCGTATCTCTTGGGAGCAGGCCTTATCATAAAGATCTTGGTGGGCCTGCTGAAGGATTCGCTGGCGAGCGGCCAGGACGGCTGGCAACTGCTCTTTCTCGGCTGTCTTGTCCCCGAAAGCAGGAGCATGATGATTGCGTAGGAGCGAGAAGCAACCCGAACGGATTTCGTCCGAATGCCCGCGGTCGAGCATCCAATCCAGCAAATCCTTGTTGGTAATCGCAGCCGGATCCCGGAGCAGCGTACCGACCATGATGATCTGGCTGGCAGGTGGCAACTTGTTGCTGCGCAGCAACTCGAGCATTTCCTGATCGTCGAGCAGAGGCAGCATCGAGCGAGCGGCTTGATTGCGCACTGAGGGATCCGGATCGGACAGCAAGGGTGCAAGCACTCCCGCCATGGTTACGTCCTGGCGTTGGCCGAGCAGGCGGGCGCACTGGCCACGCACGCGAGCGCTGGGGTGCTTGGTGCCGGCCACGATGACCGCATCGGTCTTCTCGTCTTCCATCGCGCGCAGTTCGGAAAAGCAGTTGACGGCATCCCTACCATTCAGGCCTTCGACCAGCGCCTGAGCGCTACGGTCGGCCGGTCGGGCCACCCAGAGCAGTCCTCCGGCCAAGACGGCCGTCCCGATCACCGCGATTCGCTTCACCGTTCTTGGAATTCCGCTCCCTCGGGGATGGCTCCTTCACGGTTTTTTCAGTCTTCTTACCTATGCTGAGCCCTTGATTGCATCCTGGTTTCGTCCCGCCCCCGGCACTTCCACCTCCACCATCCGCACCTTTGAGCGGGCGGCCGAGGGCGCCCGAGAAGTGTCCTTCGATAGCCTGGAAAAGCACGCACCCGCAACCTTTCCCAGCAAGAACGTCAGCGAGCAAGAGCTCACGTCCACCCAGAAGAAGCTGCAGTCTCAGCGCCGCCAGCAGATCGCCCGGCCCAAGTTTGCCGACCACGGTCCCGCCGTTGCCAAAGACGCCAGCATCGACCCTTCCGCCTTTTACATGGTCTACGACCCCAGAGATTCGGCCAGCCTCGGCTATATCAACCAGATGGCCGCTGTGGGGCAGGTGGAAGATTTTCACGTGGTGGCCAGTTGCGCTAACGGCTGGGATCAAGGGCGCCTGGAGAAAAAAGTCCCAGCCAACCTGACCACCATCGAGAACCCCGGTTGCCAGGACGTCTGGGCCGAAGATCACGGCGAATTTACGGAAGACGGCACCATGGTGGTGCCGGCCATCCTGAAGACCAGCTACGACACGGGCAGTGTCATTCAGGCCGACCGTCTCAGGCGCTTCGCCGGAGACGAAGACGTCGCCGATTTCAGTGAGCATGGCGCCGTCAACGAACGCCGGACCCAGCAGGAAGCCCTGGCCGCAGCGATGGCCACCGGTGCCAGCGGCTATAAAATGGCGGTCAGTTATGTCGAGGGCGGCAATATGATGGGCGGCAAGCGTCCCGACGGTTCCGCCTATGCTCTGGTGGGCAAGGACAGCCTGGCCGTCACCATGGACCTGCTCAAGAAAAACAATCGCGATCACAGCACTCGTGACGGTCTGCTGCAAATCGCCCGCGATTATGGCTATCAGGCCGGCGAGGTGGTGGCTGTCGAGCAGCCCGGAGAGTTTCACCTGGATATGGCGATGGCGCTGGCCGGACCCGGTCAGGTGCTGCTCAACGACGCCAAGGCTGTGGCGGAACTGCAAAAGGGTTGGGTGACCGAGCACTACTCCCACAAGTTTTTCCAATGGGGCAAGAAAAAGCAGCTGGCCGCCATTGAGGAGCGTGCCGAAAAGTTGGCGGTCTACGAAGCGATGGTCGAGAAGGATTTGAAAAAGGCCGGGCTTCAGGTATTCCGAGTGGCCGGCTGTTTTCCGCAAACCAAAGCGAACTCCGAAATGAACTTTTTCAATCTGCGTCAGGGCCACAACGACAAGGGCGAAACCTTTGCCATCGCGCTGGGCGGCGACGAAAAGGCCGAGCAAGCTTTCGCCCACACCTTGCTTTCCGAGATTCCCAGCGGCTACCAGCGCATTCACTTTCTGGACCGCGAACTTACGCCTATTACCCTGGATATGTCCGGCGGCATCAAATGTCGCACCAAGCCACGTCAGGATGTGCCGACCGGCGCCTGAAATAAAAAAGGACTTCCAGCGGTCGGGGGGGGTCACCCGCGGGAGGTCCTGAACTCACTATAGCTTCCGCGGGAAGCCCTGGGCAGAGGGCGATTCCCGCTTGACCGCGGTGGGTTTCCCCTATGTCAGGGTGCACCGTCACTGAAGAATTTCCAGAGAACCTCATGAGCTTTGACCAGTGGACTGGGCTGGTCGGCCACAGAACGAGGCGAACTACCGCCCGGCCAGGCGTGTCCCTGGTTGTGAAGCACCCACAGAACTACCTGTGCTTTGCCTCCGCTCCAGGTATAGCGAGTGGCTTTTTGTTCCGGCAGTTGCTCGACCTTGGGTTCGGCTTTGCAGCCGTTGGCCTTCACCCAGAACTGAGCACTTTGTTGGGCCGAGCTGACATATCGCGCCTGGTCCTCGGAGTGCAGGACTTGCTTGCCGCCTTGCAAGGGCATGTGTTCGTCGATGCCTCCGTTGAACATGATGACCTTCAAAGGTCGCTTGGGTTGCACCGGATAGGTTAGAGCAGGCGTCTCGCCGCCCCCCGCACAGCCGACGACAGGGGCGATGCCGGCAATCAGGTCCGAGTTGGCCGCCCCCGCGTAGTGGCAAAGGATGGCTCCGTTGGAAAGGCCGGTCAGATAGACTCGCTTGGGATCGATCGGATAGTCTTTCTCCAATTGAAGGATCAGGGCCCGCAGGAAGCCGCTGTCGTCCACTCGGTTTCTTTGGGCGTAGCCAAAGCCCCAGCCCACGTTCCAGGTTCGCAGCAGTTCGCGCCGGAAGGGGCCTGTGCCGTTGGGAGCTACCAGGAGAAAGCCTTCGCGATCGGCCACCGGGGCCATCGGGTAATTTTCCAGGGCTTGCTGGGCGCCGCCGCCTCCTCCGTGCAGGAGAATGACCAGCGGAAGCGCCTTTTTCGGCGCTGTCCCCGCGGGCAGGTGCACGTAGTAGGAACGTTCCAGTCCCCCGTATTGGAGTACCTTGCGCAAATCTTCCGCGTGGGTTAATTGCGCTGCCAGCAGAGTCAAAGTTAACGTTTTCAACCACTTCATGCGATGCTCTCCGAAAATTAAGGTATTTTTAAAAAGCTTTCCATATAAACAAAACTAAAGCACAATACCGTGGGGGACACGGAACACACTGATGAGGTACGGCGATGCAGTTTTTCAACAACCAGTTTAACCCGAATTTCTATAACCAGAATAGCTTCGGATACAGTCCTGGCGTGCCGCTGCAGGGACCGCAGTATGTTTCCAACGTCGCTCAGTCGGGTCGGCTGGCCGCGCCAACTGCTCCTTTCTGGTCTCAGTTGTTCAGCTCCATCCAGACTCTTCAAAACGCCTGGCAGAGCTTCCTCGGACAGGCACCCAGCTTTCAGCCCCACGGCTATCATCAGCAGCCGCAGGCTTATAACCAGCCGCCTTCCGTTCCGGCCTCCAACCTTTTCGGCGCGCCCAGTCAGAACAACGCTCTGACCGGCAATCCTTACTTGAACAATAACAATCGCCGTTTTCAGTCCGCTCCCAGCTATCCTCAAGCTTTCTGTAACCTGCCGGCCCAGCCCACCTATGGGCAACCATCGCCCTATCAGCCCGGGCCTTACCAGCCGCCAGTCAGCAATCAGCCCTCGCCTTACAATCCGCCGGTGAGCAATCAGCCTTCGCCTTACAACCCGCCGGTAAGCAATCAGCCTTCGCCTTATAACCCGCCGGTCAGCAATCAGCCCGCGCCTTATAACCCGCCGGTGAGCAATCAGCCTGCGCCCTACACTCCGCCGGCGCCCTATTGCCCGCCCACTCCTGAGCCTCCCGCTCCAGAGCCCGAACCTTACACTCCTCCCGCCCCGGAGCCCGAGCCCTACGAGCCCCCGCCCACGGCGGAGCCGCCGGTCGGCAACGAGCCCAACCAGGGAGCCGAGCCCAATCAGGGCGCCGAGCCCAATCAGGGCGCCGAGCCCAACCAGGGAGCTGAGCCCAATCAGGGAGCTGAGCCCAATCAGGGAGCTGAGCCCAATCAGGGAGCTGAGCCCAACCAGGGAGCCGAGCCCAATCAGGGAGCCGAGCCCAATCAGGGTGCCGAGCCCAATCAGGGTGCCGAGCCCAATCAGGGTGCTGAGCCCAATCAGGGTGCTGAGCCCAATCAGGGTGCTGAGCCCAATCAGGGTGCTGAGCCCAACCAGGGAGCCGAGCCCAATCAGGGTGCCGAGCCCAATCAGGGCGCTGAGCCCAATCAGGGCGCTGAGCCCAACCAGGGAGCCGAGCCCAACCAGGGCAGCGAGCCCAACCAGGGCGCCGAGCCGAATCAAGGATCTGAACCCAACCAGGGAGCCGAGCCCAATCAAGGCAGCGAACCCAACCAGGGAGCCGAGCCCAATCAAGGCAGCGAGCCGAACCAGGGATCGGAGCCCAATCAAGGCAGTGAGCCGAACCAGGGATCGGAGCCGAATCAAGGCAGCGAGCCGAATCAGGGATCGGAGCCCAATCAGGGCAGCGAGCCGAACCAGGGATCGGAGCCGAATCAGGGCAGCGAACCCAATCAGGGATCCGAGCCCAATCAAGGCAGCGAGCCCAACCAGGGTGCTGAGCCGAATCAGGGCAGCGAACCCAATCAAGGAGCCGAACCCAATCAGGGCAGCCAGCCCAACCAGGGCAGTGAGCCGGTCGAGCCGACCCAGCCTACCAATCCCACCACGCCCACGCAGCCGACCAACCCGACCACTCCGACTCAACCGACCAATCCGACGACTCCCACCACGCCCACCAATCCCACCACCCCGCCCGTGGTCGCCAACCCGAACGCCGAAGCTCTGGCTTTGAGCACGAATCAGCGCACCGTGACCGGCGCGCTCTTCGGTGGACCCGGCGAAACGGTGGCGATCAAGGATAGCGGTGCCGGTGGAGTTGGCCAGATCAGTGCCGGCGACACCATCGAAGTGACCAACGCTCAAGGCGTCAAGACCACTCAGGTCGTGACCACCGAGCAGGCCTACAACATCAATTTCCGCTCCAACCTGATCAGTGCCGCGGAAAAGGCCAGCGACCCGGCCTGGGATTTCACCGAGAACATCGTGGAAATGCCCGGCAACAAGCTCACTCCGCCGCAGACCCGTACCGGTCCGGACGGCTCTACCCAGAGCGTGCTCTCGCGCAACGAGTTCTGGGAAGTCGTCGAGAAGCGCGGCACGGACGGTAAGCCCTTCCAGTTCCTGAAAGTGCGCTCCACCGATGACCAGGGCAACCCGGTCAAGGTTTCCGACGCCATCAACGACCTCTTTGACAACAAAGGCGACTACATCTTTGACTGCGCCACTCCCATTCACATCCTGAGCCTGAAGGCTCAATTGGATACGGTGGGCGCGGATGACTTCAATCGTGCCAACGCCGGCCTGTCGCTGCACTCGCACTTCGACGGTGCGGATACGAACGGCGACACCTTTGACTCTGGCTTCCAGAAGACCGTCCAGTTCGCCCAGGCGGGCAATCCTGACGGCGCCATTCCGGGTGTCGAGTTCACCCGCTTCGACCGCAACAACGACAAACTGGTGCCGGGCGAGTGGCGTTACTTCGAGAAGGCTGGCGACGACTCGTCGGCCACTCAGGGAACCAACCGCATCTATCTCGGCCCTGGCGCCAACGGCAAGGAGAAGTTCTGGGTCATCGGCGGCGGCGTCGAAAGCTTCAACGTCAACAACCCGCCGTTGGGCGAATATCTGACCAGCCTGAAGGGCGCGCCCGATATCAATCATCTGGTGGGCATCGATAAAACGGTCGGAGTCGGCTGATCCTTAGATGCTGCAACTGACCCTGACCTCGGCCAAAGCAAGCTACCAGGCCGGCGAAATGCCCATGCTCAGCTATAAGATCACCAACCAGGGGGACCAGCCGGTGGCCTATTGGGCCTACCTGCTGGACTACCGGCTCAAAGCCTCGCTGGTGGCCGAGAACCAGGGGAAGGGGAGCAGCTTCGAGTTGCAACCCTTCCACCCTCAACCCTGGCCCGCTCCACAGTTCACCGACACCCTGAATCTGGCGCCGGGGGCCCATTGGCAGGCCCCCCTGCTCTGGAACGATGCCTGGGGTTTCGCCTTCGTGCAACGCCACAGTCAACCGCCGGTCATTCCCATCACTTACGCGGTGAAGGGATTGCCCGGCGGACAGTATCGCTTGCGGATTTATCTCTCCAATTCGGTGGCCTACTATGTGGGCCAGGACCAGCAGTTCGACCGTAGACTGGAGACTCGCAGCCACGACAAAAGCCAGGCCCCCATCCTGGAAGCCGAACTGAGTGTGAGTTTCTCATGAGTGACGACCTCCGCGCCGCCCAGAAAGCCGACGACTATCGCCGCTGGCAGGATTACCTGGACGGTCTCAGCGGGCCAGAGCCGCCTTTCTCCATTTGAAGATGGTGCGTGTGGGGCTGATCGGGTATGGCTTTGTGGGCCAGACCTTTCACGCTCCCCTGATTCAGTCTACTCCCGAGTTGGAACTGGCGGTGGTGGCCTCCTCGCGACCGGACCAGGTTCAAGCCGACCTCCCGGAAGTCGAGGTCAGCACTCCCCAAGCTCTGCTGGCCCGACCCGACCTGGATCTGGTGGTCATCGCCTCTCCCAACGAGACTCATTTTCCGTTGGCCCGCACCGCCTTGATGTCCGGCAAGCACGTAGTGGTGGACAAGCCCTTTACACTGGATCTGGCCGAGGCCCAAGAGCTGATCTCTCTGACCGGCGACAGGGTTCTGTCCGTCTTTCACAACCGGCGTTGGGACAGTGACTACCTGGCTGTGCGGGCGGCCATCGCGGACGGCTTGATTGGCCGGGTCGTGCACTTTGAGTCTCACTTTGACCGCTACCGACCGGAGGTCCGCGACCGCTGGCGCGAGCGCCAAGGTCCGGGCAGCGGAGTCTGGTTCGATCTTGGGCCTCATTTGCTCGACCAGGCTCTCCAGTTGCTGGGTCAGCCACTCGAAGTG
Source organism: Vulcanimicrobiota bacterium (assembly GCA_017307785.1). Taxonomy (GTDB): domain Bacteria; phylum Vulcanimicrobiota; class Xenobia; order Xenobiales; family JADMJV01; genus JADMJV01. The sequence continues at coordinate 129,167 of JAFKGI010000003.1, read as the reverse complement.
GAGACGACCCTGGCCCGGCACCGACCGGGAGCTCAAACCGACGACTGGGCCCACTGTCTGCTGCGCTACGAAGGCTGCTGTGCGGTGTTGCACGCCTCGATGCTGGTGGCCAGCGGTTCCCCCCGCTTCGTGGTTCACGGCGAAAAAGGCAGTCTGATCAAGCGCCAGGGTGATTTGCAAGAAGCGCAGCTCAAGGCCGGCTTTCGTCCCGGTAGCGAGGACTGGGGTTACGACCCCGACCCACTTGAGTTCTGGAATTCCGCCGGGCAGATGACGCCCCTCCAGGCACCCAGGGGTTGCCAACAAGCATACTACGCCCAGGTTCGCGACGCCGTCCTGGGTCGCGGTCCCAACCCGGTGACCGCTCAGCAGGCGCTGGACGTGATGCGCATCCTGGATGGCCCGAAGAGAACGGGCTAGGTTTACGAGTAAGCGACTCGAAAGCACCGGCCTTGAACGATACAACTCTATCGGTTGAGCATCTGGGCTACCTTTTCACCAAGCTGAAGGCCACCGTGGCGGCTCAGCGCGTGTTGGTATTGCTGGGCCCGGACGAGCAGGGCAGTTGGACTCCTGCTCTGACTCACGGCGTGACGGCGGAGCAGGCTTTCGGTGACGAGCCGATCGCGCTGCCCGTACTCGTGAAGGTGACTCAGCAGATGCGGCCTTTCTTCACGGAGAAGGCCGACGATCTGGCCGAGTTCGATTCCAATGCGTTGCTGCTCTCCGGCATTCAGGCCGTTCTCTGTGTGCCGCTCTTAGGCGGGCGAGGCCAGGTGGTGGGAATGCTCTACGCAGACGATTCCCGACCTGCTGCGGGATTTCGCTACACCGATATGCTCAACGTGCAGAATCTGGCTCAGGGTTTGCGGGCTCGGCCGAGTCGACCGATTGCACGTCCCGCCCCGGCTGCGCCCATCGTAGCGTCCGGCCCGCGCATTCGCTTGCGCAGTCAGGAAGAAGTGGCTTTTTTTGTGCAGCTGTCGACTTTGATCAAAGCCGGCATCCCCTTGCTGCAAGGTCTGGAGGCTTTGGCCAAACAGGCCGAGTCGGAACGGGTTCGCGAGCTCAGCGAACGCATCTTGAAAGGCCTTTTGAAGGGTCAGTCGCTCTCGGAAGTGCTGCAGGCCCACGGCGAGTTCGCCGGCGTGGTGGTCTCGCTGGTCCGATGTGCGGAGCGCTCGGGCCAACTGGCTCTAAGCCTCGAACTATTGGCTCAGACCTTGGACAAACAGCGGAACCGTTCGCTGCGTTTGTCCTCCTCCCTGATCTACCCGGGATTCCTGATGCTGCTCGCCCTGGCCATGGTGGCTCTGATGCCCACCTTTCTCCTCAAGAGTCAGCTGGAGTTTTATCAAGCCCAAAAAATGAAGCTTCCCGGACTCAGTCTGGCCTTCCTGAAGCTGGGGCAGTGGCTTTCCCATCCCTTGGGGGGTCTGACCTCGGTCTTGCTGGTCGGAACTCTGTTGTTCTGGTTGCGCCGCCCCGAACAACGCCTGCGCCTGGCCGCTTTGCGTCAGCGCCTTTTCGAGCGATTGCCCTGGACCCGCCGTCTGCAGCGACTCTACTGGGAATGCCTGGTGCTCAGCAGTCTGCATATGCTGTTGCTGGCCGGCGTGGACGTGCTGGAAGGGGTGCGCATGGCGGTGGAGAGTTCCGGGAGCTTCCTGTGGCGGGAGAAGCAACCTCAGATTCTGGCGGATCTACGCAACGGCGAAGGTCTGGCTCAATCCCTGGCGGCCAGCCGGCTGACTTCCAAGAGCACCGGTCCTTTGCTGGCCGCTTCCGAGGAAGCGGGTCGGGTAGCGGGGGCGCTCGGCTGGATCTCGCGCATTCTGGAATCGGATTTTGACCACGGACTGGATACCGCCGGGAAGGTGCTGGAACCGCTCATTATGTTGCTGCTGGGCGTGCTGGTTGGCTTGATCACGTTGGCTTCGCTGCTGCCGTCGATTCGCTACATCCAGGAACTCTAGGATTCACGACGGCCTGAGCGAACCGGCTAGCATGCGCAAGATGCTGACGGCTTGGGCCTTGTTGGCGAGGGTCGCGACGGCTGACGATCTGAGGCCGGTTGATGTGATCACGCCCTATCCCGCCCAGATTTCCTATCGACTCGGGGGGAACGACGTCTACACCGACTGTGGCGTCGAGCATCCCGGTCTGCGCAATCGCATCCAGTTGCCCAGAGAGAAACAACTCTTTGTCCGCGCCGAGGAGCTCCATCTGTTCTGGAAACGCAGCGGCGAAGAAGCTCTTCCAGATGGAAATGAGGACAATTTAAAGGTTCCGATGAAACCCGAGCCCCGTTGGGAGCAGATCCTGCCGGTCTGCTTGACTCCGTTGTTGCTTCTAGCCTGGTGGTGGAAAAAACGCCGAGACCGCCAACAGGATCAGGCATTGGCCGACCAGGAACCGTTGATTCGTAGCGATGGCCAGGTTCCGCGCCGCAGCCTGGGCGGCTATCGATTGCGGTCCATTCTCGGAACTGGTGCCATGGGCGTGGTCTATCTGGCCGAAAACCCTCAGGGCGCTCGCTGCGCCATCAAGGTCCCGGTTCACAACTTCCTGACCGATCCGGACTTTGCTCCACGCTTCAAGCGCGAGCTGGAGCTGGGCCTGGTGCTGCAGCACCCGCGCATCGTTCGCTTACTGGCCCTACCGGTTGGTTCCGAGCCCTACCTGATGATGGAATTTGTTCCGGGCAGGACCCTGGATAGCGTTCCCCCGCTGCCGCTGGGCGAAGAACTGCCCCGCTGCTGGGACTGGTGCGATCAACTGCTGGACGGTCTCATCTTTGTGCATTCCCAGGGCATCATTCATCGCGACATCAAGCCCGCCAACATTATGATCGACGAGAAGGACGAAGCCAAGCTGATGGACTTCGGAGTGGCCCATACCTCCGAACGCACACGCTTGACCGCCACCGGCAGCGTGCTGGGGACACCGGTCTTCATGGCGCCCGAACAGGTCCAGGGAGTCCCCTGCGATCCCAGCATCGATATCTATGCCCTGGGCCTGGTGCTGTACGAGCGCCTGACGGGCCGTCGTCTGCCTTTTCCTGAGGACTTCCTGGAATTGTTACGCGTCAAGCTCAGCCAGCCGCTGCCCAGTCTGAAAGGCAAGTTGCCCGGACTGCCGGATGCCTGGGCCGACTTCCTGGATGCTCTCGGTGCCACCAGTCCTCAGAACCGTCCCAGCGCCGTGCAGGCCCGCGAGTGGTTGCACCGACTGCCCCGCGCTAGCGGCGGTTAAGCGCCTGCAGGTGAAAACCGCCGAACTGATTGAGGCCTCGCAGATACTGGGGGTCGTAGACCACCTCGGTCGAGGCCAGAGTGAAGGCGGCCAGGGAGCGGGTCGGTAGCCCACCGACCTGCTGACCCTCATCGTTGAGAAAGCCTTTGCCCCGGAAGCGAATGTCATTGGAGCCGAGCAGCACCGCTCCGCGAATGTGCAGGCCCGGGTCGGGGGAATCCGTCTGTCCGAAAAAGGCGCCGCCGCAGGGGGAGATGATGGCTCCGTGATAGCGCCCGGAGGCGCGCAGCAGGAAGTGGTCGGCCCAAATGACCATGCCGGTGTCCCCGGCGAAAACCTCGCCGCCATCCACCATCAGCAGTTGCTTCACGATCAGAGTCGCGCCCGAGCCGGACAGAACCGGGGAACGCCCGGGTTCCTCCAGATTTTCGTGGCTGACCACCAGGTCGCCCTTGCAATACACCGAGCAGTCCGTGACGGTGAGAGTGCAGCCGGGCTTCAGTTTCAGATTGTCGCAGCTCACTTTGCCGGTGGCCGCCTGGATGTAAATGGTGTTGGGAGGGACGGTGCCGGGAGGCTGTTTGCTAATGATCACGTTCTTGGGGATGTAGAGCTCGCCCACGGGCGGCGTGACTCGCGCCTGGATGTCCTCCCATCCATCCACCGGCGGTCTTTCGAAGAGCTTGGCCCACTGGTCTCGGGTGGCGGGCTGGCGTGGATCCAGGCCACCCGGTCGGACGTCCGGGCGTTTGGTGCCGGTCAAGACCGAGTTCGCTCCGACCTCAATCAGCGGATAGTTGGCCGGTACCGGAATCTCCCCGTTTTCATAGGTGTCGGCATTGCCCTCCAACCGGGCGTCGCGGGTATCCACTTCCGGCCGCGGTTGAACGGAGAAGCTGCCTCTGGGGCCGTCATCGGTGTTGTAGGTTTGATAGGCGTAGGCGAAAGTTCTGACCTTGCCGCCCACCACCAATCGATGCGAATTGTCGAGCTGGCTCGCTCCCACCTCGTCAATGGGATTGCTGAAGGGACACAACAATCGATAGAGGCTGTTCTGGTCGACGTTCTGATTCGGGTCGCTCTCCAGCTCCACGATGCGCTGCTGGCTGACGACGGCCGAATCTTGCATGGCCAGGATCGAACCTTTGACCTGCGAGGGAGCCCGCAAAGCCGGCTGCACCAGGCCGTTTTCGTCCCGCTGGTCGGAGCGGCCACAGACGAACACCGGTCCGGGCGCGGTGACGGCGTAGGGCCAGCGCTGCTGCACCAGAGCTTGATAGACGAAGGTGCGGCCGCCCCATTCCACCTTGAGGGCCAGGTCCAGGCTGAAAGGGGGTATCGACTTGCGGTCCCCCGTGTCGAAACTGCTCTGGCCCGGAAAAGCGGAAAGGCTGTTGTCTCGGCTGGCCGGCATTCCGTCCAGAAGCAGGGTGACTTTTCCGGGGATGTGGGCGCTGGGATACAATAAGACCGGCTGGGAACGGAAAGCCGGCAGCACCGAATCCGGCACGGTGGTCACGTCGGTGTGATCTTTCTGAATCCCCGCGCAGCGGTGGATGAATTCGGCCACCCCCGCTCGGGCAATCCAATCCGCTTGAGCCGAGTCCCGATTGCGCACCGCCAGGTTGTAGTGGGAAAGCATGGCCGAAGCCATGCTCAGACAGATCAATCCCAGCGCCACCGCGCAGAAAAGCACGGTCAGCAAGGTCGATCCGCGTGGTCGTTTGCTACTCATCAGTCCGGCTGATAAAGGAAGGGAGTCACCCGCAAAAAAGCGGAGCTCGGCACTTCTTCAAATTCACTTTTAGTGCGGACCTGTAGCAGAACTCCGCCTTGCAAAGTCCAGTCGCAGGCCGTCAGATCTCGTCCCAGTCGATGGCCCTCGGCTGGCTCGGTCCAGGCGGGAGGCAGTTGGCCAGGTTCGCTCAGCGGTGTGGCCAGGGCCACCTGGCGGCGTCGAAGAACTTGATTTTGCCAGCGATACTGCACCCAGCAACGCCAAAGAATCTGTCCGCTCGGATCCCAGGAACTCTCGCCGCTACCATCGTCGTAGACGAGGAAGCTCAAGGTGGGACCATCGATACGGGCCGAACCGGGTTTCGAGCGTCGATAGTCTTCGCGCAGGCGAGTGGTGCTGACCATGGTCGATTCCTGCACCGTTTGCAGCCGGTAGGTTTTTCTCCAACCCTGGGTAACCAGCATCCAGCAGCTGATGACCAGGCCCAGTACCAGCAGGCTGATGGTGGAGGCGACCAGCACTTCGGCCACGGTAAAGCCCCGACTCCTCACGGGGATTCCCGAATGACGCGGGTGGCCAGGCGCACCGGAGCGAGGTTCTCGCAGTCGCAAGACACCACCACGTCCCAGCGAATGTCATCGACCCGATAGAATTCGCGAGTAACCCGATATTCGCGCTCGCCCACCTGAATCGTTTCACTCAGGTCCACCCCCTGGCGCGGCTTCAGGAAAGCCACTTCGTCCACTCGATACAGAGCCATCGAGGTGGCCGCCTGAAGATGGTCGGCTTTGCGCAGGGATAAAAAGCTGGTCGGCAACAGGTTAAGAAGCAAGGGCACGGCTACGGCCAGCAAGGCCGAGGCTACGATCACCTCGGTCAAGCTAAAAGCCCTTCGCCCCCGCAACCCGGACATCCCCAAAGTATACCCTCAGGCCTGGCTCAAGGCCTGCATGACCAGAGCGACAGCCTCGGCCCCGGGGTCGTTGGTGCCTTGTAGATGTTCTCCAGGAACGTAGGCGGATCGACCCGCCCGGGCCGATTTCATGGCGGCGGTGCTGTCTGCGCCCGAGCGAGCTGCGGCCGCCGCCGATCGTAAGCCCTCTGATTCCAGATAGGTGAGTGCCGGATACAGGGCATCCAGCATCGTTCGGTCCCCCAGATGAGCGCCGCCGTATTCTTGCATGCGCTGCAAGCCCGTCATCCAGGCTCGCGGCCAGGTCTGCCCAGAAGCCAGCCCGGTGCCGGCGGCATTGAAGAAGATGGAAAGCAGCACTCCGCTGGAGCCACCCATCACCCGCGAAAGCAGAGTCGCGATGGCCTGGAGTAGCTGGGGCCCCTCGGCCAGCGGTAGTCTTTCGGTGGCTTCGCGCAAGGCCCGGGCGGCGTGGCCTAGAGTGGTGCCGGTATCCCCATCGCCCACCCGTCGGTCCAGTTCGTTCAAGCTGCCTTCCGCGTGTTCCAGAGCATCGCAGGCGGCCAGTAGCCACTTGATGCGGGTGGCTTCCGTCGAGGGCAGAAATTGAGGGCCTCCCAGACCGTCGGGTAGGGGAAGCGTCTGCATATTCCGCCAGGCCTGGGCCCCGGGCCAGGCTTTCACACCGCAGTCTTGGAGAACCCACTCGGTCCATTCCTCGTCCAGTGTCAGCAGCGAGATGGAAAAGCCGTTCATGTCGTAGGAGGTCATGAGCGGGGCGGGTCCGACCACCAGCTTCACGCATCGCTTCAACCGAGAGTGAAGCAGTGCCCGGGTGAGGAGGCTCATCTCCAGGGGCGGCACACCGCCCAGGTTATTGATTAGCAACAGCGAGTCGGGCAGTTCCGGAGGGAGCTTCTGCAAGATCTGCTCGACCAGTTGGTCGGCCGCGGCCAGGGCAATTTTTTGAGTTCCCGGTTCGCCGTGGATGCCCAGTCCCAACTCGGCTTCGTTCGGGCCCAGGCGACCCTCCTCGGAGTGGCCCGGTGGATGGCAGACCTCCAGCGCCAGACCCAGGGAGTGGATCTGGGTTGCCGCCCGACAGGCCGTTTGCGAAATCCTGGCCAGGTCGGCTCCGCTTTCCGCCATGGCGCCGGCGATTTTGTGGATCAGCAGCGTCCCCGCCACCCCGCGCGGCTGAGGCGAGTCGGGGAGGGCGATGTCGTCCGCCACCAGAACCGTTTCCACCCGTAGCCCTCGTTGACGCGCTTGTTCGGCGGCCAGGCCGAAGTTGAGGCGGTCCCCGGTGTAGTTCTTGACCACCAAGAGGCAGCCGGCCTCTCCCGTCACGGTCAGGATGGCTGCCAGCACGGCCTCCACGCTGGGAGAAGCGAAGACTTCGCCGCACACCGCCGCTGTCAGCATTCCCGGGCCCACAAAGCCCGCGTGGGCCGGCTCGTGGCCGGCGCCGCCGCCCGAAATCACGGCCACTTTGGAACGGTCCCAGTCGGCGCGCACCACCACTTTGATGTCAGGAAAACCGTCCAGACGCGTCAGCCGGCCCTGGCTGGCCAGAATCAGGCCCTCGATGGCTTCTTGCACCAGGGTCTTGGGGTCATTGAGGAATCGTTTCATCCGGGAGACTTCCCCCGGACAAAAAAAAATGCCTCCGCGGAAACCGCGGAGGCGAACTCATTTATTCAGAGGGAGCGACCTTCAACGTTCAATTGAAACCGGTGAGGCGGGAACCGCGTCACCGATGAATTCATCTTACTCCGCGCGGCTCAAGCGATACCAAAATCGCGGGCTTGCAGATGAACATGATGTGAAACTTCTGGGTCCATCTCGGACCTCGGTTTGCGATTTCTTTTAACTTCTGATTATTCAGGAATCGTCAACGGCGCAGACTACCGGCGGGTCATGGAGAACTTCTTCAAGATGGATCAACTCTATCCCGACGAGATCGACCGTATGATTGACGTGGCCTGCAAAATCGCCCGCGAGCGCGGAGCCTCGTTTCCTCTCCCCGCCACCGTGCGCGAGGCCCACAAGCCCGTCACCCACTGGGAAGTCCTGTCCGCTCCGGAAGGCCAGGAACGAACCTGCATCATGCTCGACCAGCGCGGCCAGTTCCTCAATCTCGAACGCCGCCCCCTGGAGACTCAGCCGTCCCAGGCTCCCTGGTGGAAAAATCTACTGAACCTCAAAAAATAGCGAAGAGCGTTCTCAGGCCTCCGGCAGGACGTAGCTGGGGTTGGCTTCCTTTTGGCCGCGTGCCAGGCACTCGTCGGCCTTGAGCCGGCCGCCTTCCGTGCGTCCGTTCAAGTCGTGGACGTGTTGCGAGAGCACGGTCGGAACCAGGGCGGTACGGCCTTTGTCATGCTCGAAGCGCAGACCCCAACCCAGCGAGTGACGCACAATGCGCCGAGGTTCTTCGAGCACGGCCACCAGTTTGTCGGGGTACGCGGCCTCCAGCAAGCGCAGGCCAGCAGCGTCCACCTCGCCTTCCAGATGCCACCAGCCCAGCACGCAGCGCTGTGGAGGCTGATGCGGATCGGCCGAGCGATAGCCTTTGTCCTCGAACTGGACCTGCTCGTCCAAGCGCAGCCCCTGCCAGCGCGCGGCGAAAGTCTCGACTTCTTTCTCCTGGATCTTCCCGTCGGGTACTCCAAAAAGACCCCATTTGGCCTTATCGGTCCAGACCCCGAGAAGCTGCGCGATGTCTTTGCCTGCACTGAGAAACGCGCCCAGGGCCTCCAGCGATTCCAGGGGCCGCCAGGGAGATTTTGCATCGCTTCGTTCGACCAGCGCGCTGCCGCCGGGCACGAAAGTGTCAGGAGCGCAAAGCCACAGGTGGCCGTCTTTTTGCAGCAGGGGAGTGCGCACCGGGGGGCGCGCTTCTCCCACGGCATTTCCGTTTTCGAACGCGTAGCTCTGCATCTTTTCCATGCCCCCAGGTTCCTGACGCGGAATGCCCAAGCCTTCCCGCATGAGATACCTGTTGATGCTTCTGCTGGCCCTGCCCCTGGCGGCCGAAACTCGCTCCTTCGAGCAAGCCGACGGCACCACGTTGTATTACTACTATGACGCGCCCGCCGAGAAGGGTCCGCTGGTGGTGATTCTCCAGGGCAGCGAATGCCGTCGAGTCAACGACAAATACCAGACCTTCATCGACTACTTTCACAAGCGCAACGTCGGCGTTTTGCGCGTGGAGAAGCCCGGACTGACTCCGGAGACGCCACTGGGCCAGTGCCCGACCGCCTATTTGCAGCGCAACACGTTGGAACGTCGCATCTGGGATCTGCTCAGCGTGTTGGGCGAAATGCGAAAGGACCCGAGCTGGGACGGAAGCCTGGCGCTGGTGGGCGGCTCAGAAGGAGCCATGCTGGCCGGCCTGACGGCTCCCTTGATCCCGGAGAATCGGGCGGTGGCCCTGATTTCCGGTGGCGGTGGCGACACCTTCGCCGAAGAGATCCTCCAAACCATGCAGTCGCAAGGAGCCAAGAAGGAGCAACTGCAGCAGTTCCAGGACTTGTGCGCTCAGTCGCACCGAGAGCCGACCACCCTCAAGGAGTGGGGGAGCGATGGCAAACTGGCGCGCAATACTCTCCTCTGGCTATCGCGAGCGGAAGACCTGGCCATTTATCGGCCCTTGCTCCGGGTGGATACGCCGATTTTGATTGTGCACGGAGCCGTCGACAAGTCTACGCCGGTTCACAGTGCCCAGAAGCTCCAGGAAATCTTTGCCCGGGCCGGCCATACCAATCTTACCCTGCGCATCGAAAGCGAAGACGGGCACGCGCCGTCGGCTCAGTCGATGGACTCGACGCTCGAATGGGTGGTGGACAAGCTCAGAAACGAAGCCAGTCGCTCCAAGGCCTCGCCATAGCGCCGCAGCCGCGCCGTGCCGGGCGGTTTTTCCCAATGCACCGACAGCACGCTCAGTTCTTTGCCCTGTCGTTTGGGCGTGACTCGGCCCACCAGCTCGGCGCCGTCCAAAATGGGCAGCGTGTAGTAGCCGTGCGTGCGTTGCGCCGCCGGCACGAAGGCCTCGAAGCGGTAGTCGAAATCGAACAGGCGCAGGGCCCGAGCTCGATCGCGCACGATCGGGTCGAATGGCGCTAAGAGGCGAACCTTGCGCGGAACTTTGACCGAAGCGGCGCGCTCGCGCCAGTCCGGCACGGCCACCGCTGCCCGTCCGGCGTTGTCCCGGACCTGAAGCTGACCGCGGCACCAGTCCCGGGCTTCTGCCGAACTGACCAGCGCCCAGTAGGCCGCGATTTCCCCGGGAGTGGCCACGCCCAGACGTTCCAGGGCTCCGCGACAGGCCCAGTCGATCCAATCCTGGGGGGCGTGAGCGGCCGGTTCACCCAGAAAACGGCTGCTCAAGTCGTAGTATTTCTGAAAGTTGCGCCGCTTTACGATGCTGATCTGGCCCGAGAGCCAGAGATATTCGAGGGCCGCCTTTTCCGGTTTCCAGTTCCACCACCCGCCGGCACTCTTGTGTTCGGAAGCAAAGTCTTTCGACTGCAGGGGGCCCTCTTGTTCCAGGCGTTGCAGCACGTGGGAGCGCATCTGTTCGAACTTTGAGCCCATCCGCTCGCGCCACCAGTTGGACCGTAAAATGCGCTCGCCGCGCTGGCGAAAACGCTCGCTCCAGTAAGGCCAGGACGCAGCTGGAAGCATGGAAGCGTCGTGGGTCCAGTGCTCGAAGGCGCGCCGTTTAGGGAGCAGCTCGAAGAGAGACTCGTGCCGATAGTTGGGCAAGCGCGCGTGGAGCGTCAGTTCCTGGGCGCGCGCCACCGCGTTGATGGAGTCCAACTGCACGAAACCCAACTGGTCGAGAATTCCCTCCAGCGACCAGCGTGCCTGAGCCAGGCCCTGCCCGGCCAAGAGCAACCGGCGAGCTTCTTCGGTGCTGACCTTACTCAGGGACAACGTAGGGGCTGTTGGGGGTGGGCATGATCGGAGTGGAAGTCGGGCGCATCGAGGGGAACGCCTTATAGAATTGCTCGGTCGCCGCATCCATCGAGGGGAAACGCTTGACCGGATCCTTGGCAATCATCGTCATGACCAGGAAGTCCATCGACTTGGGCACGTCCGCGTCGACCGTGCTCGGTTCGGGCGGCACTTCAAAGAGTTGCTTGGTAATGATCTGCGCGATGTCGATGTCGTTGGGCACCGGTGCTACACCGCAGAGCAACTCATAGAAGATCAGGCCAAGAGCATACTGGTCGGACGCCTTGTTGGCCACGCCGCTGAAGCGTTCCGGCGCCATATAGGCGGGCGTGCCCAGCACCGAGTTGTCCATGGTCTCGAAGGTGTTGGCGGTGGTGCTGCGCGAGATGCCGAAGTCCAGAATCTGCAGGCGTCCGTCGGGACGCAGCATGACGTTGTCGGGCTTGAGGTCGCGATGCACGATGTCTTTGTTGTGGGCGTAGGTCACGCCCTGCAGCAGCATGTGGATGAAGCGGAGCGCTTCTTCCTGACTCAGCCGCCCCTCGCTCAGGCGCTTTTTCAGCGACTGCCCATCCACTTTTTCCATGACCAGGAAGTACTGACCGTTGACGTCACCGAAGTCGTAAAGCGGCACGATGGTGGGATGCTGCAATTCGCGCATGACCTTGATTTCGCGCTTCATGCGGTTGATGGCGTCGCTGTCCAGTCCGACCTCGCGGTGGAGCAACTTGAGCGCCAGCGGAGAGTCGCTGCCGCTCCGCCGGGCTTCGAAGACCACGGCCATACCGCCGCGTCCCAGTTCTCCCATCAACTCGTAGCCCTGATCGCGCAGAGCCGCCTCGTGCTGATTGGGTGCGCCCACCGGGTCGGGCCGCGGAGCCCGCCAGGCCTTTTTGCGTGAGCGTTTGACCAGAAAGAGGGCGGCGCCCGCCAGGCAGGCAAAGCCTCCGCCCAACATCAGGCCCCACTGTTTGAACCATCCCCCCCAGGTCTGATAGAGGCGAGCCGGGCCTTCGCTGGGCAGGGTGGCTCCATCGGCAAACTGGCCGACCAGCACCGTCAAGGTGACCGGCTCATAGCCGGCTTTTTCCAGGCGCACGAAGAGCGTGGACTCGCCCTTGAGCAGTTCTTTGTCGACGGTCACGTCGGTGCCGGTAATTCCCAGGTTGTGTCCTTTGCCCAGTCCGGAGTTGACCAGGTAAATGCTGGCGCCTTGAGGTTGACTGTTGAAGCGCATTTTCAGGTTGGCGCTTTCCTCAGAGGTCAGTGCAAAGGCCGGGCGACCGGAGGGGGGCCATTGACCGCCTCGGATCAAGTCCGCGGTCGGAATGAACTCGGTCTGGGTGGCAAAGCCCGGTTTGGAAAAACTGACCTGCATGCGGTCCTGGGCCAACCAGTCCTGCTGCAACGTCACCATTTCTCCGGTTTTACCCGATAATTTTGGTTGTTGCTGGGCGGACAGGACTCGGATCTCCGCCCCCTCGGGTTGCGTATGAAAAATGATGCGCACATCCTGCCCCAGGGCGGCCGCGGTGAGGGCCAGCCAGAGCAGGCCCGACTTTACCAAAGGTTCCTCAGCGTGATGGAACGGTCCAGCGTCAGCACTTCCGGAGCCTTCTGGCCGATCGGAGAGCGTTCTAGCGTGAGCTGAATCCGGTAAGGCTGCTGGTAGGGCGGAGCCGGATAGTCGACGGAGAATTTGGTGACGCCGCGAGCCAGGTTGCTTTCGGGAGAGCTGCCGTCGTTGATCACGGCAAGCAGGTCCTGGCGGGTGACGTGGGCCGGATGATAGTCTAAGAGAGTCACAGAGAGGGACGGGTTCATCCCGTTCTTCCAGATTTCCCGCTTGAGCGTTCCGGTTTTAGGCAGCCAGTAGTAGAAGATGAGCTGCATCTCCCAGAGCTGGGAACCGCTGCTAGTGTAGCCTTCCATGCGTTGCACGGCCACTCCGGATACCTCATCCGTGCCTGTCGGGGCGGGGAGGATCGAGACCGACGCCGGAGCTCCGTGTTCCAGGTCGATGACCAGGCGCTCCAGGGCGATGGATGCCTGTTGCTGCATTTCCACTCGTAGACCACCGCGCGAGGAATTGCGGAACGTCGGAATCAGGAAAGAGAGAGCCAGGCCCATGACCATCGTCAGCAGGGTGCCGGCCAAGAGAGTCTCCAGCAAGCTCATGCCGCGGCGGCGCATCAATTCTCCAGGTCGACTAAGTAGATTTCCTGAGCCACCGACTGAGCACCGCGCACCCAGTTCCAACTGATGGTCACTCGCAGCATGCGAAGAACATTTCTGTCACTGTCCCCTGGCCCGTAGAGAACTTCCAGCATCGGGGTGAAACGGGTGTTTGTGCCCGCTATCGAGACTTCCGGCAAGGTTCGCTGACCTTGATATTGGAGAGTGTCTAGATGGCTGAAAGGCTCGGCCTGATACAACGCGATGTAAGTCTGAGCCAGTTGGTCGGCCTGCAAGCGGTCCTGACTGCGGCGCACGGCCAGGGCGGAAGCCGGATAAAGGTTGAAGAGCATGAAGACCACCCCCGCCAGCAGGCCGCTGGCGAAGACGGTCTCCAGCAGGCTCAGTCCTCGTCGTCTCATCGCGCTTTCCAGTACAGCAATCGGACGTTGTCTTTGCGAGTTAAGAGTTGACTCGGATCGAGCGTAAACTTTTCATCCTTGGATAACATCTTGGAGTCGCCAGGGCTGCGCGGCGGTATATCTTTGATGTCATTTTGGTAGTTCGTCCAGAAGGCTCCGCTGAGAATATTGGTAGGTAAAACTATTAAGCCGGAGCCACCCTCACCAACACCGACTAAGCCACCTGAGGTCGATCCGTCCCAGAGTTCTTTCACTTTGGTGTGAACTGCGGCCATATTAGGAACTGAGTAAATTTGACGAGTATTGGGATCTACTACCTCCCAGGGGCCATTCGGGGCAGCAGAGGTCACGGGATATACTTCGAAAACCGCGCTGCCAGTAACTGCCCCCGTCGCCCCCAACCCGAGAGCATTAATACTGATGTTGCCTTTGCTGGGGTCGACTGCACCGTTGACGACCATTTCCAACTTGCCCTGGCTGGATTGGTAATAGAGAGCGGCGTCGGTGATGTTGGTTACGGCAGATTCCTTATTCTGGATCAGTACGCCCATGAGCGTGATCTGTTGAGCCTTGAAGGACCCTTCGTTGTAAAGCAGGCCCTGGAAAAGCGAACTCTCCTGGCCGCTGCCAATAATAGAGACATCGCCACCGCTGAGGACCGCGACCTGGTTATCCGTTTTCAGGTTGGTGGCGCCGGTCAGGGTCAGGTTGTTTTCGACGAACAAGGCTCCCTTGCCACGGATGCCGCCTTCGATGGTGGCGCTGCCCTGGACGTAAAGAACTCCGCCTTTGAGATCCAGGCCTCCGGTCACGGTCATGTTGCCCCGGCATTTGGAGAAGCCGGATACGGTCGGAGAGTTGCTGACCGCCGGCATCGTCTGCAGGCCCGGCCTGGGATGGTAGGTGCCGGTCGCGGGGTCGAAGGCATTGTCCGGATCGTATTTGGTAACGCTTTCCTTGGGAATTTGAATCGGGTCCTCACCGGGACGAACACGGCCTCCGATGTAAACGGTTTTATCGGTTTCCACGCCGCCGACGCTGCGAACATCTCCGCTCACGCGGCTGTCCTTGCCCAGCACCAGAGCTTTCGGATCTCTCGAATTGGAAGCCAGATTGGCCTTCAAAATTTCCTCGGGAGCTGGTTTCTGACCGTCTTTCAAAGCTTCGTTGAGGGCTCCGATGATGAGCTTGCCGTCCGACTGAAACGGCCCGGCCGTGGCCACTGCATATGGGAAAGGGGGGATGTACAGGACGCACTCGACCTGGCGAGTTACCCCACCGATGGTGCCGCGCGCGATAAGTTGAGCTGAATGCTTGGGAATCGGTTTGGAGGGGTCGTTGCCGGCGACCGGATTGTCGCCGCCCAGGTTATTGGTGGAGTAGGGCATCTTCCAGTCGGCGGCCTGACCAGGGTTGAAGGTGATGACGCCCTGTCCTCCGTTCAGCTGGTAGGTGAAGGTGGCTGACGCCTCGTGAGTCGAGCCCAGGTCGCGCTTCTTCGCATCCGAGTCGTTCAGGAGTTTCTCGGTGACCAGGGCCAGAGTCGACTCGGCGATGTTCTGCGCTTGTTGCCCGTTGGCTACGCGGTTGCTGTAATTCAGGTGATTGAGACTGGCGGCGGCAATGGTGAAAGCCAGCGTAGAGGCGACGGCGATAACCACCACCGTGTTGCCCAGACTGAAGGCTTGCGTGCGCTTCATTTAGATCGCGTCCAGGGCTTTGGAGAGGGGGAGCAGGGTGGCCAGCACCATGGCTCCGACCAGGATGCCGATTCCGGCCATCACGAAAGGTTCAATCATTGCTGCCACCGTTTCTAGCGCGTGGTCGACCTGGGTTTCGCCCAGGTCGGCCAGCCAGTCCACCAGCTTGGCGACGTCGCCCGTTTCTTCCCCGACGGCCACCACCGAGAGAAACATAGGGCTGAAGAACTGACTGGAGCGCATGGATTGAGATAGGGACCGGCCGTTCAACATGGATTTTACCAGATGATCCCCCACTTCTTCCAGGAGTGGGTTACCGGTTACGCGTCCGGCCAGGTGTAAGGCCTGCTGCACAGGCACGCCGGCCTCCAATTGCAGGGCCAGGGCGCGAGCGAAGCGGGTGGTGAGCACGCCGCGCACCAACTCCTTGAGCTTCGGGGTAGTGAGGGCGCGACGGGTCATGGCCAGTTGGACGTCGCGACGGCCCAGGAAGGGCATGACGAAGCGGACGACCGCGAAAGCCACGGCGACCAGGCCCAGGTAAGGCCACGGCGAGCGCATCCAGGCGGAAAATGCCATCAGCATAGCTGTCGGCCAGGGAATCTCTACCTTAAGGTCACGGATCAGGGCGAAGTGGGGTTCCAGCAGGAGTGGCGGAGCCAGGGCGATGGCCAACAAACAGATGACCAGAAGAATGGCCGGGTAGGTGAGGGCGGAGCGGATCTTGAGTTCGTTGGCTTGAGCCTTCTCTTCAAAACCGACCAGGCGCTTGAGCACTTCGTCCAGGCAGCCGGCGGTTTCCCCTACCTTCATCAGGCCGATTTGCATTGAGGTGAAAGCTTTGGGGTGGCGGGCGGCGGCTTTGGAGAGCGGCTTGCCGTTGCCTACATCGTGCACCAGGGCCTGGCAGAGCATGCCGGCCTGGGGGTCACTGGAGTTCTGTCCTAGATGATGCAGGGCGCGGTAGAGCGGCACTCCGGCTTCCAGCATGGTGGCAAACGAGCCTAGCATTAAGGTCATCTGTTTGGCCGATACGCGGATCGAGACGGACTTGCCAGCGCTGGGTTCAGGACGGCGTGTTACAGAGGGCGCTGCCATATTGTGAATGATCATAGTTGCATTTCCCACGGGCGACTCCTTCAGCTCAACCCAGTGTATTACCTAGACTTAATCACACCCAGGTGCATAGCTATTACTACTACACCGAGACATTGAGTTCATCGCACACTAGGCAATTGAGCCTACGAGTCCCTGGAAAGCCTCCATGGATCCGCTCCTGTAAGCCGAAGTTCGAGCTCTCGCAGGAGGTGGCCTGCGAGGTCGGAACGCCAGAAGTATCTCTTCCTGGAGGTTCTCGATGAGACTTAGATCGCTCTGTTGCTTGTCGTTGGTGGGATTGCTGGCTTGCCTGGGTTGGTCCAATTCCAAGTCGGACGGACTGCGAGCCCAGCTGGCCGTCGTCGACAGGGAGCGCCTTTGGAAGTGCCACGGAAAGTGGCCGGAGCTGGAGCAAGCGGACCTGCGGCTGGGACGTCTGCAGTTGGAGCGGGCCGAGCTGCTGAGCCGGGCCCAATGGCGCTGCGACAGGCTCTTCCAGGAGAAGGCTGCCCAACAGCTGTGGGAAGGCGCCCGCTCGGACATGCGCCTGCAGGTAGAGCAGGTCACTCGTCAGTTCCAGGCGGAGACCGAGCAGGAGATGAAGGCGGTGCACGCCCGCTTCGAGGCTCAGATGAAGGCTGCCGTGCAGGTGCCCGATCGAGATTTGCAGGTCATGGCCTCGGCCGCCGTGACCCGCTTCCGTCTGGAGAAGCAAAAGGAGGTGGGCGCCCGTGTGTTGGCCCGCCGTCATCAGCTCGATGAGACGGTGACTGGCTACGTCGAGGAACTCCAGCGACAGTTTCAGCCCGAGAAAATGAATTTATTGGTGGGACTTGAGCTTCGGGAAGACCAGGCCGCGCGCCGACGCTTGAGTGAGATCGAGCAGCTGATCGATACTCGAGCCGAGGCTCGCCGCCGCCTGGCAGAGACGGAACTGAGCGATTACGCCTCCATCGAACAGGGACAGTTAGCGCTGGAAGTGCGCGACTACGAGGAAAGTTTGCGCCGTGAGGTGCAGCCGCGTATGCCGGACCTCACGGCGCTGCAAAGCCAGGAGCGTGGCAAGCTTCGGGAGGTCCAGCAGACTCAAAGGGCGAGGCTGGTAGCGGTGGTGCATGACCTGGAAGCCTCAGCCATGGACCAGTTTCGCAAAAAGGTGAGTCGTCTAAAAGCGGTCCATCGGCCTTTGGGAGAAATTCTGCCGGGAGCTTTCCTGGAGCCGCAAGAGCGCCAGCGTCTGCAGCAGCTTCCCCAATTGATCGGTAAGGCGGAGCGAGACCGTCGCCAGATGGATGCGCGCATGTCCGAAGGGATTGGCCGGGTGGTCGCCGCTCAGGCCCGGCGCCGTGGCAGCCAGGCAGTCCTTACCAACGTGCGGCTGAATCTGGACTTGGAGGACTTGACCGACGTCAGTCTGGCCGGGGTCAGTGAGTTGCGGTAGACCCGTGGAAAACGGCCTCGATATTGTGGCCGTCCGGGTCCAGCACGAAGGCCCCATAGTAGTTCGCATGATAGTGAGGACGTAGACCGGGGGCGCCATTGTCGGTTCCCCCGGCTGCCAGGGCCTCTCGATAAAAGGCGTCGACTGTGGCCTGATCCTCGGCGCGAAAGGCCACGTGGATTCTGGGCTCGTTGGGAATGCCCTCACCGATCCAGAAGTCGGGCTTGGGGGCGATTCCCAGTCCGGCGCCTGCGAAGCCGCCGGTTTGTTCTTTCGTCAACTCCATCAGCACCGTATAACCCAGCGGCGCCAGAGCCTGGCGGTAAAAGTCTTTGCTTCTGGTCAGGTCGGAGACCAGAATTCCCATGTGGTCAATCATTCTCGGGAAAGGCCTTTCTGCGAGTCGTAGCTGGGGAAGTTGGCCGGGCTGCCGTCCTTTACGTGATTGCGTCCGGGACAATGCACCAGGAAACTGTCGGGTCGGACCTTCATGGAGTAGACGTAGGGGTCCTTGTCCAGGCACTCGGGCATGTCTCGCAGGTAGTTGGGCGTCAGGCCTTTCAGGCTGGTGGGATAGCGACCGCTATTGTCGGTGGAGTACATCTCTAGAGCGGTCGCCACGTTCTTCAAGTTTTGCATGCAGCGATCCACCGGCTTGCGACCGTTCATTTTGTCTTCGATGGCGTTCACTTGCTTGACCATGGCAAAAGGACCCAGCCCGTGACGCGCGCTGTAGGTGGGTTCGTGAACCTTCAGGCCAAAATCGCCGTGATTTTTGCCCATGCAGAAGAGATAAAATCCCTCGCTGCCCGCTACTCGCCAACTGCCCGAGTAGGTATCCCGGTGAGCCGCCGGGCAGGCGGGAATCTCCTTGAGATACTTCGGGATCAGCACATACAGGCCGACCGGGTAGTTGCCTCCGTGGTCGCTGGAATACATCTCCAGAGCGGTGGCAATGGCTTTCAAGTTGTGGGTGCAGCCCAGAATGGAGCTGACGCGGTCGGCCCGCGCCAGCGTGACGGTCAGCAGAATGAAGAGCAGCGTGCGTTTCATCACGCTGGTTTCAATGGCAGGAGCGAGTTCCCCCTGCTGCTCCGCCACCGAAGGCCCCAAAGCCGGAGCCGCCCATGATGCCGGCCCAGCCGTTGGACAGGCCACCCAGTGAGCCCAGCATAGATTGGGCGAAGCCGATGGTTTGCGGAATTTGCAGCGAGAGCGGCGAGGGAGCCTGGAAACCGATGCGGCCCGGGTCCGGGAATCCGATGCCGGCCGGCGCTTGGAAGCCAATGGGGCCGGGTGCGGGGAACCCGATGGAGCCGGGAATCCCGAAGTTCAAACTACCCAGTCCGCCGAAGACCGCGTCCAGACCCGACTGTTGGGCGTTGCCCAAAGTGCCGAACAGATTGCCGTTGAGCAGAGTCGATTGGGCGATGCGCTGGTCCACGGCGAACATCTGCTGATCGAGAGCCGCGCCGTTGAAATTCGTGATAGGTCCGATTCCGCCAAAAGCCACAGGGTAGATCCTCCAGTTCCCCCATTGTATCCTGAACGGAGCTTAAACACAGTTACGCTTTTTCTAAATTTTTATGAACGAGATGCGATGACCTACGGACTCCTGAGCGATGTTTGCTCTATGACCAGACCCGCCCAGACCCTTACTTATCATCTGCGGCGTCTGCCCCCCGAGGCCCCCCAGAAGCGGCGGGCGTGGTGGTATCGGTGGTGCACTCTATGGAGTGCATCACGCTGAACACGAGCACCGAGAAGGGCTAAGCTCTCACCGGCCGGGGAGGGCGAGGTAGCCCGGAAGGGCCTGGATGCGCGAGAACCAGGCGAGCACGGCGGGGTAGGGGGAGGTGTCGAATTTGCCGTCGGGGGAGAGGGCCAGGTAGGGGTAGCAGGCCACGTCGGCCACGGTCGGATGGTCGCCGACCAGCCAGGGATGGCTGGCCAGACGGCTTTCCAAGACTCCAAAGACCTTCTCGGTCAGGGCCCGTCCCTTGCTTTCGTCTTCCTCACGGCCAAACAAATGAATGCGACGGATGCCCGCCGGACCCGCGCCGATTTCGTTGCTGGCCAGCGACAGCCAGGCCGTGACCTGAGACAGGCCGCAGGCGTCCAGGGGGAGCCATCGCTCCGACCTGTCGTAGCGTCGGGCCAGGTAGACCAGGATGGCCTGACTATCCCAGAGTACGGTCTCCCCATCCTGCAGCACCGGCACCAGGCCGACCGGGTTCAGAGCCAAAAATTCGGGGGTCTTGTTCTGAGTGCCCAGCGCCACCAGTTCCCGCTCCCACTCCAGTTGCAGAAAGCTCAGAAAGAGCCGGACCTTGTAGCAGTTGCCGCTGAGTTCGAAGTCGTAAAGTTTCATTCGGCCTCCAGGGTGAATCGTCGTGGGATATGCTGCGAGCAGTTCCAGTCATAAGCCTCCACGGTGATGATCACGCCGCGCTCCGCCTTGGCCGGATAGTCGGGCATCACCAGCGATTGATAGTCCTCGGTCAGACGAGCGCGGCCCCAGATCTTCAGCCGCTCCTGGTTCTCGTAGTCCATCAGGAAAAGCATGATGCGGTCATTTTCGCTCAAGTTGCCAGCGCTGAGATATTGCTTGTTCCCGCGCAAGTCGGCATAGCCGAGCGTCTTCTCGTCCAGCACGCGCAGAAAGCCCCGAGGCCCTCCGCGAAACTGGACATAGGGCCAGCCGTCGGCGGAGACGCTGGACTGGTAGAAGCCGTCGATTCCCCCCACGAATTCTTGCTCGGCGGGTCCGAGCCGGTCGCCGGTTACCGGCCCCTGCTCGAAACGTGCGTAGGCCGGTCGACTGCCGAAGCGCTCCTGGAAACGTCGGACGGCCGGGGTGAAGGTGAGTTGTGCGAATGCTTTAGCCATATCCCGAGTATACAGTTGCACTGGAAGAGGATAAATGGCCAAAAAGACAAGACATTTTTCCGTCTGACGAAATAATCTGGGCAAAAAAAGAGCCGGCTACCAGCCGGCTCTTCCCTTCACTTCGTAAGGAAGTCGTCGATTTTGTGGAAGTCCTCGACCAGCTGGTTGAGGTTGTCTTGCTTCAGCGCGACGCTGATGCGCAACGGCACTCCCGAAGCTCCGCCGGTGGCGTTCATCATCAGGCGCTTGGCCGACAGGTCGGTCGCGCCCTGGATGCTCAGGCGCAGAGTGGCCTGGCGATTGCCCACCTTGTAGCCGAGCACCTGGCCTTCTTCTTCGAACTGACGGCTTTGCAGATTGCCCCAGTCTTTCTGGGTCTGCAGCAGATCGGATCGGAACTTCAGCCAGGTGGCCTCATTCATGTAGAAGCGCACCTGATTGTCGCCCTGGGCGAAGTAGAGACCGACCAGCTTCTCTTTGTATTTGCTGTGGAAGCCCATCAGCTGAAGGGTTTTACCATCCTCGTCGGTCAGAGTGGAGGCCGTGGCCAGCACCGTCAGGTTGTCATAGGGGTCCTCGGCCAGGGCCGGTAGACAGAAAAGTGCCAGAATTATTAGCAGAAGAATGCGTTTCACGAACAAAGCTCCTTATGGGTAGACCGGGTCCAGGCCGCCCAGTTCGAGCTCTTTGTCGTGAGCTTTCTGAGCGTGGACCGGGCATTTTTTGGCCAGATAGACTCGGGTCATGGCGCGATAGATGGCCGGATTGTTGGGATCCATCTCGGCCATTTTGTAAAGCAAGTCGAGGGCCTCGTCGATGTAGTTGAGCTGCGAGCAAACCAGCAGGTAGTCGGTCCAATCGCTGCGTTCCAGATGATTGGCGGTTCGTTTGCTGTCGAAGCTATGGCGCTGATCCTCGGCCCACTTGTACTGCGGCAGAGTCAGCAGCTTGAAGGGATATTTGGTGACCAGCACCTGCGTGCCGGAGGTCACGTCCCACCAGTAGTTCACGCCCTTGGGCATGGCCTGAGCCTGGTCGTTGGTGAGCACGTAGGAGTGGCCGGTGAGCTGCTTTTTCCACATCGGGTTGCCCAGGTAGTCATAGACCTGCAGAACGCAGTTGTCGGTTTTCTGCCAGAACAGAGAAGGCGGAAAGGTCGGGCGCACCCGAGCCTGCAGTAAGCCTTTTTCGGCCTCGTAGCTGAAGGGCGGGTTCTGGAAGTCCGATTGCACCAGGCGGTGCGTGTAGACAAACGGGTTTTCCACGCCGCCGGCTCCGAACGGATTGCGGGCGGCGTCCTTGCGGATGCCAGTGCCGTTCATGCTGGTTTCCAGCGCGGATGCCTGGCTGTCAGGTCCGACGACTTCCTGATGATTGTCGTTAAAGAAGGTGATGAGGAGCTTGGAATCGACCCCGGTGGTTTTGACCTGATCGCCGGCGAAAACCGGCTCCAGCCAGCGGGCCGGCTTGTAGTCTTCATTTTGGTGTTTGATGGTCACGGCGCCCCACACCAGACTGACCACGGCTACCGGCGAATCACCCGCCGCCAGCGCCGGCAGGGTCAGCAAAAACAGAACCCAGAGGGCAAGAATTTTTCTCAAGAAGGTCACCCGTTTCATGGAATGCACGGCCATTCTGAGCGGCGAGAGGCCTTCCTCCATGGGCTTCGAAGGGGCCGGGATGAAACGTTTGTTCTTGCCTCTTGCGCTCACGGTGGCGGCCTACGCCGCTCCCATCGACGGTTTTCCTCCCGACCCGCCCGGCGTGGTCTCCGACCGACTTTCCGAAACCGTCACCCTGGGCGACAAGGAATATCCGCTTTACGCGGTCATTACCGCGGCCGCCAAAGGCAAGCCGGCCCAGTGCCTGATTTATTCCGGGAAGTCGTCGAAGGAGGGGATGGACTGGAAAAAGCTCTACACCTGGAACCTCAAGGACATCTATCTGCCGCGCAGCGTGCTGCGGGTTGCCGGTCAGGGATCGGACGAGATTCAGTTCTATCTCGAGTCGAGCTTCAAATACGTGGAGGGACGGGCCATTCCCGTTCTTCACTACTACCCCAAGACCGGGAAGTTCGAGTTCCAGCTGGCTGACTGATCACTCCCAGTAGTCTTGCCAGTTCCCGCCAAATTGCTTGCGCAGAAGCTGCTCATAGGCACGCGTTTTGACTTTGGCCATCCACAGCTGCTCTCCGGATCCGCCCTTGATCACGACGCCCTCGGGCACGTCGTATTTGCCTTCATAGATTTCTTCGAGCAACTGGCCTTTGAATTTGCCGCGGTAGAGGACGCGCGGGATGTCCAGGTGTCCTAAACGATCGAGAAATTCTTCGGGTCCGAGCATCTGCGAATCCAGGCTCACGTCGAAAAGAACCAGGCGTTTCGGCTCTTCGGCGCGATGACTGCCGGCAAAGGAGCCGGGACCCACGAACTCTGTGAATAGGACCGCCTGACGG
The DNA here is from genome assembly GCA_017307785.1 of Vulcanimicrobiota bacterium. Lineage (GTDB taxonomy): Bacteria > Vulcanimicrobiota > Xenobia > Xenobiales > JADMJV01 > JADMJV01. The sequence goes on along the minus strand of JAFKGI010000003.1, from coordinate 106,122 downwards.
ACCGGAAGGTCATGTAGGATTTCGGCCGTCGGGGATGCCAGCACTCGCTCAAAGAGCTCGGCGGCTCCCCGTAAATTGGGATGGTCCCGTTCAAATCCTTGGATGCCCTCGGATAGCAAGTTGTGGGAGTCGCGTCGAGTGCCGAAGGCGTGCCAGCCGAAATCTCGATCCCAGTCCCAGTGCAGATTGGTGCCGTCCAGCTTGTCGAAGACAACGCACGGTCCTAACCGGCAGTGCTTGCTAGACGGAATTTTGGGATAGTGAAGCATCAGCGCAAGAAAACGGGAGGCTTTCCCTTTCGGCCCCGGGCCAGTTCTTTCTGGGTGACCTCGGTGCGCAGAACGTCGACTTCCGCGGTCAAGGTCTTCAATTCCGCCTGGTAATGGTCGATCGCTTTTTGCGCTGTTGCCAGTTCTACCAATTCCATTCGGGCTTTGGCGATTTCGAGATCCAGCCGTTTGGCTTCTTGCTGCTGGGCCGGCGTCATGCAGCCGCAGGCAAGCAAAGCGCACACCATCCAACGCTTCACGGCTTGCCCGCTTTCATTTTGCGGACCAGCAAAGCAGCTTTTTCATCCAGCAACTCCTGGCGTCGCCGCTGGAGCAAGGGCAGTTCGCGAACTTTGTCCTGGGCGGTCTTGACCTCAAGCCGTAAAGCCTGGAGTTCGTCATTTTTTGCCGCGATTTCCGGGGGCGTGCCGCTGCAGCCGGCCAGAAGAAGCAGCCATGGAATAAGCCTGCGCATTCCGGAGGCTTCGAGCAGGGTTTGAGAAAGTCCCGGGTATGAATCATCTATTCGACCTGACCAATTTGCTCATTCTGCCGGTCTGGCTGGCGCTCATTCTGCAGCCTCGGGGCCCGTTGGCCGCGCGATTCATGCAGCCGCCCTGGATTTGCGGTTTGCTGGCCATTCTCTACGGAACGCTGATTCTACCGAATTTTACCTCGCTTTTGCCCTTGCTGCTGCGCCCTCGTTTGCAGGAAATTCAGTTGTTGCTGAGTTCGCCTTTGGGAGCGACGGCCGCCTGGCTGCACTTTCTCTGTCTGGATTTGTTCTTGGCGCGCAGCATCTGGCGCGACGCCCTGGAAAGGGGGGCGAGCCTCCCCTTTTTGCGACTGTGCTTGATTCTCAACCTGCTGTTCGGACCGCTCGGCCTTTTGCTTTACGGCCTGGGCCGTCCGAAAATCATCCCTCGGGCAGTTTGACTACACGCTCTAAGGGGTTGAGAGCCTCCAGGAGTTTGGGTGAGGGTTGGGTGGGGGTCACCAGCCAGCAGATGGCCGTAACATTGGGCTCCGGCGTGGGGGCGGGCATTGACTCCACCGGCCTGGCCGAATCGTAGAGGGGAGCTTCCTGGCGGGGCGCTCTTCGACTGGCCCCGTGACCCGCCTCCACCCGATTCCGCACCCTCATTTCCGGGGCGGGCTCCGGTGCGGTTTGGAGGTCGAGCAACACCAGCGTTCCCGGCGTGATCTGGTCGGCGATAGCCTGACGCTGGCGACGCAACAGTTCGGTCCGTCCAGTGACGGAAATCCGGCTCACGCCGGCTACATTCAGTCCAACCACTTGGACCTGGGGGTGACGAGCGGCCACCAGCGAAGCTACATCGTAGGTCCAACTGCGACGCAGGGGGGAGATGTCCACCCCAAAGGCCAGCTGAATGCTCATCTTCAGGCCTCCCTCCGCCGGCACCATTTCGATCTGGGGTTTCTGTCCCCACATCGCCTCCAGACAGCGAGCTTCGTCTTCGCGCAGGCGTTCCCACTCAGGGTTCACTCCCTGGTCCTGGGTCCAGCGCGCCGCCACGGCCACAGAGGCCAACACCAGGGCCAGAATCAGTAGATTTTTCTTCATGATTTCGGCACCTTCACCAGTCTCAGATGCAAGCCCGGATGGCCTGCTTCCAATCTCTTGAGCAATGGAGCGGGCGCATCGCCCATTACCACCACGCAGCCCTGTCCTCGCAAACCGCCGCCCGCTTTCGGTGGCCCCACGGTCGGCTGCTCACGCTCCAGCAGAACCAGAGTCTCTCCCTGGCCCATCAGCCCATCGGCCACCTTTTGCAGATTGCGACGTTGTAAGTCCATCGGTTCCGAGAGCGGCCGCTCGCGCAGACGACCTCGCCCGGAGCCGTCGGTGACACGCAGCTCTCGGCAGACGATTCTCGGGTCGCGCGCGGCCAGCCAGCGCACCAGTTGAAAGTTCCAGTTCTCCCGCTCTTCCGTGCCCCCGGGCGGCATGAAAACAGTCACCCAGAGGTCGCCGCCTGCTTGGATTTCCACGTGATTGTTGGGACTGCCCCAGAGCGCGCACAAGCCCTTTTCCAGGCGTTGCTCCTGAGACGCATCTTCGGGCCGATAGCGAGCGGCCACAGCGGAAGCGACCAGCAGGATTGCCAGCACCAGCAGATTGCGCTTCACGGGAGCACCACCACTCGCCGGCTGTCGCGCCGTCCCAGATCCAGGCCCATCATGGCTTCCAGTTGCGGCAGTGCAGTCATCTTGGCTTCGGCACCCTCAGCCCGCCCGTTGATCACCAGGACCAGCACCAGGCTGTATTCGGTCCGCACGATGGGACCCCGGGCCTGCTCGCCCTGGGGGATCCGGACCCGCTTTTCGAGTCTGTCTCGGGGCATGACGTAGCGATTCTCGCCTCCGGGCACAATCGGCTGGGGAACCTCCTTCACCTCGCCGTCGAGTAGGGCCAGTCCATTGCCCTCGCCGACCGTGTTGTCGAGCCAGCCCTGCGCTCGGCGACGCATCAGCTCCACACGGGCTTCGATGGACCCGCCGGTCGCATAGGGTTGCGGACTGGATTCTTGCACCCGGGTCTCCGGTAGACCGACCAGAGTCAGGCCGCGCAGCATAGGCTCGCGATGCCGTTCCGATACATAGCGCAGGAACGGGTAATTCCACTGCTGCTGGCGCGGACTTGTATTTTCTGGAAGCACGACCTGTACGCTGGCCTGAACGCCGCCCTCTGAGGGCAGCAACTCCACCTGATGGCCGCGGGTGTTCCACAGTCGCTCCAGGCCGTCGATCATGTCCAGACGCAGGGCCGTCCACTGTGGATCTTGACCCTGTCCCCCCTGGCGCAGCCACTGCGCTCCTACGGCGCAGACGACCACCACGAGCACGAGAACCAGCAAGTTTTTCTTCAAAAGCCCAATCCTCCAGAAAGAAAAACGGTCGCATTTCGACTCGAAATCTTCGCAAGTGATTCTGGGTGAAAGAGAGAACCCATTCCCGTGCCGCTTCTGATCCTGGTTTTTCTGCTGACCCGACCCGCCATGGCCGTGGCTCCGGGTCTTATCGGGCCGCTGCAGGCGCTACTGCAGATGCTGCCGCAAATGTTGGCCGCTCTGGCCGCTTTGCTGGGCAGCCTGCTCACCAACACCTATCTGCGTTTGCTGGCTCGCAAGCACCTGAGGTTTCTGATTTTCCTTTGCTTGCTGCTGGCCGGGGCGGGAGGCGCCCTCCTCTACAGTGGAATGGATCATCGAGTGGCCGTGGTGGCCACGCCCACGGCTACGCCCCCCGGAAACGGGCAAAGCTGGATTTCGTTTCGCGGCAGCCTGGACGGTGGAGGCAGCGGGGCCCTGGATGGACAGCCGCTTTCCTCCAAGCCCGCCACCCGCTGGATCCACAGCGATCAGGAGGGCACTCAGTATTTTTCTTCGCCGGTGGCCGTGAATGGTCGCTGTTACATCGGTGCCTCTCTGTTCAAGCCCAGCAACTCCTTCGGCGCCATCGAATGTTTTGACGCCAAGGACGGCAAGTTGATCTGGCGCGCCCTGACTCGTCATCCGGTTTTTTCCTCGCCCGTCATCGCCAACGGCCGAGTCTATTGTGGGGAAGGCTTCCACGAAGACAACGATTGCCAACTCTACTGTCTGGATGCCCAGAGCGGCCGAAAGATCTACACCGTGAAGACACACGGTCACATCGAGGCCGCGCCCACCCTGGCAGGCGATAAACTGCTTTTTTCAGCCGGAGGTGAGGGGTTTTATTGTGTGCGGGCAGAGGACGGTAAGCTTCTCTGGCAGACCCGTTGTGGCCACAGCGATAGTTCGGCGGCAGTGGCCGGAGATCGGGTCTACGTGGGCACGGCCTACGGAGACAACGCGGTCGTCTGTCTGGACTTGAATTCGGGCCGAAAGCTTTGGAGCCAGCCGCAAGACCTGCCGGTTTGGGGGCATGCCGCCGTGCGGGGCGACCAGGTCGTGGTCGGGTTGGGCAATGGCACCTTCGGTCAAAGTGACCCGCATCCGCGCGGGGCTGTCGTTGCGCTGGGAGCGGGCGACGGACGAGCGCTCTGGCGTCGAGAGTTGCCCGATTCCGTGAACACTTCTCTGGTTCTGGCTGGAGACCAGATTTTGCTCGGATGCCGAGATGGCTTTGTCTATTCTCTGGGAGAGCAGGAGGGGCGGATCCAATGGAAAGCCGCTTGCGGCGTTCCCATGCTTTCCTCGTTGATTCTTCAGGATAAAACCGTCCTGGCCACCGGTGGGGATGGGCATCTACACGCCTTGGAGCTTGCTTCAGGCAAGGAATTCTGGCGTTACCTGGTCTCGGATGTTCCTTGTGAAGCTTCCCCCATGCTGAGCGGGAATCAGTTGTTCCTCGGCTGCGGCAACTTCCTGGAATGTTTGGGCCCTTGAGCGAAGGAGCAAAACTCAGCCATGGCCGAGAGTAAAGTAGGAAGAAACGACCCCTGTCCGTGCGGCAGCGGTCAGAAATACAAAAAGTGCTGCGCCGCCAAGGAGCAGACCGAGCAAGCGCTGATTTCGCGTGTCACCGAGCGCCTCCAGCAGCGTATGGCGCAGGAGCCCAGGCCGGACGAAGCGACCCGAATCCAGATGATCGAAGCGATGCGCGCCAACGGCGCCGATCCCGCCTACATCCATGCCTTCGAGAAGACCGGACTGTTGGTTTTCCAGGAAACCATGCATCTGATCGAACCGGCTGATTTGGAGGCCTGGAAAATGGCCTACGAGGAGTATGGAGTCGGCTAACTTTCCCGGAAGGGTGCCCTTGCTGCTCGCTTGAAGGACGCCTCATGCCGGCTCAAGAGTGGACCGCCTGGGAGAGGGGGGTGGCAACGGCTTTGCTCGATGCCCGTGGAGATCTGGTGGAAGTGAATCCAGCTTTGCAACGCCAGTTGCAGGGCAGTCCTCGCAGTTTGCGCGAGCTGATTCACCCGGAGGATTGGCCCGGACTCGAAGGAGGTCAGGTGCGCGTGCGCTTGCAGCCTGGCCTGACTCGCTGCGAGCTGTCGCTGATTCCCCTGGAGGAAGGCTGGCTGGCCCAATTTTTCCCTTGCACGCGGGCGGCGGACCTGCGCGATTTTTACCACCGCGCTAAGAATCACCTGGCCGTCATCTCCAGCCTGCTCCAGATGCAGTCGAATTTGATGGACGATGATCTGGTCAAGCGCGCCTTCGGCGACTGCCAGATGCGGGTTCACTGCCTGGCGTTGCTCTACAGCCAGGTCCATCCTGACACCGGGCGACTGGATTTTGGGGCACACCTGCGCCAGTTGCTCGACATGTTGCTCGAGGGCCGCACTCCTCCGAAGTTGGACCTTCGGCTGCAGACGGTGGAATTGTCGATGGATCAGGCCGTGCCCTTGTCTTTGATCGCCCACGAGCTGATCGGGAACAGTCTGCGACACGCCTGGGGAGCCTGGCTCGAAATCAGCCTGGAGGGTCGTGCTCACGAACGGGTGCGCTTTACCGTGGCCGACAACGGACCGGGCCTACCTCCGGAAGTGGAAGCCAGCAATGCCCGTTCTCTGGGCTTCCGTTTGGTGCGCACGCTCTCTCGTCAAATTCGCGCGGAAGTAGCCTGGGGAACCCGGGGCGGCATGCGTTGCTCTTTGACCTTTCTGCCGAAGGAGAAAGGATGAGTTCGCGCATCCTGATCATGGAGGACGAGGCGCTGATTGCGGCCGACCTGGAAGACCGCTTGCTTTCCATGGGCTACGATGTGTGTGCGGTCTGCGATGAAACCGCCGAGGCCTGGAAGCTGCTGAACGAATTAAAACCGGACCTGGCCTTGCTGGACATCCGCGTTCGCGGAGCTCAGGACGGAATCGAGCTGGGCGGTCGGGTGCGCCGAGAACTGGACATTCCGTTCATTTTCTTGACCGCCCACGCCGACGAAGCCACCCTGGCCAAAGCCCGCGAAACCGAACCAGCCGGTTATGTGCTCAAGCCATTTCACGACCGCGAGCTGCGCGCCGCCATCGAGATCGCTCTTTCGCGCCACCACTCTCTGGTCAAAACCCGGACCATGGAGCGCTGGCTTTCCACCACCCTGAGCAGTATCGCCGATGGCGTGCTGGCCACCGATTTGCGGGGGCGCATCAACTTTATCAACGACGCCGCCGAGCGGATTACCGGGTGGCCGGCTGCTGAGGCACTCGGTCAGCCACTCGATTCGGTTTTCCGCCTGGAAGGGCAGACTCTGCGGCGGCGTAGCGGGACGGAGGTGCCGCTCGAATACAGCCTGGCTCCGATTCAGGATCAGGGAGGCGTGGCTCAGGTGCTGGTCTTCCGAGATTGCACCCAGAAATTGCAGGCGCAGGCCGAGAAAGACCGCTTGCTGCAACAGGTCCAGGACGCTCAGAGGCTGGAAAGCCTGGGCGTGCTGGCGGCCGGGGTCTCGCACGATTTCAACAATCTTCTGGGTATCATCCGCGGGAACGTCAGCTTACTGGAGGGGCAACTGAGCGGCGGCATGCAGCAGTCGTTACACGAGATCGACCTGGCGACCCAGCGAGCCTCCCTGCTGTGCAGCCAGATGCTGGCTTTCGCGGGGCAGGCCCAGCAGGCGGCGGAGCTGGACCTGGCCGATCTACTGAAGAGCAGCCGCGTGCTCCTGGAAGCTTCCCTGACGCCGGAGCACCGCCTGCAGATCAAAGTGGACCCTGTGTTGCCCTCCATTCAGGGGGAGTCCAGTCAGGTCCAGCAAGTGCTGGTGGCGCTGGTGCGCAACGCCGTGGAGGCGATGACGGAGGGCGGAACCGTCGGCATCTATGCTCGGTCCCACCAGTTGACCGCGGAAGAGGCCGCCGGCCTGGTTCAAGGCCACGGGATCGCTCCCGGACTGTATGTCGAGCTGGAGGTGTGCGACCAGGGAGAGGGCATCGCTGAGGAAAATCTGCCGAAACTATTTGAGCCTTTCTATACCAGTCGCTTTCACGGGCGGGGTCTTGGCCTGTGGGCGGTGGCGGGAGCCTTGCGCCGCCACGCGGGCGGCCTGCGTATCGAAAGTCGTGTCGGCCAGGGCAGTCGCTTTTTCGTGTATTTTCCCGTTTCCGTCCGGCCCACCATCCAGGCCCCTCCTCCCTCCACCGCTTCCGAGAACCGGGTGCGGCGTGCCCTGGTGGTGGATGATGAGCCCTCGATGTGTTTCCTGGTTGAGCGAATGCTGCGACGCTGCGAATTTGAGGTCATCTGTGTGGAGGATGGTCTGCAGGGGTTAGAACATGTGCAACAGCACGGCGCGGGTCTGGACCTGGTCGTCATGGATCTGGTGATGCCGCGCATGGGCGGACGCGAAGCCATTGTCGCCATCCGCCGGCTCTACCCGGACCTTCCCATCGTCATCATCAGCGGCAATGAACCCGGTCACCAGGAGCAACAGACGCCACGCGCGGTTTTCTTGCGCAAGCCCTTTAGTCTAGCCGAGATGCGTGTAGCGTTGGGCCAGCTCCAGGTCCAGGCGGGTTAGGCCTCGGTCGCTTCTGGGGCCACCAGGGGCAGTCGCACCTTGAAGGTGCTTCCGCGACCCGGCTCGCTGTCCAGCTCGATGGTGCCGCCGTGGCCCTCTACGATGCGCTTCACGATCGCCAGACCCAGGCCGGTGCTCTTTTCGCCGGCGGTGGACTTTACGCTGGTCCGTTGATAATGCTGGAAGATGTTGGCCTGTTCTTCCTTGGGGATGCCCTGGCCGCGATCCGCCACCGAGAGCTCTGCCCAATTCCGCTCGGCCGGGCGTAATTCCACGCGCACCTGACTGTTGGGAAAGGAGAACTTGATGGCGTTGCTGAGCAAATTGTTGATTACCTGCTCGATTTTGTTGGGATCGAGCACGGTCACGGGGATGGGTTCCACCATCGGCAGGATTTGAATGTTTTTCTCTTCGGCCAGGAAGCCGTTCAACTCCACCGCTTGTTCCACCAGCGCCACCAGATCGGTGGCCTGCTTGTCCAGGCGCAGATTGCCCGACTCGATCTCGCTGATTTCCAGCAGGTCGTTGACCAGAGCGATCAAGGACTTGGAGCTGCGGTGAATGGCTTCGGAGAATTTGGCCTGCTTCTCGGTCAGCGGCCCGCCCAGGCCATCAGCCATGATGCGGGAGTAGCCCAGAATTACGCCCAGCGGATTGCGCATGTCGTGGGTGACCATGCCCAGAAACTGGTTCTGCAACGTCATCAACTTCTGCAGTTGCTCGTTTTTCTCGGCAATTTCGCGGTGAGCGATGGAAAGCTCTTCGTTGCTGCGGCGCAGCTGCTGATTCTGCCACACGGCGCCCTCGAATGTGGACAGGAGCAGATTGAGAATCTGTCCGCGGTTGGAGCGAATGGTAAAATCGCGACCCCCGAGCCGGAAGGTCAAACCCTCTTCCGCATCCGCTCGCTCGTAAAGGTTGGGGTTGGCCAGCAAGGTGGCGATGCGGTCCAGCAGCAGCTGGTTGTCGAAAGGCTTGGTAATGTAGTTGTCAGCCCCGGCCTGGAGTCCCGAGACGACGTGCAACGGGTCGCTCAGGTTGGTCAACAAGATCACGGGCACGCCGCTGTAGCGCGGGTCATTTTTGGCTCTGCGACAGAGTTCGTAGCCGTCCATGTTGGGCATTTCGATATCGCTCAGGATCAGGTCGGGAGCCTCGCTGGCCTGGTCCAGATAGCCCCAGGCTTCCTGCCCGTCGCGCGAAACCGTGACGCGGTAGCCTTGCTCGCTCAGCAAACGACGCACAACAGCCGCCTGCAGAGCGCTGTCTTCGGCTAACAGTATGTGCAGGCCGTTACTCAAAACCGCTTCTTTTTCTCCTTCTCGGGCAGTCCAACGGCTGCCAGCAAGTGGGCGCTTATCTCCTCCAGGGGCAATACCTGCCGAACGGCGCCCAGTTCGACCGCTTTGCGCGCCATTCCGAAGACCACCGAGGACTGCTCGTCCTGGGCCAGAGTCAAAGCCCCGGTGCGATGCAGTGCCAGAAGCCCTTCGGCTCCATCGGCGCCCATTCCGGTCAAAAGCACTCCGATGGCGGAAGCGCCAAAGGCTCGAGCGGCGGCGTTGAAGAGCACGGTGGCCGAAGGACGGTGCCCATCCACTCGCTCGCCCGGATCCAGCTCAATACAGCCGGACGAGTCCAGCGATAGATGAAATTCCTCGGGGGCGAAGTAGACCGTGCCGGGACGGGGACGCTCGCCGGCTTCCGCCAGTTTGACACGCAAGCGTGTGCGTCCGCTCAGCCAGCTGACCATTCCTTCCAGAAAACCCGAGCTAATGTGCTGCACGCAGAGAATGGGCAGGGGGAAATTGGAGCCCAGTCCCAGCAGCAACTGCTGCAGTGCCTGAGGACCACCGGTCGAGGCCCCGACGGCCAGCAGGCGCGGGGAGCGAACCAGCGAGGCGGGAGCCTGTTGGGGAGCGGGGGCCACCGGCCTGGAGTTGGAGGGGCGGCGGGAAAACATTTTGACTCCCGCAGCCACGCGGATCTTGGCCGCCAACACGGGACCGGAGCTATTTTTCTGGAGCACGTCCAGAGCGCCGTCTTGAATCAGCTGGAAGGCGGAATCTCGGTCATGGATGTCGGAAAGACCCAGCACGGGAGTGGGTTTCTCGGACATAATTTTGTGGGTCAGGCTGGCACCGTCAACCGGGGGCATGCCCAAATCTACGCAAACAACAGATGGATTGAGCTTGCGCAGCAGGTCGAGGGCGGCGGAGCTGGAGGTGGCGCTACCCACGATCTGCATGTCGGTCGCGTCCAGCAGGCTGCGGCGCAGGTTCTCTACGCCGGTCGCGGTGCGATCCACCAGTAGGATTCGGATCAAAGCAGACGCTCCAGGCAACGGATCAAGGAGCCGGACTCGATCGAGGACTTACTCAGATAAGCGCTGGCGCCGGCTTCCAGGCCGGCCTGTCGATCGCTATCCGAACTCAACGAAGTGACCAGGATGATCGGCACTTCGCTGTAACGCGCCAGACCCCTCAGGCGACGCGTCAACTCCAGGCCGGAAAGGTGGGGCATTTCGATATCTGAAACCACTGCGTCGAACGCTTCGCCCTGGAGGCGCTCCCAGGCCTCCTGTCCATCCCGTGTCATTTGAACTGAATATCCAGCCGCCTCTAGAATCTTGCGCTCGAAGTTGCGCATGGTGGGGGAATCCTCGGCCAGCAGAATCCGCTTGCCGAGGGCCGGCGCGGTTTCCCGGTTCAGGCCCAGCGAGAAAGCGTGGTCGCGGGAGCGCCGCAAGAGCTCCCCGGGGTTGAGCAGCAGACAGATGCTTCCTTCTGGGAGAATCGAGGCTCCGAGCACTAGCGGACTTTCCTGCAGCGGTTTGACCACCAACTCCATGACCCCGATCAGTTGGCGGGTGACGAATCCGCAGCGGCGGTTCTGCTCGCGCAAGATCACGCAGGCAGTGGAAGTGGGACTGTCGGCGTGACCCAGAATGACGGCCAGCGAGGAAAGCGGCACCGGTGCGCCGTCCAAATCGAGGTTGGCCCGGCCCTCGACGGGCAGAATGCCGGTGGCGTCCACGTCCACGGTCCGGTCCACGCCTGCCAGAGGGATCGCATAGAGATGGCCGCCCTCGCGGCAAACCATCACCGAGGTGGTGGAAACCGTGAGCGGGACTCGTAAGCGGAAGGTCGTGCCCGCCCCGGGACGGGATTCCAGTTCGACCGTGCCGTTGAGTGCTTCCACCGAAGTACGCACCGCGTCCAGGCCGGTCCCACGGCCGGAGAGGTCGGAAACCTGAGTTCGCGTGGAAAAACCCGGAGCAAAGATCAACGAGCTGATTTCGGCCGCGCTGGCTCGCGAAAGTTGCTCCGAGGTGCGCAGCCCTTGCTCTACGGCGCGCCGGGAAATGGCCGCCAAATCCAGGCCGGCTCCGTCATCGCTCAACTCCAACTGCAGCATGGTGGCCTGGCGAGAGGCCCGCAGATGGATGGACGCCTGACCCGGCTTGCCGGCCGCGCGGCGAGCTTCTGGCCTTTCCACCCCATGGTCGATGGCGTTGCGCATCAGATGCACAAGCGGGTCTTTGAGACTCTCGAGCAGCCGTCGGTCGGCGGTGGTTTCTCCGCCTTCCAGCACCAGCGAGATCTCTTTGCCTTCCTGCTGGGCCAGATCGCGAACCAGGCGCGGGAACAGGTTGAAGGTTCCCGACAAAGGTAACAGGCGAACTTCCTGAATTTCGTCGCGCAACTGGTCGGTAATGCCGGCCAGGCGGGCGTGATCGTCCTCCAGATTGCGGGCCAGCACTTCCAGAGCGTCGCCGAACTGAGCCAGACGCAGTCCGTCGCGCTGGCGCTCTTGCTCTTCGGCCGGGCTGACCGAGGAACGAATGCGCCACTCGCGCTGCCACTGTTCCAATAGCTCGCGGAGGCGCTCCACTTCGCTCTGGCGCAGGCCCGCGCGGGCGGTGGTGACCACCAGGTCGCCCACCTTCTCGAGTAAACGGTCGAGGCGTTGGGTATCGACGCGAATGGTATGAGAGCTGGGTTCCACGCGCACGCTTGGCGTTTCCACCGCTGCACTGGGCGTGGGCGGCGGGGGGGTAGGCGCTGCTACCGGCACCGGATTTGGCGGAGGCGGCGTGGCCTCGACCACCGGTGGGGGAACCTCCACTTTAGGAGCGGCGGAGGCCGGTTTGGGAGCTCTGGGGATGGGCGGCGCCTTCAAGCTTTCCAGCAAAGCCCGCAGGTCGATGCCCGAGGATTGGCCGGTAATGGCTTCGTTGAGCAGGGCTCGCATGCTGTCGAGCGCCTGGTAGAGCTGGTCGGCCACGGCCGACGTCAGGGGAGAGCGCCCGCGGCGGGCGTTGTCGAGAATATCTTCGAACTGATGAGCCAGCAACTCGATCGAGCTGACTCCCAGCATGCCGGCGGAACCCTTGAGCGAATGGGCTACACGAAAAACGCTTTCGATCAGCTCGGAGTCGTCGGGTCGTGCTTCCAGGGCCAGCAGACCCTGTTCCAGTTTCTCCAGGCTCTCACCGCCCTCGGCCTGGAAAATGCCGCGCAGCTCTTCGTCGTCAATTCTCAAGATTCTCGTACCTGCAAACGCTCGAGGTCCAGCAGAGTGAGCCAGCTGCCCTGGAAGGACAGGCTTCCCAGGCTGGGCAAATTACCGTCGCCGCTGCTGTGCGGTTGAAAATCGTCCGGCGCCAGCGAAACCACCGACTCGATGGCGTCGACCCCGATGCCTGTGAGCATGCCCTCGCCGTTGAGAACCACCACTTCGGCCAGTTCCGGCCCCGGAATCGGGAGCCCCAACTGCTGGCGAATGTCCACCAGGCGCATCAAGCCGCCACGGTGGTAAATCAATCCCAACAGGTGAGAGGGACCTCCGGGCAGCGGGGTCACCGGGGCGCTGCGAATCAGTTCGGCGATGGCCGTCACATCCAGGGCGAAGCGCTCCTGGCCCAGGCGTAGCACCACCACGTTGAGAGTGCGGCGAGCCGTAGCGTCTTCGGGCTTGTGAGCCAGAGTGCGAGCACGTTCTCCCAGGATGGCCCGTTGCTCGGGGGTAAAGTGGGCGAAGGGAGGGGAGCTTTCGGCGTCCGCCGGCGGGTCCAGGCGGAAGTCGATCAACCGCCTGGCGTCCAGGATCAGGGCCACCTGGTCGCCCACGGTCACCAGTTCCTTGACGAACGGTGCGGCACGATCCAGTAGCCCCGGATGGCTGCCCGGCTGGAAAGGGTGATGAGCCCGATCTTCCAACTCCACCAGGTCGCTGCTGTCGTCCACCAACAAGGCGGCCGCACCTTGGGCGGAACGGAAGAACAGGAGCTGAGAAGACAGCACCGGCTTGGAGGCGGGTCCACCCATTCGCTTGGAAAGGTCCAACACGGGAGAGGGGTTGCCTCGGTAGTCGACCATGCCCAATACGGCATCCGGACTGCCCGGCCAACGGCTCAGCCAGGGCATTTCCAGGATTTCCAGCACCAGATCCGCCTCGATCGCGAACAGAAAATCCGCGACTCGGGTCAACACGTAGCGTTTCACTCGCCGGTCTTCCCCAGCCGATGCTCCAGTTCCGCCAGCGTATCTTGGAAATCTTGGCGCCCCCGAGTCAGACAGTCCATTCCGACTTTGCGAAGCTTGCGAGCTTTGCGCACGTCACCCTCGTGAATATGGACCAGCGCCATTTCCAGTAAACTCGGGCCGTGATCAGGGTCTAGATAAAGGGCCTTGGAGAGAAGCTCGCGGGCTTCCGACCAGCGTCCTTGAGAGCGAGCCAGGCGAGCTTCCCAAAAACGGGGCATGACTTCCAAAGGCTTTTCCCGAGCCGCTCGCTGGCAGGCCGCGCGACCTCGGGCGTAGTCCGCTTCGCGCAGGCACTGTTGAACCAGGGTGGCCAGGTCGATGGGCGTGCGCTTTTCCGTCACCGGCTTGGGTAAATTGGGAGAAGGGGTCAGGGTCGGCAGCACGCGCTGAGGACGTTGGTAGACGATCGAATTTTCGAAGGAACAGACGTCCAGCGGCAGATTCTCGATGCCCTGGAGCTCCCCGTGGCCGGTCAGCAAAAAGCCGCCGGGCCGCAGACTGCGCATGAAGCGCTCCAAGACCGAAGCGATCAGGGCCCTCTCGAAATAGATCAGGACGTTGCGGCACACGATCAGATCCAGGCCGGTGCGTGGACTGACGCTAGGTCGGGCCAGATTTTCCGGCCAGAAGCCCACCCGGTCGCGGATGCGCGGCAGCAATTCCCAGGCGTCTTTGCGCTGGATAAAGTAATTCTGGCGAATCAGTGGGGGAGTGCTGCGCAGCGAGCGCTCCCGATAGAGTCCGGCCCGGGCGGCCTGCAGAACGGCCTGATTGACGTCGGTCCCGGAAACCTGAGCTCCGTTTTTCGGCTTGAGCTCGTCCAGCAGGATGGCCAGCGAATAAGGCTCCTCGCCGGTCGAGCAGCCCGCGCTCCAGACCCGCAGAGGCCGGTTTTCCGCTTCTCGCAGCAACCGGGGAAAGAGCTCGTGACGGAGCAGTTCCATCTGGCCGGTGTCTCGGAAGAAATAGGTCTCGGCAATGGTCAAATCGTCGATCAGGCGAGCCCAAACCGGTCCGTCTTCCTTCTCCAGCTCCAGCATGCGCTGGTAGTCGGCCAGCGAGCAATTGTGGTGATCGGCCTGGGCGCTAAAAATTTCCGCAATCGAACGCGGACTCCGACGGGAAAGGTCTAAGGCCAACCTTGAGGAGACCAGGTGTCGCAAACCCTGGTAGCGGTCCCCTCCAGAAAGTTCCTCACCAGCCGATAACATAAGAGTGTTGTCCAGTTTCTGTCTAAGGATAGTTTCCTCCTCGGGCAAGATATTGAAGATCCTCGGAGAAAATCACTTTTTATGAGCCTAAAAACACGCTCAGGCTTGCGCCTCGGGCCCACCGTCAAGTGGGTCTTTGGAACTATTGTAGCACTGGTGTTGGCCAGTACTTTTGGAACCGCCTACGTCACCGGACGAATGCAATCCGACGCCAAATTGGTGGAGCGGACGTTCCGCATCGAGCTGGCTCTCCGTCAAGTCGATAAGCTGATGTTGGACGCCGAGACGGGGCAGCGTGGCTATGTTTACACGGGCCGAGATCACTACCTGGACCCCTACAACAACGCAGTCGTGGAGCTTCCTAAGGCCATCGAGCAGATGCAGGTGATGATCGTGGATGCAGCTCAGCACGAGCGCGTCAGCCAACTGGAGCCTTTGATTGAAGCCAAGCTCGCGGAACTCCGAGAAACCATCGAGTTGCGCAAAGCCGGCAAGGAGCAGGAGTGCAAGCAACTGGTGCTCTCCGACCGGGGCAAAGACATCATGGACCGCTTTCGCAGCAAGTTGGCGGAAATCGACAAGGCCGAGGAAGAGTTACTCGATGAGCGCCGCAACCGCGCTCAGCGCACCACCGAGGATCTGAATCTCTTCAACTGGGTGAGCGGTCTGGCGGTGGTCGGCGCGGCCCTCTTCTGCGGGATCTACCTGTCGCGCAACGTGGTCGGCTCCATCGCTCGCGTGATCCACACGCTGGCCGCCACCACCGCTCAGCTGTCCGCGGCCGTGGAAGAACATGAAGCCATCGCAGCCGATCAGGCTGCGGCCGTGGTGGAGATCAGCACCACTACCGAAGAGCTGAACGCTTCCTTTCGCCAGGTCAGCGACCAGGCCGAGAACGCGCTTTTCCGCGCGTCCGGCTCGTTAGATACGGCCAATGCCGGAGGCACCAAGGTCCAGGCCACTCTGTTGGGTGTGCAAAACCTGGAGGAAAAGGTGAGAGCCGTGGCCGAGCAGATCTCCCGGCTCAAGGAGCACACCAGCCAGATCGGCGCCATTACCTCGTTCGTCACCGAGGTGGCCAATCAGACCAACATGCTGGCTCTGAACGCCGCCGTCGAAGCGGCGCGCGCCGGTGAGCACGGCCGCGGCTTCGCGGTGGTGGCGGCCGAGATTCGCAAACTGGCGGAGCAGAGCAAAACCTCGGCCGTGCGCATCACCGCCCTGGTCGGCGACACGCAGACGGCCAGCCGAGCCACGGCCGAAGCCAGCGAGGAAGGCATTACCGAGGTGGAAAGAGTGCGGCGACTCACCGATGAGACGGCCGAAGCGTTCGAATCCATCGCCAATGCCATGCATTCGGTGGTGGAAAGCACCCAACAGGCCTCTTTGAACGTGCGCCAGCAGATGATGGCCGTGGGTCAGGTGGCCGAGGCAATGATTTCGCTGAGCAACGGTTCACGCCAGACTTCTGCGGGTATTACCCAGACCAGGGTGGGGCTGGTGGATATCAAGGGCTCGGCCCAGCAATTGGATTCGATTATTTGAAGACAGTACTCATCATTGAAGACGAACTCCTGATTCAGGACTTGTTCGTCACCCTGCTCGAGGTCGAGGGATACTCGGTGCTGGCCGCCGAGGATGGTCTCGAGGGCGTGCGCCTGGCCCTGGAGCACAAGCCGGACCTGGTTCTTTCCGACCTCAGTTTGCCCGGTCTGAACGGCTTTCAGGTGGTCGAGCAGTTGCTGCCCCACGGTCTCAAGGTTGTGGCCGTGACGGCTCATTCGCGGGCGGAAGATCTGCAGAAGATCGAGGATGCCGGTTTCAGCGGCTACCTGGCCAAGCCGGTTCACCCCCACAGTTTTGTCAAAAGTTTGCAACCCTGGTTGAGCTAAGCAAGCGCGCTTTTATCGGGCCTTTATCGAAGCCGGGCTAAACTGACCTGGATGATGCAACTGTCCAGGCTTACCACTCAGATCCAGACGGGCGCGCTCCAGCCGCGCAAGCCGGTCGATATCGGCAAGGCCCTCCATCCTGAGGGCGTTCCGGCGCCCGCCGAGTTCCCCGTTCCTCAGGATTTCGCCCCGCTGCTGAACCCGCCGGAGCTTCAGCCCCCCGTTTTGCCCCAAGCTCCAAAGACCAGCCCGGAGATCGCCAGCGCCCTCAACCCGTTGGGCCAGCCAGCTCCCCAGCCTGCTGCGGCACTATCGACTGACTTCGCTACTCTTCTCAATCCGCCGGAACTGCAGCCTGCTCCCGGCCCCCGGGTTCCGCACGATCCGGTCAACATCCGCCAGATCCTCGACTCCCCTCAGGGCCGGCTGGCCGAGAACCGCACCGGCTCCCTGACCTATCTCGACTGAGCAACGCAAATCAAGCGCACCCCAAAGAGCCGTGGCATAATCTTAGAGTGATTCTGCCCGTGGAAAAGGCTCTTTGGTATGTGGAAAGTCATTTCAGTCAGGAAATTCGCCTGGCGGACCTGGCTGAACTTTGCGAAGTTTCTCCCAGCTATCTCTCGCGCGCCTTTCCCATGGCTCTCGGCTTCTCTCTCAAGGCCTATTTGCGCCGGCGCCGCCTCAGCGAGGCGGCTCGTCGCCTCGCGGAAGGAGCGCCCGACATCCTGGCGCTGGCGCTCGAGCATGGCTACGGTTCCCATGAAGCCTTTACTCGGGCCTTCCGCGAGGAGTTCGGCCTGACGCCGGAGAGCGTCCGTGCCCAGGGTCACGTAAGCAATCTCAGCTTATTGGAGGCAATTCGAATGAATACCGATCAAATCAAAGACATCCAGCCGCTGCGCCTGGAAACCTCTCGCGCCTTGACCGTGGCCGGTTTGAGCGAGCACTACGAGGGCGATACCGCCGGAATCCCTTCGCAGTGGCAGAGACTCGCTCCCTATTTGGGACAGGTCGAGCAGCAGGTGGGCTCGGTCGCTTACGGCGTCTGCCACAACTTTGAAGAAGGCGGCGTTTTCGACTACCTGTGCGGAGTCGAGGTGAAGTCGACAAACGGCTTACCGGAGGGTTGGAGCAGCATCGAGCTGCCGGCAGGCCAGACTTACGCCGTCTTTCGCCACGATGAGCATATTTCGCTGATCCGCCATACCTGCAATTCGATTTACACTCGCTGGCTGCCTCAGTCCGGCTACAAGTCCAGCGATGCGCCTTTTTTCGAGCGCTATGGCCCCGAGTTTGACGGACGCAGCGGCCAGGGCGGACTCGAGGTCTGGGTACCGGTCGAAAAGTAGGCTCAGTGCACCAGTCTATGGAGGAACGTGGTCTGAGCGGCCGTTTCAAACGACTGCTCGACCTGCTCGGGTCGCACCGCCTTGGACTGGAGCAGGGAGCCGATTTCGCCGGCCAGCGTGCTCTTTTGTAGAGAGGGAGCGTCGGTGCTGAAAGTGTAGCGGATGCCGAACTGGTCGAAGGCGTTGAGAATCGTACGGTAAGAGTCGATGCTCTGTACCGCTCCGGTGAGCAGATTGGAGAGCATGCAGAGCTCGGCGGTGATGCCGCGTTCGGCCATGAGTTTCAGGCCACGGGAATCCTCGTCTTCGCAATAAGCTCGTACGGCCGTTAGCGGGTGACCGATGCGTTCGGGCTCCAGGGTCTTGACCGTGCTCAGGAAGGTCTCCAGATCGATGGCTCGGGTCTCGCCGCAATGAATGGTGCGGCCCACCTTGGAGCCGGCCAGCCGATACAATTCGGCCATTTCCTCCAGCCGGGCCGGGTCTTTCAAAGAATTGGATGATTCCGGACCGGCCAGGTCCAGTCCCACCACGGGCAGACCTTCTTCCGACCAGCGGGCCACTTTTTTGGCCAGGATCAGGTTCTCTTCGAAAGGCAGGTCGCGGCCCAGGCAAACCATCAGACCGGCGCGCAGATTGCCTTTGTAGGCGGTGCGGATCTCGTTGACGGCTGAACAGGCGGCCAGCATCACCCGGTCCAGGTCCCAGATCCCGTTGCCGTTGCGCTTCATCGGGTTGAACCGGAGTTCCAGCGCGCGGATGGGCAGTTGCTGCTTGTCGGGGGTGGTGGCTTCCCCTTCCAGGTCGACGGCCAGCGAACCACCCGTGCGAGCGGCACCGTTGAGCGCCACCAGCACGCTTTCGCGGACGGCCTGAGGGCCGCTCTGGATGCGCTCGGCGACTTCGTAAATCTCCAGGTAGCGCTCCAAGGTGCCGGAGTTATCGCGACGGCGGTGCAGCAAGTTGGCGAACTCGTGATAACTTTGCACGGGCAGGCGAATGCCGCGGTCCACGGCTGCTTCGTAGAGGCGATGAATGGGCACCGCTCCCCCCAGGTGGACGTGTTGCTCCACCACGCCGACGCTCGGAATTTGCAGATTCATCATTTGGGGGTAAAGCTCCCTACGCTGGCCGATTCGCGGACCGGACTGAACTTGGATGGGGCGGTGAAATCGAAGTCCGGGCGCAGCTTTTCTTCGCTGACCTGTTGGGTATCGAAGTCGACACGGAAATTTCCTACGTGAACGAAGACGAAGCGGTCGGGCATTTTATGGATCGAGATGTACTCATAGCGCAGCCGCTTGAGCGGGCGACCCAGCGCGTGCTGCAAGGATAGACTGTATCTCATCAGTTTGTCGTCAAACAGCTTGCGGTTGGACGGAAAGTATTTCAGGGTGGTGAAGACGCTGACCGAGGCGATCGATTCGGTGACGTGCCAGAAGCGCAGCTTGAGCAGGGGGTTCTGCCAGTGAGTTATTTTGAGGGTGGCTTCGTCTAGAAGTGGGCGCTCCGGCTCTTCCTCGTAGATTCTCAAGTAGAAGTTGGTGACGTCGGGAGTAAAGACGCGCCACATGATGAGGGGCACCTTGTTGGCGTAGGTGCTCACCCATTTTTGCAGAGGGCCCGGCAGCGAGCGGTTGGCGAATAGATTGTAATACTGCATGAACTTGACCAGTGGCAGCAGCGCCAGGAAGGCCCAGGTCAAAGCATGTCCCAACTGGAGCAGGCTCTGAGGCGTGTCGAGGTGGATGGGAGTGCCGGCGATCAGGCTCGGCCCGAAGTCGGGGAAAAAGCAGATGGGTAGCACGCACATCAGCCAGGCCAGCCGACCCAGGCGAACCAGCAGCGCCACATAGAGGAAGCTGAGGCTGATGGCCACGGCCCCGACCACGCGAGTGGCTGGGAAGAGCATCATGATGCCGGCCGCGAATTCGACTCCGGAAGCCAGCCAGTTTTGCAGGCGGAACCACCAGTGGCTGGGATTGAGCTTGAGGAAAACCGGCCAGAAGTAACCCCAGAACGGGTTGACGCAGCCATATTCCATGCCGTCGTGATGCAGGTAGCCCACCATGTATTTGTAGGTGCCGGCGCAGATCATGATGACGGCGAAGTCCACTTGCATCACCCACCAGATTTGACTCGGCAGGGCGCCCGAGGGGTCGAGGAAGGCGGAAAACTGTAGCAGCACCAAATACAGGGCCGCCCAGTGACTCATAAAGCCCGGCGCACCGCCGCCGCGACGGATGCTGCTCCAGCGCGTGTCGATGTAGTAGTGGCGATAGAGCACGTAAAAAAAGCAACTGGCGGCCAGTTTGAGCAGTCGGTTGCCGAACATCAGACTTAGCGACGAGGCCAGCCAGGCCAGTTTGAGCTTGCGCGTGTAGCCCGGGTTCTCGCCCAGGTAACCGCGCTCTTCGATCTTTCCAAAGAAAACGCTGAACATGGGCAGGTAGCAGATCAAATCAAGGAGCCAGAGGAAGCCCACCAGCCAGCAGAAGAGGTCGAAGTTCACCCCTTCGTTTTGCACCGGCAGGGCGGCTCCGAAACTACGGGATTCCCCTTAGGGAAAACTTCTGAGCGTGGCCGTTGCGGATCCAGACCTGCACCTCCAGGCCCCCGGGCTGAGGAAAAGTGTGACGATTGGACCCGTCGCGCTCGTTCTTCTGGGATTCCCGGTGGGTGGGTAAGGCCGCCCGCAACTGGGCCAGGTCGACTTTCTCTCCCACCTTCCACTGGCGGTCATCGACCTGCAGCACCCTGGCTTCGCGCACTTCTACCAGGCGTCCATCGCGCACCACCAGGTTCTTGTTGGGAGGGACCGCCGTCATCCCGGGTGTGTAGCCGTCGGCGCTGATGCTGGGGGCGAAGTCCTGCAGCACCGGCGTTTCCTCGACCGTCGGAGTCGGCGAACTGGTCTGTGCAACCGGAGTCTGAGTCTGTTCCGGGGTCGGCGAACTGGTCAGCGGAACGCTCACCTCGACCTGCCGAGTTTGGCGCTGTACTCCCACGCTGCGCACGGGCTTCCGATGCTCCATCGGTCGCACCTCAGTTCGGGCTGGACGAAAGAAATACCAGAGGGCGACCACGACGGCCAGGGCCACCACCATCAAACAGCCCATCAGGGCACAGGAAACGAGCAAGCACTCGCCGCGATTTCTTCTCATGGCTTTGTAGTCTAAGGGTAGGAATTCGGACTGTCTATCTTGCACTTGCCAAGGGATGAGACGTGTCTGGTTCTTTTTAAGTTGTTGTCTGGGGTTAGCCGCATTGGGGTGGGCGGAACCCCTGAGTTATCAACGAGAATTCGAGCTACAGTTGTGCCCGGAAGGCACCAAACTGGCGCCACCCATACGTGGAGACGCCGAAGCCACCATGAAGCTAGTGCGCGAACTTTTTGAGCTGGCCGGACCGAAAATCGGCTGCCGCTTCGTCGAGTCATGCTATTTGCTGTGCCTGGGCGATCTGCGCCCCTATGCTGCTTGGAATGGCTTCATGACCGACCCCAAGCCCGAAGACGATGAAGTCATCGATCGACTCAACCGTTTCCTGGTGCCTCGCGGATACTCTCTCCATCTGCACAAGCCCAAGCCAGGCGAGAAGCAGGGGTCTTTCTCACTGCACAGCCTGGAGGGTCTGGACAAGCGGACCCGCGAGACCCGGCTGGCCTGGATTCCCCGCTATCATCGCGAGAGCGGCTGGCCCGGTTACTACCAGTGGAAAAGAGAGATCTACAAGCAGCTACCCAACAAGGGGAAATACAACTTCGACAAGGTCGAGGGCGTCATGCTCGGCTATCCGGACGCGGCCGTGGAACAGTTTGAAAACCTCGTCTGGTCGGATTGGCCCACGACCGTCGACGCCTACCTACCGGAGAGTCGCTTCTACGTCTGTGGTCTGCCCATTTACTCGCTGCGCTGGCAGGACGCCGCGGACCCGGGCCTGGTCGCCCTGGAAGGGGAATGGCGTAAGTTTCTGGCGGCTGCCTGGGCCAGTCCTGTCCACAAGGCCCTGACCCACGAGGAGACCTTCACGGCCGCCCGGCGCCAACGCGCGGCCGAGGATTCCCGGCCGGACACTTTGCCCAATGGAGACACCCGCTACGCGGAATCTCTGCGCTATGGTTACACCTGGAGGGCTCGCCAGGACAGCGAGCTGGATTCCGATCTGGAGCGCTGGCTGCCCGGCCAGGTAACGGAGCTGGAGAAGGCTCTGGCCGAGAATTCGAATCTTCAGGAAGTCGCCGAAGGTTCCGGCAACTCTCGGGTGCGCTCGGACCATCTCTGGTCCTGGATTTTGCGTGGTTCTTGCCTACCAGACACCCCGGCTGGTCGTCTTTTTGAAACGATGCACTCGAAGCATCCGGATGTTCTGCTGCAGCTCTACCGCAAACAGCTCAATCTGAAGGCGGAACAGATGCTGCGCCGCGCCGCGGGAGACGATCCCGGTTGGGACGGTCAGGCGCTGGCCCAGATGCTGGATTCGGCCTATTGCCGCTCGATTTTCGCGCAGCTGGCTGATTGGGAAAAGCAAGTGGTCTTGAAAGCGGCCCGCAGTCGGAGCGGCTACGAGCCCATCGCCCGACTTTTGCAAGAAAGTCCCTACGCGGCCAGATAGAGTCGCCCCAGCAGTTCATCGAGCACGTGGGCGGTGGCTCCCCAGACGATGTCTTCGTCGAGCTCGAAGAAGTGAATGGTCAGGCCGTTCAGCTCCGGCAGGTTCCAGATTTCCTGGTGATACACTCCCTCTTCCTGGAGCCGAGCCAGAGGGACGCGCAAGACTTGCTCGACCTCCTCGGGGTTGGGCTGCAATTGGGGCGGTTCTGATAGCCAGCCGACAAAGGGTAAAATCGCCACTTCCAGTTTGCGAGTGGAAAACGGGCTGAGATTTCCCAAGATCTCCACCCGCTCCGGGTCGAGCCCGACCTCCTCGAAGGCTTCGCGCAGCGCCGCCTGCTGGGGAGATTCCCCTTCTTCGAGGCGGCCACCGGGGAAAGACACTTCGCTGGTGTGCGAGCGTAGGCTGGCGGCGCGCCGGGTTAGCAGCACGCACAGGCAATCGTCTTCTTCGTAGAGAGCGCACAGCACCGCCGCCCGGATCGGTCCGGACCATTCTTCCCGGCTCAGGGGAGCTAAAGCTTGCTGAACCAGCTCCTTGCTGACCTTGGCCGGCTCACGGGCTTGCCAGCGGGGGGCCGGGCCCAGCTGGAAGTCCGCCGGGCGGGGAATCTTCTGAATCTTCATCCTGGGATCGCTTTTCTCCGTGGGGCGGTTTTCCTCGCCGTGGAGTCGAATGCCGGGCGGGTGTCTGCCCTACGACTGAGTGTCCTGATCGGCGAGCTGCTGGGCGAACGCCCTTCGGTTCCCTATACGCTCCAGGAGTTCTCCCGTCGCATCGACAGGCTGGTCGAGCGCTTTCAAAGCCAGGACCCGCTGCAGACCTTCTACATGCAGTACAGCCTGCGTATGACGGAGGTCACCTACCAGCGTCTGCATCGCCCCGCGGCCGGCCCGGACGAACGCACACTCCAGGACTTCCTGGGTCGCCTCAAGCCCCATCCCGAAGCCAGTCAGGAGTTTTCCCAGGGGGCAGTGGACCCGGCCTCCAGCCTGCGTCGAGCCGAGTCGGTTCACGAGTATCTGGGGGGACAGGGTCGAGTGTTGTTGCTGGGGGATGACGATGCCACGGGATTGGCCTTGAGTCTGCTGGGCGATTATCAGATTCAGGCCCTCGATATCGATGAGCGTGTGGTCGACTGGCTGGTCGAGATGGGAGTGAACGCGGAGGTCCGGGACCTGAGGCAACTACCGCCGGGCTATCGACAGGCTTTTGATGCGGTCATCACCGATCCGTCGCGCGACCTGGAGCTGGCCAGCGAGTTTCTGAAAGCCGCCTATGGCTGCCTGACCCCCGACGGACTGCTCTTTTGGGCCGATCACCCGGACTGGAATCAGGCCGCCCAGCTTTTGATCGAGAGAGCTCAGGGGCAGGGCCTGAAGCTGCTGGAAGTGCGCCCCAACTGGCATAGTTACACGCCTCACGTCATCAGCGATTCCACCGCCCGGCATTTTCGAATTCCCGCCCGTTGGTTCTACGAACTGGTCGAAGTGGCTCGCATCTGGTCTCACCTGCACGTCTTCCGCAAAGACCAGGGCCAGCAAGGTTGCTCGCAGAAGGGGCAGCTATGTTAAATGACGCTGATCGCAAACTTCAGGCCGATGTTCAGGCACACGGCTGGCACTTCGTGCACGTTCAGGGCGACGCCACCGGGCCGAGCTATAGCTTCACCGTAGGACTCTACAAAACCCACGGACATCCCGAGTTGATGGTCATGGGCCTGGAGCCGGAAGTCTCCCACCCGATCATGGGGTTGGCGGTCGAGCAAATCAAACAGGGGCACGTGTATCGCGACGGTGTACGCGATGATACGCTGCTGGACGGCGTGGACTGTCTATTGCGCGCGATCCCCTCCGAACTACACCGTAAATATCTGGGTTACAACGTCTGGTTCTACCAGGACCGCCCCGATGGTTTCCCTGCCTTGCAGATTCTCTGGCCCGACTCGCAGGGCCGCTATCCGGGGCAAGAGGGCTTTGAAATGGAAGTCATGCAGCCATCGCTCTGATGAGAGTGGGGGTGGTCCAGCTCAGCTCCACCCTGGACACCGAGCGCAACCTCACGGCGGCTGCTCAACTGATCGAGCGGGCGGCGCGAGCGGGGGCCCGTATAGTGGTGCTCCCAGAGGTCTTCAACCGTCGCGGAGAGAGCGCCCGCGTGCGCGAACAGGCCGAGAGCCTGGAGGGCCTGAGCTCGGCTTGGGCCGCGGAACGGGCTCGTGAGCACGGACTGTGGTTGGTGGCCGGCTCTCTGGCCGAGGTGGCCGAGCAGAGCTGCCACAACACCTCCTGTCTTTATTCCCCCGAGGGTCGACAGGTTGCCGTTTACCGCAAGATCCATCTTTTCGACGTGGATATCCCCGGTGCCGTGGCCAAGGAATCGGCCAACGTCACTCCGGGCAGCGAGTTGGTGGTGGCGGAAGTGGACGGCCGGGGACTGGGGCTGACGGTCTGCTACGATCTTCGTTTCCCGGAACTTTACCGAAGACTGACTCTGCTGGGAGCCCGCATTGTAACCGTGCCATCGGCGTTTACCGAGCGTACCGGACGGGATCACTGGGAGGTTTTGCTGCGGGCTCGAGCCATCGAGAATCAGGTTTTCGTGCTGGCCCCCAACCAGTTTGGCACGACGCCGGGCACGCCCACCAGCTACGGAAGGTCCATGATTGTCGATCCCTGGGGCACCGTGCTGGCGCAGGCCGGCGATGCCGAGACGGTCATCCTGGCGGATCTGGACTTCCAGCGCCAGGACGAAATTCGCGAACGTCTTCCCAGCCTGAGCCATCGCCGTCCCGACCTCTACGCCTGGCCGGACCCGCCCGCAAAACGTTAACAAAAAGGGGCCCTCGGTAGTACTTTGGGAGAGAGCGTTCTCCTATTCTCGTCCCAGACCACCAAGGAGGACGAACCGATGCCCATTTTCAACGAGATCTATGAGAAAGCTGGAGTTTGCAGTTTCTCTCAATCCTGGAGCCCCATCTGGTATCCCGGCACCGAAGAATGCACCCGAGGTTGCCTGGTCATTCTGGCTTCTGAAACCCACCAACAGCCGTTGTTCACGGAGGTGGTTCCGGTGCCGCTCGACCTGGACGGGCAACTTGCCTGGCTGGACAAGAGTTTCAAGCAGCATGGTGCACCGGCCGAGTTGTTGGTGAACAGCGAGGAGTTGGCCCTGGCGTTGCGTTTGCGCTGTCCTCATTCGACCATTGCGGTCGATCCTTCGCCGCGCCACCACGCCAGAATTCGCGAAT
Organism: Vulcanimicrobiota bacterium; assembly: GCA_017307785.1. Classification (GTDB taxonomy): domain Bacteria; phylum Vulcanimicrobiota; class Xenobia; order Xenobiales; family JADMJV01; genus JADMJV01. The sequence continues at coordinate 80,518 of JAFKGI010000003.1, read as the reverse complement.
CGATGTGGCCACCGGCCTCGGAGATGGTGCCTTTTTCCGTCGTGGGCCTGCTGGGAGAGAGAAAGGCCCGCGAATTCTATGCGGATTGCGAGCGATTTCTCCGCCTGGAACTGTGGCGTCAGATTCAGGACGACGAGATCTTGCGGTTCTCTCGGGGGAGTAAGGAGTTTGGCGTGGTGGTTGGCGGTTCGACCCGTTTCCAGGACTCGGGAATTTCCCTCTTTGCCAGCCTGAAGGATGCGGCCAAACAGAATCAACCCGTGACTTGTTTCGGACCTGGAAATGCTCTGCTCGTTCACTACCACGACCTGAATTTCTTGGAAGCCTGCCAGATTCGCATTCCTCAGTTGCTTCCGCGTTTGAAGTTTCCCATGGTCTGTCTGGATAAAAAGGATCGGCTGAGCGCGCTCAAGGATCTTATCTTTCTGGTGCGGGAACTGCCGGCGCTGGTCGGCACTGGAAAGAAGTCAGCGGAACAGGGCAAACGTCGCCTGGAGCGCACCGAAACGCGGGTCAAGTCCGGGCGGGCGGGTTTGTTTCCGGCCTACTGGGATCGCATGGCCAGCTAACCGATGCGCCAACCTTCGGGACCGACTTCCAGTTCCACCCTGGAGGTGCCGTCGCTCCAGCTGCGATGCGAGTTTGCGGGTCTCTCCACCAGCGAGTCGACGGTGGCAGTCCCCCCAATTTCGAGCTTCGCGCTGTCGGGTAGGGCGGTGGTCTGCCAGCCTCCGCCCTGGGCCTCCACGCGATAGGCGGGCAGGGGGCCTGGTCCGTCGGGATCGATAGTGAGGTTCTCGCCTTTCCAGACCAGCAGCCCCTGTTGGCTGGAGATCTGCAGCCGGTCTTCCGAGCCCAGTCGCCAGTTGGTTCGCTGAGCGCCTCCATTCAGGGTCCGCGTCTCTCGTTGAGGCTGGCCCGCGGCCACCTGAAAATCGGTGCGCAGCTTCTCGCCGGAAAAATCCTGGATGTGGCCGAAACTCAGCCAGCGCTGACCGGGAGAATTCTCCATGGCGCTCATGGCCAGTTGTGCCTCTACGTTGGATTCGGCCCCGGAGTTGGTGGAAACGCCTTGAGGATCCACGCCGTCGAAGGCGCGGCCGGTGGGAGCATGGTAAACCGGCTTGCCGGCCACATTGGCGCCGCTGAACCAGGTTCCGAAAAGGCCCGCCAGATCCGAATACTTTTCTTCCCCGGTGGCCTGATAGAGGGCCTGCAGGTTGGCCATGGTGGTCTCGGCCGCGTAGGCGATTTGCGGGCCTGGTTCCGGGGCGGGGGAGTAGGCGAACGGCAACTGGTGAGAGGCCAGCATGCGTGGGTAGCCGTCGGCTTCACGGCGGGCCGAGTCGATCCAGTCCTGACGCTGGAGCAGCGCGCCGGCTTGAGCCAGGGCTCCGACCTGATGATTACCATACAGGTGAACCGTGCTTCGGTCCGAGAGGGAGTTCAGGTGAAGACCCGCCAGCAGGGGATGCTCAGGAGCGACCTCCAGGCGCGCCATAGAATCGCAGTAGTCCACCAGCAACGGACTTTCGCGGGTGTCCGGGCTCTCCAGCAGGGCCAGCGCAAAAATCGAGGTGATCGAGCCGCTGTGGTCGACCAGCCCGCCCGGACGAATGCCGGTTTCCGCGTAGGCCTGAGCCAGTTCGGGAGGTACCTGGGCCTGGTCGTGGGCTTGCTGCAGACGTTCCAAAGTGCGCTGACGGCTCGCGGCGATCTCGTTCTGCAACGGAGAATCGGGCAGCACCCGCTGGGCTCGCGAAAGCGCCCAGAAAGCCCGCGCCGCCCACCAGTTCAGGCCCGGTTTGGAGGTCGGACCGTCCTGATTGATCTTGCCGTCCTTCTCGACGAAATTGTAGTAAGTCCCCTGGCCGTCTTCCTGGTTGAGGCAGAAGCGCACCGCCAGTTCGGCTTTTTCAGCCCACTGGGGCTGACGCGACTTTTCGAACTGTTCCAGGTAGATCAGAGCCACGCGAGCGACATCGTCCACGCAGGAGAAGCCCTCGTCGTCGTCCCCCAGCTGGCGAACCGGTCCGAGCGGGTCGAGACGGTCCACGGGTTCCGCGTAAATCGCATGTCCCGTTTGGACGCGTCCATCCCGACCCGGAAAGGTAAAGGCCAGGGAATCGAGATTGTTGAGGTTGACGCGGCTCGGGGTTATCCTCATACGTCCAGTCTCCCACTTCCGCCCGAGGTCTCTAGCACAGGGATGTTAACGGAACGACAGACCGGGCTCCTCGGTTGACCCATGGGTGAAGATTCGCGATTGGAGCAGCATGTGGAGGAGCCTGGACCCGGGCTACCCGAGCAACATCGCCATCGTGCTCTGGGTAGCGTTGGCCTGGTTCTGCTGGGGTGGAGCAGCCGGCCTGTCGGTTTTCTTTGCCTGGGCCCTCACCCGGGAGCTCGATCCGGATCACCCGCCCTCGGCCTTGCTGGCGGCCTTGCTGGCCACCCTGTGGGGCGGCTATTCGGGCGGACTCTTTCTCTTGCTGTTGGGAATGCGCTTCGTCAACCGCACTCCCGGCAAGCCAGCTCGCTGGCTGGACTCGCTGGTTTTGCTGGCCCTGGCCTGGGCCCGTCCCAACGCCTCCTGGATTGCCGCCGCCGCCTTCTTTCTGGACGCCATTTTGCAGCAGCCGCTGCGACGCCATCTGGCCTTTGGAGCGGTGGCTCTGGTCAGCATGGCGCGCAGCGACAATCTGGCGGGATGTGGACTTTCACCCCAATTGAACTGGGGTTTGTTGCTGTGTCTCAGCTACCTGTCGGTGTGTCTGACGGGCGGCATCTCCAGCCGCGGGGATGAGGATGGCGCCCAGTTAGAAGGGTCGCGCATTCTGTCGGCGCAACTGCTGGCCATTCTCTGCGCTCTGCTGAGCGTCTGGTGTTGGCAAGCCCAGGGCGTTTTTGCCTGGTGGCCGCTGTGGAGCGGCTTGTTCGCAGTGGTTTTCTGGCGGGCGCTGAGTTATTCTCCCAGGGGTAGATGATAGCGTGACTGCTTGTAGGCCAGCGTGATGCCGCTGCGGTCGATCCTGGCCACACGATAATCGCCTAATTTGTCTCCTTGAGCCACGATGTAAGTGCTCTTGGCGCCGGCCACGATGGCCTTGGGCTGGCGAGAATTGGTGACCAATCCCAGCACGTTGATTTTCGGCACGGGGGCGGATTGCTTCATCTCCGTCTGGTGGTGAGCCTGAGTCGTGATCACGGGAATCTTGCTGTGAGTATCCTGCTCGAGGTGCTGGACTTGCTGTTGTTGGGCCAGATTGACGAACGGATCTCGTTCCAGTTTGTGCTGTGCCCAGCCGGTCACGGTCAGGGCCAGGAAAGGAAATGCAAAGACAATCTTTTTCACGGAATAGTTTCTCCCCAAGAATATTTTGCGTTCCGAATTCAGACCTGAGCCCCGTCGCCGGTTTGGGCGGCTTTATTCCAGGTCCGCAAAATTCATTTCCCAGGTGCCGCCGCCCTGGCAATCCAGGCAGCGGTAAAGTCGGCGACCGCCCCACTCTTCTTTGCGAATGGGGGTCTCACAGACCCAGCAGGGCCGGCCCAGGCGGTTAAACACCCAGTGCCGATACCAGCGGCGGGTTTGTCCGGCCTTTTTGGCTTTAGTGACCAGGTCGGGAGGGGTAGTGATTCCCTTGGTTTTCAGGGAACGCCGAGCCAGGCCCTGAGCGGCCTCCACCAATCGCCGTGCCTGATTTTCGTCCAGATCGCGAGGGCGCATTTCCGGCGTCAGTCCGGCGCAGAAGAGGATTTCGCTGCGCAGATAGTTGCCGGGCCCCGCCCAAAAGGTCTGGTCGAGGAGGAGAGCGGCCAGGCGCCGTCCGGAAAATTTCTTGTCTCGCAGGCGTTCGAACAAATCCGACTGCTTGGTGCCGGGGTCGAGCAGGTCGGGGCCAAGACGGGACAGATAGGGGTGCTTCTTCAAACCCGCGGCGGTCAGGATCTCGATGTCGGTAGCGCTGTAGAGACGGGCTTCTTGCTCCGCCGTGCTGAGGCTCAGCCTCAACTGACGATTGGTCTTGGGTTCTTGGCCTGGTTTGCCGAACATCCAGCGCCCATAGAGCTGCATGTGAGCGTACAGGCTGCGGCCGCCCTCAAAGTGGATCAAGAAAGCTTTGCCCTGAGCTCCCACTTCCTTGACGCGCTTGCCCTGTAGCTCCTCAAGAGCCGGCAGATAGGGGGAAAATAAACGAGGCCGCTCGCCTTTCAGAAACTGAAGACGAACGGCCTGCGCGTGGATCTCAGGTCCTTCAGGCGAGGCCCTTGACCACCTCGACCAGATGATCAGCGGTGATGCCCAGTTCTTTCATGACCTGGTCACCGGGAGCGCTCATGCCGAAGCGGTCGATACCGACCACTCTTCCTTGCAAGCCCACGTATTTCCACCAGAGACCGGTGACGCCGGCTTCGATGGCGACACGACGAGTGCAACTGGCGGGCAGCACCTGCTCGTGATAGCTGGCGTCTTGCTGATCAAAGCGATAGAAGCTGGGCACGCTGACCACGCGCACTCCGTCGCCCAGAGTCTTGGCGGCGGCCACGGCATGTTGCACTTCGCTGCCTGAGGCCAGCAAGATGGTTTTCAGGTCGCCCTTCTCCTTGAGGAGAACGTAGGCGCCCTTGGCAACGCCCTCGCGTCGCTCCTTGGCGGAAGCGTCGTTGAGCATCGGCACGGCCTGGCGGGTCAGAGAGAGCAGGGTGGGACCGCTCAGACGAGTCAAGGCCGCCGCGAAAGCGCCCGCAACTTCTTCCGGGTCGGCGGGACGAATGACGTCCAGGTTGGGCACCAGGCGCAGGGCGCTGACGGTTTCCACCGGCTGGTGGGTGGGGCCGTCCTCGCCCACGCCCACGCTGTCGTGGGTGAAGATGTAGAGGGTGGGCAGACCCGAGAGGGCCGCCAGGCGGATCGATCCGCGGCAGTAGTCGGCAAACACGAGGAAGGTGGCGCCCGAGGCCCGGAAGAGGCCGTCGTAGGCGATGCCGTTCATGATGCCGCACATGCCGTGTTCGCGAATGCCGAAGCGGATGTTGCGGCCGCCCCAGTGTTCCGGTCCCCAGTCCTGGGAAGCGGCGATGTAGTTCAGGGTGGAGCCGTGCAGGTCGGCGCTGCCCGACATCAGCCAGGGCACGGCTGCGGCCAAAGGCTGCAACACTTCCTGACCGGCTTTGCGGGTAGCGATTTTGCTGTCGGCGGGGAACTCGGGGACCTTCGCCAACAGGTCGGCGGGCGGCGCACCCTGGAGAGCGGTCTGCAGTTGCTTGTCCTTGTCCGGATTGGCCTTTTGCCAGGCCTCGAAGGTTTTGACCCAGTCATTGTAGCGAGCCACCTGCTGCTTGCCGTGCTCGGAGAAGTAGTCGCGGGTCTCCTGACTGACGAAGAAGTGCTCCTCGGGCAGTCCCAGCGCCTTGCGAGAGGCGTCGATGAACTTGGCGCCGCCCTCTCCGTGAGCCTTGGCGGTGCCGGCTACTTCGGGAATGCCCTTGCCAATCAGAGTTTTGCAGATGATCAGCTGCGGTTTACCGGTGGCCGCTTTGGCTTTTTCAAAAGCCGCCAGGAAAGCCGCCATGTCGTGGCCATCCACCTGCTGCACGTCCCATTCGATCGCTTCAAAGCGCTTCTGGGCGCTTTCGCTCTGGGTGGCTGCCGCCATGGCGTCCAGCGTGACGTCGTTGCTGTCGTAGATCAGAATGAGATTGTCCAGCTTGAAGTGGCCTGCGAAACCGACCGCTTCCATAGCCACGCCTTCTTGCATGCAGCCGTCGCCGGCCAGGCAGACTACGTGATGGTCGAAAATCTTGTGTTCCGCCGTGTTGTAGGCGGCTTCGGCCATCTTGGTGGAGACAGCGTAGCCCACCGCGTTGGCGATACCCTGTCCGAGCGGGCCGGTGGTTGCTTCCACGCCGTCGGTTTCGTGGAATTCGGGATGGCCGGGCGTCTGCGAATGCAGCACGCGGAATTTCTTGACTTGCTCGAGAGGGACGCTGGCGTAACCGGCCAGATGCAGCCAGCCATACAGAAACATAGATCCGTGACCGGCGCTGAGCACGAAGCGGTCTCGATTGAGCCACTTGGGCTCGGCGGGATTGTAGCTGAGGGCGCTACCGAAGAGAACGGCTCCAATTTCGGCGCAGCCGAGGGGCAGGCCAAGGTGCCCGCTGCTACAGGTGTGAACGGCATCCATGGCCAGTCCACGAGCTTCGTTGGCGGCGCGCGCCAGGGCATTTTCATTGATAGTGAGGTTTTGCGTCGTCATCCCCGACCTTTCCTTAAAGGGGGGGCACGGACCTTTTTGGCCCCTCGGGAGGGCCCACGGCAATGCCGCACACGAAGAATCGCTTGAGGTCGGCGCTGTGGATGGGCGAAGCCGGTAGTTTATAGAAAAGTCCCGGGTCGTTGACGAGGAAATCGTCGCCGCGCTGGCCCACCACCAGCATGGCGTGGGAATCTCCCGGCATGTTCAGATCTTTCATATACCCGGCGATGACGACCAGTTGGCCTCTGGCTAAATGGCCCGGCAGTTCGTCAAACTTCAGGAACAATTGGTTCGGCAGGCCCAACTTGTCGGCGGCTTTGGTCAGCCAGGGCGTGTTGGTGCCCTGCATCTCGTCGGTTTTGTGGCCCATGGCTCGACGGATCCAGGTCATCATGGAGGGATAGTCGTTTTCGGCGATCTCCAGGGGCCATTTCCCGAAAGCGCGCGCGGCCATGGCCAGCGAGGCCGGTCCGCAATTGCTGTTGTCGATGGAACCGGTGGGATTGGAACTGGAACGGCTCTGCGAAATGAAGAAACTGGCCGGGTCGTTTCGATTCACCGGTCCCGCTTTGGCCAGGGGAGGATAGAGGCCGAGGACGCCGCGCTCCGGCTGAGTCACGCGCCCGCCCAGGGCCTTGCAGAACTCTTCCGCGTTGACGATGGGCTCGCCGCCCTCTTCCTGGAGGTCCAGCAGCTTCCCATTCACGCTCACCTTGAAGGCCGGCACAGGGGCCACGAAATCTCCGACGCAGTAACCTTCTCCCGCCGCGCGCAAATCCGTCCCGAGCTCTTGAGAGAGCGACTGCAGGGGACAGAAAATCACGCCGTCTCGCACCACCACTCGGCTCTGGGCCGGGTCGCGGCGAATGCGCACTTCCTCTCCCAGGGCCGGCAGAATCAAGAGCAGAGTCAGGAGTAAGGCTTTCATCGCAGATGGCTTCGATTTTCCGGAAGGGCACCCTGCGAGCCCAGCGCGAAGCTCGTTGTTATGATTCGAGACTGGGATTCCTTGAAAGCAGCGGTCGCCGGGGGACTGCAGCCCAAATATATCTTTTTCTGGGGGCATCGTCCCTTGAAGGATGGATCGATCGGGAAGAGCTGTTTTTCCCAGTGGTGGCTTTCCGCCTTCGAAGTGGACGGGGTCGCCTACGCCAGCGCCGAACACTACATGATGGCCGAGAAGGCCCGCCTGTTTGGAGATGAGGCCTCGCGGCTGGCCATTCTGGCCGCGGCCACCCCGGCCGAGGCCAAGAAGCTGGGGGCGCAGGTGGGTGGTTTCACCGAATCGACCTGGGTTCAACATCGTTTCGAGATCGTGGTGCGCGGAAACCAGGCGCGTTTCACTCAGAATCCGGACCTGGCTGATTTTCTACGCAAGACCGGCGACCGGGTGCTGGTGGAAGCCAGTCCCCTGGATCGCATCTGGGGGATTGGATTGGCCGAGGACGACCCTCGCTGTCAGGACCCCGAACAATGGCTCGGGCCCAACCTGCTGGGCTTTGCCTTAATGGAAGTGAGGTCCCGACTGTGAAGCGATTTTTGTGTGGCCTGGCCGTAACGGGTGCCTTGAGCGCCGAGCCCATTCAGGTACCGGTGGGGACGGACTACTCCTTGCCGGGTCGTTTGGATGTGCCGGCGGGCGCCCGCGGCGTGGTCGTTCTGCTGCACGGCTCGGGCGCGGCCAGCATGGACGAGGAACTGCAGGTGGCTACCAAAGACCAGGCTTCCAATCCGTTTTTCGTCGATCTCTCGGACGCACTGCAGGCCCAGAAGTTGGCGGTGCTGCGCTACGACAAGCGCAACTACGCGCTGAGCAAGACTCCCTCCGATTCGGCTTTGCAGTCGCTCAAGGAGCATCCCGCCCTGAGCTTTATTCAAGACGCCCTCAGCGCGGTGGCGGTGGCCAGGCAGAAGTGCCCGGGCCTACCCGTCTATCTGGTGGGTCATAGCGAAGGCACCTGGGTGGCTCAGCAAGCGGCCTTGAAGGATGGGAAGATCAGCGGGCTGGGTCTGATCAGCTTTACCGGCGCCAGTTTGGAGACGCTGATCACCGAACAAGTCGGGTATCGTCCGCTGGCTCTGTTTGACGGTCTCGACAAAAATCACGATTTGGTGTTGGAATCCTCCGAGTTGGATGGGACTCTCAAATCCGAGATGCCCGTGTTGGATTTGAACCATGACGGCAATTTGAGTCGTTCTGAGTTTCAGGCCGCCAACCTGAGTAACTTGATTCTAAGGCCGATCCTGCCCGACGCCTGGCGACGCGACGAAGCTTCCCTGCCCACTCCCATTCAATTGGCCCAGCAGGCCGACTACCCGTTGGTTTTCCTACAAGGCGAATGGGACAATCAGACGCCGGCCTTTGTGGTCAAGGCTCTGGAGATCTGCGAGACCCAGGTCTGGAAGAAGGGCAACAAGCACTTCGTCTACTTCCCCGGCTGCGGGCACGCTCTCGATCCCCGCGACAGCTTCGAAGATACGGTCTACCGGCGCCCCGACAAGGCTACTTTCGAACGTGCCGCCGGTGAGATGGCGCGCTTCTGGTTTCAGCGATAGCCCTCCAGTCGTAGACGCTGAATGCCCTGCTCGTCGAAGTTCTCGGGACTCAGCCAATTCTGGAACGCTTTGTCGAGAATCGGCCATTCTTTGTCTAGAATGGAATACCAGGCGGTGTCTCGGTTGCGCCCCTTGACCACCCGATCCTGGCGAAAGACGCCTTCGAAAGTGAAGCCCAGGCGCAGGGCCGCCTTGCGCGAGGGTGCGTTCAGGCTGTCGCACTTCCATTCATAGCGACGATAGCCCAGGTTCACAAATACGTGGCGCATCATCAGATACATGGCTTCCGTGCTCAGCGGGCCCCGCTGCATGCGCGGCGTGAAATGGATGTAGCCGACCTCGATGCTGCCCAGATCCGGTTGGATTCGCAGATAGCTGGCCGTGCCGACGGGCTCGCCCGTCTGGTCCAGAATGGTGTAGAAAAGCGGATCGCGGCTGGCTTGCTGCTGCTCCAGTCGCTGCTGATACTCTTGCGCGTTGGCGGGCGGATGGTGGGGGAGGTAGGTCCAGTTGGCTCCCTTAGCGTCCAGGGCCTGGGCGGCGTAAAGTGCGGGCCCGTGCTTCTCGGCGTCCAGCGGTTCGATGCGGCAAAAACGGCCGACTCCCAGAGATTGTCGCGTCGGGTTTTGCGCGCCCTTCCAGTCGACCGGGTCTCCCACGGGTTGTCCTAATTCGTTGTTAGTCATGCTCTCTAGCTACGGCACAATCGGGTCCAAAGTCCTGGTAGGAAGTTCTTGACAGCTCGTTCCAGAACTCGTAGAGTGAGCTTGTGAGACCCAAGAACTTCTGCCCCGAACAATGTCTGGAGAAGGCGGTGGATGTTTTCTCCCGCCAGGGCTTCGAGGGGACCTCATTTTCTGACCTGACCACAGCTCTCGGAGTCAATCGTCAGAGTCTCTACGATACTTACGGCGACAAACTGAGCCTCTACCTCCGCTGTATCGAGGTAGCCGCAGAACGTTTCCAGCCGAGGCAGCAACTAATCCGCGAGGACCTCAGCGGACGGCAATCTTTGGAGAATTTCTTCGAAGGCGTCGTCAGCGAAGGGGCCGCTCACCACCCCGGCTGCCTGCTTACCAACGCCTTGCTCGACAAGGCTGCTTCTCAACCGGAAGTGGCCGCCACCGTGCGACGTTGTTCCGCCTTGACGCGCCAAGCCATGGAACGGTGCGTGCAACGCGGAGTAGAGGACGGATCCATCTCCCGCCGCTGTGAACCTACCCCAACCGCTGACGCTCTCTTTACCCTTCTGGCCGGCATTCGTGTTTGCCAGCGAGCGGGCCAGGAGCCGGCTCAACTGCGCCAGACTCTGCGCGTCAGCCTACGAATGCTTGATTGACCGTTTCCAAAATCGAAAGGAGTTTATGCCTACCACTCAATCCCGAATTCGTTCCAGCCACGGACTCGCTCCCGAAATCCGCGAAAAGGTGGCGCAACTTCTCAACCAGACCCTGGCCGATACGCTCGACCTGATCTCTCAGACCAAGCAGGCCCACTGGAACGTCAAGGGGCCTAACTTTCACCAACTTCATCTGCTCTTCGATACCCTGGCCGAGGGTCTGCAGAATCACCTGGACACCGTGGCCGAACGCATTACCGCTCTCGGTCACTATGCGCAGGGCACCGTTCGCAGCGCCGCTCTTGTCTCCAGCCTGGAAGAGTACCCGGCCGGGATTCTGGCCGGTGAAGAGCATCTCGAAGCCTTGACGGCGCGCTTCAGCCACTATGGGAACCGCGTGCGCCAGGCCATCGATACCACCGCCGAGTGGGGCGATGCCGCCACCTCCGATGTCTATACCGCGGTGAGCCGCGATGCGGACCAGTGGTTGTGGTTCCTGGAGGCCCATCTCCAGGACTAGCTGTGCCGCCACGGCCCGCTTGCGGGTCGTGGATGAAGGCGAAACTTACCTGGTGGTGGACAAGCCGGGCGACTTGATGTGTCACCCCACCACCGGCGACGAGTATTCCAGCCTGATTTCTCGCCTCCGGATGTATCTGGGCGAGGAAGTTCAGCCCCACTTCGTCAATCGCTTGGACCGGGAAACCAGTGGTCTGGTGCTCGTTTCCAAGGGAGACCATAAATTCTGGTGCCGAGCCTTCGAAGATGCCGAGAAGACTTATTGGGCGGTCGTCCACGGTTGGCCCTCGCAGGAGGAGGGGGTCATCGACGCTCCTCTGGGGCCTTTGCGCGGAAGTCTGGTGCGGATCAAACAGGCCGTCGCTTTGGATGGCAAGCCGGCGGTGACGCACTGGAAGGTCTTGCAGCGTCTGCCCGGCGGAAAGGCCCTGCTGGAGGCCCGACCCGAGACCGGACGGATGCATCAAATTCGCGTGCATTTGAGCTATCTAGGGCATCCCGTGGTCGGTGACAAGATCTACGGCTCGGATGAGTCTTTTTTTGTGGAGCATCTGGACTACGGCTGGACGGAGCGCCTCGAGCGGCAGCTGGGGGTGCGTCGCCATTTGTTGAGCGCCGTCAGGCTGCGTCTACGCGATTACGATTGGCGAGCGGAACCACCGGAGGACATCAGCTCCTACCTTGGAGGGCTTTAGCGGCCGCGCCGACCTCGACCTCCGCCGCCACCGCCCCGGAAGTGACCCCCGCCACCACCGCCGCGTTGGAATCCGCCGCCTCCGTTGAAGCGAGGCTGACGAGCCTGGAACTGGCGGCCCCCGCCGCCGCCTCCGAAGCGCGGCTGACGACCCTGGAACTGACCACCCCCGCGGAAGCGCGGCTGACTGACTCGCTGAGAAGGGCGATTCCAGTTGTTGTGGCGGGGTTGGCTGACTCGATATTGGGCCCGATTCCAGCCGTTGTTGCGCGGTCTGAAGTTATTGTTGTAGCGAGGCTGGCTGGCCCGGTATTTCGGACGATTCCAGTTGTTGTTGTGACGGGGCTGGCTGACTCGATATTGGGCCCGATTCCAGCCGTTGTTGCGCGGTCTGAAGTTGTTGTTGTAGCGAGGTTGGCCACCCCGATATTTCGGGCGATTCCAATGGTACTGGCGAGGCGGATTGACTCGATATTGAGCCCGGTTCCAACCGCGATGGGCGGGCCGATTCAGGCCGTAGGAAGCGTGAGTCCAGCCGTTGTTGCGTCCGCGCCAGTTCCCGCCAGGTCCAGGCCCGTTGACCGGAAACACAGCCCGGTTCCAAGGGCGATTGAAGTTGACATTCTGGCGCCTGGGAGCGTAATTGACGAAGTTATTGTAGACGGGAGCGTAGCCCGGATTGTATCCGTTGTTCCAAGCCTGGCCCTGATAGTAGCCCGGGTTGTAGCCGTTGTTCCAGGCCTGCCCCTGGTAGTAGCCGGGGGTGTAGCCGTTGTTCCAAGCCTGGCCCTGGTAGTATCCGGGGTCATAGTTGTTCCACCCCTGGTTTGGATACGGGTAGAAGTTGTTCTGATTGCTGAGAGTGGCCACCAGCGCGGTGCCCAGCAGCGAAACGGCGGCATTACCCCAGTTGAAACTTCCGTCCCGGTTGCTGAAATTGTTACTGTAGACAGGCTGAGGATAAAAGTTGCCCGGCTGAACATAGCCCGGGTAGTAGGCGGCCGGCGCGATGTAGGGCTGCTGGTAGTAACTGACGGGCTGTGCGTAGCCCGGGTCGTAGGCGTAAGGATCGTAGCCGAACGTATCATATCCGTTGGAAGCGTAGCCGTAGGAGAGATTGGGAGCATAGATGGGGGCGCCGCCATAGGAGTAGGTCTGGTTCGGACGCGCCGCCGGGGCTGACAGAAAATACTGGGCGGAGCTGACCGGCGTCTGCCTGGCTGAGGCCAGGGCAGCCTGCTCCATGGCCAACTGCAGGTTGTTTTCGGGCACCTGCACCACCCCGTAGGGAGTTGGCAGAATGGCTACATTGTCTTCTCGATGGCGGATCTGTCCGCGGCCCGGAGCGACCAGCACCTGGACGTTGTCGTTCGGCCTCAGAAAAGTGGGATTGACCATCTGGCCGTTGCGCAGAACTTTCTCATCCTGGCGCACGTAAACGTCGGCTCCGCTGGGCGTGTGCACATAAAACCCGGTCGCGATGATCTGGCGGACGTTGCCTCCGAAACGAAATTTGGACCAGCGGGCCCATTCACTGCTATCGGCCCACGATGGGCCGGCGAGCGCGAACAAACCCAGGCATAATAAGGAATTTCTCAGCATAAGCGTCCTCCTGAACCCCCCGTTTTGTTCAGTATGGCGCAAATCTACTAGCTCTGTTACCGACAGCGATCCTGTCTTGTACTAGGTCTTCCGACGGAAAAGTCCACCGATCATCTCCAGGACGGTGGACTTCTTCCAGGTATCCGCCAGAGGCGCGGTTTCCTTTTGGGCATTGAGTTCCCAATCCAATTCCCAGAGCCGCAAGACCCGGTCGCCTCCGGCTGTCAGCAGAAAGCGCCCCTCAGGACTGACGCTCATGGCTTCATAGGGGCCGGGAAGAGTCTCCCAACGACGGCCGCTGACGACTTCCCAACAACCGATAGCACCGTCCAGTGACGAAGAGAAAGCTACCCGACCGTCACTGCTCAGTCGCACGCTGCGAATCGCCTGACTGTGGGCTTGCCAGGCGGAGCGGCACCAACCTTCTTCGACGTCCAGGAGTCGTAGCCAACCATGAGCATCCCCGGCCAACACAAATCGCCCATCCCCGGAGAGCGCCAGTGCGCTGGCGGAACCTTGTCCGAGAGCCTCCGGTTGGGCGCGCTGCGCTTTCCAGGGACGGCTGGAGGTTCCCGCGGGCAGGCGCCAGAGCCGGAGAGATTCGGGTTCTTCGGAGCCGGTAACGGCCAGGCGTCCGTCTCGACTCAGGGCCAGACAGACGGGTCCACTGACGGGCAAAGTTAGCAACGGGTCGGGTCGGGCTACCCGTGCCACGATCAGTTTGTCCGGACTCCCGACCAGAAAAAGTCCGGAGTGGCTCACTCCCAGCTGCAGCGCGGGCTCATTGAATCGATAGACCTCGAGGCATTCGCCGCTGGCCAGGCTCCACAGCCGGACCGTTCCGTCCAGGCTGGCCGAAAGGGCCGTTTCCTGGCTCAGCGCCACGGCCGTCACCTGATCGGTATGGCCCGTGAAGCCGCGCACGCAGGAGCCGCTGGACAGTTCCCAGAGATACAGGACTTTGCCCGAAGCAGACAGAGCCGTGTGCCCGTCCGCGCTCATTTTCAGGGCCGCTACGCTGCCGTTGGAGGCGAAGGCGCGCAGTTGCCAGACCGCCTGCAGGCCGCGTCGGCTCAAGCGCTGCAGCATGCGGGCGTTGAGCGCCAGGGCTCCGGGATCGCGAGCATAGCCGGGCAGATTGCGGGCTTCGCGAAGTTGCTGGTAGGCGTTGGCGGCTTCCCCAGCTTTCCACTGTCGTTCCGCCGTCTCCAGATGCTTGGAAAACAATTGTTGGTTCGACTCGACTTGATCGTGATCGGAGGTGCGATTGACGATCAGGGAAAACTCTCCCACGCGAGCCGCCCAGTCCACTTCCCAGAGACGCAAGCTGCCATCGTGTCCGCCGCTCAGGGCCCAGCGGTTGTCTCGGCTCAGGGCCAGGTCGGTGATTTCACTGGGGGACTCACTGAAGGCGCACAGTTGGCGACCGCTGGGGATTTCCCAAAGGGTCAGCGGAGCCGGACGTGCGGTTTTGGAGGCAACCAGGGCCCAGGGGCCGGTGTGGAACGGACACAGCCAATGGCCTCCCGAGCGACTGAAGAGGCGCTGGCCGGTGGCCACCTCCCAGACATCCAGCCCGTCTTTTTCTCCCAGGGCCCAGCTGGCCACCAACAGGTGATGGCCGTCGGCGGAGAGGCGAACGCGCCGGACCTCGTGTGAGTGCTGCAAGACGTAGAGGCAGTCGCCGGTGGAGACCTGCCAGATGCGCACGGTTTTGTCGCGACTTCCCGAGAAAGCCAGCGAACAGTCGCCGCTCAAGACCACACTCTCCACCAGGTCAGTATGACCCTCGAGGTGTTGCAGGCAGCAACCCGTCTGCAGGTCCCACAGGCGCACACTGCGGTCACCGCTTCCTGTCGCCGCCAGACGCCCGTCCGCGCTCAGGGCTGCGGTGGTGATCGGTTTACTGTGTCCTTCCAGGGCCTGCAGCACGTCTCCACCCGGCAGTTTGACCTGTTCCAGCACTTCTCCGCCCACCAGCGCCCAGCCCAGCCGCGAATGTACGGCCAGGATGCGTTTGCGACCCTCCACTTCGAAGAGCAGTTGGCCGGTCGAGCGAGACCAGCAGCGTCCGTGCGCGCTGGCCAGGGAGAGCACCCAATTGCGTTCGATCAGCAGCCGACTGGGTGCAGCCGCGCCGCTTTCGGCTCGCCAACTCCAAAGCACCGTTCCCTCCTGGGTGTTCCAAAGCTCGAGAGTGTCTTCGGCCCAGTGAGCGGCTTGATCACCCTCGGAGCTCAGTGCCACCGCCGCCACCGCCGAACGCTTTTCCAGAAGCAGTCGGGGAGTGGCCCGCGGAAAGAGCACGCGTTCCAGTTGACGCTGGTTCTGGCGAGCCATCTCCAGGCGGGCGGTGGCCTGACGATCGTCAGGCATTCGTTTGAGAGCCTGCTGATAGGCCTCCACCGCTTGAGCATACTCTTCCAGATACATGCGGGCGTCGCCCAGCGCTCGCCAGGCGGTGCCGTGGCGGGCCGCCAGCGGGTTGACCAGGGCCTGGCGAATTTCTTGCTCCGCCGAATGTGCGTCCCCCTGTTCGAGCAGGAAGTAACCCAGATACGTTCCCAGGTGGGGGTAGGTGCTTTTGACCTGATTCAGGCGACGCAGCACTTCGGCGTCGTCGATCTGGGCCTGGCGCCATTGCACCATGGTGCGGTTGTAGACGGTTTCCGGGTGGAGGCCGTCCAGTTTGGCCGCTTCTCGCCAGGCGTCGAAAGCACGCTGGCCAAACCCCAGGTTCCAGAAGGAGACGGCTTTGTTGTTCAGGGCGTCGGCCCGCTGGGTACCGGCTCGAGGAGCGGGCCTGGGGTACGGGCGACCGCTACAGCCGTGATAAATCGAAGCGAACTCTTCCCGCAATTCTTGCATCGAAGCCGGACGCTGCAGAGGGTCCTTGACCAGGCAGCGCAAGCAAAGCGCAGCCAGGACCTCGGGAATTTCCGGGCGGAATTTGCGTGGGTCGGGCGCCGGAGTCATGAGATGCTCGCCCAGCATAATCGCGGCCGAGACTCGTTTGACTCCGTCGTCAAAAGGCCGGCGTCCCGCGCACAGTTCATAGAGGATGATGCCCAGAGCATAGATATCGGCCTGCACGCCCACGTTGCCCGCGGCCATCCACTGCTCGGGCGCGCCATACTCAGGAGTTCCCAACAGAGTCCCGGTGCGGGTCAGGGTCAGCGACTCTTCGTTGATTCCCTGGGCGTCCAGCTCGACCAGCATTTTTTCCAGGTCGGCCGCTGAGGGTCCACCGGTCTCCAGGTCGGTGACCTTGACCAGCCCGAAGTCGGTCACGCAGAGCCGGCCGTCTTCACGCATCATGAGATTGGCGGGCTTGACGTCGCGATGGACCAGTCCTTGCTCGTGAGCGTAACCAAGGCCGGCGGCGGCCTGGATCATCAGGTCCAGAATGGTCTCCCAGTCACCGGCGGCGATCTTCCCTTGTTCCCGCCATTCTTTGAGGCTGCCGGCCGGCAGGTAATCCATGAAGACCAGCGGAGAACCTTCGTGCTCGCGCACAAACCAGCACTGTACGATGTTGGGGTGGACACCCAGCTCGATCCAGGTCTGTGCCTCCAGCAAGAAGCGTTCCTTGGCCACCCAGTCGGAAATCAAATGCTTGGCTGGCACTTTTACGGCCAGGTCGACGTTCCAATCCCAGTCGCGCACTCGGTACACGGTGCCCATGCCGCCTCGGCCCACCAGCTCCTTGATATCGTAGCGGTGGTCCAGGACCTGGCCGGGTTGCAGGTCGTCCTGGACCGGTCCCCCCTCGATGCCACTGGAACTCATGGCCCGTCCTTCGCCCAGGCGACGGCGGTTACCTTATGGGTCGGCTATTTGGGTAAAAAGACGTGAAAGTTGGTGTTGAGCAGCAGCTGGTTGCGCACCTTGCTGGAAGCCTCACGACCATCTCCCAGGGCCACCGAGATATGTCCATAGGGCAGCCCGGAACCTTTGTCCCAGATGACGACGGCACCCGCCGGCAGCGATTTGAGCTGACTTTTGGAGACTTTCACTTCTCGAAAGCGGGGATTTTTCTGAAAGTCGTCCACCGCCATCCATGCGGCGGCTTCGCGGTGAACGGGCAGACCCATGGCCTGCATCGCGTCATTGACCCCCTTCAGGCACAGACCGGGAGTGTTGATCTGGTTGGCCGTCTTTTCCGCCTGGGTGGCCAACTTTTTCCCGAAGTCGCTACCCTGCACGTCCTTCAGGTCGGTGGTGGGAGCGGAGCTCTTGTCGACGCTGGTCCCAGATTGGGCTGCCTCCGGGGGATTGCCGCCCATCAGGGTCTTCAACATCAGATACATTTCGCCGAGCAACGTCTGCATTTGCTGCATCGTGCTCAGCACCGGCAAGGACTGGGCGGAGAAGGAGGGGTCCTGAAGTCGCTGCGCCGCTCCGAAAGCGGGTAGAGGAGTCGCGAGCGGGGTGCTGTCTGTGGTGATGGAAAGTGCGGAAATGAACATGGGACCATTTTACAGGTCCCGGTAGAAAGGGCAGATAAATCTGTCGCCCGCTTTGTTACCGGTTGGTCACGAAGTAGCGCTTACCGTTGAGAAGCACTTCGTTGTTGGCCTTGCCCGCTGCCATGGTGTAGCTGCCGGTATTCCCGTTGTTGTATTGCAAGATCAGCCGGCCTCCAGGGGCGACTCTCCAACTGCCGTCGCCGCCGCCGGTTAAGTATCCGGAGCCGTTAAAGGAAGCGCTGCTGGCATCGTTGCGCTGGGCGAACTGGCCGTTGGCACCCAGATAGAGATCTTTGCGTTCTGAGTAGCCATTACCGGTGTAGAGATAGATCAGGTGTTTGCCGGCCAGGGCCGCGGTCAACTGGGTATCGCGCTGGGGTTGGCTGTATTGCAGATTTTGAGCCATGCGGTAGGCGCTGGAGTAAGCCGCGTCGGCATTCTTTTCGTCCGAAAGAGCTACGATCAAGCTGCCGCCGCCATTGGGAGAGAAGCAGACGAAGGTGTCGGCCAACAGGTAACCGGTGGCGGTCTGTTTGGCGGCGCGGAAACTACGATCGGTGGCATTGATAGTGCGCACTTCCCCGACCAGCGTGAAACCGTCCTTTTCTAGATTGGCCTGTTGAGCGAAGGCTTCGAAAGTATTGTAGGAGTGGTTTTTGATGACCACCATATACTTCTGCTGCGGTTCGACCGCGATGGTTCCTGAGCCGTCCTGAGAGACCTTGAACGAGGCGGGCACGCTGGTGGAGAAACCGGAGGGGTCGCTGACCCTTTGTTCTTGGGCCAGGACCGGGCTGCAAAGGAGGAGGGCGGTTAGAATTATGTTTTTCATGATTCATAAAATGCATCCAGCGAGGGGGGCGCGTCTGTGAGGTCGCTTACACTCTCAAGTACTTCCGCTCCATTCGGTCAATGCCTCGAGCGTATGGTTATGGATCTTATGGTGAACGCGACCTTCTGGGAGTGGGGATCGGAGCTCGAATTCGATTCGCAAATGCGGCTTCTTTACGGCCTGCAAGACGGTGAAGCGGTCTCTTTGGAGCGTTGGCAGCAATTCGTCCATCCCGAGGACCAGGATCTCTTCCAGTGGACCTTCCAGCAGGTCCGGGCTACGGGTCAGCGAGTCCATTTGGATGTCCGAATGAAATTGCTGGCCGGAGAGTGTCGCGTGCTGCTGCAAGCCTCGCCGATGGGAGGGCGCTGGTTGGGCAGCCAGAGAGTCAGTCCGGACTGTGCTCGCTTTCAGGACCGGGAGCAGATTTTCCAGGCTATCTTCGAGTCGATGTTCCACTTTATCGGGCTCTGCAACATGGATGGAGCGTTGATCAAAGCCAACCGGAGAGCCCTGGAGTTTGCGGGGGTTTCGGAAGCGGACGTGATCGGCAAGCTTTTCTGGACCACACCCTGGTGGAGCCACGACCCGCTTCAGCAAAAGCGTCTGGTGGAGAGTTTCGCTCGCGCCCGGATGGGAGAAAGCGTGCGCTTTGATGCTACCCACCTGGGACGGGACGGCAGAGTGCGCCAGGTCGACTTTTCCCTGCGCCCCGTAATGGACGAAAAAGGACAGATTTTCAACATCGTTCCGGAAGGCCGGGATGTCACGCAGGAGCGTCTGGTTTCCCAGGCACTCTATGAAAGCCAGGAGCGCTTTGCCTCCGCCTTCGAATTTGCCGGTATCGGAATGGCCCTGGTTTCCTTGGAAGGGCGCTGGACCAAAGTCAATCGAGCTCTCTGCGACATCGTCGGGTATAGCGAAGACGAACTGCTGGTGCTGACTTTCCAGGACATCACCCATCCCGACGACCTCCAGGCCGATCTGGCTCTGGTCGGCGAA
This sequence comes from Vulcanimicrobiota bacterium, assembly GCA_017307785.1. Classification (GTDB taxonomy): domain Bacteria; phylum Vulcanimicrobiota; class Xenobia; order Xenobiales; family JADMJV01; genus JADMJV01. The sequence goes on along the minus strand of JAFKGI010000003.1, from coordinate 61,242 downwards.
CTGCTTTCCGGTGCCCTGCCCAGTTACACTATGGAAAAGCGCTATTTTCGGAAGGACGGAGAGGCGGTCTGGATTCTTCTGACCGCCAGTCTGGTGCGCACCAATGCGGGGGCTCCGCTTTATTTTGTGGCCCAGATTCAGGATATCAGCGAGCGACGTAGCTATCAGCAGCACTTGCTGGATTCGCTCTTGGAAAAAGAGGCCATGCTGCACGAAATTCATCACCGGGTGAAAAACAATTTGCAGGTGGTGAACAGCATCTTGAGCCTGCAATCGCTTTCTCTGCCCGACCCCGCGCTCAAGACCGTGTTTGACGAATGCCAATCGCGAATTCACTGCATGTCGATGATTCACGAACGGCTTTACGAAAGCAATGAATTCTCGAGTATCGACCTGGGCGAGCATCTTCGCGATCTGGTCCAGCTGTGCGCCCGTTCTCACTCCAGTGATTTGAAGCTGAACCTCGATATTCAGCGGGTCCGCGTGAGTCTGGACACGGCCATTCCCGTCAGCCTGGTGGCCAACGAAGTGTTCTCAAACTGTCTGAAGCACCACGGCGGCGAATCCATGCGACTCTGGTTGCGCCTGGTGGCCTTTCCGGGCAGTGGTTTCCGCCTCGAGATCCGTGACGACGGCCCTGGCTTTCCGGAAGGCATCGCCAACGCCACCAGTCTGGGTATCAAGCTGATCCGCCGACTCTCGCAGCAATTGCGGGCCAAGATTCAGTTTCAGAACTGGGAGGAAGGCGCCGGCTTCGAACTGGTGATGGGCTAGCCTAGATGGTCGGCCAGAAAACGGCCCAGGCGGAATTGGTATTCTTGGGGCGCCATGAGGGCCGCGCGGGTGTGCAGCGTCCAGGGAGCCACCCAGAGTTGGCTGCTGCCGGCGGCGTTGCGAGCCAGACGACGGGAGGCGTGCAGGGGCACACACCAGTCCAGGCTATCGTGGATGAAGAGCAAGGGCTGCTCGATGCGGCGCACGTGCTCGAGCGGATTGACTTCCAGGATCGGCAGCGAATAGGTGGCCTCCAGGCGGCGAGCAATGCCTTTCACAGAGCGGCGAGGGGCGCGAGCCCCGATGGCTTCCTCCAGGGTCGCGAAACAGGCCTCCAGGCAGGCGCAGCGCAGACCGCCTTCCTGAGCCATGGCGGCCAGCAAGGAGGACGCTCCCAGGCTATCTCCCAGACCCGCCAGCGGCAAATCCGGATGGTGTGTCCGCAGGAAGTCCAGTGCCCCGAGCACGTCCAGGGGCTCTCGGAAGCCAATGGTACACTGACCGTCACTGCGCCCCCGTCCGCGGAAATCGAAAAGCAGGCTTGTATAACCCCATCGATGCAGCAACCGAGCCTTCGCCACCATGGCCATGCGGGTGCTGTAGATGCCATGGCAGAGCAGAACTGCTCCTCTCGGCTGTGGATGGGGAACATGCCAACCGGAAAGTCTCGTTCCATCGCGCGCCGGGAATTCCACCCCGCGCACAGGCAGGTCGCTCGGGGTGCGGATCCATCGCCAGCGCAAGGGCAACCGCCCCAGCCAGATCAGGAAATCGCTAAGATCCAAAATCGCGATCCCAGCGGCTGATCTTATGCCTGGCCCGCTGCTGATGCCCCAGATTGGCTACCAGCAGAGAAAGTCCCACAGCGAAGAGGGCGATTCCGGCCAGGGCCAGGGCTTGAGCCCGGGCCTGGCAGGGGAGGACCAGCAAGTGGCCCGGTTGCTCCTGCAAAAAACCGGTGCGCGTCTGACGCACGAGAAGTTGGTCTCGGAGCTCTGCTTGCGGAGCAGGCGGTAGAAAGCGATGGGCCAGTCGCTCCAGGTGGTCCCGGTCCAGCTCCATATAAAAAGTCGGTGGCTGGTTGGGGCCTCGATTTCCCGGGAAGCGAGGATGGAGGCGTGAGTAAATGGGTTGGAGCCATCCGTAATCTCTGGTGTAGACTCGCTCCTTGGCCGGGAGGTAGAGACCCCCGCAGAGCTGGAACTCGCCCGGCAAGACCACCGGAACGGAGGACTTTTCCAGTCGGCTCAGATCGTAGCGGGACGAGTCCTTCTTTTCTTCTTGTCGGGCCAGGTAGTTCAGGCCGACGACCGGGAGGCAGGCCAGCGCCAGGCCGAAGAAAGTCAGCAAGCCGTCGGCGAAAAGGGACCTTCGGGAAATTCTCCAGCCCAGAGCCCCAGCGCCCAAAACGGCAAGCCAGAACCAGGACAGCCTGTCGGCCAGAAGCGCCGCCACTAGCGTTGTGGCCAGAAGGCCCGCGGTCGCGATAGGCAGAGCTCTTCCCCTCAAGATTTCCACCCGGAACTGGTTCGACGCCGGAAGGCGACGATCCGCTCCAGGTAGAATTACTCTCGGTGAACCCCATTCAGCCCCAAAGGACCGTCGCTGCGCAGCAGCCCAAGCCCTCGTTGCGCAACCTGTCGCCGCTGTTCACACCGCCTCCCGGCGACCAGGTGGAGCTGTCCGGGTCCCGGCTTCCCGAAACTTCCGACCCCAAGCCCCCTGCGCCGCCACCCAAAAGTTTGACCCGCCGCATGCTCAAGTGGGCGGGAGTGGCGACCCTGGGCGTGACGGCCGGCACCTCGATCCTGGGAGGAATCGCCTACCAGGGCAATCATCAGGCCCTGATCGCTCCGACCGTGAACGTCTACCCTCAGCAGTTGGAGTACACAGCGCCCCCCACCTTGGCCCAGCAGGTCCAGCGCCCGGCTCCGGCCGCCCAGGCAGCGGCCGCGATCGTGCAGGCTCCGCCCGCGCCGGGAGTGGAAATCCTGGTGCCCGCCGCCACCCTTCAACAGTGGATTCAGAGCCCTCAGCTCCAGGGGATGATCTCCACCCAATTGGGCAACGCTCAGGGCCAGATTCAGCAGCAGATCGGCCAGGTCAAAGTGCCATCCGGACAGGTGCTGCTGGATGCAACTCTACCGATGCCCACTTCGAATCAGAGCTTTTTGCATTTAGGCGGGGTCAATTTACCCTCGCTGGGCTACCAGGCCCTGCAGACCGAGGCCGTGCCTCTGCGAGTCGACTACCGGGCCGATACCGTGGAAACCGGACTGAAGGTGGATGTTCGCCAGTTGCGCGAGGCGCCTGGCAAAGGACCGGGCGTATGGCTGGGCGGCGTCAAAGTCTCGGTGAGCGCACCCGAGGGGCACATTCCGGTGGCTGGTGAGGTCAACCTGGCCCTGGACCTCCAGGGGCAATCGACCCGCGCCCAGATCGAGCGTTTGCGCAAGATGCCCGGTCAGGAGAAATTGATCCAGCAGTTGGAAGCCCGCCTGGAACAGGGTCAGCGCTTGCAGCGCATCATTCACGACCAGGGTCTGGACCATCTTCTGGAGGCGGGACTCAATCAGGATCTGGCCTTTCAGGGCAAAGTGGTCACCGGTAAAGAACCGCTGGTGGAGACGACCCTGAATATCTGGGCGGTGCCGGACCGCAATGGGGACGGCAAGGCCGACCTGCAGGTGACTCAGCAGAATGGATTGGACCATCTTCGCAACTTGCGCGTCGAGGTCGGGGAAATCGGCGGCGACAAAGCTCCCTCGGGAATGCTCGACAAATTCGTTCATGACCAGGCTCGCCAGGCGCTGATTTCTAATCTGGAATCGCAGATTCCCCAGCTCAATCAGCAGATTCAGCAGCGAGCGCTCGAGCAAGTGGCCGGTCAGCTGCGAGCCCAGGCCGGCCAGATTCAGGCTCAGGCTAATGGCCAGCTGCGCCAGGCCTACGCTCACGGTCTGCAGATTCCGGGCCTGGGCTCGGTTCAACAAATCAAGGTGGGACCCGGCGGCGTCTTGTTGGAGCTTCCCGGTCAGCCCGATGGAGACGGTGTCAAGTTGGCCCCCGGCTCGCTGCAGGCGGGTCAGGTGGCCGTCGGTGTCGACCGCTCCAGTCTCAACCAGCAACTGAATCAGCGAGTGGACTGGGATGCTCAGTTGAGCAAAGCGGGGGGCTCCGGTTTTCAAATGAGCTGGGCACGGGACGCGCAAAATCAGCCCATTCATCCAGAGCTACGCGCTCGGGACGGCAAGTTGTTCCTGCACGTCGAGGTCAACGCCCAGCGCGTCCTGCAGCCCGGGCAGGCGCCTGGCATGCTCGACAACATCAGCACCGCCCTCGATATTCCCCTGCAGTTCCAGACCGCTCAGGGCAAGCTGAGCATCGGTGCCGACCTGAAGGGTGCGGAGTTGCAACGTCTGCAGGCGGGAGGGCTCGACCTGGGTAAGTTGGTCCCGGTCTCGGCGATTACCCAGTTGGTGGGGGATCAGGCCCTGAGTCAGACGGTCGATCCGGCCGGCTGGGGCGGTGCTCGTTTTGACCGGGTGCAGGTCGGCTCCGGAGGCGATCTGACCGTGGTGGTCGGCACCACGCCGTCCACCGTCGACTGGGCCGCGCAGGCGCTCAAGTAGAGGCCGTAACCGTTCGCAGCCAGAAGAGCCAGGCTGATCAGGGTGGCGATTTACTTTGCGTTGCCCCACGTTGGGAGAGTTTGTGACCTACGAAACGGAAGAACCGCAGCCTCGGGCTGTTCTGGTGGGAGTGCCGCTGGACGACGAAGAGGAGACGCTGGCGGAGTTGGCCCAGTTGTCCAAGACGCTGGGATATGTTGTGGTGGACCAGTTGGTGCAGCGACGTCGCTCGCTGTCCGGACCCTATGTCCTGGGCGAGGGTAAGCTGGAGGAGCTAAAGACTCGCTGTGAGGAGGATGTCGAGGCGGTCATCTTTGACTGTGAACTGACGCCCTCGCAGATTTCCAACCTGCAGACGGCTTGTGGCGTCCAGGTGATGGACCGCACCGGCGTGATCGTGGAGATCTTCTCGCGCCACGCTCGCACCCGTGAGGCCCGACTGCAGGTTGAGATCGCTCGCCTGAAATACCTGGCTCCGCGCATCCGCAAAGCCGGCCGCGGACCCACCGCCCGTGCCGATAAGGGCGGTGAGACCGGGATGGAGCTGGATCGCCGGCGCATTCGAGACCGCATTGCCGAGTTGAAGAAAGAGCTGGAGGCGATTGCCGATGAAGCCGCTTCCGGCCGCTCTCGCCGCGCCGAACAGCGCTGCGTGGCCCTGGTAGGCTATACCAACGCCGGCAAGTCTTCGCTAATGCGGGCTTTGACGGGCAGTCAGGTGCTGGTGGAGGACAAGCTCTTCGCCACCCTCGACACCACGGTGCGCACGTTGCAGCCGGAAACCGTACCCAAGATTCTGGTCTCGGACACGGTGGGGTTTATTCGCAAGCTGCCGCACGACCTGGTGGCCTCGTTCCGCTCCACCCTGGAAGAAGCGCGCAACGCCTGGTTGCTGCTATTCGTGGTGGACGCCTCCGACCCGGACTTCCGCACTCAGCTCCAGGTCACTCGCGACGTCCTCGACGAGCTGGGCGCCCAGGAAATCGAGTCGCGTCTGGTTCTTAACAAGATCGACCGGCTGGAGTCGTTGGACTCGCTGCAGGCCGAATTCCCCGACGGCTGGTATGTCTCGGCCAAGGACCCCGCCTCGGTGACCGAACTGCGCTCGCGCATCGTGGGCTGCTTTGAAGAAGGCATGGTGGAGGAGGAAATCTTCGTCCCCTACGCCCAGGGCCGCGTGCTCGGACAACTGCGGGCCCAGGTCAACGTGTTGGGCGAGCGCCACTCGGATGAAGGCACTTTCGTGATGGTGCGCGCCGAGGAATCCCGGATGCCCGGGCTGAGAGATCTGGTCAGCAGCTAGTTTCGCTTTGGCTGGGTGCGCTCACCGGTGCACGCAAGTCCGGACCCCGTGCACGCACCGAGGCCCGCGCTCACCGGTGCACGCAAGTCCGGGCCCCGTGCACGCACCACGGGCCTGCGCCTACCGGTGCACGCAATCCCCGTGGTTACAAAATGCGGCGAGAAGTTTACATCTCGTTCATAACCGTTCGCGAAGATTTGCGCTGTGGTAATGGGCTTAGGGCATTCTGTCTTTAGAGAACCACGAAAGGTAAACAGCAAAATGAAAGCTTCCGTTACTCAAGTCAAAGCCAGCTGGACCGCCAATAGCTCGGTCAAAGCCCGCGTGCGCATGTTGGTCAGCACCGCTTCCAAATAGCGAGTTAGTCCAGTCCGCCGGCGCGTACGTTGAACGAGTGCGGCCCGGCCGTCAGCTGGATATTCCAGCGCGTGACTTTGCCGCCCAATTCCTGGACCAGGTCGTAGTCGCCCGGAGCCAGGTTTTCCAGCACCAACGTATTGGCGGCGCTGAGAACTCGCCCTACGGTCCGCTGTTCCTGGCCGTGCACCAGATAGAACTCGCTGTTTTCCGGCCCGCCCACCACTCGCAGTGTGGCGCCCGCCCGTCCCCCCTGGTCCTGGGATCGGTTGCCGGCCTCCAGCACGTTGCTGCGCGGATCGGGTAAACGTAAGGCGGGAGCCGGATGTTTCAGGTAGGCCATGGGGAACTCGTCCAGGTAGTTGGTGCTGTGACGGGGATGCTGCATCTGGTCGGTCAGGCGCGGCACGGTTCGTCCCACGTATTCCAGCACGTCCTGGGCCCGCACCACCTGCTCATGAGAATCGCCGTAACCGTTCAGAGCCCTCAGGATCGCATAGGTGAGCACCCCGTGGCCGCCCAGGAAAGGGTCCTCCACCGCGCTTTCGTCCCGACGGCAGGCCATGATGTTGAGCACTCCGTTGCGGTCTCCCACCGTGATCAGTTGATCGGCCATCGAGCCTACCCGCACGTTGGGATCGGGAGCCGCTCCCAGGGCGCCGGCGTGGCAGGCATCGGTGACGAAGATGATCTGCAGAGCCTGGCGCAAATTGACGTCCACATAGCGGCGCACCTCGTCCATCGGTAAGGCGGTGGCGTTGAGAAACTCCGGATTGCTGTCATACATCAGCAAATAGGCCACCTCGCCTGCGCCGTAACGCTCCACCTTGCCGTGACAGGCGAAAAAGACCCAGACCACATCGCCCGGTTCGATGCGCTTGATCAATGAATCCATGCCGAGCCGCACGTTCTGGGTGGTGGCCTGCTTGTCGGTCAGCAGCTTTACGTGATCCTGCGGAAAAGAACCGCCGCGCGCACTGGTAAGGAACTTACCGATGTCGGCTGCATCGGTGGCGCAACTGGACAGCCACTGACGTTCCGGCAGTTCCTTGTATTCGGATACGCCCACCAGCAGAGCCCAGTGGCGGTCCGGACCGGGAAACTCCTTGCGCAGGCCAGACTCCATGCCCGGGATCCCCTGAGCCCAGCACTGGGCACACAACAACAGCCAGAAACAGAGCCGCTTCATTCCTCAAACCCCAGGTTGGAAGGCTCTTTTAGATTTCTCAGCCTACGTAACTCCGCCAGACCGGGGGGAGGATTGCCGACGATCTCCAGCTTCAGATCGTCGATCCAGATCTGGCCCAGACCGTTGAGCAAGGCGCCGTAGTGCAGGGAATCGGCCTGCGCGGGAATATCGACTTCGATTTGATAGCGATTCCAATCGGTCTTGGAACGCACCGGCCGGCTCTGCATGTTGTCGAAGGCCAGCGGTTTTTTGCCTGCGTCGGCGCGTAACCAGAGGCCGGCCCAACCCTTGTCAATCTGGGTGCGCAACGCTCCGCTCAGACGCAATCGACAACCTCGATAGAGACTGGCGTCGATGTCCTGAACGTAGAGCCCGTAGGTCGACTCGCTGGCCTTTTCAGTGGAGCGCAGGCTGGCGCTGTATCTGCTCTGGTAGCCGGCTTCTCGGCTGCCCGCGTAGGTCTGAGGTCGGGGGCAGAAGACCTCCCAGTTGCGCTGAGCCTGGCACGGCATGCTCAACAAGACAAGCAAAGCGATTCGCATAAAGGTCATGCTAGTCCAACCGCGCCGGCCAAGTCGTGCCTTGCTTATCACAATCGCATCACATTTCCAACCGATAGCCGACTCCGTGCACGGTCAGCAGATGCTTGGGCTGTTCCGGGTCGGCTTCGATGGCCTGACGGATTTTGACGATCAGATTGTTCAGAGTACGCTGGGTGACGTTTTCATCCACGCCCCACACTCCGTCGATCAGTTCATCGCGAGAAACGGCCTGGCCGCGGCGCTGGTGCAGCACCTTTAACATGTCAAAAGCCTTGGCGGGTAGCGTCGCTTCGCGGCCGGTTACGGTGAATCGCTCTAGATCCAGAAGGACCGGACCGAACTGGAGAGCCTGCGTTTTTGGGGCGGCTCGACGCAGCACCACCTGGATGCGCGCCAGCAGCTCCAGCAGACTGAAAGGCTTGGTGACGTAGTCTTCGATGCCCAGTTCGAAGCCGATCACTTTGTCCATTTCACTGCTGCGCGAAGTGAGCATGATGGTGGCCGGTTTGACCGGCAAGGAACGCAGCAATTCGAAACCACTCTGACCTGGAAGACTGACGTCCAGGAGTAGCAGGTCATAGCCTGTTGGGCCCAGCTCGGCGGCCTTCTCGGCTGAGTCGGCGTGGTCGACCTGATAGCCTTTCAAGCGCAACACGTCCACCAGCCCGTTGGCCAGATCCATCTCGTCCTCGACCAGCAGAATCTTGCTCACGCGAAGGTTAGAGTGAAGCGACTGCCGCCTCCGGGGTTGTCGTCCAGCTCCACTCGCCCTCCTTGTCCCTGCATAAAGCTGCGAACTACCGAGAGTCCCAGTCCAAAGCCTTTCTCCTGACTGTCGCGCTGGTAAGGTTCGAAGACCCTTTTTTTGTCGCGGATACCGGGTCCGCGGTCGGAGACGATGATCTGGTTGGGCTGCGTGCGAATCTGCAGCTGTTGGGCGTAGCGTTGGCCGTTATGAATCAGGTTGGCCAGCACCTGCAGGGTGGCGGTGCGGTCGGCCTGCACGTGGGGGAGGTCAGAAGCCAGTTCCAGTTGCACAGGAGAGCCTTCGGCGTGGGCGACGGCCTCCTCCACCAGTTCGTTTAAGTTTAGCTCTTGCAAGTGAAAAGTGCGTTGCCCTCGTTCCAAAGCTCCGGCTTCCAGCAGGTTTTCCACCAGATGATGCAGCCGGTCGGCCTGACGCCCGATGACGCGGTGATACTGTTCCAGTTTGTCTGGCTGGCTGGCGTGTTGGAGGATGTCGGCATACATCTTGATGGTAGCGATGGGAGTGCGCAGTTCGTGCGAGGCCATGTTCATGAACCGACCGCGCGCTTCCGTGAATTCCAATTCTTTGGCGATGCCGCGAGCGGCCAGCCGGATGCTGGCCGCAGAACTGCCCAGCACCAGCAAGATGGCGATCAGGCCGGTCAGATGCATGGCCAGGTTCTCCTGCAGTAGCATCCGATCTTCGAGATGAACCTCAAGATACTGAGGAAAGGGGGGCTGAGCCCCGGCCAGCAGTGTGGACAGGCCAGCCCGCTCGCTGAGTTCCCAACGAAGCCCGCTGAGCTCGAATCTTTTCAAGTGTTCTGGCAGCCATTTGCGAAAGAGATAATCCAGATCCAACTCGCAGATGTACCAGTCTTGCTGGCGGCGCAAGCAATAGGCCAGATAGAGTGGAGGCGTCTCGAGGGGGATGCTTTTGAGTTCGTAGCCGGGGGGAAGCGGTCGCAGGACCACCAGTTCCTCGCCTTCCTGGCGCTCCTGAGCCATTTGCACCGCCCAGGCGGGCGAATTCTTCTGCAGCGAGGCGAAGGGAAGGGCCCTGTTCTGCAGTTCTGCCAGGCGCTCAGGCTGTTGTTGCAAGCTGCTCAGTAGCACACGCGGCAAGTCGTCCAGGGCGGCGAAGCGGGATTCGAGTTCGCGCAGGTTGGCCTGCAGGGCGATCTGGCGATTGCTTCGCAGGATTTGGGCGCGTTCGTGCAGCGACAGAGCCCAGAGCGAGAGCATCAGCAAGGCGCTGAAGCTCCACCACAGCCAGAGGGCGCGAAGGCGATTTCTCAAGTTGCTGGATTGCTTTTGCACCGCTCAGGTCCTGCTGTGACAAAACTGGGATCAAAGCGAGGCAAAGATTTCTAGATCCTAACCGAGGGCGGGGGGTATGGTGGGGCCACGCCAAGCAAGGAGGGAAAATGAAAAAGACAGTTTTGATGCTCTTGCTCGGCCTGGGTGGACTGGCCTGGGCTGAACCGGACAAGAAAGACACGGGCAAGAAAGAGCCGATCATGATGCGGCTTCAGGCAGTGCAGGTGAGCGACGCGGTGGCCCAGGATTGGGACGGCGACTGGCGCTTGAAAGCAGCCGACCTGCAAGAAGACGGAGTGCGCGTGCTCCAGACCACCGAGGTGGTGGGGATGACGGGCCGCGAGTGCTCGGTCTTCGTGGGTCGGAAGAACCACATCGTCTACTACGATGCCCGAGCCACGCAGTTCCAGATTCAGTATGTCGACGTGGGCGCCAAGTTGAACTGCCAGTGCAAACTGGTCGGGGATCGTATTACCGCGCAGGTCTACACGGAACTTTCCTCATTGGAAAAGAACGTCAACGACGGCAAGGCCAGCTTCCCCCAGACGCTGACGCTGAATGCGCACGCCGACACCCCCGGATTTGTCTACGGCGACCGGGTGCTGGTGGGAACGGTCCACGGTGTCGAGGCTCGACACTATCTGGAGGTGCTGGGCGGTAGCCCCAGCGCCAAGAACGACAACGTCTACTTTATCCTCACCGTGGAAAGGTTGTGAAAGCCGTGCGCAAGTTTTTACTGGTTCTTTTGTTGACTCTGCCCTGTCTGGCGGACACCTCCTGGAACGTGCAGTTGCAATTGGTGCGTCTCAACCCGGGGACAAAGCTCGATTACCTGATGGAGCCCGCTCAGTGGCAGCAGCAGCTGAAGAGCGGGGAGTTGCTCGAGCAAGCCTCGACCGTGACCGCCGAGAAGGAAGTCAGCCTCTTTTTGGGCCGAAAATGCCCTATCACCTACTTCGACCCTCGCGCTGGCCTGAGCCAGGTCCAGTATGTGGATGTCGGAACCAAAGGCCAGTTCAGCTTCACTCCCCTGGATGACGGCCGAGTGCAGCTGGACTGCTCGGTGGAAAAAAGTGCCTTCTACGACCTGAAGCTGCCCCTCCCAACCATGGACGTGTTCCGCGCCTACTCGACTCTGCTGGTCAAATCGGGCCAGGTCGGCATCGCCGCGGTCTCCCGTGGGGGAGTGGGCGTTGCCTACCTCAAGGAAATCTACCCGGGCCGCACTTTCAGCGACAAAGACGTCTTCGTCTGGGCCGTCAGCGCGCGCAGGTTATAGGGATTTCCCCGATGGCCGGACTGCTGCGGGTCGGATAGGCTGGGGCTATGATCGAGCTGCTGGGCGCATTTCTGTGGATGGGGTTCATGTCCATCTTCGGGATGTTTGGCCAGAATGCGCCCGAGGCCCCGGCCGATCCGGTCAGTCGGGCACGTCATTTCGTATCCCACTGCATGACCCTTTTGAAAACGGAACTGATCGGTGCCGAGATCGTGGAGCTTTCCAGCCAGCGCCTGGTCTACCGACCGGCTCGCGAGCAGTCGTCCCGTGTGCTATCCTTCGAGGCCGGTCGGGTGTTGTGCGACGGCAAGCGGATCTCGGAATTGGGCAAGGGAGGCTGGTTGGAATTCCAGCGCGTTTCCGAGAATCAACTGCAAATCGACATCGCCTCCGAAGTTTCCGCCGAAGCCCGCCACCGCGCTTCGGTCCGTCTCTCGGTGTCCTGAGTCTTGCGGGCGCTCCGGACTTACCGCCAGGCCGTCAAGCCGCCCCGGACTTGCCAGTCTCCGGTAAAACTTACCGCCCGGCCGGCAAGCCGCCCCGGACTTGCCAGTCTCCGGTAAGACTTACCGCCTGACCGGCAAGCCGCCCCGGACTTGCCAGTCCCCGGTAAGACTTACCGCCAGGCCGTCAACTTCCGAGCCTAGCGAACGCCGGCGGGGGAGAACGCTTTGAGGACCTCTTCGTTGAAGCGTTGGAAGGTCTCGGCCTTGGGGCTCAACCCACACAGGATGACTTCGTCGATGTCCAGACCTTCGACGTTGCGGGCGATGCCGTCGATGATGAACTGGGGGCTACCGAAGAGCAGGTCCAGGCGGGCGGCTTCCTCGACGTTGGAGCCCATGAAGTCGCGACGCGCTTTGGCCTGCGCTTCGTCGTCCACGATGTCGGCGAAGAAACAGACGCTGCGGCGAATCTCTTTGGGGTCGCGACCGATGGTCTGGCAGTGTTCGTCCAGAACCCGGTTCTTGTGAGCGTAAGCTTCCTTGGTGGAGAAGCTGCCGATGAAGAAGTTATAGTGGTCGGCATACTCGGCCACCATACGCAAGGTGCGCTTCTCACCGCCTCCGCCGATCAGAATGGGAAGTTTCTTTTGCACCGGGCGAGGAGCAAAGGGGGCATCTTCGATCCGGTAGTAGTGACCCTGGAAGCTCTGGTGCTGGTCGTTGTCGAGCAGACGACGGATGACTTCCAGACCTTCGTTGAAACGGTCCAGACGTTCTTTGGGCGTGCCCAGGTCGATGCCGTAGGCGCGGGCTTCGCTCTCGTGCCAGGCGGCTCCCAGACCGAATTCAAAGCGGCCATTGGAAATCTGATCGATGGTGGCTGCCTGCTTGACCAACACGGCCGGGTTGCGGAAGGGCATGGCGGTCACCAGGCAGCCGAGACGCACGCGTTCGGTGATGGCGGCCCAGGCCGAAAGAATGGCGTAGCCTTCCAGGCAGTCTTTCTCTTCAAATGCGCGCCGGTCGTTGGTGAGGTGGGGCATCAATTCGGCGGAGGGCGGGACCAGATGGTCGTAATTGTAAAGCGTGTGCCAGCTGCCCTTGTCTACTTCCAGGGCGATGGACTTGAGAGCGGACCAGGAAACGTTGTCGTTGCCGACCTGGGTGCTGAACTTCATGCGATGAAAACTCCTTAGTACGATAGTTCGAGATTAATGAACTGTTGAACTACTTGTCAAGCCCATGGTATAAACTTAACTATGAAGCCGATGGTCCACCCCGCACTCGAGGACATCACCGTAGAAGGGCTGCTTTACGCTCTTTCCGACCCGGTGCGCGTGCGTATTTACGCCGAGATCGCGGCTTCCGGCTGCCCCCAGATTTGTTCCAATTTCTTGACGGTTTCCAACCGGACCCTGCCCAAGTCTACCCTTTCCATGCACTTCAAAGTGCTGCGCGAAGCCGGGCTCATCCGTAGCGAAAAGCACGGCGTGGAAGTGCGCAACGTCTCTCGCTGCGGCGAATTCAAGGATCGGTTCGGCGATCTGGTCGGCTCGATTCTGCGCGCCTATCAGGACCAGGCATCTCGGGCTTGACGGATTTCGGGTTCTTGGCTACCCTTTTTCCAGCCGTTCCCCCCTCTCAGCACGAAATCAACGCGAACGGCAGAAAGAAGATGACCGACCATGTTTGACTGTATGCAGCCCGTGGCTCTGGTCCCTTCGCGCGGCTAAAAACCTCTGCTCGACCTGAGCCCTTTCTTTTCTTCACTTTGATTCTCTGAGGTTTTCTATGCATTTGCCTTGCCCCGGGCGGCTTCGCCCATGGGTTCGCTTTGTCGCGCCTCGCGGTTGGATAGAAGCGAAACCGAATGATCCGGAATCGATTTTCGATTGGGCCCACATTCTCTGGAACTATTGCCTGTGGGGGCGGGAGCGCCCACTGTTATTGTGCGTCACCGACTGCCGAGCGATTGTCCCGCCTCAACCCGAGAAGTTGAGTTCGTGGGAGCTTCGACAATATGGCCACTTGCCGCTCTCGTTGCTCCAGCAACTGGCTGACCCCGACCTGCGCGAGCAACTCAGCCATCCTCCTCCCAACCTGCCCTGCTGGGTAGCCGAGCTGGCCATCCTGGCTATCCGCTGGCTGGGTCTTGAGTATGGCGTGGTAGTCTGGAACAGTCAGTGCCTGGCGTTGACCCCCAAGGAGCGCGAGTTGCGCTGGAGACTGGCGCTCGCTTTTGGTATTTGCCCGCCGCCCGAGGCTCGCGAGGAGTTCCTCGTTGCCTTGCTGGAGGTGTTGCCGACCGCTCGTCCCGAGCATCTTGCCTGCTGGCACTGGCTGCAGGACTGCAGTCGAGATCTTGAATCCACTCGCGTGCTCTGGAGCTTGCCGATAGATCGTGAGCGGTTGAAGCTCTACACCAAGCATCTGGATGAAGGGCTGGCGCTGGTTTTACAGGAGGCTCCTCAGAGAAGGGATGAGTACCTGAGTTGGTTGGAGCGCATCGATTTGCCGGAGTGTCTGGAGCTCAGCGAAGTCGCCCGGCTGTTTCTGGATTGCCCGCGTGTCACCGAAAGAATGCAGGTTCTGCTCTGTCTGGAGCAGATGGAGCGCGATGGTCCAGATGGTCGCCTGTTAGAAGCGGGTAACCATTTGCTTGCGGAGGCGGCTCGCCATTGGCAGGCAGATTACTCCACCGAGGTGCCTGAAGAGGTGGCCAGCTCTCTGGAGCTGGAGCCGGCACGCCTGGGCCGGTTGTTGGCCCTTCGCGAACTGAACGGAAAACCCAAAGTCTGGCCCAAGACCGTGCGGCGTTGGCTGGACCGTCGGGAAAACGCGCCGAGTCCGGAACACCGCCTGAAGCAACTGCTCAAAGTCCAGCAGAACTTTGAGGTCACCCTGCGCGACGAGTCCAGGAGCGCCTGGCGGACCCTTGTCAAACAGACGCTGGCCAGGCTGCTGCACCGGCTGTGTGGCCGGGATGTTCCGGAGGATCTGGTGCTTGCCGCCTGGCTGCTGCGTCGAGCGGAAACGCGCATGAGTTCTCTGAACTACTTCTGGAGCGAACAGCCCCTGGCTGACCTGCCGCACAACCGGGCCTGGGTCGCCCCCTCAAATCTTGACCGGACGGTCTGGGATGGGGGCCTCCAACGGCAGCTGGACTGGGGAGGTCAGACCCTCTATGCCAGCACTGCCAGTCCGGCCCAGGCGCTGCGAATGGGCAGCGACTTCCACACCTGTCTGACGCTGCGAGATGGTGAGCAGAATGCCAGTCTGCTCACCAACGTCCTGGACGTCAATAAACAGGTGCTCTATTTGCGCGATCGAGCGGGCACACCCTGGTTGCGTCAGCTGGTTGCTATCGATCGCAACGGAGCTTTGGTGTGTTACCCGGTCTACACCCACCACGGGGACTCCGCTCTGCTGTGCTGTTGGCGAGAACTGGTAGCCGACTATGCGAAGGAATGTGGTTTGAAGTCGGGCGGCCGCCCGGACCGGGTGCGCAATCTGCATGAAGTGGAAGGCTACTACAGCGACCGCGAAGAGCAACCCGAGGACAGCCAGCGTGGTCCTGGAAGCGACAGACTCGAGTTCTACCAGATCGTGAGGGGTCGCTCCCCGGTTCGGCAGATTTCCCAGACCATGCTGGAGCGGCTGGCTCGTTCTGGAGAAACGGGTTGGCTCGACCGCTGTCGCAGGCCCTACCTGGCTCCCGTTTTCTGGAAGAAACTCGATTACCTGGCGGACCCCGTGCCCCTGGCCCGCTACCTGCGTCGGCGAACCAGCTGGGCACCGCTGCTGCGGGGGCTGCCGGTTGCGCTGGAGGGGCTCTCGGTGGAGCAGCTTCTACGGACCTTCACCAAGGTGACTCGCCGCCAGGTCTGGCCTGGAACGCCCCAGGCCCTGCAAATGCTGGTTCTCTTCTGGCTGGCCTGGAAGCGAGAACCTGATCCCCCCGCCCTCTGGCGTTCTCTCCGTGGCAATTTGCAGCCTCTACTCTGGTTCTTTCTGGCGCTGCTGCCGGAGCCGGTCTTCCCCTGCCTGCTGCGTCGGCCGCCACGGAGCTACCCGTATACCTGGATTCTGGCCGCGGGCCGTCGTTTCTCTGCCCAGGTCCGTCAGTTTCTGGCCGAGAAACCCTGGACCCACTGGGCGGCAGCTGCTTTGCACTACTGGGGAGAGTCGGTCGGCGTTCCCCGTCACCCCCACCTGGTTGGCGAGCGCCAGCGGGCCTTGATGTGCGATATCCAGGGAGACTCTCCCAACGATGTCAGTTGGAGTCTGAGCCGGCATAGCTTTGCCTGTCTGGAGCGCGGACTGCAGGGAGACGAGGAGGCGCTCGAGCAGTGGGCTTTCCGCTGCGCGCCCGATCAGCTGATCTGGCGGCTGGAGCTGCTGGCCCGCTTGCGACTGAAGAGTCCCCTGAATCTGCCTCGAGAACGTCTGCGCGCCTGGTTTCGCCGAGCCGGTGGCCAGCTGCGCTGGGCGGCCCGCGACCTGGGGGAAGGCTGGTATCACCTTTCAGCCGAGGAACTGGCCGAGGGCTTGCGCCGCTGCCCCGAGCTCGCCTGGGGCTACTGGAATCAGGTGGATGCCGAGGAGCGTGCTTTGTTGGCGCGCGACCTGGCCTGGATGGTGGACTCCGCCAGTTGGGACAAACTCAGTTTGGCGAACGAACTACCGCCAGCAAGTCGTCCTGTTCCATGAGGGCGGACATCTGGAACAGCAGTTGACCGGCATAGCGGTCGCTGAAAATCGCCGGAACGTCCTGGCGGATTCGCTGGTAAAGCCGCTCGGTGCCGTCACCCAATCGCAGCTCGGGATGTTCTCGACGCACCAGGTCGATACCCTGACAGGCGCAGAGAAATTCGACGGCCAGGGTCATCTGCACACCTTCCAGGATGCGCAGTAGTTTGCGCACGGCCGTCATGCCCATGCTGTTGTGGTCTTCCTGGTTGTTTTTGGACGGCATAGAGCCGACACTGGCCGGGGTGGCGTGCACCCGCATCTCGCTGACCAGGGCCGTGGCATTGGCTTGAATCAAAGCAAAACCCGTGTTGAGACCCTGTTGTTCGGCCACCAGGTTGAGCGGCAGCCCGTGGCTCATGGTGGGGTCGAGCAGACGGGCCGAACGGCGTTCCGAGAGCACCGACAGATCGGTCATCACAATGGCCGCCAGATCCATGGCGTAGCTGGTCAAGGAGCCGTGGAAGTTACCGCCGCTCAGGCTATCGAAGCTGCCGTCTTCGCGCTCGAAAAACATGGGGTTGTGGGTGGAGGCATTGAGACCTCGAGCCAGGACCGTTTCCACGTAGCTCAGAGTGTCGCGCACGGCTCCGTGAATCTGCGGACCAGAGCGAAAGCTCACCGGGTCCTGCACGCGTGGGCCGGTGCTGAACAACTGGTTGCCCAGAAACTGGCTGCCCCGCGTCAGGCGCCGGACCAGTTCAGCGCTGTGAATCTGCCCGGCGATGCCGCGGGCCAGGTGGACGCGCGGGTCGTAGGCGTCGATTTCGCCACGCAGGGCTTCCAGATTGAGGGCCAGTGCCGCATCGGCCAGATCGATCAGTCGGCTGGCTTTGTGGTAGGCCAGCAGCGAGGCAGCATAAAGCACGGTGCCTCCACTGATCAAGGCCAGTGCTTCCAGGCGAGCCAGCGGGAAGTAGACGGGATCGACGCCGGCTTTCTTGAGAATGTCGGGAGCTGAGCCCACCTCGTCCCCGAACTTGAGCTCACCTTCGGGCATTCCCGTCAGGCACAGACCGAGCTGAGCCATGGGCTGCAGGTCGCCCACTCCCAACGAGCCGATCTGGCGGAGCATCGGGTAGACTTTGTGATTGATCAGCGTCAGCAGACGCTCGACCAGTTCCGGCCGCACTCCGGCGTGGCCACGAGACAACACGTTGGCGCGCAGCAACAGGGCGAGTCGCGAAATCTGGTCGTTGAAATAAGGCCCGATGCCGGTAGCATGGGAGTGCAGAATGTTGATCTGGAACTGGGCCTGATCCTCAGCCTGGACGGTGTAGTCCTTGAGGCGGCCCAAACCGGTGTGATAACCGTAGACCATCTTGCTGCCGCTGGCCAGCAATTCGTCTACTCCCTGCTGATAGCGCTCCATATGCAGCCGCGCGGAGGGATTTAAGGATAAGGTCAGGCTGTCGTCGCTCAAGAACTGCTGGACTTGCCTGACGGTCAAAGATTGGCCGTCGATTTCCACCTTATTTGGCCAGGGCGTAGTCGGCGATGGAAAGGTTGAGAGCGGCCTCCACCTCAGGATAGACGGTGGGGTCGAGCACTCCCGCGGTCAAGGTCAGGTGGCGCTTGTGAACCATGATCACCACTACTTCCATGTCGACCAGCACCTGGAAGACGTTGCAGGGGAGCCCGGTGCGGGCGTCCAGCACGCAGATGACGTCAGGGAAGGTCGAGAGACGGTTCTGGTCCGAGTCCTCGACCGCCATCCACTCGTTCATGGTGTGCAACTTCAGAGTGGTTTTGCCACAGTCCACCAGGCAATGCCCGAGATCGAAGGCGCCCTGGGTGACGTATTGATTGACCTGCACCCGGCCGCGGCCGATCACTTCGGCTTGGGCCGTGGCCAGCACGGCTTCGATGACCGCCTCGGAGCCGCGCGCCTCTGCCTCCAGCATGGCCTGGCCCACCCGCATGGCCTGGCTGATGCCCCCGCAGGCGGCTGTTTTCTGCACGTAGGAAGCCTGAATCGGATGGCGCGCGCAGGTGATAAAATTGCCCGATTCCACCGATACGGTTCGTAAGATGTTGGAGGTGGCGGCAACCGAGCCGCGAGCCACCACCTCAAGATATTTGCCGTGAGCCCGATTGCCGCCGGCGGCCGCCTGCACCGTCTGGTATTCAGAGAGGCCGGAAAGTCCTAAGGAGCCCATCTTCCCGGTGGGATGAGCGCGCATATCGCCGACCGCGTCCACCACCAGCGTGCCCAGCGCGGCCGAGGCGATCCAGCCGTTGATGGAGCTGGAGCATCCGTTCTGAGGAGTGATGCTGCCGACCACCTTGCCGTCGAAATTTTCTTGGAGCAACTGAACGGAGCGGATGTAATCCTCGGGCAGCATTTGCCAACCGGTGGACGATGGCGCTCCAATGGCCGAACAGGTGATGACGATATCGTCGGGCGCCAACTCGTCGATGGTGACAAGTTTTGGCACTCCCAGCTCTAGGGCGCGGCGACCCACTTCCAGTCCGTGGTCAACCCAGCCGCCGCCGCCACTGGCGTAGACCGACCCGCCGCGCACAGCGGCGCGTACATCATCCCAATTCAGTTCTCTCATAGGGGTCGCCCTTCCGCGTCGAAACGCCCGATCCCCCCAAGGTTGTGCCGCTCCGCCGTTTGCTGAGCCAGTTCGTAGCCGGCGTCCGCGTAGCGCAATACGCCCAGGCCGGTGTCGTTGTCCAAAGTGAGCCGCAACCGCTGGCCCGCAGCCTCGGTCCCGTCCGCAATCAGGGTCACGCCGGAGCTGGTCATGTAGCCTGCGTACCCGCCACCCCCCGAGTGGATGGTCACGAGGTCGGCCATGGAGCTGCAGCTCACCATGGCGTTGAGAAGGGGCCAGTCGGAGATGGCGTCGCTGCCGTCGCGCATGTTCTCGGTCATAATGTTGGGGTGAGTCATCGAAGCGGCGTCCAGATGATCGCGGCTGAAAGCGATCGGTCCTATTTTTCCCTCGGCTACCAGAGCGTTGGCTCGCAGGGCCAGTTGCGTCCGTTGGCCGTGCCCCAGCCAGGCGATTCGGGCCGGTAGACCTTCCACAGGAATGTGCGCTCGGGCCAGGTCGATCCAACGGGCTTGCTCGGGAAATTCCTGGACCACCAGATCGTCCAGGGCGGCGATGTCAGCGGGCTGGCCGCTGAGTGCCATCCAGCGGAAAGGTCCGATGCCCTGGCAGAACAGTGGTCGCAGATAGGCTTCCGTGAAAACCTTGATGTCGAAAGCATCCGCTATGCCGAACTGACGAGCCTGGGAGCGAATGTTGTTGCCGTTGTCGAAGACGATCGAACCCCGCTTCTGGAACTCCAGCATGGCCGAGACTTCTCGGGCGATGGCAAGGCCGGCGTCCTGCATCACTCGCTCCGGCTCGCTCTCGCGCAGCTCCCGCCACTGCTCCAGACTGTAGCCGCTCGGCAGGTATCCATAAAGCAGGTCGTGAGCGGCCGTCTGGTCGGTCACGATGTCGGGCACGATACCGCGGGTTAACAGCTCCGGATAGATGTCAGCGGCATTGCCTAACAGTCCTATCGAGCCTGGCGTGGCCAGCGCTTCGTCCAGTGAAGTGGCCTTGGTCTGCAGAAAACCGCGGGCGATGCGCTTGTCGATCTGGGCTTCGTCGGCCTCGACCACCAGGATGCGAGCCCCGGCCATGACGCCGGCCAGCGGTTGAGCTCCGCCCATGCCGCCCAGGCCGGCGGTGAGGATCAAGCGACCCTCCAGGCTGCCGCCAAAGTGACGTTCCGCGATGGCCGCGAAGATTTCATAGGTGCCTTGGATCACCCCCTGGGAGCCGATGTACTGCCAGGCGGCGGCCGTCAGTCCGCCCCAGATGATGAGACCTTTGGACTGCAGCTCGTAAAAATACTCGGGGGTGGCCCAGCGTCCCACCATGTTGCAGTTGGCCATCACCACCAGCGGCGCTTGCGCGTGAGTGCGCAGCCTGGCCACCGGTTTGCCGGATTGGATGACCAGCGTCTCCTCTTCGTGAAGGTCTTTGAGAGCGGCTACGATGGCGTGGAAGCTGGGCCAATCTCGGGCGGCTTTGGCCAGAGAGGCGTAGACGATGAGCTGGTCGGGTTTTTCGCCAACGGCCAGCACGTTTTCCAGCAGGCGCAGCAGGCCTTCCTGGCGCCAGCCGCGGCAGCGAAGTGGTTCGGTCATAAGGGGCAGTGTATCACAGCCAGCGCAGCAGGAGTGCCAGAAAGAGGGCCGGGAACATCACCTGGGCGCCCACCTGCAAGAACTTGCCCGAATCGACGTGCTCTCCCTCGCGGCGCAGGGCGCTCAGCCAGAGGATTGTGGCCAGCGAACCGGTGACGGCCAGGTTTGGCCCCAAATCCACGCCGATCAACAAGCTGTCCACCATGGCCTGGGAGGGATGGGCTGCAGCCAGCACCGAGCTGGTCAACAATCCGGCCGGCAAATTGTTCATCAAGTTGCAGGCCACCGCCAGAACGGCGCCGGCCAGCGGGGGCGACCAGTGAGGCAGCGCCTGAGCCATTTGCGCCACGACTCCCGTGTGGCTAAGGCCTTCCACCAGCACGAAGAGGCCGGCGACCAGGAGCAAGGCGGTCCAGGCTACGCCTTGCAGAATCGGAAGCGGCGAAGTGCGGGTGGTGATCAGCACCAGGGCGGCCGTGCTCAGTGCCGCCAGGCAGGTCGGCGGTCCCAGCGGAAGGTCCAGGGCGGAGACCACCAGCAAGGCTACGGCTGTCAGCACGATGCCGGCCAGAGTCAGTCGGCCGGCTCCGCGTAGATGGGTTCGCTGCTCGACCTGCGCGGGGGGGTCCCCCAGCGGTAGAGCTCGGCGCAGGCACAGGTAAGTGGTCACGATCGAAGCCAGAGAAGGGAGCGCGAAGCTCTTCAGCCAGGGCAAGAGGGCCGGCGTGTGCCCGCCGTAGAGCACCAGGTTGGCCGGGTTGGAGATGGGCAGCACGAAACTGGCCGCATTGGCGATCATGGCGCAGGCAAAGAGGTAGGGTAGGGGATGGACGCGGGCCTTGCGGGTAACCGTCAGGACGGCGGGTGTCAGCACGACCGCCGTGGCGTCGTTGGAGAGAAAGATGGTCACGACCGTTCCGAGCAGATAGAGGTCTAAAAAGAGCCGGGAGGCGGAGCCACGAGCCCGCGACAGCGTCCAGTCGGCCAGCCAGTCGAAGACTCCGAACTGGCGGCCCAGCTCCGACAACAGCATCATGCCGATCAGGAAGAGGTAGACGTCCCAGCCGCGACCGACCGCTTGCAGGGCGCTTTCGCCGGGTAGCAAGCCGGACAGCACCAACAGGAGAGCGCCACCGACCGCCCAGACTGCTTCAGGCCAACCGCGCGGCCGCAGAATGACCCCGGCGGTGGCCAGGGCGACGATTGTCCAGGTAAGCAGATAGCTGGCGGGCATTTCGCCTCCAGTATATGCCGGAGTGAGCGGGTTCAAACGGGATCCTTCTACCTGAGCGGCAGGAGAGGCGTCTGGCCCGAGCGCAACCTGTCCAGGTGAAAGAACAAAGTGAAGTCAGCCGTCGTGTCCGCCAACAATATGAGGACGCGCCGTTTCCCCCGGTGGGGGCTTTCCCGGTCCGTTCGGAAGTAGATCGGGTCTGGTTGTATAGCTTCCAGGAAGTCTATTACCACGCAACCGGACGCTGGCGCAGTCCTCAAGGGGCCCGATTGCTGGACGCGGGTTGCGGAACCGGCATGGGAGTTCAGCAGATCCGTCACCTGGCCCCTGGAGCGGAAGTACACGCCTGTGACCTGAGCAACGCTTCTCTGAAGGTTGCCGCCGAGCGAATCCAGGCCCTGGATGAAGAGCCGGTCACGTTTCATCAGATGGATCTGCTGGATTTGAGCGAGCTGCCTGGTACCTTCGACGCGATCTTTTGCAGCGGAGTCGTCCACCACACCGGCAACCCGGTCGAAGCCCTTCGCCAACTGCGCTCCAAGTTGAAGCCGGATGGTGTGCTTTACTTGATGCTCTACAGTCGCTACGGGCGCCGTCCCACCATGCTGATGCGGCGCGTGCTGCAGCTCCTGGATGCCGACGTGCCCTTGGGCAGCGAGCTTTTTGCCGCCCTTCCCAAAGACCATTTCCTGGCTCGCTGGGAGTATGAGTCCAAGGGCAGCCACAACCTCCAGCACCGGGAGTGGTTTATCGACACCTACCTGAACGCCCAGGAGAAGAACTACAGCATCGGGGAAGTTTTCTCGGATTTACAAGAGGCCGGCCTGCGCTTTGTGCGCCACGCCCACCCCCAATGGTGGGAGTTGCAAAATCGCCTGCAGGCACCTCCTGAGGTTTCCCGGCGCTTTCAGGCCTTGCCGGAGCTGCAGCGCTACGAGTTGATGGAGAATCTCTTCAGCGACCAGGAGGAGTATTATTTTCTGGCCAGCCACGCCGAGTCGACTTCCGAGCTCCCCACCCGCGACCCGGAGCGTGTGACGGCCTTGCGCTCGTCCTTTGCCCGCCATCGCGGAGGCTCGTTATGGCAGGGCTATTTCGGGATGGCGCTGGAGCTCGACGCCTACATGAATGAACTGGTGGAGGGCTGCGACGGCAGTCGTTCGCTGGCGAAAATGTGTTCCGCCTGGAATTTACGTCACCCTGAGGATCCAGCGGATTTTAGCATGGCCGTGCTCCACCAATTGGAACGATCGGGCGTACTCTTTTTTCGTGATCTTTGAAGTGTAGACGTCCTCCGAGCGGCAATGGCTGAAGTATGAGCATTGACTGTAGGCCCAAGATCCTGGTGGTGGAAGATGAAGCCCTGGTGGCCGCCGACCTGGAAGACCGTTTGACCGACCTGGGATATCACGTATGTGGGCATAGCGACAATTACGCCGGCGCCCTCGAGCAGGCCGAGCTGTATACACCCGACCTGGTGTTGTTGGATATTTGCCTGCAGGGCTCCCAGGATGGGATTCAGGTGGCCGGAGAACTGCGCCAGCGCAGTCGCACCCCTTTCATCTTTCTGACCGCTTACGCCGATGCTCCGACTCTGATGCGGGCTTCCCAGATGCGACCGGCCGGCTACGTGCTCAAACCCCTGCGCACCCGGGACCTGGATGCGGCCATTCAAATGGCCTTGCTGCAGATTCGCTCCCGGCCATTGTCCACTTCTTTGCGCGGTTGCCGAGTGCTGGTGCTGGAAGCCGACCCCGGTCTGCGCCGCCTGCTCGGACGGGTGCTTCTGCGCGAGGGAGCGCAAGTTTCGGTAGAACCCGACCTTCGAGTCAACTTCGACCTGGTGGTGGGGGGCGACGGCACGGCACCGGCGCGGGCCACCTTGAGACTGACCGATTTCGAAGACGGTCGTCCCCACTCCCTGGCCAAGCCCTTCAGTCTCGATACCTTTCTGGCCAAAGTGAAGGAGTTGCTGCAGCTGCAACACTAAGCTTCCCTGAGTGACCTTTTGGACTAGCCTGCAGCTTGCCTTTGGAAGCCTGTGGAAACACAAGATTCGCACCCTGATCAACTGGTTGGGCGTGCTGATCGGTGTGGCTTCGCTGATCCTGACCGACGCCGTGGCCGGAGGCGCCAAGAGTTCGATTCAGGCCCGCCTCGAGGAAATGGGCAAAGACCTGATCTTTGTCTGGGGCGGACAACGCCAGCGCGCCGGGGTCTCGGTGTGGATGGATCTGACCGAGAACGACCTGGACGTGATGCGCCGCCAACCGTTCCTGGACGGAGTGGCGCCGGTGGTCGAAGGTCAGGCTGTGGCCATTTCCCCGACCGCCAACTACAGCTGTGAATTCCGCGGGACCACCCGCAACTACCTGGGCATCAAGAACTTCAAGCTGGCTCTGGGCCGCAATTTCTCGGAAGAAGAAGCTCGGGCCGGCACTACCGTCGTCATTCTCGGTAAGGCCGTGCGCGACAAATTGTTCGGCAGCGCCAACCCGCTCGAGCAAACCGTGCGCATCGGAAAGTTCGCCTACAAAGTCGTGGGCGTGATGGATGAAGTCGGCAACGACAAGAAGCAGGACAGTGCTGTGATCATGCCGGTGCGTGCCGCCCAACAGCGCCTCAAGCGCACCATCTACTACGATTATGTCCTGCTCCGCAATCGTTCGATGCTACCCATCGAACAGTCGCAGGCGCGGGTGCGTCTGGAGTTGCTGCGTGCCAATCATCTCCAAGAAGACGACCACGACGCCTTTGGCGCCACTTCCAGTCAGGAAATCCTCAAGAGCTATCGCCAGGGCAGCCAGACCTTCGGCTACCTGAGTCTGTTTACAGCGGCTATCTGCCTGATTTCCGGCGGAATGGGAATTACCAACACCAGTCTGATGTCGGTTCGCGATCGCACTCGCGAAATCGGCATCCGCATGGCGGTAGGCGCCCGCTCTCAGGATATCTTGCTGCAGTTTTTGCTGGAGTCGCTGGCGGTGGCCGTCATCGGGGGCCTGACCGGTGCGGCCCTGGGAGTTCTGCTGGCCTCCTGGGCCGCGGAAGTGACCAGTTGGCCACCCATCATCACGGTGCGTTCCATCGCTTTCGGTCTGGGCAGCTCCGTGCTGGTGGGTTTGCTGGCGGGAATGTATCCAGCCGTGGTCGCCTCACGACTGGACCCGGTCATCGCTTTAGCACGCGAGTAGCGAGCTACTTGGCCTCGAAAATAAATTCGGCGTAAGGCTGCTTGGCGTTGAAGTGGAAGACGGTGCTGTGCAGTTTGGCGTCGGCGCTATCGAAGTTTTTGTCGGGAACGACATCGGTGACCTGGCAGCTGGTGCCGGCCCACTCGTGCTTGGTCATGGAGCGGGCCACATCGGCCGAACTGGCCTGGCCCAGGAAGCCTACGTGAGCACGAAGCTTGTCGAACTGGGTCTTGGTTTGTCCGGTGCAGCCTTCCATACTGTTGCGGCTGAGAACGAAAGAGTCGCTCTGATCGGCCTGACCGTTGTTGTTGAGATCGTAAACGGCGTTGCCTTCTTGATCCTTGAGAATGTTGGCGCGGCCTCCCACGTATACCATGGGGCCGAAGGGTTGGATGTTTGACATGGTCGCATTACCTCTTTATGTGTATGTGTGCACGCGAACTCTAAGGCCAGGTGCTGAAAAAGCGCTGAATTACTTGAGCGCTTCCAGGATGCATTGCTGGATCAGTTCCGAGCCGAGCGGAATGGCGGTCTCGGCGGCCGGGGCGAATTTGTCGGAATGCAGGCCCGGCAGTGGACCTCCTTTTTGCACCAGGGCCGGGTCCACCGCGCCCAGGCTGAACATGACTCCCGGTATCTTCAGCTGCCGCGAAAACTCAGAAAAGTCCTCACCGCCCATACTGGCCGGTTGGTCGATCAGGTTTTTCTCTCCGATCTTGCGCACAAAGAGTGGACGCAAACGCTGCGTCCACTGCGGGTCGTTGTAAAGCGAGGGGGTAAAGTCGGATTCGTCGTGTTTGACTTCTGGAGGCTTGGGGGCGTGATAGGAGGCGGCTACGTTCTGGCTGATGTGGCGAATTTCCGAGAGCAGCTTCTGACGGGTCGGTTCGTCGTAAGAGCGCACCGTCAGGGCCAATTCGGCGAACGGGGGAATGATGTTGTGCTTGCTGCCGGCGCTGAACTTGCCAACGGTCACCAGGGCCTGGGCTCCCGGAGGCAGACGGCGGCTGACGATGGTTTGCAACTGCATGACGATTTCGGAAGCCATCACGATGGGATCAATGGCCGTGTCCGGATGGGCTCCGTGGCCGCCCAGGCCGTGGACGACGATGTCGACGGAGTCCACGTTGGCGTTGACGTAGCCCGGCGTGAGACAGACCTGTCCCACCGGCAGGGTCGAGTTGTCGTGAATGGCCAGCGCCACCCGTGGGGCTCCGCCGGCTTTGGCCAACACCTGCTGAAAGCGTTTGTCCAGGATCATTCGTTTGGCTCCGTTGCCTAACTCCTCGGCCGGCTGACCGACGAAAACAATCGTGCCTTTCCACTGGTCGCGCCGTTTGGCCAGGCCTTCCAGAGCGGCCACCGCGCAGGCCATGTGCAGATCGTGTCCGCAAGCGTGCATCACGCCGGGCACCTGGCTGGTGTAGGGCAGACCGGTGGCTTCCTGGACGGGCAGGGCGTCCATGTCGGCGCGATAGAGGACCACGGGACCGCCCGGCTGACCGCGCAGGATGGCCATGATGCCGTAGCCTCCGATGCCCTCCTCGACTTCCAGACCCAGGCTCTTGAGCTCTTGGGCCAGCCGCTGAGACGTCTGCTTCTCCTGGTTCGACAACTCCGGGTGAGTGTGAAACCAGCGATACAGTTCCAGAGGATTGGCGGCTACCGGTGCAGCCAGAGCGAGCGCGAGAAGGAGATGACGCATAGAATTACCTTTCCAGTTGTTCCAAGAGTTCGCTTCCCCGGGGGGAGAGACGGTAGCCAATCCGCAGGCTTTCGGTCAGGCCCAGTTCTTTCAGGCGGCGCACCTGTGCCTTGAAAGGCAAAGTCTCTTTCCCGAAGGCGGCTGCCAGATCGGGAGCCCGTCGACCCGGGTTGTCGCGAATCGCCTGCAGGATGGGTAGAGCCTGCCAGCGGGCCAGGCGTTTCCGCAAGGTCTCGATCTCGGTCCCGGAGAGCGGCTGCTGGCGCAATTCGATTCGCGTATCGGGCCCGGCATAGCGCAACACGATGCGGTAGAGTTGGCCTTCGCCTTCAAGAGAGCGGAGCAAATCATCCTTTTTGGGGAATTCGGCCAGCCGGGCCTCGGCCGCGCTGATCGCTTTCAGAGTGGTCGTGTCGACCTGGTCGAAAGCCAGCACACCGCCGGCAAATCGCTGGGTTCCCCCGGTTTTGGCGGCCGGTTTTTTCCAACGGCGGAAGGCTAAGGTGACGGAGCCGTCTTCCAGTCCGGCCCAGAGCACTTTGGGAAAGAGCATGTGCGCCGGTTCGGCGCCTGCTTTCAGGGCCCTTGCAGCAGTCGGTCGATTTCGCGGTAACCGGTGGGCAATTCGATCCCCCGCGGGTCGGCACCGGCCTGCAGCAAGAGTCGAGTCGACTCCGGCGTTCGACGCTGCATCCAGTAGGAGTCAACGCAAGCCTTGACCGCCAGCTGCAGGGGCGTGCGTCCGTGGCCATCGAGTGCGTTGGCATCCGCTCCTCGGCTCAGCAAGAGCTCCACCAGGGCCGGCCTGGAGCGCCAGGCGGCTACGTGCAGGGCGGTGCTGCCGGGAGCGATTCCGAAGTATCCGTCGCCTGCGTAGCGGGCGTCCACCAGCGCACCGGCTTCCAGCAGTCGTTCGGCACCGGCCCGGTTGTCGTTGCCCGCGAACTGGGCCAGTAAGGAGGCCATGTTTTCGAGAGGACCAGAGGGTTTGAGTCCCAGAGCACACTCGCCCGCGGGACTGACGGGCGGCAAGCCGAGCATTTCGAGAAAATCTCCCCGGCCTCTTTCCGAGGCAAGTTGGAGTGCCAGAGGAGTGGCGGAAGCGCCGTGGTCTAAAAACACTTCCAAGATGTCCAGCGAGTTGTCGCGCCGCAAGGACTGCTCGAAAGGCGTGTGTTGCCAGCGGGTCGGACGGTTGGGGTTGGCACCGTGGCGGAGCAGGGTCTCGACGCCTGCCTGATCGTGCATGTCACATTTGCGCAGCAGCATGGTGGCCAGACTTTCTTCTTGGAAGCTGCCGCTGTCCAGGAGCACCCGGAGCAACTCGGGGTCATAGCTTTCCGGTGCGTGGTAGGGAGTCTCCTCGTCGTTGGGGTCGGCGCCGTGGGCTAACAACAGTTGACTGAGGGCGGGGTGGAAGGCCTTACCGGCGGCGCCGTAGATGGCGTTTTGCCAGAAGCCGTCTTTGTCAAAACCCACTTTGGGATCGGCGCCGGCCTCCAGCAAGGCGCGGGCTCGCGCCAGAGACTCGGGTTGGTTCGCCTGAGCGGAGTGGCAGAGGGCGAAAAGTTCTTGCGATTCAGGCGAGAACATTTGGCTCCAGTTCTCGATGAAGCTCGAGCAGCAGAGCATGCGCCATCGACTCCGGCCGAAAAGATTGGCCCGTGCTGGCCATCTCTTGAAAAACTCCGTCCAGATCCGTGCCTTGCTGCACCGTCTGCCTGCCCTGCATGTGGGTGACCAGATGAAAGGCGGCGGCATAAAAGCTTAAGGCCTGCAGACGCGCCAGGTGCATGCGCCGCTTCTGCTGCAAGGTCGGCTCTGCCTGGAGATATTTTGCAAGTAACTCTGCTCGCTCCAGCGGCTGCCGGCAGATCCAGATGCCCAACTGGGCCAGGTCCAGGTAGGGTTCGTTCTGAGCCGCCAGCTCCCAATCGACCAGATGGATTCTTTCAGGGGTCGCCAGGATGTTGGAGGGATTCAGATCCAGGTGGCAGGGAGCAGGCTGGCCGCACTCCGCCAGCTCCGGGGTGGTGGCCTCCAGAGTGTGACCGATCACGGCGGGCAGGTTCTCGAGATGTCTTTCCAGGTCGCGATACATCGCCAGCATGGACGGTCCTTCCGGGAAGGCCGGGCCGTCGTGAAGATGGCGCAGCGTCGCGGCCAGGCGACCGAGAGGGTCGGTTTCTCGCGGTGTGCCGCGGTGCAGAGCCTGCCCGTCCGACCATTCCATCACGGTTACGCCCTGGCGGGCCTCGAGCAAGCGCGGGGCCAGTCCCCGACCCGAGGCCAGACGTATGCAGATTTCTTCACGTTCGGACCGATTGGGGCCGGATTGCCGGACCACGTAGCGCTGGCCGTCTCGCTCGATCAGCCACAAACTGGCTCCCGAGCGCCCGCCCGACAGGGGAGTGACCTTCAGGTGGTCGCCTAAGGTTTCTTTTACGATTTTCTGGATACTATCGTTCATAGTCGCGGAAGATTGTTTTGCAGGCAGTCGGAATTCCCTTGGGGTAAAGGAAAGGCAAGACCGAGACTGGAAAAGAAGTAATTATCAATGCTTGAGCGCATGACCATTTCCCTGGAAGACGCGGCCAAGGAAGCCCACCTCAGTCTGGATATCATGAAGGATTGGGCGGACAAGCGTGCTTTTCTGAGCCAGAAGCGTGGTGACGGCAGTCTTCTGCTGGACCGGTCTGATTTCTACCGATGGTTGCAACAATTACCGCCCCGTCGCTGTGACCTGGACGGGGACAAAAAGTGGTATTCCTTCAAAGAGATTGTGAAATTGACCGGCGTTCCCCTGCCTATTCTGCAGCGGGACAAGGAGAATGGGATTCTCAGGTGCCAGGAGACCAGAGATTCCCCCGTTGTCGAAGAGAGCGATCTCAATCGCTGGATGCGAGAGGGGCGCCACGCCGAGCCCGAGCCCGAATACTGGCCGCTTCCTCGAGCGGCAAAATTCGTCGGGTTGAACTATGAAGTCCTGGTCGATGCCGCTCGCGACGGCAAATTGCCGACCCGAGAAGAACCGCATTTTTATCTTGGCAAGCGACAGGTTGTGAATCCTAAGGAATTGCTCCACTGGCTGGAGAGCATTCCCTATCGCAAGGAGGCCGCCCATTTGCCGGGCACCGTGGATGTAGCTGAAGTTTCGCGTTTAACCGGGTTTTCCTTAGAGAAGGTGCGGGGCTTCATCGGGGACGGCGGCTTGCACGCCTGGGAAGATCGAATTCCTCGTCGTAGCCTGGATCAATGGTTGAAGAAACGCGGATTGCCGCTTTCCTGGCAGGAGAAGAAGGCCGAACCAGCGCCTCCGCCCGTCCTTGTTCCCTCCGTGGAATGGAGTTTGACCAAGATTACCCAGCGCTGGGGGGTCCCTCGTCATGCTCTGGAAAGCGGCATCGAAAGCGGCGCGTTGCCGGCACGACAGGCCGGGCGAGCCGGCTGGCTGGTCGAAGAGGTCGAGTTGGAACGCTGGATGGACGAACGCAGCCGAATTTCCTAGAGTGAACCCGCTGGTTCGGGCTAATAGCTTGAAGCGACATGACATTCGCTGAACTGATGGTTCCTCTGCTGACTTACCTGGTGTGCGGAACGGTTTGTGCTCTGGTCTCTCTGCGAGCCGCGGAGCCGGAGCGCGAGCGCTGTGTGTGGGCGCTGGCCCTGGCGCTGGCTTTTTCCCTTCCGCCTTTGGTGGCAGCTCTGCTCGACTTCATGAATCCGGTGGAAGACTTGCATGGTCACATCGAGACGACCACTCTGGTGCTGGCTTTGTCGGCTCTGGGCTCCTGGCTGCACGCCTTCAGCTACGGTTGGCGGTTGATGTCTCGGGAATCCGTCATTTCTTGACGGTCCCCGGCCCGGGCCCTATGATGGCTGGCCTGTGGAGTTCTTACTGATCGGTGGGCTGGCTCTGGCCGGCGGATGCGCATTTTACTTTTCGGCGGGACCGCGGCGTAAGCGTCTGCGCTCCCGACCAGTCCCAGCCGTCTGGAGAGACATTCTCGAGAAGAATGTCGGTCTTTATCGACGATTGCCCGAAGAGTTGAAGCAGCAGTTGCACGGCCATATGCAGATCTTTCTGGGTGAGAAAGATTTCGAAGGCTGCGGCGGTCTCAAGGTGACCGAGGAGATGCGTGTCACGGTTGCGGGTCAGGCCTGTCTGTTGTTGCTCAATCGCCCGGCCCGTTACTTTCCCGGATTGACCGCCATTTTGATCTATCCTTCGGCCTACGTCGTCGAATCCAAACGGAGCGAGGGCTACATCCAGCTGCCCGACGAGCGCGAGATTCACCTGGGCGAATCCTGGACCAACGGCACTCTGGTGCTTTCTTGGAGTGATGTCCACAACACCGCGCACGATGTGCGCGACGGTCACAACCTGGTGCTGCACGAGTTTGCCCACCAACTTGATACCGAGGATGGTTCGGGCGATGGAATACCGATTCTAGACCAGCAGTCCAAATACTTTCATTGGGCCGAAGTGCTCAATCAGGAGTATGACCAGCTGGTGAAAATCACTGAATTGGGCAAAAAGGACGTGATCCAGGCCTACGGGGCGACCAATCCGGCCGAGTTTTTTGCCGTGGCCACCGAGGCCTTCTTTGAGAAACCGGTGTTGATGCATCGGAAACACCCGGAGCTCTACGCGGAACTCAAGGATTTCTACAAAGTTGATCCGGAATCATGGCACGCGGACGATGCGAAAGCCCTGGTTCGGTAGGCTGCCATGGCGATGCATGCGCCCCACGTCGATCAGGTTGTAATAGCTGCAAGTGCCGGCTGAACACCACCAGGAACCGCCTCGGCCGACTCCCTGATGAGGGGCGGTCGAGTCGCTGCAGTATTCGAAGACATTGCCGATGACATCATAGAGTCCCCAATCGTTGGGGGGGAATTGACCCACGGCACAGGTGTAGAGATAAGGATCTTCCAGCTCGTTTTTGTGGTGACTGCCCTGCCAGTTGTTGGCCAGTCGGGGTTGCCACTCGTCTCCCCAGGGATACCGTGGCGTTTCCCCCATTTCCGGTCCGGCCAGGCGCTTGCGACCGCCGCGCGCGGCCACTTCCCATTCTTCCACGCTGGGTAACCGGCCCCCAGCCCAGCGGCAGTAGGCGCGGGCGTCATCGGAAGAGATCTGGGTAACCGGGAAGTCTTCCTGATTCTCGATTCCCGGCCGCGTCGGGCCGAAAGGATGGCGCCAGTCGGCGCCTTTGGTGGGCACCCAGTCCCAGTCATCCATGCCTTCCTCAAAGGTCATGCCGAAGCCGTTGCGTTCCGGATCGGTGACATAGCCCGTCGCCCGCACGAAAGCCGCGAATTGACCGTTTGTGACTTCGGTGGCACCGATTTGATAGGCCGCGAGATGGACTTTGCGCAGCGGGTTACGGACGTGGTCGCGTTCGCCGACCCAGTAATCGCCGGCCGGGACCGACACGAACTGCAACCAGAGCGCGAGAAGGCTCAGCGGTTCTCCGGACGGGCGCTCATGGCCGCGCCGCGGCGATAGTTTTTGGGGTCGACGCGGTCCACGAAGCTTTTGGCCAGACGCACGATTCGATCTCGGGTTGCCTGGTCGTAGACGGGGTTTTGATCGAGTTGATCCAGTCCCTCCGCTTGCTCGTTTTTCAGAATGGCCGTGATGACGGAAAGCACCTGGACGTGGGGATTCAGTCCATAAATCTGCTTGGGCATCTGGAAGTTCTTCTGCCGATAGTAAGCCACTTTGTCGAATTCCGACTCCAGGCGCAGCAAGGCCGACAGGTCTTCCACGCCATTCAGGTCCAAGACCATGACCAGCAGCATTTCTCCCCGGGAAAAATCTTGCAGACTTTTCTTGACGTTGAGGGCGTCGATTTCGCGTGCCACTTGATGGGTCACCTCGAGACGCTGAGCGCGCAGCTTTTCGAAGTTGACCGCGGCGATCTTGGAGTCGCTCCAGTCGCGCTTGTATCCGTAAAGGGGCATCGTCTTGAACGGTCGGGGGCGGGGCCCGCTACAATTCTGACTGAAGAAACCGGGGTTCTTCATCACGTTGTCGATGAGTTGTTTGGGGGGTTCGGCGGCGGCAGAATGCAGACAGGCGGCCGTAAGGGCGAGCGCAATCAAGGTTTTCATGTCGCCACTCTTCGCTCAGTTCTTGGTGTAGCCCTTGAGCCATTCCGGGTAGTCTCGGCGATCCTCGCGCTCCTGATTGCGGGTGAGGATTTTGGCTAGAATGCGATGGCGTTTCATAAATGCGACCTCTTTTCTCGTGTTCACTTCTCGAGGATAGAGGTTGGAAATTATTGCGCCCTTTCCTGGGGCTCGAAAGAATGAACGGATTGTTAAAAGGATGTTGCTGACTTGGTCAGGCGCTGCGCCAGGCTTTCCCGCAACTGGTTGGACTGACGCTGCAGGCGGGAGAGCTGCAGGATTTCGTCCATCGCTTCCTCGGGCAGGTCCGCCAAGAAGTGCAGCACTTCATCCAGTTCCCAGGCGTCGGCGGTCGGCGTCGGCTCCAGGTTTTCCTCGACCACTTTGCGGATGCTCTCCACCGAGCGGCCCAGGCGTTCCGCGATGATCTCGACCGAATCGTGGTTGGCGTGCGCTTCGAGAATGTAGGCACGATGTTCTGAAGAGAGCCGCCCCCGGCTGCCGGGTGTTGGGGTGTTCATCGTTCCAGTATGAGTGCGCCGGGCCAGTCCGTGATGAGTAGATGGAATAGTCTGCTTCCGGTATTTTCGACTCAGTGCGCTCGGGCTACGAACTAGGAGATTCTGGCTACACTCGAGGGGATTGAAGGGGGCGGGACGGAAGCCGTTGTCATGAAACTGCCAGACTTACTCGAACAACTCCGAGCCACTCACCATCAGGGGCGCATCCAGCGGATGCTGGAATTGGGCCGGCGAGCGGCGGCCGAGCCAGAAGTCGCCGAATTGCTCCGGACGATGTCCGGGAAGGGCTTCTACCTGCGTCACATGGCCCTGTTTGCGGCTCTAGCGGCTCGCGACGGAGAGGCCTTCGAGCGCACCGCTTTGCGCGACCCATCGCGTATTTTACGGCGTATGGCCCTTCGTATGGCTGCTAAAATTTGCTCGGATGAGCAGTTGATGCGGTTGCTGGACGAACTGTCGGGTAAGGAACTGCGACTGGTAGTGGTCTCGTTGCAGAAGCGCCACCGTCCGGCACTGTTGGAGCGTTGGTTGCTGAGCCAGGCGAAAGTCCCGACCGAGCTTCTGGGATTTGCCGGCGAAGAATTCTTGGACAAACATCGGGAACAACTGCTGGAGCGTGGATCGGCCTGCGACTGGACCCGGGTGACACGCCGCCATCCGGGCTGGGCCGCCGCCCACGTCTTGCAGAAACGGACTGGCCACAGCATCCAGCAGTTGCAGGCCACCCTGATCGAACTGGCCGAGCAGCGCCACCCCGAGACCTTGCCCCTCTGGCACCGAGCCCGGGAAGCGGACTACACCACTCAGGACCTACCGGAGAGCGTGCTTTTCCGGCAGTTCCCACGCCCCTTAAGCGACTGGGCGCTGGAGCAATCCGAGGGAGGTCCTGCCTGGGCTTTCGAGGCCCAGGCGCCGCGTCTGACCCTGGAGCAATGTCGGCAGATGGTCGAGCGCGGCTGGATCCACCTGAGCTACACCTGGTGGAAGCGACGGTCGGTCGAGGAACGGGCTCTACTCTTCACGGAGGGGCGCGACGCGATCGTGGCCGCAAGCGGTGCCATCGCGGCTCGCTTTATCGCCGGCTTGCCCCATGAAAAACGTGTACCCGAGGCTCGGCGCCAGAGTCTATTGCCGGTGCATCAGATCGAGCCGAGGCTTTTGGTTGAGTTTTTGGCCATGTTGGGCTTCGAAGAAGGCTCCCAGACCTTGTTGATCTTGATGCAGAACCCGGATGTAGAGATCCGCGCCCTGGGACTGCGTGGTTTCACCCAAATGGGCCGATATCAGCCGGACTGTCGCTCTCAGGTGCTGCAGACGCTCATCACTCGCCAGAACGAAGCGGACCCGGTGCGTTCGGCCTTCCTGGACGAACTCGCCAACTTGCCGCCCGGGGGCTGGAATCCGACCCACTTCAAGGCTCTGGGCGAGATCCTCAAAGCGGGTCTGAACGCAGCCGACGCTTCGCCCTACACTTTCGCCTCGATGGAACGTCTGATTTTGCGCCTGCTGCCCTTTCAGCCGGCCTGGAGTGCGCCCTGGCTGGCGAAGTTGCTGCGCCATCGCGGCCAGACCTCGGTGCATGGCTGGGAACCCTATCTGCAGAAGCCCGGCAGCGCGGAAGCTCTGGATGAGGATCTCAGCGGGGTGCTGCGCGACTGGATGGCGCGTGAGCGCTTTTCGGCCGTGTGGGGCCTGGTGAATGCGCTTGGCAAGCGCTTACCGCGGCTGCAAGGCGTGCTCAAGCTGTGCCAGGAGCTTTGCGACCATCCGCAATCCGGGGTGGCTGAACCGGCACTTCAAACCCTGGCACGTTACGCTTCCCCTGTCTGTCACGAGCTGATCCCCCGCCTGGTGCAGGCCGATTCTTCCTGGTTCCAGGTGTCGTGCGTCCGTCGCTTTGTCCATCGCTATCGGCAGGATTTGCTGGACCTGATTTTGAGTGAAGCCATCGTGCGCGGAAAATTCGCCAGCGGTTTAACCGGCTGGGTGATCACTTTCGAGGACGGTTTCTGGCGCTGGGCACCCGACCAGCAGTTCCGTTACAGCGAACGCCTGGGGGATTTGCTGCACGACCCGGAGGCAAGCTTTCCCACCGTGCGCGCTTGCTTGCGTAGCCTGGCCAGGTTGCCGGCGGTGCCGCCCACCTTGCTTCAGGAGTTTGGCGCCTTAAGTGAGGAACGTCTGGCGGTTCGAGATGAGGCGGTCCGGGCGCTGGCCCGTATGGATGCGGGTCAGGGAGTTCCGTTTCTCATGGACTGTCTGGAGGATGATCGGGGCCGCATTGCCATCTACGCCCTGCGTCGGGTCTTCCTGGAGATACCGGTCGCTTCCGCTCTGGAGCAACTGAAGAGCATTTCTTCAGCGCGCATCACCGTGCAGAAAGAAGTGGTCCGGTTGCTGGGAGACCTGCCCAGGGCGGTCGGGCTGCCGGCGGTCTTGGAACGCCTGGAAGCAGACGGTCTGCACCGGGACGTGCACCTGGCCTGCCTGCGCGGGCTCTGGGAACATTTGGACGAGGACCGAGTTTGGCCCGCCCTGAATGCGGCCGCCCTCTCCCAGGCGGAGGCGGTGGGGCAACAACTGGCAGTCATTCAGGTCGGTCGACACGGTGCTGAAGCGCGGGCCCGGGTGAACGGGTTGTTGCTGAAATTGCTCGGCCATCCGTCCATTCGCGTGCGTCTGGCAGTGATGAATCGTCTGGTTTCCCAGCCGGTGGAGGATCCGGAGAACCTCTTATTGGAGCCAGTCCTGGCCATTCTTTCTCAGTCGGGAGAGGAAGGAGAACGGGCTGCCTCGGTGCTCTGGCGCAAGTTCGCTCAAGACGCTGAGGGTTGGGGTCAACTGGTTTCGCAGCATCTGAGCGACCGTCAGGCACTGGTGCATCTCCTGCGGGCTTTTTCAGTCGGCCTCGTCATTTACAACGTGCAGCGAGCTCGCATCCGACCTCATCTGCTGGCAACCATCGAAGCTCTGGCAGCGGACCCCGCCACTCTAAAACAGCGACTGGAGTTGGCGGCTTATCGGCTTTCCCTGGCGGAATTCTTGGAAATGGTAGAAGCGCAGCCGCAACATTGGGACGTCGTTTTAAACTGGGCTTCCTTTCTGCGTCAGCACGCATTCAAGCTGGAAAAGACTTCGTGGGAGACCATTTGGGAGCGCTGGAACCAGCACTCCGATGCGCATCTGCGTCGGTTGAGCCTGGAAAGTCTGCTCGTGCACACCGCCGGCTTCGGTTGGTCCGAGCAGAGTCGCCAGCGTTTGCGCCATTTTCAGCAGGACGATTCGGATCTGGTAACCGGTCGCGCCCAGTTCGTCTTTCCGCCGCCCCTGTGACCGACTGGTATGCTCGAGAGGCCAGGCTGACCGTCGAGGTCAGTGAGCGGATGCTGGAATTGGCCGGTATCCGCAGCGGCATGCGCGTGCTGGACCTGGCCACGGGTAGGGGAGAACCACTGGTGCGCATCGCCCATCGGGTGGGTCCCACGGGTTTGGTGGTGGGAGTGGACCCCTGGATGGATGCGTTGGAGGAGACTCGTCGGCGAGTGGGCGAGAACGTGCAGTTCCAGGCGGTGAGCGCCGATGCTTTCGAGTTCGTGCCGGGCAGCTTTGAGGCGGTGACTTCGCGCTGGGGCCTCTTCTCCATGCCCGATCCGGTGGCGGTGCTGAGGAGAGCTCGCCAGGCTCTCAAGCCGGGCGGATGTCTGGTGGCCGCGCTCTGGGCCGAATACGAGCGGATTCCGTGGTATTCGGTGCCGCGCGAGGTGGCGGCGCGTTTTGGGCAGTTGCCCCCGCTGGCCTACGACCGGCCCGGTCCGCTACGTCTGGCAACCTTGGAACTCATCGAGCGGGATTTTGGGGCCGCCGGATGGGTGCTCGAGCACGTCGAGGAAAGAGAGTGCGCCATCGTCGAGGCCGAAGACCTGGGCGAGTGGGTGCGTTTTTTCTTTCCCAGTTGGGTGACTCCGGCTGAGGAACTTCAGCGGGCGGCTGAGCCTTATCGAAAAGATGGCGTACTTCGTCTCGGGGGAGTGACTCGATTGGTGGTGGCGCGATGATCCCGATTTATTTGGCCAGTGACTGCACCCCGGTGTTGCCCGGGCTGTTGGCTCAAGAGTTTGAAGTAGTGCGTGAGCCGGGGCCTTGGATTCGTGGAATGGTCACATCCGGCTCTCTGGGCGCCTCGGCGCAAGTGATGGAGCAGTTACCGGACCTGGAGATCATCGCTAACTTTGGAGTGGGCGTCGACCGGGTCGACCTGGAAGCGGCCCGGGCTCGCGGACTGGTGGTGGCCAATACGCCCGACGTGCTCACCGAATCGGTGGCTGAACTGGCCCTGGGCTTGCTGCTATCCGCCGCTCGCCGCCTGCCTGCGGCGGAAAGAACGCTGCGTTCCGGTGGCTGGAGCGTGCCGTCTCTGGGGACGCAGATCTACGGCAAATCCTGCGGTCTGGTAGGCATGGGTCGCATCGGGTCGGCCATCGCCCGCCGGGCCGAAGCCTTCGGTATGGAAATTGCTTATTTCGCGCGTCACCCCCGGGAGGTGGGCTACCGCTATATCCCGGATCTTCTGGAGCTGGCGCGGCAGAGCGATTTCCTGGTGCTGATTGTGCCGGGTGGTCCTGAAACCGACGGATTGGTCACTGCCGAAGTGCTGGAGGCTTTGGGTCCGACCGGTATCTTGATTAACGTGGCCCGGGGATCCGTGGTGGATGAGGCCGCTCTGGTCAGCGCTCTGGTCGAGGGGCGACTGGGCGGAGCCGGGCTGGACGTCTTCGCCCGCGAGCCGGAGGTTCCCAGAGAACTGCTGGCTCTCGATCAGGTGGTGCTGACGCCCCACATCGGAAGCGCTACCCAAGAAGCACGTCGCGCCATGGCTGAACTGTGCGTGGCCAACCTGCGCTCGTTCTTCACGACCGGAAAAGCACGGACCCCTTTTTGAGGGGTTACCGGCAGCGACAGACGCCGCAGTCGTCCTGACTGTTCCAGC
Source organism: Vulcanimicrobiota bacterium (assembly GCA_017307785.1). Lineage (GTDB taxonomy): Bacteria > Vulcanimicrobiota > Xenobia > Xenobiales > JADMJV01 > JADMJV01. The sequence continues at coordinate 22,966 of JAFKGI010000003.1, read as the reverse complement.
GCAGGGTGGAGGAGGAAACGGCGCCGTCCTGGCGTTGGGCGGTGACCACCAGTTCGTGGTCGAGACCGGGAAACCACTGAGTGACTCGCTGGAAATTGCGCACGTAGCGGGTGGCCCGGTGATGACGCCGGCCCTCGCGCTCGGGATTGAGGAGAATCCCGTTGAGCGTGACCTGGACGGTTTCCAGGAACTGGCTGTCGCCAGGCGCCAGGGAGACTTCCACGGCCACATCCTCGCGGCAGCGGCAGACTTTGATGTCGATCAATTCGTTCATTGGGTTTCCTCTCGAGGCTCGCCCGACGGCCGGAGGCATAAAAAAACCTCCCGGCGTGTCGGGAGGTTTTTCGTCAGGCTCTGAAGTTTATCAGGCCAGCGGAGAACCTTCCCGCAAGGGCTGACAACAACAACAGGTCTGCGGGAAGTATTTCATCGGACCATCTTAGTTTCGCTCGCAGGCTCTGTCAACTATACTGGTCCGATGAAAAAGATGATTCAACCCTGGCTGCACGCTTTTCTGGCTTTCTGTCTTTCCGGCACCCTTCAAGCCGCCGAGAATCCCGACTGGACCGCCCCGCTGGAGCCCTTTGCCATCGCCGATCACCTCTACTATGTGGGGTCTCGGGATCTGGCCAGTTATCTGGTCACCACCTCCGAGGGCAATATTCTGATCAATGCCAATCTGGCGACTTCTCCGGCCCAGATCAAAGCCAGCGTGGAAAAGCTTGGATTCCGCTGGGCGGATACCAAAATCTTCCTCAACAGCCAGGCTCATTGGGATCATGTGGCCGGGGCCGCCCAGGTATTGCGCGAGACCCACGCCCAGAATCTGGTCATGGCGGAAGATGCGGAAGTGATGCGCACCGGCGGGAAATCGGACTTCGCGGCCAACACCGACGGCATTTTCACCTACGAAGCGGCGCCGGTCGATCGTGAACTGCATGACGAAGACGTGGTTTCGCTCGGGGAAATGAAGCTGACCGCTCATAAAACCGCCGGACACACGCGCGGCTGCACCACCTGGACTTTGCGCACCACACTGGACGGGCAGGAGCGCGACGTGGTCATCGTGGGTGGGCTGATGTACCTGACCCAGTATCATCTGGTGGACAAGCCCGGTCAACCGGCCTCCTACCCGGGTATCGCCGAAGATTTTCGCAAGACCTTTGGAGAGATGCCTTACTATCCGTGCGATATTTTCTTGGGTGCGCACGGTATCTACTTTGACATGCTGGCCAAGCTCGACCGTCGGGTCAAGCAGGGCTCTCAGGTCTGGCTGGACCGAGACGGTTACCTGCGCCTTCTGGAAAAGACCAGACAGGCCTTTGAGGCGGAGGTGGTCAGACAGAGCCGCTAGACCGGCGGTAGATGCTCGAGCAGTTTGTCCGGGGTGAAGGGGTAGTCGCGCAGTCGGATACCGGTGGCGTTGTAAATGGCGTTCCCCACCGCCGCTCCAATGCCGCAAATGCCCAGCTCGCCGACCCCTTTCGCCTTCAACGGCGAGCTTTTGTCGTCGAGTTCTTCCAGGATGACGACTTCGGTATGCGGGATGTCGGCGTGGACGGGCACGTGATATTCGGCCAGGTCGTGGTTGACGAAGTAGCCGTGGCGCTTGTCCACCACCAGCTCCTCGCAAAGTGCTCCGCCAATGCCCTGGGCCATGGCACCCAGCAGCTGAGAGCGGGCCGTCTTGGGATTGAGGATGCGGCCGGCGGTGAACACGCCCAGAACCCGGCGAACGCGGGTTTCTCCGGTGATTCGATGCACACCCACCTCCACGAAGTGAGCTCCGAAAGAGGCCTGAGCCCACTTTTTCTGAGAGTCTCCAAACTCAATTTTGTCCTGGGCAGTCACGCCTTTCGGACCGGCCGCTTCGGCCAGGCTCAGGGATTTGCCGCCCGCGCTCATCTTGCCATCGACAAACTCGGTTTCTTCGACTTGCCATCCCGCCTTCTGCGCCAGAGCGGCACGCAGCAACACGCAGGCCGCGTAAACGCTGGAGGCCGAACTGTTGCCGCCAAACTGACCACCCGATCCGCAGGAGACGGGATAATGACTTTCGGCGAGCTTGACGGTCACGTGGTGTAAGGGCACGCCCATCATCTCGGCGGCCGTCTGGGCCAGGATGGTGTAGGAGCCGGTGCCGATATCGGTCATGTCGGATTCCACCGTGATTTTTCCGTGCTTATCGAGGCGCACGCGCGCCTCCGATTCTTTGGTGGGGTTGTTGCGCAAGGCCGAGGCCACGCCCATCCCGATCATCCAGTCCCCGTCGCGCACCTGGCCCGGCTTGGGGTTGCGCTTGCTCCAGCCGAAGCGTTTGGCGCCTTCCTCCATGCACTCCACCAGCTTGCGACTGGAAAAGGGGCGCTCGGGACCTTTTTCCGGGTCGTACTGCACGTCGTTGAGAACGCGCAACTGCACCGGGTCGATCTGGAGTTTCTCGGCCAACTCGTCCATGACCACTTCCAGGCTCAGATGTCCGACCGCTTCGCCCGGGGCTCGCATGGCGTTTCCTTCGGGGAGATCCAGTTCGGCCATGCGATGAGTGATCAGTCGATTGGCTCCGGCGTAAAGCAACTTGGTCTGAGAGCCGGCTCGTTCTTCGCGGAAGCTGTTCAAATTGCCCGACCAGCTTTCGTGTGCGATAGACTGGATTTTCCCGTCCGTGCCCGCGCCGATGCGCACACGCTGAATGGTGGCCGGACGGTGGCTGGTGTTGTTGGGAACTTGCGAGCGCAGGAGGGCTACTTTGACCGGGCGTTTGACCAACCGAGCGCCCAGGGCGGCCAGAATGGCGTCGGAGCGAATCCACAGTTTGCCACCGAAGCCGCCGCCGATGAAAGGCGAACTGACATGGATTTTCTCGGGTCGGATTCCCAGGATTTCCGAGGTGTCGTGGACGGCCCAGGCGATCATCTGGTTCGAGGTCCAGAGCAGCAACTGATCTCCATGCCAGGCGGCGATGGTGGCATGCGGCTCCAGCATCATGTGGCTGTGATCGGGGGTGCTGAAGGTGCCGTCGACGGTGACCGCGGCCCTGGCGAAGGCGCCCTCGAAGTCGCCGGTTTTGCTATCCGGTGGACCGAACTGCCCGGCCTTGGGCATTTTGGCGTTGGGCTTCTCGGCAGCCAGATCGTAGCGACCCTGGGCTGGCGTGTAGTCGACCTGCACCAGTTTGGCCGCGTCTCGTGCCTGTTCGAAGGTTTCGGCCACCACCAGCGCCACCGACTGATCGTAATGCTCCACATTGGGTCCCGCCAGCATGCGGGCGGCGTGGGTCCTGGCTTTGCCCAGCTTACCGGCGTTCTTGTAGGTGACCACGCCGAGCACTCCCGGGGCGGCTTGTGCCCGGCTGGTGTCGATGCGATTGATCCTGCCGGTGGCAATCGTGGAACCCACAATGACGCCGTAAGCGGCATTGGGAGCCAACTGGTTGCGCTCATAGGCGTAGGGGGCCGTGCCGGAAACCTTGGCGCGTCCGTCGATTCGATCATGGGGATGTCCGACGACTTTGCCCTGGTCAATGGGGCTGGGACCGGCGGGAGCGGTGAATTTCATGACTGCTTGCCTCCCTTGAGAGCGGACGCGATCAAGCGCGTGGTCAGTGTTTTCTTGAAGGCGTTCTGGGGCGTGGTGCGAGCCCCGGCCAGGATCTGTTCCGCCTGAGGAGCCGTTCCTTCGGCGGCTTCCACGCGCCACGGCTTGGGGGCCAGACCGCCGAAGGCAAACTGAAAGCGCCCGTCAGGCAGTTGGATGGCGGCCATGGACACGGCCGCGAAAGCGTAGGAGGCACGGTCGCGGACCTTGGTGTAGGTCTGCTTGCCACCTACCGGCTTGGGCAGCGTCACGTGGGTGATCAGTTCCCCCGCTTTCAAGTTGGTCTCCAGGTGGGGAGTCGTACCGGGCAGGCGATGCAAGTCAGCCAGCGCGATTTTTCGCTGCGCGCCATCTGGCGCAACCGTCTCCACCTGGGCGTCAAGCACGCGTAGGGCCACGGCCATATCCGAGGGGTGAGTGGCGATGCAGGCTTCCGAAACCCCCAGGATACCCAGGTTGCGTTCGTAGCCGCCGATAGCCGAACAGCCACTGCCTGGTTTGCGCTTATTGCAAGGCTTGCTGGTGTCGTAAAAATAAGGACAGCGGGTGCGCTGCAGCAGGTTTCCGGCGGTGGTGGCCTTGTTGCGTAGCTGGGCCGATGCCCCGGCCAGCAGAGCCCGGGAAAGGACCGGATAGTCGCGACGGATCATGCTGTCGGCGGCCAGGTCCGTATTGCGCACCAGCGCTCCGATGCGCACACCGCCCTCCGCAGTCGATTCCACTCTGGCCAGACCGATGTGGTTGACGTCGATGAGGTGAGGCGGCGTTTCCACCTGATGCTTCATCAGATCGAGCAGGTTGGTGCCGCCGGCGATAAATTTGGCGTTGGGATGTTTTTGAGCCAGTTGGGCCGCCTGCTGAGCGGTGCTGGCACGTTCGTAGGTAAAGGGCTTCATATCAGGCTTCTCCTGCCACTTCGCGGACGGCTTCGATAATGTTGGAGTAAGCTCCGCAGCGGCAGAGGTTGCCGCTCAGGCGCTCCCGCAGTTCCAGATCGGTCGCTCTCATCGGGCCGTTCAGGTCGCTGCTGACGTGACTGGGAACTCCTGCCTGGATTTCTTTGAGCGCGCCCACCGCCGAGCAGATTTGCCCGGGCGTGCAATAGCCGCACTGGAAGCCGTCGTGCTTCACGAAGGCAGCCTGCATCGGATGCAGCTTCTCCGGTGTGCCCAAACCCTCAATGGTGGTCACCTTATCCCCCTCGTGCATCACCGCCAGGGTCAGGCAGGAGTTGATGCGACGTCCATTGACCAGCACCGTGCAGGCACCACACTGGCCGTGATCGCAACCTTTCTTGGTGCCCGTCAGGTGCATGTGCTCGCGCAAGGCGTCCAGCAAAGTGGTGCGGGGGTCCAGGCTGAGCTTCTGCTCCTTGCCATTGACTACCAGATGCACAGGCAGAGAAGGGGCGGCCTCTTTGGCGGGTGCCGGCATGGCCGCCGGGTTGGTCCAAGGGGTGGCGACCAGGGCGCCGGTTACGGCAGCTCCGGTGGAGAGAAAATTTCGGCGAGTCCAGTCGTTTTGCATAGATCTGCCTTCCGCTCTGAAGCTACCTTGCCTCCCGTAGGAGGCGGGATGCAGGTAATCAAAATTGCTATCAGATCGAGTACTCGAAGACCTTGTCTTGTCCGGCCGGAGGGGCACCCAGTGGTCGGTCACGAAGCCTTCACCCATGTCAGAGATGCGCTACAACGTAGCCACCCGGGACTGGGTGGTGGTGGCGCCGGAGCGCGCTCGCCGTCCGGAGGACTTTCACGCCTCCAAATCCCCCGTGACCGGTGACCGGCTTTCCCATCGCGAGGATTGCCCCTTTTGCCCGGGGGGAGAGGTCAATACACCCGGTGAGACCCTGCGTTTTTGTGACGACCAGGAGCAATGGCAGGTGCGCTCATTCCCCAATCGTTTCCCGGCTCTCACGGCGGAGGAGAAAGAAGGCACGCCGATCGGTAGTTTGTTCCAGCGCCGGCTGGTCGGCTCGGGCGTGCATGAAGTGGTGGCCGAGAGTCGCCTGCACAATACCACCCTGGCGCTACAGAGCGAAGCCGAAGTGGAATGGGTGCTGCGCGCCTGGAGTCAACGCAGCCTGGAGCTTTCCCACAAACGCGAACTGGAACATCTGGTGGTCTTCAAGAATCACGGCGCCTCGGCGGGCAGTTCTCTGGAGCATCCTCACTCGCAGATCATCGGGCTACCGGTCCTACCCTCGTCGGTGAGGCGTCGTTTCGACGATGCCTTTCGCTTTTTCCAGAAGGGCAAAGGTTGTCTTTTCTGCGAGATGGTGAGGTCCGAAACGGAAGAGCGCTCTCGCGTGCTGGTGGACAGCTACGGCTTTCTGGCCTTTGTGCCGTTCGCGTCGGAATGTCCCTACTCGGTCTGGATCGTTCCTAAGCGGCACAGTCACTGTTTCGCCCTCTCGGAAGCGACCGAGCTGAGGGAGCTGGCGGGAGTGCTCCAGCAGGTGCTGGCGCGACTCTACTTTGGACTGAGGGATCCGGACTACAACCTGATCGTTCGTTCCGCAAATCCGCCGGGGCCGGGAAAACACTTTTTCCACTGGTACATCGCGGTCGTTCCCAGGCTGACCAAGTTGGCCGGATTTGAGCTGGGCACCGGCATGTTCATCCGGCCTTCTTTACCCGAGGCGGACGCCGAGTACCTTCGACAACTGGTTTTGCCGGGAAAATAAATAAGCCGCCAGCAGTCGGGGGGGGTCATCTGCTAGCGGCTCTGGAGTTAGAATAGCACCGGACCGGCGGAAGGTGTATGGTAGAAATGTGCTAAAAAGTATGTAGATAGATATGGTTGTTTCTGGTTAGCCGACCGACTCGGCACTGTAGCGGGCCAGCAGTCCGGAGCGGACCGCTCCGCGGAAAATGTGCCCGAAGAACAGTCCTGCCGCCACCAGGTAGACCAGCGAGAGCAACAACGATCCCCAGAGAGCCTGCTGGGAAAAGGACGTTCCCTGCAAGATGGCGCGCATCCCTTCAAAGACGTAGGACGGCGGCAACAGCGCACCGATCCAGCGCATCCATTCGGGCAGAGTGGAGAGCGGGTAGAAGACGCCGGCGAATGGTGCCAGCAGGCTGGGAATGGGCCAGACCATCCACTCCGACGCGGGTCCGAGTCTCAGCACCAGAGCGCTGGCGAAAACGCCCAGCGCGATGCCGAACAGAAACAGATTGAGCAAGAAGGGCAACAGGGTCAGCCCGAAGCTCAGAAAATTCAGGCCGAATCCGAAAGTGGCCAACACCAGCATCACGGCCAGACCCACCACGCTGGCGGCCACGCTGGTGAGCACCAGTCCGCTCACATACTCGGTGACGGTAATGGGGGAGGCGAAAAGATTGAGGAAGTTACGCGACCAGATATCTTCCAGGAAGGCCGTGGCCACGCCGTGCATGATGCGTCCGAAGAAATCCCAGAGCAGCACCGCGCCCAGCAGGGAGCCAATCCAGTTGTGACCTCCGCCGACCTGGTTGAGATAGCGGGCCAAAAAGCCCCAGAGCACGATGTCGATGGCCACCCAGGCGAAAAGCGGGAGAATGCGCGCCGGACTCTCTCGGAACAGATAATACTGGCGCAAAAAGATGGCCCACACTCTCATCGCTGGGACACCTCGATGAACAATTCTTCCAGGTTCTTGGCCCCATGCTCGGCTGGCAGCGTTTTGGGGTCGCCTTCCAGGAGAATCTTGCCGCCGGCCATGAGCAGCAGGCGATCGCAGACGTCTTCCACTTCCAGCATGTTGTGGGAGGTCCAAAGAATTCCGCCGGCGTCTACCTCTTTGAGTTGTCGGCGCAGACGTCGGGCCGTGGCCGGATCCAGCGAGGCGGTCGGCTCGTCCAGCAACAGCAGATCGGGACGGTTGAGGACGGCCTTGGCCAGACTCACGCGCGTTTGTTCGCCGGAAGAAAGCAGGCCGCAGCGGGTTTTGCGATAGCGATCCAGTTCGAATTGCTCGACCACTTCCTCAATGCGATGGGCCAACTGGGGGACCTTGTAGAGCAAACCGGCGATGCGCAGGTTTTGCATGACGGTCAGGTTGCCGGGGAGAGGAGCGTAGACGGCCGCGAAGTTGGTGCGACTGAGGGCTCGGGTGCGTTCACGTGCCAGGTCGATGCCACCGATGTGAATGGTTCCCGAAGTGGGTGCCAGCACTCCCAGGATCATATTGATGGTGGTGGTTTTGCCGGCTCCGTTGGGTCCGAGCAAGCCGACGATTTCGCCGCGTTGCACCTGAAAGCTGACTTGATCGACAGCCGTTTTCTGCGAGTAGGTTTTGGTCAGACCGGCCACCTTGAGTACTTCCATTTACGTCTCCGACCTGTCCGCCATTTCCAGCCAGTCTAGTTCTTCTTCGACGTGGTGGAAAGCGTCATCCCCGATTTGCTGATGAGTGCGCAGTTCGAGCAGCGCCTGGCGAGCCTGGCGCAGGGCTCCACGCCGCAGCTCCCCATCCTCCTTGCGGCCCGAACCGAGGCGGGCTTCAAATTCTCGGCGAACCAGGTCTCCCATCGGCGAAGCGTCTTGCTCCAAACGTTGCAAAGCTGCTTCCAGGGCCCGCTGGCGGGCAGTCTCCACTTCCTGGCCGACCGGGTCGCCGTCCTGTAAGTCGAGTCGCTTGAGCAAGGGCTTCAGGGTCAAGCCTTGCAGGGTGAGGGTGCCCAAGACCACGGCGAAAGAGGTGAATACAATCAGTCCTCGGTCCGGAAAGGCGGCGGGTAACGCCATGGCAGCCGCCAGGGTGACGATACCGCGCATACCCGCCCAGGAGATGAGGAGTCCGCTGCCAACGGTGGGTCGCAGCGTGGGACGGGTGGGGTGAAATCCGAAGCGGCGATGGCGCCAACGCACGACTGCGTTGAAGCTCATATGCCAGGCGAAGCGCACCGCGATGACGGTCACCAGCACGGCCAGGGCCACGCCAAAGTAGTGAAGGCGCAGATTGCTGTCGAGAGCCTCCAGGATGGGGCGAATCTGCAGACCGATGAAGATGAAAGCCAGGATGTTGACCGCGAAGACCACCGTATCCCAGACCGCGTAGCTGGGAATGCGGGAGCGCGCCGGTGTCAGCTGAGGAGCAGTGCGCGCTACCGTCACGGCGTGCGCCACCGTCACCAGTACGCCTGAGAGGCCCGCATGCTCGGCTCCCATCCAGACACCGAAGGTGGTCACGAACTGCATGATGATGGCGGTCGGAATGTGCTGGATTCGGGCCAGCAGACGGATGGTGAGCCAACCCAGGCCGACGCCGGCCAGCAGACTGGCGGGAACGGTCACCAGCAGGGCCGGGGCCGAAGTACCGTGTACCGCCAGCCGATAAATCAGCAACGCGGTGGCGTCGTTGAGTAGACTCTCGCCTTCTAGAATGGTGAGGATTCGTTGCGGAGGCTTGAGGGGCCGAAGCACCGCCGTGGCCGCTACGGCGTCGGGCGGCGCGACCACCGCGCCCAGGGCCAGGGCCGCCGGCCAGGCGACCGCCGGCATCAGGCCTTTGACCACCAGCGCTACCGCCAGTGTGGTGCAGCCCACGGCAAAGATCACCAGGGCAGCGACCGCGGCCCATTCCTCTCGCAGGTCTCGTATCGAGGTATCGAAGGCCGCGTCCAGGAGCACCGGGGCAACGAAGAGGGCCAGAGCCAGTTCCGGCGGCACACTCAGGGACGGGCCACCTGGACAGAAAGCCAGAGCAGCCCCTCCGAGAGCTAGAAAAACCGGATAGGGAGCTCCCAGACGCCGAGCGGCGGCAGCCAGAGCCACGGCGGCGACAAAGAGTATCAGCAGCTGTTCCATAGGTTTAAGAATACTTGAGCTGCGTCGTCCGGGCTGGCCCAATCCTGCATCTTGGTTGCCGGATTTTGCCGGGAAAATAAATAAGCCACTAGCAGTCGGGGGGGGTCACCTGCTAGCGGCTCTGGAGTGAATATAGCACCCCGCTCGAAGAAGGTGTATGGTAGAAATGTGCTAAAAACTATGTAGAGACCAATGGTTAATTTTGAGTACGGAGTGTGAGGCTGCTCAGGCGAACTTCCGCCTATGGGCATCGAGCTACTCTTTGAGGGCCACACGCCCGCCATCCAACAGTTGGCGGAGCAGGCTCGCCAGTTGGTTCGTCGGGTTGCGCCTCAAGCCCACGAGGATATCGAGACTTCCTGGGGCGGCTACCTGCTTTTCAAACAGGTCCAGGGAGCGGGCAACACGGTGTGCTGGGTCAGTCTGCACAAGAAGCATGTCTCTCTCGGCTTTTCCATGGGCGCGGAGATGTCCGATCCGAAGGGGTTGCTTCAGGGGACCGGTAAGCGCCAGCGCCACGTCAAGCTGAAGAAGGCTGAAGATCTGGAGCAACCGGCTCTGCGAGTTTTGCTCGAAGAGGCCTGGGCCAGTCAGCCTGAGGCGGATGTTTTACAGGATGCGCTGGAACGCGTGCGCAAGATTTGCCTGGGTCTGGCAGGCACTCAAGAAAAGATTTCCCACGGCCATCCGACCTTTTTTACGCGCAAGCGTTCCTATGCTGTGTATGGAATCTACTCGCCTTCGGTCGCCTTTAAGCCTGAACCGTCGAAAGCGCTGGATTTTGCCGACGACGATCGTTTTTTCCCCACGCCCTATCTGGCTCACCAGGGTTGGCTTTCCTTGCGCATCGACGCGCAAACCGACTGGCAGCTGGTGCGGGAGTTGCTCGAGGGTAGCTACCGGCAGTCGCTCTAAGCCAGGGCCGCCTTCAAGAGCTGGGCTACCGTGTCCATCAGCACGTTAATGCCGAAGGGTTTGGCCAGAAAGGCTGCTCCCTGCAGCGGTACGTTGCTGGGGTCGTAGCCGCTGATCATCAGAACGGGCAGCTCGGGAAACTCCTGCCGAAGGATCTCCAAGACCTCGCGTCCCCCCATGAGCGGCATGACGATGTCCAATATCACCAGGTCAAAGGTCTGGCTGCGAACGGATTCCAGGGCTTCTACGCCATTGCAGGCTTCGGTGATCCGGTAGCCCTGGCGTGTCAGTCCTCTTTCGATCAGCCGGCGCAAGGGCTCTTCGTCGTCGACCACCAGGATGGATGCGCCGGGAGCGGGCTCGGCGCTGGGCGAGGGGGTTGCAACGGGCGGTCCGACCACGGGGATCCCAATGCGGAAGCGACTTCCCTTACCCGGTGAGCTTTCCACCTTGATGGTGCCGCTGTGCGAGCGGATGAAACCAGCCACCGCCGCCAGCCCCAGGCCGCGGCCGTGCTCCTTGGTGGAGAAGAAGGGCTCGAAGATTTTCTGAGCAACCTCCGGCGCCATCCCCGCGCCTGTGTCGCTGACTTCCAGCAGGGCCGTATCTCCAGATTGGCTGAGCGAAAGCGAGACGACCCCCTGGTCCTCGCCGATAGCATCGGCGGCGTTGGTGAGCAAGTTCAGGATCACCTGTTGCAGCTGACGGGAATCGCCCAGCACCCAGACCGGTTCGGCTTGCGATTGCACTTTGTAGCGACAATTGGTGCGCAGCCGCTGCACCATGTGAACGGTGGCTTGAGCCAGCTCCATCAGGTCCAATCGTTTTTTCTCCAGCGGAGCCTGACCGGCGTAGGCCAGCATCTGCTCGCACAGGTCGCTACCCCGGCGAATGGCTTCCTGCATGTCGGCCAGGTAGGCCGCCTGGTCGGGAATGCGCATCTCCGCGCAGAAATCCGCATTGCCGCGCACGACCGTCAGCAGGTTGTTGAAATCGTGCGCGATGCCGGAAGCAAGCATGCCGATGGAATCGAGTCGTTGAGATTCGAAAAGATGGCGCTCGAAGGTGGCGCGCTCGCGTTCGAGCTGTTGGCGCCGGGTGCGATCGCGAAAGACGATGACGATCCCGTTCATTTCTCCGTCGCAAATGGGGGCGATGCTGTCGTCGATGGGCAGCAGGTCTCCGGTTTTGGTGCGAATGCAGAAACCCTCGGCCAGGTGCATGGCCTTGCCTTGCTCCAGGCACTCTTTGACGAGCGCGACCTGCGAGGCCTGAGTGCGTTCGTCCACCAGGCGAAAGATGGTTTCGATCGGCTGTCCGATGGCCTCACTGCCGCACCAGCCCGTCAGATTTTGGGCAATGCTGTTGATGAAAGTCACCCGGCCCTTGAGGTCCACCGCCAGGACGCCGTCGCCGATGCTCTCCAAGGTGGTGGCCAGCCAGCGCTCCATCTTGCGGTTGTCCACTTCGGCCTGGTGCCGATAGCGGGCGATTTCCAGCGTGGCAATGATGTCTTTGGTCTGCAGCGGCTTGACCAGATAGCCGGCCGGCTCGGTCTTCTGAGCTTCGCGTAGGGTTGTCGAGTCTACGTAGGCGGTTAAGAAGACGAACGGAACCTGATAGCGTTCGCGCAGTTCTCGGGCCAGGTCGATGCCGGTTTGCTCTCCGTTCAGATGGATATCGAGCAAAACCAGGTCGGCCCTCTGCGTCTCCATCCATTGCAGTGCCTCGGAATAGCTGTCGCAGCAGGCGCACACGTCGTAGCCCAGGTCGACCAGACGGTCGTGAATGTCGGCCGCAATCAGGGCCTCATCTTCCACGATTAAGATTTGCGTCTTCATTTGCCTTTATTGAGGAAAGAGACCCGGAAGTCTTGCCTCGATATGGAGTCTTTTCTTGCTAAGACGACCTGGTTTTTTAGCACCAGCACCCGCCTACAAGTGTCCTAGTACATGCAGGGATCCACGCTCTAGAGCGAAGCTCGCGACCATGAATTTCGTCTATCTGTGTCCCGACTTTCCCCCCAACTTCACCCTCTTTTCACGGCGCCTGGCCGAACTGGGCGTACGCGTGCTGGGAGTGGGGGAGGCGCCCTGCGAAACCTTCACTCCTGCGCTTCGTCACGCCCTGAGTGACTACGTTCGCGTCCGCGATATGCACGATTACGAGGAACTGGTCCGCGCCCTGGGCCTGCTGACCCATCGTCACGGGAAGTTGGAGAGACTGGACTCGCACGCCGAATACTGGCTGGAAACGGAAGCCCGTCTGCGCAGCGATTTCAATATCCCGGGCCTGAGGGCCGAGACCATCGGGGCCATGAAGTCCAAGTCCCAAATGAAGGAAATCTTCCGCCGGGCCGGGCTGAACGTCGCTCCCGGCCGCATCGCCCACTGCGTTGAAGAAGCCGAGGCCTTTTTTCGAGAAGTAGGCGGTCCGGTGGTGGCCAAGCCCGACATCGGAGTGGGCGCGGCCGGGACCTACAAGCTGGAATCGCTGGAACAACTTCGGGAGTTTTACGCGGAAGGTTCTCGTCACGGTTATTTTTTAGAGCAGTACATTCAGGGAGACCTCTTCAGCTTTGACGGATTGGTGGATCGCGACGGCAGGCTGGTCTTTTGCACGGCCCATGCTTTCAGCGACGGCATTATGGAAATCGTCAACCGCAATGATCATATTTTCTACTATTCATTGCGCGAGATTCCGGCCGACCTGGAGGAAGCCGGGCGCCGGCTGCTGGCTGCCTATGATCTGCGCGAGCGGTTTTTTCACTTCGAGTTTTTTCGCACTCCCGACGGCAGCCTGGTGGCGCTGGAGGTCAACATGCGTCCGCCCGGCGGCCTGACTACCGACCTTTTCAATTATGCCAACAACATCGATATTTACCGGGAATGGGCGAACGTGGTGGTGCACAACCACTTCGCAGCTTCCTGGACTCGCCCTTATCACGCCTGCTACGTAGGGCGCAAGGACTGGAAAAGTTACCGCCATTCCAGCGAAACCATTCGCGCCCATTTCGGAGAGAAATTGGTGCATCAGGAGCGCATTCATTCGCTTTTCGTGCGCGCGATCGGCGACGAAGGCTTCCTTCTGCGTTCGCCCCATTTGGACGAGGTTCTGCAGGCCGCCGAATTCATTCTAGCCTGATCCAATCCGCCACGCCGATGTCCCGCAGGAAATCCAGGTCGTGGCTGGCGACCAGCAGGCCACCGGGCCAGGCTCGCAGGGCGGCCGTCAGAGCTTTCTTGCCCAAAAGGTCGAGGCTGTAGGTGGGTTCGTCCAGGACCAACATCTCTACCGTCGGGGTCCGTTGGAAAAGGCAAATCAACGCGGCCCGTACCCGTTCCCCCGGGCTGAGCGAATGCAGCGGGCGTTCCGCCAGAGCCAGCGGGAATTTGTGGCTCACCAGCACTTCCGCCTGGCCGTAGCCGAGCACGTCCAGCAGGCTGTCCTCCAGCAGCCAGTCCAGGGCTCCCTGCCCAATGCTTCCGAATCGTCTCGAGTCCGAGCGGGGGGAATCGATGACACGATGGATCAAAGTGGTCTTGCCCGACCCGTTGGGGCCGATGACCCCGACCCTTTGATGACGGAGTTGCAGGTCACCGTGACAGAGAATATCCCTGGCCGAAGCAGAAGGCAGGCAGACCGTGGGCAGCACCAGAGGGAGCTGCACCTGAAGAGCCCGCCGACCCGCCTGAGCGAACTGGCGAATCGCCTGCAATCGCGCTTCACGCTCCGCTTTCTGCTTGCCGTGAGTGACCTGTGCCTGGTTGCGCTTCATGTTCAGCACAATGCGCGGACCCGCCCGATCCATTTCGCGAACCCGTCCATAGCGTTGCTTGCGCGCCCGGCGATTGGCCACCAACCGGCTGTGGTCTTCGTGCTCGACCATCCGGTGCAAGCCGCTCACATAGTCTGCCTGGCGGGCCGCTTCCTCGTGCTCCAGCTCGCTCTCCAATTGCGACAGGGAACCTTGAAAATAGCGAGCGCCGCGCTCCGACAGCACGAAGAAGTGCTCAAAGTCCTGCAGTAACAGACGGTCGTGGGAGGCCACCAGGGCGCCGCCCCGCCAGCTTGAGAGCCAGTTGCGCAGCCAGGCGGTGCCTTCCCAGTCCAGGTCCTGGGTTGGTTCGTCCAGTAGCAACAAAGGCGGAGCCTGACGAAAGGCCTCGCACAAGCGGCGCCGCCGCATTTGTCCGTGGCTTTCTTGCTGGGGAGTCTGCATTTGGCCCACCAGGTAGGGAGTGCTGTGGCGGAGCACCCGGCCGGAGTGCGCCTGACGCACTCCGGCCAGAGTCTCGAGTAGGGTGGACTTGCCCACTCCGTTGCGACCGACCAGAGCCACCCGCTCGTCTTCCAGGCTCAGGTTCAGGTCCTGGAAGAGTACCCGACCGGATGAGGTGGCCACCGTCAAGTTGGAAGTTTCGATCAATGCAGGCATTTGAGTTCCTCCTGAATCTGCTTGAGAATTCGCGTTTCTGCCTGGACCTCGAAGCTCAGGCCTTGCGCCGCCGAATGGCTTTGCAGCACCCTGCAGTCCCGATAGATTCGCGACATGATGGTGGTGGCGGAATAGGGCACGAAAAGGCGCCGCCGGGCCAGGTCGCGGCGAGCCAGGCTGAGCAGGTCTTGCTTGAGTTCTTGGACGGCCACCGGGTCGTGACTGCTGAGCACCCGGTAGGGATGGCCCCCCGCCTGCTCTTTGATTTTCTGCCAGGGGAGCTCGTCCAGCAGGTCGGCTTTGTTGAACAGGTAGATGCGGTCGATTCCGTCCGCATCCAATCTCTCCAACATCGCGTGAGTGGTCTCAAGATGAGCAGGCCATTCGTAGTCGCTGACGTCGACCACCAACGCCAGCAGACTGGCCTCGCGAATTTCGTCCAGGGTGGACTCGAAACTGGCCAGCAGGCGCTCGGGCAAGCGTCGAATGAATCCGACGGTATCGCTGATGAGTATGGGCTGGCCGTGCCGGCTCAGACTGCGCGAGGTCGTATCCAGCGTCTCGAAAGGCCGCTGGCGGGCTGAAAGCGTTTCTGCCGCCAGTCCATTCATCAGCGAGGTTTTCCCTGCGTTGGTATAGCCTACCAAAGCAATCCGACGGCAGCTTTCGCGGCGCTGGCGTTGCTGCAGTTCACTGCGCTGAAGTTTGAGCTGCAGCTTTTCCAGTTCCGCCAGGCGGCCGTCTAATTTGCGAGCCAACAATTCGGAGGCCGTTTCACCCGGCCCGCGACTGCCGGTGAGGCCACCGATTTGCTGATCCATATCGATGCCCACGCCGCGAATACGTGGGCGCAGATATTCTAGCTGGGCAATTTCCACCTGCACTCGAGCCCTGCGGGTGCTGGCGTGCTTGAGGAAAACGTTGAGAACGACTCCCTCCCGGTCGGCGATGGATATTCCGGCCAGATCCTCTAAATTGCGCATTTGCGAGGGCGTGAGTTCGGCGTCCAGCACCAGCATGGTCGCGCCAAGCGCACGTGCTCGCGCGGCCACTTCGCGGCAGGTCCCTTTCCCCAACAGGGTTCGAGGGTGAGCCCTCGTGAGGGTGCGCATTTCCTGGCCTACAATGGTGTCTCCCTGGGCTCGCACCAATTCGCAAATTTCCATGAGCTGGGCCTGGCGAATGAGCGGGTCTCTTTCGCGGCCCACGGAAAGTACATAAACGGCATGGCCGTTATCTGGTTGATGGTGTAGAACACCTGGATCGACCAGGCGTTCCCACTCGCCGCCGTCGGCCAGCGGGACTTCGGAATGTTCGGCAACAGGTTGGGAAGAAAATCGCATAAAAAGTCCTCATTTCGGAAAAAGGCGCGTGAAAACCACTCCGAGCAACCCAAGAAAAAGGCGCGGAGAAATAGCAAAGCTAAGGGGTTTTCAGCGGAAGAAGACGGGCTGTGCGGGCTCAAGGGAGCCGTTCAGGGGACAGCCGAAAGTTCTCGGGGAGAGAACGCTACACGAATGCAAAGTAGATCATAGCTGAGCCAGAATAATGTATTTCTGTTCAAAATGCAAGAGCTAGAATTTTTTGCAGCCTGCGCCTCGGTTAACCTGAATGTAACATCTGGCCGTTGCGACCTTGGCATACTGATGTGGGGGGTAGCACCTTGAAGCTCAACCAGACTCAAAACCGCAATCTGAATCCGTTTCAAGTCCGCTTGCAGCAGCAGCCGGGCGCCCGCAGTCGGGCCGCGCTGGTGAGCGTGGACCGTTTGTTGATGCAGCCGGAAGTGGAGCAGGCCGACTTGTTCAAATCGGTCGAGGCCCCGCGCCGTCGTCGCGAATTTGCTTCGGTGGACGAACTGGTGGTCAGCGGCAATCAGGCCTTCGACGAGCTGGACAATATCGATTTCGCCGGGTTCCGTAACGACAAGGACCTGGCCGAGAAGATGCTCAAGGAAGCTCGCCGCGAGCTGAAAAAGCTTCATCCCGAGGGCGAAGGCGAGCCTTTCCAGCGCGATCTGCGTCGCGTCCTCCACGCCCGTTACCTGCAGGGCCACGGAGTGCAGGTGCAGTCCCACCTGGATGATACCGAACTGGCCGGCCTCCGTCGCTACGTGCAGGCTCAAAGCAGCGGAATGAACGTCGCCGATGCCGTTCGCTCCATCAACAGTGCCCTGCAGAACGGGGAAGAAGCGGTTCCCGCCCTGTTGCTCGAGGCCGAGCGCGGCCTTTTCCGCGAGCGTGGCGTCAAGGATGAGATTTTCGAGAACCGCCTGGCGCCACTGGGCGTGCAGGGGCTGGGCGCGTTGCGCGACTTTGCGGACTCCTGGGCGGTGGCCGAGGGCGGCAAGTATCTGAATCAAGTTCAGGGACAAAGTCTGGAAGAGATGCGCCAGAATATGACCCGCCAGTTGCTCGACAGCGACGGCTATCTGACGCAGGGTCTGGATTCCACCACGGCTCTGAGCCTCTTGCGCGACCGCAGCTCCGAGGGACCGCCCACCAACGCCACCCTGGCCGAGTCCATCAACGAGGCCATTCGCTCCGGGGAAACGGACTATTTCAAATTGAACCAGGCCGGCAACGAAGGCATCCTGGCCGAGCTGGGGGTGGCTGCCGACGACTTCGCTGTGAGCGACAAGGCGTTGGTCGAGGCTTACCCCGATGTCAAACCTGCCGAGGCTCGCGCCGAGCGCACCAGAGTGCTTCGCGATCTTCTGCGAGTTCTGCCCGACAGCGAACGGGAGGCGGCGATTGCCCACCTGAGTGGCGAAGAAGCCGACCTGATCAGCGCCGAGGGCGTGCTGCACAAATATTTAGGAGAGCGGATCCGTGATTACTCCGGCTACGTGACCGGCTATGGCGACATGGATACCATGCAGCGGGCCAACCTGACCTCAGGACTGAGCCGGTTGCCCGAAGACGTTCGTTTCCAGGCATTCCACGGCGGCAATGCCGGAACCCTCGACAGCTTACAAGCGGCCATTGAGGACACCTACGGGGTCACCGTCCACCGCGAAGCCGGCGTTTCGCCCCGCGACAACGAGAGCTATGCCCCCTTCGTCAAGGACTGGACGGTGCAGGGCCTGGTGGATCTGTTCAATGCGCTGACCAGCATGTCCAAGGACGGTAAGCTGCCCGAGGACTTGAAGGGTGTGGTTCTGAGCTTCATGGAGGGAAGCCCCAAGAGCCCTTCCATGACCCCCGTGGAGTTGAAAGGTCTGCTGCCGGAGCCGGAAACTTTTGATCGGCCGGGAGCCTACTCCTACACCGAGGGCCAGAGTGGCTTCTTCGGTGAGTGCGACCAGGACGAAAAGGGTCACGACGGCGTGGTTCTTTACGATGACTCACTGTATGGTCCCAACGGTGACTCGGCGGTTGGCCTGACCCAGGCGGAAGCCACCTTGATTCATGAACTCGGCCACGCCATTCAGCTGGGCGGCACCCCGGGCGCCCCTAAGAAACAGCGGGAAATCGAAGATGCTCAGCGGATGGCCGAGTGGTCCTCGCTATCCGGCTGGAGAGAGCCCGGTGGCGCCCTGGCCGACGGCCGGATGGGCGACTTCGAATACTATTATGATCCCAGCGTGCAGGTGGACCGACGGGACCAGGTGGCCACCAGCTACGGTGCTTCCGACCCTTGCGAGGATTTCGCTGAGTTTACGCCCTGGTTTTTCAAGGATCCGGGCACCGCGATGGGCCTGTCGGCCGAGAAATTCCTCTACTACAACCGGTTGGTGGGCGACCACTACAGCCAGGAGCAGGTCGAGCGTCTGGCTCAGGACGCCGGCCTTGCGCCTCAGGAGCTGGCCGCTGCCGCCACTCGCATGCGAGAGAAGGTGGCCCTGGCTCCTGAGCAGGCGGGCATTATCGCCGGGTAAGTTGACTCAGTTGCTCCAGCTTGCGGACGTCCTCCGGCCGCAGGGGGGTGAAGACAACCAGGCGCTCACGCAGGTTTTCGGCCGTCAGCACCTGGCAATCCAAGGTCAGCGGCCCAACCACCGGGTGAAGGAAGCGCTTGAGGGTCTCGGGTCTGCGAGCTACTTCGTGGCGTTCCCAGAGAGCTGCGAATTCAGCGCTATCGCGTAGCAGGCCGGCGATCAACTCGTCGGTTTCCGGCTCGCCCTCCGTCTGACCGTGGACGGAACGCATCGAGGAAACCCAGTTGCGGGAATGGACCGGGTGATCGTCAGGATGAAAGATGTCGCGGGCTTCCGGGTCGGTGAACCAGCGATAGACCATGCTGCGGCGCAGCCCCTGAAACCGGGTCAGCACGCCCACCAAAGCTTCGGATAGCTGATTCTGACTGAGCGTGACATAGAGGTCGGATACGATGCAGGCCGGCGTTTCCAGGCGTTTCATCACACGGAGCAGTCCGGCGCTGGCCTGTTCGGTGCGCAGGGCGCGCGGGGCGGGGGTATGGCCGGCCAGTACCATCAGATGGTCTCGCTCGTCTCCGCTCAGGCGTAAGGCGCTGCTGAGGGCGGTCACGGTTTGTTCCGAGGGACGGGAACCCCGCTGCTGCTCGAGCCGGGCGTAGAAATCGGTGGACATATCGGCCAGGGCGGCCACTTCCTCGCGACGCAGTCCGCGGGTGCGCCGCCGAGTTCCATTGTGCAGGCCCACATCCTCCGGTTGGAGCGCGTCACGGCGACGTTTGAGGAAATCCGCCAATGCCTCTCGATTCATCGTTTTCAGTATGCCCGATCCGGGTGGGTTTTATCCAGGGATCGCCTGTCCCTGGATAAACTCCCGAGTCCCGTTGCACAATGAGCGGACAATTTCGAAAGCGAGCTAGAACATCATGCAAGAGACTTTTACTTTAGCCCCGGGACTTTCGGTCACACGCGTGGGTTACGGCGCCATGCAACTGGCCGGTCCGCACGTGTTCGGACCCCCCAAGGACCGGGCCGGTTGCGTCGCGGTGCTGCGCGAAGTGGTTGCCATGGGCATCAATCACATCGACACCAGCGACTTCTATGGGCCGCACGTGACCAATCAGATCATCAAGGAAGCCCTGCATCCCTATCCTGAGAACCTGGTGTTGGTGACCAAAGTGGGCAATCGGCGCGATGCTGAGGGCAACTGGCCGCCAGCCCGCACGCCAGAGGAGTTGCGTCAGGCGGTGCACGACAACCTGCGCAATCTGGGGCTGGAAGCACTGGATGTCGTCAACCTGCGTTGGGGCGGCATGACTCCGGAGCCGGGTTCTCTGGCTGAAGCCTTTTCGGTGCTGGCCGATCTGCGCAAAGAGGGCCTCATCCGCCACCTGGGCGTGAGTACGGTAACGGCCGAGCAGGTGGCCGAAGCCCAGGCCATTGCACCGGTGGTGTGCGTTCAGAACCTCTACAACATCGCCAACCGCTCCGACGACGCGCTGATTGACTCACTTGCAGCCCAGGGGATTGCCTACGTGCCCTACTTCCCGCTGGGAGGCTTCAGCCCGCTCCAGTCTTCTACGCTGGAGGGAGTTGCCCGGCGTCTGGGGGCCACTCCGATGGCCGTGGCTTTGTCCTGGCTGTTGCAGCGTTCACCCAACATTCTCTTGATTCCGGGCACTTCTTCCCTGGCCCATCTGCGCGAGAATGTGGCAGGGGCCGCTCTCAAGCTGTCCGCCGAGGACGTGGCCGAGTTGAACTCTATCGGCCTGGCCGTTCAGTAGGCCAGACCTAGGCCCAGTACTGATTGCCCGCCGCCGGGTTTTGCATCCGGTTCATCTGCTCCATGCCGGCGGGGATGAAACGACCGGTGGCCTGGTCCTGACGTCCCACGTAGGTGAAGCCGGGCGGGATGTTGCCGGGAGCGCCGTTGGCCGAGCCGGCTTGTTGCTTGCCTTTGCTCATGAACTTCGAGAGTGCCTGGAAGGTGTCGGGACCGAGCTTGCCATCGGTCCCGGCATCGCCCACCGAGCATCCCTGGCTTTGCAAGAAATTTTGCAGCTTCTGAATCAGACCCTTGTTGACGGTCTTGGGGTCGGAGGCTCCCTGAGCCAGTGACTGAGCCAGCTCCTGGCTGCCGGGAACCCCCGACTGGGAAATGGCGCTGGCGGCCTGGCTGAGCAATCCACGTGCGTTGTCGCTGGAGAAATCCTTGATGTAGGCACCACCAAAGGCTTGCTGGAAGTCCGCACTGGGACCGGCCTGCTGTTGGGGCTTTGCTCCCAGCGCGCCCTCCCACTGATTGCGCAGCTGTCCGCGACTCATATTGGTCTGGTTGGGTCCGATGTCCTGGACTCCGCCCATCTCCCCAGCCTGGCCCGGAACCTGGCCGAAACGAGCCCGCTCCATCATCTGCATCTGAAGTAATGCTGCCTGGTTGTTGAACTGGGTGATGGGCATACTGGCCAAGATCGTTGCTCCCTTTGAACTCTGCGCTCTGTTTGTGAAGCACAGTGTATCACAGGCTCGTTTCCCGAGCGTGTTCAGATCGTAACAATGGTTGGACCGAGTCTGAAGCCGGATTAACGAACGAATAACGTGTCCGGAATCCGCGCTTCTTCCACAGCCATTTTCAGAACCAGGACTTTATGGGGTGGACACGAGGCCGTTTGTGCGATATAAAGAAATCTATACGGCGTCTTGATGTCATCTAAACAGCCTGGAGGACCCTATGAAGCTTTTGCTTGAGAGATACAAAGAATTTCGCAACTCGGTGTTGAGCGCCAATCGGGAGTTCTACGAAAACCTGGTCCAGGGCCAGGAACCCGAGACGATGCTGATCACCTGTTCCGACTCGCGCATCTGTCCCGAGTCGATGTTCGGCTATAAGCCCGGCGAAGTCTTTGTGTTGCGCAACGCGGGCAACATCGTTCCTTCCTACGGCGGCGGCAGCAGCGGCGGCGAAGTGGCCACCATCGAGTACGCCGTGGCCGTGCTCAAGGTCAAGCATATCGTCGTCTGTGGCCACACCGGTTGCGGCGCCATGAAAGCCCTGCTCGACCCTCAGTCGGTGAGCTCCCTACCAGGTGTGGCCGAATGGCTGCGCAGCGCCGAAAACACTCGCCGCGTGGTGATGGAGTCGAACGTCAAGGCCGACCTCGCGCAGTTGGCTTCAGTGGCTTCGCGGGAGAACGCTCTTTGCCAATTAGACAATCTGCGCACTCACCCGGCCGTGGCCTCGGCCGTGCGTCAGGGCAACCTGCAGCTACACGCCTGGGTCTACAAGCTGGAAGACCACGTGGTCGAAGCCTGGAATCCTGAAACCAATCGATTCGAGCCGGTGATGGCAGAGGAAAAGGTCGCCGTCTAAGACGTCGAAGGTGTCCCCATGAGCTTGTTGATCTTGCTGATGGGGACGGCGGCGGTCTGGGAGTTCGTCCTGTGGCGGTCCTCAGCCCGCCTGTGTGGTCCGGCGCTCCCGGCGCAATGGGGGGCGCAGTTCCTGGTACGTTCTTTGCTCGGCCTGCTGGCCTGGGGCGCTTTTCAAACTCAAGCGGTCGCTTACGCGGCCGTTTCTGTTTTTCACGGCCAGTGGGCCGGCTGGCCGCTGACCTTGTTCGTCTTCAGCGCTTTTCTGGCGATCATCTCGGGAGCGGTCTTCGCGGCCCTGACGCCACTGTTCGCCCTGCTCTGGTGGCTGAAGCCCGGTCGCGGCCAGTCGTAGATTCACTTCGGTAATTTCTTGAGACGCATTCGGGCCTGTTCCGCGCATTCTTGAGCCAGGCCATAGGTCGGATCAATGCGTAGGGCTGCTTCGTAATGCCGCAACGCGTCTTCCAGTAGTCTACGGTCCTTGGTCTGTTGAAATTTACGTTCGAGGACGTCGCCCAGAAATCGATGGCCCTGTTTGTCTTCAGGATCCAGAGTCAGTCCTCGCCGATAATACTGAATCGCGTGGTCCAAATCGTTGAGTAAGAAGTAGGCATCGCCTTTCATGATGGCGGCGCGGGCAAATGTTGGGTCGACGGCCAGAGCCTGGTCAAAAAGCTTGAGTGACTCGCGAGCGTGGCCGCTATTTTTAAGCTCCCGTCCTTTTTCGTACAGTTGTTGAGCACGCTTGACGGTCGAGACGCTTGTCTTCATCGTTCCGAACTGGCGGTGTAAGCTGGCGATCTGCTTTTTGGCGGAATCGACTGTTTTAGGTGACCCACTTTTGGCCACAACCGTTTCGTAGTCCGCCAGTGCCATCTCAGCCTGCCCCAACTCAAGATAGCAATTACCCCGACCGTAAAGTGCTGTGGCATCGTGAGTGAGGTCATAGAATTTCGTGTAATCTTCGAGCGCCT
>JAFKGI010000060.1 GCA_017307785.1 Vulcanimicrobiota bacterium | reverse complement strand
CGCAACGGGTGCTTGGCTGGAACCCGCTCCTCAGGACAGACAAAGTAACTGAAAAGTTCGGACTGTCGATTCTCTCGGCCGCGCATAGGTCACCTCAACCCGATTGGTATCCCTACCATTCGTACGGAATTTAGAAACACCCTGCTAGATAGGCATAAAAGACGTCCAGGCCGTCCGGAACAATGGGAACTTGTTGTATCCATTGAGGTAGCTCGTCTTCCGGCAGCCAATCGCCCCACTGAACTTCTTCAGGCTGATGAAATACCGGCCCGTCCCAGGTCACCCGATAACAGCGAACCCAGCTGTAGTTTTTTTCACCCTGATATAAATGATCGAAAAGAAATTCGAGATCTTTGTTTTGGACACCCAGTTCTTCTTCGGCTTCGCGTTGGGCGGCCTCCAGGTAGTCCTCGCCCTCCCCCACCACGCCGCCGACGAACATGTCGTACAGGGCCGGGAAAAGGTCTTTGGTGGCGGTGCGCTGATGGACGTAGACCTGGCCCTGGGAATTGCGCACCAGCACGGCGATGCCCCGATGCAGTAAATTTTTGGAACGAACTTCCGAACGCAAGGCGCGCCCGATCACCTGATTGTCCCGGTCGACTAAATCAACCCACTCCGCTTTCGCCATGCGACTCCACAAAACGGGGCAATTTGCCGGTCTGGCGCAACCGCTCGGTGCGCAGGCATTCTCCCGTCAAAATTGCGTTCAATTCATCCATGGCGCGGTCGATCTCGTGATTGGTGATCACGTAGCGGTATTGCTCCAGGCTACGCAGCTCAACGCGAGCGGTGAGCAGGCGCTTCTGAACTTGCTCCACGGTTTCGGTGCCACGCGAGACCAGGCGATGCTTGAGCGTTTCCAGGTCGGGCGGGGCGATGAAGACCGAGAGGTGATCGGGCTCAGCCTGCATCACCTGGAGGCCACCCTGCACGTCCACGTCCAGCAGGACGTGCTGACCCTGAGCGCGCTGGTGAGCCACGTAGTCGCGAGGGGTGCCGTAAAACTGATCGTGCACCTGGTTCCATTCCAGAAAGCGGCCCTGTTCGACCCAGTGGGTGAAGGTGTCGTGATCGAGGAAATGATAGTGCTGGCCGTGGATTTCGCCGGGACGAGGGGCACGGGTGGTGGCCGAGATGGAGAACGTGCAATCTCCCCGCTGCTTGAGCAGCCGGTTCAATATCGTGCCTTTGCCGACGCCAGAGGGACCGGAGACGACCACCAGGAGACCTGCCATAATGAGCCACGCCTTCCTTTCCTCACGAAGGTACTCCTCTGTTATACTGGCGTGCATGTTGTCGTTTTGGCTATGGCTGGCGGTGAGCCGGACGCCGGGGCAGTATCCGCCCAACGGCGTGATTCTTCTGCAAACCTGGGGCAAGGTGCGTCTGCGCTGGCAGATCAAGGGGCCGGTTAGGCTGCAGGTCTGGCAAAAGGACCGGGAGATCCTGACCCGGTCGCTGCGGGAATCGAGTGCCTGGGTGGACGTGGATCGCGGGGTGCCGGTACGCTGGCGCGTGACCGGGGCCCGAGGAGAGTCGTCGGAGGCCGAGTTTTCGGTGTGTGAGCGTCCGGAATTTCATCTGGACGGGGAGCCGGCGAGGATGCCCCTGGGAGGCGGCGGTGGAGGTCGCCTGCGGGTGCGGCTGAGCCGAGACGATGCGGGCATGCACATGATTTTATGGCATCCCAAGGGTCGAGAACACTATTTGTTTGCGCAGGTGGGACTGCGCTTTCTGCTGACGGCCCGAGGCGGGGCGGGAGCGGCCGGAGCGGCCGGACAGAATGCCGACGATGACCATCGCTTTCCCGAACCTGGCCAGAACGGGACGGCCGGCGGCAACGGGGGCAACGTGGTGATCAGCACCGGCAGCGCTCCCTGGCGGGACTATCTGGAGGTGGATGTGAGCCCGGGGGCGGGCGGCAGTGGCGGCCGGGGTGGAGCCTACGCCAAGTATCGCGATGAGAACGGTTACGGCGACCGCGATCTTCATGAAGCCAACGGCAAGGACGGCGCGGACGGATTTCCCGGGCGCGTGGAGACGGTGATCCAGGACGGTTGGTGAGGAGGGGATGGCCGGGGGGGACGGGAACGCCCACCCTCCAACTTTTCTAGCTCGGAAGGACTCTCTCGCGGTGGCCAAGCCTCTCAACTTTCAACAACTGATTCTGCGTCTGCATCAATTCTGGGCGGAGAAAGGCTGCTTGATCTGGCAGCCCTACAGCGAAAAGGTGGGCGCGGGCACCATGAACCCGGCCACCGTCATCCAGGTGCTCGGCCCCGAGCCCTGGAGCGTGGCCTACGCCGAGCCCTCTTACCGGCCCGATGACGGCCGCTTCGGCGAGAATCCCAACCGCATGCAGATGCACACCCAGTATCAGGTGATCCTCAAGCCGGATCCCGGCAATCCGCAGGAGCTCTACCTGGAAAGCCTGCGCGCCATCGGCATCGATGTGGATCAGCACGACATTCGCTTCGTGGAGGACAACTGGGAATCGCCGGCTCTGGGCGCCTGGGGTCTGGGCTGGGAAGTCTGGCTGGACGGCATGGAAATTACCCAGTTCACCTACTTCCAGCAGGCCGCCAGTCAGGTGCTGGATATGCCGGCCGTGGAGATCACCTACGGCCTGGAGCGTATCGCCATCTTCTTGCAGGGCGTGCGCAAGGTCTGGGATTTGCAGTGGAACGACGAAATGACCTACGGCGAGGTGCTGCTGCAGCCGGAAATCGACCATTGTAAGTACGACTTCGAACTGGCCGACGTGGATCGTCTGCACAAACTTTATGAGCTGTTTGAGGCCGAGGCCCGCAGTTGTATCGCCGGTGGGCTGGTGGTGCCGGCCCACGACTCGGTGCTGCGCTGTTCGCACACCTTTAACGTGCTGGACGCACGCGGCGCCATCGGTGTGACCGAACGTGCCGCCTACTTCGGCAAGATGAGGGACATGGCCAAGCAGGTGGGACAGGCTTACGTGGCCCAGCGCGAGTCCAAGGGCTTCCCGCTGTTGGCCAAGCTGCCCGCGGTGGCCGCGCCGGAATTGGGTGCACTGCCCCACATCGGCCTGCCCGCTGCCTTCGTCTTCGAGCTGGGCGTGGAGGAACTGCCGCCCGATGAGTTGCTGTCGGCCCTGGAGCAGTGGAAGACTTTGATTCCCAAGTCGCTGGACGAGATGCGTCTGGAGTATAGCGATTTGACCATCGAGGGGACGCCGCGCCGCCTGGTGGTGCAGATCGGCAGCCTGGCCGCCAGTCAGGCCGATCGCGAAGTGGATCTTAAGGGTCCGCCCACCAATCGCGCCTACGATGAAGCCGGCAACCTGACCCAGGTGGGTCTGGGCTTTGCCAAGAGCAACGGTCTGGAGCCGGGCGATCTGAAGGTGCACACCGAGGGCAACAAGTCTTATCTGGTGGCCAAGAAGATGGAGCACGGCAAGAACGCGGCTCAGTTGATTTCCGAGGCCCTGCCCAAGTGGATCAGCGGTTTGCGCTTCCGCAAGACGATGCGCTGGGACCGCTCGGGCGTGGCTTTCAGCCGCCCCGTGCGCTGGCTGTTGTGTTTGCACGGCGACGTGGTGATTCCGGCCGTCTGGGGCCATCTGCACACGGGCAACCTGAGCCGGGCGCCCCGTTGTTTGGACTCCGAGCTGGAGCAGGTCGGCAAGGCCGGCGATTACGCTCAGCTGCTGGCCGGCTGGGGCGTGATTTTGCAGCGCTCCGCGCGTAAGGATCGGGTGCTGGCGGTGGTGCGTGAGGCGGCCGCTTCGATTGGCGGACAGGTGCCGGATGAGCCGGATCTGCTGGATGAGGTGACCGATCTGGTGGAGGTGCCGGTGGCGGTGTTGGGCGCCTTCGAGGAAGAGCGTCTGAGTTTGCCGGCTCCGGTTTTGACCACGGTGATGAAGAAGCATCAGCGCTACTTCCCCGTGCTCAAGGTGTCAGGCGATCTGATGCCCCATTTCGTCACCGTTTCCAACGGGCAGCGCGGCGATATGTCGCTGGTGCGTCGCGGCAATGAAGACGTGTTACGGGCTCGCTATGCCGATGCGCAGTTCTTCGTGAAGGACGACCTGGGTCAGCCTTTGGAGAGCTATCTGCCGCGCCTGGCCACCCTGACGTTCCAAGAGAAGCTGGGATCGATGCTGGACAAGAGCCAGCGCGTAGAGAAACTGGTGGAGGCCTGCGGACCTTCGCTGGGCCTGAGCGGTGATTCGCTGGGCAAGGCGCTGGAGGCGGCTCGTCTGTGCAAGGCCGACCTGGTGACTTCGATGGTGGTCGAGATGACCAGTCTGCAGGGCGTGCTGGGCGAGATTTATGCGCGCGAGACGGGCACCGATGCGCAGGTGGCCCAGGCTTTGCGCGAGCACTATCTGCCGCGCTATGCGGGCGATGGCACTCCTTCCGGCGATCTGGGTCGGGTGGTGGGCCTGTGCGACCGTTTGGATAGTCTGGCCGGGTTGTTCTCGATTGGCCTGAAGCCGACGGGTTCGGCCGACCCTTATGGTCTGCGGCGCACGGCTCTGGGATTGGTGGCTTTGTTGGTCGAGGGCAAGGTGTCCTTGGATTTGCGGCCGCTGCTGGAGCGGGCCATTGCGCTGCAGCCGGTGGCTGCTCGCGAGGGCGTGCTCGGGGAGGTTCTCGGCTTCGTGGCCGACCGTCTGTTGATCTGGTTGAAGGACAAGGGGCTGCGTCACGACGTGGTGGACGCGGCCGTGAGCGCGCGGGCACACGATCCGTATGGGGCTTATCTGAGCGCCACGGGTCTGCAGGAGGCGGTGCAGGGAGCGGAGTGGTTGGCGGTGTTGCAGGCCTACGCTCGTTGCGGCCGCATCACCAAGGACCTGTCCGAGACGCTGCCTCTGCAGCCGGCTCGCTACACGGAGCCTTCGGTGGCGGCGCTCTATTCGGCGCTGGAGGGCGTGGGTCCGATTGGCGAGGTTGGGGAGCTGGTTTCGGCTCTGTCGGCTTTGCAGCCCCGGGTGGCGGCTTTCTTTGATGACGTGCTGGTGAATGACCCGGACCTGGAGGTGCGCAGTGCGCGCCAGGCACTGGTGCAGAAGGTGGGTTCGCTGGCGGCCGGAGTGGCCGATCTGTCTCGGCTCGAGGGCTACTAGGTCCGGGTTTGTCTGGCGGTCTGGGTTTTCGGGGGGCGCTCGGCTCCAGGCGGGCGGGCGAGGAGTGCCCGGCTCCAGGCGGGCGGGCGAGGGGTGCCCGGCTCCAGGTGAGGCAAAACCTCGGCTCCAGGCGGGCAGGCGAGGGGTGCCCGGCTCCAGGCGAGGCAAAACCTCGGCTCCAGGCGAGGTGGGCGGGGGTGCCCGGCTCCAGGCGGGCGGGCGGGGGGTGCCCGGCTCCAGGCGGGCGGGCGGGGGGTGCCCGGCTCCAGGCGAGGCAAAACCTCGGCTCCAGGCGGGCGGGCGATGGGTGCCCGGCTCCAGGTGAGGCCAAAACCTCGGCTCCAGGCAGCTTTAAGAAGCGCGGTAAGTGGGTTGCTCTCGGAGTGAGGGCTGCTCTGCCACGCCCAGGGTCAGGCTGCGGGCGATCCAGAGTGGCACGAAGGCGATGATCCCAAAGGAGCAGTCGATCAGGCGCCAATAGAAGGGGATACCGCGGATGGGTCCGCAAATCAGGGCCAGAGGCAGGACTCCTACGCAGGCGATCAGGCCGAACTCCAGGACCCACAGGTTGCGCACCGGATCGCGGTAGGGACCGAGGAATAGCACGGCCAGCAGAATGTGGGCGAAGGCCAGCCAGTCGGTCCCGTAGGCGATCCAGGGGTAGTGGGCATACATCATGGTAATGCCTTCCTGAACCTGCAGCAGCCACGGGTTTGCCGGAATGTGGGCGACGATCCAGTTCAGTTCGCGTTCAATTGGGAAAGCGGTCAGACCGCTGACCAGCAGGCCAGCGATGACAATGGCGATGGCGGTGCGGATTTTTCTCAAGTCACTTTGCATCACAAAGTGGATGTTTGGGGATGGAGTGCGAAGTCCTCCCGCATGGAAATTCCTCAGGCGTTTTTGGAGAATGTGCGGGATGAGGCCTGGCTGGCTTCTTTGCCCTCGCAGTTGGAGCACTGGTGCACGAACTGGGGGTTGCAGGTGGAGGGGCCGCCCTGGCACGGATTTCTGGGGCTGGTGTTTCCAGTTTCTTCTCCGGCTGGTCCGGCGGCGCTGAAATTGACCCGGGTGGACGTGGAAACACGCGATGAGGCGTCAGCTCTGCGGGTCTGGGGTGGATGCGGAGCGGTGCGCTTGCTGGAGTCGGCTCCCGGGGTTTTGCTGCTGGAGCGGCTGGAGGCGGGTCGATCGCTGGCCGGGGTCGAGCTGGAGTTGGCGGTTCGGGAGGCGGCACGATTGTTGCGGAGGCTGTCGGTGCCGGTGGATGGCGGCTTTCTAGAGATGGGCGAGTATGCCGAAGGGCTACTCGAGTTGGCTTCTCAGCGCTGGGAGCGTTTTCAGCCCTTTCCTCGCGAGTGGCTGCGGGTTCCTGAGGTGCGTCAGGGGTTGCTGATCAATCAGGACTTACACTACGAGAACGTGCTGGGACGGGGAGTGGAGTGGCTGGTGATCGATCCCAAGCCGCTGCGCGGGGAGCCGGAATTCGGAGTGGCTCCCCTACTCTGGAATCGCTTCGACGGAGAGCTGGGGCGGTTGGATCTGATTGTGGATGAGGCCGGGTTGGACCGTGGATTGGCGCGGGAGTGGACATTGTTTCGCACCCTGGAATATTGGCTCTGGGCCCTGGACCTTGGCTTTACCGAGGACCCGGAGCGCTGCCGGCTGTTGGCGGAGCGCCTGGTCAAGGATGGTCGATGAGCAGGCACTCCGTGGAGTAGTCCGGGTGGTCGCCAGACCGGCAGACGATGGTGAACGTGTCGGGATCACGGCGGACTTGATAGGTATAGCGGCAGGGACCGCAATTTTCTAGCCTGGTGGGATAGGCGCCATTGTGATTGGATGCGTAGGTCTCGAGCGAGGTGGCCAGTTTTTTCAGCTGGCGCTTGCAGCGGATGATTTTGCTCTGGCGTTGCGCTTCCAGGAAACTTGGAAAGGCGAGTGCGCCGACTATGAGGAGGAGGGTCAGCACCAGGGGGCCGATGCGATCAGCTGCCTGCTGGTGGGATTGTGAGCCCAGGGGGTGGCTCATCGCCCAATCAGCCGGCAGTCTGAGCTGGTCTGAGGGTAGCGCGGAAGAGCGTCGCCGTGGTTATTACTGCAGCAAAAGAGGCGGAAGGTATCAGGCTCCCGTGTGACCAGATATTTGTAGCTGAAGCTCCTTGCGGACGGGCAGGTCGGGAGCTGCCGGAGGTAGGTCGATCCGTGCGGGTCGCGGCGGAGCAACTGGCGGAGATGGAAGGGGTAGCGGCCCCGGTTGTCGGCGGAGTAGAGCTCGAGGGCGGTGGCGAGCTGGCGCAGGTTGCTGCGACAATGATGGAGCTGGCCTCTGGCGATGGCTCGGGCGAGGTCCGGGAGGAGAGTCCGACCGGCGAGCAGGATGGCGGAGATTGTCAGGAGGGCTTGGACCCTGGCTTCGGAGTGCACGCCAGGTCTACGCAAGAGGTCCAGGTCCGGTTCAGTGGGGGATTCTGTCTGGGCCGGGTGGCGGACTGTCCGGGGCTGGTGGCGGACGGGGACTTGCCGGGCGGGCGGTAAGTTTTACCGCGGAGTGGCAATTGGACGAGACTTGTCGGGCGGGCGGTAAGTTTTACCGCGGAGTGGTAAGTGGCCGGGGACTTGCCGGGCGGGCGGTAAGTTTTACCGCGGGGTGGCAAGTGGCCGGGGACTTGTCGGCCAGGCGGTAAGTTTTACCGCGCAGTGGTAAGTGGCCGGGGACTTGTCGGCCAGGCGGTAAGTTTTACCGCGGAGTGGTAAGTGGCCGGGGACTTGCCGGGCGGGCGGTAAGTTTTACCGCGTGATGGTAAGTGGCCGAGGACTTTAGCCGACCCAGCCTTGTTGGTACTCTTGCAGGTCGTCGTAGGGGCTGTCGGCGCGTTCTTTACGGATGGCGGCGCGGGTTTCGTCGACGGACATGATGGAGAACTGGCTGATGGATTCGACCTGGCGGAAATTGCCGGACTTGCGGTCGTATTCGTAGACGGGGGCATCGCGTTCCAGGAAAGAGTTGACTTCTTTGGCGACGCCGGCGCCGAGTTTGCCGTTGGCGAAGGGGGCGAAGAAGGTTCCATCCTGCTGGTCGCAGAGGCTGACGAAGTAGTCCATGCCGCCGGCGGCGTAGCCTTCGCTGTGCTTGGGCTGGTTGGGGTTTTCCACCTGGGCGCCGGGATGGCTGGCCTGGAAGCGCTGCTGCAGTTCGCGCTCGACGGGCGTGTCGTACATGCTGGTGGGATGGGCGAAGTAGATGCGCATGGACTGAGTTTAGGTGGGGGCGCTGAAATTTCTTAGAAGGCTCGGGCGAACTCCAGCAAGCGCTCGACGTGTTCGTCGAGCAGGCCGAATCTAGGGTCGATCGGCAGCATCAGGGTGTGGGGGCGCGCTTCCGCCCATTGCCACATGTCTGCTCCGACTTCATCGTCTACAATGGCGGAGGGCGCTGACTTGAGCCAGCGCTTGAGGCCTGACAATTTATAGGAAACGCCGGCACGACCGGCCGACCTGAAGGGCACGTAGGGCAGGCCCGCGGGCAAACCGACGAGGGGCGCGATCTGAGTGCTGGCGCGACGCCCCCACGAACTGGCCCAGACGATCTGGAAGACGGCTGACAGGCGCTGCAGCCTCTCGGGCAGACGCCTGGAAATGAGGAGTGGAATCTCATCCACGGTGACCTCGAAGACTTCGTCAGCATCGGGAGCGCCCATCAGGGCGATGGGTCCATCCACATCGAGTGCTAAGAACGGGCGGGGCATTCCGGTCCTTTCGACGGGCGGAGGGGTCCAACTTTTTCGGGGAGGTCGGTAAGAGTTTTCCGGCGGGGCATGGAAGGCGTTGAGTATGGCCAAGAAAGTGGAGCGGGTGACGCTGCAGGGGGAGTTGACGGACGAGGATTTGTTGGGGGCGATCGAGAGACTGGAGAGCGGGGGGACGGTGCGCATCGAGGGGGTGGTGCGGCTGACTCGGCAGGTGCAGATTCGCAAGGCGGTCCATTTGGAGGGCTCGCATCGGGATGCCAGCTGGATTGTGGGCGAGGGGCTGGGCTATGGGTTGGTGTTCAAGAGCAAGGGAGAGCGCAGTCTGCGTGGTCTGTCGGTGGCCGAGTGCGGGGTCAAGGTGCACGGGGGGCGCTTTCAGGCGAGTCGCTGCCGCTTCAGTCATCATTCGGGCGGCAGTGGGTTGAAGATCCAGGGGGATGCTCGGGGGCGCATCAGCCGATGCGAGGCCCGCGGCAATTTTCAGGGGATTGTGTTGGGCGGCGCCAGCGATATGCTGGTGACTTTCAATCGCTGTCAGGAAAACACCGACGGTATTGTCTTTCAGGATAAGGCTCGCGGGGCGGCCCTGAAGAATGACTGTCAGGACAATTTGGGTCATTCGATCTGGGTGATGGGATTGGCCCGACCGATTCTGGACGAGGATTTTCGGCCCTCCGAGACGGCCGCGCCCAGGCCTCGCAAGGTTGCGGCGCCGGCGCCAGAAGAGGACGACCCGTTCGAAGAATTGATCGCGCGGGGGATTCAGGATGGGACGGTCAGCCTGGACGACATTCGCGAGGCTTTCAACGCCTATTCCCTTCCTCCGGAAGTGTTCGACAGTCTGGTCGAGCGACTGGCCGAGGAAGGCATCGAGGTCGAGCCGGAAGAGGATTAGTATCGAACGGCTTGTTCGCCGCTTCGTTCCCGCGAACAAACGTTAGAGACCCACGGAGTCGCGTGCCTTAGACTTGGTCATCCGCTGATGTAGCACGCGACGGAGGTTAATCTTCCGGAGGGTCGTCCTGCTGCGAACGGACTCGCGTGGAGACTTTACAATGGACGATATCAGCCGTATCGGTCCGGCTTCCTAGAATCTGCATGGCAACCTCCTTGGGTCTATCCTAGGGGGTGCGGAGAGGAAGAGGGCGAGCCCCATGTTAACGTTGTTCGCGAGTTGTTGCCGAAGTATGACAAGGGCCTGAACAAATTGTGTAAAAGGGCAGCTTCTATGCCTCCCTGGGATCAAGCAAAATTAGCCCTTACTCTGGCCACCGCCGGCCCCTGGCTCTATTGGCAGGGCCAAAAAGTGCGCCGCGCCGTGCCGCAACTACCCGAATGTTTTCACCCGCAGGGTCATTTGGAAGGCAGTGGACCTCCGTTACGGCTGGTGTTTTTAGGCGACAGCATCATGGCCGGCATCGGCCACGACGACCCGCAGGGGATTCTGCCGGCCCAACTGGTCAAAGGCTTGTCGGAGAAAACTGGTCGAGCTCTGGAGTGGCAGAATCTGGCCCGCAACGGCGCCGACAGCGCCGAACTGGTGCAGCATTCCCCTACCCCCTTGCCTCCCGCCGATCTCTATCTGGTTTCAGTAGGGGTCAACGATGCTCTGAAGTTGCGGTCCCCTCAGGCCTTCGTGGAAAATCTGCGGCAGCTCAGTCAGAAGGGGAATGGCGCCCCCTGGATGCTGGTGGGACTGCCTAATCTGCGGGAATTTCCGTGCTTTCCCTACCCGCTGAGCGGTTTTCTGGCCTGGCGCGTCAGCCAGTTGGAAGAAGCGGCCCTGACCCTACCTTCTCTTTGGAAAGTTCATCGGCTGCGCACCAGTCACACCCTCGACACCTTCAGCCCGGACGGTTTTCACCCCGGCATCATTGGCTGCCGCTCCTGGGCGAGCAGGCTGGTGCCGGAGGTTATGGAAATGCTGGGAGTCAAACAAAAAAGGATGATGCTTCCCGTCATCGGATGAGGTTGAAATGAGAAAGACTCTGCTGGCCCTGACTCTGGTGGCCGCCTCGTGCTTACCCCTGGCGGCGGAGCCCGTTTTCGTGCGCAACAAGCCTTTCAAAGGTCCCAGCAGCGGCAGCGGCGCGGCCCTGATGGTGGGACTGAAAGAAATCGCCGAAGCGCTGGAACTTACCGTGGTCGAAAAGAACGGTGGCTTCCTGGTCAATACCGAAGAGGGCGAACCCAAGGATGGAGAGGTGCTGGTGGGCGGCAAACCCGTAGCCAGTGCACCGGGAGATGCCGGAGTGACCGTCAACCTCAAAGAGTTCGTGGAAGCGGCCGGTATGGTCTATCGGCCCAACAAGTCGATGGGCACCATCGATGTCAGCAAAGGTTCGGCAGCGGGCTCCAAATCCACCGCCGGCGCGGCCCTGGGGGCACCGGGAGTGGCCGTCGTCGTACAACAGAACGCCGGTAGCTACGTGAACGTGCGCAGCCTGGCCGTGCGCGGTTCCTTCACCGTGGTGCTGCTCTACCAGGACGGCTACAAGGATGCCGGCTACAAATCGATGTTCTCCAAGGTGGACGGATTCCTCAAACGCTCGGACGTGGCCGTATATAAAGTCAAGAAAGGTTTCCCCGGTTCGCCCATGTTCGAATCCTTGCCGAAGGAAAGCCAGGGCGGCAATCCGCAATTGCTGATCTTCGACAAGTCCGGTGTTCTGAAGCGAGCTTACAATGGTCACAGCATCACGGAGGCCATTCCCAATGGCGTGGACGGGCTGAGCGACTTCATCCCCATGCCCTGGTCGCAGAGGTAGGCGAAGGCCTCTCTGCGAAAGTCGGGGCGATGAAGAAATACTTGTGGTTCGGGGCTTTAGCCGGCCTTTTGGCGCTGCCGGCGAGAGCGCAACTGTGGCGCAAATCCAAGGTGGACGTGAAGGCCGGCAGCAGCGCCGGGCCGATTTTCCTGGGACAGTCGCTGGGCAAGGCTACTCTAAAGTATTTGGGTAAGCCGGCCCAACAGGAAGAGGCCACTTCGGAAGTGGGCAGCGGCACCATGGTCTTTGGCGCCGGCGACTCGCGCGATTTGCGCAAGGGATTTCTGGTGCGCCTCAACGACGGCGTGAAACCGGACAACGTCTCGAGCATTCAGGTGAAGGGTATCCGGGCGGCCACCAAAGAGGGGGTCTATCTGGACGGACCGGCGGCCCTGATCTTGAAGAAATACCCGGACGCTCAGCAAGACATCAATCCGTTCAGCCGCAATCCGGAGTTCTGCGTGCCGGGACTCACGATTCGAACCAAGGCCGGCAAGGTCGAGGAGTTTCTGGTCGAGCCCAAGGAGTCGCAGCGCTGGCGCTTTCGCCGCCTGACGGTGGTGCCGGGCGTGAAGGTCGGCCCGTTTGAGGTGGGCAAGGCGGTTCCACCGGAAGCTTTCGAGCAACTCGGTCCCCCGACGGTGGATACCAAGCCCAGTCGAGCTCCCTCGTCGGGCTTACTGCGCTGGGCGGTGGCCGGTCAGCGGGCCGATCGGATGATCGAAGTGGTGCTGCACAACGGCATGAATCCAAGGGCCATCGTGAGCGTGCGCGTGCGCGGCATTCGAGCTCAGACCGACCGCAAGGTGAAGCTGGGCGATTCGGCCGATACCGTCAAAGATCTCTATCCGGACGGACGCACGGGACTGTCCGAGGGTGTAGGCAATACTAGCTGGCGAGTGCCGGGAGCCAACTTCATCTTGAAGGACGACGTGCTCAACGAGATCCTGATTTTCGAACTGCCCAAAGCCGGCAGGCGCCGCTAGCCGTGGATTTGGGCGAATGGGGATTGGTGGTCGTCGACCTGCAGCGTTATTACGTGGATCCGACGGCCAGTTTCGTGACTTTTTTTGAGTCGATTCATCCGGGGGCTTCCCACTATGTGAGTCAGCGTTGCCATGAAGTGGTGGTTCCTCGCTTGCGCAAGGTGGTGCAGCGCACTCGAGAGCTGGGTCGTCCCGTGATTTATCTGCGGCTTTGCGGTACTCTCGAGGATCGCACCGACTTGCATCGGCATTTCCTGAAGTGCTACCGGGAAGCGCTGGAAGCGGGCTTTCCGGCCCTCTATCCGCTGGCCGGGGAGCCGCTGGCCGAGGTGTTGTCGGAAGTAGCTCCTGTGGCTGGAGATCATGTGCTGGATAAGACCACCTACAGCGGCTTTACCTCGAGTCGCATCGAGAGTTTACTGCGGGAACTGAAGCTGGAGCGGCTGGTGATGACCGGGCTGGCCACCAGCCAGTGCGTGGAAACGACCGCCCGCGACGCTTCCGACCGGGGCTTTGGGATTGTCCACCTGGAGGATTGTCAGGCCGATTATCACGAGGTCAGCCATCGCGCCTCGTTGTTCGCTTCGCGCAGTGTGTGCGGCGGTCACGTGTGGAGCAGCCAGGAGTTCCTGGAGGCGCTCTAGCCTGGGGCGGGACCCGGAGGGATGTCCCGCTGGAGCTTAACCGGGGTTAGCCTGGGACGGGACTGGATGGACGTCCCGGTGGAGCTTAACCGGGGTTAGCCTGGGGCGGGACCTTCGATGGACGTCCCGGTGGAGCTTAACCGGAGTTAGCCTGGAGCGGGACCCCGATGCATGTCCCGCTGGAGCTTAACCAGGGTTAGCCCGGGCTGGGAGCCGCGTAGACTTTGACCCGGTTGCGGCCGGTGCGTTTGCCCTCATAAAGGGCTTCGTCGGCCTGTTTGCCGACGCGTTCCAGGTCGCCCAGGGCGGTGCCGTCCAGGGGGCAGAGTCCGAAGGTGACGGTGAGTTTGCCGAAGGGTTTGTTGCCGACGTGGACGACGTTGAGGGCTTCGATTTCGCGGCGCAGGTTTTCCAATTGTTCAGCCGCTTTGTCTGCTTCCAGGCCGGGGAAGATGAGCAGAAATTCTTCGCCGCCGAAGCGGTAGAGGTGGTGGCCGTGGGCGCTGATGCGGTCGAGTTGGGAGGCCACCAGGCGCAGGATTTTATCGCCTTCCAAGTGGCCGTAGATGTCGTTGTATTGCTTGAAGCAGTCGATGTCGCAGAGGGCTACGGTGCAGGGGAGTTCGAGAAATTTGGGGGAGTCGTCGTGGTAGCGCAGGCGATTTCCCACCTGGGTGAGCGGGTCGCGGCGGCTTTCCTCGAAGAGGCGATCGCTCATCACCTGCAGCTGGTGGCGCTGTTCGGCCAGGCGGGCGTGCAGTTCGGTGACGCGCTGGGCGGCCAGCAGGCGCAGTTCCAGATCTTCCACGTCGACCGGTTTGGGCAGATAATCGTCGGCACCGGAGCGCAGGCCTTCCAGAATGTGATCCCGCTGAGCCAGAGTGGAGAGCAACACAAAGTAGGTGTAGTGGTCGAAGGGCTGGTTGCGCACGGCTCGGCACAACTCCAGACCATTCTTGCCGGGCATCACGAAATCGCTGAGGATGACCTGGGGGTGGCAGTCCAGATACTGCAGCCAACCGGCGTCGCCGTCCGGAGCCTCACGCCATTCATGACCCAACCGCTGGCAGGCCTCGCGCAGGACGCGTCGCTCTTCCTCTTTATCTCCTACGATTAGAATCAGCATGACGAATCCTCTCGGCGAATTCTTCGCGGTTGTAGCTGCGTGCCTGCAGATCGGCTTCACGAGCCAGGGCGGCGCGCAATTCGGACGGGTCGCCTCGCAGCACTCGCAGCAAGTCGCGGGTCACTTCGGGACCGTTTTTCAAGATACGGGCCACCTGTTGCTCGGCCAACTGAGTCACTTGGCCTGGCTCGGAAAGCTGCGTCACCAGTCCGCGCTGGGCGGCCGTGTCTGCGTCCCAGGTGGCACCGGTGAGCAAGAACTCGGCGGCCCAGGGCTCCATGCGCTTGCGGAACCAGTGGGTCGAGCCCATTCCGGGAAACAGCCCCATCCCTAAGAAGGGTACGCGGAATCGGGCCTCCGGGTCAGCCAGGCGCAGATCGCAGGCGGCCATCAGGCAGCAACCGGCCCCCACCGCCCAGCCGTGCACGGCAGCGATCAGCGGAACCTCCAGCTCCAGGATGCTCAGGAAGGTGTGGTAAAAAGCCAGCATATCGCCGGTGTTGGTGGCCCAGCTGCGGGTCTGCTTGGCCTTGAGCATTTCCAGGTCGCCGCCGGCCGAAAAGGAGGTGCCTTCGCCGGTGAGGACGGCCGCTCTCAACGGCTGGGCCTTGAGCTGAGCCAGAGCGGCCGCGAAGTGCTTGGCCATCTCCTCCCCCATCGCATTCAGTCGGCTGGGGTCGTTAAGGCGGATCCAGGCCACCTCGTCGGTGATTTCGATGTTAACCAAGTCAGACTTTCCTTCCACAAAGTGCAAAGCAAATCAGGGCACCAATGGTGCAGGCGATGGTCAACTGGAAGCTGACGCCCCAGCCGTAAAGGTCGACCATTTTGCCCAGACCGTAGCCGGAGAGTACGCCGCTCAGGTAGCCAAAGAATCCGGTCAAACCGATGGCCGAGGCGGCCGCTTCTTTGCCGGCGATGTCGGTGACCATGACGCCCACCAAGAACTGAGGGCCGTAGATGAAGAAGCCTACGGCAGCCACGGCGGCGGCTTCCTGCCAGTAGCCGAGTACCGGCATCTGGCGGTAGAAAAGGATCACGCCCAGGGTTCCCAGCAGGTAAAACAGGCAGACCGGGTTGCGCTTGCCATTGAGCCAGCGATCCGAGAGGAAGCCGGCCAGCAGCGAACCCACCAGTCCGGCCAGCTCAAAATATGAGGTCAGCTGAGTGGCCTGGCTCAATTCGAAGTGACGCTCCTGGGTGAGAAAAGTGGGCCACCAGTCGAAGAACACGTAGCGCACCACGTAGACGAAGAAGTTGCCGAAGCAGATGGCCCACACGAACGGATTGCCGAAAACGCGCTGGCGCAGGCGCTTGGCGAAGTCGTCGTCTTGTTCCGGGGGGGCGGGTTCATCGTTGCTGGGGGGAGCCTGGCCGTTGATGAAGACTTCCACCTCGGGTAGACCCAGGGACCTGGGCGTGTCGCGCAGTCTTTCCAAAAGAAACAGACTGATGACGATGGAGAAGAGGGCGGGCACATAAAAGACCGCGCGCCAGCCGTAGTGCTGGCCCAACCAGCCGCCCAGCCAGAGGATGACGGCACCGCCTACCTGGTGGGAGGTGTTCCAGATGCCCCACTTGACGCCGCGCTCCTGGGGGGCGAACCAGTGGCTGAGGATGCGGGCGCACGGGGGGAAGCCGATGCCCTGGAACCAGCCGTTGAGCATCCAGAAAATGCCCAGCGCCAGAGCCCCCGAGGAGAAGCCGAAGGCCAGGTTAACCAGTGCCGAGCAGAACAGTCCGAAGGCCATGAAGGTGCGCGCGTTAGAGCGGTCGGCCACCATGCCATTGAGGAACTTGGAGAGGCCGTAGATGACCCCGTGAGCGGTGAGGAATCCGCCCAATTGGGCTTTGCCGATACCCAGGTCCTTTTCCATGAGCGGCATGGCGCAGCTCAGGTTTTTGCGCACAAAGTAGTAGACGGCGTATCCGATGAAGGTCGAATACAGCTGACGGGTGCGCCAATAGCGGTACTTGGGCGCGACCTCCTCGGCCGCAACCGGTGGCTGGGGCGGGGGAACGGGAAAGAGATTCATGCGCTGCCGCTGGCGGGGCGGGTGCCGTTGAGTCCGGCGATGGCCTCGGTCAGGCCGTCCAGGGTCAGCGGATACATGGGGAAGAGGCGGGCCAGGGCTTCGCGGGTGCTGCCCGGGCCCTGCCAGTAGCGCGGGTCGTCGGGGTTGAGCCAGCAGGCGCGCGGAAAGTGGGCGGCCAGTCCCGTCATGTGATCCCAGCCGGTCTTTTCCTGAGGGGCGCCGAAAAAGTAGGACCCCTTGGGATGAAACAGCTCGTAGGGCGCCATGGCCGCGTCGCCCACGATGATCAGCCGGTAATGGGGTCCGCATTCGCCCAGCAACTGGCGCAAGGTGATGCTTTCCTTGAAATGCTCGTCCTTGAAGACCTTGCCGTAGACGCAGTTGTGGAAAAAGTAGCTGCGGAATTCCTTGAAGTGGCTGGCCGAAGCGGCCGCCGAGAACATTTGCTCCACCAGCATAACGTAGGGGTCCATGGAGCCG
Organism: Vulcanimicrobiota bacterium; assembly: GCA_017307785.1. Classification (GTDB taxonomy): domain Bacteria; phylum Vulcanimicrobiota; class Xenobia; order Xenobiales; family JADMJV01; genus JADMJV01. The sequence continues at coordinate 24,658 of JAFKGI010000060.1, read as the reverse complement.
CCCACGTCGAGCAGCAAGATGACTCGGGTATTGGGACGTCTGGGGGGGCGGGTGATGACTTCCAGATCGCCGGCGTTGCGGGCGGTGGCGTCGATGGTGCCGTCCACGTCCAACTCTTCGTCCTGACCCTGGCGATGGAAGTTGCGCAACTTGCGCAGGGCCACCGCCCACTGGCGCACGTCCACCTGGCGGTCGTTGCGGTAGCCTTTGAAGCGACGCTCGCCGGCCACGTGCAGGGCGCTGCGATTCTTGCCGGGGCCGCCCACGCGGATTCCGGGACGGGGGGCGCCGGAATGACCGAAGGGACTGCGACCGCCGGTGCCGATCCACTTGGAACCGCCGTCGTGGCGCTCGTCCTGTTCTCTGAGGCGGTCTTCGAAGTCTTTTTGCAGCTGCTCAGGATCGACTTCCTCGAGCCACTTCCAGTCCTCGGGGAGCTCGAGCGGGGCGGCTTCCCTGAGCCAGTCGAGCAGGTCCTTGTGCATCTGGATGGACTCGAGTTTGGCGTCGTGGAAATACTTGAGGAAAGCCTGATCGTAGGCGTCCAGGTGGGACTCGCGGTGGATGAGCACGGCCCGGCCCAGCTCGTAGAAACCGTCTAAGGTGGAGCCGTGCAGGCCCTTCTTGAGGGCCTCGGCCAGGGTGAGCATCTCCTGGGTTCCCACCGGCACCCCGAAACGGCGCAGCTCGAGCAGAAACCCGATGAACATGAGTGGCTAATTTCTCCAGTGACCGCGGCGGGTCACGCGTTCCTGGATCAGCTGCAGATCCTGTTCTTTCTTGATCAAGGTGCCCAGCATGGGCAACTGCTCGAGGTTGAAGCTGGAGATGCCGGCGGCTTTGAGAGCGGCCACCCAGTCGATCAGCTCGCTGGTGGAAGGACGCTTGCGCAGCGGGGCTTCGCGCAGACTGAGAAAAGCCTGCAGCGCCTGCTGGCTGAGGGATTCTTCCAACTCCGGGTGATGCACTTTGAGGATGCGGCCCAGCAGTTCTTCGTCGGGGAATTCAATGAAATGGAAGATGCAGCGGCGCAGGAAGGGGTCGGGCAGCTCTTTTTCGTTGTTGCTGGTGATGATCACCACCGGGCGATGCTTGGCGGCCACTTCTTCGCGCAGTTCGGGAATATGGAAGCTCATGCGATCCAGCTCGTTGAGCAGGTCGTTGGGAAACTCGATGTCGGCTTTGTCCACTTCGTCGATCAGCAGCACCACGCGTTCGTCCGAGGTGAAGGCCTGACCCAACGGACCCTGATGGATGTAGTGACGAATGTCGTGCACGGCCGTGTCGTCAAAGCGCGAATCATACAGGCGCTGGACGGTGTCGTAGGTGTAGAGCCCTTCCTGAGCGCGGGTGGTGCTTTTGACGTGCCAACGAATGAGCGGCATGTTCAGACCCTTGGCGATAGCCAGAGCCAGCTCGGTCTTGCCGGTGCCGGGTTCGCCGCGCACCAGCAGCGGTTTCTCCAGGGCGATGGCGGTGTTGACGGCCATTTCCAGACTGTGATTGGTCAGATAACGGTCGCTGCCGTGAAACTTGCGGAAACTCATTCTAACTCCTGACGGACTCCCACCACGTGATACAACTCGACCGGACTGCGCCGGCCGCGAATCTCGGTCGAGCCGAGTTCGCGCAGGATAAATTCGTCGCCCAGATGGCGGGCGGTGGCACCCGAGACCAGCACCTGAGCGGAGAAGTCGCGGGTCAGCTTTTCGATGCGCGCGGCCACATTGGTGGTGTCTCCCATGGCGGCAAACTCGCGATGGGCGGTCAGGCCCACGTCGCCCACCATGACTTCGCCGGTGGCGATACCAATGCCGATGGTCAGGCAGGGCTTACCCACCACTTCCCACTCACGGTTCAGTCGGTTGAGCTTGTTGACCATGTTGAGGGCGGCGCGCACGGCCCGGGCCGGGTGCATCATGTCGGCCGGACCGTCGGAGTCGAAGAAGGCCATCATGGCATCGCCCAGATAGCTCATGAGCGTGCCCTGATTGTCCACGATCACTTTGCCCAGACCGCGATACATCTCGTTGAGCTGGCTGATGACCTGTTCCAGCGGGCGGTCTTCGGCCATCTGGGTGTAGTTCCAAATGTCGGAAAAGAGAATGGTGGCTTCGCGCGGAGCCAGCTCGCGGCGCTTCTGCGGTTGTACCTGATAGGTGCGAAAGCGCAGCAACTGCTGACCCAGCTGAATCAGATCTTCGTCGTGCAGCACCTTGAGGGTTTCCACCGGCTCGGCGTTGACCCAGGTGGCCTCATCGCCCGACTCCACCCGCATCACGAAGACGCCTTCCTGGCTTTCGATGGAGCAGTGCTCGCGCGAGATGGTGGGATCGTTGAGCACGACTTCGTTCTGGCGCTTGCCCACCCGCCCCACCCGGTTGGTGCCCGGGGCAAGCGTCCAGTGCTGCTGGCGGTGCGGATCGCTGTAGCCTTCCAGGAAGGCCACCGCTTCCTTGAGCTGGATGAGGGTGACGGTGGCCGTGCCCATGCTGAGCACGTCGCCGTCGCGCAGTTGCGCGAAAGCGCTTTCGTCGCCATTGACGTAGCAGGTGGTGCGCACGTCCAGATTGGTGAAGAAGACCTGGCCTTTGACCAGTTTGAGCATGGCCTGGCGGCCACAAATCCCGGGCGTGTCCAGGGTGATATCGCAGCGGCGGTCGCCGGTGTCTTTGCCGACCGTGAGGTAGGAGTAGCACATGGGCATGCGGCGCGACTGATGTTCTTCTTTGATCAGGAGATCGAAGCCGCTGCGCAGCCAGGCGCGATTGCCGGCAAAAAGAGCTGCGTCCGTGCGCAGTGTGCTATGCTCGTCCCCAGCGCCCCCGTCGCCTTTAGACTTGACGTCGACGTCTGTCATATGGAGAGCGCCGTTCGCTGCACCTGAGTTGAATCCCCCCGGGGTTACGGAAAGTGGAACATTGAATCTCATCGAGTCCCGCTCCATCCTGACGCGTTGCAGCGGCTACCTGCGAACGGTGACGACGCATTCGCTGAATCCCTACATCGGTTGTTCCTTGGGACGGTCGTTATGCGGGGTGGGTTGCTACGTGCAGCACAATCGCTTCTTGACGCGGGGACGGCCCTGGGGCAGCTTTCTGGAAGGCAAGAAAAACGCCGCCGAGCTTTATCTGCGCGAGGCTCCGCGGGGAGGCTTTTCGGTGTTCATGTCCTCCTCCACCGACCCGTTCCCGCCCCAAGAAAAGACGGCCGGAATTACCCTTTCCGTGCTGAAGGCGATGAACCAGCGGCCGCCGGCGCTGCTGGTGCTGCAGACTCATTCGGCGCTGGTGGCCAACTACCGGGATTTGCTGCTGGCCTTGCCCTCGGTGCGGGTGCACATCTCCATCGAGAGCGATCGGGAGGACTGGCCGGGGCTGCCGCGGCCGGCTTATTCAGTGGAGCGGCGGATCGAGGCGGGACAGGTGCTGAAAGCGGCCGGCCTGGAGACAGTGGCCTGCCTGTCGCCCCTGCTGCCTCTGCGGGACGGGCCCGGTTTTTTCGAGCGCTTGCGGGGCGCTTTTGGGGCCGTGATTGTCGACCATTTTGTGGGCGGGGACGGAACGAGCTCGGGCAGTCGCACTCGGGCAACCGGCCTGCCGGCCGCCATGGAGGCAGTGGAGCCAGGCTCTTCCCTGCTGGCTTACCGGGATCAGGTGGTGGCGCTGGCTTCGCGGTATTTCCCGGGACGCGTCGGGATCGGTCCCGACGGTTTTGCCGGGCGTTACCTCAAGGGTTGATTTCTTCGGCCGACTTGAGCTTCCAGACGTTGCCCACTTTGACCCAGGTGTGGCGGAAATGAGGAGTGCTGGTTTCGAGCTTCCCGTAGTCTCCGGACTGGGTCTCGCGCCTTTCCACCTCGAAAACGGCCAGGTTGTCTTCTTTTTGACTGGACTCCACGATCTCCGAGTTGACCTTAAACTTTTTCTCCAGGCGTTGGCGCACCAGATTCTCGTAGCCGGCCCGATCCAGCGCCTGCCCTTCGAGCGGCGTCCAGGTGAAGTCGTCGGTCAGCAGAGCGGTCAGCTTCTCCAGGTCCTTCTCCGTCTTTTCCCCGCGGTCCATGTCGCGATAGAACGGAGCCAGCAATTGCTCGACCTGATAGCCCGAAAGGTCTTTGGCGTAACAATGGACCGCACGAATGCTGACTCCTGTCGCGCCGGCGCCGGCGAAAGTGACCTCGGTGGACGTGCCTTTGGCCACGAAATTGAGCCAGCAACCTCGATACCGGGTGCCGGGCTGCAGATCGAACTGGTGGGTCTTCCCGGCCGTCACGATCAGCTTGCCCGTACCTCTACCCTCTGAGGACATCTGCGACTCCCAGTCCAATCGGTAGGTCTGACCGGGCACCGTGGCCAGGTTCTGAGAAGCTCGGCCGGTGCTGACCTCCAGCAGGCGCACGCTGGGGACCTTTCGGTAGACGAGCTGGGCATTCTTGAGCGTCCAGCCCGGCAGGATCGGCGTCAGCCAGATCTCGGCGTTGCCGTGATGTTCCATGGGAACCGAAGCCGGTTCCGGGGCGTCCACGAAGTCGCCGTTCTTGATCAAGTCGATTCGTTCGGCCCAAAGGTTGCCGGTCAGAGCCAGTGCGAGGAGTATTCTCATGCAATACCCGTTCTGACTGTACAATAAAAAACCCCGCCTTAGCGGGGTTCTTTACTTACTTGGCGGCCTTGGCCTTGGCGGGAGCCTTTTTCTTGGGCTCCTCGGCCACTTCGCTGGCGCGGTTGCGCGTGGGCTTTTTGGTCTTGGGGTCCACCAGCATCACGTTGCTGATGTGGATGGGATTGTTCTTCTCCGTGATGCTGCCGGAGGGCTGCATGGGAGGCTTGGGCTTGTTGTGGCGCTTGACCACGTTGACGCCTTCGACGGTGACTTTACCGCCGGTGGGGTCCACGGCTTCTACAAGGCCTTTTTTTCCTTTGTCTTTACCGGTCAACACCAGAACGGTGTCACCCTTGCGAACGTGGGCTTTCGGCATATCCAACTCCTAGAAACTTTCTAACCTCGGGCTTGGTGGCCGAAGGGACCATATATAATTATTACACAGGGGCTATTTGTCAAGTCCCCAAGGTCTTAAAGGGGGCGGGCTGGTTGAGTAGAAATCGATGCTTTATGATAGATACCGCACAAATCGCTGACATGATCAAGGCCGGACTGCCCGACGCCGAGGTCGATGTGCGCGATCCACTGAACGACCGGACCCATTTTGAAGCAACCGTGATTTCTCCCAGTTTTGAGGGTAAGAGTCGGGTGCAGCAACATAAAATGGTCTACGCCACCCTCGGCGACAGCTTCAGCGGCCCGCTGCATGCTTTACAACTGACCACGTTACTTCCTAAGGAGAGCTAATGAACATCGCACCCGAAATGCAAGAAAGACTGACCGCCGAAGTGCGCGACAACCAGGTCGTGCTCTACATGAAAGGCACCGCCAACTTCCCCATGTGTGGTTTCTCGGCCCGCGCCGCCCGCGTGCTCCAATCGGCTGGAGTGAAATTCAAGGATGTCAACATCCTGGAAGACGACGACCTGCGCGTGGCTTTGAAAGCTTTTAGCGACTGGCCCACCTTCCCCCAGTGCTACATCAAGGGCGAATTCATCGGTGGATCCGATATCTTGCTCGAGATGTACGAAACCGGCGAACTCGAGAAGAAGCTGGCCGACGTTCCCAAAGGCTGAGGAACCAAAAACAAGTAAATCTTCCGTTTCGGCCACTGAGCCATCCCCGATCGCTGCGTCGCGACTCCTCCACGTATCGCCCGATACGCATCGTCGCCGCTCCTTGCGCTCGGGGCGGGCTCAGCCCCCGAAAAAGTAAGTTTATTCATTTTCGGTCCCTAGAAACGTCTGTTCGGCAGGCCTGAGAAAGGCGCACAGGGTAATCACCCCTGTGCGCCTTTTGCATACCTCGGACTGGCATATCGGAGTCACCACTCGCGGAGTTTCGCGCAGTGGAGATCTGTCATGTGCCCTGGACGAAATGTTGGAGGTGTGTGCCGACTTCAAGCCGGACCTGGTTTTGCACAGCGGCGACCTGTTTCATCAGCCGCGTCCTCAGGTAGAGGAGCTGGAACTGGCCTGGAGCGGTTTGCGCCGCCTGTCCGAGCACGCGCCGGTGGTGGTGATCGCCGGAAACCACGATTCTCCTCAACTCTTCGACTTCTTTTCGGGGATGCTGGGGACGGGTAGCAAAATTCAATTCGTGGGCTACCCCAAGGCGCCCGGCCATGGAGGAATTCTCAAGTTCTCGCTGCGCGGCGGCGAGATGATCAAGGTGGCCTGCATGCCCTTCGTGCACGCCAACCGCATGCTGCCCGGCTGGGACGGCACCCTGGGCAATCGCCTGATCGCCTACTCCGACCGCATCATGCGCCTGCAGAAAGCCTACGCCGAGTCCCTGCAGAAGAGCTACTCGGCCCAACGCGACATTTTGATCTACGCGGCTCACCTGTTCGTGGACGGGGCTTCGCTGTCGACCAGCGAGCGCAGTCTGCACGTCAGCGACACCTATGCCACCCGGGCTTCGGCCATTCCGCCCGTCAGTTACGCGGCTTTTGGGCACATCCATAAGCCCCAGGCCTTGCCGGGCGGGGCGCCCGGGCGCTATGCCGGTTCTCCCATCCCGATTGACTTTGGCGAGGAGAACGACGTCAAGGAAACGGTGCTGGTCGAGGCCATGCCGGGAATGGCGGCGCGCGTACGTCAGGTGCCGTTCACGCGCGGGCGCAAGCTGGTGACCCTGGAAGGCTCCAAATCGGTGTTGGAGGGTTTATCGGCCGAAAACTGCTTGCTGCGCCTGCGGGTGCACACGGCCGGAGCCGATCCGGGACTGACCGATTGGGCGGCGCGGGTTTTCCCCAAAGCTGAGATCGTGGAAGTCTCGGAAATGCGCGCTTCCGTGGCGGCGGCCGCCCGCGTGGTGGCCCCGCAGGTGGAGTCGCTTTCCTTGAGAGATGCATTCGCCGCCTACGCCGAGGAGTGCGGACTGGGCGGCGACCTGGTGGGGTTGGTCAGTGAACTGGAAGCTTTGCTGGACGAGGAAGAAGTGGTGCCTTCGCTGCCGGAAATCGCGGCCCTGAGCGCCTGGGGTTCTCCATGAAGCCTCGTCGCCTGGAGATTGAGGGGCTGCGCTCCTATCGCCAAAAACAGGTGGTGGAATTCGAGCCGCAGGGTCTGATGGCCATTACCGGCGCCACCGGGGCCGGTAAGTCGTCGTTGCTGGAAGCCATGATGTTCGCCCTGTATGGCGTGCATTCAGGCAACTCCAAGAGCAACAAAGAGTTGATCGGCGACCGCTCCGATGAGATGTCGGTGACCCTGGAGTTCGAACTGCAGGGCAAGATTTACACGGCTCACCGAGCCGTCGGGCGCAAGAACCAGAGTTCGTTTGTTCTGGCTCAGGGCGATAAGGTGTTGTGCCACGACGGCAATCGCATGACGGCAGAAGTGACGGCGCTGCTGGGCCTGGACGAAGAGCAGTTCAAGAAGACGGTGTTTTTGCCGCAGGGGGCGTTTCAGAACTTTCTGACTTCGCGACCCAAAGAGCGCACCGAACTGCTCAAACGTTTGCTGCAGATCGAGCCGCTGGACGCGCTGGAAGCGCGCGTGGGCGTATGGCTGGGTCAGGTCCGTCAGGTGGTGGACCGGGCCGAGGGCTCCCGCTCGCGCTTTCCCAGCGACCCTAAAGCGGCCGTGGCTACAGCCTGTCAGGTGCTGTCCTTGGGTCAGAGCGAGGAAGCCCGGCGGGCTGCGGCTTTTGAGCGCTTTGCCGAGGTGCGCGCTCAGCTGGGCCAGTCGGAACAGCTGGAGGAAGGGCTGCGCCAGCGCTCGGCACAGCTGTTGAGTTTCGAGCCTTTGCGCGGCTTTGATGAGGCGGCCCTGCTGTCTTTGCAGGCGGCCCTTCAGGGAGAGCTGGCCACGGCCGAGGCCGAACTGGTGGCCTGCGGAGAGGCGTTGGCGGCCTGTGCGGCCTCGACTCCCCCCTACTCCGCCGCCCAGCTGGCTCAGGCCCGCCGCGATCAGGCCCAGTGGCGACGTCTTCAGGAAGAAGGCGAGAGGCTGCAGGCCGAGTTGGAGAGTTTGACGGTCGAGCAGGCCGGTCTGTCCGAGCCGCTGGCGGCCGCTCGGGCGGCGGTCGAGGAAATTCAGCCACGGGTGGTCGAGTTGCGCGGAGCGTTGCGCGACGCCCAGGCGCGGGCCCTGGAGTTGGAACGTCTGCGCGAGCAGCGGACGACTTTGGAAGGGCGCCGCCTGAAGGGCGTGGAGGAAGTGGCCCGGCTGGCGTCCTTGCTGGAAACGGCTACGTCGGCGCTGGAAGAGGCCCGCCAGCGCTGGCGCGAGGGCGAGCTGTGGCGCATTTGCGGGCAGCACACCAGCGGCGATCCCTGTCCGGTCTGTGAGCGCTCGCTGCCGGCGGACTGGCAGCCGCCGCGCGAACCCGGAGGATTGGGGCTGGAGCAAGCCGAGAGCGATTGCGCGGCTGCTCGGGCGCGCTGGCAGAAGGCCGAGAGTTTGCTGCATTCCTTGCAGGAGCAGCTGGAGGGCCTGCCTTCCTCGTTTGAGGTGACGCCGATCGAGCCTCTGCAGAAAGAGCTGACCGGGCTGGAAGCGGAAGCTACGCGGCGGGTGGGCAGTCTGGCTTCGCTGGAGGGCGAGCTGCGCAAGGTCAGCAAGGTGTTGGCCGAGCGTCAGGCGCGCTTGCCCGAGCTGGTGGCCTCGCTGCAGAAGGGCGAGGGCGGGCAGCTGGGCGATCTGGACGCCTTGGAGGCCCAGCGGGCCGCCTGGGACGAGCAGAATTTGCGGCTGCGACAGCAAGAAGTCGAGCTGCGCGGGCGAGTGCAGAACGTGCAGCGCCAACTGGCCGAGCAGGTCGAAGGCCCGATGCGCGAGCTGGAGTTTTTGCGCAAGCAGTGTGCGGCCGCCCTGGGCTGTGAAGGGACGCTGGTTGAGCTGCTGGAGGCGTTGGATCGGCAGCAGGCCGAGTTGCTGGGTTCGCTGCAGAACAGCCTGTCGTTGCGCGGGGAGCTGGAGGCGCGTCTGCAGCGGTTGTTGACGGAGGCGGGACTGGCTTCCTGGGAAGCGGCCGCGGCCTGGCTGCGCGAGGCTCAGGACGGAGTCAGCCGGGCGCGTCACCAGGTCGAGCTGGCCGAGGCTCAGTTGGCCGAGGTGGCCGAGTTGGATCGCCTGCTGGGTCCGGCTCGGGCGCAGCTGGAAAAGATTACCCTGTTGTCTCGACTGCTCGGGCATCAGCGCGCCAAGGGCGCCAAGATGACCTTTCCCCAGTGGTATCTGCAGCAGCGCCAGGGCGAGCTGTTGTCGCTGGCTTCGCATCATCTGGAGGCCCTGAGCGCCGGGCAGTTCCGCTTTGAAGAAGATATGGACGACGCCCAGTCGTTTCGGGTGTTGGACATGTTCTCCGGGGTGCCGCGAGCGGTCACGACCTTGTCGGGCGGCGAGACCTTCCTGGCTTCGCTGTCGCTGGCGGTGGCGCTGGCCGAGCTGGTGGGGCGGCGCGGCGGGCAACTGCAGGCGTTGTTCCTGGACGAGGGTTTCGGGACATTGAGCGCCGAGTGTTTGGACCGGGCCCTGTCGGCTCTGGAGCAGCTGGCGGCCCAGGGACGCTTGATCGGGCTGATCAGCCACGTGCCGCTGGTGGCCGAGCGGGTCGAGCACGTGTGGTGGGTGCGCAAATCGCCTTCTGGCAGCGAAATCATCAAAGCCGACGAGGTGTTGCGCAAGGAGCTGGTGGCCCAGGAACTGGCGAGTTTTGACCCCAGGTTGCATCCGCTCTTTGGATGAGCTGTTTCGTCAGAGGGTGATTGCCCAGTTCAGCCTGGGTTCGCGCTCGTGTCACTCCGTGGACCACTGGGACCGGGTAGCCGCCTACGGAGCTTTTCTAGGCGGGGATTCCGAGGTGGTTCGTTACTTTGCCCTGCTGCACGATTCGCAGCGCTGGTCGGAAGGCCATGATCCCGAGCACGGGCCGCGCGCCGCGCTTTATGCGGCCGAGCACTGCGGCTTTTTGCAGCCCGAGCAGCTGATGAAACTGATGCTTGCCTGCCGGGACCACGACCGCGGGCGCACCCATTCGGACCCGACCATCGGGGCCTGCTGGGACGCGGACCGGCTGGATTTGGATCGCGTCGGGATCAGTTGCGACCCCAATTTTATGAGTACCGCCGAGGGCAAACGATTGGCCCTGCGCCGGCCCTGGGAACGCCAGAAAGAAGTGGGCATCGTCAGCTAATTTTCAGGGTGCCTGGTTAAGCTGGTGCTATGAATTGGAAACCTGTAGGATCTGACGTTCCCGGAACCACCCGCTACAAGAGCAGCAGCCCCAAGGCTGAAGCTGCCATTCACCGCCAGAACGGCCGGCTCGAAGGCGAAGCCCACCACGGATTCCTGGGCCTCGACCAGGTCGGCATTTCGTGTATGGACAAGTCGCTCAGCGACGAGGCGGTGCTGGCCAAGATGGAAGACTCCATCAATCCCCCGCGCTTCAAGAACTGGAAGCAGGTCGACGACCAGGAAGCCCAGGGCGTCTCCCACTACCGCGGGGAAGCCGGCTCGCGCAAGGTCGACGCTTTTATCACCCGCGTCGGCGATCAGGCCGAAGTGTCGGCCAAGGCCGGTTTCTTTGGAGTGCAGGTCGAGGGCAGCTTCTTTGCTCCGGCGCCTTCGGATCAGGAAATTTTGAAGCGCATCAGCCGTTAGACCGTCAACAAATTGACCGGGTAATTAGTGAACCAGCGGTCTTTGGAGACCAGCGTCATGGGTTCGCACATGGCCTGCGCAATCAGGGCGCGATCGAAGGGGTCCTGGTGATGGTCGGGCAGGAAAGCGATTTGCTGGGCGTGCAGCCAGGTGAAACTGAGGGCCTGCAAGCCGTTTTGTCGGGCTCCCGCGTCGAGTAAGTCGGGCGGAATTTTGAGAACTCCTTTGGCGTGCTTGATGGCGACTTCCCAGATAGAGATGCTGGAGAAGAAGACCTCGTTCTGTTCATCGCCCAGCAGCAGCCGGCATTCATCGGACATGCGCGGATCGTCGGTGGCCCACCAGATCAACACGTGGGTGTCGAGCAGCAGTCTCACGAGAAAGCCGCTGCGATTTCCAGGTCCAGCGAGTTGAAGTCGTCAGGAAGGCGATATTCCTGGCCCAGGAAGCCGGGCTTGCGGCCTTTGGCTTCGTAGCTCTGCAAGCGGGCCACCGGTCTTCCGGCGCGAGCGATAATCACTTCCTCGCCCTGTTCCATCTTGTCGAGCAGTTCCGTCAGTCTCTTTTTGGCCTCGGCCACGCTTACGGTAATCATCCGCCCTGATTGTGCCCCAATCGGCCCAGAATCACACAGGCCTTTTCCAGGGTGGGCTCATCCACGCAGGTAAAACAGATGCGCACGTAGTTTGCGTAGGCGTCCCCGAAAGCCGCTCCGGGAGCGACAGCCACTCCCGCCTGCAGGGCGCGCTCCACGAAGTCCCAGGCCCGTTCCGCATTTTCGAAGCGAGGAAAGAAGTAGGCCCCGCCTTGCGGCTTGGGGGCGTGGACCACCTCGGCCATGCGGTTGCGGGCGCTGGCATATTGCGGGCTCCACTCTTTCACGAAGGCATCACCCTCTCTCAGCACCGCCAGCGCGGCTTTCTGCAGGCTGGGACTCAGGTTGTAGATGCTGTGATTGGTCAGTCGACGCAGCCAGAGCATGACCTGAGGGTGAGCGCACAGGTAGCCGACGCGATGCCCGGCCATGGCATAGCTCTTGGAGAAAGAGTAGACGCTGACGGTTCGCTCCGACATGCCGGGCAGACTGGCGATGCTGATATGGCGGTTGCCGTCGTAGAGGTAATGCTCATAGCATTCGTCGCTGATGACCCAGAGGTCATGCTCGCAGGCGAAGCTGGCCAGGCGTTCCAGTTCTTCCCGGGTGTAGACGCGGCCGTCGGGGTTGTTGGGATTGGCGAAATAAAGGGCTTTAACCCCAGGTCGCATTTCCAGGTCTTCGAAGGTCACTTCGTGCTCGACCGCGCCCAGGCAGCGCACCATGCCGCCGAAAAGCGGCCAGTAGGGCGAGAGAATGAGGATTCCGTCGTCCGGCTGCAGCAAGGTGTGCACGGCGCTGTGCAGGGCGTGGGTGGCCCCGCAGGTGACCTGGACCCAATCGGCCGTGGCGGCCAGGCCGTTCTCGCGAACCAGCTTGGTTGCCAGTTCTTCCAGTAATACTGGCAGACCCGAAGGGTGACTGTAACGGTAGTTGCCCGGGCTGCTCAAATCGAGCCCTTCCCAGCGGGCCGCAGCCGGGGGGACAGCGTAAGTGTCACCCAGGTGCAGCCCGATGGGAGGCTCGGGCAGAGCCTTCATCTTTTCGGCCAGGCTCGCGTAGACAGACTGTTTCAGCGAGCGAACGTGGCTGGAGACTTCAGGCATTTAGGCGTGAGGGGAGCGGTCCAGCCAGTTGCTGACGCAGCGCAGTGCGCCCCAGCGCTGGGAGAGCGCGCCCAGTTCCATGGGGATGACCTCGAAGTTCTGCGATTCCCAGATCTTGGTGGCCGCGTCGTCGAGCTTCGGGATGCCATAGACTGGCAAAAACACTCGTCTCACGTCGGAACCATCCTCCTTAGTGAATCTTTCCATCAAGCAATTATTGTACGAGAGGTAAGATCTCGAGAGACCTGGTTCGGCGTGGGGAACGCGGATGACGTTGTAGCCTTTTTCCTTCAGAGTGCTGGCATAGGCGTCAAAGTCTTCCTGATTGTCGCGGTTGCGGTCGCCGGCGCGGGGCAGGCGTACCGGTTTGCCGGCCGACTCGCTGAGGATGCGTTCGGCGTCGTCGATTTCCCGGTCGGTCATCTTGGAGACGATCTGCTTGGCCAGGCCGGGGTCGCCCACCAGGAAGGTGTTGTCGTCGATGGGCGTGCAGCCCATGTCCATGTGGTCGGTGGCCGGCTCCTCAACGTGCGGCGTATTCGGATTGTCGGCTCCCAGCACGGTGACCGGCTTGCCGAACTTCTCTTCGAAAAGCTTCTTGGCTTCTTCCTCATACATCTTGGCCGAGGTGGTCTGGTTGGGGCCCAGAGCGGCGGGTTTGAACTTGGGGTTTTCCACCAGCGCCCACTGCAGCGCTTCGGGGTTGTCGGTTTCGCGCTCTTCCATGCGGAAGGGGAAAGTGACGCCTTTGTCCGCGTCCACCACTTTCTTGCCGGTGCGCTGCTCGAAGTCGGCCACGAACTTGGCCTTCAGCTCCGGGTCGCTTTCGACGCGGTTGGCCATCTGCTTGGCGGTGGCGGCCAGACTGTAGTAGCCGACGAAGCTTTCTTTGGTGTTGGCCTGAACGTCGCCACCGTCGGTGACGATGCGCTTGTCCTGGTCGAGCAAGATCTGAGGATTGACGGCGCAGATGGCGCCGGGCACGGCCGAGTCGTTGTCGTGCCAGTTGTGCAGGGGCGTTTGCTCGAGCAAGGCGGTGCGGTTGCTGTCCTGGGTCAACTGCAGCGGCACCATCATGTCGCGGGCCCAAACGGTCAGACTGCCGGCCTGCGGATCGACGAACTCGATGCGCTCCGGATTGGCCACATTGGCCCGCTTCATCATGTCTTCGACGTCCTTGCGGTCGCGCGAGCTGCCCACTGCGATGGTGAACTTGGTGTCCGGCTCCATGCGAGTGAAGAGGGTCTGATAGGCTCCCAGCATCTGGGTGCGGGTCGCACCGCTGGCGTAGCTGCTGAGCATCAGGGCCAGGTGCTTGACGCGGCCGAAACTGTCAGCGAACTGCTTCTCACCCAACTCGCGCGGGTTGTTGCTGGCGACGGGCGGGGTGGTGGTGTCCTGTTTGGAGCTAACCTGAAAAGAGTCGGACTGGACGGCCTCGGTGGCCGCGGGCGCGGGCTTGGCGCTGACGGGAGCAGCCTTGGGGAGTGCCGCGCTGGAAGAGAGAGGTTGGAGAGTCATGAAGGGGACCTTCCTTTGTGTAGTCTACCCAAGAGGATACCTCAGGCCGGGTAGTAGGTATGTAACAATTACGTAAACTGACCATCGTCCGATAATTGACAGTTAAACTGACAAACTGTAATATAGATCACAGACACACATAAAAAAGTAGTCTCGGCCTCGACTGGGGCAAATAGGAGTGGAACCAAAATGCGCGGACTCATCAACAGTCTGTTCAAGAAAAGCGGTCAGTTTCGACCTCAAGTAGGTCAAGTGGTCGAGGTCGAGTGGTCAGAGCCCGGCGTCAAAGAAACGATCCTGTACGGCAAGGTCAGCGAAATCAAAAAGAAGACCCTGCTGATCGAATGCAACTCCAGTAGCCAGAGTAAATTAGGCCCGGGCGTCAAGGTACGCATCTGCAGTCTCTCTCCCCCCTGGTTTTTCAGTTACGTGGCCAACATCCACGCCAACGAAGCCAGAGGGCTCGAAGTCAGTATGCCCGCCAATGCGGATCAATTGGACAACCTCCAGGTGCCGAGTTTCGATGAGGAAGAGAAGCTCGACTACGCGACCAGCGTCGATTACCAGGCCAGTCGCTCGCCCTATAAGCAAGCGGCCGAAGTCATCGCGGTGGGACGTAAGGGACTGACGTTGCAGACCAATGTGTCTATCCCCAGTCAAACCAATCTAGAAATCCACCTCAAGTTACCCAACCGCAGCCAGCCGCTGGGCGCTCAAGTCAAAGCGGTAAAGAGCGAAACCCTCTCGGAACGGAAGAAGTACGCGACCGAGGTCGAGTTTGTAGATTTTCCCGAAGGCGAGCGTCAAGAACTGTGGGAAGTGGCTCTACGCCACCACCTGCGCGTTAAAACCAGGACAAACAACCCGTAAGACCAAAGCCTGAGCGGTGGAGAAACCACCAGAAGAGCCTTGGGAAAATCGTTGCGCCGGCTGCTTTTTGCTGCCGGCGTTTTGTATTTGTCAAGAAATCCCCCGCATCCCCAACAAAATCAAGGTCTGGATCGTGCGCCACGTACGTGAGCACCGCAAGAGCACCAACACGGCCCGGCTGGCCATTCGCGCGCTGGAACGCTCCAAGCTGCTGCACTACGGAGACCGCTTCTATCCGCTGGATTTTTCCGAGGTGCCGCGCGCCGGCTACCTGCTGTTTCCGGAAGCCCTGGATCACAGCGGCAAACCCGACCCCAACGGCCCGCCAGTGCACGACCTGGGCTCCGGCCCGCCTCCCCTACCCTTTGAGAATCTGATCATCCTGGACGGCACCTGGTCTCAGGCTCGCCGCATGTCTCATCGTCTGGAGCCGGTAGCCCACATGCCGCGGGTCAGTTTCAAAGAGATCCCCCCGCGCGCCCGCCTGCGTCGTCCCCCTATGGCCAACACCAGCGCCACTTTAGAAGCCATCGGCCACGCGCTCTGGTATCTGGAGGGCGAAGAAATCGGGGCTCCGCTGCTGCAGGTCTTTGACCGCTTCGTAGAAGCCTACTATCGTCAATGCAACAAGCCGCTCAAGACCTCCCCATAACGGCCGTCCTGGCTGACCTTCTCCAGAAGCTCAGTCAGCATCGCCTGGTGGTGCTGGAAGCCCCGCCGGGAACCGGCAAAACCACCCGCGTGCCTCCGGCCTGTCTGGAGCACTTCGGCGGCGAAGTCTGGGTCTTGGAACCTCGGCGTCTGGCCGCGCGCTACTCTGCCCGCTGGGTTTCCGAATTGCTCGCTCAACCACTGGGCGAAACGGTCGGCTATCAGGTACGCCTGGACAGTCGCGTCGGTCCCAAGACCCGGTTGATATACATGACCCAGGGCGTCTTTGCCCGAAGACTGCTGGACAATCCCGGACTCAAAAACGTCGACCTGGTGATCCTGGACGAATTTCACGAACGCTCGCTGGACAACGACCTGGCCCTGGCCTGGCTGCGCAGTCAGTCCCAATGCAAAGTGCTGATCATGTCGGCAACCCTGCCGCCGGATCTGGCCGAAAAACTCGGCGAAGTCCCTCTGGTACGCTGTGAGACTCCGCTCTTTCCCGTGGCGATGGGCTACGAGCCACAGGCCACCCTCTCGCAAATTCTGCCCCAGACTCAGGGCAGCGGACTGGTTTTTCTGGCCGGCATGGGTGAGATCCGGCGCCAGGCCGAGGGGATCAGCGCCGCCGCCACTCGCTGCAAAGCTCGACTACAGATTCTGCACGGTAGCCTCACGCCGGCCGAACAGGACCAGGTGCTGGGAGCCGACCCGGCCGAGAAGCGCTGGGTGCTGACCACCAACGTGGCCGAGACTTCCCTGACCGTTCCGGGCGTGCAGTGGGTGGTCGATTCCGGCTGGGCCCGTTCGCTCGTGCAACCTCCCGGAGCTTCGCTGAGTCGTCTGGAAACCCAGAGAATCTCTCAGTTCGCCGCCATCCAGAGAGCCGGCCGCGCCGGCCGACTGGGTCCCGGTCAATGCCTGAGACTCTATTCCCAGAACAGCTTTGCCGCCCGTCCCGCCATGGAAACGCCCGAGATTCTCCGATCCGATCTGTCAGGCCTGGCCCTGTTCTGGTTGCAGCTCGGTCGACCCGATTTGGCCTGGCTGGACGCTCCTCCCGAGGCCGCCTGGGAAGCGGCCCTGCGACTCCTGGGTCAGCTGGGGGCCTGCCAGGGCCAGGGCCTCAGCGATTTGGGCAAAGCCATGGCCCAGGTTCCGCTGGAGCCGAGACTGGCTCGCTTTCTGCTGGCCTGCCCCGGTCCGCAAGGAGCGCGCGCCGCCGCCTGGCTGGGCCGCGGCGGGGACACCCAACGGCCTGACCTGGACCAGTATCTGCACAGCCGGGCACCGGCACTGCCGGAAGAACGACAGCTTCGCGTCAGTGAGCGCTTCGCCCTGAGCGATCTGGACAGCGCCCTCCTGGCCGCTTTCCCCGACCGCGTCGGTCAGGTACGCCGCAATCAAGACCTGGTGCTGTGCGATGGCAGCGGCTATCGTTTGCAGCAACCCATGCCCCACAACCCCTGGCTTCTGGCTCTGCAGCTGGAGCTGGACGGCGATAAGCGCGTGCGCCTGATGGCCTACCAGACGCTGGAGCCCGAGCTGTTGCTGGACCGACCTGAATTCAACGAGGTGAAAGTCTTCGAGTGGAACGATGCCAGCGGCCGGGTGGAAAAACAGAATCAATTGCGCTACGGGGAACTGGTGCTGGAACAGTCGCGGCGTCGCGCCCAACCAGGGCCCGAAGTGGCCGCCATCTTACGTCGCAAGGTGTTGGAGAGCGGTTGGTGGCGCGACCAGGAAGCCCAGTTCGCTCGCTGGCAGGTACGCCACCACTGGGCCAAGACGGCCGACCCCAACATGTTTCCCCTGCCCGGGATGGAGGCGTGGCTGGACGAGGTGTGCCTGAAAGCCACTTCCCTGGACAACTTGAAAGGCCAGCGCTGGGGGGACTGCGTGCCGGCCCATCTGCGCCGCCGCTTGATCGAGCTCTGTCCCGAATTCGTGCAGCTTAGCCCGCGGCGCCGAGCCGAAGTGCACTACGAGGAAGGCCAGAAACCCTGGATCGCTTCTAAACTGGTCGACTTCTTCGGCCTGGCTCAGGGCCCGCAACTGGCCTCGGGACGCATCCCGCTGGTCTTGCAGCTACTGGCCCCAAACTTTCGACCGGTGCAAATCACCGAGGATCTGGCCGGTTTCTGGCAACGCCACTACCCCAAGGTGCGCCAAGAGCTGTGCCGACGCTACCCGCGCCACCCCTGGCCGGAAAATCCCCTGGCTCCTCAAGCCGAAGAACTCAAGCCCAAGCGCCGAACTTAAACGGAGATCTCGCAGAAGCCGCACATCTTGGCGGTGGTGGGCAAAGAACGACCGCACTGCGGACACTGCTTGCTGTCCACCAGCCGAAGGTGCGAAACTTGCTTGGTTTTTTTGGGCTTGGCGGCCGACTTTTTCGCCTTGTTGCCGTAGAGCGGGCGAGAGCCGGTCGAGAAAGAGGGATGACTGAAAATGTCACCGGTCTGGCGCATCTGATAGAGCATAGCCGCCTCGATCATAAGGAAAAAGCCCAGCATCGAATCCGACCGGGAAAGCAAATAGGCGGCCGAGATCAGGGTCAGAACCATAGCCATTCCCGAGGCCTTGAGGGCTCCGACCTTGTTCAACACCAGAGCCACCAGCATGCGCCCGCCGTCTAGCGGATAGGCCGGCAGCAGCACGTTGAAGGCAAAGAGCCAGACTTGAACCGAGAAGATGATGGCGACCACCAGATCGACCATGCTGGCGGAGCCTGGAACGGCCATCACCGGCATCAGAGGGTCGGCCACAAACTGGAAAGCCCCCCCGTGAAAGTAGAGCCAGCCCGCCGCGCAAGCCCCCAACACGATCTGCGTGAAGGGTCCGAAAAAAGCGATCCAAAACTCTTCCCAGGCGCTACCCCCTGCGCCCACAAAGGCCAGGCCGCCACAGGGCCAGAGCACGATTTTCTCGGCTCGCAACTGAAAATGCCGGGCCGCGAAGATGTGGCCGAACTCGTGAACCAGCACGGTTAGAAAGAGGACCAGCAGGTAGATCAGCTCCATCTGCTTGTCGTCCGCGCGCATCAGCCGGAACAGCACGAAGATGAAGAAGATCCAGTGGATTCGGACCCGGGTCCCAAACAGGCGACCGATATCCAGACCCCAGTCCATGAAAGAGTTGTTCAACACTATCTGGAGGCTTTCTCCGCCCCCAGCGCGGGGCCTTTCAGGCTTCTTTCAAGGGTTTGACCTAACCTGAAAAGCATGGACGTAGCGAAGAAAAACTGGGCGTATTCGGGGCGGGATTTCGTCGGCAATCTGCCGACCACGGGCAAAGGCGTGGGCGTGGTGGTGCTCGATCAGGGTTTTGACACCACCCACCCGGACATCAAGAACCGGGTCACCGCCGAGGTCGGCGCCGGACCCGAAGACGTTTTTAACAAGGACGAAGTTGGTCACGGCACCCATGTGCTGGCCATCGTCGGTGGCGACGGCAGCGCCAGCGGAGGCAAAATTCGCGGCGTGGCTCCCGATGCCAATCTCATCCCCATGAAGCTGAACCTGGACCAGAACGCCAGCTGGCAAGATCTGTCCAACGGTTTCGCCCGCAGCGTTTACTGGGCCGTCCAAAACAAAGATGAGTTCAACATCCGCGTCCTCAACTGCAGCTTCCTACTCCCCCTGGTGGAGATGACCGACCCGGCCACGGGCGTGGCCAGTCTGGTAGATCCGCTCTCTCACTCTATTCAAATGGCTATCAAAGCCGGTATTACGGTAGTCGCCGGCGTGGGCAATTTCTCCGACCAGATGCAAATCATGACGCCGGCCGGACATCCTGACGTCATTTCGGTGGGCGCTCTGGACGTCAACGGAACTTTGGACGACACCAGCGACGACAAGGTGGCCGACTTTTCCAGCCGGGGTCGGGCCATCAACGGGGAAATCAAGCCTGACGTGGTCGCCCCCGGAGTCCACGTCATGTCGGCCAATGCTCCCGGCAGTCAACTCGAACAGAGCAACATCAATCAACTCAAGCGCGCCATGCTGGCCACCAAAGGACCGCTCAACGTGGTGCAGGCACTGGCTCAAAAGCAAATCACCAACGGCCGCCTCTCCCCGGACGCCCTGCAGTTGCCGGAAGCGGAACTGCGAGCGCAGCTCAAAGAAAGCATCCCGATTCAGGCCTTTGCCGGCACGGGCGGAGAGCATCCGCTCTACATCGCCCAGGACGGCTCTTCCATGGCCTCTCCTTTCGTAGCCGGCCTGGTGGCCAACATGATCGAGGCCAACCCCAACTTGACCCCGGCCCAAATCAAGCAGATCCTGCTCGAAACCGCCCAGCCGGTGCCTCATTCGCCGCACGAAGCCCAGGGTCATGGAGCCGTTCAAGCTCAAAAAGCCGTGGCCGAGGCGATGCGACTTGCGCAGGGCGCTTAGCCTGGCCCTCCTGGCAACGCTGGCGTGCTGGGCCTCGGACCTGAAGATGGTCCAGGCAGCCCGCCAGCACCTGGGTGACACCTACACGGCTGATTATTTTACGGGAGGCTACCCACCCAAAGGCAAAAGTGCCTGTGTGGATGTGCTGGTGACGGCCTGTCGCGTCAAGGGCCTTGACCTGCGCAAACTGGTCCAGGACGACGCGGCTTGCGGGGAATACCCCTACCTGAGGGACCGCGACATCGACCATCGCTGGGCCCCTAACCTGAAGGTCTGGTTTCGCCGCCACGCCCGCACGCTGCCGGTCGGCAAAGGCTACGAACCCGGCGACCTGGTCTTCTGGAGCCTGACCAACGACGGCGTGGCCGACCACTGTGGAGTGGTCTCCGACCAGCGCGGCCCTTCCGGCAAGTATGAAGTCATCCATCAGTTTCCGCCCCAGTGCACTGAAGAAGACTGCTTAGGTCGTTGGACCGTGGTCGGTCATTATCGCCTTCCCAGGTAGAACGGTACCTCGGTCAATACGCAAATCTCCAGCCCAATCGTAAGCTTGAGCTATGAGCAAGAAACTTTTCGCCACCGGATTGATGCTGGCCGCCCTGCTGCAAACCGGAGCACAGGCGCAGCCCAACGGCCGGGTTGCGGTCCTTTCCCCCACCGCCAACGCCTACCAGGCCGACCGCCGCCTGCAGAACATTTTCCAGCGTATCCTGCCCTTTACCCAGCGTCGCGACTTGAGCTACCGGCTCCAGGTGCTGCGCGACGAGAACACCATTAATGCCTACGCGGAGACGGACGGACGCGTAATCCTGACCACCGGCCTGCTCCACGCACTGCCGGCCCAAGACGATAACGCCCTGGCCTTTGTGATCGCCCACGAGCTGTCTCATCTCGAACGACGCCACCACCAGCGCTTGGCCAGCCAGAACACCCTGACCAACGTCGGCATCGGCCTGCTGGTGCGGGACCAGAGCGACCTCATGAGGACGGCCGCCGGGGTCGGCTCCCGACTGCTCACTTCCGGCTACTCACGGGGGATGGAAGCCGAGGCCGACGCCAGTGGCCTGGAACTGATGCGCATGGCCGGTTACAACCCGAGAGGCGCTATCACGACTCTGGAGCTGTTTCGCCGGCTGGAAGCCAATCGAGGGCGAACCCGAGTTTTTCCCGATCACCCGACCGCGGAAGACCGCTTAAAGGACGCCCAAAGCTACCTGCAGCAACACGGGATGTAGGGTCACAGGCCCTTCTTGCGAAGGAAGGGCAGTGCGCTACCTCTTACCTTTTTTACTCCTGGCCGTCCCCGCGTGGGGCCAGCCTCGCCTCGACCAGTTCGAAACCCTTCCTTACTGGAGTGATGAATTCAATGCCCCCGGCCTCCCCGACCCCGGCAAGTGGAGCTACCAGTTGGGTGACAACGGCTGGGGCAACCAGGAGTTGCAAGACTACACCGACCGTAACGCCAAAGTGGCCGACGGCCATCTCACCCTCACCGCCCGCCGGGAAGGCAAAGGCTATACCTCGAGCCGCATCAGCAGCAAAGGCAAAGGTGACTTTCTCTACGGGCGCATCGTGGCCCGAGCCCGCCTGCCTCACGGCCGCGGCACCTGGCCCGCCATCTGGATGCTCTACTCCCAGGAAGAACCCGGCCGCTCCGGCTGGCCTGACAACGGCGAGATCGATATCATGGAACACGTCGGCTATGACCCCGGCAAGATTCACTGCAGCATCCACAGCAAAGCCTTCAACCACATAGACCACACCCAGAAGACGGCAACGACGATGGTCCCCGACGCCGAGGCCACCTTCCACGATTACGAACTGCGCTGGACTCCGGATTGGATCGAGACGCGCATCGACGACAAGCCGGTCTTGCTGTTCGAAAACCCTCATCAGAGTTGGAAAGAGTGGCCCTTCGACAAACCCCAGCATCTGCTGCTCAACGTGGCCGTAGGGGGTTTCTGGGGTGGTGCTCAGGGCATCGACGAATCCATCTGGCCGCAAAGTATGGATGTCGACTACGTGCGCGTCTACCAATACAAGCCATGAAACGACTGCTCTGGCTGCTGATGCTGACTCGCATCGGCTGCGCTCATCCGTTGTCCTGGATGGCGGGAACTTACCACGGACAACACGAGGGCGCACAACTGGAGGAATGCTGGGTCGACACCGGCAGCGAAATGCTCGGCACCACCGTCTGGCTGGAAGATGGTGAAGTCACGCTACGCGAACTGGCACGGGTCCGCCCTACGGAAACGGGCTATCATCTGGACCTGTGGCTGACCTTTGGGGACGGAAGCGGCAAGCATTTGGAGATGAACGGCCGCCTGGAAACGGCCGAGAAGTTGGTCTTCCAAGGGAAGGGCGAGGACAGGCTGACCTTCCTCCGTTGCCCGGGACGGGGTCTCAGGGTCGAACTACTGAAGAAAGAGCTGACCAGCTTCGTATTGGAGCCGGGGCCCAGAGTGGAAAATGCGGCCCGGCCGAGCGGACGCTATGTCCTGCACACCTTCCTGGGTGACCAGGTTTTTGCCGATGAATTGGATTGGACAGCCGGCACCTTAACCGTCCCCGGAAAGTTCACCAGTCGCCTGGAAAACGTGAAGCCCATCCCGGGCGGAGGGATGAGCTTCGAGATTCTGGTTCCTGAGGGCAAGGAGCCCTACCGAGTGCGTTACCAGATGCGTTTTAACCAGGCTATGGGGCAGGCTACCGGCACCCTGGTCCTGGTGTCCAATGGACAGACCGTGGGCTCATACGTAGCCCTTAAGAGGCCCTAGCGGCCGCAGTAGGTCTGCTCGACCAGTTGGATGGTGCCATCCTGGTTCATCTGGAAGTTCTGCACGGTACCGCAGTCGCCGTCCAACGAATCGACGTCGCCCAGGTTGTTCAGCTCCACTTCCGTGGCGTCCAGGCGAATGACACCGTCGCCGGCCGTGCGCACACTGACCGGTTGCTCTTGCTGCAGCCGGCGGGCGGCCTCGAAAGGAGAAAGCGTAGGGCGGTCCGGGTTCGCTCCCGGCTTCATCAGCGTGGTGACGTCCGTCTGCAGGAAGACGTGCTTCTTGAGCTTCTGGGCGGCCCGCTCCATATCGTTTTGGGGCTCGGCGTTGGTGAAGTAGCGGGTGTAGGAGGCCAGCTCATTCTGGCCCGTGATGTAGGCCTCGCGACGCACCTCTACCGGCTCGCCTCCTCGGAAAGGACCGTCGGAGGAAGTGACCTCGGCCAACAGCACTCGCTGCCCGTCATTGATCAGTTCGGCAGCATCCTGGCTGGAGATGCTACGGCCTCCACCGATCGGCGAGGGAATCATGAATTCCAGCTTGATCCCCTGCTGCAGGCTGGACTCTTCCAGCTGCTTCATCAAGTCTTGCGTCTGCTGTGGCTGGTTGGCGACGACGACCTGGGCCTGGGCGGAGCCGGCGGCTCCGGCCACCAGACCGAGGCCCGCGAAAGCGGCCAGGAGCCACTTGGGGCTGCTGGAGGAATCCGTGCCGTCGGCGCGCTCCAGTTGGTCCTGAGGTTGTTCAGGAGCTTTGGGGGCCGGACGGTTGCCCTGCAGAGGGCTGGTCTGGCGCAAATTGTTGGTGTTGACCATAGAAAGCATGTGTGGTGTCTCCCCGAATCCCGGGGTCTCTTCATGCCCCGTGTCGTGCACGAGCATAAAAGATCGGTCAAGGATCAGGGGTGAACTCCAGATTGACATCCCGACAAAGAAAAAAAGACAGGTTGCCCTGTCTTTTTTTCTTGCTATCCGAAAGCTGTGGCTTAGGGAGTTGCGGTGGGAGCGGGGGTCTCGCCGCCGGGAGCGGGAGCCGGGGTCTCGCCACCGGGGGCGGGGGTTGCGGTGCCGGGAGCGGGGGTTTCGGTGCTCGGGGCGGTGCCGGGGGTCACGGTGGCGGTGCCGGGGGCCAACGGGGTGCCGTTAACAACGGGGGTGGCGGTGATCACTACTCCACCGGTGGTGGCGGCATCCGGGGTTCCCGTAGCTTTGGGGGCGCTGGAATCGCTGCATCCAACCAGGGCGAACAGTAAGCTAGCAGCGGCCACCGTCAAAAGCGTCTTTTTCACAATAAACTCCATTTAGTAGGAAAGTTCAGTCGGGTGCGTTAGCCGGGGTGACCAACAATCAACCGCTGGCCTGTCGGATCTTTTGGACGGTCCGGCAGAATTGGGGCGAGTCATTCGCAGACCCACAGACATGTCCTTTTTTTTGAAGAAATTTCGGAAACTTTTCTTTCAAAGCATTCCATCGCGTTCTACAAAAAAAGCCGCTGACGCGGCTTTCTGTAAGGATTTCGCAGGTCCGCTAGGACTTGGAAACCTCTGCGGTCACGCCGCAAGTCTGGCAGATCAGTTCGATCATTTCCTCTTGGGGACGCTGCTTGACCGAGCTCAGCTCGGAAGCCAAAATTTTGCGCGACTGCTCGAGCATCGAGTGCTCTTTCTGGGTCAGACGCTTCTCTTCGAGCAGGCCACTCAGTTCCTTGATGACCTGACAGAGGGAGTTCACGTCCCCGCTTTTGATCTTCTGAAGATTCAGGTTGTAGCGGTGGGTGCTCTTGGTGATCACCGCCTCGTTGCAGTGGCTGCGTAGATACTCCAGCAGAGACTCCACTTGGGGGCCATTCATCAGAGGACGAAGCATCGAATTTCTCTGGTCCAGGTTGACCATGATCTTAAGTTTGTCGTCCTGGAAAGAGATGGTGGCGAAGCGAGTCTCTTTTCCCAGAACCTCCTTCGTCTCAAGTGACTCGACGGTGCCGACACCGTGCAAAGAATGAACAACTTGACAAGCGACTT
>JAFKGI010000059.1 GCA_017307785.1 Vulcanimicrobiota bacterium | reverse complement strand
TCCGCTGGTGTATCGCCATGAGCGGAATCTACGACATGAGCGCTTACTTTGATGGTCACTATGACCAGAACTGCCTGGAGAACAATCCTTGCGACTATCTGTCGCGGCTTCAGGACAGTAAGCGCATCAAGGCCCTGAACGAGTGCAGTATCAACATCCTCTGCGGTCAAGGGCCGTGGGAGAGAGTGGAGTGGTCGCGCCAGCTGCCTCAGGCTCTGGCTCGTCGTGGGATCGAGCACAACTTCGACCTCTGGGGTCACGATGTGGCTCACGATTGGCCGTGGTGGAAAATCCAGCTCAGCCTCTATTTCCCCCGCCTCTTCGGTTAATGACGCAACACCTCGAGCAAGAGCTCAAATACAAGATCGCCGGACCGGCCGAGTTTGAAAAGGTTTTGCAGCATCTGGGGCCTCCCGTGGAGGTTCTCGAGCAGTGCAATCACTATTTTTCGGACCGGCCGGATCGGCCTTCGCCCGATTGGTCTCTGCGGGTCCGACAAGAGAACGAGCTTTTCGAACTGACCTTCAAGCTTGGCAAGAAGCAGAGTGAAGGTTACTTCCAGTCCACCGAGGTGGAGTGCCCGATCGACGAGCAGCAGGTCGAAGAACTGTTGACTCAGCCGGTCTGGAGCGAGTCGCTCTGGGAGCTACCGCCGCTGCAGCGGCTGCGCCAGGAGTTCGGTGTGAACCGACTGGTGCTGCTGGGGTCTTTGCGCAATCGACGTCACGTCTGCCCTCAGGCGGCCGGTTGGGTGGCCGAACTGGATGTCACTGACTATCCCCAGGGCCGGGTCGATTACGAATTGGAAGTGGAGACGGCTGAAGTGGCGACCGTGCAGGCGGCTCTGCAACCCGTGTCCGCGCTTCTGAGTCCCCAATCGAAGACCAAGTTTCGCCGTTTCCTAGAAGCTCTCCAGCTCCACCACCAGGGGTAGGTGGTCGGAGGGCTCACTCAAACTCGGTCCGGTGTGGTCGGAGCGCAGTTCCGGCATGGGAAGCGCTTTCACCTTGACTTCGGGAGAGTGGAGCACGAAATCGATGCGCCAGCCCTCTCCCTGTCTGACAAAGGTGTGGGCAGGGGTCGTGTCGCGGAAGGCGTCCCGCAGGTCGGCCTGTAAGCAGCTTTGCACGATGGCGTCTTCCGGGGCGCAATTGAAGTCTCCGCAGATCAACGACGGCCCCTCGAGCAGTCCGAGCATCTGGCGGATCTGGCCCAGGCCGAACCCGGGTCTGGATTCCGGCGGGTCGTATTTCAGGTGCGTTGTGCCGATGGTCAGCCCGGGCAGGTGGAGCAGCAGGGCTCCGTGTCCAGAGCCGTCCTCATAAGGATGCTCGGTCCAACGGAGCGGTCCGGAGTGATTGACGAGAATGGCGCAGCCATCCGGTTTGCCGCGTCCCTTTCGGAAAAAATGCCCGGTTCGCTGAAGTTCCTCGATCAGGTCGGCTTCGGCTTCTTGCAGGCAGAGAATGTCGGCCTGAAGTTCCTGGATGCGCTGGAGCAGTAACTGGCGACGGCGCACCGGATCGAGCGCCTCGGTTGGACACTCCCGATAGTACTCTGGTTTGACGTAGGCGTTGGCCAGAACGTTGTAGCTGACGAGACGCATCAGCCCATGATGTCGAGGTTGCGACCGAGGTAGCGCGCGGCCCGCATCTTTTCCATGACCTCGTCCGGGAGTTTCACTTTGGTTCCGCACTGAGGGCAGCGTGGAGTTTTTTCAAAGTCTTCCAGGCCCCAGTCCGGTAAAAGTTTGCGGCAGTCCGGGCAGGCCATTCGTTGTTCCGGTTTGATGCGTCCGAGTTCCATAATTTTGAAATTCTCATTGCGATCGGCAAACCCTGGCAGGTGTAAGATCGGCCGCCTGGGGGAAAGACAGGGCTTTAGCGATCCATGGGTGTGGAAGAAAGTTCAAGTTTGTCGGGGCCGTCGAGTTCTGCGAGGCCCCTTCTGAGGAAGAGACGATGAAGCGACATTCTGGTATTTGGGTGCTGTTGTTGGCCGCATTTACGCTGGCCTGCCTGTTTATGATCTGGGACCCGCGCAGCAATAAACTGAAGTTGAGGCTGGGCCTGGATTTGAAGTCCGGCTCGCACATCGCGGTGCGCCTGATGGAGGCGAAAGACCCCATTACGGGCGAGGTCATTAAGGTCACCCAACGCGTACAAGAGCAGGCCGTACTGGTCTTCCAGCGCCGCCTGAATCCCGACGGCACCAAGGAAATCGTGGTCACCCCCGAGCCGCCGGACCGCCTGATCGTTGAGATTCCCGAAGAAACCGACCTGCAGAAGGCCGAAGACCTGGTTCGTCAGGCGGCCCGTTTGGAGATCAAAGAACCGCGCTTCGATCCGGTCACCAAGCAGACCACCTGGAAGACGGCCATGGACGGCACCGGCATCACCGGCGCTCACGCCGCGCCCATGACCTCCGGCTCGAACTGGGAAGTCAGCTTCACCCTCAATCGCGCCGCCGCCAAGCAGTTCGGCGAGTTGACCCGCCGTCTGGTCGGTCAGGGCATGGCCATTTACTTCGACGGCAAAGAAGTGATGGTGGCTACCGTAAAAAATCCCATCACCGGCGGCAACTGCGTCATCACCGACATCAACGGTGGACCGGATCCGCTCCACGAGGGCAAGAACCGCACCGCCGTGGAGGAAGCCACCGAGCTGGCCAACTTGCTCAGCGCCGGCTCCCTGCCGGTGGATGTCAAAGTTCTGGAGTCCTACACGGTCAGTCCCACCCTGGGCGCCCAGTCGCTGCAGTATAGCTTGACGGCCGGTGCGATGGGCCTGTTCTGCGTCTGTATCTACATGATTGGCTACTACAAATTGCCCGGCTTCACCGCCAGTATCGCGCTGGTTGTGTACACCGTCATCTGTCTGGCCAGCATGAACATTCCTGGCCTGGAATTCGTGCTCACTCTGCCCGGCATCGCCGGCTTCATCCTCTCCATCGGTATGGCGGTGGACGCCAACGTTCTCATCTTTGAACGGCTCAAGGAAGAACTCTGGGAAGGCAAGCCGGTGGCCCAGGCCATCAGCATCGGCTTCGAAAAAGCCTGGCCTTCGATTCTCGACGGCCACGTGACCACCGCGATGGGCGCCTTCATTCTCTACATCTTCGGCTCGGCCACCATTCGCGGCTTCGGTTTGACGCTACTGGTGGGCACCGCCTGGAGTTTGATTACGGCCGTGTTCTTCACGCGCTCGCTGATCGACTTCGCATTCTATGGTCTCAAAGTGCAAGACCGAAAGACGTTTGGAGCCTAGCATGTTCAATCTCTCACCACTTTCCTGGTTTGGCTTGATCTGCTGGATCGTCGCTCTCACGGCCGCCGTTATCTGGGGCCGCTCCTTCCGCCATCGCCAGCGCAACCTGATGGGCAACATGGGGATCTACTTTGCCATCTCCGCCCTGATGTTGCTGGTCGCCGTCGGCTCGTTGTCGGTCAAGGGTTTGAACTTCGGTCTGGACTTCACCGGCGGCACGATCTTGGAGTTGGGTTCGCCCAAACTGGTCACCACCGATGACGTGCAGAAGGCCCTGGAAGACTTTAAATCCCCCGAGCTGGGGGATCGCATGGTCCAGGTCGGCGCCAACATGCAAAAAGACGAAGAAGGCAAGGACTACCAGCGCATCGTCGTGCGCGTCACTCGCGCTCAGGCCACCGCCGAGGGCGGCAAACAGCTGGAAAACAAAGAACCGGCCGCTCTTGAGGCTCACCTGGCCAGCAAGCTGGGCAATCTCAAGCAGCTTGGTTCGTCCAGCATCGGGCCCACCGTCACCGGCGAACTTCGCTACCACGCTTTCCTGGCGATGGGAGTGGCCATGCTGGTGCAAGGCTTCTACATCTTCCTGCGTTTCGGTATGCAGTGGCGCTATGGCATCGCCGCCAACGTGGCCATCCTGCACGACGTCATCATTATGGTCGGACTCTTCTCGCTGGCCGGACGTCAGCTGGATTCGCCGTTCGTGGCCGCTCTACTGACCGTGGCCGGGTACTCGGTGATGGACTCGGTGGTCATCTTCGACCGCATCCGCGAAAACGACCAGTTCTACGGCGGCAAGAAGCCCTTCCCCGAAATCGTCAATACCTCAGTCAACCAGACCATGAGCCGCTCGGTGAACACCACTCTGACCGTTCTCATCACTCTGGTGGCTATCTACTTCTTCGGCGGCAGCACGCTGCAGAACTTCGCCTACGCGCTACTGGTGGGCATCGCTTCGGGCGCTTACTCCTCGGTGTTCGTGGCCGCCCCCACGCTGGTCATCATCGACAAATACTTCAAGAGCGCTCCCAAAGCGCAGGTCAGCTACACCACTGCTCCCGCCGACGTGGAGCCGGTCTACCAGGAAACCGGCACCGATGACGGGGCCAAGCGGCGCCGCACTCGTGGCCAGCGCCGCAAGCTGTAGGTGAGTTCTTTAGGGGTTACCGTGGCCGGGCGCTATCGCCTGGACGCGTTGCTGGGAAAAGGCAATCTGGGCAACGTTTATCTGGCCCATGACCTGCAGAGTCAGCAGCAGGTAACCCTCAAGTTGGCCCATTCGGTCGACCAGGCCAACAGTCGCTCGCTTTCCGTGCGCTTTCGGCGCGAACTGGAGCTGGGCCAGAAACTGCGCCATCCGGCCATCGTGCGTCCGTTGGATGCCGGTGAGTTCCTGGGCAGCCCTTTTCTCGTTTGTGAGCACGTCGACGGCCTCTCGCTGCTCGACTGGTTCGAATCCCAGGGGCGCAACTATGAGCTCCTGGCCGGGGTACTGGAGACGGTGCTGGAGGCGCTCTCCCTGGCTCATTCGCACAAGGTGTCGCACCGCGCCCTCAAGCCGGATCACATTCTGGTGGACGGCACGGGGAGACCGATGATCCTGGACTTCGGTCTCTCGGCTCGACTGGATGACCAGATCGGACGCTCGCCACTGGCCCTGGCTTATTTGAGCCCGGAGCAGGTTCTGGGAGAGCGCGGCGATGGCCGCAGCGACCTCTATGCCCTGGGAGCCATCCTCTATCATCTGGCCGCCGGTGGACCGCCCTTTCTGGCGCCCACCAATGCTCAGATGTTGCTCAGCCATCTGCACCAACAGCCGGTGCCGCTCTCGAACCTGCCCCGCTCGGTGCCTACCTGGCTGGACCGGTTGGTGCGACGCTTGCTCTCCAAGCACGCCAACGACCGCCCGGCCAGCGCTCAGGATGTGCTCTCGCTGGTGCGTCGCCGCCCCAGTCGCGGACCAAGCATGCCGGCCGTGCTTTCGCCGCTGCTCGGCCGAGAGCGGGAGTTGGAATATCTCGGCGGATTTCTCGGGCACCTGGCCATGGGAGAGGGCAACTGCCTTTGGGTCTGGGGCGACAGCGGCGTGGGCAAGGCTCACCTGCTGCAGCACGTGCGTCGTCAGGCGGGGCGGGAAGTCGAGTGGGTCGAGCTGGAGCCGGGCGACGCTCGTCCCCTGCACTGGGTGGACTGGGTTCAGCACCCGGCTATGCGCTTTTATCCGGATGCGACCCGCCTGCAGGAATGGTCGCAGCAACGACCTCGCATTTGCGTCATCTCGGGTTTCGAGCAGTCGGACGATAGCCTTTGGGGCTTATTGGCCGACTGGTCGGAGGCAGCCCGGCGCACTCCCGTGCTCCTCATTCTGGTCAGCCAGGATGCGCCACGGGATACTTTCCGCCCCCGGCTCACCGGGGAGTTGCAGGTGCAGGGTCTCTCGCGCGAATCGTGCGCTCGTCTGATCGAAGAGCGACTGTGGTCGCCCCCTCCTCCGGAAGCCGCCACCTGGTTGCATCGCATTAGCGGCGGTAACCCGCTGTTTCTGGGCCTGCTGCTGGAGAAAGTGGAGGGGACCTACCTGGCCGTGGATGGTCCCTCGGCCCGCTGGACTCCGCCGCCTGCTCAGTTGGAAGTCGATCTGCAGTCCTGGTTGACCCGCGAATTGAGCGATTTGGGGGAGGCCGCCTCGGAGTTTCTGGCCGTGGCCTCGGTGGTGGGCGTGCGCTTTCCCTACAATCTGGTCAAGTCGCTCTACCTGGGAGAAGAAGCTCAGCTGGACCAACTGTTGGACCAGTTGGTGCGACTGGGATGGGTGCAGGAAGGTTGGGAAGCGGGGGTCGCCAGCCATCGCTTCACCCACCGGGCCCGCTGGCAAGCCGCCCAGGCACTGGTGGATCGGCGCCGTTCCAAGCGTCTGGCTGGTCTGGTGGGAGCCTTCCTGGAATTCCCCCAGTCGGGATCGCCGGACTGGCAAAGGGCTGCCGATTATTATGAACTGGCCGGGGATACGCGGTCCCTGCTGCGCACCCTGACCCAGTGCCTGCTGCTGGCCTGCGAGGCCGAAGAATGGGAACTGGCACGGGGCTGGATGAAGCGCTGTCAGAAGGCGGCCTCCTCCACTGTGGAACGCATTTTCCCCGGCCCCTGGTATCATTTCGGCTGGGTGGGTCTAAGCCCGGCTTCCGGCCCCCGTCATTTCCTGGCCACCTTGTTGGCCTCTCAGGGACGCGCCGAAGAAGCGATGTGGTATTTGCAGCTATCTCTGGAAGATGACCTGGAAGACGATCCGCCGCGCTGGGTCGAGAACCTGCTTTTGCGCGTCGTCTTTCAGCTGCGCGGCTGGTTCAGCGGCGGGCGGCCGCTGGGCGAACTGCTGCAGGAGGCTCGTCAGGTCGCTCAACAGAGCGGATTCGAACAGGGTGAGGCGCTGGCTTCAGCGCTGGCTCTGCGGCTGGCTCCCGGCAAAACCCCGCAGCCGGCCGGAACTCCTACCGGTTGGACGGAATTGGAGGGACGATGAGATTTGCAATTGTCTTCCTGTTGTTGCTGACCGGCCTGGTCGGGGCCAAGCCCGTGCGCAATGGCCACGTCGAAGTGGATCTGGTGGCACAACCCGGCACCCCGGTAGCGGGGCAGTCCCTCGAGGTGGGCGTCCATTTCAAGATGGACGAGCATTGGCACGTCTATTGGAAGAATCCCGGCGCCACCGGCTACGCGCCGCGCTTCAAGTGGAATCTGCCCAAGGGCTGGACCGCCGGCGCGGACATGACCTGGCCCGTGCCTCAACGTCTGGTCATCGCCGATCTCCAGCAGTTCGTTTATGAGAAAGAAGTGCTGCTGACGACCAAGGTTTCCGTCCCGGCCGACTACAAAGGGGAGCCGGTCAAGCTGGGTGCCGAGGTGGAGTGGCTGGCCTGTTCCGAGAGCTGCATTCCCGGCAAAGCCAAGGTCGAGCTGGAGCTGCCCGAAGCCAGCGTGCCAACCGCTCTCTTCCAGAAGTCGGCCAACGAACTTCCGCAATCGACCGGCAACATCGAGCTTCGCTCCTGGCGAGTGGGCCCCCAGAAGGCCTTCCTGGAATACCCCGGAGAGGCGGGCGACAAGGCCGACTTTTTCGCCGACAGCGCCGAGGCCAACTTTGACGGGGCTCCCGTGTGGCAGGCCGGCAAAGGTCTGGAGATTCCCGTTCACGAGAAGGACCAGCGCTTGCAGGGAGTCCTGGCCATCGAGCAAGGCGGCCAGCGCAAAGGCCTGCTGGTGGACGTTCCTATTGATGCGAAAGCGCCCGATAAACCGCTGAATACGGCCGGTCCGCTGGCGCCGTCCGCTGGCGGAGTGAGTTTCTGGAGTGCCTTGCTTGGGGGCTTTGTAGCCGGCATGATCTTGAACTTGATGCCCTGCGTCTTTCCGGTGCTCAGCCTTAAGGCGTTAAGTCTGGTCCGCCAGAATCAGGACGGCCCTCAGGCCCACTGGGTGCAGGGGTGGGTCTACACGGCCGGCGTCCTGGTCTCCATTTGGGCCATCGCCGCCCCCCTGCTGTTGGTCACCAGTGGTACCAGTAGCCTGGGCTGGGGCTATCAGATGCAGTCGCCGCTTTTTGTAACTCTGCTGGCGACCTTGTTTTTAGGTATCGCCCTGAACCTGTTCGGGTTGTTCGAAGTGGGGGAGGGCCTGACGCAGTTGGGCTCCCTGGCGGAAGGCAAGAAGGGTTATTCGGAATCTTTTTGGAGCGGTATCGTGGCCACTGTCTCGGCCACGCCCTGCACCGGCCCCTTTATGGGAGCGGTGTTGGGCTATGCCGTCACCCAACCGGGCCCGGTTGCCTTCCTGGTCTTCACCGTGCTGGGCCTGGGAATCGCCTTTCCCTACCTGCTGCTGTGCGGGGTGCCGGCCACGCGACGCTGGTTGCCCCGGCCCGGAGCCTGGATGGAATCGTTCAAGATCGCCATGGGCTTCCCCATGTTGGGTGCCATGGTCTGGTTCGTCTATATTCTGGCCAACCTGTTGTCGGCTGAAGGTCTCGGTCTGGTGATGGGAGGCCTGGTCATCATGTCGCTGGGAGCCTGGGTGTTCGGACGCTGGGGCTACAGTCCCGAGTCGGCTGTGCGCTGGAAGGGCAAGCTGGCGGCCGCCCTTTTTGGTCTGGTGGGCGTAGGTGGTGCGGCCGCGGTAGCCCATTCTTCCGACTACGGGCACAGCGCCCATGTGCAAGTGGCTCACTCCGAGAACGGTCTCACCTGGGAGCCGTTCACCCCCGAGAAGCTGGAAGAGCTGCGCAAAGAAGGCAAGCCCGTCTTCATCGATTTCACGGCCGCCTGGTGCATCAACTGCAAAGTCAACGAGAAGCTGACTCTCTCGGAAGCTTCGGTCATCGAAGCCTTCAAGAGCGGTAAGGTCGTCACTTTGAAGGCGGACTGGACGCAGCGCGATGAAACCATCGGAAAGTTCCTGGCCGGCTTCGGCCGAACCGGTGTGCCGTTCTATGTGTTCTATCCGGCCGGCGGAGAGCCCCGGCCTTTGCCGGAAGCCATTACGCCCGCGATTGTTAAGAGTGCCCTGAACGGGTAAAAGAAGAGTATGCAACGCCCAGAAATTCTAGCCCCGGCCGGTAGTCGCGAAGCCCTGGAGGCCGCTCTCAAGGCCGGCGCCGACGCCTGTTATTTCGGATTGGACGAAGGCTTCAACGCCCGCGCCCGAGCCAACAACTTTCCCCTCGACGGCCTGGCCGAGATCGTCGAGCAAATCCATGCGGCTCGCGCTCGCGCCTATCTGACGCTGAATGTCTTGATTTTCGAGAGCGAACTGGAGGCCGTCGAGCGCATCATTCGGGCCGCTGCCCGAGCCGGTGTGGATGCTTTGATCGTGCAGGACCCGGCTGTCTGTCTGATGGCTCGCGAGATCAGCCCGGAACTGGAGATTCACGCCAGCACGCAGATGACCATCTCGAGTCCCGAGGGCGCTCAACTGGCCAGCTCCTGGGGCGTCACGCGGGTGGTGTTGCCCCGCGAACTGTCGGTCCAGGAGATCGAAAAGTTTGCCGGCGGCGACACCGGCGGGGTGGAGATGGAAGTCTTCATCGCCGGTGCCCTGTGTATGTCCTGGAGTGGTCAGTGCCTCTCCAGCGAAGCCTGGGGCGGCCGCTCCGCCAACCGAGGTCAGTGCGCTCAGGCTTGTCGCCATCCCTATGATCTTGTCGTCGACGGTGTGACCAAGCCGCTCGGAGACCAGGCCTACTTGCTCAGTCCTCAGGATTTGGGCGGCTATGAGGCGATCGAGCAGCTGGTGCGGTTGGGTGTGCACACTCTCAAGATCGAGGGGCGCCAGAAGGACGCTGATTATGTTTTTCACGCGGTTCGCGCCGTGCGCGCCTGGTTGGACCAGGTTCCGGCCGAAGTGCGCAGCCAGCGCACGCGCAATCTCCAGCTCGCCTACTCGCGGGGGATCGGGCCCGGCTTTTTCTTTGGCAGCGATCATCAGGCGCTGGTCGACGGACGCACCCCTCGCCATCAGGGCATCCTGTTGGGCACGGTCGAGCAGGTCAGCTCTCCGCGGGTGATGGTGCGGGCCGAGAGCGACTTCGTTCCCGAGGCCGGTATGGGAGTGGTCTTTCGCGAGGCGCGCCTGGTCGAGCAAGACCAGGAGCAAGGCGGTCCGATCTTCGGTGTGAGTCGGCAGCAAGACCAGTGGGTGCTTCAGTTTGGCAATCCAGGACCCAACTTGCGCCGTGTGCATGTGGGGGATCAGCTCTGGGTGACCAGCGACCCCCAGGTGACTCGCGAGCGTCAGGCCAAAGCGGTCTGGCAGCGTTGGCCGCTGCAGATGACCGTGTCGGGGCGACTGGGTGAGCCTCTCCAGGCCTTCGTTCGCTGGCCTCACGGCCAGGTGGGTGCCGCCAGCGAGGAATTGTTGCAGCCAGCCCGTTCCGGCGGACTGGATCACGATCGGCTTTTCGACAAGCTGGGTGGTTGGGGAGATAGCTCTTTCGAACTGAAAGCTCTGGATGCTTCCGCCCTCGAAGAGGGGCTCTTTCTGCCGGTTTCCGCGCTCAAGCATTTGCGCCAGCAACTGCGCGACGCACTGCAGCCGCAACTCCAGGCTCTGGGCAAGAAGGCCGCCGAGGGCAGCGTCGTGGCTCGCGTCCAGGTGGAGCATCGCGAGTCCGATCTGGTCCTGGAGCCCCTGTGCCGGACTCCCGAACAGTTGCAGGCCGTGATCGACGAAGGCTGCCCCGGCGTCACGCTGGACTGGATGGAACTGGTTGGACTCAACGGAGCGGTGGCGCGCGCTCGCGAAGCCGGCCTCAAGGTGGGCCTGGCCACCGTGCGCGTGCAGAAGCCCGGCGAAGAGGGTTATGACCGGCGCCTGCGTGCTCTCAACCCCGACTGGGTCCTGGCTCGTCATTGGGGTGCTGTCACGGGCTTTTCTCAACATCGGCCGGGTCAGGTGCATGGCGATTTTTCCTTGAACGTGACCAACTCCATCACGGCCGCGGAGTTGATCGGGCTGGGCCTGGATACTGTTACCGCTGCCCACGACCTGGATCAGATCCAACTGGAAAAGTTGCTCGAGCATTTTCCCGCTTCGCGCCTGGCGGTGACCGTCCATCACCATATCTCGACTTTCCACACCGAACATTGCGTGTATTCGCATCTGCTCAGCAATGGCCACGATTATCGCGATTGCGGCCGCCCCTGCGAAAAGCATCTGGTCGAGTTGGAGGACCGAAAGCAGATTCGCCATCCCGTCATCGTCGACGTGGGATGTCGCAACACGGTTTTCAACGGCGCCGCTCAGAGCTGCGTCAGCTTGATTCCCCGCTTGCTGCAACTAGGGGTGCGGCGCTTCCGGGTCGAGTTCGTGCGCGAATCCTACGAAGAGACCAGAACGGTTTTGCGGATCTACAAGGAAGTGCTGGAAGGCCGTCTGGAGCCGAGCCAGGCCCGCGCCCAACTGGGAGCCCACGAGCAGTTTGGAGTGTCCCTGGGCACGATGGCGGTCCTAAACAGCTAGTCGAAACCTTTTCGTTTGTGACGAGGAGGTGAAGAAAATTCACGGAACACACTTTCGAATGTCTTCTACCGTAGACCCGATTCTGCGCCTGCTGGAAGTGACCCGGTCGATCACCGGGGTGCTCGACCTGGACCAGCTTTTGCAGCATATTCTCAACCAGGCCGTGGAAATGATGAAGGCCGAGCGCGGCTACCTGCTGCTGCTCGACCCCGACACCACTCTCCCGATGGATCAGCGTTTGCAGGTTCGGGCTTCCTACCGCCTGGGGGCCGAGGAGTTGTTGGAAGAAGATTTTTCGGTCTCGCGCACCGCCATCCTCAAGGTGCTGGACGGTGGCAACAGCCACCACAGCCAGGACGCCCTGCGTGAGCCCAATCCCTCGCACAGCGTCGAAATGTTCGGTTTGCGTTCTATTCTATGCGAACCCCTTGTCGTTCAGGATCGCATGCTGGGCGTCATCTACCTGGACAGTCGCATCATCAATCGATTTAGCCCGTGGTGTCGTGAAGTCTTGCCCTCTCTGGCATCGCAGGCCGCCATTTGTATCGAGAACGCCAAGTTGCTGAGTCAGCGCGAAGAAGCTATGCGCGCTCAGTACGACGACCAGATGCGAGCCCTGGAGATGGAGGCTTGGAAAAACGCCATGGCCGCCTTCGTTTCCATTGCCTCTCACGATCTCAAGAATCCCCTGACCGTGCTACAGAATGGCCTGGCTTTGCTCAATCGTCGGCCTCAGAGCCCGCCGCCTCCCGATATTCTCAAGGACATGGAAGTCTCGTTGCTGCGCGCTCGTCGTCTGGTCGAAGATTATCTGGACGCAGCGGCCCTGCAGCAAGGACAGGAGCTGTCGTTGCGCTGGGAATACATTGACCTGCACACGCTCATTCAGCGTGAGCTCAGCCAGGTCGAGGCCAACCTGCACGTCAAGAAGCGCGATTTATATCGATTCGTCAATGCCGTTCCGCCCGATACGCTGGTGCACGCCGACGAAATGCGCCTGCGCCAGGTTCTCGGTAACTTGCTGGAAAATGCCGTCAAATATGGCCGGGGCACGGTCTCGGTGCGCCTGCACCCCGGGGAAGAGAACGAACGTTCCTGGGTCGAGATCAGCGACGAAGGCCCCGGCATTCCGTTGGAAAGTCAGGACCGCTTGTTCGACCGCTACTTCCGCGCCGAACCGAATTCGTCGGTTCGCGGCACGGGGCTGGGCCTCTGGATCGTCAGACAGATTGTGGAAGCACTGGGTGGTCAGGTGGCTGTGTCCAGTCAGCCGAATCAGGGAGCTCGCTTCTCCTTCTCGCTGCAGGCCAAGCATTGCCCGCCCCAGGCGGTTGTGGGAGCGGATCAGCTCTCCTCCACCAGCCCCGCCTGAACCGCCAAAAGGACCAGTTCGACCCGGTCGCGCACGTCCAGTTTCTGCATGATGCGGGCCACGTGAGTCTTGACGGTATTGCCGCCGATCTGGCAGATCTCGGCCAGCTCCTTGTTGTTGCGCCCGCGCCCGATCTCGCGCAGCACCTCACGTTCCCGAGAGGTCAGCTGCTCGAGCTTTTCCAGGCCGTCGTTCCTGGGCGCCGCGGCCACCTGGGGCGACATGCCCATCATCATGCGCATCATCTTCTGAGCAACTTTGGGATCGATCAACGATTCACCCCCATAGGCCGTGCGAATAGCTCGGATCACATCGTTTGTTTTGGATTCTTTTAGGAGGTAGCCGGTAGCTCCGGCCTGGATCAGCTGCAGGATCAGGCCGTCGTCTTCAAAGGCCGTCAGGATGACCACCCGCGTTTTCGGACAGCTGGCCACGATCTGGCGGGTCGCCTCGACTCCATTCATGCGGGGCATCTCCACATCCAGAATGATCACGTCCGGCTGGTGCTCGCGGCAGGCCTCGACGGCGTCGGCTCCGTTGCTGGCCTGGCCCACGACCTCCAGATCGTCCTCCAGTTCCAGGGCGCACACGACCATTTCTCGGAAGATCGGTACATCATCAGCTACGACCAGTCGGATCATGAGGAAGGCTCCTTTTCAGCTCGGGCAAGATGGAAGGAGAACCGGGTGCCCTGGCCCGGCGTGCTGTCGACCTGAATGTCCTGACCGTGGTCTTTGAGAATGCGGTGCACGATGTAGAGACCGAGCCCGAGTCCGGAAGAGGAGCCCTTGAATTTCTCAAAGAGGCGGGGGAGGTCTTCGGCTGCGATGCCCGGACCCTGGTCGCTAACCACCACCGCAACGCTTCTGGCTTCCGCGCTCAGCTCCACCTTCACGTGGCCGGCGTGATGCAGCGCGTTGGATAGGAGGTTCGAGAAAACCCGTCCAATGCGCACTCGGTCTCCCAGGATGGAGAGATTCTGTCCCGGGTCGACCACCACTTCCATGGGCTTCTCCATGACCTTGAGCTGCTCGGCGATTTCGCCCACCAGCTCGGAAACATCGAACTCTTCGGGCTGCATGGCCGGCTGACTGAACTCATACTTCATCGCCTCCAGCATATTGCGCACCAGTTCTTGGGCATCCCGGTTGGCCACCTGGATTGAATGCAGGTAGCGCGTCTGTTTCTCGCTGAGTTGTCCGCTGCGCGGGTTTTCAATCAGATCCGCATAGCCAGCCACGGCTGCCAGAGGCACTCTTAAATCGTGAGTGACCAGAGAGAAGAACTCGCGGATCTGCAAGGTTTTGTCGGCGACCTTTTGCTCCAGGTCCTCGTTCAAGCGCTCCAGGTGAACCGTTTTTTGTTGGAGTTCCTGCTGATACTTGACCAGGTCCAGAGTCACGTGGTTCAGGGCCCGGGCGGCTTCCGACAGCTCGTTGGGTTGGGGAAGGGAATCCGGCTTGCTACCGGCCGGATCTAGATTGTGCAGTTGCTGCAGCGAGTTGTTGAGACCGCGCAGCGGTCGGTTGAGGGCGAATTCGGCCCACAGGTAGATGGCCAGCACCGAGCTGACCAGAAAGATGGCCGCGATGGTCAGATATCCGATCAGGATGAAGTTGATCCGTCGAGGGGCTTTGGGCAGTTTCACGGCCAGGTGTACCAGGCCTTCGAGAGCTCCCGAGTTGTTGTAGAGCGCGTGGTAGCTGTGATGCACAACCTGTCCGCGGTAAAAGGGACCGACCGTAACCAGGGGCTCTACTTTGCCATTTTCGTAGCCCCAGATCTCGTTGTAGCTCTCGTGATGACTCTGCACCCAGAACAGCGCTTGTTGAAAAGAGAGGTCGTCGATGGCCGCCGAGCCGGAGCTCATGAGGCTGCTGCCGCTGGGTAAAAAGACGTCGAATTGAATCAAATCGGGAGTTTTGCCCAGGCTTTCGGCCAGCGTGCTGGCCTTGGGGCCGCTGAGGCAAGCGACCAGATCATTGGCATCGGAGCTGGCCTGGACAAACAGTTGAACTTGTTGGAAGGCTTGCAGGGCCACGCGACGACCGTCGCGGTCGCTGCGCATCAGATTGTCCTGACTGGAAATGGTCAGGTGGAAATAGGTCAGGGCGCCCAGAGTGACGAGCATCAGCGTCAGGCACAGCACGACCAACTGGCTTTTAAGCCGAAGTCCCACCGTCGATCCCTTCGCGGGCCCAGACTTTTTCGCCATCGCGGTAGAGCGCCGCGCCCTTGGGGTGAAGCGCGAGACCTTGCCAGCCTTCGATCTGCGGCGGAGGTGGCCATTGCTTTAACTCCAGATGCTCCTGGTCGCGCCAAGGCCAGTGCCAGGGGAGCAAATGCTTGGCGGCGACTTCTTCCAGGCGGATCGCCTGAGGAAGGTGGAAGTCTCCGCTCTGCAGGCGGAGCAAGAAGCGAAGCACGGCGCCGCATCCCAGGCTCTCGCCCAGGTCGCGTGCCAACGAGCGGATGTACGTTCCGGGGCCACAGGCGACTCTCAGAGTGGCCGTATCCGCCGTTTGGCGGACGACCTGAACCCCGTGATAGTAGGCTGGGCGAGCGGGCAATTCGAACTGCTCTCCTCGGCGGGCCCGGTCGTAGCTGCGCTTGCCATCCTGGCGCAAGGCGGAGACCTGGGGCGGAACCTGCATGATCGTACTCTGGAAGGGGAGAAGATGGTTTTCCAGGTCCAGATGTTCGGGTACGGGGCCGCCCGCTTCTAAGACACCCGCTTCGTCAAGCGTGTCACTGCGCCAGCCGAAGGCAATCTCGGCCAGATAGGCCTTATTGCCTTCCGGTAAATGGGAGATAAGACGGGTGGCAAAACCGACCGCGACCGGCAGCACTCCGGCCGCGGGAGGGTCGAGAGTGCCCAGATGCCCGACCTTGGTGCCCTTCGGAAAATATCGTCGGACGCGATAGACCACGTCGTGAGAGGTCATACCCGGGGGCTTGAGGATGTTGAGAAAACCGGCTTCCATAGTCGGCTAAAATATAGCATGTAAACGGAAGGTTTCCGAGCCGACATGTTGCCCGGATCGCGGCAAAACCCCATTGACCCTCCCGATCGAGTGGCATAGTATCCGAATCACGGAGGCAGTAACGACGCCGACGGCGCCCCGCTCAGCGACACGAGCGGCGCTCCAGCTAGTGATAGAACTGGGGGTTGTTGGCTTACCTCAGCCATCCCAAGCGGTTGCGACTTGGTGTTATCGCAATCTGGGCCGAACTGAAGGGTTTGGCATCCTGGTGCAGGCAGGAAGGCGGCCAGGGGGCTCTGTCGAGCCGAAATCGACAGGGGAGCGTGGAGACCATACCACGCGACGCGAGGAGCGGCGTATGCTCCTGGGCTCTGGAAGAGTCTGAGAACCGAGAGGTGAAAGCGCAACGGCGGAAATCTTACTGTCGTTTTGAGGAAAGACGTTGCGGCACTCAGTTTGACTTCAGAGTAGTCTGGTAGGGGATGGCAGCCAGGCAAGACAAAACCGCTCGAGGAATCTGGCGGTTTTTGTCGTTTTAGGGAGTTCGCCTTGTTTTTACCCTGGTTTGCCCAAGAGGATCTGTCGGCCTGGGAGTCCCGGCCGATTTCCCCGGCCACCGCCGCGGGTCCGCAAAAATACAGTTATCATGACCTGCATCGGCGCATCGTGGCGGTCGAGCCGCCCGGTTCCCCCCTGCCGGGCGGGCCGTTCGAGAGGCTGGCCGAGGCCATTGCGCGCTACGATATCTTTCCTGCCCGGCTGGGTCGGGGGGTGGCGCGGAGGCCGGTGAAGGTCGGTGACGTGGTCGGCCTGCGCTACTACCTGCTACCCGGTTTGCACATCTTTTTTGCCAGCCGGGTCTACGAGGTTCTCCAGGAAGAACTGCGCCGGGGGTTTTCCTACGAAACTCTGCTGGGTCATCCCGAGGCCGGCCAGGAAACTTTCGCGGTGACCAAGGACCCGCACACCGGTGCGGTCGTCGCCAGTCTGCAGGCCTGGTCGCACCTGGCTCCCCCGTGGCCGCGTTTCCTCAGCCCCCTGACCCGGCCCCTGCAGTACGGAGCCGGCCGGGCCGCTCTCGATCACTTTGAGAGCCTGGTTTTGGAAAAGCATCCACCCATCCGCTAAGGAACTGGCTGGTTTTCGCTCGGAAAACTCGCAACAAATTGTTTGCCTGGAGCCCGCAGATTTCTCCAGCCTTAATCTGGCCGGGACTAGGATGAGGGGACGATGATCAGCCCACTTTCTCAGAGCTCGCCCCTGCAACGCTCCGCTCCGGTGCGGCCGCCCTACGCCCAGGCGAAACCGGACGCTCCTTCCGACCGGGTCGAACTCTCGGCTCCGGCAGAAGCCCGGGTCCGCAAGAAGAGCTCCAAATGGAAAACGGCTCTGCTGGCCACCACCATGGGCGTCTCGGTCGCTGCCTCGCTGGGGGCCATGACTTCACCCGGGCAGGCGCTGGTGCAACAGATTCTTCACCCCCAGTTTCAAGTCCAGGACATGGTCGGCCAGCTGCACGGGTATTCCGGCGAATTGGCCACCGACCGGGGGGCGGTCATCCAGGGGCTGCAGCAGAACATCGACCAGTTTGACTCTGCCAACGGTCACCAGGACGGGAAGATCGGTGTCTCCGATTTGGAGCGGGTGGCCGCCGACAGCGGTGCCTCCGCCGCCGCTCGCGATTCGGCTCAGGCCGTGTTGGCCGACCCGGTGCTGATGAACTCGCTGGATGTCGCCACCGGTACCAAGGTGGACCACGTCATCAGCCTGGCCGACTTGAATCAGGCCTGGGAAAATGAACAGGGAGGGGACTTTGGCAGCTTTGCCTCGGTGCGTCGAGACCTGCTGACCGAATACGACGGTCAGAGCGCTTTTCAGTATTTTGACCAGCTAGGCTCGCAGAACGACAAGTTCGACCTGGATGATTTGCGCACGGCCGCGGAGGCCAGCAGCACCCCCGTTGAGTTTCGCGACCTGGCCGAGAATCTGCTGGCCAATCCGAACTATATCAATGCCTTTGATGTGGCCAGCAATACGAATCCGACCGGAATTTTCTCGTTCGTTCACGGCAGCAATTACAAAGACGGTACGGTCTCGGCGGCCGACCTGGACCAGATTGCGAATTCCCCCAGTCCTGAGGTCGGAGCTCAGTTCTCGAGCGAAGACCAGGCCGCTCTCGATCGACTGCTCTCCGGCGAGGCTCCCCTGAGCGGCGACTTGATTCAGAGCTTCCAGCAGCGAGATCGCGGCAACTGCGCATCC
Source organism: Vulcanimicrobiota bacterium (assembly GCA_017307785.1). Classification (GTDB taxonomy): domain Bacteria; phylum Vulcanimicrobiota; class Xenobia; order Xenobiales; family JADMJV01; genus JADMJV01. The sequence continues at coordinate 23,987 of JAFKGI010000059.1, read as the reverse complement.
ACCGCTCTGATCAAGGCGGCTATGCACGAGTTCGGCCCGCAGGTTTTCCAGAGCGTGGAAAAGCTGCCGGACGGTAGCTATACCGTGACCATGAGAGACGGTTTCCGCGAGAATATCAGTCCCGGTGAACTGGAGGCCGCGGCCACCGCCACTCACTATGCTGGTGGAAGCAGCGAAACCAAGTCGCTGGCCACCCTCTCCTACGCGTCCATGGCCAAGCGTGCTTTCGCCATGGGCCACGAGGGAGCGCAGACTTATGGACAGGCACTACTGAGTCTCAACGATGGCGAGGTTGCCGGCAATGTTCCGCTCTATCTGGGCCTGGAGCACCATGTCGACTTCATCCGTGTCGACCAGGTCAGGGAACACGACCACGCGGTCGTCTCCGGCAACGGGCATGCCTATTTCGTGGAAAAACAAGGCGACCAGTATATCGGCGACAAGTGGGGCGATCCGACCGTTTATCAGGGCCGCGTGCATATCGACGAAGGCGCCCGCCAGGACCACGCCTACATCCTTACACCGTAAAGTGGCGGTAAAGGGCCAGCAGCAGGGCAAGCAACGGATAAAGCAGCCAGCCGATCACCAGCACCACCACCAGGGGATAGCGGTCCAGCACTCTCGAGACTCCGTGAAAGCTGGATTTGACCGCCGTGCAGGGACAGACCGCCTGGATTTCCCCGTTGAGGATGTTCTGAACTTCCTCGAGCAGGGCGCGCACCGAGGGGAAGCGCTTTTGGGTCTCCTTGTGCATGGCTTTCATGACCAGCCGGCTCATCTCCGCCGGAATGCGACCCTGTACAGGGTGAAAGTGGAAAACCGGGTCGGTCGGCTTTTTGGTGAGCACCGCCGTCAAAATTTCGCGCACGCTCTTGCCCGCATGAGGTGGCTTGAGGCTGAGCCATTCGTAAAGCGTGGCGCCCAGACCGTAGACGTCCCAGAGCGGACTGGCCTGCTCGCCGGAGATTTGTTCGGGAGCTGCATACATGGGGGTCCCCATGAACATTCCGGCCTGGGTGGCGTTGGCGGGGGCCGCTTGCTGGTCTTTGGCCAGGCCCCAATCCATCAGGAACACTTCGCCGAGCTCGCCCACCATCACGTTGTCGGGCTTGATGTCGCGGTGAATGATGCCGCGCTCATGGGCATAGGCCACGGCTTCGCAGACCTTCTGGAAAATCTGCAGGCGCAGAGTGAAGGAGAACTCTTCGTGGAGATCGGCGTCGCCGTTCCTCAATCCCTCGATCAACTGCTGTAGACTGCGTCCACGTACCAGCTTGAGGGCGAAGTAGGGGCGTCCCTCTTCGTCTTTTCCGAACTCGTAAACGGGGGGAATGTTGGGATGCTCGAGCTGGCCTGTCGCTTTGGCTTCCTGGAGGAACCGTTGGGCGTTTTCGGGGTCTCCCACCTCGGCGCGCAGTCTCTTGATGGCGACTTCTCGCTCCAGGCCGAGGTCCTGAGCCTTGACGACTTTGCCCATGCCGCCTTCACCTAAAGCTTCCAGCTCTTTATAGCGGTCCCACAAGAACGGTTTGGCCTGCTGCATAGCAAGCACAATGTTCTCGTCGGAGGCATTGTTCCCCTCGGAACGAAAGATTCGATCATGAAACGATTGATCGTCACCCTGCTGCTGATTGCTCCGCTGACCGCTTCGGCCAGCCCGCTCATGACCGAGGAATACCCGCTTTGGGTCCAGGATGCGGTGCGCAGCCTGCGGCAGAATGGTCTGGTCTCGGCCGGCTGTTTGCCCGACCAGGCGCTGACCCGCAGCGACCTGGCTCCGATGCTGGATAAAGTCTTCGAGCTACAGGAAAAGCAAGAAGCTCAACTGGCGCCCAAAAGCGACCTGACCGAGGTTCGCGGTCTGTTAGAAGCCCTGCTCGAGCAGACGGCTCGACTCAACGGGCAGGTCGATGCCGACAACGCCAAGGTGGAAAAGCAGCTCAATCCCTGAGCAGGCGAATCCCGTCGGGTTCCAGGCTGATGCGCTGCTGCTTGTAAAGTCCGCCCAGGGCCATTTTGAACTGCTTTTTGCTGACTCCGAAGTGGCGGTAAATCAATTCCGGGTCGGATTTCTCGGTCAGTCTCAGGAAGCCATGGTTGGCTTTGAGCTGATCCAGGATTTTGCGCCCGAGGTCGTCGCGTCCTTGAATGCCCGGTGGCTGCAGCATGAGGTCGACCTTGCCATCTTCACGGACCTTCTTGAGGTAGCCGGTCACTTCGTCCCCACAGCGGAGCGGTTTGAAGATTTCGCTGTGGTAAATGACCCCCAGGTGTTGCTCATCCATCAGCACCTTGAAGCCGAGAGCCGTTTCCTCCACGATCCAAAGGCGGAAGCGGCGGGCCGGCTTGAGATTCGGGGGCAGCGGCTGAGCGAAGTTCTCCAGGCGCATCGACGCAACCGGGCGCCCGGTAAAGTCCAGGTGCATGAAGACGACCACGACCTCACCGGCAAAGACCTCGCGAGTCTGTTCCTCGGCCGGCAAAAATAGATCTTTGGGCTGGCCCCAGTCTAGAAAGGCTCCCAGCCTTCCGTTGTCTACCACCCGCAGGCGGGCGAAGGTGTTCTCTTGCAAGTTCAGGGGGCTTTCTCAGTCGGAATTTCTGGTGGTGGCGGAGGGTCCTGGTTGACCACCGTGGCAGGCGCCGCGACCGTCGAAGCCACCGGTTTCAGGAAGCGTGAGTTGGCCCGCACGAAGCAGAACTGCCCATCCCCATTCTGGACGCGCAGCCAGGTATTTCCGTCAAAATCTTTCCACATGCTGCCGCCGACCGAGTCCGGTCGAGCTTTGAGGTGCTGGCCTTTGGGAAATTTGATGACCACCGGCCATCCGCCCATCCGCCAGTCCAGGTTCAGCAAAGCCCCCGGTTCTTCATCGTTGAGGGGCCAGGCCGGGCTCAGGTGGCCGCTCAGTTCGTTGCAGGTCACCTCCCATTCGCTCCAGGTGTTTTCGTTGCGCACCCAGTAGTCGCCGCCTGAAAAGGGCTTCGGAGGGGTCAGAGGCTGAGCCGCGCTCAGAGCCGGGAAGAGCAAAAGAAACAACATCCGCTTCATGGGCAACCTCCAGAAAAGTGTATTGAAAGTTATTCAATAATTGGCGTGCCCAAGAAGGATTCCTGCAGGGGGAAGCTCCTCAGATTTTGGAGGCGACCTGTTGACCCGCCTGGAGGGCCAGTCGGTAGCCCAGAGGTCCCAGTCCACAAATGACTCCCCGGCAAACGGGGCTTAGATAGCTGTGATGGCGAAACTCTTCGCGGGCGAAGACGTTGCTCAAATGAACTTCGAAGACCGGAACCGAGAGTGCCGCCACCGCGTCGCGCAAGGCCACCGAAGTGTGGGTGTAGGCTCCCGCGTTGAGCACCACAAAGGCGAAGTCTTGCGCCTCATGCAGCCAGTCGATCAACTGTCCTTCATGATTGCTCTGGCGGCACTCCACCAGTAACCCGAGCTGGCTGCCCCAACTCCGGCATTGCTCCACCAGACTTTCATAGGTGGTGGTGCCATAGACACTGGTTTCACGCTGACCCAGCAAGTTCAGGTTAGGGCCATTCAAGACCAGGGCTCTCATCGTAGTTCCTCCCAGCAGCGCTCTACATCGGTCAGGCTGACATCGGTGCAGACCCGAGCCGCACCCGGACGTTCCAGCAACACAAAGCGCAATTGGCCATCCTGGTTCTTTTTGTCTCGTCGCAAATACTGCGGCAGCTCTTGAAAATTCAGATCCGGACGGCGAGTGGGCAAGTTATAGCGCTCCAGTTGCTGGAGCAAGCGTCCCTCCCAGCTCGGGTCCATGCCCAACTTCCACTGGCTCAGGCGCAGAGCCGCCCGCATTCCAAAGCCCACCGCCTGGCCGTGATTCCAGCCCCCGTAGTTTTGGGCTGACTCGATGGCGTGAGCCAGGGTGTGACCCAGGTTCAAGTGGGCCCGAATGCCTTGCTCCAGGGGATCGGCGGCTACCACGTCCAGCTTCACCTGACGAGAGCGGAGCACCAGGCCGTCGCGAACCTCCGACGCCAGAGGGTAGCTCAGATTTTCCAGGCTTTCCCAGTGCTGCGGGCCGTCCAGCAGGGCGTGCTTGAGAACTTCAGCCATACCGGCGTTCCATTCTGGCGCGGGCAGCGTGTTCAGGACCTGAGGATCGAGATACACCACTCGAGCCGGGTAGAAGGCCCCGACCAGATTCTTGCCGGCCGGCAGGTCGACGCCTACTTTGCCGCCCAGGCTGGAGTCGACCTGGGCCACCAGGCTGGTAGGCACCTGCACCAGGGGGATTCCTCGCAAGTAGGTGGCCGCCACGAAGCCGGCCAGGTCCCCGACCACGCCACCTCCCAGGGCTACCAGCCAGGTTTTGCGGTCGACTTCGAGCCGGGCCAACTGACCGTAGAGATGTTCGGCCTGGGCCAGGCACTTGCTGGATTCGCCGGCGGGGACGACCAGACGTTCGCGAGCCCAGGACAGGTCCTGACAGCGATCCAGGTTGGAGTCGCAGATCAGCACCCAGCGCCGGGCTCCGAGTTGTTCCAAGTGGTGGGGTAAGGCGGCTAAACCGCCGGTGATGAATTGTGTTGAAGAAAAGTCAATCATAGTGCAGTCTTTTTCAAGTAAGGCTTGTATTTCGAGGATTCCCCCGAGGTTAGCCGAACTTCAGCAAATGCCCCAAATTCCCGCTGCCCGCCGAAACGTCTATTTGGTGGGCTTCATGGCGACCGGTAAAACGACAATTGGACGGGAGTTAGCCCGTCTGATGGGGCGGAAATTTATCGATGTAGATCAAGAAATCGAGAGACGATTTGAGTTGACAGTTGCTGAGATTTTTGCTCAGCACGGGGAGAAGACCTTTCGCCAGGCAGAGGAGCAGGTCGCGCTCGAACTGGCCGCGGAGACCAACCGAATCATCGCGACCGGCGGCGGCACCATTCTCAATCCCAAGATCTTCGAGTCTTTCGAGTCGAGCGGGATGCTGGTCTGTCTGTATACGCAGCAGCACGACCTGGTGGATCGGATTCAGCGCACCGACAAGCGGCCTCTCATGAAGGGGCAGTCTCAGGATGAAGTGCGCGATCGAATTGAGCGCATGCTTGAAGAACGTTCGGCTGTCTATAATAAAGTGGCGGTCCGAATCGATACGACCAATCTTACGCCGCTGTCGGCCGCCAAGAAAATCCACGATGTCGTTTCGGTGCGCAGTCGCGTGCAGAAAGTGCGCGACGCACTGGGCGGGGTGCTCGACGTTACTTGAGGGACTGCTGGAGGGCGGCCCGCATGGGCGCCGACTCCGGCTTCTGTCCAGTCCACCATTCGATGGCGCGAATGGCCTGATGAACCAGCATTCCACAGCCGTCCAGAGTGAGAGCACCTTTGGCGGCGGCCTGCTGCAGCCAGAGGGTCGGGCTGGGGTTGTAGATCAAATCGCAGGCGATCACGCCTGAGGGCAATGCGTCCGGCCACTCCAGCGGAATCTGCTCCTGATGCGGCCACATGCCGACCGAAGTCGTCTGCACAACCAGGCAGTCCGGCTCCAACTCGGTCGGGAAATCTGTCCAGGCCGCCACCCGTTCTCCGGGCTGGAGCAGCGCTTGAGCCCGCTCCGGAGTGCGGTTGAAAAGAACCAGTCCGGCCGGCTGCTGCCCGCGAACTTTGTGTAAAATCGCCCGGCAGGCACCGCCGGCTCCCACCACCAGGACCTTGCGGCCCTGAATGGTGGTAGCCAACTCCTCGTGAAAGCTGTCGAGCCATCCCTGTCCATCGGTGTTGTGCCCGTCCCAGCCCTGGCCGTTCCAGCGCAAGCAGTTGATCGCTCCGATGGCGCTGGCTTCCTGACTTGGTTGACAGTGGGAAAAGGCGACTTCCTTCAAAGGCAGCGTCAAGTTGATGCCCAACAGGTCAGGACCTTGCAGGCTTTTCAGGGCCTCGGCCAGGTTTTCCGGCTGGACTTCGCGTTTCTGGAAATGCCATGGCTGGCCCAGTTGGGTGTAGGCGGCTTGATGCAGTTGTGGGGAGCGTGAGTGAGCGACTGGACTGCCCAGCAGGTAAGCGGACTTCAGCGGGCGCCGGCCAGGACGCCGGCGTGAGCCAGCAGCGGTTTGAGGGCGGCGATTTCGGCTTCGCTGGCTCCGTAGAGGGGAGCGCGCACGCCGCCCACCGGGAAGCCCACCTGTTCCAGGGCGGCTTTCACCAGCACCGGGTTGGTGGTGGCGAACAGTCCCTTGATCAGAGGGAAAATCTTCAGATGGATGGCGCGGGCCTCGTTGATCCGTCCCGCTTCGAAGTGCTCGATCATATCGCGCATCTGGGGGCCTACGACATGTCCCGCCACGCTGACCACGCCAACTCCCCCGGAGGCCAGGATGGAGAGGGTGTGACTGTCGTCGCCCGAGTAAATGAACATGGATTCTGGCTTGTCCACCAGGCGGGCGGCCAGGTCGGTGACCGGGTCGACGTCGGGTAGGGATTGCTTGACGGCTACGATGCGCGGATGCTCGGCCAGTTTGGCCAGGGTTTCGGGGGCGATCTCCACGGCCGTGCGACCGGGAATGTTGTAAAGCATGATCGGCAGCGTGGTGGCTTCGGCGATCTCCAAGAAGTGGCGGCGCTGCATGTCCTGGGTGGGTTTGTTGTAATAGGGAGAGACCAGCAGCAGAGCGTCGGCGCCGCAGTCGGCTGCGGCTTTGGAAAGCTCGATGGTGGAGCGAGTGTCGTTGCTGCCCGTGCCCGCAATCACTTTGGCACTGGCCGGAATGGCTTCGCGCACGCCCTTGAAGAGGGCCTTTTTCTCTTCTTTGGTGAGCGTGGGACTCTCGCCGGTGGTGCCACAGACGACCAGACTGTCATTGCCCTGCTCGATCAGGCGCACGGCCAGTTCTTGGGAGCGGGCCAGATCCAGCTCGAGATTGTCTTTGAAAGCGGTGACCATTGCCGTCACGACTCGTCCGAAAGGTGGGCGCATTACGTATCTCCTAGGTGCTTGTTGCTGCGGCTTCTTCGCATTGTTCCTGGGGGGAGCCTGCGACTTGAGCCATGACTTCGGCAAAAGCGGGGGTTTCCACCGGTCCCTCTTTGGCCGCGAATCCTTTATCGCCCGCGCCTTTCTTCTTCGGTTCGGGTTTCTTCTTGGGTTTCACGCCGATGCCCCAGATGGCGCCGGCGGTAGCCAGCGTAGGAGTCAGGAGCAGGTTCAGACCCAGAGTGTAGATGGCCAGACGATAAGGGCCCGGAAAGATCCAGGCCAGAGCAGCGGCCAGAAAGCAGGCCAGCATGCATCCGAGAAGTCCGCCGCGTAGCCCCTGGTAAACCCCTCTGCCACGCCGCGGCTGCCAGTAGCGGCTTAAGAAAAGCAGATTGGCCATGACCACGGCGGTGGCCAACACTTTGAACATCTTTTAGGTTTTAGGGATCGGGCCGGCAATCCCTGGAAAGCGCCTGGTCGAGCTTGCTCTTGACCGCGAGCAGATCGGGAAAGCGCTCCTCGGGGTTCTTGGCCAGCATTTGCAGGAGCAGGTATTCCAGGCTCTGAGGAAGGTCGGCGCGCAAATCGCGGGGACGCGGCGGAGCCTGATTGAGCTGAAGCAGCAACACGGCCATAGGGTTTTCTGCCTGGAAGGGCGCCACCCCGGTCAGCATTTCGAAGAAGATGATTCCTAGCGAATACTGGTCGGAGCGGTTTTCCGCTCCGCTGGTGAACTGTTCGGGAGCCTGGTAGCGGGGAGTCCCCACGCTGTCTCCGGACAGGGTGATGCGGGCGGTTTCCGAGGCGGTGGCCAGGCCGAAGTCCATGACTTTCACCCCCTGTGGGCTGACCATGATGTTTTCCGGCTTGAGGTCCCGGTGAGTCACACCGGCGTCGTGGGCGGCCTGCACCGCTTCCAGCAGTTGTGCGGCCAGCGGCCCGAAGGTGCCCAGATCGAGGGCCCCGCGCCGGTCCAGAAAATCTCTCAGGTTTTCGCCTTCCACATATTCCATGGCGATGTAGAGCAATCCGTTCAGGTCGCCGCTCTCGAGAACGCGCACCAGGCCGGGGTGGTCGAGGCGTCGCATGATTTCGAACTCGCGACCAAAGCGTCGCTGATAGTCCTGATCCTGGGCGAAGGAACGGTGGATGACTTTGATGGCGACGCGACCCTTTTCGTCCAGACTCTTGGCCGGCAGGCCCTTGTAGACCGTGGCCATTCCGCCGATTCCCAGACGTTGGGTCACCAGATAGGGTCCGAATTGAGTCTGGTCACGCACCAGCGGATCTTGTGGATCGGCTTCCTTGCGCAGTTGTTCCAAGCGATGGACGAACTTTTCCAGCGTTTCCTTCTGGCGCAGCCCGTCGACCATCTGATTGAAGGCCTGGGCGGCCTGGACAATTTCCTGCGGTCCCTGGGCCGGAGCTCGAGCCTCCAGGTCGCCCTGCCCCACGCGCGCCATGGAAGCCGCCAGTTCCCGCAGAGGGGCCGCGATGCGACGGGCCAGGGGAGCGGACACGGCCAGCGAGACCAGTGCGGAAAACAGCACGGCCGCAGCCGTTAGCCAGGCTTGCTGACGGGCCAGGGCGTCCAGTTCCTGGGTACTCTTCAGAAAAAGCATCCAGCCTCGGTCGCCCAGCGGGTAGCCGGAGACCAGGTGGGAGCGCCCGTTCCAATCGACTTCCTTGGTCTGCTCTTGCTTGAGGTTGGTCATCCAGGGGCCGGCAGAGCGGGCTTTGTCGGGATCGCTCAGGGCGGGGCTGGCGCCCAGCAGGCTGTTGTCGTAGAAAGCCAGGGTTTCGGCCTGACCAGTGAGTTGCGAAGCTTCCTGGGCCATTTGCTGATCGACCCGGTCGCCCAGGATGATGACCCCCATCGGGCAGGGCACCGCCACCGTGTGATAGAGGCGAGAGGGGCCGTAGGCCCAATAGGTTCCGCCCACCGGACCGTGGCTGGCGGCCTGAAACAGCGGATCCTGGGCCAGGCTACGGTGCCAGGGGGGCGGATCATTGGCGGGGTTGAGGGGAAATTGCACCGAGACTTTCCCGAAGTCCGGCTTTTCGGGGTCGGCCTGGGAGGTCTCTTCCAGGATGACCACTCCGTTGGGGTCGCAAAGCAAGAAGAGATCGGCATAGGCCCCGTAGGCCACGGTATGGGGCGTCGAGTCGTCTGCTCCCGGGTCGCTTTCGAGAAAGAGGCGCTGGGCAATATCCCAAAGGCTCGGCAGGCACTCCAGGCGCAGCTTTTCCAGCAAAGGCGATTCCTGCCCCTCGAGAACCGCCTGCGAGTATGCTTCGATCTGCGGTCCGGACTGGCGCCAGGCCGTCACCAGGGTGGCGTCGTTGCCCATAATGCGACCGAGATGAACCAGGTCCTGGGCGCGAATGCCGCGGGCCTGGGCGAAGGGGCGCCAGCTCAGTTGAGAGCGCTGCTGACGTAGAAAGGCCTCATAGGTGACCCCTCGCATGGCCAGCAGCACGACAAGACACAAACTGGCTACGCTGACCAGGCTGAGGAACGAGAGTTGAAAAAGGAGCGGGCGACTCTTCAGACGGAGTCTATTTCGCTTTTTCGAAGGACTTGACCAGGGCCTCGAAGGTCGTCTTGTTGGCGTCGTAGACTTCCGGGTCGGCGGTGAAGACCAGCGAGTAAAGCACGTTTTCCTTGGTGAAGATCTGAACCTGCATACCCTTTTGGTGGGCGTGGCCTACTCCGGCGTCCTGCAGGTCATACTCCATAAAGTAGGCGTTCTGTTTATCCGGGTCGTCAAACTTGTGTTCGTACCACTCCTTGACGATTTTGCCCTTGCGGGCGCGCACGCCGTTGCCGAGCTGGTTCATGAATTCCTGGGTCTGCTTGATCTCCGGGGTGACGGTGACGGCGATGTGGCCGAAGCCCGTGGGCGGAGTGAAGACGACCGCCGCGATTTGTCCGTCCTTGGTATCCGGGGAGGGTTCTTCTTTCACGGCCCAGCCTTTGGGCGGCGTCAGCGAGACTTGCTGCTTGTAAATCTTGTAGGTTTTCGCTTCGCTGACCTCCGCGGGTTTGCCGCAACCCCCCAGCCATAACGACGAGGCGACCAGCAGCAGCGCCCCCAAATTGAAAATCCTTCTCATCCCGCGCCTTTCTTTCTGGCAGGTTGTTCAACCTGCAGGAACCGGTAAAACCCCTTGGAATGGGCCGATTATGATTCTAGACTATGCCGGACACAGCCCGGACGTTCACGCCGACGTATTTTTGGCCCCTCAGTCCGTGCTCATCGGCCAGGTGAAACTGGGCTCTCAATGCTCGGTCTGGTTCAACGCAGTCTTGCGGGGCGATAATGATGAAATTTCCATCGGGGCCCGGACCAACCTGCAAGAAAACGTCATCTGCCATGTGGATTCCGGTTTTCCCCTCAAGGTAGGGGAGGACTGCGTGATCGGTCACGCCGCCGTGCTGCACGGCTGCACTCTGGGTAATCGGGTCTTGATCGGCATCGGAGCCAAGGTGCTCAACGGCGCCGTCATCGAGGACGAAGTGGTGGTGGGCGCGGGTACGCTGGTGCCGGAAGGCGCCCGACTGCAAACGGGGTATCTTTACCTGGGAGTTCCGGCCAAGCAGGTGCGCTTGTTGCGGCCGGATGAACTTCAGCGCCTCAAGCGCGGAGCCGCCCACTATGTTGAAAAGGGCGAACGATATCGCCTGATGTTGCAAGGATAGGAAGCACCCATGAGCTATAGCGTTGCCGTTGTCGGCGCCACCGGAGCCGTCGGTTCCACCATGATCGCCTCTCTGCAGGAGCAGAAATTTCCCGTCTCTCAACTGCACCTGCTGGCTACCGCCCGCAGCGCCGGCAGCGAATACGGCTGGAACGGCCAGACGCTCAAAGTTCAGGATATCGAGAGTTTTGACTGGACCGGCGTGCAGGTCGCCCTGTTTGCCGGAGGAGAGATCGCCTCGGAGCGCCTGGTGCCCAAGGCCAAAGCGGCGGGAGCGATTTCCATCGACAATAGCGCCAGCTTCCGGATGCACGCGGACGTGCCGCTGGTGGTGCCCGAGGTCAATCCAGAAGCCCTGCGCCAACACCAGAAGGTCGTGGCTAACCCCAACTGCTCCACCATTCAGATGGTGGCCGCCCTCAAGCCCTTCCTGGACCTGGGACTCAAGCGCGTCACCGTCTCGACCTATCAATCGGTTTCCGGGACCGGCAAAGACGCCATTGAAGAGTTGGAGAACCTGACACGCGGTTGGGCCAGCGGCCAGGCTGTCGGACACAAGGTCTATCCAGCGCCCATCGCCTTCAACTGCCTGCCTCAGATTGGCAGCTTCGGCGAAGACGGCTTCACCGGCGAAGAGCGCAAGATGATGGAAGAAACCCGTAAGATTCTGGACCTGCCGGAACTGCGCATCAGCGCCACCTGCGTGCGCGTGCCCGTTTTCTACGGACACTCCGAATCGGTGCACATCGAACTGGACAAGCCTTGCTCGGTGGCGGAAGCGGAGGAGCGTCTCGCCAGGATGCCCGGAGTGCAGGTGCAAAAAGCCGGTCCGGGGCCCACTCCCCTGCAGGCAGCTCACCAGGATGACGTTCTGGTCGGCCGCGTTCGCGTCGACCCCTCGGTCGAGAACGGGCTCCAGTTCTGGGTGGTGGCCGACAATCTGCGCAAGGGCGCCGCTTCCAACGCCGTGCAGATCGCCTGCAAGATGCTGGAGATGGGGCTGCTGTGAATATCATCGTGCAAAAATTCGGGGGCACCTCGGTGGCCACGCCCGAGGGTCGCCAGCGCGTCGCCGACAAGGTCATCGAGGCTTTGAACAAAGGACTGTCGCCGGTGGTGGTGGTTTCGGCCATGGGCCGTCACCCTGAGCCCTATGCCACCGATTCCTTGCTTTCTCTGGTAGGAGCTTATCAACCCTATCAGGACAAGCGCGAGCTAGACCTGCTGATGGCCTGCGGAGAGACCATTTCCACGGTGGTCATGGCTCATCATTTGCGCAGCCTGGGCTACCAGGCCGAAGCTTTCGACGCTTTCCACGCGGGCATTCGCTGCACCGACGTGCACGGCGACGGCCAGGTTCTGCGCGTGGTCACCGACAATCTGATGGCCAGTCTGCGGGCCGGTAATGTGCCGGTGGTGACGGGCTTCCAGGGCGTCAACGGTCAGTTGTGCGTGACCACCTTGGGGCGCGGCGGCAGCGATACCAGCGCGGTGGTGCTGGGAGCCGCCCTGAAGGCCCAGGTGGTGGAGATTTATACCGACGTCGATGGCGTCATGACGGCTGACCCCCGCGTCTGCGACCGCACTCATATCCTTTCTCAAGTCAGCTTTGAGGAGATGGGCGAGTTGGCCGGCGAAGGCGCCAAGGTGGTTCATCCGCGGGCGGTGGATCTGGGGGCCGACCACAATGTGCCGGTCTGGGTCAAAAATACTTTCGGAAACGCCTACGGGACTCTACTTTCTCCGGTGCCTCCTCCAGAGGCCATCGAGAAGACTCGCGTGGTAACCGCCGTCGCTCACATGTTGGGCCTGTCCCAGGTGCGGATCCAGTCGTCCGGCCAGCAGGTGGCCGTCATGGCCGCCATGGCCGAACGCGGTATCAACCTGGACCTGGTCAACGTGTGCGGCCCCGAGATGTTCTTCATTTTCCGCACCCAGTATCTCCAGCAGGCCACCGAGATTCTTCAGGAGCTCGGCTGCAGCTACGAGATTCGCAATGAGTGCGCCAAAATTTCGCTGGTGGGCGCCGGCATGCGCGGCACGCCAGGCGTGGCCTATCGGGCCCACCGCTGTCTGGCGGAGGCCGGAGTGGAGGTCTACCACAGCACCGACTCCAACATCACCATCAGCTGCTTGATTCCGGCCGACAAGTTGCGCGCCGCCATCGAAGTGGTGCATAAGGAATTCGCGCTGTGAGATGGATGCTGCTGGCTCTCTTGCTATTTCTCTTGCCGGCGGCTGCTGAAACGACCGCATCGGATTGGACTCAGAAGCCTAAAGTCGGCTGGGTGCACCAACTCGGGGTGAGTCTGGCGGTGCCGGGCAAGCGCAATAAGGTGAGCTGCGACGCGGATGGCGCCTTGCACGTCGAGACCGAGGACTACCTGATTCAGGTTTTCGCTTACGCCGACGAGGCTCAGGCCACCAGCAAAGTCACCACCCTGGCTGCCGAATCGGAAGCCGAAAAGGCTTTTGCCGGGCTCAAGTTCAGCCAGCCGGAGAAATATCCCCAGCCCAAGGGCGGCAACGCCTGGATTCAGGAAGGGGCCGTTGGCGGTTTTCGCTTTCTGCTGGCCCGGGTCAGCAAGGGAAAGATTCAGGTGGTGGTCTACTCGATCATGTCCACCGGTGACGCCCAGGACGCCACGCTGGCGTTGATGTCGACCCTGAAGTTTCCCGAGCGCTAGGGGTGACACGCTAAGAGCGTGTGGCTGTAGGGGATGTGCAACAGGTTGTGGAGACACTGACTGTCAACCCGGTTGAAGTGGGATTGAGCCAGCCCGCGATAGCCCTCCAGGCTGCGCACATTCTGTCCCCGGTCTCGCGAGATCATCCAGCGAGCCAGCGGGTGTTGGCCCGGCGACCAGCAGCAGTCCACCGTAATCAAGCGTCCCCCCGGGGCCAGGCGTTCTCGGGCGATTTGAAAGAGGCGTGCGGCCGCGGGGTCGTCCAGGTGATGCAGCAACCCTATGGCCACAATCCGGTCAAAGTGGCCCAGCGACAGGTCGGTGTCGTGACGTAGCTCTTCCTGAAAGAATCGGCCCCTGGTTCCAAATCGACGCTGGGCGGCGCCGATGTAGTCTGCGCTCGAGTCAAAGCCTACATAGTCCACCCCTGGCAGGTGGGCCAATAGATCGGCTGGGCCGCAGCCAATGTCCAGCACTCGGAGGCCGGGCCCGGGTTCGATCAGAGTGGCTACGTGGCGACGCAGGCGCTCGGCTCCGACCAGCCACTGCATGCCGCGGTAGACCAGGGGATGATTGAGAATGGCCCGCAGGCCGGAGGTGATTTCCGCCATAAAAAAAGAGCCCCAAGATGGGGCCCTTCTTTCCGTCTCGAGACGACTAGCCGCCGGCCAGGCGCTTGTCGATGTAGGTAACGGCTTCCTTGACGTTGGTGATGCCGGAAGCATCTTCGTCGGGGATTTCAATCTTGAACTCGGTTTCAAAGGCCATGACCATTTCGACGGTGTCGAGCGAGTCGGCGCCCAGGTCTTCTTGGAAAGAAGCAGTTTCGGTGACTTGCTCTTCTTCCACTCCGAGTTGCTCCATTACGATCTTCTTGACGCGTTCTGCAACATTAGCCATGTAAATTCTCCAATGCGTGCCGTGTGCGGCCGCTTCCTATTTGAATGAGTCGTTGGGGGGGCAATCCCGGGCCAGAGCCTTGAATCTCCCGCAAAATCAGGTGACCATTCCACCGTCTACATGAAATACCTGCCCCGTTATGTAGCTCGATCCGGGGCCGGCCAGGAATCGGACCAGTGGGGCGATATCGCCTGCTGATCCGATTCGACCCAAGGGTATTTGCGAGAGGATGCCTTCCCGAACTTTTTCCGGCAGCACCGAGGTCATATCGGTTTCGACATAACCGGGGGCTACTGCGTTGACGGTGATGGAGCGCGAGGCCAGTTCTTTGGCCAGCGACTTGACCAGGCCGATGGTGCCTGCCTTGGAGGCGGCATAGTTGGACTGGCCGGCGTTGCCGATGACGCCAATCACCGAGCTGATCTGGATGATGCGGCCGGATTTCTGGCGCAGCATGATTTTGGCGGCGGCTTTGGAGGCGACGAAAGCGCTGCGCAGGTTGACCTGCAGCACCTGATCCCAGTCGTCGTCTTTCATCTGAATGATCAATCGGTCGCGGGTGATACCGGCATTGTTGACCAGAATGTCGAGGCGTCCCAGCTGTTTGTGGGCTTCGCCGATGGCGGCTTCAAACTGGGCCGCGTCGCTCACGTCGGCGGCGAAGCAGTGGGCGCTGCCGCCGATTTCGCGAATGGCGGTGGCGCTGGCTTCCAGGTTTTCCAGGCTGCGGGCCAGCAGAGCAACTTCGGCTCCGCCTTTAGCCAGTTCCAGAGCGATGGCGGCGCCGATGCCGCGACTGGCACCGGTGACCAGCGCTTTTTGACCTTGTAACTCCATCTATGACTCCTTTTTTCCGCCCCAGCGAATGGCGGCCGAGGCCCAGGAAAGGCCGCCGCCAAAGCCGACCAGCGCGATCAGATCGCCGTCCTGGATGCGCCCTTGTTCCAGCGCTTCGGAAAGCGCCAGCGGAACCGAGCCACAGGAGGTGTTGCCATAGTGCTCCACGTTGGAGAAGACGCGCTCGTGGGGTAAATTCAAACGTTTGCGCGAGGCCTCGATGATGCGGGCGTTCGCCTGGTGGGGGATGAAGAGCGAGACCTGGTCCGGGGTGAATCCGCCGTTTTCCAGCGCTTTGATAGCAGCTTCGCCCATGACCGAGACGGCGAAACGGAAGACTTCCGGGCCTTCCATCTGCAGGTAGTAGTCGGAGGAGTCCACTCCTTCGCTCCAGCTGGGCATACGACTGCCGCCCGCGTTGACCGTCAAACTGGGGCCTCCGGCGCCGTTGACGCCGGCGTGAATGCCCACGATGCCGTAGCCTGGCTCGACCGGTCCCAATACGACCGCGCCGGCGCCATCGCCGAAAAGCACACAGGTACTGCGGTCTTTCCAGTTCATCAGACGGGTCATGCAGTCCGCGCCGATCACCAGCACGCGGCGGAAGGTGCCGCTGGCCACAAACTGGGCTCCGGTGATCAAGGCGTAAACGAATCCTGAGCAGGCGATGTTCAGATCAAAGCCTCCGGCCCGGGTGGCTCCCAGTTGATGCTGAACCATGGTGGAAGTCGCCGGCATGGGGCAATCGGGCGTCATGGTGGCCACGATAATCAGGTCGAGGTCTTCGGCTCTCGTGCCGGCAGCTTGCAAAGCACGGCGTCCGGCCTCGACCGCCAGATCGGAAGTGGCCTGATGGGGTGCGGCCCGGCGACGGGCGCGAATGCCCGTGCGGCTGACGATCCACTCATCCGACGTGTCGACGAACTTCGTCAGGTCGGCATTGGTGACGATCTCTTCCGGGACAAAATGACCCACCCCAAGGATACCGACTGGCGTCTTGTAGCCTTGGGGTGAGTTGAGCTCTTCCGTTGTCACGGAGCTATTGAGAAGGGTCGCCCGCTTCGTCCTGCTTCAGCTGAATGACCTGACGGCCGTTGTAGGTGCCGCAGGACAGACACAGCCGGTGAGGTAGCGTGGGCGCTTTGCAGCTGGGGCAATTCACCACGTTGGGGGCCGTCAGAGCGTCGTGTGAGCGCCGGCGGCGGGTCCGCATGCGGGATAACTTCCATTTTGGATTGGCCACGGTGGTGAGCCTCCTATTTCTTCGGTTTCTTGGTCTTGGCTGACTTGGGGACCGAAGTCCCGGCCGTCAAATCTTTCAGGGCTGCCCAGCGAGAGTCGGACTCTTCCGGGATGCACTGGCAAGTCTCGCGATTGAGATTGGCGCCACACTTTTCGCAAAGTCCACGGCAATCATCCGTGCACAGGGCCTGAATCGGGAACGCGGCTTCGATTTCCTGGCGTAGTAGCTCGTCGAGCACTACTTTGTCGTTCTCAAAGGTGAACGTGCCATCCAGCAAATCTTTGGCCCGGGTCATCGCCTCCTCGCTGTGGACCGGAAGATATTCTTCTTCCAGTTCCAGTTCCAGCGGGAACACGACGTCTTCAGAACAGCGGGTGCAAGGTAGGCGCACCGCGGCTTTGAGCGGTCCCGTCACCATCACGCGGCTGCCCGCGTTGGTGACCTTCAGGTCCAGCTTGAGTGGGCCCTCGATGTCAATTCCCTCGAGCTTATAAGGATCGTTCCAGTCGAAGGACTTGGCCAACCCTTTGCTTTTGCGAATATCGCCGATACCAACATGCATTTGCTTTACCTGCTCTCCATTCCATCGAACAGAGATACCGGCGGATTCTACTGAAGCCGTACCGGTTTGTCAACTGTAATAATCGCTAGACCGTGGCGGGAGTACGTCCCGCTGTGGCGCGTTTAAGGGCGGCTTCCACGAAGCCGCGGAAGAGGGGGTGGGCGCGGTAGGGCCGGCTACCGAATTCCGGGTGGAACTGGCAGGCGACGAACCAGGGATGGTCCTTGAGTTCGACGATCTCGACCAGGTCGCGTTCCGGGTTCAGGCCGGAGATAACCAGGCCTTTCTCGGTCAGTTGCTGGCGGTACTCGTTGTTGAACTCGTAGCGGTGGCGATGGCGTTCGCGCACGGTGTCGGCGTCGTAGACTTTCTGAGCGGCCGTGCCGGGGGTGAACTTGCAGTCGTATTCGCCCAGGCGCATACTGCCGCCCATCTTTTCGATGTTCTTCTGGTCTTCCATGGCCCACACCACCGGATTGGTCGTCTCGGGGGCGACTTCGGTGCTGTTGGCGTCTTTGAGGCCGCAGACGTTGCGGGCGAACTCGACGACCGCCCACTGCATTCCGTAGCAGATTCCAAAGTAAGGGACCTTTTCGGTGCGGGCATGCTCGATGGCGCGGATTTTGCCTTCCACGCCACGGGCTCCGAAGCCGCCGGGCACCAGAATGCCGTGAGCGCTGCGCAGGGTATCCATGCCGGCACCGGAGAGCAGTTCGCCGGCGTCCAGGCGGTCGATGTGGACCTGGCAGCCACAGGCGATGCCGGCGTGCTGCAAGGACTCGGCAATGGACATGTAGGCGTCTTTGATTTCCACGTACTTGCCCACCAGGCAGATGCGAACTTTGTCGGTGGCCGTCTTCATGCGGCGCACCATGGTTTTCCACATTTCCAGGTCGGGCGCTTTGCACTCCAGGCCCAGGCGCTGCACGGTAAAGTCGCCCAGGCCGTCCTGTTCCAGCATCAGGGGAACGTCGTAGATGCTGGCCACATCAGGGCAGGCGAATACGGCCTTGGTGGGCACGTCGCCATACAGGGCAATCTTGCGGATGTGGTCCTGAGCGGGTGGCTTTTCGGTGCGGCAAACCAGCACGTCGGGTGCGATACCGATGGCCCGCAGTTCTTTGACCGAGTGCTGAGTCGGCTTGGTTTTAAGTTCGCCGGCGGCCCCCAGGTGGGGCAGCAAGGTGACGTGCAGATACATGACTCGCTCGTGGCCCACGTCGTTCTTGAACTGACGAATGGCTTCCAGGAAGGGCAGGCTTTCGATATCGCCGACGGTGCCGCCGACTTCGACGATGGCTACGTCGGCTTCACTGTCTTCGGCCACCTGGTGGACGAATTCTTTGATCTGGTCGGTGATGTGGGGGATGACGCGCACGGTGTCTCCCAGGTAGTCGCCGCGGCGTTCGCGTTCGATGACCTGGCTATAGATTTTGCCGGTGGTCAGGTTGTTTTTGGCCTTGAGGTTTTCGTCGATGTAGCGCTCGTAGTGGCCGAGGTCCAGGTCGGTTTCGGCGCCGTCGACGGTTACGAAGACCTCGCCGTGCTGATACGGGTTCATGGTTCCGGCGTCTACATTGATATAGGGGTCAAGCTTCTGGATGGTCACCTTGAGGCCACGTGCCTTGAGCAGTGTGCCCAGCGAGCTGGCCACGATGCCCTTGCCGAGAGACGATACGACGCCCCCGGTGACGAACAGATAGCGGGTTTTTTTATTCATGTCTCAACATCATTACCTTAGTTTGGGTTGGGAGACGCGCCAGTTCAATTTCCATGGCCATGGTCGAAGCGTCTTCGACGCTGCTCATTTTGGCCGCGAAGTCCTTGAGGGTGAACTCGGCCAGTTCCATTTTCTCGATTTGGGGCGTCAAATAGTGCATGGGGAAGACCAGACGAGGCTCGAGCTGGGAGATCACCAGCGAGGCTTCGGTCGGGTTGAGGGTGATCTTGCCGCCCACGGGACAGAAGAGCACGTCGACTTTGCCCAGGATTTTCAGTTGCTGGTCGGTCAGCAGGTGGCCCAGGTCGCCCAGGTGGGCGAAGTGGATGCCTTCCCAGTACCAATGCCAGACGGTGTTCGGGCCACGGCGACGACCGTTGAAGTTGTCATGAAAGGTGGGCAGCCCGTGAAAGGTCAGGGTCTCTTTGGTGCGCTGCACCATGACCTCTTGCTCGCACTGAAAATCGTGGGTCCGTTTGACCAGCATGGGATTGCCGTTGACCCGGTAGTCCGCGTTGTGGTCGCGATGTTCGTGGGAAATGACCACGACGTCGGCTTCCAAGGGCGGGAAGTTGTAGGGAACGTGGGTTCCATACGGGTCAATTACTACTGAAGTCGCTTTCCCCGAGCTAATCCAGAAACTGGAATGACCTAAATAGCGAACAATCATCGGTTTCCTCCTGGTGTTTGGAGCTGAAGCCCCTTACCGGGCGGCTTTAACTGGCGACGGCGGGAGCGATCATGACCACCTGGGCTTTGTTGACGGCAACAAAGTCCAATGTGTCCAGGGGAGCCTCTCCGTCCAGGGCATAGATCGATGCTCTGGTGACGGGGATGAACTCCCGCTCCTTATTTACTTCGTCGAGCAGTCTTCCGCCCGGGACCACGTGGATGTAGCGCTCAACACGATAGCTGCTGGTGAGCAGGATGACCCGAATCGATTCTGTTACAGCACGAACGGCCACAGCTGGTTCTCCAAAGCTAAGTTTCCACGGGCGGCGAGGCCCTTTGACATCCGCTGCGCGGGCCCCTTTTGGTGGGGGAGAGGGGGAGTTTTTGGGGAGTGAGAGGGTCTTTCTATATCTTCCGTCTTCGTCCGATAGCGAGAGATTCTTAAGCCTGAGCCGATGTCTCCCCCTCTCTCCACCGCCTCTCCCTCTGCCCACTCGACAAAGTCGAGAGGCTAGTGATATAGTGGCCGGCATTCTCACTAAAGGATCTTTCATGCCCAGTTTGCAAGCCAATAAAGTTTGGAAAGTCATCGAAGAAAACGTTCAGCGCGTCGCTGAAGAAAGCGAACTCGTCCCGGCAGGGCAGAAGTTCAAGCTGACTGCCGACCAGAATCGCGGAATCGAGGAGTTGGGCGCCCGCTTGGAAAGCGGTGAAAAGCGCATCCTCCTGAAGGCTCCCACCGGCTCCGGCAAGACCGAAGTGTTTTTCCGCACCACCATCAATCACGTCCTGCGTGCCGGTGGTTTTGTGGTGGTCCTGGTGCCCACCCGCGACCTGGCTCGCCAGCAGGCCAACTATCTGGAAGAGCGACTGGGCGACACCGACCTGGAAGTGGCTCAGATGCACGCCGGCATTCCGCCGCGCACGCGTCGGGAACAGTTTGACGATATTCGCGACGGCAAGGTCCAGATCGTGGTCGGCAGTGCCCTGCTGCTGCAAAACTCGGGCTACCGCTGGATGCTCAACGACGCCAGCCTGGTGGTGGTGGACGACGTCAACGCCTTCGATGAAGAAGAAGATCTGCGCTACCTGCACGGCGTCAAGACGCCGACAGTGTTTGTGACGGCCACTCCCGAGGCGGTGGGACGTTTCCTGCGCCGCGAAGGCGCTATGGAGAACCCGGTTCTGCTGACGCAGATGCCTTTCGATTCTCCCAAGACCGAAGTGCACGAGCAGCGCGGGGAATGGGGCGAGAATCCTTTCCGCCAGCTGGAGCGCGCCGACGAGCTGATTCAGAAGCATCTGGCTGTCGGTAGTCGCATCTACGTGATCAGCCGTACTCGCAGCCGGGTGGCCATCATGGGCCAGTATATGCAGGACCGCTACAATGTGCCGGTCTCGATTTTGCACGGCGAGATGGCCGATACGGCCGAACACCGCAAGCGCTTTCGTAGCAAGGGCCCGCGTGCTTCCGCCGGAGCCGGCGAAGATCGCGTCAGCATGATGAGGCAGTTCCGTCAGAACGCTCCGGCCGTGCTGGTGGCCACCAATCTGGTGGGTTCGGGACTCGACGTTCCCATGGCCGACCTGGTCGTCATCACCGACGCCGATCACTTCGGTGTGGCCGAGATCGAGCAGTTGCTGGGTCGCGTCGGTCGTCGCGAACGTTCTTCCGATGCTTTCCTGGTGCGCGGCACTTCGGCAACCCCTCCTCAAGGGCTGCAGGTCAAGGCCAACACCCGGGTGCGCAACGGCAAGGTCGTCCAGACCTTCAAGCTGCAGCCCCGCTCGCGCCGCGGCTACAACCCCCGCCGCATCGTCTAAACGAACCTCCCCGCCGTGAAGGTCTGGCAGGAGATTCTCGCGGTCTTTCTGCTGAGTCTTTTGATTCGCTTGCTCTGGTTGGGCGAGGCTTCACTCTGGCTGGACGAAGCCTTTTCCAACTGGATGGCCCAGAAAGATGTGGCCGACATCCTGGCCTTTACGCGTTCGGGCGACATCCATCCGCCGCTGTTTTATCTGGGTCTGCACGCCTGGCTCAAGATTTTTCCGTCCAGCGAGTGGTTTTTGCGGTTGCCTCAAGCCCTGGCCGGTTCCGCGGCCGTCGCTTTGCTTTATGTCCTGGCTCTTCGCCTGACCGATCGCAGAACCGCTCGCATCTCGGCCGCCCTGGCAGCCACTTCCCAGTATCTGCTGCTCTTCGACCAGGAGTGTCGCATGTATCCATGGGTTTCTTTGGCAGAGATGCTTTATGCTCTGGCTCTGCTGGGATTGGCTCGCAACAGCCGCGCCGCCTTTCTTCTCTTGCTGCTCGCGACCTGGATGGGTTGGTCGGTGGATTATCGTTTTGCCCTGTTTGCCGCGGCTGCCGGTAGCTATTTCCTGGTCCGCAATCGAAATCGAATGACGCTGGCCGCTCTGGTGCTGGCCGCTCTGGGCACATTGCCGCTGATTCCCTGGGTTCTTCAGCAGAATGGCCCGTCCGGCCAGGGAAACAGCCTGAGGTTGTGTCATCTGCCGATCAGCTTGGAGTCTTTGACCTCTTTGCCGCCGGCTCTGATGGGTGCCTGGTATCTGCAGCCGCCCCTGGTGGTAAACTGTCTGCTGACCGTGGCCGTGGTCGGTTTGGTGGGTTTCTACCGGCGCGGGCAGGGACTGGCGGTTTGCGGGTTTCTCGGCCAGTGGTTTCCGGTTGTCCTCTACTCTGTGCTACGCAGTTCGATCTACAGCATCCACAGTTGTCAGTCGCTGGCTTTGCCTTTTTTGCTGGCTCTGGCTGGAGCCTTGGCGCAGGCGCCGCGGCGGGTCGGTCAGGTCTTGCTGGGCGCCTGGCTGATCTTGAATCTGGGAATGTTCTATCGGAGTCATCACGAGCCGAGTCTGGCCAAGCAGAACTGGCGAATCTTGAGCGAGCAGATTTTGCCCATGGTGGAGCCGGGAGACCTGGTGGTAGTGTTGCCCGCGCATCAGGCCTTCCCGTTGCGCTATTACTACTCTTCGGATCGCCTGGTGGAGTTGAATCCGGTCGACCTCCGCTCCAGTGAACTGGTGGCTCCGCTCCTGAAGGCGCGGCGCTGCTGGTGGATTTTTGCCGGAGATTTGATCGTGGACCCGGGAGGCTACAGTCGGCGTTGGATGGACGAGCACTTTGCGGTCGAGTCGGCGGTCGAGCTGGTCAACGGTCCGTTTCACGAGATCACCGGTGGGGCCATTCAGGTCTACCTGAGTAAGCCTAAGAAATAGCCGGGCGGCAACCTTCCGTTCATTCGGCTGCAATCTCGGCCTGCTATGAGTGAAGCATGCGCCCCCTGGATTCTTTCGGACAGCGACTCCTCCCCGGCTTACGCCAGGCTCTCAAAGATCAGCCCGGCGCTCTCGTTCTTTGCGATAGCTTCGAGGGTCCCGGCGCACACGGCAACCTGGTGGCTCAGGTTGCTCGCCAGCAGGGGTTTGCCGGCAAGCTGGTGGCGCTCCCGTTTGAAGATCCGAACGACCCTGCCCAGGCCGAGATTGGCCGTCTGGTTCAGGCCTGGGGAGAAGCGGAGACCCCCGAAGCGATTCGCACGAACCTGGCGGAATCGATGGTGCAGACCCGGTTGTCGGCGGTGCAGGGCGCTACCCAACGACTGTTGGCCGTCAGCGAAGCCGGGGCTCGCCAGGTGGCCGTGAACTTTTCTCTGGGCAGCACTCCCGCACTGTGTGTCGCGGCGGTGCTGGGAATGACCCAGGATCCCGAGAGCGCCGAGCAGGCTACTTCTCAGCTGCGCAAAGCCTTTGGTGAGGACTTTCAAGCCGGCCTGGTGGAGTTGGCCGGTCGCACGACCCATGACCCCCGGTTGCAGGAGGCCCGCCTGGATTTTGCCGGCCTGGTCAGGCAGTTCGAGGCGGCCGACAACGAGGTGGTGGTGGCAGCGGGCAACGACGGCCGGATGGCTGCCTGGGCCCCCGGTTTTACCCTCAGCGACCTGGTGACTCCGGAGACGACGGTGGTGGGAGCTCTTGAAGGCGGCAAGCCGGCCAGCTACAACGGCGAAGGTGTGACCGTGCTGGCTCCGGGCGGCTATTTGGTGGCCGGTCAGGAAGTTCACGGTACGTCTTTCGCGGCTCCCGTGGTGGCCGCGGCTCTGGCCAGCCAACAGGGACGGAAAATCTCCCCTTAGCCGTCGACCCGAATGTGTGCTAGGATCGCTCTATGAAAAGCACGTCCAAAACGATGGCCTCTGTGGCTCTGAGCTTTTTGGTCTTCCCGGGGAGCGGACATTTCGTGCTCGGACGTCCCTGGCGTGGGCTGGTCTGGGCCGGTGTTTTCGGGGCGATCCTGGTGGCCATCATGGTCGTCTTTGGGGCCAATCTCGGCAAGGTGATGGACGGGATGATGAGTCCCACCGGCGACGTCCCCTTCGATATGCAGCAAGTGGTGGTGCTGGCCGGACTGGGACTTTCCAGCTTTGTGGTTTGGGGACTGGCTGGACTGGACGTCTTCTGGCTGGCAAGGTCGATGCCCAAGGTCGCCACCGAAGGTCAGGGGCTTACGCCTCCGCAGGCGCCCGCGCCACCCCCGCCTCCTGAATTCTAGTCTCAACCCCCCCGCGGCGGCGGCCCCACTTTTAGACACGGGGATCTAGCCGACGGGGGGCCTCGGCTTGCTAGTTCACCGTGCGGACGTTACGAGGCGATTTGTTCGAGTTCTGATTGAAAATCTCGGACGGTAATCTCGTAG
>JAFKGI010000058.1 GCA_017307785.1 Vulcanimicrobiota bacterium | reverse complement strand
CTTCGAGGCTGAACCCAAAATCCACGTAACCACAGAAGCGATCCGGCACATGCTCGATCCAATATTCGTAAACCTCGTTGTATATCTCTGGGTACGAATGTTGAAACATATGCTTCTCACACTGGAAAACACCCAGCACGGAACTACGAAATCTACAGGGCCTGTACGCCATCGTACTCTCTCACTCTCAATCCGTTCCCGGCTTCTCTGAGCCGGGGTTTCAGCGACTGCTTCAATTGAAGCATCTCCTCTGAACCATTCGATTCGGAGGACTGCCTTTCTCGCCGAACCATGGAGTTCCTGTCGAGTGCACAAAAACTTTGCTACAGCCGTGTAAAGCAAGCGGATAATAAAAAAGGCCCGCTTTTTCAAGCGGGCCTTATGGTGGAGCTACTCGGACTTGAACCGAGGACCTCTTGCATGCCATGCAAGCGCTCTCCCAGCTGAGCTATAACCCCGTGGGATTGAGAATATAATGCCTTCATCTCGCCCTGTCAAGCCTTTTTTTCGTCTTTATCTCGGAGATTTGGCGACATCCCAAAAGTTGGCGGCTTTGGTCCGTTAGAACAGGCTCCACAGCGGCCTTTCTTGGGTCAGAGAGGCCTCTGGAGCACTTCTCCGGGCCGATGGGCCGGGCGCCCCCCGGAAGCCCTGAGGGCACCCTCAAGGCGAAATCAAAAAGGGCCCGTCCGGAGACGGGCCCTTTGAGAAGTGCGAAGCCTGCTGCTTAGTTGGCGGCGGACTTGGCAACAGCCTTGGTGGTGTCGACGCGAACGGCCGGCGACATGGTCGAGGCCAGCGAGATCGAGCGCAGATAGGTGCCCTTGGAGCTCTGGGGCTTGGCCTTGACGATGGCATCCAGAAGCACACGCAGGTTCTCGAGCAGCTTGCCTTCCTCGAAGGACAGGCGGCCGATGCTGGAGTGCACCACGCCCTGCTTGTCGGCGCGGTATTGAACCTTGCCGGACTTCAGTTCTTCCACGGCTTTGACTACGTCAGGGGTGACGGTGCCGGCCTTGGGGTTGGGCATACGCGGTCCCAGGATACGACCGAGGTCTTTACCGATCAGGCCCATCATGTCCGGGGTTGCGACCACCAGGTCAAAGTCGGACCAGCCGCCCTTGACTTTGGCGACCAGGTCTTCAGCACCAGCGGCGTCGGCTCCGGCGCCTTCGGCGGCGCGGATACGGTCACCCTTGGTGAAGACGATGACGCGAGGGGTCTTACCGGTGCCGTGAGGCAGAACGGTCGTGCCGCGCACGGTCTGGTCACTTTTACGCGGGTCGATACCCAGCTTGATGTGACACTCGACGGTCGCATCAAACTTTTCCGAAGCGATCTTCTTGACCACTCCGATTGCTTCTTCGAGCGCATGCAGTGCGTTCTTGTCGTAGGCCTCGAGAGCGGCCTTACGTTTCTTGGTTTGCTTTGCCATATATACCTCCGTGGTGCGAACGACCCCGTCGCCGAGATCTCCCACAAAATAAATGAAGCCTGACCAGAGTCAGGCTTCAAAACCTTTGGACTTAACCTACGACTTCCAGGCCCATCGAACGGGCGGTGCCCTCGATGATGGCGATAGCGGCGTCGATATCGTTGGCGTTCAGGTCGGGCATCTTGATTTCGGCGACCTTGCGAACCTGCGCGGCGGTCACTTTACCGACCTTCTTCTTATTGGGCTCACCGGAACCCTTGGGAATGCCGGCTTCCTTGACGAGCAAGGTGGCGGCTGGCGGGGTCTTGGTGATGAAGGTGAAGGAGCGGTCTTCGAAGATGGTAATCTCGACCGGGATGATCATGCCGATCTGCGAAGCGGTACGCTCATTGTACTGCTTCACGAACTCCATGATGTTCACGCCGTGCTGACCGAGGGCGGGACCGACCGGCGGTGCCGGGTTGGCCTTTCCTGCCGGGCACTGCAGCTTCACCATTGCTTTAACTTTCTTAGCCATGACTACTCCTCTTTATCTCTATGACCTTACGAGAGCTTCTCGACTTGTCCGAAATCCAGTTCCACCGGAGTTTCGCGGCCGAAGATCGAAATCAGGACGCGCACTTTCTCGCGATCCGGAGTGACCTCCTCCACCACGCCGTGGAAGTCCTGGAAGGGACCGTGGGTGACTTTGATGGCCTGTCCCACGGCGAGGTCGAGTTTGACCCGGGTGGGGGCTTCCATACCCATCAACTGTTTGATGCGACGCACTTCGTCTTCGGGCAACGGCACCGGCTTGGCGCCAGGACTGACGAAGCCAGTCACGCCCGAAGTGTTCCGCACGACATACCAGGACTCTTCGGTGAGAATCATCTCGACGAAGACGTAGCCCGGATAGATTTTGCGCATGACGGTCTTTTTCTTACCGTCTTTGAACTCGAGTTCTTCCTCGGTGGGAACGTGGACCTGGAAGATCCGGTCCCGCATGCCCATCGAGTCAATACGACGCATCAAGTTGTCGCGCACCTTGTTCTCGTAACCCGAGTAAGTGTGAATCACGTACCAACTGATGCGGGGGTCCACCGGAGCGGGCGCAGCCACCACGGGTGCTTCGACGCTCTCAACGCTCTCGGCAACGGCTTCGGCGACTTGCTGCTCTTCAGCGATATCCTGTTCTTGCTGTTCCATGATCACTCCTAAGGGGTCGGGGCTTTTAGCGGAAGAACCGCTTTAGAATGGCGTCCAGCAGTCCCAGATAGCCGGCGAAGAGAATCAGGGTGACCATCACCACGGTGGTGGCTGCCTGCAATTCGCGAGCGGAGGGCCAGCTCACACGGCCCATCTCGAGCTTGACGCCCTGCAGATAAGCACTGAAAGCGGCGGGCGACCAGCCTGACGGAGCCGCGGCCTCGGGCGCGGGGGTCACCGTAGTGGTGGCTCCTCCGCTCGCCATCGCAGCTTTCGTCTCGCTGCGATCGCGCCGTGGACCTGTTCGTTTTTTAGCTGGTTGACCGGCCATCGCTGCGCCTCCTCTGGGAAATCCCATCCCTATACCGCCCGGGATGCAGCCGCCAAACATGACGACACAACCTCGAGGCGACACGCGTGGGAATCCCCACTGCGGCGAACTCGGAAATTCACTTCAAAGTTCACCTTCACCAAAAAAAAGAGACCCTTCGGCCGTCGGACGCTTGCGCATCAAACTTTTTTAGGGCCCTTGGAGTTTGCATAAAACAAACTCCCCGATTGGAGCTGGAGAGCGGGCTCGAACCGCCGACCTCGTCCTTACCAAGGACGTGCTCTGCCAACTGAGCTACTCCAGCGAACTTGGAGCGGGAGACGAGGTTCGAACTCGCGACATTCAGCTTGGAAGGCTGACGCTCTACCAACTGAGCTACTCCCGCAAATAACATTTGCCCCGTTTGGCTTGGGACGATGTAACGCTGCTTTTCATACCATGGGCCTAGCGGCTTGTCAACACCGTCTACACAGGAAACCGGGCCAAAAATTTGAAATTCCATCAAGGTGCTTAAGAAACAAGGATTCAGGGAAATAAGCACAGTCACATTTTTGGAGGTCCTATGAAAAGCTATCAGTTCGCCGCTCTGGCCCTGGCCGCCGCCGGCACCGTTCTCATGCCCGCCTACGCCGCCCGTCGCAAATCCGACCCGGGCCCGCATCCCCTGAAGATCCTCAAGATCGTGCAGGACGGCTCCTCGACCATCAGCATGAACGGCGCCTCGGGCCGCTACCACCTGTGGATGCAGAACACCACCGACGTTGCCGTCGACAAAGTGCAAGTGCAAATGGAGCTGTGGAGCAAGACCGGCCGTCTGGAAGACACCATCAAGAAAGAAGTCGGCACCGTCGACTCCGGTCAGAAGACCTTCGTCGAGCTCAAATACAACGTCATCGGCGAAACCAGCCTCAAGCCGCGCTTCTGGGTGCTCTACAACGCCGGCAAAGAAGCCCCCGTGCAATTCGAAATCGACGGAGCCAGCTGGAACTTCTAAGCCAGTCCCAGTAGCTTCTTGAGCAGCTTGAGCGCGTCCTGGACGCGCTCTTGTTGTGTACCGTCCAAAGTCAGGTAGACCGTTTCCTTGCCCTCGGAATACTGCGGGTACGACCCGAAACGGACGTCCGCGAACGACTCCACCACCGCGTTCAGCGGCATCACGATCTCCATTTCGCTGCGATCCAGGTCCAGGCGCTCGGAATAAATCGGCTCCGCTCGAAAACGCTCGGCGATGGCCGAGAACTTCTTGCGCACGATGGAAGGCACCCCGGGAAAAAGAAAGACATTGCCCACGATCAACTGAGGAAAGCGGGCGTCCTCAGGATAGACCAGTTCGGCCCCCTCGGGAATATGACAGAGCCGGGTGCGCTCCGGCCCCGCCGGCACCCCATAAAGCCGCTCCAGCAGGCTCTCCAGGCTGGGGCTATGCACCATCGGCCGACCCAGCGCCTCGGACACGGCGGCCACCGTCACGTCATCGTGAGTCGGCCCCATCCCCCCGGTGGTGAACACGTAGTCGTGGCGGTCCACCACCCAGCGCAGCGCCTCCACGATGTCCTGAGAGTCGTCCGGAACGAAGAGGACGCGTTTGACCTCCACGCCCAGGGCCCAGAGCTGCTCGGTCAAATAGCCGACATTCTCGTCCTTGACCTTGCCGGACAAGAGCTCTTGCCCGATGATGACCAGAGCAGCGCGGGGAACGTTCAAGCCTTGACCTGGACCTTGCCCATGGTTTCGCGCAGGGCATCCGCCGAGGCCGACAGAGCCGCCTTCTCCTTCGGCCACAGCTCCATCTCCAGGCGCTGTTCCACACCCTTGCTACCCAACCGGGTGGGAACCGACAGGCAGACCCCGCGCAGGCCGTATTCGCCCTCCAGGAAGGTCGAAACCGGCAGAATCGCCTTGGTATCGTAGGCCAGGGCCTTGATCACCTCGAGAATGGCCACGCCCACCGCGTAGCCGGCGCCGCCCTTCAAGGAAATCACCTCGGCCCCCGACTTGCGGGTGCGCTCGAAAATCTTCATGACCGCGCCCTGGTCATACTTGGGAAGGCTGGTCAGAGGCACACCGTCCACACAGGCGGTCGACCAGAGGGGCACCATGGAGTCGCCGTGCTCGCCCAAAATCAGGGCCTGCAGCTGGGGCGCGGCCACCCCGAAGTATTCGGCCAGCAGCGAGCGGAAGCGCAGGGTGTCGAGCACCGTGCCCAGACCGATGACGCGCTCCTTGGGAAAACCGGACTTCTCCACCGACAACTGAGTGAGAATATCGACCGGATTGGTCACGATGATCAGATGGCAGCGGTTGCTCACCGACACCTTGCGCAGCTCCTCGAGAATTCCCATAAACAGCAGCACGTTGCGGTTGATCAGGTCCAGACGGCTCTCGTCCGGTTTGCGGCGCAAACCGGCGGTGATGACCACGCAGTCGGCCCCTTCCAGAGCCTCGTAACCACCAGCGCGAATGCGTTGCGGAGCGGTATAGGCCGAGCCGTGCAGCAGGTCCAGGGCCTGTCCGGCAGCTCCCTGCTGGTTGGCGTCCACCAACACAAGTTCACTGCCGACTCCGGCCATTTGCAGGGCAAAAGCCAGGTTGGAGCCGACCAGTCCGGCGCCGCCGATGATTCCGATTTTCATGTCTTCAAAGTCCTCCGCAAGGTTAGCCCCCTGGTTTGCTCAGCGGGTGGCCACTTCCTCCGAGGAATGCTTGAGCATGGCCGCGCGCTCCACCACTTTGATGCGCGGACGCCCCGAATCTTTGCCCAGATTGACCTCGTGATCGTCCAGGCGCTTCCAGCCGGCGAAGTCCACACGCTCGTGAGCCACCAGGTGTTCCAAAGCTTCCAGTGTGGGAACCGGCAGCTTGCCGGCCAGCGCGTCGCTGAGAATGGCGTGCACGCTTTCCTTGGCGCAGGGCTTATTGGTGCCGATCACGCCCGAAGGACCGCGCTTGATCCAGCCGGCCACGTAAACGCCCGGCTGACCGGCCACACGACCGCCCTCGTTGGTGATCACGCCCTTGCCCTCGTCGAACGGCAGGTCGGCCAGCGGACGCCCCTTGTAGCCAATCGATCGGAAGAGTGCGCCGATTTCCAGCGTCTCCCGTTCGCCGGTGTCCTGAGCCGACAACTTCTCGCTCAAACGGTTGCGCCCCAGCACCAACTTCTCCACCCGCGTCGAGCCCTCGACCTCCAGGGGCGAGACCAGAAAGCGCAGCACCAGGCGCTTCGAAGCCTCCGGGCGTACCGTGGCCTGGGCCAAAAGCTCAAGACGCTTGCTGATGGCCTTGTCCGGCTCGGCCGCCAGGGCCGCCTGACTGAAAGGATCCAGCAAAAGCTCTTCGGCGCGAATCTCGAAAGACAGGTCTTCCATCTCGACCAGTTCGCGCAGCTCCGGATTGGTGAAAGCCGCCTGCAAAGGCCCGCGCCGGGCCAGGATGTGCACCTCGCGCACGGCGCTGTTTTTGAGCCCTTCCAGGGCGTGGTCGGCGATGTCGGTCTTGGCCAGACGCTCGTGACCGGCCAGCAGAATGCGGGCCACGTCGATGGCCACGTTGCCCACCCCGACCACGGCCACAGCCGGTTGATCCAGCAAAAACTGGCGGTCTTGATAATCGGGATGGCCGTTGTACCAGGCCACGAAATCGGTGGCCGAGTAGCTGCCCTCCAGGTCCTCGCCGGGAATCCCCAGACGCCGGTCGGTCTGGGCTCCGACCGTGAACAAAACGGCGTGATAGGCGCCGCGCATCCAGTCGAGTTCTTTCTGTCCGACCAGCACGTTGCCGTGGAAATGCAGGCGCGGATCGCGCATGATTTTCTCGAACACGGCCGTCACGTTCTTGATCTTCTGGTGGTCGGGGGCTACGCCATAACGCACCAGTCCGTAGGGGGTTGGGAGAGCATCGTAGAGGTCGATGTGGACTTCAAAATCGGTCGACTTGAGAAGTTCTTCGCAGGCATAGAGTCCGGACGGACCGGCTCCCACCACGGCGACGCGTAAATGACTCATCGGGCAAACCCCCTGGTGAATTACTGTCTCGCAATCTTTGGGAAGCCGAGCACTTCTCCTGGTCAGCTCAGTAGCGCCGTCCCGTTCCAAAGACCCTCCAGGCGACTACAATGAGGCTCAAGAAACCGAGGAGAAAAGCCAATGATCAACGTCGATACAGATTTCCAGAACCGTCTTCAGATGCGCCGACCGATTCGCAGCAATCTCACCATTCGCACCATCGATTAATCAATAGGAGCCGTAGAGCGACAGCCGGCTCACCTTGCCAAAGGGCGTGCGCGGCAGCTGCGGCAACAGCGTCCACAACTCCGGCCTCAACCAGTCCGGCAGACGCACCTGCACATACTGACGCAGTTCGTCCACCGAGACTTTCTTGCCCGGCCGCGGCACCACAAAAGCGTGCAGTTTGTCCACCAGGCCGATGCCCTTCAGGTCACGCGGAAAGCCCGCCGGCCACCCCAGCACGGCCACTTCCTGCACCGACGGATGCAGATGAATCACTTCCTCGATGCGCCGCGGGTAGACCAGGTTCTCCCCCACCTTGCAGCAATCGGTCATGCGCCCCAACAGGTAGGTATAACCGTCGCTGTCGGTCACGCCCAGATCCCCCGTATGCAGCCAGCCGTCGCGCAAGGCCTCGGCCGTAGCCTCCGGTTCTTCCCAGTAGCCGGTCATCAACTGCGGCCCACGCACCACCAGCTCGCCGATTTCCCCGGCCGGCAAAGGCAGGCCCGTCGACAGGCTCAAAATCCGGCTCTCGGTCAAAGCCAGCGGCAGCCCCACCGACCCTTGCTTGCGCATGCCCCCTGGCGGCGAACAGTGGGTAATCGGCCCGGCCTCCGTCAGCCCGAACCCTTCGATCACCTGGGCCCGCGTCACCCGTTCAAAACCTTCCTGCACCTCCACCGGCAAAGGCGCCGACCCACAAGCACACAGCCGAATCGACTTGAAGTTGTAGCTACGCAAGTTGGGCAAATTCAGCAACGCCGCATAGAGCGCCGGCGTGCCCGGAAAGAGGGTGGGATGAAACCGCGAGCTCAAGTCGGCCAGGTGATCGGGCTTCAAAGAACTGCTCAAAATCAGGGTGCCGGCCTTGTGCATTCCCAGGTTTAACACCCCGGTCAACCCGTAGGCATGCCCCAGAGGCAGAGCCGCCAGCAGGCGTTCCTTGCCGCGCTGCATCAGCTCATCCCAACCGGCCAGCTGCATGGTATTGGCCCAGAGCGCTCGATGCGACAGCACCACGCCCTTGGGAGCGCCCGTCGTCCCGCCGGAGAAAATCAGGGCCGCGGCCCGCTCTCCCCCCTCAGGATAGGGCGTCTCGCTGGCCACCGCCTCGCGCATGCAGGCGCGCCAACGATGCACCCCGCCCGGCATACTGGTCTTGGGTTTGGGTCCGCGAAAAAGCCAGCCCACCTGCGTGCGCATATACTCGCGGCCACTGCTCAGAATAATCCGCTCCACGCCCAGGTCGCGAATGGACTGGGCCAGCGTAGCGTCCAACCGATTGCTGGTGATGACGATGCGCGGCCGCGCCTTGCGCAACTGCTCGATCAACAAGGGCGCGGGAATCAGAGGACTGCTGAGAGCGGCCACGCCCCCCACCCACCAGATGGCCTCACAGGCGATGACGAATTGAGGCCAGTTGGGCAGCAGCAAGAAGACGCGGTCACCCGGCTGCACCCCCCAGGCCTGCAGCAGCCCGGCCATAGCCCGCACTTCTTGCAGCAACTGCTGATAATTCAAGGCGCCGCGCTCGCTCCAAACGGCCGCCCGGCGGGGGAAATCCCGCTCGGCTTCGACCAAAAACTGGACCAAATTGCGATCGCTGATCAGCATTCCGGGAGGTTTGTGTTGCAGGTCACCGGCCCCTGCCAAAGGCCAATCCTGTCGCAGCTCACGCAGGGATAGACCGCGCAATACCGGATATCCCCAGACATGAACCAGGCCGACTCCCAGAGCATCGACGACTATCTGGCCACTTTCTACGAATCGGCCCGGCTCGACAGCCAGGGCCGCTTCAGTCTCGACCTGGACGCCCGAGCCCGCAAAAGCGCCTATCAGGTCACCGAGCCCGAGATGTTCCTGATCCCCCTGATGATGGCGGCCAGTCTGGGCGGCGCCCAAAGTTTCACCCTGGAACCCACCCCGGACGGCTTCGCCCTGCGCTTCGACGCGAAAACCGATCCACCGACCGGCGCCCGACTTCATCACCTGGAAACGGCCCTGCGCCTGGCCCGGGAACTGTCCTTCGACGACCTGGAGCTGCAGCCTCAGGCCCTGCTCTGCCGCCTCCGAGAAAATCCCCTCAAGCGCCTCTTCGGCTCGCGCATCCTGAAGGTCCGCACCACCCTGCAAAAGCTGCTGGCCCGCCGCTCGGCCTTCCCAATCCAGTGGCCCGAAGCTCAGCTGCAGATCGGCTCGACCGACCTGAGCCCCCGCCTCGGCACCCTCCCCTCCCCCGACTCCGGCCTGCTCAGCCTGCTGCCCTGGGGCTCCCCCAGCCAGGTGCTGATCTTCCACCACGGGGTGCGCTTCGAGCTGCCCGTTCCCAGCCAGAGCCGCCGCCCCTTCCGGCTCTGGCTCAGGAGCGACAGAGTCACTCCGGACCTTTCCTACCAGTCCCTGGTGCAGACTCCGGAACTGCAGCAAATCCTGACTTCCCTGCCCATCTGGTTAGGCGAACTGGAGTGGCAGCAGGCGCTGCTCAGCCAACAATTTACCCCAGAGATCCTCTGGGACGCGCGCCAACGCTCCCTGCACGGCCTCGATCAGACCCCCATCGAGTGGAAAGAAAAACCCCCGGCGGTCTTCCAAAACGCTTCCCGCGCCTACGGACAGCTGCGCTACCTGCCCTTCACCTGGCATCAGGGAGCCCCGAGTCAGCTGGACAGTGGAGCGCCTCTGCTGGTGCGGCCCTTCGAGGAGATCCTCGATCAGGTCTACCCCCGCCAGCGCGAATTCCTGGTCAGCCAGGGACGCGCCATACCCTCCACCTCCCTGCTCGGCCAACTGCTGCCCGACAGCCAATTCTGGCATGTCTCTCCCCTGCAGGACGGCTTCCAGCTCGGCCTCAACCTCCAATCCCAGCAGCACCCGGCCCAAATCTGGAGATTCACCGCCAAGGGCTTCCAGGCCACCCAACCCCCGGCCGAAGCCATGCCCCCCGGCCTGACCCTGGCCACGCTGGAATCCGCCACCCCCACAGATTGGCAGCAACGACTCGTGGAAAGCCTGCGCCAGGCCTGGCTCGATCCCCAAACCGAACTCGACCCCAAACGCCACGCGGCCCTGCTCGAGCACTGGCTGCTGGCGGCCCAAATGCCGGCCCTGCGGGCCCGGCTCGACCCGGAAACCATCTGGCTCCGAGACCAGCAAGGCCGCCAGGTCTTCCTGACCGACCTGAAACCAGGCCAGGACCAGAATCTGGACCCGGTCCTGCGTCCGCTGCTGCGCAAACTCTGGGGATATTAAAAAGGGCGAGGAGCCCGCAAGCTCCCCGCCCCAAGACGCCCGCCCGGGCTTAGCCGCGCCAGAGCACCTGGTTGTCGGTTCCGTAAACCGTCATGTTGTCGATATTGCCGTCGGTGCGCACCACCGTGCCGCCGTTGCCGCGCTGGTAGAGCACCTCGCCGCGCTGGTTCATGATGGTGATGTTTTCGTTGCCGGCGTTGATGCGCGCGTTCTGGGTGGAGAACCAGTGCGAGCCGCCGTTCATGGTCACGTTGTCCTGGCCGGCGGTCACGTTGTAAACCATGTTGCCGCTGCCGTTGCCGTTCATGGTGATGACGTCGTTGCCCTGACCACCGGTCACGTTCATATTGGTGGTGCCGCCGCCGGCGTTGACGGTGACGCGGTTGTTGCCGGTGCCGTTGAGCTGCACGTTCTGATTGGTGGTGGAGAACATGCCGCCGCCGCCGTTCAGAGTGACGGTGTTGTTGCCACCGCCGTTGGCACGCACGGTCTGGTCACCGCTGCCGAAAGTCGAACCGGTTTGCACCACCGTGTTGTTGCCGGCGCCCACGTTGGCCACCTGGGTGTTGCCGCCGACGATGCCGCCGGTCTGGCTGACGTTGTCGTTGCCGGCGCCGGTGTTGACCACCTGGGTGGAATTGCCGCCGGCGTTCTGGGTCACCAGATTGTCGCCGTGACCGGTGTTGGTCACCTGAGTGGAATTGCGTCCGGCGTCCTGGGTGACCACGTTGTCCCCGTGACCGGCGTTGGTAATTTGGGTGGAGTTGCGGCCGGCGTCCTGATTGACGGTGTTGTTACCGCTGCCGACCTGAGTGTCCTGACGCGAGCCGACGCCGGCGTTCTGGACCACCGTGTTGTTGCCGTGACCACCGGTGGCCACCTGGGAAGATTCCCGTCCGGCGTCTTGCTGGACCACGTTGGTGCCGTTGCCGACCAGCGTGTTCTGGGAAGAATTGCGTCCGGCTTCCTGCCGCACCACGTTGTCGCCCTGTCCGGCGATGGTGGTCTGGCTGTCGTTGGCGCGACCGCCGATCTGGGTGATGCGGTTGTCGCCGTCGCCGGCCGCCGTCACCTGACGGTTGTTGGCCCAGCCGCCGCGCTGACGGATGTCGTTGTTGCCGCTGCCGACTTCGGTCAGCTGGTCGGCCGCGCCCCAACCGGCGTTCTGACGAATCTTATTGTCTCCGTTGCCGGAGTAAACGGTCTGCATGTTCTGGCCGAAGGTGCCGCCGTTTTGCACGACTTTGTTGTCGCCGTTGCCGGTCCAGGCGGTCTGCGGTCCACCGACCAGGCCGCGGTCCTGGCGGATGTTCTGGTTGCGCCACGAGCTGCCGTTGACGATCTGCGGGCTGCTGTTCCAGAAATCGCTCTGACGAATGGTGGGACGAGTGTCGACGGGGAAATCGGGACGCTTCCAGGGCGAGGGCAGCGGCTGCTGGTAACCACCGCCACCACCGTAGGGCGACTGCGGCCAGCTGGGCTGCGGGTAGAAAGGCATCGGCTGCTGCATCTGCGGGGGAAATCCCATATAAGGATCCATGCCCATCCCGGGCATTCCCATACCGGGCATCATCCCCGGCATTCCCATGCCCATTCCGCCCATGCCGCCCATCATCATCATCATTTGCTGCATCATCTGCATCATCATCATCATTTGCTGCATCTGTTGCTGCTGCTGAGCGGCCTGCATACCGGCCTGGAATCCTTGACTGTAGGGCGAACCACCCATCTGGCCGTAGGCCATCGGGTTGCCCAGCAGGGCGTTGCATCCGCAGCCGCCGCCATACATGGACTGGGCCGCTTGCGCCTGACGCATTTGGGTGATGAACATCTGCTGGTCCATCGCCTGCTGGTTGAAGTTCGTAATATTCGCCACTGAGGTCGCCTCCCGGTGCATCGGTGTTCCCGATATCTATGGATTAAGTAAACCAAAAAGGGCGGTAAAAGACGACTGACAACTTGTCAACCTTGTAACAAGTAAGTTACAAGTTAAGGGAATTTTAAGCGAAAGAGTGCCCCGTGTATCCAGAACCACTCCTCGTCACCCAGGCCAAAGCCTACCTCGAAGGTCAGAGCACCCTCCCCGAAGTCCTCGATTGCGCCGAGAAAACTCGCCAGTCGGTGGAAAAACACGGTGAGCAGCTGCAGACGCGCCTGCAGAATGAGCCCCCCCACGTGCAGGTGCTGGTCGCCTCCGAAGTCCGTTCCTGGCAAGAATCCCACGGGGACTTTCTGCGCTGGGCCCGCATCGCCAGCGAATCGCAAGGAGCCAGCGAACCTCTGGAAGCGCTCTGCCAGGGACTGCCCATCAGCGCCCAGCGCTTCCATTTCGACGAATTCCGTCTGGACGAGGCGCTCTGGGTCAGCCGCGGCCCCACCTCCCTGGCTTTCAGCAACCGAGCCCTGGCCGCCAGTCACGGTCCCGATCTGAAAACCGCCTGCCGTCGCGAAGCCGATCTACTGGGCGCTTCTCTCACCCCCTTCCTGCAGGGCTACCCCGAGGAACTTCAGGAGCATCTCGCTCCCTATCTAGAAGAACTGCTCGACTGGCTGGAGCATCCGCCCGAAGCCAGCCAGCTCAAGACCTGGCGCGCTCAGGGCGAGCAAATCGGCAAAGACCTGGCCCGCTACGATCTCGCCTTTCTCCTACGCGGCTACGCCAATGGCCCCACCAGCTACGGCCCCCTCAACCTGGCCCTCAACGCCTGCTGGCTGCAGGGTCAGGGCTTCGTGGCCCCGGAATTGACGCAATTTTGCCTGCGCGACGCGCTCCAGGCCCTGGAAAACCTGGCTCCCCCCGAAGGCGGCGAGCTGCCGGAAATCTTCGAAGACATGGAACAGCTGCTCGGTCAACTGCTCAAACTCAGCGAACGCGGCGAAGATCTCACGGCCGTCCACCAGGCGGCCAGCGAAGTGGCTCAGGAATTCCAGCAAGCCCTGGAAGTCGAGGAACAGGCTCGCTGCCCCGTCTGCAACAACGCCCAGCCCTTAGGTACGCGCCGCTGCACCATGTGCGGCAGCAACATGAGCGCCGCCCCTGACCAGCCCGCCGCGCAAGATCGCCTGGACCGCGTACTCGCCCAGGCCGAAGCTCAACTGCGCGAAGAAGAAAGCCACAACCTGGAACAAGAAATCGCCGACTACCGCAAAGACCTGCAAAAAGCCCAGACCTTCCCCGACGACGACTACCAGGAAATCCTCACCATCTTCGCAGACGGCCTGGAAGCCCTCGAGGAATTCCACGAAAATCCCGACCGCGAGCTACTGGACGAAGCCTCCGGACTGCTACGCGAAGCCGATTCCCGCCTCAGAGCCTGGCAAGCCGCCCACCCCGAAGCCGGCTGAACGCCCGCCTCAATGGTAGTGCCCACCATCAAGTGCATCACAAATTGCCCTACAGCCAGAAGACTCTCTGCGCTCCCCAGACCCGAAAAGAGAAGGCCGGTCGGCACCTCACCCCAACTGTAGTGCCAGCCATCGAGTGCACGACAAATTGCACTACGCCGAAAAACTCTCTGCGCTCCCCAAGGATAGCCCGCCCCTCACCCCAACTGTAGTGCAACCCATCGAGTGCACCACAAATTACCCTACGCGACGAAACTAAAAAGGCCGCTCCGAGCGCCCCTTCACAAACGTCAACAAAGCCTCATTGACGCGTGCCGGCCGCTCCAACTGGGGCAGATGCGCCGAAAAAGAAATCCCCTCGTAGTGCACCTGCGGAATGGCCTCGGCCATGCGCCGCACCTGCTTGGGCTTGGTCAACCGGTCCAACTCCCCGCACATCACCAAAGTCGGCACCTGAATCTGCGGATACAAATCCCAGCCGTCCCAGGCGTCCACATTGGGCACCAGTTTCTTGAGCACCGGCACCGGCACGCCCACCCGCTTCTGAAAAAAACGCTGCACCGGATTCAGCAAAAAATTCGGCGCCTTCATCAACAACATCACCGAAACGCCCAAAAAAATCGTGCCGGTCGTGCTCAACAAAGCCAGCTTGGCCACCCGCTCCGGATGCCGCAGAGCAAACACCGTGGCCACCGCCCCGCCAAACGAATGCCCCACCAGAATGATCGGCCCCGTCACCCCGGCGTACTCCAACAACATCAGCACGTCATCGGCAAACTCCTCGGCGCTATACTGCGCCCAGGCGGGCCGGTGACTCTGACCATGGCCCCGCAAATCCAGGGCCAGACAGCGACAACGGGTGCGGAAAAACTCCAGCTGAAATCCCCACTGACTAAAGTGCCCGGCCGCGCCGTGAAGGAACACCATGGGAGTGTCCCACTGCGGCTGGTCCGGCTGAAGATCGACGAAAGAGAGCTCGATTTCTCGACCCTGTTCATCTCGGACGGTCGCCTGCCGTCGCTGCGCGGACCAACCTTCACTCGCCAACCCCAAGAGCTTCGCGGCGCCCCAGGGAAGTGCCTTTGGAGCGTGGAATCGAGCCCCCGATGTCGGTAGCCGAATGGATGACCAAAGACCCCGTGGTGACGAGCGCGGACGCGCCCCTGGAAGAATCCCTGGCCACCATGATCCGCCATCGCGTGCGCCACCTCCCCATCCTGGAGGGCGACAGCTTTGTGGGCCTGCTCAGCGCCCCCGCCCTGGTGACTCAACTCTCCTCGGGCAACACCCTGGCCTCCTCGGAAACCCGCCAGCACGGCCAGTGGGTCGAACCGCTGCGTCCCAGCGACGAAATCGAAACCGCTCTCAAATGCCTGGAAACCCATTCCTGTCTCCCGGTGGTCAGCGACAACCGCCTGGTCGGCATCTTTTCCCATCACAACCTCATGAGCTACTTCATGCGCCACCTCGCCCCCCAGCGCGTGCGCCGCGGCGGCTCCACCCCCGCTCCCCATCGACTCGACAGTCTGGTCAGCCTGGTGCGGCGCATCTCCCAGGCCGACGACCCCGACTCGATTCTCCACTCGGTGCTGGCCGCCCTCAGTCCGCTCATGCCCGTCGACCAGGCCTTCATTCTCTTTCATCAGCCGGAAAGCACGACTCTCAACGTGGCCGCCGGCTATCGCGGACCGGCCGCTCCCGGCGATCACTTCCAGGAAATCCCCGTGCGTGACACCCTGAGCGGCTACGTCTGCCTGCACCACCGCAGCCTGCGCATCGACGATCTCCATCAAGAACGCCGCTTTCCCCACAGCCAGGATCTATGGATGCCGGGCGGCTCCCTGCGCTCGGTCATCGCCGTGCCTCTCAGCGAACGCCAGACCACCTTCGGAGTGCTCCAGTTCTGGTCGGTACGCCCCTACTCGTACCTGGAATCCGACGTCGAACTCCTGGAACTGGCGGCCGGCTACATCGCCTCCATGATCCAGCGCAGCTGGCGCCTACAAAAAGAACAAGAAGCCAACCGCATCAAAGACGAATTTCTGGCCGTGGTCACCCACGATCTGCGCAACACCATTCAGGGCGTCATGTCCTACTCGCAGCTGCTTGAGCGCAAAGTCGGCGAACCGCGCCTGCAGTCGCTGGCCCGCGGCGTCGTCGACAGCGCCCGCCACATGTCCAATCTCACCAACGACCTGCACGATCTGGCCAGCCTGGGCATGCAGGCCATGCGCGTCGAACCCCAGACCTGCGTGCTGCGCCAGACGGTCGACCGGGTGCTGGAAGAATTCGCCGACTTCGCCGTTCAGGAGAAAGTCGAGCTCAAAGAACCGGACGTCGACCCCAACCTGTTGGTACGAGCCGACCCGGTGCGACTGCGTCAGGTGCTGAGCAACCTGGTCTCCAACGCCGTCAAATACAACCATCCCGAAGGCTGGGTCAGCGTCTCGGCCGCCAGCGTCATCAACGGCGTACGCATCGTGGTGGAAGATTCCGGCATCGGCATCCCCCCGGAAGCCCAGGCCAACATTTTCGCCCTCTTCACGCGCGCCTCCAACCACCGCCGCCGCGACAGCTCCGGCCTGGGGTTGGCCATCAGCAAACAGCTGGTGGAACTGCACGGCGGCACCCTGGAACTGCGCAGCCTGCCCGGCGAAGGCTCGACCTTTACAGTCTTTCTTCCGAACTGACCAGCAGCTGGCGCACGAACCAGAGGTGGCCGGCCCAGGCCAGAAAATAGGCCGAGTTGATCAGCAGACATTCCGCACTGGGCGTCTCCTGATAAATGCTGAACTGAGGGATCAAGTAGTTCACGGCCGTAAAGAAACTGCGACACCAACCGCAAGGCATACCCACCAGCACCCCCGGCAGCAAAGTGCCCATCCCATAAAGGAGAGCCCCCACCGCCAGGGTCGCCGGCCGCGAACAGTAAACGCGCACCGTATACAAAATCAGGCTGAGCAGCGCGGCGCCCAGCAGCAAATTGCACAGCAGCAGCATCAAGAAGCCAGCCAGCGACGCGAAAGTCTCCAGTAGATCGGCAGCAAAATCGCGCAGGCCAGATACGGCAAAATCGATTGCGCGTAGACCGAGGGAATGGAGTTGCCGCGCAACTCCCCCGAGCGGGCCAGGATCATGTAGCCGAAAACGGCCGGCTTGTCGGTTTCCGAAGCGTGAGGACGGTAGCTCATGATTTCATTTCCTCTTTCCACCTGCGATACTGGTCCGGATAGGGATTGCGGCCGATCAGCGCGGTCAAACGGTCGACCACCTGCATGCCGGTACGCGGATCGTGGGCCTGCACGGTGGCCCGATACATGGTGCGCAGCGCGGCCAGGTTGTGGGTTTCGTCCTGGTCGGCCTCCAGAGCGCGCCGGGCATAATCAAAGGAGGTCATGTAGTCCTTTTGCTTCTCGGCATAAAAGGCGCGCCGGAAGTTCAGGTCATAGGCTTTGGGAGAATAGCGCAGACCTTCTTCGATCAACTCGATGGCGTTGTCCAGCTTGTGATACCCATAGTAGAGCTCATAGGACAAAGTGTCGTAGGCATCCGTCAGATAGGGGTCCAGATAGTTGATCATGCGCAGCAGCGGCACCACCTCTTTCTGCTTGAAGGTGGCGACTTTCTGATCGTCTTGCTCCTCGTGCATGGTGTCCATCTTGAACCACAAGTAGCGGGCCAACATGGTACGCCCCTCCCCCAGCAGGTCGAGCAGCACGTCCTGGTAGCGAACCATCGGCTTGACCGGGTTCAGTTTCACGTATTCCGGCTTGAGATAACCGGCCAAACCGGCCACCCCCAGCCACAAACCCAGCATCAAAACGGCCTTGCTCACAGATCCCTCGTTTCAAAGCCGATGCCGGCGATGAGCAAAAACAGCAGCACCCAGGCGAAGGCGTAGACGGTCTCGGCCATGTGGTACTGGGGATGGATGTAAAACCCGTGCACCACCGGATACTTCAGGCGGAAGATGGAGAAGTTGGGAGTGAAGCGCTGCAGCATCTCGACCGCGTTAGCCGTACTGGTCGCTCCCCGATCCTCTCGTAGAAAGAACTGAATGAAAGCATTGGACATCCCGCCCACGATGTAGACGAAAAAGCCCAGCACTCCGGCCAGCGGCGGACTGGCAAAGACGCTGAAGCACATGCAAATGCCCACCACCAGAGAGCTCTCCAGGCTGTAGCCCCAGGCGGCGGCGAACAGATTGCTGTCCCATTCCCGACTCAAAGAAGCCAGACCCAGACCGAGCGCCCCCGTCAGCAAGAAGATGCTGGCCGTGACCAGTCCGGCCGTGCCCAAAAACTGCCCGCCCAGATAAGTAACGCGACCCAAAGGCCGGGACAGAATCGGATAAATCGTCTTGCGTTCAATATCGCGCGGCACCACGCTCGAGCCCAACAACAGCGCCATGGCGATGCCGTAGTAACTGATCATGGTCAAACCAAAGTCCTTGGTGACCAGGGCGAAAGCCTGCAGTCCCATACTGAAGGCGTTGACGTAACCCGGCAGCATCAACATGGCGGCGGCCATAAACAAGGTCACCAGATGCACCTGGCGGCGCACGTTTTCCAACAGCTGCACGCGGGCGATTTCTAAGAGGGAGAGCATGCCGCACCTCCTCGGGTCAGATTGTGAAAGACGTCTTCCAAAGTGGTGCGCTGAATGGCCAGGCGGCGCAGCCGATAGCCGTGCCCCAAAGCCTTTTGCACAAATTCGCTGGACTGCGAATGCTCCAGGCTGAGCAAACCCGACGAGGGGATCTCGGCCAGCGGCCGCTCCACTCCCTCGCCGTCCCAGTCCATTTCCACTCGCTCCCGGTTCTCGGTCAGCTCGGAAATGGTGCCGCAGGCTCGCAGCGTGCCGTCGTGGATGATGGCGGCGCGGTCACAAATCGCCTCCACCTCACTCATATGATGGGAAGAAAAGAACACGGTAATTTTGCGCTCCTTCAGGCGCAGCAGAATGTCGCGCAGATCGCGCTGAGCAAAAGGGTCCAGACCGGAGGTCAGTTCGTCCAGAATGAGCAGCGGCGGATCGCTGACCAGAGCCTGGGCGATGCCCACTCGCTGCTTCATTCCTTTGGAATACTCGCTGATGCGGCTGTGCTGGCGATGGCTCAATCCCACCACCTCCAGGGCGTCCTGGCAGCGTTCCGCCTGCAGCGCCCGCGGCACTCCGGCCAATCGGGCGTGCACGCGCAACAGCTCGGCCGCGCTCATGAATTCGTGGTAGTTGGCCACCTCGGGCAGATAGCCGATTTTCTTGCGGGCCGCCAGACTGCCGGCCGCCAGTCCGAAGACGCGCGCCGTTCCGCTGGTGGCCCGAATCAATCCGAGCAGAACCTTGATGCTGGTGGATTTGCCGGCGCCGTTGACGCCGATGTAGCCGAAGATCTCGCCCGCCCGGACCTGCAGATCCAGGCCTCGTAAGGCCTCGACCGGTCCGCGCAGGGTGCGAAAAGTTTTTCTGAGTTGCTGGAACTCGAGGGCGTGGTGACTCATACCCGCATTATTTGATAATGAGATATCACAATCCTCTAGGCCAACAAGGCCACCTTCCCCGAGAAGACGAAACGCCGCAACATGTTTACCGTAACCGTACGCACCCACCTGATGATCGCTCACTCTCTGCCCGCCGACTACTTCGGACCCGCCGCCGGCCTGCATGGAGCCACCTACGTGGTGGACGTGGAATTCAGAACCGCGCGCCTCAATCAGTACAACGTGGTCATCGACATGGGTCTGGCCGAAGGTATGGCCAAAGAAGTGGCCGCCTTACTGAACTACAAGAATCTGGACGACTACGAAGCCTTCCGCGGTCAGCTCACCACCACCGAGTTTCTGGCCCACTTCTTCCACGGCCAGATGGCCGAACGCATCCGCGGCCAGTTTGAAGGCTCGCTCAAAGTGACGCTGCACGAATCGCACATCGCCTCGGCCAGTTACGAAGGAGCTCTGCCCACGTAATCGATCTGGTGGGCGATGTAAAGCAGCTCACCGGATCGCACCTGCTCCAAGCGCAGGCGCATCCACTCCGCCAGCTGCTCCTCACACACATGACCGCGCAGCCCCTCCTCCACCGTCTGCAGGATGCTTTCCAGAAAATAGGCCTCGTCCCCAAAATACAAGCCATCCGGCCGGGCATGCACCACCCAGTCGGACGATCCGGAAGCCAGCGGCGGGGCTCCGGCCGCCCGCAGATGGTGATACAAATGACGCCCGCAGCGGCTCTCCCCGGCCGGCCGCCCATAGCGCACGCGCTCGTCCATGCCCCGGTGGTAAACCCGCATAAATTCCTGATCGTACGGATGATCCGGCTGAAAAATCGTCTCGCCGTCAAAGTTGATGGTGAACCAGTAAAGCCCGCCCGGCACCAGCAAACGAAACAGCCCGGGCAACGTGGCCGGCACCTCCACCAGGTCCAAAAAGGCGTTGGCAATCAGCAAATCGGCCGGCTGCCCCAGCCCCTGCGAAAGGTAATCGCCGATCTCGGCCTCCACAAAGTGCACCCGCAAATCGCCCAACTCCAGCCGCTCGTCCCTAGAAACCACAGACAGCCCGCGCCCCTCGGCCCACTCGCACAGCCACAACCGCGAGTCCAGCAACAGCTGCCGATCCACGTCCAGCAACACGTAATCCCCGCCGCTCAGCAGCTCCCACTCCAGCAGCCGCGCCACCATCGTCCCCAGCCCAGCCCCGATCTCCAAAACCCGGCCGCCCCGCCACTGACGGCGCAACTCCGCCACCACCCCCTGATGCAGGGCTCGATCGTCCACACTCTTCTTGGAAGCCAGGTACCGGGTATAGGGATAGCTCATCGTTTCTCCGCCAACAGCATAAATTTACGAATGCGCCCGCTGGCCAACCAGTCGCGCCAGAGCCGGTGAGCCGCCAGCAGTTCGGCCAGGGCCTGCTCCCCAATTTGCAAAGCAATTTCCCCGTCCCCGGAAAAAGCCGCCAGCAGCGCCTCCACCACCCCCAGATGGGAACGGCTGCAATCCTCACTCCACACCAACCGCATGCCCGCAATGCTCAGCAGCTCCTCGATCTCGGCCAGCGGCGTCAGCCACACCGTATCCGCGTCCGGCATCGTCTCACGCTCCCCCGCGCTCAGGGCCACGCCTTCCTCCAGCGTAAAAGCAAAGCGCCCACCCGGCTGCAAA
This sequence comes from Vulcanimicrobiota bacterium, assembly GCA_017307785.1. Classification (GTDB taxonomy): domain Bacteria; phylum Vulcanimicrobiota; class Xenobia; order Xenobiales; family JADMJV01; genus JADMJV01. Next base: position 21,551 of record JAFKGI010000058.1, on the reverse strand, counting down.
ACGCCGGCCACCTCGGCCAACAGCCCGGCCTTGTCCTCAAAAGCCAGAATCGTCTCCAGCAGCAAAACCACCTCGAAACTCCCCAAGGGCAACGGCGGAATGCGCATTTCCTCAAAGCGACAGGGCAAGTCGCGAGAAAGACTGCGAGCAATCTCCAAAGCACTGGCGCTATAATCGACCCCCAGATAGTCGCAGCCCAGCTCACGGGTCAAATAACGCCCGGGTCCGGCCACCCCACAACACAAATCCAGCGCCCTCACACCCGGAGCCAGCCCGGCCCGACGCCCCAGATCCAGGATTTCCGAAGCTCGCATAAAGCTTTCCTGGCCCACAAATTCGCCCGGCGCATAAGCCGACACGCGCGCCCGCTGCAAAGCCTCCACAAAAGGGGCCCGTTGATCTTGCCTCATGCCAACTCCTTACGCACCGTCTCGACGATCAGCCCGGTGGTTTGATCCCAGGTAGGAAAGGCCTGAGCCCGCCGTCGAGCCGCCTGCGACATGCGAGAACGCAACTCCGGCTGCCCACACAGCTCGCCCAGTGCCGCGCTCAAACCCGCGATATCGCCCGCCACCACCACCCGCCCGGAAACGCCATCCTCCACCAAATGCTGCAAATTGCCCAGATTCCAGCCCACGCAGGGCAAGCCATAGAGCATGGCCTCGCTATACACCGTCCCATAAGTCTCGCGCAGACTCGGCAGCACAAAAACGTCGGCCGCCGCATAGAGCCCGGCCACCTGCTCGCGCCGGCACTTGCCGTGACGCACCACCCGACTGCCCAGCGCCTCCACCCGCGCCGCCACCTGGCGTCCATACTCAGGATCGGCCTCCTCGTCACCGGCCAGATGCAGCGTGGCCAACCCCTCGGGCAGACGGGCAAAAGCTTCCAACAGGCTCAACTGATCCTTCATGCGCGCCCAGTTGGCCACGCACAGCAAAGCCGCCTCGCGCCCACAGCGCAAGTCCCCACACGCCTCCAACGAAAGAGCCACGTCGCAACCGGGCGCGGCCACCAGCTTGCCGGGCAAATCCAGTTCGTCGCACAGAGACTGACTGGCCACCAGCAGCTTACGGGTGTAGCGGTAAGCCCAGCGATCCAAAGGCGCCTGCAGCCGCGTGCGCCAGGCCGACTGCCCGATACCACCCGGACCTTGATGCAAAATCCCCAGCACCGGCACAGGACACCGCCCCAGGGCCAGCCAGGGCGCCAGATAGCCGGCGCAAATGCTGTCCAGCAAAATCGCCTCACACCCCAGTCGCGAAACTTCGCGCAGCACCCGCCCCCCGCTCAGCACGGGCCAGGGAAACGACCAGCTCGGAAAAGACACAAACTCGATGCGCGCCCCGTGGCCACCAGCCAGTTCGGCCACCCGCCAGTGATACAAGTAGCCGCCCGTCAAAGTCTTGGGGTCGCCCTGGGTCACCAGAGCCACCCTCAGCACGCGGGATATTGCAGCACCACCTGCAGCGCCTGCTCCGGATGGCGGTCCAGCAACTCGTAAGCCCGCGCCGCTTCTTCCAAATCAAAGCGCTGGGTGATGAACTGCTGGGGCAAGACCTCGGCCAGACTGTCCTGAGCCAGCTGCAGGCGCCGCGCCTTGTCCCAACATCCCGTCAAAGCCGGATCCAGGGTGCTCACCTGACTGCTGAGCAGCTGAATGCGATTGCGATGAAAAGTCCCACCTAAATCGATCTCGGCCCGCTTGCTGCCATACCAGGATCCGATCACCACCCGCCCACCGAAGCGACAGGCGGCGATGGCCCGGTTCAAGCTGAGCGGATTGCCGCTCAACTCAAAGACCAGGTCAAAGTGGCCGGCGAAGTCGCACTCCTCGGGCGCCAGGCTGCGCGCCCCCAACCCCTGCGACCGCTGGCGCCGCACCGGCACCGGATCGACCGTCACCAGTTCCGCCAGCGGAAAGCGCCGCAGCAGGGCCGTGGTCAGCAACCCCACAATGCCCTGCCCCAACACCAGCACGCGCTCGCCCATCAGGGGCCGGCCGTCGTGCACAAAATTGACGGCGCTCTCCAGATTGGGCAGAAACACGCCGTTCTCCGGATCGCCGGGCAGCTCCAGCAGTCCCTCCACCGGCGCCACGAAATGACTCTCGTGCGGATGAAAGGCAAAAATGCGCCGCCCGATCCAGTCCTTTTCCCCGTCGATCACGCGTCCCACCATGGAGTAGCCGAACTGCATGGGAAAGCCAAAGCCCTGCCGCAGGGCCGGCACCTCGGCCGGACTGGAGGCCTCCCCGGGAGCCTGGCCGCGATAAACCAGCAGCTCGGTGCCGGCGCTGATGGCCGAAGCCTCGGCCGCCACCAGCACTTCCCCGGGTCCGGCCACGGGCATCTCGGAAGTCTCGATTTCCAGCAGGCGCGGCCCCTGAAAGACCAGCGAACGGCGCCTCACGAGCGCCAGTCCAGCTCCGCCCAGACCACCATGTCCTCCCCCACCGGTTTCCACACCGCCCCGCTCAGCCTGGGCGGCTGCACCTGACGCGCCACCGCCGGCAGCCCGCCCAAAAGCCGCGGCGCAATGGTGACCACGGCCACGTCGGCCAGCTGCTGGGCCAGAAAGGCGCTGAGCACGGTGGCCCCGCCCTCCACCATCAAGCGCTCCACCCCCTGGCGGCGCAGACGCTGCAGCAATTGACCCAGATCCACCCGGCCCTCCGGCCCGGTGTCCACATCCAGCAGACTGGCCCCGCGCTCCTTGAGCATCTGTCCCCGCCGCGAGTCCCCGTTGGCGGTGGCGATCCAGGGCTTCATGTCATTGTCCAACATGCGCGCCTCGACCGGAAAGCGCAGCCGCGAATCCACCACGATCGGTCGCGGACTGCTGCCCGGCAGCAGGCGCACGGTCAACTGCGGATCATCCGAAAGCACCGTGCCGATGCCCACCAGAATGCCGTCGTGCCAGCGCCGCAGCCGATGGGTCAACAGCTGCGATTGGGGTCCGCTGAGCAGCAGCGGCCGTCCCGCTTCCTGGGCGATGCTACCGTCCAGGCTCTGGGCAAAAGCCAGCGTCACCAGCGGTCGATCGGCCGGCACGGCCCGATCGTCCAGCCAGCTTTCCATCTCGTCGCGCAGCTCGCCCGGCTTGAGCATGTGCTGCATGCGCAAAATCTTGGTCTGCATATAAGGGTGGTTGTCCGGCCCGAACTGCACCTCCAGCGGCACGCGCCGGCTGACCTTCACTCCCAGCTCGCTCAAGCTGTCGATCTTGTGGGGATTGTTGGTGATCAAATCGATCGACCGCACCCCCAGGTCTTCCAAGATCAGGGCCGCCGTGGAATACTCGCGAGCGTCGGCCGGATGGCCCAGGCGCAGATTGGCGTCGACGGTATCAAAGCCCTCATCCTGCAAATTATAGGCGCGCAGCTTCTCCAGCAAGCCGATACCGCGGCCCTCCTGGCGCAGGTAAACGACCACTCCGCTGCCGCGTCGGGCGATCATTTCCAGAGCTTCGTGCAGCTGGGGACCGCAATCACAGCGCAGCGAGCCCAGCACGTCGCCGGTAAAGCACTCCGAGTGAATCCGCGTCAGGACCTCGCTCTGGCCGCTCAAATCGCCTCGCACGAAAGCCAGATGATCCAGTCCATCCCGATTGTTGCGGTATAAATGCAGAAAGAACTCGCCCTGTTCGACCGGCACCCGGGCGCTGGCCATTCTCTGCACGCTAAGTTTGTTCACCATAAATCGTCCTTCTCAGAAGATCCAGAGCGCCCCTGCGGCGAAAGGTCTCCGCGTGATCTCCCCCTGGTTTCTTTCTTGCGCCCTGGTGGCCCTCAATACGACCGGCATTGTGCCCATTTTGGTTCCCTTAGAAATGGTTCAGATCGAGGGCAACCCGGGTCACGTGGGATTGGTCATGGCCACCATCGGCGCCGGAATGCTCACCTCTCCGCTGTGGGCCAGCCTGGCCGCGCGCTTTTCCTGCTACCGCTTGCTCATGTGCCTGGCCTCGGCCGGCGTGGGCGTGGCGCTTTTCGGCTTCGACCACTGCGATCAGCTCTGGCAGTGGATCTTCTTCGCCTTCCTCACCGGCTGCTGCGTGGCCGCCACCTTTACGCTGGCCAACATCGTGCTGGTCTCCGTCTATCCCGAGGACGCCGACGACCGCATCAGCTGGCTGCAGACGCTGGTCACGGTCGGCACGGTGGTGGGACTGGCAGTGGCCGGCGCGGTCGAGCATCTGCCCTTTGGTGCCGGAGTCTGGGCCGGCGCCATCACCTCGGGCCTGGCGGCCTGCCTCACCTGGTGGGTCCCCTCGCGCATCGTGCCTCCCCCGCCCAAGCCCAAAGCGCCGGGCGATCCCGACTGGTCCCGCCCCTTGGGCGTGCTGCTGATCCTCTGGTTTCTCTCCAACGCCGGCGTCTCCGGCTACACCGCCTACTACCCGCTGGTCATGCAAGGCGAATTCCGCGTCGATCCCGCCACCGCATCCTATGTGCTGGCCGCCGCCTGCGCCGTCTCCACCCCGATCTTCGCCGTAGCCGGCCGCTGGGCGCGCTCCCTGGGCCATGCCCGCCTCATGATCGCCTCGCTGGCCGGACGCATGGTGGCCCTGGGCACCCTCAGCGTGCTCTCCTACCAGGAATTCCCCGGCCGCGAATCCATCGCCCTCGGGCTTTTCGCCGTCATCACCCTGCTCTGGCCCCTGATCAGCGTCAGCGCCACCCTGCTGGCCTCCGACCTGGCCATCAGCAAAAGCCGCGGCCTGGGCTACTTCGACGGCGCCGCCGCCCTGGCCCATCTGGCCGGACCGGTAGCCGCCGGTTTCCTGGCCAACGCCTTCGGCTACGAATCGGTGATCGTGCTGGCCGCCAGCTGCATCGCCATTAGCCTGCTGACCAGCCCGCTTATTTACCGGCGCTAGCCACAAATGGGGGAAAACCCTACCTCGAAAACGGTCAATCTTGACCATACAATCCAGGGCCTTGACGACTTACAGTATAACTGTGAGTCGTTCTGCCAAAGCCACCCGCCTGGGGATGGGCCTGCCCTCGGTGCTGGCCCTGGCCTGTCTGCTCGCCTCGATCGTATTCGTGTTACTGGCCACTACCCTCAGTTCCCACGGCCTGGTGAACCGCCTGGAGCAGAAGACCCGGGCACGCCTGCTGGCCGAAGCGGCGGTTCAGCGCTGCTTGCTAAAGCTACGGACCAACCCGGAATTCGGACTCCAGCCTGGAGACGGCCTGACAGTTACCCTGCCGGGAAATCCCGAAGGCGCCCAGGGCGAGATCCACTTCGAACCCAGCTGCAACAACCTGGCCGGCGCCGAAGCCCGCCCCTCCGCCAACGGCCTGTCCGTACCCGCCCACTGCGCCCTGCTCATCGCCAGCGGCCGCAGCCGCTCCCAGCTCAGTCGCCTGCAAGTCCTGGTGCGGCGCTCCGAGTTCCCCTACGTGCTGGCCTCCCAGGGGCCGGTGGTCAGCGCCGGAGCCACTCGCGTGGGTAGTTTGCCCGAAGCCGGCCAGTCGCAGCTGCAGCCCGGCCACCTGGCCAGCAATTCCGGCCTGGAACAAGCGGTCGAACTCGGACCCGACAGCTTCGTGAGCGGCGATCTGCGGGCGGTTGGCGGCGTAGTGCTCGCTCCTCAGGCCACCGTGGCTGGCCAGACGCTGGCCCACAGCTCCCAGGTGCAACTACCCAAAATCGACCTGCGCGGCTACGACCCCCTGCAAACCGGCACCCCCTTCCAGGACCTGCCGGTCCTCACGGGCGATCAGAGCCTGGCCGGAACTTGCCGCTGCTCTACCGACATGACCGTGCAGGGCCACCTCGAGCTGCACGGCGCCAGCCTCTTCGTGGATGGCGACCTCACCGTCAGCCGCGGCATTTCGGGTGCCGGCCTGCTGGTGGTGATGGGACGCACCCAGGTGGCCCAGGGCATTCAGATCGAGGGCGACCAGGCCGTGCTGCTCTCCCGGGGAACGGTCAGCCTGACCGGCAGCGGCGTCAAATCCTCGCAGTTCCACGGCCTGGTCTACACCGAAGGCGGCTTCTTGGCCCAGCAAGTCAGCATAACCGGCACTTTCATCGCCAGCGGCAGCGATGCTCCCACCCGGATCCAGGACAGCCAGCTGCTTTACGACCCCGGCGTCACCCACCTCGAGCTGGACGCCAGCGGCTCGGTGCTCATGCCCGGCTCGCCCGGCAACGGCAAAGCGGCCAAAGCCCCCGTGCGCACCTCTACCCGCTCAGCCCGCGGCGCCTGGGTCAGCGCCGCCAGCCTCTACCCAGACGACTCCGGCCGCGAACTCTTCAACCTCAACGATTTCCTCAGCCAAGGTCAACCCATGGAAGTGGTCTCATGGCGCGAAGATCCCTGACCGGGGTGCTGCTCATGGACGCCGTCCTCTCCAGCAGCCTGCTGGCGCTGGTGGCCTTCTTCGTGCTCACCCTGCTGCCCAGCAGCTCGATTTTGCTGCATCAGGGACGCTATCGCGGCCACGCCCTCCAATTTGCCCAAGCGCTGCTGGAAAACCTGGACTTCCCCGCCCCCGGCCAGCTGGCCGCGCCTCCCCACCAGTATGAAGGCATTGCCTTCACGGCCGGCATCGAAATCACCCCGGTGGCGGGCGAGTCGCCCGAGCAGCTGCTTCAGGCCCACTGCGCCGTGCACTGGCGGGACGCTCTCGGCGATCACCAACTCGAATTGGCGAGCTATCTTGCGCCGAAACCGTGACGCGCGTGGCCTCAGCCTGGCGGAGCTACTGGTCTATCAGGCCCTGCTACTGCTGATCGTGGGCATGGCGGCCCTCTTCCTGGTGCCCAGCTTGAAGCTGCAGAACCGGGGACTCGACCGCGCCGAAGAACTGCGCGCCGCTCACCTGGTCATGGATGAGCTCTGCCTGGATCTGCGCCAGACCCCGCAGGCCTGCCTATCCCTGCAAAACGGCTACCTGAGCGGCCGCCGCATGAGCGGCTGGACTCCCGACGGCACTGTGCTGCTCGACGACCAGGGCTGGATTTTTGAGGTGGCCAGCTGCCGACGCGGGCGCTGCTCCTGGCAGCAAGTCCTGAACCTGAGCCCCACCTGGCGCGAAGCCCTGGAGCCCGCCCAGCTGCAAACCTGCCTGCCCCGCCTGAGCTGGCAAAAACTCAGTGGCGCAGCCCGTCTGACCTTCCGCGACAGCGGTGGCCAGGCGGACAAGCCGCGCGGACCCTACAGCCTGGTGCTCCAGGTCGGCGACCTGACTCTGCAGCAGATGGTTCGGCCGAGGTTGCTGCGATGAAGTGGCAAAGAGCCCAACTGTTCCGCAGCCTCAGTCTGCTGCAAAGCAGCGGCGTACGCCTGGATCGCGCGCTGGACCTGCTGGGCCGCCAGCTCCCCTCGGGATATCCCTTGCTGCGAGCCGCCGCCATCCTGCGCAGCGGCGGCGGCCTGGCTCAGGCCCTGCGCGACAGCGATGGCCTTTTCTCCAGCTACCACCAGGCGGTGATCCAGCTGGGTGAAAAGTCCGGAAAGCTGGACGATTGCTTCACCTATCTGGCCGTCCACGAGGAATCCAGCCAGCGCCTGCGCCAGAAAATCGTTGCCGAACTGACCTATCCCGGCCTGGTTTTCGGTTGCCTGCTGGCCATGGCTTTGGTCATGGGACCGCTGCTGCTCTCCTGGTCCCCCTGGATTTTGCTGTTGGTGCCTCTGCTGGTCGCCTGCCGGGTTCCGGCCGGGCGCCGACTGCGCGCCTCAGGACCGGCCCGCCGCCTGGCCAAAGTTTGGGCTACCAGCCACTTTCTCAGTTGCTGGGGTAGCCTCTTGCAACAGGGCATCGCCCTGCCCATGTCGCTGCAACTGGCGGCCCACGCCAGCCCCGAGCCCGAGTGTCGGGCGGCGGTCACGCGGATTCTGGAAGCTCTGCGAGCCGGCTGCGACCTGCCCGATTGCTTTCGCGGTTGCGGCTACTTCAGCCCGCTGGTGGTCGGCACCATCGCCGCCGGCCTGGAGTGCGGCTCACTCGATCAACTGCTCAAACCCTTGGTGGACCTGTACGAAGTAGAGCTGGAAACCAGTCTCAAGGCCATGACCGCCTTGCTGAGCCCGCTCTGTATGTTGCTGATTGGGGGACTGCTCATGCTTTTTCTGGTGACCTCGGTGGGTCCGCTGCTGCGGCTGGCGGCGCAACTATGAAGTGGAAGCAATCGGTGCTGGTGGTCAGCCTGCTGCTGGCCTGGACCGGCCAGTGGGTCCTCAACCTCCAGTCCCAGCGCCTCCAGACGGCCCAATCCCTGGCCGCCCTGCTCGGCAGCGAGGTGCAAATCGGCCTGGAGACACGGCCTTTTCAGCCGGGCCCGGCCCTCAGCCGGCTGCAGCTGCTACCCGATCTGCAGGGCGCCGAACTGCTGGCCGCCGACCACACCCGACTCTGGTCCTTCGGAGAGGGACCCTTCGAGGAAAGCCAGGCGGTGGCCGAATCCGGCCAGCTGCTGGCCAACCTGCGCCTGCACTACGCCGCCCCTCGCCCTCCCATGCCTCTGGCCGTCGGTTGGCTGGCCAGCCTGGCCCTTTGCCTGTGGAGTCGGGCCGGCCGCGGGGCTCGCTCGCTGGTGCTGGAAGTAGACGCTCAGCGGCGCATCCGCCGGCTCAGCGGCAGTCCCGAACTGCTGGTGGGCGAAGGCCGCGAACTGGTGGGTCAATCCCTGGACGAACTGCTGCACGGACCCCAAACGTCCGGGCGCACCCTCAGCCAGTTGGCCGGCTCCTCCAGCCGCAGCCTGGTGGTGGTGCGTGATTCTCAGGACGTGCGCAAGGTGCGCCGCCGCCTGAAACAGTTGGAGCTGCAATATCGACATCTGTGCGACGGAGCCCACGACCTGATCGCCATCCTCGAACCCGAAGGCAACCTGGTCTTCGTCAACCGCTCCCTGCACAACCTGACCGGCACGCCCCAGCAGTTCGAGCAGTTGTTCCGGCCGGACTGCTGGCAGCGCGTGCGCGCCCGCCTCCACGACGCCCTCCTGGACGGCAAATGCCCCGAATTCGAAGCCGAGCTCCAGCGACCCAACGGCCAGACCGTGCCCGTCAGCGGCACCCTGACCTGCGCCGAAATCGATAGCGGTTCGCCCCTGACCGTGCTGGCTATCTTCCGAGATCTGAGCGCCCAGCGAGTGGCCGAAGCGCGCCTGATGCAAGCCCAGAAAATGGAGGCGGTCGGCCTGCTGGCCAGCGGCGTGGCCCACGACTACAACAACTTCCTCTGCCTCTTTTCCGGCCTGGCCGGGCTGATCCGCTGCGATCTCGATCAACGAGAGCAGGTCGAACATTATCTCAACGAGCTGGAGCAGGGGCTGGATGCGGCCGCCGATTTGACCCGTCAGTTGCTCCACTTCGGTCGCAAAAAGAATAGCGACCCGCAGAAGTTCCCGCTGGACCAGGCGGTGGCCGACTTCAGCCGGATGGCCTCGCGCCTGCTCGGTCGTCAGGTGGCGCTGGAAACCAACCTGCAGTCGCGGGCCGAGTTGCTCGGCGACCGCACCCAGTTGGAACAGGTGGTGCTCAACCTGCTGGTCAACGCCCGCGACGCCATGCCCGAGGGCGGTCAGATCCGTCTCAGCACTTCCATCCTCGAAGGCATGGCCGAGCTGCGCGTCAGCGATCAGGGCAGCGGCATGCCTTCCGAAGTAGCGGCCCGCATTTTCGAACCCTACTTCACCACCAAGGAACCCGGCAAAGGCACCGGATTGGGTCTTTCCACCGTCTACGCCATCGTTACCGGCTGGGGCGGCGAGCTCACCGTCGAGAGCGAACCCGAACGAGGAACCACCTTCAAGCTGCGGTTCCCTCTGGCGTGAAAGTCTGGCTGCTGTGGCTGTGCCTGGCACTGGCGGTGGCGGCCGAAGGCGGACGCCGGTTAACCTTCGACTGCGTGCCCCGCGACTTCCAGGTGGCCGTCCAGCAGGGCGATCTCTGGCAGCCCTGCCCGCGCAACCTCCGCAACCAGGTGGAAGTGCCGGACACCCCTGAGTCTCCACGCTTTCGTCTCATGCGCCAGGGCTACCAGACGCTGGAACTGCAAGTGCCGGCCGCTCACTGGAAAAGCGGTCCCGAGCAGCGCTGGCCACCGGCCCTGCACCAGGTCCTGACCCTCTCCCCGCAAATCCTGCAAGCCACTTTCCACACCCGCCCGGCCGGCGCTCAGATCTTTCTGATTTCGGCCGCCGGTCGCCAGGAATACCTGGGCCTGAGCGGCCAACCACTGTCGCTGAACCTGGCCCGCCTGACCGGCGGCAGCGGCCAGGGCTACTTCGAAATCGAATTTCGTCACTGGGGGTGCCTGCCCAGTCGCGTGCCCATCGCCAGCTACACTTTCAGCCCCGGTCAGAATCGCTGGCCCGCTTCCGGCAGTCTGCCCCTCCCGCTGCGCTATCCGCTCTGGCCGGCCGTCCCGGCCCTGCTTTTGGGGGCGCTCTGGCTCCGGCGCCAAAGCTCTCAACGGCCGAGCCCGCTCAACCGCCCCTGCCTGGGAGACTACTGGATCCGCCAGGCGCTGGGCTGGGGAGCCGCCGGCAAAGTCTTCCGCGCCGAACACCGGCACAGCGGCCGCCCGGTGGCCATCAAAGTGCTGCACGCCCATCTGGCCGATCAATCGATTCATCTCGCCGCCTTTCGACGCGAAGCGGCCCTGCTGGCCGAACTCGACCACCCCAACCTGGTCAAAGTGCTGGAGTGGGGCGAAGACCTGGGCCGGCCCTACCTGGTGATGGAACTGGTGGAAGGTTCCGATTTGCGCACCGCCCTCTCGGTCGACGCCCTGGGCGCCACCGCCCTGGCTCCCTTGCTGGTTCAGGCCGCCTCCGGGCTGGCCTGGGCTCACTCCCAACACATCGTGCACCGCGATATCAAGCCGGAAAACCTGATCGTCACCGCCGCCGGCCGGGCTTGCTGGGTGGATTTCGGCCTGGCCGAAGTGGAACCGACTCCCGACGACGTCAGCGGGACCTCAGGTTACCTGGCCCCCGAACGCCTGGCCGGCGCCCCCGCCAGCCCGGCCAGCGACCAGTATGCTCTGGGAGTGCTGGCCTACGAAGCGCTGACCGGCGAACTTCCCGGTACCACTCCGGAGTTGAAAAAACTTCGCCCCGCTCTCTGCCCCCACCTGACCGAGGTCATTCAGCGAATGCTATCGCATCATCCATCCGACCGCTACCCCTCCCTGCTGGAGGTCGAACGCGCCCTCTGGGCGGGAATGTAGTATACGATACTCCCGGCACCCGGTACTCCAGTCAGGAGGCTGACTAACTCAGGCTTGCTAAGATGGCAGCGGGAATTGAAATTTTACGAGGTGCTATTGTGTTGAATCTTATGGTCGCTGATGATCATCCCCTGGTCCGCTCCGGTGTTCGCGCCACTCTTTCGCAGTCGGACGAGATTACGGTGGTGGCCGAAGCTCACGACTTCAAGGAAGCCGTCGATCTTTTGGGCAAAATGAAACCGGACATTCTGCTGCTGGACGTGGAAATGCCCGGCGGCAAAGCCGAGAATCTGATCGTCACCGCGCGCGAGATGCAGCCCAACATCAAGATCCTCATCCTCACCAGTCACGCCGAGGCCGCCACCATTCGCGCCCTCATGAAAGCCAAAATCTCCGGCTATTTGCTCAAAGACGAAGCGCCCGAACATTTGCTCCAGGCCGTGCGCGTGCTGGGCAGCGGCGCCACCTGGTTCAGCCAGGGCGTCATGGAAAAAATGCTCAACAGCACCGACGTCGAGGACGAACTGGTCGCTCTCTCCCCCCGCGAAAAGCAAATTCTGCGTCTGCTGGCCCAGGCCAAAGACAACGCCACCATCGCCGACGAACTCTCGCTGGCCGAACAAACCGTGCGCAATCACGTCAGCACGCTTTATTCCAAATTAGGAGTGGCCAGTCGAGTGGAAGCGATTGTCTGGGTGCGCGAAAGAAATCTTTTCGAAGATCAAGTCTAAATTTCCGCAGCTGGGCATAACAAGAAATGGGGGAATGATTCCGGGAGGTAGACCGAATGCAGATGCTGGGTGGTAGCGCCTGTCCTCTTTTCCAGACCGACTATTCCTATTTCCTCAAACTTCCAGCCTATCAACAGGCCCTGCACTGCGGGGTCCTGTTGCTCTGTCTGGCCATCCAGTGGGCCGGCCTGACCGTGGCCCACCTGGATTCCGCTCTCGACACTTCCGCCGACATGCTTCCGCTCGGCTTCTCTCTCTACGCACTCGGCTGGTTCGCGGCCACTCCCGGGATGCTGGTAGCCTGCCAGCACCTGGAGTACCGCTGGCGAAACCGTACAATTTGCTAAGCAAAAAAACAAAGAGCCAGGCCGGTCCATCGCGAAGCAGCGATACCATGGCCAATTCCGATGCGACCGACCTGCGCTCCATGCTCTACGACACCATGCTGGCGATGCTCCGCTTTGACCCGTCCCGCTACAAGACGCTCTCAGGAGAGTGGCTGCCGCTGCACGAGTGGAGTGAAGAAGACACCTGGTGCATCACTTCCATGCAGGGCACGCCCGGCGCTCCCCTGGAGTTGGAACACATCACCCCGCTGCAGGCCTACTCGATGGCCAAAGTCCTGATTCAGGAAGGCCGGCCCCAGACGCCCGCCCTGCAAGGAAAATACGACGACATCGTGCAGTTGGTCCACCATGGAAGAAACCCCCGCCCCCCACAAGCGTCGCCCGCGCTATCGAGGAACCAATCCCCGGCGCTTTGAGGAGCGCTACAAAGAACACGATCCCGAGCGCTATGGGGCCACCGTAGAACGAGTCATCGCCAAAGGCCAGACTCCGGCCGGCATGCATCTCCCCATCTGTGTGCAGGAAATCCTGGAAGCTCTCGATCCCAAGCCCGGCGAAATCGGACTGGACTGCACCCTCGGTTACGCCGGCCACTCGTCCCTGCTCATGCCCCGTTTGCTCCCGGGGGGAATGCTTTTCGCGGTCGACGTCGACCCCATCGAACTGCCGCGCAGCACCCAGCGCATGCGTGACCAGGGCTACGACGAAGTCACTTTCATCAGTCGCCAGCAGAACTTCGCCGCCATCCGCGGCCTGCTCGGCGAAGCCGGCGGCGGTTTTGACGTGGTGCTGGCCGACCTGGGCGTTTCCTCGATGCAGCTCGACAATCCGGCCCGCGGCTTCACCTACAAAGCCGACGGCCCCCTCGATCTCCGCCTCAACCCCGAAAAAGGCCGACCCGCCTCCGAATTGCTCAAGGCCGTCACCCTACCGCGTCTGGAAAAGATCCTCAGCGAATACGCCGACGAGCCCTATGCCAAGGATATCGCCCGCGCCATCCTGCGCTCCCCCAACCCTCCCAGCACCACCGCCCAGTTGACCAAACTGGTGCGTTCCGGCCTGGGCAATCTGGAGGAAAAGCACGTCAAGAAGTCGCTGGCCCGTACCTTCATGGCCTTGCGCATCGCCGTCAACGAAGAGTTGAGCGTGCTCGACCACTTTCTCGAGGTGCTGCCCTATTGCCTCAAGCCCGGCGGTCGCGTGGCCATTCTCTCGTTTCATTCCGGCGAAGATCGCCGCGTCAAGCGCGCTTTCGCCATCGGCCTGGAAGAAGCCGTCTACGAGACGATTTCCCCGGCGCCGATTCTGGCCGGCGAAGCCGAGCGCCGCGCCAACCCGCGCTCCATTCCGGCCAAGCTACGCTGGGCGGTGCGCTCCACCAAGCCCCTCGGCTAAGGCTTCCAGTTCGGGTCGGAACTCCACACCGTCTGATCTCCGCGCATGATCGTCACGTTCTCAAAGCCATTGACGTTGAGCGTTCCCCCGTCCCCGGCCGGCGCCGAAGCCGTTTCCGGACGTCCGAAGATAGGCACCCAGGACCCCGGGTCGGTGACCACACGCGGAATCGGCTGATCCCCGGTCAATTCGATCTTCATGGTCGAGCCGGGCCCGCCGTTGAAGGTGCCGTTCAGATCGCCACCGGCCGATTGGATGCCCACCTGAGCTCCCTGGGTGCCGCTGAGATCGACCTGCGGGATAAAGTCTGACTTGCCGAGGTTGTACTGGAGATTGACCCCATCGCCCTTCAGATCGGACTGGTTGGCGTGCAGCTGACCGGACGGTTTGTCCACCGTCAAAACGGGATTGCCGCCGGTGGTATTCAGGAAGTCGTTGCCGTCCGCCAGCGGAACGTGGATGTTGTCCCCGGCCGGTTGTCCACCGTAGGGACCCGTCGGCAGCTTCAAGTCGAGAGTGCTGTCCCCCGCGCTCGTCCCCAGGGTGGCCTGCACGCTGTTGGAGCGATGCGCATCGAGGGTAATCTTGTGAGCGTCGACGTTGCCGGTGACCGTATTGCCGGACTGGGTGAAATCGTCGGCCATGCCGGTGGAGCCGTCCTTGATGTAGACCTCGTTGGCTTTGACGCTGGCGTCCAGGGTGCCGTTGCTCCCCGTATGATAAGCGGTCATCCGCTCGCCCTCCAGGCTATACTTGGCCTGCTGAGCGTCGCTGGACATGGCCGCCATGCCGCCTTCCGCCTTCAGGTCGGAGTTCTGGAAGCCCGTGCTCGTCTGCGAAGCAAATTCGACGTTGCTGGCATTGAGAACGGCCGTGCTGGCGTCCACCGGAGTGGTGGCCGGATCGGCGTAGTTGGTGGCACTCTGGTCCACCTTGGCCGCGTCGCTCTGTTGAGTGACGGCCACCTGAGGTCCCTCGACCTCCAGCTTCTGCTGCGAAGTGCCCTTGCCGTCGAGCCCCAGCGCGGTTTGATCCACCACCGCCGGACCCACCACGTTCTCCACCGTGCCCGTTTGCTGGGTCCCCACACCGCTGGGAGTGGCCACGGCCGTATCGGCCAGGGTCACCGTGCCGGCCTTCTCGGCCTGCACCTGGGTGTCGGCCGTCACCGTCTGGGTCTGCGGTCCCTGGGTCTGCTCCACGGTGGCGCTGTTTTGCACGGTGGAATTCTCGACTGCGCCCACGGTGGTCTTGGCGTCGGCCACGGTGGTGGCCTCGCCGGTCAGCGTTTCCGCCTTGGCGTTGGCCGCATTGGTTACGGTCGAGTCCACGGCCGAGGTCACCGTCTGCTCGGCCTTGGCCTGAGCGGCCGCATCCCCGGTGACGGTCGAGGCTTTGGCGTCGGCCGTGTTGGTCACGCTGGAAGCCTCGATGGCGCCCGTCTTCTGAGTGGCGGTGGCGTCGGCCTTGACGTCCCCGTTGACGCTGGTGGCTTTGGCGTCGGCGGCATTGGTGGCCACCGAGTCTTTCATGGTGCCGACGGTCTGATCGGCCTTGGCCTTGGCCTCGGCGTCCCCGGTCACGCTGGCCGCTTTGGCGTCGGCCGTGTTGGCCACGCGCGAATCCTCGAGATTGCCGGCCTTCTGAGTGGAAGCGGCGTCGGCCTTGGCATCGCCGTTGACGCTGGTGGCCTTGGCATCGGCCCCGGCCTTGGCCACCGAATTCTTCATGTCCCCGACCGTCTGGTCGGTCTTGGCCTTGGCGGTGGCGTCGCCCTGTTGGGCGCTGGCCTCGGCTTTGCTGTTGGCGGAAGCCTTCTGATTCTCCAGATTGCCCAGCTTCTGATCGGCCGAGGCATCGGCGTAAGCGTTTTCCAGTCCCTGCGCGTGGGCGCTGGCTTCGGCGTTGGTTTCCGCCGGCTCGTTGCGCGAAGGCAGGATGTAGGACTGACCGGCCTGGATCAAGTTGGGATTGTCGAGGTTGTTGGCCGCCGCCACCCGGTCGAGCATGGTCTTGCCGTCGGCGTCCTTGGCGTAGATTTCCTTGGCGCTGAAGCCGCGGTTCTCCAGCATTCCGATCAGGTGGTCGTCTTTCTTGACCTGACCTTCCCCGGGCGTGCGATCCTTGGTCCACTTCTCGGCCGTCACTTGCTCGGCGTAGGGAGCGAAACTGCTGTAAGGATTGGGAGTTTCGTCGGGCTTGTTGACGTCGACCTTGTCCTTGACCGTGCCCGTCGTCGGATTGGCCGCCACCACCTCGGTCTTGGGCTCGGCCTTGGCCGCCGCCTTGGAAGATTCAGAGGCACCACCCGAGCTGACTTTGTTGCCGCCCCCGGAAGAACTGGCGCCCGAACTGGCTCCGCCTCCACCGCCGCCTGAACCCGTCGCAGAAATGCCCACAGAACAATAGCTCCTTCCGACTTGACCCCACTGAGTATTACGCTATGCGAGCGGTCGATTCATCTAGCCGAGAAGGCGCGGCGCAGGCTGACGATTCCCGCACAACTGAGCCGAAAGAAAGCTTCCAGCTCCAAATTGGCTTCGATTAAAGTTTTCCTACAATTTTGCGAAAACCCGCGCTCATACAGCTCAAAGGCCAGGTTGAGAGTCGGCAAACTCTCCTCGAGCTGCACCATCCCCTCCACCGCCTCCGGGGACAATCCGGCCACCCGCCGGCTCAGTTGCGGATGCGTATCCAGTCGCCAGTAACGCAAAAAGTCGTGGGCCAGCGTCAAAAACTGCCGAAAGACCGCTTCCCCGTCTCCCCACGAAAGCTCGTCCGCGCACACCGCTTCCACCGCCCGCAGCAATTGCGAAATGTGATCTCCATACCCGTGGCTGGCATAGCGCAAGTCCACCCCACAGCGGGGACAATCGGGGCTTTGGTAGGCGACTTCGTGGCTACAGGTCAGGCAATACATGGTCGAGTCCCAGCAAACCGGCAAACCAGTCTTCCACCAGATTTACCGCCTCTTCCGCGGACAATTCAATTGGGGCCAGATTCTCCTCTTGCATAGGCGGCCCCCTTCTGGAGAGAAACGAGCCGCCCTCCGACTTTAGACGGACCCATGGTGCGACCCGCGACTGTCTCGCCGGCGGCCCGCAGCCTCTACACTGGGTCTATGAGACAAACCGTGGCGGTCATGGGCTTCGAGCCGGCTTTGCAGTCAGCCTTGGAAGGGCTGCTCAGCCGGGAGCCGGATCTCAATCTGAGCCGCACCGCCGACCCGGACGTGCACACGCTGATCATCTTTCCGCCCAGCGCCGAATGGGTCCAGCAGCTGCGCGAAAAATTCCCCCGCGCCCGCCTGCTGGCCGTGGTCGACTGGCACCGCCGCCACCACTTCAGCGACTCCCCCATCCACGCCTACGTGGACACTCTGCTCAGCTACCCCGGCCTGCTCGAGGTGGTGAGAGAATTGGACTGAACCCCCGTGATGCTTCCCGGACAAGATCTGACGGCCGCCCGCAAGAAAGTCTATCCGCGCAATTCCCCCGGTCGCTTCCGCGACCTTCGCAACGTCCTCAGCGTGCTGCTACAGATTCTGCTCTTCAGCCTGCCCTGGCTGCAATGGCACTCCCGCCAGGCGGTCCTGGCCGATCTACCCGGCCGCAAACTCTTCCTCTTCGGCCTGGTGCTGCATCCCCAGGACAACTATTTCCTACTGCTCCTCACCCTGCTGGGGGTGCTGCTTATCGCCTGGGTCAGCGCCCTGGCCGGCCGCATGTGGTGCGGCTTCGCCTGCCCCCAGACCATCTTCACTCAGGCCTTCATCCGGGTCGAGCGCTTCTTCGAAGGCGACCGGGCCGCCCGCATGCGTCTCGACAAGGGCCCCTGGAACAGCCACAAATGGCGCACCAAGCTGAGCAAGTGGTCGGTCTGGACCGTCATGGGAATCTGGCTGGGAATCACCTTCGCCGGCTATTTTCTGCCTATCCGCCAGCTGATCCACGGCCCTTGGGACGCCAACACCGCCCTGGTGGTGCTCTTTTTCACCGCCTTCTCGCTCTTTGACTTCGGCTATTTCCGCGAACAATTCTGCCATCACGTTTGCCCTTACGCCCGCCTGCAGGGCGTCATGCTCGACTCCGACAGCATCATCGTCGGCTACGACGCCGGTCGCGGCGAACCGCGCGGCAAGCTCAAGCAGTCCGGCCGCGGTTCCTGCGTCGACTGCTCGCTGTGCGTCCAGGTGTGTCCCACCGGCATCGACATCCGCGACGGCCTGCAGCCCGAATGCATCGGTTGCACCGCCTGCATCGACGCATGCGACTCGATCATGGACAAAGTCGGCCAGCCGCGCGGCCTGGTGCGCTTCACCTCGCTCCAAGAACTCCAGGGCAAACCCACCCGGGTGGCTCGCCCGCGCATGCTCCTCTACAGCGCCGGCCTGCTCATCCTGAGCAGCCTGCTCGTCTACCTCATCGCCACCCGCACCCCCATTGGGCTGGACAGCGAACGCCTGGTTCGACCCGGCGGTGCTCTGGCCGTCACCACTCCCGACGGCCGCATCAGCAACCTCTTCAAGGTGCACGTGGTCAATCGCCTGGCCGAACCCATCCGCCTGCAGGTCCAACTCGACCTCCCCCAGGCCGAAGTCCTCGGCACCAATCACCTCCAACTGGCCTCCGGTCAAGTCCAAGAAATGCAGTTGTTAGTGGTGGCCCCCGCCAGCCTGGGCCGAGGCATCCACCCCTTCCACTTCACGGTCGGCCCGGTCTCCAGCCCGGCCACCTTCTTCATTCCCTGAAGTCAGCTTTCCCAGCTTCCACACCAGTTCGTCCACCAGCGGCGGTCTCAGGCAGCTGAGATGGTCCCCCGGCGTCAGGCTCAACCGCACCCGTTTTCGGCAGTAGCCCTCCCAGCCCAACCAGGGAACTTGAGGCCGATAGCTCTGGAAGGAAAGAATCAGGTCAAATTCCTGGTCGAGAAGTTCCCCCTGCGGGCAATAGCTGAGCGCGTGATGGGCGCGATACACTTCCAGCAGACCGGTCAGTTGCTCGAGCGCCACCGCCGGTGGCAAAATCCCCGCTTCTTGCAGCCATTCCGCCACCTGGGCCAGATCCATGTGGGCCAGTTCGGCAGGCGGCGGTTGACAGTAGAAGGCGGCCACCATCTCCCCCAGGGCGGTCAGCCAGGAATCCGGCTCGGGCTCGGGAGCGGTCTGGCGAAGCGGAGCGGGCATATCCAAGATGATCAAACTCTCGACCGGACGCAGGCGGGCCATTTCATAAGCCACCCAGCCGCCCAGCGAATGACCCAGCAAGCGAATCGGACCCTCGGGCAGCAACGCCAGATAGGTGCGCGCCGCCGCTTCGATCGATTCAAACGGCTCTTCGCCCGGCTGCAGACCGCGCGCCTGACAGCCCAAAATCGGTCCCGGCAGTCGCTCCACCAGGTCGTAGAAATAGGTCAAAGTCCCGCCCGCCCCCGGCAGCAACACCAGCGGCACTCCCTCCCCGCCCTTCAGCTGAATGACCAGACTGCTGGCCAGCGGCCGGCGCACACAGTCGGCCAGGCGAGCCGGAGTCGGGTGGCTCAGCAGATGGGCCGGCGACAGGCGCACGCCCAGTTGCCCCTGAATGCGCTCCAGCAATTCCAGCGCCAGCAACGACTGGCCGCCGCATTCGAAAAAATCGTCCTCCACTCCCAGCGGCGCCATTTGCAGCACGTCTTCAAAAATCGTCACCAGCGCCAGCTCAAAGGCGTCGCGCGGAGCCTGACCGGGCGGACGGGGACAATCGGGCAGCTGCTTGCGGTCGATTTTTCCATGAGCGTTGCGCGGCAGCTCGGGCAGACGCACGATGATGCCGGGTTGACACGCCGCCTCCAGTTTATCGGCCAGAAATCGCCGCAGGGCCCGAATGGGGATCTCTTCGGGAGCCACAAACGCCTGCACCCGTCCCTGGCGAACCAGGGCGGCCGCCTGCCGCACACCGGGAAAACGCAGCAGCGCCGCCTCCACCTCCTCCAACTCAAGTCGCACGCCGCCGACTTTCACCTGAAAATCCCGGCGCTCCAGAAAATACAGCTCTCCTTGCTGATAGCGGCCCAGATCGCCGGTTCGAAACAAGCGCCCGTAGCGGGTGTGTTCCAGAAACACCCGGGCCGTCCGCTCCGGATCCTTCAGATAGCCACGTCCCACGGCCACACCGCCCACACAAATCTCGCCGATTTCTCCCGCTTCCACCGGCTCGAGGTCGTCATTCAAAAGGTGAATGGTCACATTCTTGACCGGCCGACCCAGCGGCACCGAGGCCTGTTGCGCATCGGGAGCCTGGCGAAAAAAATGCAGCATCACGTCATCGCAGCATTCGGTGGGTCCGTAAGCATTGACCAGAGTGGTATGAGGAAATCGCTCCAACCAGCGGCGGCACAAGTCAGGACGCAAGACCTCCCCGGTGGGCAGCAGGTAGCGCAAATCCGGCAGTTCCCCGTCCGCGTGCAGCAGCATCTCGATCTGAGTGGGCACCAGTTCCAGAAGGTGGATGCCCTTCTCTTGCAGGCTACCCAGAAATCGCTGTGGATCGGGGTCGGGAGTGAAGATGTGACAGCAAGCGCCGCCCAGCAAGGGAGCCAGCAGCTGCCAGACGGAAATATCGAAACTGACCGCCGCCGTCTGGGCCACATTCAGGCCCGGCTCCAGTCCGAAATCCTCCACCTTCGAAATCAAATGATTGAACAGTCCCGCCTGCTCCAGCATGGCTCCCTTGGGCACCCCGGTGGATCCGGAGGTAAAGAGAATATAGGCCAGTTGTCCCGGACCCAGCGGCGAGGGCGGCGGTTCCTCTTCGCGCTCGCTCAGCCAGGGCGGAAACTCCAACGCCTCGGCAAGCTGAGCCCGAATCAGCTGCTTGCGTTCGGGCGCTCCCTGCGGGTCGATCGGCACATACACTCCGCCCGCTTTGAAAAGCCCGAGCAAAGCCGCCAGCAGCTCATCCTGGCGAACCGCCTCCAAGATCACCGGTTGCTCCGGCTGCAACCCCGCCTCCAGCAGCGTCCAGGCATATCGATTGGCGCGCCGGTTCAGCTGCGCGTAGCTCCAGGCAGCGGTAGCCCGCGCCTCAGGCCAGTTTCGCAGCCGCTCCCGAAAGCACTGATCGAAGGTCGTCACTCCCCATCGTTCTCAGCCCGGCCCGGCCTTCCCCTAGCAGGACGGGCCTACCCGGTAGAAAAGCAGGTTCTATGAGCAAATTCTTCGCCCACGACATCGAAATGGAATTCCCCATGGAAACGGGCGCCTTCGCCGTGCGCTTCCAAGAAAATCTCACCCACCCCGAAGCCATGCATTTCAAAATGGCCGCCGGCTTCCTCGACCATCCCGGCGACGCCTACATTCTGACCGGCCCCCAGGACGACACGCACCACGGGGGCATCCGCACCATGAAGCTCGACCACAAAAGCCTGCACCTCAGCCTCAGCCAGGCCGCCGCCCAGACCCTGCAAACCGGCCCCGAGATCGAAATCGAATTCTTCCCCCTGGGCGAACACGAATTCACCACCCTGGAACGCGGCCTGCAACGCATCCTCAGCATCTCCGCCACCCCCTTCCAGGTCCACCAGGCCGGCTACCAGGGCCCCGTCATCTGGCAAATCGACCAGGACTAGGCAGCCAGCAACTCATCCCGAGCCCGCACGTAGCGACTCTCGTGCTCCTCAGGCTGCCCGCACCAGCGATCCAACCAGAAAGCCACATCCAGGGCTCGCTGCACTCGCACATCCTGACCTGACGCGTTCAAATAGCGCACCCCACCCGGCGCCTCCCCGCGCAGAACCAGCCGACCCTCGTGCACATTCGTATGACAGCGACTACAAATCGTGATCAAATTCTCCGGCCGGGTCAACCCGCCATCCGCATAAAAGAGGATGTGGTGAACC
>JAFKGI010000057.1 GCA_017307785.1 Vulcanimicrobiota bacterium | reverse complement strand
AGGGAGGGGTTCTGGGCGACGTAGCTCCCACAATCCTCCATTTGATGGGCTTGAATGTGCCGGTGGAGATGACGGGCCGGTCGCTTTTGGTGCAACAAACGGTCCCTTAAGGCCTTTCCCAGCCTTATTTTAGTTGACACAGGAGGAGTCCATGCGCTACCCTGCTTTGGTGGGGGGAATGCCCCACACAAGTAGCAAGGTCGTTCGAGATTTCCTGTTGTTTGCGCTCGAGTTGGGGTGGGAGCGTAGACACAACCCAAACCCTAGGGACAACAGTCGTGCCTCGATAGCCGAGCTCTACATAAGTCAATAAGTCATCAAGGAGCCTGTCGAGTGTCATTCGTAGACAAAACTTTAACCTGTATAGATTGCAAGGCGCCGTTCACATTCACGGCCGGTGAGCAGGAGTTTCACTCCTCCAAAGGTTTCACCAATGAGCCCCGGCGCTGCAGCAATTGTCGTCAAAACCGTCGTTCGTCCCGTGACGGTGGTGGCGGCGGCGGCTTTAGCGACCGCGGCGGTAGCAGCCGCGGTGGAGATCGCGGCGGATTCGGTGGAGACCGCGGCGGATTCGGCGGAGGCGGCGGCAGTTTCGGTGGAGGTGGCGGCGGTTTCGGCGCCCCCCGTCGGGAAATGTTCGACGCAGTCTGCGCCGAGTGTGGCAAGGAAACGCAAGTTCCCTTCCAGCCCAGCGGTTCTCGCCCCGTATATTGTCGTGATTGCTTCTCGTCCCACAGCCCGCCACGTCGTGGCGGCGGCGGTGGTGGCGGTGGATTCGGCGACCGCGGTGGTCGCGGCGATAGCCGTTCCAGCCGCTACTAATCGGTAACGTCTACCATAGGTCGGCTTTCCAGCCGGTCTACTTTTGCCCAGACGGGATTTCTCTCGTCTGGGCAATTTGTTTTTCTCGCTGGCAACTGATCGAGGACGCCCAGTTGGTGCCCGCCTTACGCGGACTCTATGAATCCTTGATTCAGCCTCGCGCTCTGACCGCGGAAGAGTTGCCGATAGGGGAGTTCCTGCGGCAGCAAGGAGCTCTTTCGCTCCAGCCCGCCGAAGAGACCCCTGACCTGGTTTTCAGTGCGAATCCGCCCCTGCAAGCGGGGGACTACCAACTGGAGGGCTGGCACTATCGCTATGCTCCGGGGGAAACAGCCTGTTTAAAGTGCCTGTTTCGCTGGTGGCTGGAGCGCTACCACGGGCCCGAGTGGTGGGACCGCATCCAGAGTTGGCCTGACTTTCAGCTCAGTTGGCCGCCGGCCGAGAAATCGCTGGAATTGGCCACGGTTTTTCCGCGTGCGGACTGTGCTTGTCTTTCCTGGACTCGTTGGCCGCGCCACTGGAGAAGTTGGACGCACCCGGTCAGTGGTCCGCTCTCCGGTGTGGTGGAGCGGCGCCGCAAAGGTCTGTGGCGGGTCAGTTTGCGTTTGCACGAGGCCGCCGCCAGTGGAGCTCACCCCGTCCGGCGTATAGCGCGCCGCGCGGCAGTGGCCGAGGCCTGCGAGCGCTGGGCAGCTCTGCAGCCGTGTTCGCTGTCTCGAGTTCGGGTGCGGCGGTTGCAGGGAAAAGGGGGGCGGAGTTGCTGGAGCGGTCTGGTTTATCTGGGTTCCGTGCCCGACCCTCACGGCCAGCAGTTGAGTCACGGCCTGGCTTGCGGGCCCTCGCTGCAGCGCGCTTTGCGAGCAGGGTTTTGGGAGTTGGTCGAGCGCGACGCTTTGCGTCGCTGGTGGCGGGACTGGCGGGCCGGACGGCCGGTGCCTCAGTTGCGGCGTCACGGTCGCCATTTGTGGTCCTTGCCGGGCGGAGTCTACCTGGCCTTCGTGGGTCGAGACGGCCAGGGAGCCTGGGGTAGCGCTGCCGGACCGGGGGCTGCCCGCAAGGCCCTTCGCGAGGCTCGCCACAATTACCAGGTGTTGCGCCGACAGTCACCAGCGCTGCCCCAGGATTGTCTTACTTTTGCCGACCACTCAGCCTGGGGTTGGCATCACGCCGTGCCTCGCTGGGCGGAAATGGCCGGTCTGGAAGTGAGTCCGCCTCGAAAGGTCGGGGCCTATACCACCGAAGGCGTTTACTACTACCGTTTCGACTGCCCCTGGGCTGACCGATTAGGTTGGCAGGTCGTCAAAGTGCTTTCGCCTCGGATGCGCGGACTGGCGCTGGGTGGGGAGGCGCCTTTTCATCCTTTTTCCTGATCGAGGGGAAACTGGATTGGCGGTTGAACCGATTGAAGGATTGCGTAGTATGAAACAAACGATGGTCTGGTTTCTTATGGCATTGGTTTTGGGCGGCTGTGCCGGCCGTCACGTCGACTATCAGTCCGTTTCTTGGAAGAAGTTGGCCAGTTTGCCCTACGGTCCCAAGGTCAAGCGTAGCAAGCCGCTTTCGGTCCCGCCGGCCATCGCCAGCCTGAACGGCGCCTCTTTGCGGCTGAGCGGTTACATGTTGCCGGTGGAGATGGACGGCGAGAACGTGGCAACCTTCATTCTGGTGCGCAATCAGGCTATGTGCTGTTTCGGACGGACCCCGGAAATGAATGAATGGGTGATGGTCCGCTTCCGGGGGGGAAGCTCGGTGCCTATGAATATGGACCGGCCGATTTCAGTGTCCGGAAATTTCGAAGTCGGGGAAGAGCTAGAGGAAGGTGCGGTCGTCTCTCTATACAGAATGGTGGCCGAGAGGGTGGAAATCGACGAAGGGAAGCCGGCAGGATGGCAGGCGAACTAGCGATCCAGTTGCGAGATCTCAAAAAGACCTACCGAACCCTGCGAGGTCCGGTGGAGGCTTTGCGTGGCCTGGACCTGGAAGTCCGCAAAGGGGAGATCTTCGGCTACATCGGAGTCAATGGTGCGGGAAAGTCGACCAGTATCAAGATCTTGCTGGGTCTGTCGCAGGCGACCTCCGGTCAGGCGGAAGTGTTTGGCGAGCCGGCCGGGACGCTCGCTGCTCGCAATAAAATCGGGTACCTGCCGGAAGTTGCCACTTATCACGAATTCATGACCGTGGAGGAGTTACTGCGTATCCACGCGCGTCTGGCCGGCGTTCCCAAGGCGAAGGAGACGGAGCGCTGCCACATCGCCCTGGAATCGGTCAAGCTCGAAGACCGGAAACGCAGCCGCATTTCCGAATTATCCAAGGGCCTCAAGCAGAGATTTGGCGTGGCTCAGGCCCTGGTAGGCGACCCTCCTCTTTTGATTTTAGACGAGCTGACGTCGGGTCTCGACCCATTTGCCCAGCGCGATCTGCGAGATATCCTGGTGGGTCTGCGGGAGCGGAATATCACGGTCTTTTTTTCTTCCCACTATATGACCGAAGTCGAGAATGTTTGCGACCGCGCCGCTATCATTCACGACGGCAAGATGCAGGTGTGCGGCACCATCCCCGAGTTGACGCAGAATCGGGAGAAGGTTGAACTGGTGCTGCAGGTCCCGCCCGAAGCGCTGGACCAACTGCCCGGCCTGGAAGCGGTCTCGGATGAAGTCGGCCAACTGCAGCGGATCTCGTTGAGTCGCGAAGAGGCTGATGCCTACGTCCAGAAATGCTTGGGACTCGGTTGCAGCGTTCGCCGCCTGAGCACGGTTCAGCACAGTCTGGAAGATGTGTTCTATCAGATTACCCGGGGGTCTAAGGCGTGAGAGCCATTTTGGAAATCGCCCGGCTGCAGCTGTTGGAAAACGTTCGCCGTCAGGTGCATCTGATCACCGTCTTCATGGCCTTTGTTATGCTGGCCTTGCCCGCCTACGTCAATACGTTCAGCATGGGGCTTCAGGCCTTCGAGGTGGCTGCCAAGGACTTCGGACTCACTCTGCTCAGCTACTACGGCGTGGCGATGGCCTTGATGTTGGGGTCCAGCGTGGTGCCACGAGATATTGAGCGCAAAACGATTTACCCCATCCTGTCACGCCCGGTGGCGCGTGTCTCCTACCTGGCCGGACAGTTTCTGGGCACGGCCCTGTTGCTGGTGGGAAGTATGTTCCTGTTGGCCAGCGCGCTGGCCGTCGGCATCGCGGTGCTGGCGGAGCGCTTCGATATCGGGATCTACGCGGCGGCCTTCGGCTATTCGTTGGAGTGCACGGTGCTGGTGGCCGCCTGTCTCTGCTTCAGCACTCTGGCCAGCCCGCCGTTGGCGGGAGTGATGGGTCTGGCGCTTTATATCGTCGGCGGGATTTCCACCGCCTTTACGCGCTTCTTCCTGCGCGAGGACCGTGACAATGAAACGCTCGCCAATCTCGTCGACGGCGCCAAGAATTTCTTGCCCAACTTTGATGTGTTTCGCCTCAAATATCCGGTTGTGCACGAGATATACATCTATCCGAGTTACCATCTTTATGAGTTCATCTACGCGATGGGCTGGGTGACTCTATTCCTGATGCTGGCCGGTATTCGCTTCGAGAAGAGGGACCTGTGAGAGCGACCCTCTTGCTGGCCCTGTTCTTGCCCTGGTTGGCCTGGGCTCAGCCGGGCGCCACTTCCACTCCCGTCTCCGAAGCGCACGAGAAGAAGCAGGCCTTGGAGCGGGCGCTGGGCGCCGAAGAAGAAGACGAGGCCGCCCCGAGTGCTAAGGACAACAGCCGCCCGGCGGTTTTTGGAGTGATGATCGCCCAGGCCCAGAGCGAAAGGGCGGGTACCCCCATTCAAGTGATTCAGCGACGCTCGGTGATGCCCTGGATCTTCAGCCTGATGCTTCTGCCGGTGTATCTGCACATCGCTCGACGACGAGGGTTTCGCATTCGGTGAAGCGAGCACACTTGCTTTTGGCTTGTTGGGTGGGGGTGGCGCTGGTATCGCATCTCCTGGTGGGCGAGCATCGACGCCTGGAGCCTCGCAAGCCGATCATTCGCTACCAGGACCTCTTCCTGGACCTGTTGGGGGAGGGACGGACCTTGCTGGCCCGGCTGGTGTGGTTTCAGGCGGACCTGTACCACGAACAGCAAGATTCGGCGGGCGTAGCCGTTTTTCAGCAAAAAGAAGTGATTCCGCTGCTCCGCATGGTGACCTACCTCGACCCCAGTTTTGCCGACGCTTACGACACGATCGCTTACGACCTGGATGAGGGATTTGGGCAGACCCGTCAGGCCATCGATCTGGTGGAAGAAGGCCTGCTTTACAGCCCAGAATCCTACGCTCTGAATTTTCGGCGTGCCTTTTTGGCTGATAAGCAGCGAGACTCCGTTTCAGCCCTGCTCTACGGACAACGCGCCTACGACTCGACCGACGCCGACACCAATCAGTTTCTGGCCGCCAAGCTTATGCGTCGTGCCTCTCTGCGCATGCGTGACCCGTGGTGGGGCATCCAGGTGGTGGATTTGTTGATTCGCCTGCGCGTACCCGACCCCGATGCCGAGTTGACGCGCATCTGGCACGACATGCTTCAGGGCAAAGGAGTAAAGACGGGTTCGGGTCCGGCAGG
Organism: Vulcanimicrobiota bacterium; assembly: GCA_017307785.1. Lineage (GTDB taxonomy): Bacteria > Vulcanimicrobiota > Xenobia > Xenobiales > JADMJV01 > JADMJV01. The sequence continues at coordinate 40,050 of JAFKGI010000057.1, read as the reverse complement.
GTAGCTCGGTGGCGGCGCCGGCGGTTCGAACCGGGTGGGTGGAAGAGGCGTGAAAATCGGGTCGGGCTGACGGACCGGGGGCCGGTAAGCGGGTCTTGGAGGCGTGTAGTAATTGTAGCGGGGCCTGGGCGGTGCCGGAATCACATAGGTCGGAAGGTTTAGGGGAGGAGCCTGAGGCAGGCGCACGGCGGCAGGGAGAGCCGCGGGCGGGGCCACCGGCACAGGCGGCATGGCTGGTAGGCTCGGCCAGTCCAGGGCAATTTCCAAAGACTGTCCCGGCTTGAGCTCAAAGCGTTTCGGCCTGGCCGGGATTTTGTCGCGCACGGCCGTCAGTTCATACTGGCCGGGAGCCAGTTTCCAGGGACCTTTGCCCTCGAGTTCGCGCGGCACGCCCGGTCCGAGGCGGAGTTTCGCTTTGTCGAGGTCCTTGACGGTCAGGTTTGCGTTCAGCGGTTGCAGTCGCTGATGGATGCGCTGGCCGCTTTCCAGAGTTCGTTCGGCTTCTGCGTAGCCATCCAGTCGAAAGGTCAGCCGATGCGAGCCTGCGATGGGAGCCTGACTGAGAGGCGTCTTGCCCAGCGGCTTGCCGTCCAGCAGAACCTGGGCGCCGGCGGGTTCGCTGACGATGCTGAGCAAACCGACCTGTTCGGATGGTTTCGGCTCGAAGGCCGAGGCCAGGGTTCCCAGTCCGCCGAGCAGAGTGACCGCGAAGACCAGAGCCGGAAGCGAAGCGCGCATGCAAAACAAATTCGCCGCCGGGGCAAGTAATTCCGGCCGACGCGCCAAACTTTGCTGGAAGATGTTGATGAAATGGCGCGTCCTGGTGATGCTGACCTGCCTGAGTGTGCTGCTTTTGGCCGGACTGAGTTGGCAACGGCGTCAGTGGAATCAGGAGAAACAGGCTGATTATGAACACCTGGCCTGGTGGCTGCGGAGGGGGGATGACTCCGGGCGGCTTTCGGCGGCCCGCCGTGCCTATCTGGAGGGCCGCTTTGAAGAATGCCTGCGTCTGAACAAGCACTCGGATGACGCGGGAGATCGGGAATTGCAGTCGGCGGCTTTCCAGGCGCTGCTCTACAAAGTTCCCTGGCCCGAGCAAGTGGTCAGTCGCGAACAGATCGAAGCCCAGAAAACTCGGCCCCGCTTGCTGGCCAGAGTGGTCGAGAGCGGATACCTGGAGGACCGGGGGAAAGTCCGTCTGGATTTGCTGGTTTGGGAGAATGAGAAACTCATCAAATTGCCGGTCGGTGCGGAAGATTGGAAAGAAATTGACGAGCTGGCGGTGGTCCACCTGGATCGGAAGGATGAGCACCTCAGCCAGCTTTATGTGCACGGGCGGACCCGCTCCGGAGATCAGCGTGTCGACGTGTTTTACGGTAGCACTCGATGGAAGCGCTGGAGTCAGCTGAATAAAAAGACTTTCCGTCGTTTGAGTGACCGCGTGGAAGTAGACAAAGGGTTGTCCTACAAGTTACTCGAGGACGAGTGGGTGGAACTCAAGCGCTAAGGCCGGGTCGGTTTGACCAGGTCGATGGCTGGAGGCCAGGGGGACGGGTCCACGCGGTCAGGCCGGCGTGTTCCGCGGTAGCCCAGAATCTGCAGGTGGGCCAACCCTTCTGGAAGTTTCAGGGCTTGACCGTGCAGGCCACCTTCGTGCAAGGAAAACAGCTCTCCGCGGCCTGGCGTATCCGAGGAGTTCCAGTGGCCCGCTGCCGCCTCACTCAGGAAGTCGCGCACCTGACTGCGGCTCAGAGCGGTCTGTTGAGCATCGCGCCCCAGAGCTTCCAGAGCGTAGCTGCGCACCAGTTTGGGCCACAGCGAAACCAGCAGGCGTCGATCCGGGAAGACGTCCACGGCCACGATGCGCTCGTCGATTTGCACGGCCACCCCATTCATCTCGGGATAGTCGTCGGTAAGCTCTCGCAAGTCGCTGACCATCTGGTCCAGGCGTCGAGATAGGCGGCTGTCCTCATAGACGACCAGCAATGCTCCGGAAGGGGAGGCGACTCCCTGGGCCTTCTGGGTCTCGGCCACCGAGTCCCAGACCGCGCCCTGGCCAGCTTCCGACAGGGCCGCCTGGCGCACGCGCACGTTGCTGATGGAGCCGCTCGACTCGAATTTTCGCTTGTCGCCCCGGTAGCCCCAGCGACCGTGTTCGACACAGAAGGCGGCTACGGTCACCGGGCCTGAGTCGGCCGGGAGCCAGAGATCGTGTTGGAGCACACGGTCCTGACGAGCGCCCTTGAGGATCTCGCCGGCCATGAGAAAGACGGGACGTTCTCCTCGGTTCTCCACCACCAGGTGGTTGACGTCGCCTTCCTCGCGCACTTCTCGGACATGCAGTTCGTCTTGCATCAAGGCTGCGTCCAGGGAGCGGCAGCGGGGCAGAGATTCGCTCTCCCCGGTCAGAGGAAAAACGATCAGGGAGCCGGTGCGGCGTGCCCCGCCGACTTCACAGGACTCGCTCCAGCCGGTCCAGGGGCGGCTCCGGGCCCAACAGGCCAGTCCCAGCAAGAGAAAGAGGAGCAGTTTTGGAAAGCGCATCCTCGAGATGTCGCAGAGCGGCGGCAGCTATTCCTTGGCCAGCGTGTGGGCAGCCATTCCTTCGAAGAACTGGCCATGGTTGGCCGCCTGGCGCAGCAAGTCGCGAGCGTGAGCGGTGTCTCGTTTCTGAGCCAGCAGGGTCAGACCGACCGAGAATTGGGCCTCCACGCGATGAGAGAGAACGGGCGCGGCGATTTCGAAAAGTTCTTCTTCGCAGATTTCGCGATTCAAGTAGCGCAAGATGGGATAGGGCCAGGTTCTGGGCGCCTCGTCCAGGCCTTTCTGCAGAGTCGCCCGAGCTTCGTCGGCGGAGTCGCCCGTCATCCAGTGGCTGATGACGTTGACGATGATGGCGTTGCCGGCGAAGGGTGCCTGCCAGCCCAGGTCGTGGATCACTTCGCGGCACTTTCGACGGCACTCGGGATGCCGCTTGAGTGCCAGCAGAGCATAGGCTTCGAAAAGCGGGTCCTTGCTCACGGATTCCAGCGTCCGAGCGGCTTCTTCGTCCTGGTCGAGATAGAATAGGGCCATGCATTTCTGGATCTCGCTGGGCTCGTTTTTGAGCACTTCCTGGAAGCGACCGAGTTCCAACAGGCAGTTACTCTGGCTTTGGCGGAGTTCTTTCTGATTGGTCGCCTCGCTGAAGACCTGCAAACCTCGTCCAGCCTCTCCCAGAGCCAGCAGGCTATCGATCAGCAGCGCGTTGACATCGGTTCGCTTGCTTTCGAGGAATTTTTCGCAGCATTGGACGGCTTCCGCAAAATCCCCACTGAAATAGGCGGCGTAGGCGTGCAGATAGTAATCCTGGATGCGACCCTCGTCATCCAGAGTGGTGGGTGTCTGCCAGCTGTCTAGCTGCTTGGAGGCCCGCGAGTCCCAGACGACGTTCGCACTGATGTGCGGATGGCAGGTGCAGATCACGACAAAGTCCTGCCAGCGCACCACGCAGTAGTTCAGGCCGGTGGTAGGACAGCGAGTATAGGGGCCCGGGCTGACGATTTCCAGTGTTTCCGCACCCTGACGGACCTGGTCGCGTAACTGATGCCCGGTGCTCTCGATGAGCTGGCGGCAGCGGTTCAGTTGATCAGGCGTGTCGCCCAGCGGCTGGCTGACCTTACCGGTGTAAGGTTGGGGTCGCCACTGCCTGGGATACCACTTGTGCCGATAGGCAAAGGGATGAGCGATGGTGCCGCTGTAGGCGAAGACCAGGGCATAAGCCAGACTGATCAAGGCCGACAGCAGAAACCTGAGCAAGCTACTTGGGAGTGGCGCTCGCGGCCGGTTTGGGGATGGGCTTTACGCTGACTGCCGGAGTCGTGGCGGGCGCTGGACTGGCTGCTGGAGCCGGGGTCGCTACCGGAGCAGGAGTGGCAGCCGGAGCAGGAGTCGTTACAGGAGCTGGAGTGGCAGCGGGAGCTGGAGTGGCAGCGGGAGCCGGCGTTGCCGCCGCAGCGGGAGTGGCCGAGGCGGGTGCTGGCGTGCCACTGGGGGCGGGAGTGCCGCTGCTGGCCGGACCGTTGATGATCGGGGTGGGGGAGGCTCCTGGTTGTAGGCCCCAGGTCGCCATGATACCGACAAAAGCTGCTTCGTGACCGGCGAAATCGGCCTTGGCATCGGTGAACTGAGCCACCCAAAATTCGTTCTTGCCTTTGACCTGGTTCAGGTAGGCACGCGAGTGAAGATCCTGTCCGTTGAACTGGTAGTCGAAGTCCAGGATGTCGGGAGTGGCGGGCTGAGCCTGATAGTTGTCCAGTTTTTTGAATTCCGCTTCGGTTTGAGTCCGCATCTCGTCCAGGCTGGCGGCGGCGACAGGGCCGGACACAATCAGGTTTTCCTGAAACTTGTCGCCTTTGGCCTGCTCGAGTGGACTGCGCGCGATCACGCGGTGACCTTCCACGTTTTCGCGGATGTCCCAACTGGTCGGGCATTGAAAAATCAGACCGCTCTTGGCGTCTTCGAAATGGCCTTTGTACTCTTTGGCCTTCATGTTGCCGGGGTTGCCGCCACAGCCGAAAAGTGTAAGAAGGAGCGCCAGCGGCACCAGATGTCTACGATTGAGCATGAACTTCCATAAATCTTGCCAGGAAGGAATCCCGGAAAACCGAATTTGACCCACCCATGGTTCCAATGGCTTCTACTCCGGCGCGCGGAGTTCCCCTTTGACGATTCTCACGGTTGAGGGTCTGACCAAGTTTTACGGACGCACCCAGGCTCTACAAGAAGTCAGCCTGGAGGTGCCGCAGGGCAGCATCTTCGGCGTACTCGGGCCCAACGGCAGCGGCAAAACCACTCTTTTGGGAATCGTGCTGGACATCTTGCTGGCCAGCAGCGGCAGCTTTCGCTGGGCTCCCGGCTTGAAGCGCGGCGCACTTTTGGAAACTCCCAACTTCTATCCCTATTTGACGGGGCGCGAGAACTTGCGGATCGTTGCGGAGTTGCGCGGGCGCGGAGGAGATCGCGTGGGCGATGCCCTGGCTGTGGTCGGCCTGGACAGCTATGAGGCCATGCCTTTTTCTAAATACTCGCTCGGTATGAAGCAGCGATTGGCCATCGGAGCCACCTTGATCGGCAGCCCCGAGGTGGTGGTCCTGGACGAGCCCACCAACGGACTCGATCCCGCGGGCATCGCGGATGTACGCGAACTGATCCGCAGTCTGCGCGGCGAGGGCAAGACCGTGGTGTTGGCCAGCCATATGTTGGATGAAGTGGAGAAAGTCTGCACCCACGTGGCCATTCTCAAGAAGGGCAAGGTGCTTTCCCAAGGGCCGCTGGAGGAAGTCCTGCGCGATGAGGATCGTCTCGAGGTTAAGAGCGACGATCTGGAAGCTCTGGTTCAGCTGCTGCAGGGGCATCCGTTGGCGCCCAAGGTGCAGCGCGGCGATGGAATTCTGGCGGTGACCTTCGATGCCGGCGCTATGAAGCCGGCCGAATTGAATCGCTATTGCCTGGAGGGCGGTCAGACTTTGAGCCACCTGGTGTTGCGCAAGAAGACTCTGGAGAGTCGCTTTTTGGAGTTGACCGACTGATGCTCAGGATCGAATGGCTGAAGCTCAAGCGTTACAAGCCCTTCTGGGTCCTCATGACCCTCTATCCACTGTGTCTCTTTGGCCTCCTGTTTCTGGTGGCCGGGTCCATCGACGGCCTGATGGCCAAGACTCAGAAGATTCAGAGTGTCGAGAATCTCACGGCCTTCCGCTTTCCGGAGGTCTGGACGACCGTGACCTGGACGGCCAGCTGGTTTCATTTTTTGCCGTGCGTTTTGATTCTCTTCACCGTGTGCGGAGAGTTCGAGAATCGCACTCATCGCCAGAATCTTCTGGATGGCTGGAGCCGCCTGCAGTTTTTCCTCTCCAAGGTGTTGGTCACGCTCGGGGTGACCGCCTCGTCGGTCTTCTGGGTGGCTTTGCTGGCCGTTTTGCTGGGAGCGACCCACAACTCGACTCCCGGCCTGGACGGCAGTCAAACGCTGCTTTTTTTCCTGGAGCAGTGCCTGGTCTACAACTTTTTCGCGCTGTCTCTGGGCTTTTTGCTGCGCCGTGGCATCCTGTCGCTGGCCGTCTTCCTGGTCTACTCGGTGTCCTTCGAGTTTATTCTCTTTGGCTTCTTCAGTTTCTGGGTGCCGCATCTCGATTTCTACGCGCCCTTGCGCGTCGCCAACCAGTTGCTGCCCTTCCCACTCTGGTCGGAAGCCGCCAAGAAGCTCACTCCGGGGGCGCCCTCCATCGAGGTTCTGCATGCCTTCGCGGTCGGCTATCTGCTCTTGTTTGTCGGTCTGAGTTGGTGGCGCTATCGGCGTTCTGACCTCTAAAGGACTTGACACATTGCTGCTTGTGGCATTTAATGCTGAAACTGTTTTTTAGACGAAGGAGTCTACTATGTCTCGCGTGTGTGAATTAACGGGCAAGAAACCCGGTTCTGGCAATAAGGTCTCCCATTCGCAACGGAAGACGCGCCGCCGCTGGTTGCCCAACCTGATCGAGCAGCGCTTCTTTCTGGAAAGCGAAGATCGTTGGGTCAAGATGCGGGTATCCGCTCGCGCCCTGCGCACTATCAAAAAGCTCGGCGGCGTGGAAAAAGCCATCCGCAAGTACGCCAAGAAAGGCTAGACTCCCATGGCAAAAGGTTCTGCAAAGAAGCCCGGTGATAAGAAATGTCGCGGTTCCGCCGGTCCTATCGAAGGTCGCGACTGGGTCCGTATCGGCGGTTCCAAGTGGCTGCGTGAAGTAGCCGAGCAAAAGGGCAAGTTCGTCCCTCTGGAATACCGTAAGGGCGCCAAAGTCGAGGCTGAATAAGCCTTGTCCGCCGCCGCCCTGGACGGGCGAATCCTTGTCACGGGTGGCGCTGGCCTGATCGGCAGCGCGGTCATCTGGTTCCTCAATCGGCAGTTTCGCGAGAACATTCTCGTGGCCGATGCGCTCGACAAGAGCGACAAGTGGAAGAACCTGGCCGCGCTGTCGTTTTTTGATTATCTGGAAGGCAGCGAACTCCGCCGTCGCCTGCGGGAAGCTCCCGATAGCCTGGGCCCCATCAGCTGTGTCTTTCATCTGGGAGCCTGCTCGGATACTCGCGAGCGAGATTCCGCCTACCTGCTCGATAACAACTACGCCTTCACGCGCGAGCTGGCCGAATGGTGCCTGGCTCGTGGGATTCGTCTGGTTTACGCTTCTTCGGCGGCCACCTATGGGGACGGTTCTCACGGCTTCTCCGAGAAGGTAAGTCTCCACAAGCTTCGGCCGCTGAATGCCTACGGCTACTCCAAGCATCTGCTGGACCGCCACGCCGAGGCTCAGGGCTGGCTTGACCGCCTGGTCGGCCTCAAATACTTCAATGTCTACGGCCCCAATGAGCAGCACAAGGGCGATATGCGCAGCGTGGTCCACAAGGCCTTCGAGCAAATCCAGACCAGCGGCCGGGTGGGGTTGTTTAAGAGCTATCGACCCGAGTATGGGGACGGCGAACAGCGCAGGGACTTTCTTTACGTGAAAGAGGCTGCCGAGATCACCGTCAAGTTGGCCACTTCTTCAGCCAGCGGAGTTTTCAATGTCGGCTCCGGCGATACCCACACCTGGAACGAGTTGGCTCAGGCCGTTTTTGACGCGGTCGGTCAATTGCCTCAGGTGGACTACGTCGACATGCCCGAGGGCCTGCGCGAACGCTATCAGTATCACACGCAAGCCGACCTGCGCCGGCTCTCCAAAGTGGAATTAGGCGCTACCCGCTACACCTTGCGTGAGGGCATTTTCGACTACGTCCGCAACTATCTGATGCCGGATGCCCGCCTGGGCGACGAAAGCCTTTAGGTTTCTTTGCTCCAGGGGCTGGGCAGGTTGCGCACCCTTTCCTCTTCGTCCTGAGTCAGGCCGGGAGGCGTGCTGTAACTGATGGTGGGCTTGTCATAGCCCTCCCAGAAGACGGCTTCACCGAAGCGCCGGCCTTCCTTGAGAAGATAAAAAGTGCCCTCGGGGCCTGGTTCGATTTCCATGGCCCCGGCTTCGGCCTTGCAGGGGCTTATGCCTGGAAATGGGAATTCCCAGTGGACTTTAAGCGGAGGTTTTGTCCATGTCCACCACCGTCAGCGATACCCAGCGGGCCCAGCGCGTCATCTCGGATCTTAAGGAATTGGCCGAGCTCACCTCAGACGAGCATGGCGCTCAGCGCCTGGCCTTTGGTCCCATCTGGCGTAGAGCGCGTGACTGGTATAAGGCCAAGGTGGAGGCTCTAGGCCTGCCCATCGAGCGCGACCCCGCCGGCAATCTTTGGGTGACGCTGGAAGGCGGTAAGTCCGAGTCCGTTCTCATCGGTAGCCATCTCGACTCGGTGCCCAACGGTGGCTGGTTGGACGGTTGCCTGGGGGTCGTGGCCGGACTGGAAGCTCTGCGCTTTTATAAAGAATCTGGCCAGAAGCCGGCTGCCACCCTCAAAGTAGTGGATTGGGCGGACGAAGAGGGCGCCCGCTTTGGTCGCAGCCTTTACGGTTCTTCGGCCGCCGGTGGTTCCTTGACGCTGGCAGAAGTCCAGCATCTGAAGGACCGTCAGGGAGTTTCTCTGATCGATGCTCTCAAGGAAAACGATATCGACATCCATGAGGCATTGAAGTGCAACGAATACCTGAAGAAAGTTCCGGGCAAAGCCTATCTGGAACTGCACATTGAGCAAGGCCCCGTGCTGGAGTCTCTGAACAAAAGCACGGGTGTGGTGATGGGAACCTTTGGAGTCGAGCGCCACAAGATCTTTTTCTCGGGTCAAGCCGCACACTCGGGTTCCACGCCCATTCCGATGCGGCGCGACGCTTTCCTGGCGGCGGCGCAGACGGCCCTGGCCATTCGCGACATTGGCAAGAAGCACAGCAAGCCGGGAGCGAACGTCGTTTGCACGGTGGGCGTGGTCAAAGTCGAGCCTTGCATCGTGACCGCCGTTCCCGGCGAATGCGAGATTTCGTTGGACCAGCGCGCGCTGGATGCATCGGTGCTGGCTCAGATGTACAAAGAAGCCCAGCAGGCGGCCGAGCAAGCCGCCAAGGATAACAACGTGACGGTCCGCTGGGAGCGCCTCTGGGAGATTGAGCCGCGTCCTTTTGACCCCCAGTTGCTCGATCTGTGTGAAGCCGCCGTGCGCGAGGTGACCGGGGACGCTCACCGGCTTCCCTCCGGCCCTCTTCACGACGCCGCCGAAATGGTTCCCTACATGCCGACGGTCATGATGTTTGCTTACAGCTCGAATGGTCTGTCGCATTGCAAGGAAGAAGACACGCCTGCCGAACACCTGGAGAAGACGATTCGCGCTTTCTTGTTGCTGGTGGATAAGACCATCGCGCACGTGGGCGGCTAAACAGAGGAGACTCCTTGGGTTACTACTGGAAACAAGGTCTGGGGGCAGGCTTGGCAGTCGGGTTCGTGCTGCACATTTTGATGCAGCAACTGACGGCTCGCGAGCCCCTGCCGGACGGTAATTTGCCCGTGGAACAGCAAGGCAAGCCGGTTCCCGTCAACACTCACCATACGCCTCTGGGACCGCTGATGGGCCTGACGATCTTCGGGTTGTGCATGGTCATGCCCGGTCCGAACGCAGGTAAGGTCGGCGAGTGATCTTCTTCGTCTGCATAGGAGCCGCCGTCGGCACCTTGCTCGGGGCTCTGCAGCCGATCATCCATCAGACGGGTGGCTTCAACGCGGTCCCTGTTCTAACGGCCGAATACACTCTGGTAGGCGGGTGTCTGGGCTTCTGTCTGTGGAACTACGGACGGATGCGTCAGCGCCTGTTGCAGCGCGTGCGCGAGGCGACCCACCAGGACGACGCGGCGACTAAATAGTCCAGTTCTGACTGGGGTTGCCGAAAGCGAGTCCGGTTCCCTCCGGGACTTCCGTCCAGACCATCGGTTTAAGCCGTTCGCCGGCCACGTAGGTGCCCTGGCTGGACTGTGTATCCATCACCATCACCTTGCCGTCAACTTTGCGCATCAGGGCATGGTTGTCGCTAATGCCATCCTGGCCCGGCTTGAAATGGCTGCCCTCCGCGTTGCCTACTCGCACCATCGGCTGATCAGAAGGCCACTCGAAGCTACGTCCTTCGGGACCCTGGAGAGCGCTGCTGGCGCTCCGGGAGCCCAGCTGCAAGGTATGCACGGATTGACCGAAGCCAAGGTTGGCATCCTTGGGGACTTCCGTCCATTCCCCGCTGGTCAGAGCCTTGCCATTCACGAAGGTGCCGTTGCTGGATTGGTCACGCAGCCAGAGTTGGCCGTTGCGAAATTCCCCCTGGCAGTGCCTGCGGCTAACCAGGTCGCCATCCAGGCTGACCTGGCAGTCGGCATGTCGGCCGATCTGGAAGCGCCCGTCTTCGGGCAGTCCGATCTGTTTGCCGTCTGAGGATTGCAGATAGCGATTGGGGCTGGAAAAGCTGACCTGGTCGCGCTCGGGGACTGAGTCGACAGCCTCTAGCCCGACCGCTCGGGCGGTTCCGGGGTTACACTGGCTAACCTGGGGAAGGAAGCCTCCAATGCGCATCCAGGGGGATTCTGTTTCCGTCGCCAGGAAGCCTGCCGCCATGGCACTGCAGCGTTTAGCCTCCCCTGGATTGCGTATCTTTTTGACCGGAGCGGGCATTTCCGCCGAAAGCGGCATTCCTACTTTTCGCGGCAAGGAAGGCTACTGGACGGTAGGTGCTCAGGAATATCATCCGCAGGAACTGGCCACTCATCAGGCCTTCACCCGGATGCCTTACGAGGTCTGGGCCTGGTATCTCTACCGCCGGGCCGTTTGCCGGGCTGCCCAGCCCAATGGGGGCCATTTAGAGCTGGTCGCCGCCGAACGTCTATTGGGCGACCAGTTTCTGCTGGTCACTCAGAACGTGGACGGTCTGCACCTGAGGGCCGGGAATTCTCCGGCGCGGACTTTCGAGGTGCACGGAAATATCGACTACTTCCGATGTGCCGATCATTGCACTTCGGAGCGCTTTCCGCTGGGTGAGGGTTTTCTTCCCTTTGCCAAGGGCCAGAAAGTGACTCCCGAACAGCAGGCTCTGCTGGTGTGTCCTCGCTGCGGCGGTCTGGCCAGGCCTCACGTACTCTGGTTCGACGAGTGCTACAACGAAGAGTTCTACCGATTTGACAGTAGTCGAGCGGCCGCCGCCAAGACGATGAGCCTGGTCTCGGTCGGCACTTCGGGAAATACCAATCTGCCGATGCAAATGGGCATGATAGCCGCCCAGCGCGGGGCTTTTCTGGTGGACATCAATCCGGATTCCAACCCCTTTAGTGAGTTGGCCCTACAGCAGGGAGGACGCTGGTTGCGCGAAAGCGCATCGACCGGACTTTTGCAGGTGGTGAGGGCCATACAAGGTGGATAAGGAACAGTTCCGCGGGGAGTTCTCCCAGGCGTTTTTCAAGTCAATCGAAGAAGGCGGCATCGAGATTTCCGCGTTGCCGGCCGGACAACTGCAGGCGCTTACCCGGGCCTGTGCCGACGCCGTTTTCGCCACTTTGGACAAGTTGGACCGGCCCAAGTCTTCCGATACCGAAGAAGTGTTGTGGTCGGGCAAGCCCTTCATGCGCCTGGGAGAATACTACGAACTGACTTCCCAACGGATGCGCATCTACAAAGGCGTCTTTTCTCGGAGCTTACACGAGATCGATCTGGTTCACGTGCGCGAAGCCACCTTTAGCCAGCATCTGGGCGAGCGAATGTGGAACCTTGGCGACATTACTCTGGTCACCACCAACCCTGAGCATCCTGAAGTCGTGCTGCAAAACGTCAAGGAACCCGAGAAGGTACGCGAGATGATTCGCGGTGCCTACCTTGCCGAACAAAAGCGGCGCGGATTGCGATACCGCGAGGACGTTTGAGCTGGCGCCTGTCTAAGACCTTGCTGGTGCTGGCCGCCGCCCTGCACTGGACCATCGTCGTCTTCAACAACCTCGTTGACCACCCAACCAATTTGCACTACGTGCAGCATGTGCTCAGTATGGACACGGTGGTCGAGGCCAATCGAGGCAGCTGGAGGGCCATCCACAGTCCTCTGGTCCAGCATGCTTTCTACTGGCTCATCATCCTGACGGAGGCTACCGCCATGACGCTGCTCTGGTGGGGAGGTCTGGGTCTGCTGCGCCACCTGCGCTCGGACCATTTCGCGGCCGCTAAAGAGCGGGCCGTCCAGGGCTTGACCCTGGTGCTGCTGCTTTTTTTCAGTGGTTTCACCAGCGTCGGCGGGGAATGGTTCATGATGTGGCAGTCGACGCAATGGGACGGCCTGAATCCGGCCGCGCGCCTCTTTGCCATCCACGGGCTCATTCTGGTCTGGCTGGGCCAGAACGAGCCCGCCTGAGGCCGGATTTACCAGAAGGGAGAGATCGGTGGCTTACTCTCCGGAGGACTGGGCAGGGTGGGAAACTTGTTGCTGATGGGCGGATTCCAGGGGGGTAGGGTGCCTCCCCCAGGAAAGCCGCCCGGGAAGCCTCCAACAGGACCGGACCAGGGAGCGGGAGGGGTCGAGGGTTTGGAATCCTTGCGGGCCAGTTGGATCTCAAATTCCGACTCGTTCAGCAACTGCTGCTGTTCTCCCGGCTTGCGATCCAGTGAACCCCTGGCGATATTGCGCTGCTGTTGTAGAAGCAGTCCGGCCTCCAGGTGGTCTACAGTTCCCTCTCGGATGCCGTCGTAGATTTTTCCCGCCTGTTCGTTCTGGGCTTTATCATAAGGGTTAGAGCTGGGCACCGCCGGCTTGAAGTCGCCGTCGCGATACTGGTCGAGTTTGCTGGAGTAAGCCAGGTTGCGGGCGTCCAGAATCTGCTGTTCTTCCGCGCTGATGCCGCCGCCGCTGAGGGTGAAGGTATCGCGTAGTTGCACCAGCGAGTTTTGCTCGTTGTTCAAGTCCAAGAACTCTTCCCGGTTCAGGCTGCCGTTGGCGGCTGCCCGCGAAAGACTCAGATTCTGCACGCCCATTTGAGCATCCATAGCCTGGTTGATGAAATTGGTGATGGATCCGACTGCCATTGTTTCCGTCCTCCGTCGCTACCTGTTGGATTCACTTTAGGTCCGAGGACGGGTGAGGTTTTGGAAAAGCGCCCTCCAGTTTGCACTGGTTTGTTAACTTTGCGTCAGATCTTCGCCTCGGAAATGAAAAAAGACCCGCTTGTGGCGGGTCTTCTCGCAGGATATTGACTTGAGGCTATTCTTTGATTTCGAACTTGGCCGAGATCATCAGATGGTCGGAGGCGGCTGACGAGAGCCACTTGTATTTGCCGTCGGGCGTTTCGTTGTAGCGGTGGATGGTGGTTTCTTTCATCTGGTCGGCCTTGGATTCGGCGTAGACGATGTGGTCGAATTGTTCGGGGTCGTGGCCGTGACCGGCGTTGGGGTTGGCGGGCCAGGTGTTGCGCTCATTGGAGGGCAGGTGAGCCAGGCTGTCCACGAACTTCTCGCCACCGTCCTTGGGATTGAGCACTTCCTGCACCGAAGCGTCGTCGGTGTTGTCGTTCCAGTCGCCGGTCATAACAAAGAGGCGGTTGGGGAAAGGCTTCATTTCTTCTTCGACGATTTTGCGCATGGCGCGGCCTTCGCTGGCGCGCTGCGTGTCCGAGCTGGGGCCGGGGCCTTCGCTGGGACGGCGTGACTTGGAGTGAGTGGTGTAAACGCTCAGTTCCGCGCCCGGCTTGCCGTCGGTGTTGACATCGACGCGCAGCAAGTCACGGCTGAATTGAGTATCGCCCGAACCATCGATGAGCGGAAACTTCTCGTCTTTGTGAGTGACGACGGCTTCGAAGGGATACTTGGAGATGATGCCTACGTTGATGCCGCGGTCGCTGTTGCCATTGATGTGGGCTACGTTGGGATAGATTTTGTCCAGTCCGTAGTCGGACATAAATTTGTTGAGAGTCTTGGCGGAAGAGAGTTCTTGTAGGGCGACGACGTCGGCATCGGCATTCTTGAGGACGCGGCTGAGCGCTTCCAGTTCGAACTCCGGCTTCGGACGCGTGCGGTTGCCCGGAGCGATGTCTTCCTTGGCAAACATATTTTTGACGTTGTAGCTACCGACGGTAACGGTCTGTCCAGCTTTGATCATGGGGTGAGCCTCCTGTGTGGTATCCTGCACAGATGACTTTACCCGAAGGCCCTCAAAAAAAGATGAAAGGCTACTTGGGGCGGAACTGCAAGCACACCGAGTTGATGCAATAGCGCTCACCCGTCGGCTCGGGGCCATCTTCGAAAACGTGGCCCAGGTGGCTGTCGCATTGGGCGCAGCGGACTTCGACCCGACGCATCCCGTGGCTGTTGTCTTCCAGGCGACGAATCCTATCGCCGGCGGCGGCCACCCAGAAAGCGGGCCAACCGCAGCCTGAGTCATATTTGCCCTCGGAGGTAAAGAGCTCGGCCCCACAGGCCATGCAGTGGTAGCTGCCGATTTCGTGATGGTGATTGTACTCACCGGTGCCGGGGTACTCGGTACCGCCCTGACGCAGCACTCGATATTGTTCGGGAGAGAGTTGCTCGCGCCACTCCTGGTCGGTTTTTTCTACGTTAGCCATCTCTATGGCTTCCCGCCAGGGTGGTTGGGCCCTGCTGGGCTCAGGCGGCGGAGTCGCGCGCCCGTTCGAGCGCGGCAACTCTTTCTTCCAGGTCGGATATTCGGTCCGCGTTCGGCTGGTTTAGCTCCAGGCTGCGGTCAACCGCCTGAAGTACGGCGGAAAGACGACTTTCCTGCAGTCGCATGCGTCCGGCCAACTGGTCGAAGCCTTCCTTGACCTCCCTTCCAAGTGCGTTGACCCGCTCGCCGATTTCCTGCACCCGCTGACCAGTCTCTTTCAGGGCTAGGGCTGTAAACTCGAAGTCGACGGATGACTGGCGTCTCAAGCTAGCAATTTCTTCTCGTATCTTTTCGAATGAATCCATTTTGTCTTGCCTCCCGGCAGACTTTGTCCGCTTGCGCGGCTGAGAGCCTTTGCTCCCTTTGATTGAATTGGACAGAAAAAAAGCCGGTCCTTTCGGACCGGCCCTTCGCGGACTGACTAATTGAGGGTGACCCGCGCGGGTCGCACCGCCGGTCGGATGCGCCGTCCGCGCATTTGCGGCCGCTCCCGTTTGACCGGGGCGTCCGCGAGCACGTAGGCGAAGACCAGCGGCACCACGATGGTGGCGTCGGATTCGACCATGAATTTGGGCGTTTCCGCGCCTAGCTTCTCCCAGGTGATTTTCTCGTTGGGAGTGGCGCCTGAGTAGGAGCCGTAGCTGGTGGTGGAGTCACTGATCTGGCAGAAGTAGCTCCACAGGGGAACTTGCTCCAGTTCCATGTCCTGACGCAGCATGGGGACTACGCAGATGGGGAAGTCGCCGGCGATGCCGCCGCCGATTTGGAAGAAGCCCCAGGGGGTCACGGCGCTTTCGCGCTGGTACCAGTTGGCCAGCTCCATCATGTACTCGACTCCGGAACGCACGGTGTGTACGTTCTGAATCACGCCTTTCATGCAGTAGCTGGTGAAGATATTGCCGGTGGTCGAATCTTCCCAGCCGGGCACGAAGATCGGCAGGTTTTTCTCGGCAGCCGCTACCATCCAGCTATCTTTCGGATCGATCTGATAGAACTGCTCGAGCTTACCGGAGCGGATGAGGCGATATAAAAATTGGTGGGGAAAGAGGCGCTCGCCCTTTTGGTCGGCTTGCTGCCATTCGTCTAAAAGCACCGATTCGAGTCGGCGAATGGCTTCGCCCTCGGGGATGCAGGTATCGGTTACGCGATTCAAGTGCGCGTCCAGCAGCTCTTGTTCCTGTGCCGGCGTCAAGTCGCGCCAGTTAGGAATGCGGCGATAGTGGTCGTGAGCGACCAGGTTGAAGAGGTCTTCTTCGAGATTGGCGCCCGTGCAGCTGATGGCGTGCACTTTGCCGGCGCGAATCATTTCGGCCAGGGATACGCCGAGTTCGGCCGTGCTCATAGCGCCGGCCATGGCGACCAGCATTCGGCCACCATCCTGAATGTGCTTACAGTAAGCCTCAGCAGCGTCCACGACGGCGGCTGCGTTGAAGTGACGGAAGTGATGGCGAAGAAAGTTCCTCACCTCCACAGAGTGTTTCATCAAGGGTATCCTCCTTTGGTTTTTGGGGTCGACAAAAAAGGGTGGTAAAACGGGATCGCGAGGGGCTAGATACGCAGGCGCGGGCGCGCGATATAGGGGATGAACAGTCGCAGGGGCATCTCACACATCCTGACAACCTCCTTGAGGTAAGTAGGACGGGCGTTTTCACGCTTGAGGCGGCAACCTTCCCAAAACGGGAGTATGGGACCTGGACCCCCGGATGTCAATAGTTCCTACGAACTGATTTTCCCCGGGCGCTCCGGGGGGTTCCGGCCCAGCGAAGGATGATGCGCCAGGAATCGCAGCAATCCCGCGTTGCAGGCCCGCTGAACGGGTGGCCGAATCCTCTTGCTTATGAAGAAAATCGCTTTGCTGATCCTGCTGGCCGCCGTGCCGGCCGCCGCCGACGACTGGAAAGACAAGCTGTCGCCCCGTATGCGAGAGGCTTTCAAGGATATGGCTCGCGACGATTGGAAGCCGCAGAAGGCAGCGACTCTGTCCGAGAAGGAGAAAGAAGAGCTGCGCCAACTGTGGGAGCAGTGGCAGAAGCAGCCGGCTACCGTCCCGGTCCCACCGCCGCCGGCCCCGGAAGGAAAGTGACGCTGGGCGAGAAGCTTGGCCCATGAAGAAGACTTTACTGGCGCTTGCGCTGGGCTTGCTCACTCAGGGCGGTGGAGCCTGGGCCAAGCCGCAACACCCTCGTTGGCCTCCCAAAGACTACGCCATTTGCTACGGAGAGTGGACTCCGGAAATGGTGCAGCGCTCCCACCAGTACGACCTGGTGGTGGTGCATCCGGGCGACGACTTTGCCAACCTGAACGCCGATCTGGTGGGTCAGATCAAGCGCGGCAAGGATGGTAAGGCGGGCACGGCCGACGACGTGATCGTGCTGGGTTACGTAACCATCGGCGAAGACGACCACGTACCGGCCGGTCCGCCGCGCCCGGGCGCCGGTCCGACCGCCTACATCAATAAGACCTGGAAGCAAGAAAAGGCCAGTTATCCCACCCGCTACCTGGATCAGGTCAGCTACGTCTTTGAGAAGAACGGCGAGCGCAAGTACGGGGAGAATGGCAAGCCCGTCATCGTGGCTGGACAGGACGGCGTACCCGATGAAAATGGCGTCTGGGGCAGCTATTACGTCGACCCCGGCGATCCTCAGTGGCAGGCCACCGTACTGGGGAAAATGGGTCGGTTGCAAAAGGAAATGGGCGTCGACGGTTTTTTTCTCGACACCATTGATACGGCATCCCCCTGGGGTAATTATAGCTTTACGCAGTCGAGGATGGCCGGGCTCATGAAGGCTATTCGCAAGGCATATCCGGAGCGGCTGATTCTGGCCAATCGCGGCATGTTTTTGCTGGAAACCGATTATCAGGCCTACGTCGACAGTATGGACGGTCTGCTTTATGAAAGCCTCTATTGTATTTGGGATTGGGGCGCCAAACGTGGCGTCGTTTCGCCCTGGGCCGTGGGTGACGTGGGATACCTGAAAGATCCGGTTCTTCCCGCCTCCAAGAAGGCCGGATTTCATATGTTCTACATCAATTACCTGGATTCCAAGCAAGACGATTTTTATCCCTTGATGCATTCCATCGAGGATCTGGTGGGTCGTAAAGGCATTTCCAACTACGTGTCTGATCCGTTGCTGCAGGGATTGGGCCAGCCTATTTCCGAGCTCTTTCCCGAGGAAGGCGCAGCTCCGCCCGAGTTGGGGAACTTGAGCGTCAGCGAATTGCCCAACGGACGTTTTCGTCTCAATTACGAGGTGAAAGGCCTGGATGGGCGCCAATTGGGCAAGGATCTCTTTTTAGACGTGCGCGTGGGGAAAGAGAAGCGAGACATCGCCTTACAAGACCCGGTCAAGGTGGATTACTCGAAATCGGCGGTGGAAGGCGTGGGTCTGGAAAAAGGTACCGCGTACACTGTCTATGCCCGCGTGGTGGGCAAGTCGCGCAATTGCCGTACCCCGTACCTGGAAGTGAGTTTCACTACCGCTGCCGGACCCGGTCCGGAGCAGGTAACGGAACTGGCCGCCGTTTCTCTGGAAAGTAGCGTCAAGCTGAACTGGAAAGACGAGGGCTCGCACACCTACCGCATTTACAAGGGCGTGGCCCCCGACCAGCTGGCTCCGGTTGGAACGACTCAGGGTCGGACCTACACGGTCAGTGGATTGCAGAACAACCAGCCGCTGTACTTCGCGGTTTCGGCCCTGGAAGGCTCGAACGAAGGCAACCTTTGCCGTCCGGTATTGAGTCGGGCGGAGGACTGCACGCCGCCGTCTTCTCCCCGGGAGGTGATTATCAACGCCCGCGCCGGGGTTTTTCATGTCAGCTGGCAAGCGGTGGCCGGAGCCAAGACCTACAAAGTCTACTGTGTGGGCAAGGGCGAGAAGTATCGCATCCCCGTGCGCACGGAGGAAACTCAAGTCGAGCTGCCGCGTCTGGGGGCCGGCAAGTTTCAGCTTTGGGTCACCGCGGTGGACGAAGCTGGCAACGAAAGCCGTCGTAACCAGTTGATCGACGCCGAGATCAAGTAAGCAGTTTCAGTCCCTCTCTGGCTTCCGGCATTTCTGGCACCAGTTCAAGGGCGCGGTTGTAGCGGACGATGGCCTGCTCGCGCAGGTTTAGTTGGCGCAGGCAGTTGGCCTGAAAGACCAGCAACATGGCGTCAACGCCCTGGCGCTCGGCCGTCTTTTCATAGAACCAGAGTGCGCGGTCATACAGTTGCAGGGCCTCGTAGATGTGGGCCAGCCAGAATGTGACGTTGGGCGCGCCGCGGAAGTAGTAGTCGTTGCTCCAGACATCCTCCAGGGCGCCGATCAATTCCAGGCGCTCGCCGTGACTGTAGTTGTTCATGTGCTGAGGTATGAGTTTGCCCACTGCCGCCAGCGCGTTCGCGTCGTGGAGGGTCAGTCGCAGGAAGCCCAGTAGGGTTCGCAGTTGGACCTTGTTGCGATAGGGTGCATAACCTTCACCGACGTTGTTGAGCGCGTTGGCCCGAGCGAAGCGCTCTTCGAAAGCATACCTCAATTGAGGTCCGAGGTCGAAGTCGCCCATCATGCAGGTCTGCACGCCGTCGATCAGTTCCCGTCGGGTCATCAGAGCGGTGCGAAAGCCCAGGCTCAAGGCGTGGAAGTTAACCATGTGGGAGAAACACCCGTTGTGAATAGCCAGCGGATGCTCCGGGTAGACGACCATGCGGTCGGGGGAGGTGAAGCCGCGGTCGGAGGTCAGCAGAACCAGGGAGCCGAGCTTGCGCAAGTTCTCCAGGCAGACCAGAGCCGCCACCGGCACGGTAAAAGCACCTTCGCGCACGCGCGTGCCGTAATGCTCGAGGACCTGTTGTAGTTGCGGTGTGTAACGGTCGGATAGGGGAGAGTAGCAGCGGCGTACCTCGACGTCGCGGATGTCCAGGCGTGTTTCGCTCGAGTACCGCCGCTGCGGTAGCGGCATCAACTCGATCAGGCACTCTTCCGGGCCTCGGGGCGTACCTCGGAACTCATCGTGCGGCATGGAATCAAAAACGTAGTTGGCCAGCACGAAAAGGGGGTTGCGTCCGGGATGCAGACGCTGACCGACTTTTTCCAGGAAGAGCGAATCCTCACGCCCGGGCTCGACGATGCTGAAGTCAACGGACGGGCCGAGCGACTGAAGCCGCTCGTGACCCATCCAGAACTCCAGGTTGTCGCGCACGATATCGCTTAATACCAGGCAGAAGCGCAGGGAACGCAGTGGCGGAAAATACTCCAACTTGCGTCGCAGGTCGCGGGCCAATTGGTAGGCAAAGCGCCCCGTGCCACTGCCGAGTTCGAGCAGGTACAGGGGTTCGCTCAGTTCGGGTGGATGATCTTGCAGATAGGCCACGATCAGGTCAGCATAAGTGTCGGTGAAGACCTGGCTGTTGGTCAGGTGATAGGGGGTTCGATCGTCCCAGGCCGCCACGCCCAGCTCTCGGTAGTAGTCCTGTTGGATCTTCCACAATCCGCTTTGCGAAATCGGTTCTGCCATGCCACCTCCTGAAAGAAAAAAGGCCCGACCTCCGAAGAAGTCGGGCCTCGTTTGGGCTACTTAGAAAGTGACGTGCACGCCGGCGTTGATCAGCCAGTTGTTGTTGCTGGTCGAGAAGAGGCCGGGTTGGACGCGGCCGCCTACGAAGTTGCCGTATTCGCCGTTGAACCAGACGTAGGATCCTTCGCCGAGCTGCCAGTCGAAACCGGCCAGGAAGGTGTTACCGTTGACGCCTACGTTGCTCAAGGAGCGGTAGTAACCGAGGCGATAGCGGAAGTCCTTGTTGATCCAGTGCTCGATGTCGGTACCGAACGAGTCAATCTGGAAGTTGGTCGGACCAAAGCGCTGCAAATCGTTGGCGTCGCGTTGGTTGAAGACGCCGCCGTGGTTGTAGCCAACCGCCCAGATGAAGTCATTGGGCTTGTTGATGGGCGTGAAGCGCGGACCGATATTGTAGGTATATTCGAAGATGTCGTCGCTGTAGTTGTAAGCCGAGAAAGCGCCGCCCAGAGAGAACCAGTCGTTGAACTGGTAGGCTGCATTGCCGGTGCCGCCGATGTAGCTCAGACGGTCGCGGATACCCTGGGGGGTGTAGGTGACGATGTCACGGCGTACCGAGATACCTCCGGTGAACTTATCATCCTGGTGGTTGACGCCCACCTGGAAGATTCCGAAAGTTCCGCCACGTGCGTAGACGTTGGTGAACTCCGAGGTTTTCCAGTCCACGCCCAGCTGCTGGCTGGCGAATCCCGAAGCGCCCTGGCCGTTGCCGTTGTTGCGCGCGTAGCGGTAGTCGTTGATCACCTGGAAAGAGACGTCTTCATCGTGCATGGGAATGCCGATGTAGGTCAGGTTTTCCACGAAGTGGTTGCCGCCCTGATTACCGAAGTAAATGGGGTTTTCCACGTAGACGTGGTTGAGGCGCTCGGCCTTGGCGATGCGTTCGTTGATGGAGGCGCCCAGACCGGAGTCGGCGGCGCCGCCGTTGAGGGCCTTGGCTTTTTCATAGGCTTTGCGGGCGGCCACGAAGCGGCGCGCGGTCAGCATACGGTCACCGACGGCCAGTTCGGTTTCGGCCTGGCGGTCTTTCAGGCCCTGGGCCTGGGGAAACTGCTGAGCCACCTTTTCGTAGTGAGCGCGGGCGGCGTCGCTGTCGCCGATGGCGTTCAAGCCCTTGCCATAGGCATTCTGATACTCGATGTTGGTGGGCTCAAGTTCGGCGGCGCGGCGATAGGCGTCCACCGCCTGGGGCTTCATGTCGGCGGCCAGGTAGGCTTCGCCGGCATCGTAATACATCTTCGCGTCGTTGCTGATGCGTGCACCCTTGATCAGAGTGTCGGCATAGCGGTCCGAAAGTCCGTAGCCTTTGTAGACTTCCGCCAGGCGCTTGATCAGCTCCAGGTCGTTGGGGCGGGCGGCCAGCAAGACTTCGCCGTCGACGGCGGCTTCGCGGGGCATCTCGTAAGCGGTGTGGAGTTCGAAGAGAATCTCACGCCACTTCAGATTGTCCGGCTGTAGCTCGGCCAGCTTATTGTAAATGGTGATGGCGTAGGCGTTGTTCTTGGTCTCGGTGAGAATTTTGCCGAGTTCTTCGTAGGCCTGCGCATTGTCGGGATCCAGCTCGATAGAGCGGCGATATTGCACGATGGCCGATTCGCTGAAGCCTTTACGGTAGAGCTCACGACCTTCTGCCAGCGATTTGGCCGCCTCGGCTTTGGGGTCGCTGACGGTCTCCGTCACCGCCGGAGTGGGGCTGGTCTCCGGTGCGGGATCGTCTTCGGACCAGGCCGGGGCGAATGCGCCGGTCATTCCGGTGACTAAGAGCGCCGCCAATAAGTTGCGTTTGTTCACGGTTCCTCTACTCTACCTTCTACTGTTTGTTGATTTTGACTGAATAGGTGCCTTCATAGTTGGCCAGCGTGCCTTCCCACAGGAGCCGGCCGTTGGCATCGCTGCGTACCGCTTTGTCGGGCTGACCCTGGAAGCTGACTTTGTAGCCTGCGTTCTTGTCCATTCCCAGCAGGGAGATGGAAGCCGGGCCGGTTCCTTTGAAAGTGAAGCTGATATTCCCGCCGGAAACCTTCCAGGCGTTGATATAATGGGAGGCTCGCTCGACATAGGGGCGATTGTTGGCCGGGTTGTCGGCCAGGGCGATGCGATGGAGATTGGCGTCATCGAGGTGCACGTAGAGACGATTGCCGGCCATGTTGTAGCCCAGTACGCCGCTGGACTTGCTCAAGTCGGGACGCTGCTTGACGTCATCGAAGCGGATGGTACGCATGGTGCCACCATTGCTGACGACGATGTTCCCCTGGGCGTCGCGGCCCAAGCGAGTCACAATCATGTCGCGCACGATATCCACGTAATTGGATGCGAATAGATACGCCGGTTGATGGGCCATAACCCAATCCATGGCGATCTTCAGGCCGGTAATTCCCAATTCACGCTCCGCCAGGTAGAAGTGATAGTAGAGGTTCATTGCCCTAAGTCGGCGCGGCTCCTCCGTGTAATTAAAATATTCTACCAGGCGTTTCATACCGTCGTAATCTTTGGTCCAGGCACCGGTGTAATAAAAATCGCCGGCTGCACACGTATGAAACTGATAGCGCCCACCGACTTGAGCGTAAAGCGGCGAGACACCCACCAGGAACGGATGGATCGAATCGTAGACCGGGTCGCCGCCGTTGAGATTGGAGACGCCCATTCCGTCGGTATACATCAGAGCCTCTTCGCTCGGATTACACATTCCTGACCAGAACAAGGTACGCGTCTTCTTGCCGGGTGGGCACACCAACTGGTTGGTGAAGTCGAGGGCGTCGCAGATTTCCATGCGGTTGTCAGGGGGGATGCGTACCAGGCCACCCTCCGTATCCCCCGGCTTGCGCTTGAGATCGCCCAGGCGCCAGTTGAAGGGGTGATAGACGGTGTGACAATCGGCTTCCACCCAGGGCAAGGCCAGAATGCGGCGAGCCGCTTCCAGTTCGCGCTTGTAGGTGGGAGTGGCCTTGAACTGAAGATTGTCGGTCACGAAGCTGACCGAAGTGGGGATTTGATAGACCTGGAAGATCTCGCGGTACAACATTTCCGCGTTCAGGCTACCGCGGTCGATCAGCGACATACCCTGCATGGCGTCGCCGTCGATGTGGGTAAAGAAGATGCGGCTGCCGTTGAGGGTCGTCACATCGCAGCGCGGCAGGTCGTTGGTCTGGAAAGCTTCGGCGAAAAAGCGGAAAGCGTCGATGCGCAGCTCCGGGAGCTCCACCTCGTCGGCTACGGCCGGGCCGCTGCGGTTGGGGTCGGCAGATTCGGTGCGGCTGAACGGCACGGCCGGGGGAACATAGAGCAAGAACTCGCCGGCCACGATACCGCCGTAGGGGGTGATGGTGACCGCATCACAGATCTGGCCTTCGGGATCTTTGACCTTGAGGTAGACTTTGTTGGCGGGATTGGCCGACAGATAGACCGGCCAGCCTTTCTTCAGGTCTTTGTCGTCCAGATTGATGGGGTGTTCGCCCTTGCACATATCCGGGTCCATGTACTCGATGGAGGGCGGGCTGGTGCTGACCAGGTTGGCCCGGTTGATGCGAATGCCGCTGACCGGCGAAGCCGCGCGCCAGTCGATCCCCAGAGCTTTGAAAGTCGTGGTGGGGTCGACCTGGGTGGTCAGGCTCTTGTCCTGATAGGCTCCGTAGTCGCCCAGAATGACGACTTTGCGGCCGGCGTCGGCTTGAGCTTTGAGCCAGCCGCCATAGGCCTGGGCGTTGGGAACCGAGGCTCCCAGCAGCCAGGTGATGACTCCTCGGTACTGCTCCATTTCGGCCGCGCTGGGCAACGGATCCTCAATGGCCCGATAGTCCACCACCAGGCCGATGTGGTTGAGGAAGGTCTCGACGTTGTCGTGGATGCGGTTCTTTTCGCTGAACTCTTTTTGCTCACGCTGGTAGAAGGCCAGCACGCGGCGCTTGATTTCGGTGGTGCCGGCCGGCAGCGCGGCTACGCTGGGCAAAGTGTTGGCTCCCGCCACCTGCTTGGGGGTGGTGGGAGTGACCTTCAGGGTCGTGGCTACCGGCAGTTTGGAGGGCTTGTAGGTCAGGCAGTCAGCCAGGAAGCGCTTCATGTCGACGTGCCAACGGTAGTCGCCCTTGCCGGTCATATCGCGGAAAAGGTAGCTTTCCAACGCCAATCCGCCGTAGGGAGTGCGCACCACAATGGCGCTGTCGGAGTTTTTCTGGTCGCTGCGGCTCAGCACCAGGTACGGCTTGTTTTCCGGGTTGACCGACTGAATCCAGTAATAGTGAGCGATGTATTGCTGTTCCAGGAAAGGGATGACCAGAGGATCGCGGCTGACCACTTTGAGCAGCGACGAATCCTTGGTCCACATTCCCTTGAATTCCAGTCCGAAGGGATAGAGAAAGCTATTGTACTCGTTGGGAAGCAGCCAGCGTTCGGTAGGCGGATTGGACTGCTTGTCCAGTTCCTGGAAAGCGCCCAGGTTGCCGATGACCACCACTTTGCGGCCCGCCATGATTTGCTGAGCCAGCCAGTCGCAGTAGGCGTGCGCGTTTTCCATCGAAGCGGTCTGGTACCAGCTGATGACGCCGGAATATTTGCCCATGGTGGCCGGGCTGGGCAAGCCCTTGAGGATGTCGTAGCTGTCGTAGGTGTAGCCTAAATCTTTGAGGATGGGCGCCAGGAAGCGAGCGACGTAGTTGCTGGTGTCGTCGTAGCCTTCGCTGCTCTTGTAGAGGGCCAGGATGTGCCCGCCACCGCTGACGCGGTCCTGGGCCGGCGCGGCCAGCGCCTGAGAAAGCAGCTTGGAGCGGTCGACCAGCCATTGGATCTTCTTGCCCTGCATCTGATAGGCGTAGGTTTCGCCGACCATGGTGCCTTTGGGGGTCACCAACACCAGGGCGCTGTCACTCTTGTCCAGATCCTTGCGGCGAATGGTCAGCCAGGGATCATTGTCGGGATTGCTCGAGCGAAAGAGCAAGTAATAACTGAGTGGACTGGGGGCGGTGGCTTTGCTTGTGCCCGCCACCTGGAGTTGCTTGGCGTCCCCGCTGTAGGCGGCCCCGTACTCCAGTCCAAAGGGTAGGAAAAACTCGTTGAGGACTTCGTTGCCCAACCAGGTCTTCTGGTCACTGGTATAGGCGCCGAAGTTGCCAAAGATGATGGCTTTGCGTCCCGAGACCACCTGGTTGCGCATCCAGCGGACGTAGGCGGTCGGGTCCTTGTAAACGGCCGTGCGATGCCAGCTGCACACACCCTGGTAATCGGCCATGGCCGCATCATCGGGCAATCCTTTGTCGCAGTCGACATAGGTGAGCTTCCAGCCCTGTTGGGCCAAAATCGGCTCCAGGTGCCATTTCACTTCATAGTCGTTGGGATTGATTTTCTCCGACGACTTATAAAGAACCAGCATCTTGCGGGCCGGCGCGGCCCAGGCGTTGAGGCTGACAAGCAGCAGGCAAAATAAAAGAACGAGCTTTCGCACCCTCCCATGATCGCCAAAGCAAAAGCAAATCCTCCATGAGGGGGAAGGGGTCGACCGGTACGCGAACCGCCCGGCCATGAAAACGCGCGTTCTAGGTCTCTTGCTGGCCCTGTCTGTAGGAGCTTTTGGCGAAGATTACCAGCAGGCGGTGGCTCGATACACCCGAGATATTAAGGTTCATCCCAAGGCCTGGCAAAGCTATCGCGGTCGGGCTCAGGCTTTCATCGGCCTGAGCAAGCCCAAGGAAGCGCTCACCGACCTGTCGACGGCCTTGACCCTTCACCCTCGTCACGCCCAGATGCTGGCCGAGCGTTCCCAGGTGTTCTCCAAGTTGGGCGAGCATCACAAGGCGCTGGCCGACATGGACGCGGCCGTGGCCCTGGAGCCCAAGAATCCCGCTCACTATGTGCAGCGCGCCTATGTCTACAACGATCTTCATAAGTATCGCCAGTCGATCAGCGATGTGGATAAGGCGCTGGCTCTGGAGCCGATGCAGGCGTTGGCCTACGCCGCCCGCAGCGTGGCCTACAGCGAGTTGCGCGACTTCGCCAACGCGCTCAACGATGCCAATCGGGCCATTGAGCTCAAGCCCGACCTGGCCACCGCTTACTACGTGCGCGCCCACTGCTTCACGCTCAACGGCGACTACGCCAATGCCGAGAAAGACTTGAACAAAGCCATCGCGCTTGACCCCGGCAACGTATTTTTCTGGGTGGAGCGCGGCTATCTTTTTGAAACGACCGAGCGCTGGGTGCAGGCTCGCGACGACTACAGCAAGGCTATTGAACTCGACCCTTCCCGTTCGCTGAACTACACTTCACGGGGCGGCGTCTTTCTGCAGTTGGAAACCTGGGACAAAGCCCTGAGCGACTACAATCAGGCCATCGAACTGACTCCGCGTGAATCACGTGCCTGGATGGGCCGCGGCTACGCCTACAACGGCCTGAAGGACTATGATAAAGCCATCGCCGATTTTACTCAGGCGATCTCGCTCGACCCCACCCTGGCCGAACCCTACTACGGACGCGGTGTGGTGCACCATTCGGCCAAGCAGTATGAACTGGCTGTGGCCGACCTGAGCAAGGCCATCGAGTTGAATCAGGAGTACCTCTTCGCTTTCATGGAGCGCGCTGCCGTTTATGAAGCAATGCAGAAGTACGAGCAGGCCATGGCCGATTACACCGCCGCCTTGAAGATCAGTCCCCGTTACGCCCAGGGTTATCTGGATCGGGGCTACGTGCACTTGACCATGGGCCATCAGGAACAAGCGGTTGCCGATATGCGCCAGGCGCTGGACTTGTCTCCGAACACCGCTTTTCGAGAGACCGTGCTGCGCGCGTTGCGCGAAGCTCAGGAGTAAGTCTAACGGGCCTGAGCGGGAATGCTGTCCAGGCCGCGCGCGCCGATGAACTCCAGGTAGCCGTTTTGTCGAGCCCGTTCGTAGGCGGCGCGTTTCTGGGCGGGGTCCCGGGTATAGTCGATGCTGAGCACCAGTTTGCGCGCCTCCACCAGGGGGCGTAGTCGCTTCTGGCACTCCCGGGTGAACTGGGCGGGGGTGACTTTGCTGTCGCCGCCAAGACCGAAAAAGATCTCTTCTTTGGCAACCCCGGTGATGGCCTCCAGCAGTGGGCGGTCTCCCAGCAGTCCGTCGCCGCCGTTGAGGACGATACCGAAATCCGCCTGGGCGCGCCGGGTTTCTCGGCTGACTTCCAGGACCAAATCGACCATGGCTTTTTGGGCCTGCGGATGGTCCTTTTGCCAGAATTCCCAGCCATCGACGACGTCCAAAAAGAGGCCGTCGAAACCTTGCTTTTGGATGCTTAGAGCGGACTTGCAGACGATTCGGCGCCAGGCGGGGTCCCAATAGTGGACCTTGTAGTTACCACCCCACTCCGGGTTGGTAGGGCCCAGCCAGGCCGGATGGCCCGGCTTCCAGTCTTTTTGCCAGTAGCTCCGGTAATTTTCAGCCTCGCCGATGCTCAAGTAGGCGAGCAGTAAGCGTCCATCCTGCTTCAGTTGAGCCACCTGGCGCGGCGAATAGAGGGCGCTGCCGTCTTGAGTCGGATCCATAATAAACAAATCGACTTTGGGCACCCGTTGGAGGTCCAGGTCCTGGAGCTGGCAGGCGAACGACTGAACCTGACCAAATCGGCCGGGCGCGGATGTGGGGGAGGGCGTAACGGTTGGCGTAGGGGTCCGACTGCAACCCAGCAGCAGCAACCCGAGAAGCGTTTTAGCCCAGTTCAAAGCTGGTGACGCCGTAGAGCCAGTCCAGCCGATGTTGGCGGACGGGTTTGGTATACATCCGGGCGCACTCGAAGCTGACGGTGAATCCCGCTCCCAGGAACAGCTCTCGAGCCGCGAAGTTGGGCTCGGGAGCGTCCACAAAGACCGGGGTATCGGATGCCAGGCCGGTGCAGCAAGCGTGCATCAACTCGCGGGCCTGATCCGGTGTTTTGGCGATCAACGGGCCGATTTTCCAGCCGGTGCCGCACGGGCGGGCCACAGCCAACGCTTCCACCACACCATGGCTGGCGATTCCCCAGGTGCGCGTGTCGGGTTGACTCAACCAGGTTTTCACGTAGTGCGGTCGGTCCGAAGGAGAGACGGCGCAATCCAGGCGGACCACTTCATCCTGATCGAGTTGATGCAGAGGTACGGCCTGGGGACTCTTGCCGGTGAACTGACCGGCGTGACCGGCCCAACGCAGGCTGCGATGAGCCAGTTGGAACCCGGACACGGCATAATTGGCCTGCTGTGCGACGACTCCGTCCAGCGCCAGACACTTTCCCTCGTGGGCCTGCACCACGTGTTGCCAGAGTTGCCACCCGTAGCCTTTGCCACGTTCTTCGGGAATCACGATATACAGACCGATAAAGGCGAAGTCGTCATTCCACTGCACGGCGGACAGGCTGGCCACCGGCCGATTGTCCAGTTGGGCCAGCCAGAAGCCGGCCGGGTCGATCTGATGAAAGGTGGCGGCATCGTGTTGACCGGGGTTCCAACCTTCGGCGGCGGCCCATTCCAAGGCACGCGCTACGCCCGGTTGTTGGCAACGCAAGAACTGCATGGTGTTCACCTCCCGTGGCCGATAAAGGCCAGCACGACTTCGACGGCAATCAGCAGCACGACCACGATTTCCAGCACGTGGGTCTGGCGCGTGTTGCTCAAATCGACCAGAACTTCGACGCTCTCATGGATAAGACGTAGCTTGTGCTCCAGGGTTCGGTAACGGCTGGTGAGCTCGAAATTGGCCTTGTGTTCCTGGAAAATCGTGTCCAGAGCGGCTTCCTCCCAGACGATGTCGGGGGAGTCGAGAATGGCCAGGTTGCTGACGATCTGGCGACGAGTGGCCAGTCCGGTGCCCAAGAAGCCCATCATCTCCTTGACCGTTCCCCGCCAGGTGCCGCCTGAGGCGATGGCGTCCGTAAAGGCGGCCGCTCGGTCCAGCAGGCCCTCGACCTGGTTTTCGAAGTGCTCCAGGGTGGTGGACTGAGCCAGCACCAGGCTCAACAGACGAAGCTTTTGCTGGTTGACCTCTTGCAACACGACCCGGTCGAAGTGGACCTTTTCTTTGGCGTTGGGGTCAATGATGACGTGGACATCGTCGCTGAGCCGGTCGGTGGCTCCGTCCACGTAGGTGCCCAGGTCCTGAGCGAAAACTTCGGCTTTGGTTTCGTCCACGTCGATAAAGACCACCGAGCCGAAGGCAAACAGGTAGACCCAGCCTTCACCCAGCGTCAGGCAAATGTCGGATTTGGCCTTTTCGACGATACGGTCGACAAAAGCGCGCGCCGCATCTTCCAGACGAATACGGCGCCCCAGGTGATGAGAAATCAGAAGGATTTGACGGGTAGCTACCTCAGGCACTCAACCTAGATAGGACATCGACAGGGGAGAAACCTGCGCAGGTCGCGTTGACTGCTCGCAGAAAGCTGAAGGGATGTGGAAAAAGCTGGCTCTTATCGGAGCACTCCTGGTGGTGGGCGGCTGCGCGGCACGTCCGGGCGGCGCTCAAACTCCCGCCCGCCACACCTTCCCGGTCGTTCACAGCGAGGCGGAGTGGCAAAAGCAGTTGACCCCGGAGCAGTTCGAGATTTTGCGCCAGAAGGGCACCGAGCGTGCTTTCACGGGTGCCTATTTCAACAACCACGATGCGGGAAGCTATGCGTGTGCAGGCTGCGGTCAACTGCTCTTTACCTCCACCGACAAATTCGACTCGGGCACCGGCTGGCCGTCTTTCGTCCGACCGGCTGGCGCCAAGGCCGTGCTGGAACTGGTCGACAGCAGCTACGGAATGGAACGGGTGGAAGTCGAGTGCTCCAACTGCGGCGGGCATCTGGGTCACGTCTTTGAGGATGGACCCAAGCCCACCGGTTTGCGCTACTGCATCAACTCCGCCTCGTTGAGCTTTAAGAAGCAATAGCCATTCCGCAGTAGACGGCCTGCGAGGGGGTGCACAAGTTGACCGGGCAACCCTCGTCGCCCAGGTCCACCTTGCGAAGCTGTCCGCACGGCAGTGAAGTCACGTAGAGATTTCCGGAGTTGCACAGGCTGCCGGCCTGCATCTCCAGGTAGGCTGTGCAGTAGAAGAGCCTGCTACCGTCCGGAGAGAAGGCCGGTGAACAGCGGTAGACCCCGGGAGAGTCACGACTCTCTTCTTCACGGTAGGGTTGGCTGAGCCGACGCAGGTCGTTGGTTCCGAACGGCTGGTAGTAGAGTTGGTCATCGTTTTGGTCCACGAAGGCCAGACTGGCTCCGCTGGGATGAACGGCGAACTCAATGGGATGGAATCGCTCATTGTCGACCAGGATCTGACTTTTGCGGCGTCGCGGGCACCAGTGCCAAAGTTGGCCGCGTTTGCCGGGGCTGCGCACGGCGTAGTAGAGGCCCAGGCCGTCCTGGTCCAGCTGCAGATCGAGGATTTCCCAGCCCTCCCGTTTCCAGAGCACCTCAGGCCGCTGTAAATGGCGATCGATCTGAACAATCCGGTTGGGGGCCGGCCAGGGAGCCTGGGGATGTGGCTTCCACAGCCAGCGTGCGTCGGTGGACAGTCGGGCACCCTGACGGGCCGGCAGGTAGTGGGCAGGGCCCAGGGCCGGGCCTTCTCCCGAGAGTAGGGGGATTCCACCGGATTGCCAGCCGCAGGCGGAGGACTGGGAGGCCAACAATCGCGGGCTATCCCAGTTGTCTCGGGTCAGGCTGGAGCCGATGCGGTAGTCGAGCAAGTAGGTGCTGTAGTGGTCTTCTTGCTGATCGAGAGTCAGCAGTAGAGATAAATTTTTCATAAGCCAAGCCTAGCGCAGATTTTCAGGCCAAAGGTTGCGTCAGCATGTCCAAAGTATGTCTTTTCTTATTCGTGGGGCGATTTACAAGTTTGCAACCTGCCGCGCACCGGCCGGAGCGTAGAGTCAAAACCTGGAGTTGGAACAGAAGAGTCCGACCCAACGGGAGCACACGGAAATGATGATCAAGGGAACGCCCCAGTTCGGCTGGATTCGCGGCCAGTTTGCCGCCGGCAGCGCCGACCTCAACTTTAACCGCCGCCAGAACACGGTCACCGGAGATTCTTTCGGAGACCAGGTCAACATCAGCACCAATGCCGAGGGCAGCGCCGTGACCGGCCGGGCCCACGGCCAGAGCGTGGACTTGAAGCAACAGTGGAGTCCTCAGTTGGTCAAACTGGATGGTTGGGCGAACGGCGCCCGCTATCAGATGACCATCGACTATGACCGTCACCTGGCTACGGGTAGCGCCGCCGGGCAGGCCATCCAATTGAATTTCGACCTCGACCAGGGCTTCGTCAAAGGCCAGTCGGGAGCGGATGCGATCGACTTGAAGCTGGGCCAGAATGGTCAATTGAGCGGGCAGATGGGAAGCGGGCGAGTGCAGGCCGAGATGGTGAACCTGGATCTGGGACATTTGCTCAGCAACTGGTATCTAATTACACGTTAATCTTGGCTAAAAAGGAGAGTGGCCGTGGGCGCGCAATGCCGACACTATGTTGCGCACTTGGATTTCCGCCCTTCTGGTCTGCGCCGGCCTCTGTCTGACCGGTTGTTCCACCGAGGAGACCACGGACGAAGGCACCGGAATCTTGCTGGTTGCCAACCGTGGCGCAAGTTCCATCGCGCAGTTCAAGCGCGCCTCCAGCGCCGAGGGGGCAATCCTGCCCCAGACCACCATCCGGGGAGCCAATACCCGCCTTTCTCAGCCCGGCCAAATCAGCTACGACGCCACCACCAAGAAGCTCATCGTTCCCAACGGCGGTGACAATTCGGTCCTGTTCTTCGACGATGTGCTCAACCAGTCGGAAGGAGTGCCGCCCACGCGCTTTCTGACCGGCCTGGGCACGCAGTTGAATCGGCCGGTTGGCGTGCAACTCGATAGCGCTCACGATCAACTTTACGTAGCCAACGGCGGCAGCAACAACATCGTCGTCTTCGGCAATGCTTCCACCATCGAGGGCGGGACGGCCCCCGTGCGCACCCTGAGTGGCTCTTCCACTCGCATCAGCGGTATTTCGGCTATGGTCCTGGACTCCAACAACGACCGACTGTGGGTGGCCGACCCGGTGGCCAACGCCCTGCTGGTGTTCAACAATGCCTCGACTCTCAACGGCAACGTGCCGCCCAATCGCTATATCCTGGGCACCAACACCAAGCTGACTTCTCCTCAGTCGCTGCTCTTCATCAACAGTCAGCTCTTCGTCGCCTGCACTTCCTCGATTTTGCGCTTCGACCAATCCGACTCGATCGACGGCAATATCGCCCCTACGGCCACGATCGAAGGAACGGCCACGTTGTTGAGCCGTCCTCAACAGATGGTGCTGAGACCCGACAAGGACGAGCTTTTCGTGGTGGATTCCGGGGCCTCGGCCGTTCTCGTCTACGAGAACCCCGCCACCATCAATGGTGGACCCTCGCCGTTGCGCCGAATTCAAGGCGCCCAGACCGGTTTTTCCGACCCGGCCGGCCTGGCGCTCGATTTTAGCGCAAATCAGTAGCGGATTTTGGCGGTCTTTATCCGCCCTGGCTTAGACTGGCTCCAGTGCAAGTCCAGCCCACGCCTCCGAACCCATATGTCTACCGGCTGCTCGCTCCCATCGTGGCGGCCCAAGAAGAGAGCACGCCCTCGGTCCTGGACCGCGTGACCCTCTCTCCTCAGACCCTGGCCCGTAAGGTCCCCACCACGCTGGATTCCCTCATACATTTTCCTGAACGTCTCAACGCGGTGCTTTCCGTGGCCCATGGCGTCATCTCGTTCCTGGCCGGGCCGGTAGGGATCGTGCTGGGGAGCCTCGGGGCTGTGGCCATTCCTTCGAGTGTATTGGCACGCCGCCGGAGAGAAGCCAACAAGGAACCCTAGCCAGCCTCGTAAAAAGCCCGTCAAGAGGACTTTTGACTGGAGGTGCTTTATGTTGAAGAAGCTTTTAGAACAAGGTGTATCGGTCTGGCTGGACTCTCTCAGCCGCGATATGCTGCACAGCGGGTTTTTGCAGGGGTGGGTGGATCAGGGGATGCGCGGCCAGACTTCCAACCCCACCATCTTCCAGGGCGCCATTCGGGGCAGCAAGACCTACGATGATGACATCCGCAAACTCTCCAAGGAGGGTCTGAGCCCGGAAGATATTTGCTGGGAGCTGATGGTGGCCGATGTCCAGGGCGCCTGTGACAAGTTCCTGCCGCTTTACAAAGAGAGCGGTGGCAAAGATGGGTTTGTCAGCCTGGAGCTCGACCCCACCAAGGCTCGCAATAGCCAGGGCAGTATCGCCCAGGGCAAGATGCTCTGGCCCAAAGTCGACCGCGCGAACCTGATGCTCAAAGTGCCGGCCACCAAAGAAGGTCTGCCCGTCATTCGGGCCCTGGTGGAAGAGGGCTTCAATGTCAACGTCACCCTGCTCTTCGCGGTGGAACGTTACGACGAAGTGATGACCGCTCACATGGAGGCCCTGGAAGCCCGCGCCCAGGCCGGTCACCCGATCGACAAGATTGCCACCGTGGCCAGTTTCTTCGTGAGCCGGGTGGACACCGAAGTCGAGAAGCGTTTCGAGAAGCTGAATCTGAGCGACGACCAGAAGCAAGCCCTGTTGGGAAAGGTGGCCGTGGCCAACGCCCGCGCCGCTTACGCTCAGTTCGAGAAACGGGTCGCCTCCGAGCGCTGGCAGAAGCTGGCCGCCCAGGGCGCTCAGATTATGCGCCCGCTATGGGCCAGCACCGGCACCAAGAACAAGGCCTTTCCCGACACCCTGTATGTGGACGAGCTGGTGGGGCCGCACTGCGTCAACACCATGCCCGAGGCCACGTTGACGGCTGTGATGGATCACGGCAAGACGGCGCCCACTCTGACTGCCGATCACCTCAAGGCAGCTGAAAAGACCCTGGCCGACTTGAAGGCGGCCGGAGTGGACCTGGCCGACGTCACTTTGAATACTCTCGAGAAAGAAGGCGTGGATAAATTCGCCGAGTCCTATCAGGACCTGGTCGAGACCATCAAGCGCTCGGTGCAGACACTCTCGGTATGACCAACGCCACCATCGAAACCAACCCCCTGCGCGAAGGTTTGAGCAGCGCGCGCACGGCCGACCCCTGTACCATCGTGATTTTCGGAGCCTCGGGTGACTTGACCGAGCGCATGCTCATTCCGTCGCTGTTTGCTCTCTCCGAACAGCGCCTGGTCGCTCCCGAGCTTTCGGTGCTGGGTATCTCTCGCCGCCCCTTCAGCGACGGGGAGTTCCGCACCAAAGTCAAGCCGGAGTCCGGCAACGCCACCAACTGGGACACTTTCTCGCGCGGCGTCTTTTATATGAGTGGCGACCACCACCAGGAAGAGACCTACCAGCGTCTCAAGGCTCGCCTGGAGGAAATCGATCACAATCGCGGGACGCAGGGCAATCGCCTGTTCTATCTGGCGGTGGCCCCCGACGATTTCCCAACCATCCTGGGTCATCTGAGTCAGCAGGGCTTGCTGGATCCGCCCTCTTATGCGGATCCCGAAGACAACTGGGTGCGCGTGATTCTGGAGAAGCCGTTCGGCATCGACCTGGCCTCGGCCACCAAGCTGAACAAGGATATCCTTCGGTTGGTCCCGGAAAGCAAGATCTACCGTATCGATCACTACCTGGGCAAGGAAACCGTTCAGAATATTCTGGCTTTCCGCTTCGCCAACACCATCTTCGAACCGGTCTGGAATCGTCGCTACATCGACCATATCCAGATCACCGCGGCCGAGTCGCTGGGCGTGGAAGAACGTGCCGGTTACTACGATCATTTCGGTGCTCTCAAGGACATGGTGCAGAACCACCTGCTGCAACTGCTGGCACTGGTTGCCATGGAACCTCCCGCCAGCGCGCTGGATGACTCGGTGCGTGACGAGAAGTCCAAGGTCTTCAAGGCTTTGCGCATCTACAAGCCGGAGGAAGTGGCGGAAAATACGGTCCGTGCTCAATATGGGCCTGGCTTTATCGATGGCAAACCGGTTCCCGGCTACCTGCAGGAGAAGAACGTGTCGCCCGAGTCTCGCACCGAGACCTACGCGGCCGTCCGCTTTTTCCTGGATAACTGGCGTTGGGAGGGAGTTCCCTTCTATCTGCGCACCGGCAAGCGCCTGGCGCGCAAGGTGACCGAAATCGCGGTCGTATTCAAGCCGGCTCCGCTCATGCTCTTCGGAGCCAATGAAGGAGACAAGCTGGACCCGAACGTGTTGGTGCTGCGCATCGGACCGGAAGAGGGTATCTCGATTCGTTTCGGCACGAAGATCCCCGGTATGACCCGGCGCCTGCGCTGGGTGAACATGGACTTCGACTACGGAACCTCGTTCGCCACCCCCTCGCCGCCCGCTTACGCCCGTCTGCTGCACGACTGCATGATTGGCGATCCGACTCTCTACAATCGTGGGGATGCGGTCGAACTGGCCTGGCACGTGACTCAGCCGATTCTCGATGCCTGGGCAGCCGATACCAATCCATTGCCCACCTACGAAGCCGGCCGTGAAGGCCCGCGCCAGGCCGAAACCTGGATGGAAGACGAGGGACGTTACTGGAGGAAGCTGTGACCCAAGAGGAGTTCCGCAACCTTCTCTTTGTCCGGGACACAAAGGAGGTCGACCCGCACAAGTTGCCTTCCACTCTGGCCAAGCTTTACAAGCAGTACCAGGAAGACCATCCCGACACCCATCACGCCCGATTGTGCACGCACAATCTGCTGATTCTTTGCGGTTCTCCGGCGGAAGCCAGGGGGCTGGATAAAGACCTGGATGAGCTGATGCAACAGTATCCGGGCCGGACCGTGGTGGTCGTCTTTGACGCCGACTACACGGGGCCGGTGACCGGTTTGCTCAGTCCCTACATGCGCAAAAAGCATCCGGCCGGTGAGCTGATCGGGCTCCACTTTCCCAATGACGGCAAGCCGTTGCCGAGCATGGTGGCGCCCCTCTGGCAGGATGGGCTACCCATGGTGACCATCTGGCGCGGCCAGCCTCCTTACGAGGCCAGCTGGTTCCTGGCTCTGGTGGAAAACTGTACGCGTCTGGTCATCAACAGCGGCGTCGAAGGCGGCAAGAGCATGGAAGAGGTCATCGCACCGGTGCTTCCCCTGCGCAAGCTGATTCGTGACCCGTATCTGGCCAGTCAGGCTTTCACCGACGTGAGCTGGGCTCGCCTCTACGTCTGGCGTGATTGGATCGCCGGTCTCTTTGACCGGCCGGATCGTCGCAAGCTGCTGCAACTGGTCGAGACCGTCGAGCTGGAGGGCTGGTCCATGCCTGGAGATACGGTGCCGCATCTGTCGGTGCTCTATCTGGCAGCCTGGCTGAGTCATCAACTGCACTGGAAGCTGACCAGCGCGCTGCATCCCGTCCCGGGCGGCTACGAGGTCAGTTTCGAGAAGCTGTCGATGCGCTTCTACACCCGCAGCACGGACGATGAGGACTTGCTGGGGCGGCCGGTTCGCGTCAGTCTCCGTGGTCACTGCGACGGTCAGTCGTTCCGCCTTTCGGTCGAGCGTGACTCCAACAACAGCGCCACGCTCGTCCTGGGAGCTACCGGACCGGCTTGCGCCAGCGGTGCCTCCGGCCATCGCCTGCATTTGGAGCGGCTCAACAATCTGACCCTTATGGGTCAGGAGTTGGAGACCGACCGTCGTGACGCGCTCTTTGAGAAATCGCTGGACACACTGCTGGAAATGAGCGGCAGTCTGAAGCCGGAGGCCGTATGAGTCAACCTAAGATCGAAATTTTCCCGGACGGGGGTGCGGTGGCCCGGGCGGCTCTGCAGTTTTGGATTGAGCGTCATTCCAAGGGCGGTCCTTTTTGGGTCAGTCTGGCCGGAGGTACGACCCCCAAAGAGCTGTACCGGATGCTGGCTGACCAGCCCTTGAATTGGAGCGACCTGCATTTGCTCTGGGGGGACGAACGCTTTGTGCCCCACGACCACGCGGACAGCAACTACCGAATGGTCAAAGAAGCTCTGCTCGATCGCATTTCCGGCGTAGGCGAGGCGCACCCCTGGAAGATTCTGGGTGATGCGGATGCCAGCGCGGAGGACTATGAGCAGGTCGTTCGTCAGCGCCCCCAGGGTGTCGACTTGTGCTTGTTGGGCATGGGGGATGACGGGCACACGGCTTCGCTGTTTCCGGGCACCAAAGGCCTGGAAGAAAAGCAGCGTCTGGCCATCGCCAACTGGGTGGAGAAGTTCAACAGTCACCGGCTGACCCTGACTTACCCGTACCTGAATCAGTCAAAGGAAGTTCTTTTCCTGATCACCGGTGCCGGCAAGGCGAAGGCCCTGCGCGAAGTTCTGCGGGACGGTCAGCATCCGGCTGCCGGCGTGCGCGGGCGGGAAGGGACCTATTTCTTCCTGGACCAAGCGGCGGCCGCCGAACTCGGCGGGTAATATCCAGGCGCTGACTTACTACCTGTGGCTGGCCATCACGATGGTGGTGGAGACGCTGCGGGTCTACGGGGTGGACGTGGCGGCGGCGGCCGTCTTGCTGGCCGTCGTCAGTCTGCTGCCGGCAGCGCGAGGATATCGGCGCAGCAAGCGGATTACCCCGGTTTTCGCCTGGGGCTCTCTGGCCATCATGCTGCTGGCTATCGCCGCCATTGCGCTCTATCTACGCTTCGAACGGTGATTTTCGATCCGGAAATTCGCTACGGCTGTGTGCGCTGCGGGAAGAGCTGCAGCCACGATTGGGACATCTGGGTTCACCGCGACCTGCCGTCTCGTATTGCGCCGCATCTTGCGGGCCTGGGACTGACTTCCGACACCGCCTTTGTGCAGGAAGAGGGCCGGGTGCGTCTGGCTCGCGACTCGCACGGCTGTCGCTTTTTGCAAGACAACCTGTGTAGTCTGCACTGCCAACTGGGCGTTCGCTACAAGCCGGATTTCTGTCGGCAGTACCCCTGGTTTTTCATCGATACTCCCGACGGTCTTCGAGTCAGCGCTTCCTATACTTGTACCGCCGTTCTCCAGGCCGAGGGCCCGCCTTTGAGTGACCAGCGAGCCGAGTTGGAACAGTGTCTGGATCGCAATCCGGCCGTCGCCGAGATTGTCGCCCAGTGGGATGAATCGCGGGACTTTCATCGGCGCTTCGAGGAGGCGGTGTCGAGCGAGTTGTGGGCGCTCTGCCTGCTGCGTTGTCTGGAACAGGCTCGCTCGGGTCGAAGTTGGGATGCTCTGGAGCCTTCTCAGGGCCAACCCGGCGACATGTCCTGGCCGCGTCGATTGGTGCTGGGGGCCTTGTTGAAGCCGTGCCTGGACCATGACCAGCGGCTTTGGGAAGAACTGGATCGAGCACTTGAGGATGGGGGAGAGGTGAAAATTCCTCAATTCGACTACTGCGGGAGCGGCGCTCAGCTGCTCGAGTGGTGCGGCACGCCTTTCGAAGAGGAGTCGGAGTTGGAGCGCTATCGGCGCAGTCTCTGGTTTCGCCGCCAGCATTTGCTTTGCGACAATGCGCTGGCAGGTTTACTGGTCAATTGGGCCCCCGTCCCGTTGTACCGGGTGTTGGCGCGCCTGACGGACGAACATCAGGCACTGGCACGGATTGAAATGACGATCGGCCACGGGCGCGGAATTGAGCGAGTTTTCGGGCTTTTGTCCGGCTGTCTATTCTAGGATCGCGTCAATGATGCCGAATTGAATCGCTTCCTGGCCAGACAAGTGGCGTGGTTGCTTGATGGCGCCGATTGCATCCGCGCTTTGCCCGGTGTGGTGAGCCATCATCTGGTTGAAAGTTTCGCAAACGCTGCGGTTGCGGGCCATGTAAGCTTGAAAATCCATCCCCGCTCCGTCCACTTCGGGCGGACCGATCACGAAATGGGCCGCCGGCGCGGCGCAGCGAGCGCCCGGCTCGCCGGCCGCCACCAGCAGGGCAGCCCAGCCTTCGATGCGACCCATGGCCACCGTGCGAATGGCGTAACTGGTGGAGCGCATGGCTTCGTAGATGGCGATGACGGCCGAGGTGGGGCCACCTTTGCCGGTCAGGTACAAGGTGACGGGGGAGGGAGAGCTTTCCAGCGCTTTGAGTTGGGCGGAGACCAGCAGGGCGACTTCGTCGCTGATGGGGTCGGCTACGTAGACGATGCGGTCTTTCAGCAGCCTGGCCAGCATTTGTTGAGCTTGTTCGGACATTCCTGGCTGTTCGTCGGGAAATAAAAAAGCCCCGCCGCCGCGGGGCCTTTGACACCTAGGCCTACCTGGGTCTCTTTTTAAGCTTGGCTCCCTACGGCGCGCTTCGCTCGGCGGACTTTGGGTTTTTGGTCGCGGATCGTCTTCACGTACGCGTTCAGCATTTCGGCGACCTTACGCTGCTCACCAGCGGTTAAATTGAACAATTCACGGATGGCGGTGCGAAGCTCTTTTTCTAAGCACTTATCAGCCTTGAAGTTCTCGATGCGTTCCAATAGATCACGCACCGGGATGCGTTCCGGCGCGTAACCCGCGACCAACAGTGTGTGGTCTACGTCCGCCTGAATGGCTCGCGCGATTTCCAACACCTTGTCTTTTCGGGGTACGTATCCGTCACGCTCGATCAGAGTTACATAACTCGGATCGATGTTCGCCAACTCGGCGAGTTTTCGGCGGGTTAACTGGCGAGCCTTACGGCGGTCGCGCACGTAGTTTGCCCAGGCCTGGTTCCTCATGGTTTTACTGGACCTCCTCTTGAGAGCGTTGCCAAGCATATCTGTCTGTAATTGCTCGAATGAATTCCAACGGTTCTTGGAAGTACATTCATTCCCTCCCATTTGGTGAAATTTTCAAACAAGTGTTCGGGGTGTGTCTTCACAGTTCGGTCCGCTTCCTATGAATAAGATTCTGTTTTTGCATCAGAAACCTTCCACTCCTCAGACTTTTTTTCTAGTTTACCATGAAGTTTGGCAGGAGTCTGGCTCCCTGGAGAGCTCGTTGCGTACTGGTTTTCCCTACACTTTTCGTCGGGTGC
>JAFKGI010000056.1 GCA_017307785.1 Vulcanimicrobiota bacterium | reverse complement strand
TAATCTGCCAACGACTTGCTTTTTTCTTGAAATAGGCCACCAAATACTGCGCCGGCAGTCCGCGGTTTACTTCCAACTGGCTGTATTCGCCCGTTCGGCAGCGCTCCAGGACTTTTTCGGCCAGGTCCGTCCCCAGCACCTCAATATTCCAGTCCTTGATGACACGAGCGAAGTTCATGTCCAGCATCATTGCGGTGGAGTAGGCTTCCTGACCGGTTGAGGCCGCCGCCGACCAGATACGCAGCTGACGAGTCTGTTTACGAGCCTCCAGCAGTTCCGGCAAGATGGCCATTTTGAGGGCCTCGAAGGGACTCACGTCCCGAAAGAAACTGGTTTCGTTGGTGGTCATCGCCTCCACCATCTGTTGCTTCACCTGTCCGCTGGGGCGTTGGCGTAATTCCTGAACCAGCGCGGAAATGCCGCTCAATCCGATTGTCCGACACAACTCTCCCAGTCTGTTTTCAACCAGATATGCTTTTTCATCCGTCAGTGCAATGCCCGATTCGCGGTGAAGGTAGCCTGACACGAATCGGAAGTCCTCTTGAGAAATGGCCATTGGATTAAATTCCTTTCCCAGCAGCAAGCTCGGCAATTCTTCGACCGAGTTCGGCCGGTGGTAGTACCTCGTGGGCCAGTCGGTTTTCCACGATAAAGCGAGGCATTCCCCACACCGCGCAACTCTCCTGATCTTGAGCCAGACAATGCGCTCCGTGGGCGGACAGGGCTTTTACGCCCTCCAGGCCGTCTCGACCCATCCCGGTCATCACCACGCTGAGACAGCGGCCTCCATAAATTTTCGCAACGCTGCGAAAGAGCACGTCAGCGGCGGGACGGCAGCCATTTTCGTGGGGACCTTGCTGAAGGTGAATCTTGGCCGCCCGCGGATTTCCGGTTACTTCCATGTGAAAGTCACCGGGAGCTATATAGACCTGGCCCGGCCGCAGCGGTTCCTGGTCGACCGCCTCGGAGATATTGATCGTGCATTTGCTGTTCAAACGTTCCGCCAGCAACCGCGTGAAGGTGGCCGGCATATGCTGCACGACCAGGACGGGCACTGGCAGATTGGCGGGCAACTGCGAGAGGGCCTCCGGAAGCGCATTGGGGCCCCCCGTGGATACCCCAATCACCACAATTTCGATGTGCTTGGTCTGGGGGGGAGCAAGTCTGGATACCGAAGTCCGCACCGGAGCCAGCGGTCGCCTGGTTGCGAATTGCTCGACTGCCTTTTCCAGGACCTGGCGTAATGTTTCCATCGCATTCGCCGAATTGGGCTTCTGGATAAAGTCGTCGGCCCCCAGACAGAGAGCTTCGACCGTGCGCCGCTCGCCCCCTAAAGCGGATAGGACCACCACCTTTTTGTTGAAGCCTTGTTCTCGCATCAGCCGCAGGGTCGTCAGTCCATCCATTCCCGGCATTTCCAAATCCAGGGTGACCAGATCTGGAGCCAGCGTTCGGATTTTTTGAAGAGCCTCGCTGCCCTCATTGGCGCAGCCGACCAGTTCGACTCCCGGCAAATCCGTAAAGGCTCTGCTGAGAGCGCGCCGGAAGACGGCAGAGTCGTCCACGACCAATACTTTTAGCTTGTTTGTCATGAGCACGGAGGTAATCTCTCAAAAAGACGGTGATCCCAGCCCAACGCCCCCCTCAGCTTGCTCAGCAGCGATTCGTCATCAAACGGCTTCATCAGATACTCATTGGCCCCCGAGCGGATCGCGCGGGTGACCGACCAGGGGTCATTTTCAGTCGTCACCATCAGAATGGGAATGTCGCCCAGTTTCGCTTCCGCCCGAACTGCCTTGACCAGGCAAAGGCCGTCCATCCTTGGCATGTTCCAATCGGTGATCAGCAGTTCCACCTGTCTTTCCTTGAGCATGTCAAAAGCCTCTGCCCCATCAGGGGCTTCCAGGATTTCCACGCCTAGTGGCTTCAGGTAGCTAGCAATCTTGCGCCGTTGAACCGCGCTATCGTCAGCAATCAGGACTCTCATCGACCCTCCCGTCCCATCTCTTCCCCGTTCCTGCTCAGGCGATCTACGTCCAGAACACCGAGAAGGCTATTGGGCAATTTGTGAATTCCCCGCAGAAAGGCGGCTGCGCATCCGCTCATGGTGTCAGGCCGAGGCTCCAGAGAGTCAGTCGGGACCTCGACGACGTCGCCGATATCGTCCACCAGCAGACTGATGGGACCCTCGTCCCCTCGGACGATGACATTCATCGAATCTCTATCGGCCTCCAGGCAGGCCATGCCCAGTCGTCGCCGCAGGTCAATTGCGGTTACGATTTGTCCGCGCAAATTGATGAGTCCAGCTATATCATCCGGCGCTTGTGGTATGGGGGTCATAATTTGTTTGCGCAGCACCTCTTGCACCCGCAGCACGTCAACACCGAGATATTCGCGATCCAGATAGAAGGTCGCGTATTGCACTGTAGTAGCCATCGAAGACATCCTTTCTAACTCTTAGTGGAAAGCGAAACTGGATTGACTGCCGCCGACCAATTGGAGCAGGTCGACGACGGTAGTCGCTTTGCCGGCAATCACGGCCGTTCCCATGACTCCCCTGCCGGAGGAACCGGGCTCCAGTACCAGGGTGTCGTCTACGACATCGAGGATTTCCTCGACGACCAATCCCAGATCGGTGCCTTCGTAATTGAAGACCAGAACTCGATAGGTTTCCGAGCCGTGATGACCCATCATTCCGAAGTGGCCGGCCATATCGACCAGTTTCAGCAGGCGCCCGCGATACTGCACCACCTGTTCCCCGCGGACCATCTCTACCTGGTTGGAGTGGAACTCCTCCAGTCGAGATAGCAAGGTCAGGGGGATCGCGAACTGCTCGTTGCCCGACAGGCGGAAGAGGAGCAGGCTCTGGCAGGAGGGGTCGGTCTGAGCTTCATTTTCCTCTTTGTCTCGGTCCTTCGACTTCTC
The DNA here is from genome assembly GCA_017307785.1 of Vulcanimicrobiota bacterium. Lineage (GTDB taxonomy): Bacteria > Vulcanimicrobiota > Xenobia > Xenobiales > JADMJV01 > JADMJV01. Next base: position 43,710 of record JAFKGI010000056.1, on the reverse strand, counting down.
CTGATGTAATTTCGAGGTTCTTCCCAGTCCCGCGACGTCCAGAATCAAGGCTACCGTGCCGTCACCCATGATGGTGGCGCCGGCGTAGAGTTGGAGCTGCTTGAGTTCCCGGGTCAGAGGTTTCACGACGATCTCCTCGGTGTCGCACACACCGTCTACAATCAGTCCAAAAGGAGTGCCGTCGGCGTTCACCACGACGATGTTGACCGTGTCGCTAGCTTCCACGGGACTACCCAGGACCGAGCGAAGTCTCAGCAGGGGCAGGAGTTGACCGCGCAGGCGATAGACTTCGGCACCGTAGATGCGTTCAATGCCTGCCTGAGCTTCGGCACCTTCCAGGCGAACCAGTTCTTGCAGGTTGACCTGAGGAATGGCGTAGCGCTGCCCATTGGAACTGACCAGCAGGGCGGGGATAATGGCCAGGGTGAGCGGCAAGCGGAGCTTGACCTGGGTTCCCTGACCCGGAACGGTGCTGAGGTCGACGCTGCCACCGATCTTCTCCACCGAGGTACGGACTACGTCCATACCGACTCCTCGGCCGGACAGATTGGTGACCGTCGCGGCCGTGGAGAAGCCAGGCTGGAAGAGCAGCTGCAGGGCGTCTCGCTCACACATCCGCTGGGCTTCCTGGGAAGTAACCAGGCCCTGTGATACGGCCTTCTCTTTCACCCGTTCCAGGTTGACGCCGGCACCGTCATCGTTGATCTCGATGGTGACCTGGCCGCCTTCGTGATAAGCGCGAATGTGGATGTGACCCCGGGCGCTCTTGCCACGTGACGTGCGCACCTGAGGCGCTTCCAGTCCGTGGTCGACCGAGTTTCGTAGAATGTGGGTGAGGGGATCCTTCACCGCCTCGAGGATGGTGCGATCCAGCCCGGTGTCCTGACCGTCCATGGTGAATTTGGCTTCTTTACCGGTCTGAGCACAGAGGTCGCGGATGATGCGTGGGAATCGATTCAAAAGCGTTGAGACCGGCTGCATACGCGTTTGCATCACGTGGACCTGAAGCTCGCTGGTGACCAGGTTGATGCGCTGACAGGCGGAGGAGAGCGCGGTGCTCTCGAGGCCGGTGGAGATTTGCAGAATCTGATTCCGCGACAGCACCAACTCACCCACCAGGTTCATCAGCTTATCCAGCAGATCGACTTGCACGCGGATCCGGCTGTCACAGGTGTGACTGCCGCTAACCTGCTCTTCTTCGCCTACAGGGCCGGGCATCTCGGCCGGATTGGCCTGAGCCACCGCTATCTCAGTCACCGGAGCCGGCGTCGCCTCTTCTTCTTCTCTCTCTGCCTCTCCACTCATGGCGGCCAGCAGTTGGGCTTGAAAGTCCTCCAGGTCGCTCATCCCCTGGTGCTTGGGGCGAAGTTCCGAGGCCACCGAGGGAGCCGTGTCCTGGTTGCGGTTCTCGGCTTCACGCTTGAGTTCCACCATCAGGTCGTTGTAGCGAACGGGTCCTTCTCCGCTTTCCTTCTCCAGGTACTGTAAAATCGATTTGCAGGCGTCGGCGGTTTTTAGCAGGACGGTGCTGCGCTCGCGAGTGACGGCAAGCTCGCCTTCTCGCATCCGCGATAGAAGTGTTTCCGCGTAGTGGGTGAGACACTCCATCATCTCCAGCCCCAGAAAACCGGCGCCGCCCTTCAGGGTATGCATAACTCGAAAGATTGTGGTAATGCGTTCGAGGTTATCGGGTTCTTCTTCCAGGGCGACAAATTCTCGGTCGAGAATTTCCACCTGTTCCCAAGCTTCCACAAGAAAGTCACTCAGCATTTCCGGGTCTGAGTCTAGGGGCAGTGCCACGGTCTTGTCCTCCATAAGGTATTTGCCTGGCTCCACCAGGGCGATTGAATGTTTCCGGTGGACCGGGCGGCCGGAGCCAGGGCTCCCGCCGCCCGGTCATTGACTGTCCTACAGGGTGAAGCGGCTGATCATCGCCTGCAGCTGTCCGGCCAGTTGAGACAGAGACTGAGCTGCTTGCAGCGTTTCGTCTGCTCCCATCCGGCTGTTTTCTGCGGCGGTGGCAACCTGGGCGATAGCGTGCGAGATTTCTCCCGAACCCTTGGCGGCTTCCGACACCGAGCGGCTGATTTCAGATGTCGTGGCCGACTGCTGCTCCACAGCGCCTGCGATCGTGTTGGCAATATCCGAGATTTCGTGGATAATTTGCGTAATGCTGGCGATAGCCTGGACAGCCCCGGTGCTATCCGATTGGATGGCTTCGATCTTGTGGGTGATGTCTTCGGTCGCCTTGGCGGTTTCTTTGGCCAGCTCTTTGACTTCGTTGGCGACTACCGCAAAGCCGCGTCCCGCTTCACCCGCTCTGGCGGCCTCAATGGTTGCGTTCAGAGCCAGCAGATTGGTCTGTTGAGCGATAGAGCTGATGACTTTGATGACCTTGCCAATTTCCAGCGAACTGTCACCCAATTTGGAGATTGTCTGGTTGGTGGCGTTGGCTACTTCGACTGCGGAGGTCGAGACTCGAGCGGCCTGGTGGGCGCTCTTGGCAATCTCGCGAATGCTGGCAGTCATCTCCTCCGATGCCGAGGCGACCATCTGAATGTTTTGATTTACCTGCTCACCGGCGCTCGAGGCCGAGATCGCCTGACTGGAGGACTCACCCGAGTTGGTCTGCATCTGCTTGCTGGTGGCTGTCAATTGTTCAGCCGCGCTGCTGACGGTTAACACGTTGTGGCGTATGTCACGAAGGCTGTCGCGCAGGTCGTGGACCAATTTGCTCAGACCTCGACCCACCTGGCCGATGGGATCATCGCCCAGCACCTCGATTTCTCGCGTCAGATCTCCAGCTGCGTTCGCGGTGACGGTGGATAAAATAGAGTCCACTTTGGCCGCCAGTTCTTCGGCGTCTTTTCGCTCGCGCTCCAGTCGCTGCCTCTCGGCCTCCTCCGCGCGGACCTTGCTGGTGATCAGTTCCCAGGTGAGCATCGGTCCAATGTATTGGCCTTTATCGTCGAGCATCGCGTTGATGGTCAGGTCCATGGTCTCGTCCGCCACGGTAATCTTGGCGTGGTGAGGCAGATTTCGCGGGTCGCGCAGGATCTTTCGTTGATGTTCGGGATGGCGGTGGAAGATGTCGATGCTCATTCCCATCATTTGCTCGACCCGAACGGGTAGATGCTGCTCAATCTTCTTCAGCGTGGAGCGCGTAGCGGGGTTCATATAGGTGATGTTCAGGTCCAGGTCGCAAGCCATGATGGCAACCGGGGCGTTTTCCATCATAGAGTAGATCCGGGCGCCGTCACGGATGAGTTCACTTTGGCGAGCCTGTTGGTGGATGGTCTGGATCGAACTGGAGACCAGACTGGCAACACCGCGCACCGCCTGGCTGCGTTCTGGGGAGAGGTTCACGCTTTCCAGCGAGAAGAAGTCCATAACACCCAGCACCTGGCCCTCCAGCACCACCGGGATGGCCATACCCGCGCGAACACCGGCGCGCAGAGCGATCGGCGCGCGCGGGCAGTCGTGGACTTCACCGATGTTGGGGACGAAGACCAAGTCGCGCTGGCGCCAGGCTCGTCCGGAGAGGCCCTGACCTTCCTGGAAGGTCGAGGTCAGCGTGCATTGGCGGAATTCCTCGTTGACGCTGCCCGATTCGCAGGAGAAGCGCAGGACTCGGTCCGGTTGCACTTCCCAGTAGGAAGCATAGGCCCAGCCAAAGGCCTGGCGCACCGCATCAAGGGCGGCGGTGATGGCGTCCCGAGGGTTTCCCGAGCTCACTCGTTGAAGGGCCTGGACGACGTCGAGGACTCCACGGGTGTTGGCCAGCGATTCGGACAGTTCGGTCTCCAGGGAATTGCCCTGGATCGCCTCGACGATGCGCGGGAGTGTTGCGGCCGCCGGTAGCGTCGTTTTGACTTTGCCATTGGTTCCGTTGGTTTTTCGAGTGGACACGTTTGATTACCCTCCAGAAGTTCGGCTTACGATGAAGCTCTCATCCCACCCATCGGATCACGGATAGGAAAACTTAAGGGCAGGTTCTGCGCCTTATCGTTTGCAATCATTCAGGCCTTTTGACACTGATGTGTGGTCGAACGTGGCAGCCGACTTAATGGGGGAAAACCCTCCAAGTATTGAAACGGGGTAAGCCCAATAGATCAGGCGTATGAGTACTATCGCTGCTGCCGTCGAGGCCGTTACGGCTTCCTCGGGTCAAATGTCCAACGGAATGCACATTCTGCTGGTTTACACTCTGCTGGCCCTGGCGCCGGCGATGCTGGTGCTGTGCACCTCGTTCACCCGGATTCTGGTGGTGTTGGGTTTCCTCCGTCAGGCGATGGGTGTTCCAACCATTCCGCCCAATATGGTATTGATTCCGCTGGCCATGCTGTTGACGCTGCTGTCGATGGGTGGGGTGCTGGACGAGGTTTACACCAAGGCGGTCGCGCCCGCGATGGATTCTAAGATGACCCCGCTGGTGGCCTATCAGGAAGCGGCCAAGCCGTTGCGCGCCTTCATGCTGCGCAATACTAAGGAGCGCGATTTGCTGGTGCTGGGCAAAGCGGCCAAACTCGGGCCTTTCAGGACTCTGGATGAAGTTCCGCTGCGACTGATCATACCGGCCTTCGCGCTATCCGAGCTGCGCACGGCCTTTCGTATGGGATTTACCTTGTTCATGACTTTCTTGACGGTGGATCTGGTCGTGGCCGGCCTGCTCTCGGCTCTCGGTCTGATGATGGTGCCGCCTATGTCCGTATCTCTGCCGCTCAAGCTCTTGCTCTTCGTGATGGTGGACGGTTGGACTTTGATCTGCGGTAGCCTCATCGCCAGCGTACACTAGAGGGTCTAAGTATCGTGCCGTGGGGTGCGCAAGATGGCTTCTACGCGATTGCGGAAACCGGCTTTCTGGTAGATCAGGGTGGCGCAACGGCGCACGGTGTGAATACTGACCTCGAGTTGCCTGGCGATGCCGGCATTGTCCTGGCCTTGCACCATCAGGTCAAAGACCTGCTGTTCCCTGGGGGTAAGCCGATAGTGATGTTTGCGGCGTTGCTCCTCAGCATACTGCAGAATCAATTGAGTGACGCGCTGGCTATACCAGGTGGAGCCGGCCTCGAGTGTCCGCACCGCCTGGACCAGACATTCACTGGCCTCCTCTTTCAGAACGAAGCCGGCCACCGGCTCGGTTCGTAAGGTTACGATGTAGCGGGCGTCGGTGTGCGAGGACAGGATCAGGATCTTCAGGCGCGGACAGACTTGTTGGCACTGCCGGAGCCACTCGGCGGTGGGCGATACATCCATCACCAGGTCCAGGATCAAGAGGTCTGGCTGGAGAGATTGGACCAGTTCAAAGGCTTCGTAACGGCGACAGGCTTCCCCGATGACCTGATAGCGTTCTTCGCGAGCAAAGGCGGCGCGAACCCCGGCGCGCACCAGCGGATGGTCATCCGCGATGACGATGGTGTAGGACTGCAACGATAAACTCCTTGTAGGTTGGGACGATCACTGATTCTATTTAGTTAGTTGCTTGACTAATCTGTCCTCCTGGTCAGGGGCGACTAAAGTCGCCAAAATGACAGGAGCTGGGATGGCTGCGAGAAACTGAAACTCATATGGCGGTATCGAGCGATAAGAAAGAGCGCCTAATTCACGCCGCTATGCGCCTGTTTTACTGCCGGGGCTTTGCGGCAACGAGCCTCGCGGATTTGGCCGAGCAATCCAAAGTCCCTGTCGGCAACGTCTACTACTATTTTAAGACCAAAGAACAGCTTGGTGAGGCCGTGATCGGCGCCTACCGGGCTATGATTGACTCCTGGCAGGCTCTGGCGGAGCAGGCCGAGGAGCCGGTCGAGAGACTCAAAATCTGGCTGGAGCAGTATTCTCAAATGTGCGTGGGCTTGATGGACTGGGGTTGTCCCTTCGGGCGTCTGCTGGTCGACTTCAAGCAGCAGTCTGGCGCATTAGGAGACCAGGCGGCCGAGCTTTATCGAATCATTTTGGATTGGGTGGAACAACAGTTTCTGGCTTATCCCTGTTCGCCGCAGGAGGCGCGCAGGCGGGCTCAAACCCTCGTTTCTCGTGCCCAAGGCCTGAGCATTCTCTCGGTGATCTTGGAAGACAAGCCCACGATCTTACAACGATTCGCGGAGTTGGAGAGCTATTTGACCGACCCGCAATGAAAAAGACGGACCCGGAGGTCCGCCTTCTTCCGCGGGTGCGCGCTACAGCTCAGGGCAGCGTGCGGGGAGCGATACCGGCAAAATTGGTCGCTCCGTACTTGGTCAGGATTTCCTGAATCTGACCGGTGGGTACATCCTTGGCCGGAGTCACCACCTGAATCAAAGCTCCGCCGTGCTCGATGGCCTTCTGGTAATCCTGGGCGACCTGTTGGTCTACGCCCTGGTCTTGCAAGAAGCCGGCCACGCTGCCCGCCACGGCGCCCGCCGCGGTGGTTCCGGCAGCCGTTGCCAGAGCGGTGGCCAGCGCGCCACCTCCGGTGACGATACCGAACCCGGGGATGAAGAGAGAGGCCAGGGCGCCCAGGGCTCCGGCCACCAGACCGGCCCCCGCGCCTTTGGCGGCACCAGCTGCGGCATCCGCACCAGTAGTGGTGGTTATGCCGTGCTCGGCGTGTTTTTCATGGTCTTTCCCGTCGGCTGGCCCGATCAGGGAGATATTTTCCTTGGGAACTCCGTGGTCGAGCAGTGCTCCGACGGCTTTCTCGGCCAACTTGTAGTCCTGGAAACCGGCGTGAAGATTTTGCATGTTGCCTCCCGTTTTGGTGAATGGAATGGCTTCATTGTAGAACCCCGGCGAGGGGAGGGGACTACCGGGCAATACCCGGGCCACAGGACAGAGGTCCCGTGGGTCCCGGATATTCTCCAGCTAGCTTGCGGGTTGTGAGAGCTGACGAACTCGGGGTCTAGGGAGCAGAACCTGGGCTAACCCGGCCTCGGGCAGGTCTACGGAAATCAGCAGGCCGAGGCGGAGACGGGCGGCCCACTCAAAGAGTTCGCCCGCCTTTAGTTCGACCACGGCGAAATTTTCGTCGGGGTATTCTTGCTGGTACAGGGTGAGGATTTCTCGGTCGGGAAACAGACGCATGGCCGGTTGTCCCTCCCATTCTCGAGGGCGAGCCAGCCGCGTTTGGGAATCGACGGGCACATAGACGGGCTGAGCGAAATGCTCCAATAGCCGCTGACACAGTGCGTCCTCGTCTCCCATTCCCACGGCCAGGGCCCGCAACTCAGCGTTGAGCGCATCGGGTCTTGACATAAACTTACCTTTCGAACGACTTGGGGGAGCTTCAGGTCGTTCGCGGAGGACCGCGTGGTCGGGTGGTTTGCGCCACGGCGCGTCGGCCGGCTTGACGCGGAGGAAAGTCGGTTGCTTGGAACGAGAAGTGAGAGTGCCGGAGTATCTCCGTGGTGGGGGCCGGACAAACGGCTTCGCACAGAGGCAGGACGGCGCCCGGCGTATGCACGGTGGCAATCAGTTGAGGTAACTGGCGAGTCTGTTGACTGTGCGTCTGAATCGCCGTAACGATTCGGAGCCTGGATTGCGTGCTGGCTGCCGTGGAAGCGAAGGCCACGGTGAGGCAAAGGGCTAAACAGAAGCGATCAAGCCATGCCTTCAAGAAACACATTCAAGTAGTTTACCAGTGACGACCGGAACCGGTCAATGGAATGCTATGTTTCAAAGGGACCGCGGTCCTGACTCTTGAGTATCCGCGACGGATGCCGTTCCTGCGTCTGAGCGTTAAGGTGGAAGCTGGCGCAACGTGCTAGATGTTATTTGTGTTGCGCTAATGGACCGATTGGAGGCCCAAAATCATGATGAATCTCTACGCAAAGTTTAGCCATTTGCAGTTAGCCGAAAGAGCGGTGGGAGCTCTCCTTGACCACGGTGTCGCGAAGAATGACATTAGCCTGGTGGGGCCTCCCGACGGCACCGACCATGATTCGCGAGCCAAGAATGGCGTAACCACGACCACTGGCAAGGATGCCGCGGCAGGAGCCGCGGAGGGGGCCGGCATCGGTCTGGCGGTCGGTGCGCTGGCGGCCCTCGCCTCCTTACTGATTCCCGGCTTCGGTCTGGTTCTCGGCGGAGGCGCCCTGGCCACGGCGGCAGCGGCCGCCGCGGGGACCAGTGCCGCCGGCGCGGTAGCCGGTGGCGTGGCGGGATTCTTGCACGACCAGGGGATGGATGCGGACGCGGCCAGCGGCTACGCCAAGGCGGTTGAGGACGGTGGTGCCATTGTCGAAGTCTCGGCACCCTCGGGAGAGGTTGCCATTGAAGCCATTCACCACCTGTTGGGCAAATACGGAGCCGACCAGATTTCCGAGGTGCGCGCTCAGGTCGCCTGACCGCTCTCCATGACCGATTCTCTTCGCCACCGTGCTCTTGGGCACGGTGGCTTCTTATTCTTTTGCGATTTCTTGAAGTGAGCCTAAAGAGTTTCTAGCCAAAGGCCGACAATAGCTAGTGAACCCAGGAGGTTTTCGTGTCAGAACGCTTACAATGTCACATCTACATTGTCGATGACGAGACCCACAATCTTACTCTGTTGAGCAAGTTGTTGACGCGTCACGGATTTCATCAGGTCACCACCAACAGCGACCCGGAAGACGCATTGATTCAGATCCCCCGGTCAAACTGTGACTTGTTGTTGATGGACATGTCGATGCCCAAGATGTCGGGCCTCGAGTTGCTGGAGAATTTGCAGCCCCTGGTTCACGGCACTCCGCCCCTACCGGTGCTGGTGTTGACCGGCGATACCCGCACCGACACGAGGCGCGCCGCCTTGAACCTGGGAGCCAAAGACTTCGTCAACAAACCCTTCGACCCGCCCGAGGTTCTGTGTCGCATTCAGAATCTCTTAGAGTCCCGCTGCTTGCAGCGACGTCTGCTCAATCAGAATTCCGAACTGGAGCGTCTGGTGCACGAACGCACCCGCCAGTTGCAACTGAATCAGTTAGAAACCGTGCGGCGCCTGGGCCAGGCGGCCGAGTACCGCGACGATCAGACCGGGACGCACATCGTGCGGGTCAGTCAGGCTGCCGGACGCCTCGCCCGTGCCCTGGGACAGAGTGAAGACTTCATCTCCGCCATCGGTCACGCCGCCCAACTCCACGACCTGGGGAAACTGGCCATCCCGGACAGCATTCTGCTCAAGCCGGGCCGTCTGACCGATGAAGAGATGCAGGCCATGCGCCAGCACGTAGCCCTGGGGGCGCAGATTCTGGCCGGCAGCGAGTGTCCCATTTTGAGTATGGCGGAGCAGATTGCTCGCTATCACCACGAACGTTGGGACGGTAAGGGCTACCTCGAGGGCCTGGAAGGCCTGCAGATCCCCCTGTGTGCGCGCATCCTGTCGGTGGTGGACGTTTTCGACGCGTTGACCTCCGAGAGACCCTACAAGCGAGCCTGGACCCACGCCGAGGCGCTGGCCGAAATCGAGAAAGGCCGGGGAACGCAGTTCGATCCGGACCTGGTCGACGAGTTTCTGCGCGTAGCGGAAGACATCTATCAAATCAAACCCCTGACTGTGTGAAAGGAACCAATCTATGACGACCCAGACTTTCCAAGTAAGCGGAGCCCTCTTCGAGCACAACTGCAAGGCAGAGGATTTCAAATTGACCGGCTTTCGCCCCATCGGCCCGGTTTATCAATGTGACCAGTGCGCCGGCTCGACCCTGCTCTATCTGGAAAGATCGCGCTGGGCCGGTTTTTACGAAGAAGGCCACAGCGATCGCCTGACGCGCTTTATCGTCGAAGCCGCCCGCGGCTGCGAACCGGCTATTTGACCTGTTCTTCCCGGGGGCGCAGGCGCAACCACATCGTCGGCAAGACGAAGAGGGTGAGTGCGGTCGAGGATAGCAGCCCTCCGATCACGACCGTGGCCAGCGGCTTTTGAACCTCAGCTCCCGCCCCCGAAGAGAGGGCCATCGGTAAGAAGCCGAAGCCGGCCACCGACGCCGTCATGAGGACCGGGCGGAGACGCTCGCGAGCGCCACGCAGAGCGGCCTTGCGGGCTTCTTGGCCGCGCCCGTGCAGGTCGCGAATAAAGTGCAACAGCACCACCCCGTTGAGGACGGCCACTCCGCCCAGGGCGATGAAGCCGATGCAGGCGGAAATCGACAGGGTCATACCACGAATCCAGAGCGCCAGCACGCCACCCGCGGCGGCCAGCGGTACTCCCAGGAAGACCAAAGCGGCGTCGCTGACGCTGCCGAAGGATACGAACAGCAGCGCCAGGATGAGGCCGCAGGTCACCGGCACGATCAAGGCCAGTCGCGCGCGACCCGACTGCATCTTCTCGTAGGTTCCGCCATACTCCAGATAGTAGCCGGCCGGTAGCTGCAGGCTTTTGTCGAGGCGCGCGCGGACCTCATCCACGAAGCTGGCCAGATCGCGATCGCGCACGTTGGCTTGAATCACCACGCGGCGTTGTCCGCCCTCACGCGAGATTTGCGCCGGGCCGGACACCTCGCGGATACGGCAGACGGCCGACAGAGGCACCAACAAGCCTTGTTGGGTCGGGACCTGAAGCGAGGCAAAGCGGGTGGGGTCACTGCGGATCTCCGGGGGCAACATCACGGCTACGCTGATTCGCTTGCTGCCGTCATTGACTTCGGTGACCGTTTTGCCGCCCAGCGCGGCCTCCACAATCTGGTTGATTTCGTCCACTCGGACGCCCAGCTGCGCCGCCTTGACGCGGTCGATCTCCAGATCCAGTTGGGGCAGTCCGGTGGTCGTCTCCACCGCCACGTCGGCCGCGCCCGGAACTTTTCGAATGATCTGGGCGGCCTGTTGAGCCTTGCTTTCCAGGACTTCCCGGTCTTCCCCAAACAGCTTCACGCCCAGGTCCGAACGGATTCCCACTCCCTCGATCAACTCCATCATGCGCATTTTAATGGGCTGACTGAAGCTCAGAGAGACACCGGGAGATTTGGCCAGCTCCTTCTCCAGGGCCGCGACCAGTTGCAGGCGCGTCCTGGCTCGGGTCCACTGGGCGTTGGGCTTGAGGGCGATCAGCATATCCACCTGAAAAACCTGCATCGGGTCGGTGGCGATTTCGGGACGACCAATCCGGCTGACGGTCGATTCCACCTCGTTGGGAAACTGGTTTCTCAGGAGTTTTTCCATCGTGATGGAGCGCTGCACCACCGACTCCAGGCTGGTGCCCGGAAGATAGACGGCTTGGACCGCCACCGCTCCTTCGTCCAGTTCGGGGATGAACTCGCCGCCCAGACGGCCGAGGGCCAGGGGAACAAAAGCCATGAGCGTCAGCGAAAGAAGCAAAACCCAGCGCCAGCGACCGAAGCACCAGTTCAAAGAGTCCCCATACCAGTCTTTGAAGCGAGATAGGATGCCGTCCTTGGGCTCGGGCGCCGGCTTGAGGAAGTAGGCGCACAGCGCGGGGGTGACGGTGAACGACAGCAACATGGCTCCGAGCAGGGCGAAGACCACGGTGAAGCCCATGGGGCGAAACATTTTCCCTTCCAGGCCCTCGAGGCTCAGGATCGGGAGGTAGCTGGCGATGATGACCATTTCTCCGAATTGGGTGGCGCTGCGCACCTCGACGGTGGCCTGGGCGATCAAATCGAGACGGTCCGGCTCGGATAGATGGGTGCGACCGGCCAGGCGGCGCACGCAGTTCTCCACGATGATTACGGAGCCGTCGACGATCAGGCCGAAGTCCAGGGCGCCCAGGCTCATCAAGTTGGCCGAGATTTTGTAGCGATACATGCCGATCACGCAGATCAGCATGGAGAGCGGAATGGCGGAACTCACGATCAATCCGGCGCGCATCTGGCCCAGGAAGAGAAAGAGCAACAAGATCACCAGCAGCCCGCCCTCGCTCAGGTTGCGCAGGGCGGTGGCCAGCGTACGATTGATCAGATCGCTGCGGTCGAGGAATCCCACCAGTCGGCTGCCGGCCGGAAGAGACGACTCGATCTGGGTAATTTTGTCTTTGACGCGCTGCACCACCAGCCGCCCGTTTTCTCCCATCAAGAGCATGGTGATGGCAAAGGCATCTTCTCCGACGCCGTCGCGAGTGATGGCACCCTGGCGTTGCATCGGGCCTTCCACCACTTCGCCCAACTGACCCACGGTGACGCCCACGCCATTCTGGGCTTTCACCACCGTATCGCGGATGTCACTCAAGCTGGCCAGCGTGCCGACCGTGCGCACGTTGCGCTGTTCCCCGCCCTGGATAATGGTTCCGCCGCCCGCGTTGGCGTTGCTCTGCGAGACCGCTTCCACGACGTCCCGGAATGTCAGGCCGAAAGCTTGCAGGCGATTGGGGTCGACCCGGACCTGAAACTGACGGACCGAACCGCCCCAGGTGTTCACTTCGGCCAGACCCTTGACGCTGCGCAGTTGGGGACGCACCGTCCAGTCCAACAGGGTGCGCTTTTCCATCAGGTCCAGGCGCGGGTTGTCGATGCGCAGATAATAGATTTCGCCCAGGCCGGTGCTGATGGGTGACATCTCGGGGGTTACGCCGGCCGGCAATTGGTCGCGAGCTTCCTGGATCCGTTCGTTGACCCACTGGCGAGCCGCATAGATGTCCACGTCTTCTTCGAAAACGACGGTGACCTGAGAGAGTCCAAATTGGGAAATTGAGCGCACTTCCTGAAGACGCGGCAGTCCGCCGAGAGCCAGTTCAACCGGGAAGGTGACTCGACGCTCCATCTCTTCTGGGCCCAGACCGGCCGCTTTCAGATTGATCTGGACCTGGCGATTGGTCACGTCCGGGACGGCGTCGATGGGGAGCAGGTAAAGGGCTCTCAGTCCCAGGGCGGCCACCAGCGCGCACAGGCAGAGGACCAGCGCTCGGTGAGCGATGGACCAGCGGATGATGCGCTCGATCAATGGTGGTGTCCGCCTTCTTCCAGACTTCCTTTCAGGTCCTCGCCCTTGAGAATACTGGAGCCCTCGCTGACGATGCGCTCGCCGACCTTCAAGCCGCTGGAGACCTGAGCCCAGCCACCCGAGCGAGCGGAGACGACGACCGGGCGACGCTCGAACTCCCAGTCGTCTTCCTGCGACTTCTTGACGACGTAGACCACTTCCAGGTCCTGCACTTTTTGCAGGGCCGATTCGGCCACCACCAGGCTTCGCTGGGAACTGGTCACTACCCGGACTTGCGCCACCATAGCCGGCTTCAATCGCAGGTCTTCATTGTGAATCAAGACCTGGGCTCGGGCCGCGCGCGTCTTCTCGTCGAGTTCTGGGGCAATGTAGCCGATAGTGCCGTCGAAAGTGCGACCCGGAAAGGCGGTGACCGACACTTCCACCCTTTGGCCGCGACGTAGCTTGGAAAGTTCGCTTTCGAGCACGTTGACCCAGAGCCAGAGTCGCTCGGCGTTGACCAACGTGAAAAGCTCTTCCTCCGTGGTCACCGACTCACCGAGGGAGATCGGTCGACTGGTCACGGTGCCGCTGATGGGCGCGCGGATCTGGATCAAGCTGCCGTGGCCTTCGGGGTCAGCCTGCAGCGCTTCCAGTCCTTCTTTCAGGTGCTTGGCGCGCTCTTCGGCCCGCTCCCGGTTGGCTTCCGCTTCTTGGATCTCTTTGTTGGAAAGCAGCCCCATTTTGCCGATCTGCTCTTCCCGTTGCAAATGACCCCGGGCCAGGCGTACCTGGACTTCGGCCAGGTGCCGTTTGGCCTGCGCCTGGTCGAAATCGGCGCGAGCTTGCTCCAGCTGAGCCTGGGAGGCCACTCCGTTGGTCAGCAGGTCCTGGGTGCGTTCCACGTTCTTTTTGTTGACATCGCAGGTGACGGTGGCAACTTCTAGCTCGGCCTGAGAAGTGGCCAGCTCTTTGCGAGCGTCATCCAGGGGCCGCCGCGTGATGTCGCCGTAACGAGCCAGCGCGCGGCGCCGCTCCAGGCTTTGCTGGGCCAGTCGGAAGTCGGTCTCGGCCTCGTGGTAGTCGGCTTTGTATTTGACCAGTTCCGGACAGTCGATGACCGCCAGCACCTGACCCCGAGTCACCACATCACCCAGACGCGAGCGAAGCTCGATGGCCTTCCCGGTCAGTGGTGAGGTGACGCGAACTTGCAGGTCTTTGTCGTAAGTCAGGGAGCCGCTGGCCTGAAAATCACCGCTGAAGCTGCGCAGGCTGACGTCCTCCACTTTGATCTTGGCGGACTTGACCTGCAGACCGCTGAGTTCGATGACCCCTTCGGCGTGCTCGTGCTCGTGCTGCTCCTCGGCGACCGCGGTGGGGCTGGCCGCGGTCGGCCCATTGGTATTACAGCCACACAAGTGCGCCATCAACAAGGGCGCCAAAATCCATGAACGTCTCATCCAGAGTCCTCAGAACAGCAGTCGCAGGCTGCTCCTTTACCGAAACTTGACTCCGATTCCTGTTAAGGTCGGCCGCGCTTCAGTCGACATCCAGGAGGTGAAAGATTTGTTGTTACTGCTCGGGAGCCTGACTCCCTTGTGGATTTGTTTCGGTTGGGCGCTCTGTCAGAAGCGGTCTCGTCTCAAATCCCCCGATTTAGCCCAGACGATGCGGGAATCCGCCAGCGACCTGGTGGACCAGTACCTGAGCACCTACTTCGAGATGCTCAGCGCCCGTCAGCAAGCGGAGTCGGCCTCGAAAGCCAAGAGTCTTTTCCTGGCCAACATGAGCCACGAGATCCGAACCCCGATGAATGCCGTGCTGGGCATGACGCAGCTGGCTCTGGACACTCCTCTGACCGATGAGCAGCGCGACTATCTACAGACCTCTTATAGTGCTGCCGTCCACCTGCTTCAGTTGATCAATGACATTCTCGATTTGTCTCGCATTGAGGCGGGAAAACTGTTGCTCTCCCCCCACGAGTTTTCGCTGCGCGATTGCGTGGAGGACTGCTTGCGCTGTCTGGCCGTGGCCGCCGAACAGAAATCGCTGGTCCTATTCTGTTGGATCGACCCTCAGATTCCCGATGGTTTGCTGGCGGACGCCAGCAGGCTTCGGCAGATTCTGACCAACCTGGTCGGCAACGCCGTGAAGTTCACCCCGGCCGGCGAAGTCAGCCTGGAGGTGCGTCAGACCTCTCGCAACGGGCAGCGGCTGGAGCTAGAGTTTTCGGTGCGGGATACCGGCATCGGCATTGCCCCCGAGGGCCTGGCTCTCATTTTTGAGCCCTTTACCCAGGAAAACGCTTCCACTTATCGGCAGCACGGCGGAACCGGTCTGGGCCTGAGCATCTGTCAGCACTTGTCGCGGCTCATGGGCGGAGGCATCGCTGCCGAGAGCGTTCAGGGACAGGGGAGTCGGTTCTATTTTTCCATCCAGGCCGAGGTCCACAGCCTGCAAGAAGCTCCCTTCAGCGGACTGACCGGTATGCGTTGCCTGGTGCTTGACTCCAACGAGCGCCGCCGACGGACCGTGCAGACCTACCTGGAAAGTTGGGGGGCTCAGGTCAAGTGCTTCTCAACCGTGCATGAAGCCCTGGGGGAACTTGATATGGACATTTTACTGCTCGACACCGGGATGGACCTGAACCCGATCCTTGAGCGACCCGGACGAGCTCGAAAAGTGGCCCTGTGTCCGTCCGGCCGCCGTTCCAGTCCGAGTGCGCTTGCTTGCCACAGTGTCCTGACCACTCCGTTACGCCGTCGAGAACTATACGATTGTCTGGTCCAAAGCGAAAGACCTCACGTCAAGCCGACTCTAAATACGGGAGGGCCTTCCTTGCGAATTCTGTTGGCTGAAGACAACCCGGTCAATCAGCGAGTGGCCGTGAAGTTGCTGGAAAAGCAAGGACACGAGGTGGTCGTCGCCGTGAACGGCCAGGATGCCCTGGACCGATTCGCGCGACAGAGTTATGACATTATTCTGATGGACGTGTCTATGCCGATCATGACCGGACTGGAGGCAACGACCGCGCTGCGAGCCGAGGGTCACGATATTCCCATCTACGCACTGACCGCCCACGCCCGCGACGAAGAACGTCAGGAGTGTCTCAAAGCGGGCATGAACGGCTTCCTTTCCAAGCCCATCCAGCTTGAGGAGCTGAATGGGGTTCTCCGGCAAGTCGCTCTGCTAGCGGCTTGAAGTCGTCTGTTCGCCCATGTAGCGTTCCAGCCAGCCCAGAATCTGTCGCCACTGGTCGACGACGTGGTCTGCCTGGTCGATGCGAGCATCTTCGCCCTGATAGCGCACCAATCGGGCGGGTTTGCCCTGCCGGTAGAGAGCTGCGAAGAACTGCTCGGATTGGGCCAGATGCCCGTCCTGACTGCCGGTGATGAGCAGGACCGGAGTTTGCACCCTGCCCGCCTGATAGTAAGGGCTGTTGCGCACGTAAAGCTGCGGATCTTGCCAGGGCGGCTGACCCATTCCCATGGTCCCCTTTTCGTAGTCGTGGCTCTGGCGATGCACAAAAGGCAGCGCGTCCTGGGCCGCACCCAGGCGGGTGGCCGGGGAAAGGCGTGCATAGTCGCTGCTCAAGTCCCCGAAAGCCGAGAGGGCCACGGCGGCTTTGAAGGGGTGGGATTGGGTGGCGGCCAGCAGGGTGGCGTATCCACCATAGCCCTGGCCCATCACGGCCAGACGCTGCATGTCGATGTTGCCTTGAGCGGCCAACCGGCGCAGGCCTGCCTGCAGGTTCTTGTCCAGATTGCTGGCCGGTTCGCCTTTGGCGGAAGTGAGGCTCGGGAAGTAGACCGCGTAACCCTGAGCGCTCAAAAGACGAGCGTTCAGTCCGCCGCTCTGATTGGAGAGCAGAGCCTCTTTGGGCTGAATTTCCGAATTGTAGACTCGTCCCGGTTCTAGCCAGACGACGGTGGGGTAGGGGCCCGGTTTGTCGGCGGCGGGCAGGAGCAGCCAGTCGGTTTGTCCGTTGTCGGCGGGTAGACTCACCAGGCGATCCGCCGAGTTCGGCATGACGACACTGGGCCCGGCCTGGCCATCGGTGCCCGTGATGCGCGTGTGCTCGGGGTTGGTCAGCCAGACGGCATCCCCATTGCCGGCGAAATAGGTCCCGGCAGTGGTTGGCACGGTGCGCACATTGCCCGGCGCGAAGACCAGCGTGCGTTTATCGCCCTGGCGAATCACCAGGGGAAATTGACTGCGTTCCACGATATAGCCGTCTCCGGCCGGCAGGTCGCCCGCCACCACCGGGTCTTTGCCGGTCTCGATTCGATAACTGTGGCCGTCGCTCAACGCGATCACTTGCTTGCCGCCCCCGAAGAAGCGCGCGCTGGCCGGCATCAGGGGCTTGCCTTCAACCCGCCAGGCGTCGCTGCGCAGAGCCAGACTGTTGCCAACCCAGCAGCAATCGATCACCTCGTTGGGAAGCGCCTCGGCCACGCCGCTCTCGGCGCGAATCTGCCACCAATGGCCAAATTCATCCCGAGCCACCAGTTGCGAGCCGTCCGCGGACCAGCGCAGCGATTCGGGCTTGGGATTTTGCACGGGGTCGACCGTGACCACCTTCTCGCTGCCGTCCAAGATGACCAGTTGAGCCGGTGGTCCCGAGCGGACACTGGAGGGGAAGGTGACTTCGGACCAGCGCAGCGCGGCCACTCGTTGACCGTCGGCGCTGGGCTGAAAGGAGGTGAAGACGCCCTTGGCCCATTCACGTGTGGAGCCGGTGTCCGGATTCCACTCCACCAGCACCTGACGGGGCTGGGGTTTGACCGTCTGGCTATCGAGGATGTTGACGTCGGCTTTTTCCTTGCCGGGCGTGGCCGTCGCCGCCAGAATGCGCTGGTTGTTGAGCCAGCAATAGCCCTGGCCCCCGCCTGCGCCAATCGAGGCGTGGCGCAAAATCGACCAGTGGTCATTTTCTTTCCACCAGACTTTGAGGCGGGCTTCATGGATGTCGGTATCGAGCAGGGCCAGAGCTTTGCCGTCGGGTGACCAGGAGGGCTGCATGGCGTTCTCCAGCAGCACGCGGTCGTTGCCCGGTTGTTCGAAGAGGTAGAGCTTGTTCTGGCTGCCCTGGCCGGCCCGGTCAAAGTGGGGCTCGCTGGGTGTTTCGGAGGTGACCGTGTAGATCATCGTCTTGCCGTCGGGGCTCACAGCCCCTTCCGAGATGGAGTTCAGCTTGACAAAATCCTCGGGCGTAAGCGGCTGGGCCAGGCTGACGCCGGTCAGAAGTAAGGCCAAAAGTAGGGTGCGCGGCATAAGGATCCTCCTTAAATTCTCCGCCCACTTTCTTGAATGTTTTTCAACCTCCTGCAGCCTAAAAAAGGCTCAGTTGATCGTGAGCGGCCGCAACTCCCATCAGTTTTCCGTAGCGACCGCCGGCGCTGGCCTGCATGGTTACCTGGCCGCTGCGGGCGGCCACGATTTGTTCGGCCAGCTGGTAGCCTACCAGAGGCACTAACTGAGCCATGTTGGCCTCGTGAATTACGTTCATTTCGTTGCCGAATGCGGCGACCAGCTGATTCAGGCGACGCATCCCGAGTCCCGTCTGCTGGTTGAGGGGGACTTGCAAAATGTATTCGGGGCGATGAGCGGGCGGATTGCTGGGCAGGCAACTGAGCTCCAGAATTCGGTCAAAGACACCGCGCACAAAGTCTTTGCGTTGAAAGGCTCCGCATTCAGGACATTTGAGGACGGCATCCGGGCCGACTCGAGGTTGCTCGCAGACCAGGCAGAAGCTTCTATGATAGCGACCGAGCGAAGGGTCGACTCCATAGTTGGCTTCGACCCGGCGGCCTTGCTGGCGACGCCAGGCCAGCAGCAGCTCCCGGAAGTTTGGCGCGGCCAGGCGCATGACCGTATACTCACGGGCCATCCGCTCCAGGCTGTGGGCGTCGGAATTGGTCACAAAAGTCTTATCGGCCAGCTCCGGCAACCGGTCCGCCAGCTCGGCGGTGGCGGAAAGGCCCAACTCCAGCGCGGGAATGTCTTCAAAGAGGTCCCCGAAAAGGTCGCTCAATCGATCGGCTGCATTGCCATAGACGCTCTTATGAGGGGTAAAGGCATGAGCCGGCACCAGCACGCCGCCGCAAGCCTGCACCACGCCCATCAGGTCGCGTGCCGGCAGTCCGCAGCGCTGGGAAGACAACTCCATATTGGTAATGTAGCGGCGCATGACGCTGGAGAATTCGCTGAGATTGCGTAGGTACGGGAAATAGCAAAGGTGGTGGGAAACGCCGCCGTGACTCTCCACGGCTTCCACCTCAGCCCCTGGAATCAGAGTGATCTGATCGCGGTGACGCAAACCGCCCTCGGGCAGTTCCAGCAAATGACCGCGGTCCACCAGGGCCCGCAGATCCTGGAGCACTCCCGTGCAGGCGCAGTCGATCACACCCACCAGGTCCAGTCCCTTGCGCTGCCAGGCATACTCCACCACTTTGTGCAGCACCAGGTCGGGGCTGGCCGTGATTTTGACCGGTTGGCCCCGCCCGTTGCGACCGATGTGTACGTGAAGGTCGGCGTAGTAGCGCCGCAGTCCATCTTCGCCTTTCTCGGGCACGGGCACGTAGGCACGGCGATTGCGCGTTTCGACTTCAACCGGTTCGGAAAAGCCGAAATCCAGCTGGCTCACTGTTTGAGAAGTTCCGATAGCCAGCCGTTGACCTGAGCCGGGGCCTCGTGCATGCACACATGGTTTCCTAGGGGTAAGACTTGCACGGTTCCGCCCAGGGCTTTTGCACTTTCCTTGCCCAGCACCAGCGGGATCAGCGGATCGAGGGCGCCCAGCACGGTCAGGCGGGGCATCTGGATCTTGCTGTAAAACGGCGTGCAATCCCAGTTCTGCAAGACTTCGCTGAGAAGATGCTTACACACTTCGGTGTTGGCCGCAATGAAAGCTTCGGGGCGGTGGACCATATCCGCCCCGGGCGTGATCAACTCCAAGAGTCGGTAGGAAAACGTTCTGGGTATGGATTGAGCCGTGTTGAGCAAGGCAAGATGCTGCACGCGATGCGGATGATGGGCCGCCAGGCGAGTGCTCAGATAGCCCCCGAAGGAATGCGCTACCAGGGAGAATTTTTCGGGCATCCACTCCAGAAACTCTTCCAGGTCGCCATAGAAATCGTCGATGGTCGGCTTGGGTTGGGGCCAGGGTGAACGTCCATGGCCGCGTAGATCCAGCGCGACCACCCGATAGCGATCGCTCAGGGCTTTCATCTGGGGCGCAAAATTGCTTTGATTGCCGGCGGCGCCGTGCACCATGAGCACGGTGTGCTTGTGCTGATGACCTGCTTCACTGACGTGTAGCCAGTGGCCGGGAGCCTTCTTGGAGTCAAAAGTGTGGTAGCGAATTTGCATTCGCCTACCATAACATGTCGGCCCGCCTGCGCCGCAAGCCATGGGTTCGGCGTAATTTGCGCAATAAAATCTCTTCGAGAAAATCCACGGCGGCCGGAGCTGAAAACCGCTGGCTGTCCACCGCCAGCTCTCCCTGCCCGCCTAAGGCCGCCCGACAATGGGCGCGATGCAGCCAGTCCACCGGCACGCGTTCGCTGTCCGGCCTCAAAGCGTTGCGCCGCAGTCGTTCGCCCAGCGAGCATTGGACTTGGAGCGAGAGAGAAACGGCGCCGTGCTGTTCGGCTAGCTTTCGCACCTGATTCCTGGATTCCAAGTCCAGAAAAGTGCCGTCCAGCACCAGGCGTCCACCGCGCTGTAGAATGGCCCCGGCCATCGCCAGGAGACCTTCGTAGATAGCGGGGCGTAGTTCCGCCTGAAAGCGGTCCCCGATCAGAGCGTGATTGACCGCATCGGAAGAAAGCCGGGGCAATTGGTGACGCTGGCAGAACTCACGGGCGACGGTGCTCTTTCCCGCTGCCGGCGCTCCCCAGCAAAGGACGATCCAGGAGGTCTGGGTGAACAGGGTGTGGTTGCTGTAGGCCGAGATCCATTCGTTCATGGTCCCAATCTAGCAGCCGGGGTCCGTAACTTTTTCCCGCTATGGGGGCGGCGGCTTGCGAGGCAGCCTGGTTTTTGGGTCCTTCGCGCTGGAGTCTGCTTTGTTTGCTTTGCGCAGCACAGGCGCTCTCGAGGGTTTAGGCTCCTCCGGTGTCGGTTCGGCCGGAGGCGGCGGCTCAGGAAGCGGGGGCTCCTGCACCGGCGAGCTCTCCTTGGGCTCGCCGGAGGGAGCTTCGCGCAAGGTGGTGGCTTTCGCTCGCTGCTCCTGAATGAGTGCCGTATGGCGACGCTGGGCGCGTTCCGCCAGTTGGCTCTTGCCGACCTGACGCAGAATCTGGGTGGCACGTTCCCAGGCGCTGATGCGCAGGCCGATTTCCAGGTGCTCGAGAGCCGTCACCAGTTCCAAGAGTTTTTGCACTCGAGTCTCGGCAGCTTCCCAATGAGCGGTTCGGATCGAGTGGTCGACGGCCAGCGATAGGGCCTCGATCGCTTCGAGACTGTCGGCCTGGTCGGCTCCCTCCAGCAGTTCGAACGCCTCCTGGAAGAGATTCTCGGCTTGTTCGCCACGCTCCATTCCATCCCGCCTGGTTTCCGACCCGTCCAGCTGGCCAAAGGCCTGCACGGAGTAGCAGTTGGCCAGGGCCGCACGACATTGCGCCAGCAGCACGGGTTCGAAAAAATCCAGTTTTTGCACCACCCGGATGGCCTGCACGAAGTCTACCTCGGCCTTGGCCAGGCGCTTGCCGGCCATGGCCGCTCGTCCCATGGCCAGATGGTAGCGGCACTCCAGCATCGCATCGTCCGGATACTTGGCCATCAGGCTGCGGGCTCGTCGCAGCAGCGTATCCGCCTGCACTCCCCGGTCCTGCTGGACGTGTAGCCAGGCAAAGTTAATGCACAAGCGAACGACCGCTTTCTCGTCTTCGAGCGGTTGAGAACAGCAGTTGAGGGCATCCTGATAGAGTCTGCGCGCCGCCACCAGATTGCCTCTGCGATGCTCCAGCACGCCCCAGTTGGCGAAGACTCTTCCCCGCAGCCAGCTCGGGTCGCAGTCTTGTAAAGCCTGCTCAAAGAAGCGCACGGCCTTCTCGGGGTTGCCGTTCTTGCGGTGATAGACACCCATGTTGTTCAGCAGCAGGCTGCGTTTTACGGGGTCAGCCTGGCAATCGGGCATGGCATGCTTGAGCCATTCCAGACATCGTTCAAAGCTGTAGGAGCCGAGCGCTTCCTGAGCGCTCGTCAAACTTTCCATCCAACTCAAGGATCCGCCACACCCTTCCGCCAAGCCTGGTCGATGTTTCATTGTCGCCTGGTGAATCCGATCCACCACGACCCGGCCTTGCTGCTTTCGCTGCCCCAGTTAGCGCAGCGCTGGCTTCTGGACTGCGGGGATCTACACGCACTTTCCTTGCATGAGTTGTTGCAAATTGATACGGTTTTTGTCAGCCACGCGCACATCGATCACTGGATCGGACTGGATGCTTTGATGCGCGCTCAGCTGTTCGGCGAGCGCCCGCTGCGAATTCTCGGCCCGCGCGGAATTCTGGACATGCTGGCCGGTCGTCTGGCCGGCTACGCCTGGAATCTGGTTTCGCGTTCGCAGTTTGTGGTGGAGGGTTATGAGTGGACGGGCAGCCAGTGGGACAGCCGCCACTTCCCCTGTAGCCAGCGTTTTGTCGGCCACGAGGCTCCATCGGGACTACCGTCCTTGGAAAATTGGAGCTTGCGCTGGGTGGAACTGGAACACGGGGTGCCCTGTCTGGGCTATCGTCTGGAATCTCCCAGATCGTATCGATTTCGCGAGGACTGCCCTTATCCGCCCGGCCCCTGGATTAGCGCGCTCAAAGAAGCGGTTGCTGCCGGCCAACGGGAGGGAGTGCTCACGGTGGCCGGGGAGGAGCGTAGGCTGGCCGAGCTGGCGGAATGGTTGCGACCGGTCCCCACTCATCAGCTGGCCTACATCACGGATACGCGCCTGGATCCGGCCACGAGAAGCCGGGTGGTCGATGCCTTCGGTCCCACCCGCGTGCTCTGGTGCGAAGCGGCTTTCCTCGAGTCGCAACGCGAGCTTGCCGAGACAAAACTGCATTCGACCGCTAACGAGGCTGCTTCGCTGGCCAGGGAATTGGGTTGTGAACGACTGCAACTCTTTCACCTGAGCCGTCGCACTCAAGGTCGGGCCGAGGAACACCTGACGGAAGCCCGCCTGATTTTTCCCGAAACCTACGTTGGATCCGATTGACCTTATCTCCGGACCACCTCTGGCCGAAAAAAATGTCACCACCCTCTTGACAGGGATAGGTGAACATATGACAGGGTGGAGTCGGAGGTTTCGATGAAAAGCCCGGACGGATTGATATGGAATACCCCGAGTCGCAGAAAGCGCTTCGAACGCGAGCCTCGACACGTCAGCCAGGCCGAGTTGGACCAGATTTGGGCCCAGATCGAAATCGAGGAGGCCGCTATGGCCGCCTGCTATGACGCGCCAGGACGTCCACACCTAGTGCTGGTCACGCCAGATCGGGCGCGTGTAGAACCGTCCGCTGGCCTGGGTATGCCCTGAGATGGTCTGATAGCTATTGCCACCGTTGTTGGAGCCGGTCAGGCGTGGCCGCCCTCTTTCGCGGCCGGTGACCAGTTCGGTGTGGCTATCGGACATCCACACGTCCCCAGGACGGGCCTCGGCAGCGGAAACTCGTTGCCAACCTTGTTTCTGGAGCGCTCTTTCCAGGTCGGGAACGACCAGAAAATGGCCCTTCAGTCCGAGGCGATGTGCGAAAGTCGAGACGAAGTTCGCGCATTGATTGTTGGTTCCGTAGCTGGTCTCCGACATACCGGTGGTGTTTCGGAAGCCGCGGAGCTTCCCGGTTAGTTCGACGGCCGGCGTTCCCTCCAGGCGGCGAGCATCGCGAGCCACTCGTGGGCCGGCCTCCAGGCTATGCAGGTCCAGTTTGCGCGGCAGCGGGAGTTGCCCGCGAAAGGCCGCCGGCAGTTTGTGAGGCTGAAAGGCGACTTCGGGCAGGTCGACGTTCTGCGGCACCGGCTCTCCGCTGGCTTGCGGGCTCAGGTCCACTCGGTCGATGATCCCCTCATGGCACTCGAGGGGTTCGGGTAAGCGACGGGGTAGGGGTTGAATCCAGGCGAGTTCGTTGCTGGTGGGAGAGATTTCCATGGTTGCATACCTCCTGATTGGGTTGCCGTCAGGATAACCAGGGCCGTTCTACCAAATCTCTACCGAATGCCTCAGATGTTGCCGAGTTATGGCAAAGTTGTGCCCCATTTGTTCCAATGGACGATCTCGTGGAGGAGTTTGCGCCCGCCCCGGCGCGGCGGACCTTCCGCATCTTTGGGGGGATAGCCGAAAGAAAGGCAGCAGACCGGCCGCAATTCCTCAGGATATTCCAGGATGGCGCGCGCCGCCGCGGGATCTACAAAAGAGCCGACGCAGGAGGCAACCCCCAGATCCCAGGCGGCCAGTTGCATGTAAGCGGAGACCTGGCCAGCATCGAAAACGGGCCAATGGCCCTCCGGAATCAGCAGGACAATTCCGAAGGCGGCATTGGCCAGGTGTCCGGCGTGACCGGAGACTTCTCCCAGCTGCTCGAGCTTTTCCGGATCGGTCAGGGCCAGGAAGGTCCAGGGCTGGCGGTTCATGGCCGAGGGTGCTCGACGACCCGCTTCCAGGATGGCCAGTTGGACTTCTGAGGAAATCGGTTGTTTCACAAAATCGCGCACGGCGCGCTTGGTCCGAATCAAGTCTTGGATCGACATCGCCGTGCGTTCGGCTTGCCGGCACGGTCGCCTCCCAGCCGGCCGCGTCGCCAAGTTAACGACCTGTTTCCAACTACGGGGGGCGTCTGTGGCAGAGTAGTTACGTGGTTATTAGCAGTCGTCCGCCCATGAAAGCTCCCAGCCTCCCGGAATGGGAAGCCCTGATCAAGCCCGAGCCCGGCCAGGGCGAAAAAGTGGAAATCGGTTCTCGTGCCGACGAACCGCTACCCCGCAGCATCGCGGATGTGCGGCGAGAAGTGGCTCGCCTGGATTACCAGAAGCTCGATCCGTATGTCGCCAGCGTGGCCGGATCCATTGCCGCCAGCCAGGTCGAACTGCCCAAGGGCGAGGAAAAGATCGCCGTTCAGGTGCCCAACTTCTACAAGGAAGACGTGGAGGTCCTGATGGGCTTCCAGAACGGTCCCTTTGTTCCCATGCTGGTGGTCTTGCCCGGTATTCACAGCAGCGGCACCAGTTCCCACGCCAACCTGCTCAAGAAACTGGCCCTGGAGCGGGGTATGAACTATGTCTGTCTGCCCAACTCGATGAGCAAAGATATGCTCGAGGACATGCCCATTCACCACCCGGGAAATCCGCGAGTCGACGCAATGGCCACCCGCGAGATTCTGGAGAATTTGCGCGACCGCTATCCCGAGTTCTTCACCAGCATTTCCGTGGCCGGCTATTCCTACGGTGGTCTGCACGGCGCTAACCTGATTCGTCTGGATGAGGAGAGCCCGGAGCGCCTGATCGACGGCAACTTTGTGGCCATCTCCCCGCCCGAGAATCTGGAACACTCCATGCTTCAGCTCGACGATCTGCGAGAACTGTACAAAGACGGCACCGCCACCACTTCCGATACCGGGCTCAAGTACAAGCGCGACGTCAAGAAATATGGCTACCACGGCTTTTATCAGAGCGAACTTTCGGGTCATACCACGGGCAGCAATGTGGATGAGATCGAGATCGCCGACAAATACGGCAGTCGCGACTCGCTCAAGGAGCTGGTCGAGATCGTGGATACTCAGTTCGGTCATAACCTGCTGCCGATGAACACCGAAGAATACAAGCAGGCGGGTCTGACCAAGAAGTTCAAGATGCGCCAAGAGCACAAGAAGATCGTGGAGAACATCACCTACAGGCAGTTCTCCGATCAATGGTTGAGCAAGGACAGCTGGTTGGAACAAAACCACCTGACTCCCGGGCAGATGGCCGACAAGTATAGCTTTACGCACGCCATGGAAGCGGTCGATGAGACGCCGATCCTGACGGTGGGGGCGGCCGACGACTACATCTTGAACCGCAATGACGTCGAGACGCTGCGCAAATTGGAAACCAACTCCGGCAAACTCGAGATCACCCGGATTTTCGACAACGGCGGACACGTTTCGCTGGACTGGAATCCCAAGATCGCGGAAACCTTGATCGACTTCGCAGCCGCCAACGACCTGAAGTAAGAAAGTTAGCGGGCGCCCAGCACCGATTGGCGAGCGGCCATACTCATGATGGCCACCGCCTGGGCAAAGCCGGTGGCACCGGGTGCGACCAGGCTGGTGGCCAGAGCTGCTCCGGAGAGGATGCCGGCGGCTCCCGTCCAGACGCGAGCCTGATTGTCCTCGCGCAAGCCGCGCACCAGGTCGGCTCCTCCCAGCAAGATTTCGCAGCCGGCGGCCACGGCGCTGGTGGGATTGCTGACCTGCTGCACCCAGGCCTGGCCGGGGCGCATCAGACCCACTGCGTCGGCGCCATAAGCGGCGGAGAGAGCCAGGTGTCCCAGCCCTTCTACCCGATCCAGAGTGGATTGCCCGTTGGCCAGTTTGTTGATACCCCAGGCGGCAGAAGCGACCGAGGTCAGGCCGGAAAATCCCGCCGAGGCCTCCGTCCAGGGGGAACCTTGAGCCTGGGAAGCGGCAATCCAGCTGCCCATCTGCATCACTTCCACGGCGCGCGAAACCAGGGGATGTTCGGAGCGCAACTGCTCGAGGTTGTGCTCTTTGTCGTCCAGACGGCGCTGCTCGTCAGCAGGGGCAGCCCAGCGACGGGGCGCGAACTGCCAGGACGGACTCTGGAGAATCTTCATTCTCATGATTTAAACGTTGCGCAAGGTTTGAGGGTGTAAACGAATTGTTACCAGTCCGACGTGACCCCCTTCACAGACCTTTCCGCCCGCTTACGATAGTCTGGTCTCATGCAGGGATTTCGTCCAGAAGCGGTGGCGCGTGCGCTGAAGAAGCCCGCCCCGGAACCTCCCCCCTCCTGGTTGACCTGGGAGAACGGGCTCAAGCTGGTGGCCTTGGGGACCAAGGTCGGCTCGGCCTACTACCGGCACCAGCGCTACTGGTCGGAGCGCGAGGAACGGGTCCTGGCCGCCGCTCGCGCTCACCACGGTTGGCTGACCGAGGCCGGCCTGCTTGAGGCTCTCGAGTATCGCCACCAGGAGGTCGACCGCGTCACCGCGGGTCTTTGCGAACGCGGACTGTGCCGCCGGTTGGTGAGTCGCCAGGGACAGCCCCTTTATCTCTTCGAGGCGTTTCTGCCCGCGATGCGATTCTGCGACTACTGCGACCAGGAGCGTGCCGGCGGGGTGGCTGCGTGCACTTGCTGCGGAGCTCCCTGAGAGGAGCCCGCCTCCAACGGCGAAGGTTGGAGTTATGAAGATAATCCCCAGAGCCTGCGCCGCCTTTACCCTGACCGGTCTGCTCTGGATGGCCGGCTGGGCGGCAACACCTCCTTCGGTGCTGGTGATCTGGGATTCGACTCAAACGAGCGGTGCGCAGACCTTTAAAAGCCTGGTAGATCGGTTGAAGCGTCAGCGTGCCGAGGGCCACTTCGTGGGCGCGCAACTCGACCCAAATTTCCGCGTCTACGACCTGGCCCTGGCGGAGCATGCCAAGGCCCTCAAGTCCCTGGGCCTGGGCCGTCCCTCTCAGCCACAGTTGTGTTTGCTGGAAGTGGATGCCGCTGGCTTGCCACTCAGGGTGACCTGGAGCACACCGGTCAACAGTTCCGACCAGGCGCTCACCGCCCTGGACGACCAGCTGGGTTTGCGGGCGCCAGTCGTGGTGCAAACTCCGACTCCGTCTCCCACTCCGCCGGCAGCGGACAATTTCCTCAAGAGCGGCGAGAGTCTGGGCTCGGGCAAGTATCTGGACTCGGACAATCGCCTCTTTCGGCTGATGGTCCAGGGAGACGGCAACTGCGTCGTCTATCGAACCCTGAGTGACAGGCCCGAGGTCAATTGGGAGACCGGGGCGGCCCAGCTCGGGTGTAGCTTGAAGCTGAGGCGCACCGGTTTGCTCGAAGTCGTGAACGGGGACGACCGTAGTTTCTGGCATTCCAGTTACGAAGGTATGGTCGGGGCCTACCGGCTGCGCCTGCAGGACGACGGCGACCTGGTGGTGGAGCTACAGCGCGGTAGCGACTGGACTTTCTGCTGGAGTTCGCTGCGCGGCTCGGAGGGAGCCTGGAAAGCCACTCCCGGCTTGAAGCTCGACCGCGGTCGCGGACCCCGCTGATCTTACTCCTCCGAGAGCGACCACCACTGGAATCCCCCCCCAAAGCCCAGACAGAACCAGGCCCAGCAACAAACCAGTGTAGACTGGGTGCCGCCGAGGTCGAGCATGAAGAAGACTTTGCAGCTGAGAAGAGCCCCCGCGATGAGCAGCAGCGGCAGGCGCGGATAGCGGTCGAAGAGGCGCATCATGAAGAAAGGCGCGATCAGGCCCGCCACCCAGGGGGCAATGGCAAACCGGCAGATGGGCAGGCTCAGCACCCAGAGAGGGAATGCGATCAGGGCCAACAGGCGAAAGCGTGCCTCGAAATCCGAGTTCTTGAGGAAATTGCTCCAGCGTTTCATAAGGGCATCTTAGGCCAGTTGGCCGGCCATTTCCAGACCTCTACCCCGAAGATACCCCTTCTTTGCGTCGCCCAAGTTCACGGAACGGCAAACTTCTCCGGGCAGCTCCTTCAAAGGGCGAGCCTATAGTCGAATCTATGAAGACTTTGTGGATTTTACTGTTGCTGTGGACCTTGCCCGCCCAGGCGCTGGTGAGTGACGAAATCAATCGTGCCTGTCAAAAAGAACCGGCCGTCTATCGCGCTTGCCTGAGCAATCTCGAGAATCAATATGCTGTAGGCTACCGTGCCTTCGATCTCTTTGCCTGGTTGGCCGGCAAAAGCGGCGCGAGCATTCCGCTGAAGACCGGAGTGGGGCCACGGGTGGAGACAGGTGTTGCTCTCGACCTGGCCTTGGATGGACCGGGCTACTTTCGCTTGAGCCGGGGAAGGCTGGTTCGCTCGGCCGCTTTTCGTCTGCGCGGGGGCAGGCTGTGCACCTCCGAGGGGGGGCGTCTGTTGGGCTATGCGCCGAATTCGCCGCAGCTTCAGGAAATTGGCGTGCCGCAGAATGCGATCTACCTGCAAATCGATTCGCGCGGAAATCTCAGCTGGACCGACCCCGACGGGGACGGTCGGCCTCAAGAGGGAGGCCGGCTGGCGGTCGGCCTGGTGGCCCACCCCGAGTGGCTGCGGCAGGCAGGCGCGGAACTGACCCCCAACAACGCCTCCGGCCCGGTGTTGGCGTGCACGGCCCGAGTTCTGTCGGGTCAGCTGGAGCTCTCTAACGGCAGCGCTCTGGAACAACAAAAGACCTGCGCCGCGCTTTTCGCTTACGCGGGGCTGGCCGGTTCTCAGGCCACCCCCAAACCGGGGCCGGCTCGCCGAGACCTGCTCCGAGTCATCGCCCAACACGACGCTCGCTGCGCGGCCAGCATGGCGAATTTGAAGCATCAGTCGGATCCGGGTTTTCGCGCCAGTGACGTGCTGGTTCGGGATCAGAGGGGATTCCGACTCCGCGTGAATCAGGGGACTCTGAGGGAGACCAAAGACCCTTACAACCTGGCTATCGAGGGAGAGGGGTATTTTGTTTTAGAGGGCGGTCTGCTGACTCGTTCCGGTAATTTTTCGATGGATCGGGACGGGCAGCTTGTCAGCCAGGATGGTCTTGCTCTGATGGGCACGGATGGTCGGGTGCGAATCCGCGCCGACATGAGCAATATCGAGGTCAAAGCGGATGGAACGATCATGGGCACAGCCCTGAACGGGGACGGTCGCGCGGAGCAAGCGGGAGCTCTCATGCTGGGCCGGGTCAGCGATCCAGGCTGGCTGGAGCGAGTCGGCCCTCACCTCAGGGTCACTCCGGAATCCGGACCGGTTCGTCTGCAGACGCCCGGCAAGGACGGCTGCGGGGTGGTGGCCCAGGGCTACCTGGAGAACTCGAATCTGAGCGCCATCGAACAAATGAAGACGCTCTCCGCGCTACGCAACTACGCCAGGCTCCTGGGAATGCCGCTCAGCGACGACTATCAACCGTGAATCTTGACCGGCCTGGCGTCGCCGCGGAAGCGCACCATATCGACGCTCCAGCCCAACTCTTGCATGTCCTTGAGAAACTTGTGCATGTCTGAGGGCGTGTCGTGCAGGGTTCGGCGGATGGCCTCCAGATCGGCCGCCGACTGGCCTTTCTCTTGCACCAGCTGGCGATAGTCCGGAGTAGCCAGGAACTTTTCCAGCACAATAGCGTGATAGGCGGCCTGAACCTGAGCCATGCGTTCTGGGTAGGAGGCGTTGGTCGGTAGGGGAGCGGAAGCCTGAGCAATTTCGTCCTTGCCTTGAGTTTCGTCTTTCATCACGATGTAAGGCGCGTCCTGATGTACGCACAGCATATAGGGGCGCTCGGCGAAGAGTTGGCGCAGCGCCGGGAAGTTGGGATCCTGAAGTAAGGGGCGGGGGCGGTCGCCCACGGTCAGACGTTCCTTGCTGGCCAGAGCGAGCAGGGACTTGAGCTGGCTGTGCTCGGGTCCTACCGCTCCACGATCGATGATGCGGCGCAAAGCCTGCTCGTTGATCGGGTCGTATTCCAGCGCTTGATGCTTGCGTATCTTTGCGTAGGTTCCCGCCAGGGCCCCGATAGTACTCACCACCAGCGCGGCGTGACCAAAGCCCAGAGGGCCGGTCAGCGCTCCGACCGCGGCCAGACCGGCGGTCGCTCCCGCGATGGAGACCAGGGTGGACTGGTTGGAGTTCTTGGTGCTGACTTCGCCCAGGTTGTTGAGGCGGGCCTGGCGCGGCGCCATGCTGGCGCTGGCCGAGTTGAGACCGACCGTGCCTACTGCCTGGGCCATGGCCAGACCGGTCAACAGTGGGTAATAGCTTTTGACCGGGAGCAAGGGAGTGGCGGCCTCCAAAATCATGCTCACCTGCAGAGTTAAATCGGCGGCCAGCATCCAGGGTTTGGGATTGCGCTCGGCCACCGTGGCCAGGCCGGTGGAGGCAAACTGGGTGATCTGGGGTAGACGCTGCTTCATCCAGGTGACGTTGGCCAGATTCAGACTGGCGATGCCAATGGCCAGCAAAGCCGTGTTGGCGGGGCCTACCGCGGTGGTGACCGCGGCCAGCGATGAGGTGGCCGCGAAGGTGCCAAAGAAATCACGGGTGAGCTGCCACTTGCGGGTCGACACGTAATCGGCGCTGACGCTGTTAGGCAGATTGTCGGGCACCAGCGAACTCCAGGTGCGCGCTTTGGCGCGTTCCAGCCAGTTCGGCACCGGTTCACCGTCCTGGGAACCGGTCACTTTCCCCTGGTCATCCCGTTGATAGGTAATGGTCTCTTTGCCCAGTTGCTCCTCGACCACCACCGGGCCCGGAGGCTTGGGGAGGTTAGGAGGCGTGGCGGAATTCGCCCTCAGGATTTTCACTTGTCGCTCCGGCCTGTACTCTGTGTTTGTTAGACCAGCTTAACAATCGGTTCTGAAAGAAAGCTTATTCGACGATGACCGTGTCGGAGCCGCTGCGCCCAAAAGTCTCCGGGTGATACATCTCCTCGGCTTTGGTGGGCGGAACCACGAAGGTTCCCGGGGTGGTGGCCCGGGCCACGTAGCTGTAATTGTAGACGCCTTCCCAGAGTAGCTGGGTGAACGCCTCCACGCGCTCGTCTCGCAGGTTCTCGTGTTGGTACCAGTAGCGGCTCCACCAGCCGTCCGAACGGTTGGCCGGCGGCTCACTGGGGCGAGCGCCCAGCAGGCTGGGATTGACGGCTTCCAGTCCGGCCGGCAAGGGGTCGACCAGGGCTACGTGATAGCGACGCGCGGGCGCCTGCATGGTCAGGTTGACGCGCACCTCGGCACCAGCCTTGATGTGCCAGACCCCCTGGTCGTCGCGGCGCACGTCGCGATTGTCGCGCACCGCTTCGTAGCTGCGCTGCACGGCGAAACCGTAGTCGGCCGGCGCCTGCTTGAGGTCGCGCGGGCAATAGTTGAGGCCCAATCGATAGTAAAGTCGGCCGGGGCCGGTTTTGGCCAGGGTGAGGGGCTCTCCCTTGAGCTGGTCGATGGGAATGGTCACGCGCTTTTCGTCTTTGTCGCGACCGCGGAAGGTTTGTTGTCCGGCCGAAGCCTGGCCCAGCCAGAGTTGCGCCACAAAGTTGGGCGTGACCGACTCATACTGGTGGAAATAGCGGTCCAGGGCCAGCAGCACCCAGCAGTTCTCTTGCGTGTTTTCCCAGCGCCCGGCGCTGCGATGGTCGAGCAGACCCCGCACCAGCTTGGGAATGAGCGGGTGTTTGGGGCGGGTGGCGATCATCGACTCCAGCAGAATGCCGTCGTCTCGTCGATCTGAATAGAGGATCAGATAGCCGTTGTCGCCATAGCCGGTGCTGAACTGGGCGGTGGAGGCCGTTTGCGTACTGTGGTTGTCCAGATAGCGGAAGATTTCGTCGACTCGGCCGCGGCTGGCCGGGTCCTTGGCCAGGGTCGGCAGCAGCCAGCCCATGACTTCCAGACTTTTCAGGCTCGACTCCTGAAGCAGCGCCCGGGCCTTTTCCTGGTCGGTGCGACCGGCCAGGTCGAGCACGTAGAGAGCATAGGCGCGGATGCTGCGGCGGCATTCGGGTCCGTATTCTCCGGGCAGGTGGGTCTCGATGACTCCCAGATACTGCAAGGCGCGGTCCAGCATGCTTTCATCGACAGGGAAGCCCTTTTGCTTGCAACGCACCAGGGCGTGAGCGATGTGGACGGTCAAGTAGGGAATGGAAGGCTGATTGCGCACCCAATAGTCCCAGCCGCCGTCGTCGCACTGCAGGCCTCGCAGCTTATCCAGGTCGGCTGCCATGGCGCGCTTCATTTCCGCCGGGTCGGCCATGCCGGGGGCCTTGAAAGCGGACAGCACGTCCTTGAGGGCGGCGGCCGCCAGCATGCGCGAGGCCACCTGCTCGGTGCAGCCATACGGGTATTCCGCCAGGTAGATGAAAGCGTCGGTTAGCTCTGAGAGAGCGGTCGAGGTGGTGGTGACGCTCAGGCCTCCGAATTGGGGCCAGACGTTGGCCGGTTTTTCCACCGCCTGCTGCACCGCGCCCTCGTCTACGATGCCGTAGGTGGCGAAGGCTTCGGTGGTGGCCGGGGTCCACACCGGAAACGAGACTTCGGCTGCATCGCTGGCGCCGCTGGCGGCCGCCCCGAACTGGAAGCGGGCTGTGCCCGCGCTCTCGGTGTCACAGGGGATTTGACATTCGAGGCGGTCATTGGCAGCCACCTCGAATTTATAGCCGGCGGCCTTACCTTTGGCTTCGCCCACCAGGGCGTTGCCGGCTCGACAGACCAGGGCTACCTGCATCTTCTCGTCGCTCTGATTTTGCACCATCACCGGCAACTGGCAGTGATCGCCGAAGTTCAGGAAGCGGGGTAAGGAAGGCCGCACCTGCAGCGGCTGGCGAGCCACCAGACTGCTTTCGCCTTTGCCGAACTGCTTGACCCCGGCCGAGGCCAGGGCGATGACGCGATAGCGGGTCAGGTTGTCGGGCAGCTTGACGGTGACTTTGGCCTTGCCTTGAGCATCGGTCGCTACCGTAGGTGCAAACAGAGCCAGAGCGTCGAAGTTGGTACGCACCTTGAAGTTGGCCGGAGGCGGCGGGGCGGCCAATTCCCGGGCTTTGTCCTTGCTCTCCGCCAGGGAGCCTTTGGGCATGGAGAGCTCTTCGGACTGAGCCATCGGAGCGGGAGCCGCCGCGGGAGCGGGCGCATCGGCCAGCGGCACGGCTCCGCCGACTGCTCCCGGCGCTTTGTTGTAGGATTCGCTGGTCTTCTGGAACGACTTGTGGTTGTGGCCCGCAATTATCAGGTTTTGGTTTTGCTGCAACAGCAGCCAGCGTCGCGAGTGGCTGTCGCTGACGCCGGGGTCAGCGGTGGGGCAGAAACTGGCCAGCGGATCGGCCGGATCGTAGCCGGAAAGGGCCAGCACCGACTCGTCCACCACCAGTACCGTCACCTCGCCCTGGACCGGCTTCTGGTGGTCGTCCTGGAGCTCCAGGCGCAGCTCGGTCGAGCCTCCCGGTTGCAGTTTGTCCTGGGCAGGCGTCACGGCTACGTTCAGCTTGCGCGAAGCGCTGGAGACGGCCAGCTGCAGAGTGCCGCTGGCATAAGCCGGACGGGTGCCGCCCTCCTCGCGAGTCTGGCTGCCCACCGCGTCCACCTGCACCTGTAGACCGGGAATGTTGATTTCCTCGAGCGGGATCTTGAGCTGAGCGCTCCCGTCCTGCGCGTGGAGCCGCTCCACGCTGGCCAGGCCGTTGCGCCGGGTGGTGACGATCAGTTCGGCGGGCGCGAAGGGCGCCTGCACCAGCACTTCGGCGGTGTCGCCGGGCTGGTACTCGCGCTGTCCGGGCACCAGCGTCAATTGTTCCTGGTCCACTCGAGTGGCCGGCGGCTGTTTGCCTCCCGCCACCCAGAGCGTCAGCTGGCTGCGATTGGAGCGATTGTCCTCGTCCTGAATGTAGGCTTCCAGCTGGTAGGTGCCGCCGGCCGCGGTGGGAACGCTGGCCTTGACCGCCTGGCTGCCGGAGGTGACCTGAAGTTCCACTTCGTCGACGTGTTTGGTCTCGCCGTTCTCCCACTCCAGTCGATAGGCCTTGAGCAGGACCGGGTGATGAGCCACCGACTTGCCCTGCAGGTCGGTCACCACCACCTCGACGTCCAGGGGCTGACCGGCCTCCACGAAGGTTCGGCTGCTTTTCAGGCCCACATAGAGGTTGGCGGGATGGACCAGCACGCTGGTCGAGGT
This sequence comes from Vulcanimicrobiota bacterium, assembly GCA_017307785.1. Lineage (GTDB taxonomy): Bacteria > Vulcanimicrobiota > Xenobia > Xenobiales > JADMJV01 > JADMJV01. Next base: position 9,045 of record JAFKGI010000056.1, on the reverse strand, counting down.
CGTCCAGCTTTGGCGATTGAGGTCCTGGACGGTGGCCTGGGCGTTCAGGGTGTGCGGCTGGGGTGGGTCCACCGAGAGAAAGTCCACTTTCAGGTGGGCCTTGCCTTTGGAGTCGGTTCGATCCGCCTGGGTGGTCTGGTTGCCAGGCACAGAAGAAACGCTTCCTTCGCTCCACCAACTGCGCATGGGCCACCAGGGCGTCCAGGTGCCGAAAGTAAACTCGTCCCAACCGGGCGGGCTGAAGCTGGTGGGGGTGCTGCTGACGCTCCAGTCCACCTGGGCGTTGGCCAACGGACCCCCCGAAAAGTAGCTGGCGTTGGCCGTGACCGTGGCCGAAGAGCCGACCTGGCTGGTGGCGGGTGAAGCCTCGGCGCTGACCTCGAACTCGGGGCGACGGAACTCCTGAACCTGAATGCCCAGCTGGCTGGAGCCTTCCTGGTCGCCGGCCAGGGTCAGCGAACAGGTGCCCAGGTTGACGGTTTTGGGCAGCTGGAAATGGAAGTCAAAGCCCCCCAGGGCTCCCACGTTTGCCTCCCCCTTGAGAACCTCGTTGCCGACCGGATCGGACAGCTTGTAGGTCACTTTTTTGTTGGTGGTTGCCTGCAGGTCGCCCTTGGGACCATACTGCAGGTGGCGAGCCCAACCTTTGATATGAACCGACTCACCGGGCTTGTAGAGATGGCGGTCGTCGAGCACGTGCCAGAGAGTGGTGTCGGAAGGCTGATGGCGATTCCAGCCGCCTCCGTAGTAGTCTCCCGGTGCCAGGAAAGCCACGTCCGAGCCTTTGCGGGCCAACAGTTGGGCAGCCGTCAGGTCCGGTAAGGGCAGACGGGCCAGGCCTTCCGCGTCGCTGCTGGCCTGCTTGTCGTTGAGTTGAAACTCCACCCCGGAAAGAGCCTGACCGGTCTGCAGGTCGTTGGCCCAGGCCACCATCTCCTGGTTGTCCACCAGGGCGTCCAGGCCAATCTGAGTCGATTGAATCCAGCCCAGGTAGACCTGACGGCGCCACTCTTCTTTGGGAGGCGGCTCGACCTCGACCTGGACCACCACGTGGCCCAGGCCGTTCTGCAGCGCCGCCGTCAAGTCCACTGGCACCTCGGTTTCCTGGTCGGTGGGCGCCTTGGTGTCGATCACCTGGTCCAGAACGGACTGGCCCGGCGGCGGGTGCTTTTCCTTGAGATTGCTGTAAGTCTGCTGCTGGTATTCCTGGAAAGCCTTCCAGTCGGACGGCTCCACTTTCCAGAGACGGACGCGTAATTTGTCGTAGTTGACCACCTTCATGGGCAGGCTACGTGGGCCTTTGGGGTCGAGCACCAGCATGGTCTGGCCAGGCGGCTGAAAGCTCGGTTCGGCTTTCCCAACGGCGATCGTGAACGATTCGGATTTGCCCAGTCTCTGGCCGAACTGGTCGATGCATTCGGGCGAGAGAGTGACTTCGTACTTGGTCTGGCCACGCGGGCGACCCGTCATCGTCAAACCGCGGCCGTCGCAGCGCACCTTGAAGTCGGCCACTTCGGGGCTGACTTTCACCCAGGAAGGATCGAACTTGTCCGCTTGCAGGGCGTTATTGAACTGAATGTTCCAGGGGTCGAGCGGGGAGGCGTCATCGGTTTTCCAGACCACGCTGAGCGGGTCGTAGGTGGAAAAAGAAAAGGTCTGGGGAGATTTGGTGGTCAGCGGACCTTCGGCCGAAGCGGTGCCGGCCGGCACCTCGACCGTGTAGCTGGTCCCCGCCTGCAAGGGTTTCTCGGCTTTGAGCACCAGCCAGCGCTTGTCGCTCTGATCCTGGATCAGGGCGTTGATGGAGTCGTCGGCCAGGATCTCGGCCCGCGTGGCCATCCGCAGCTTCGGCGGCTGGCCCTGGGAGCAGGTGAGGCGGAGTTTTCCGACCAGGGCTTTGGTGTCCATGTCCTGATCGAAGCGCAGGTAAATCAGGGGCTCGAGAGCCAGGCCGTCGCCGTCGGGCTGGCTGGCTTCCAGGCGGGGCGGAGGAGTTTCGAAGGTCTCCCGGCGGGCCGCGGCCAGGCTTTTGCCGTCGCCGCTCTTGATGCCGGCGGGAATCTCGACCGTATAGGAGGTGGCCATGGGAAAGCGCACTTTGGGCACGAACATCAGCGTTTGAGTGCCCAGCCAGCGCCACTTGCCTTCTACGGCGGGCGTTAGCTTGACCGGCACTTCCTTGCCGTCTAACTGTTCGACGGTGGTGAGGGCAACCATGGCCTGGTTGAAAGTGACGGTCAGGTGGGGAGCCATTTCCACCGCGCCTCGGGGCGCCACGTTCAGGACTTCCAGACGCTTGCCGGCCACCTTGGGCGGCGCGCCCTGAGTGCTGGCGGGGGGGAAAGGTTGTTCCAGGGTGCGGGCCGTGCGCGGCGGCGGTTGCGAGCCTTCCCGAAGCGCGAAGGCTTTGGCGTCCTTGCCGTCGCCCTGCAGCGGGGGCAGGGCTTTGAGCATGGCTTCCAGCTCGCTCGAGCTCAGGGGCACGGGATGGGCCTTTTTGTTCGTTTCTATCTTGGAAGGATCGGCGCCCGGCGTCAGTCGGAAGCGCAGCCCTTCTTCGCTCTGTTGTGCAGCCGCCTTGATTTTTGGGCGCGGAGCAGTTGGGGGCATTTGCCCACAACCCACGAGTAATATCAAGATGAAGAGAACAATTCGCATACGCGCAACCCCCTGGGAATGTTCCCTTCGACGCGCTTTGGGGCGAAATCTTCCTCAGACTTTGTGGGCCGCCAGCAGCTGGAAGTAGGCCGTGCTGAAGAGCGGCTCCGGGCTGCTCAGGCCGGCGGACCGATACCATTCGTCGAGTTGCTCTCGCGTTGGGGGCAAGGTCTGGGTCAGAAAGAGACGGGCGCGTTCCTCGATTTCCTCGGCGGCCATGCCCTGATGACGCCAACGCGCCTGGAGGGCCTTGAGCCGAGCCGAACCCTCCCGATAGGGACCGACCTGACAGCCGACCAGCACCGCCCCGCCGGGACGCAGTCGTCGGCCGATGCTCTGGATCAAGACCGGTTGCTGTTCTCGGGAGGGCAAGTGATGGAGAACGCCCACGCTGAGAACACCGTCCAGATCGACCAGATCGTCAAAGTCGTCGAGCACCCCCAGACGCAGGTCCACTCCCTTCAAGCGCTGGCGGGCCACGCTCAGCATCGGTTCGGAGGGATCTACCCCGATCAGCTGCCAGGCGGGGAAGCGCTGCTGTAGTTGCTCCCCTTCGTAGCCGGTGCCCACTCCCAACAACAGCACGCGGGCGTTGCGCTGGGGTTCGATATAGGCGGCCAGGCCGTCGCGGGCCATGTCGTGGAGGGACTCGTAGCCAGCCATGTAGGTGCGGGCGCCGGAATCGTAGGTACGGGCTCTTTCTTCGTCAAAAACACTCATCGGTTGCGATACTCCTGTGGACTTTTTTGAAAGCGGCGTCGAAACAGCCGCCGAAAATGGGACAGATCGGAAAATCCGGTTTGCTCCGCGATTTGAGCTACGCTGCTCGGGCTGTGCAGCAGGAGCAGGGCGGCTTCGTCGAGACGTGCCTGGAGAGACCACTGGCCCAGGCTCTGGCCGGTCCAGCGCCGCACCTGAGTGGTCAGGTGAGCCGGCGAAACGGAGACCGCTTCGGCCAGCCGGGCCAGGCTCCAGGGTTGAGTGGAGGGCTGGAAGACCAGTCGCACCGCTTCCTGGACCCAGATGGGCGGAGTCTCTTCCTCGAGGAACTGAGACAGCACCGTTTCGCTGTCTCCGCCCCAACGCGTCTGAGGGCGAATGGGATTGCCGCCCAACCGGACCCGGCTAATGGCTTGACGCAACCGGACCGGCAACTCCGTTTCCTGGCAGCTCAGGTAGCTGAACTGACTTTCCGGAAGTGTCAGGACCCGATGCAAGACCCAGCCCGGCAAAATCATCAGCGAACCCGCTTCCAGCCGATAGGGGCGCTCCAGCTGAATCTGACCGGCCCCCTCGTGACAGTAGGCGAGAACGCTGAAATCGTGGCGTTTCAAGTGCATTACCGGTCGATCATACTCCGGTTCCGCACTGGGGGGAGAGAGTTTTTTTCGCAACTGAGCTATAGTAGCAGAATGCAGGTGAGGCGTGAGTCCGAGGAAGTCTTCTTGATCTGCCTGCAGTCCGGCGAGCTGCTCCGTCAGTCCCTGGAGCAAGCCTGCCTGGATCTGGAGATTGTCGGTGCAGCCGTGAGCGGCATCGGCGGCCTCTGTGAAGTGGAACTCGGCTACTGGCGCTCCCCCGACTACGAACGGAAAAGCCTCGACGGAAACTGGGAGATGCTTACCTTGCTGGGCAACATCAGCCTGTATGAGGGCCGCCCCTTCGCCCATCTCCACGTCAGTCTGGCCGGCCCCGATCTTCAGGTCGTGGGCGGCCACTTCTTCGAAGGCCGCGTCACCGCCACCGCCGAGATCTTCCTCACCCGCACGACTCCGATTGTGCGTCACTGGGACGATCGAATCGGCGCGGCCCTCTGGACTTTCTGAAGAATTAGCCTGTTGGCCAGTCGCGCAGCTCCTGAGCTGCCCGGGCGGCAATCCCAACATCGCTATCCTCCAGCAGGTCGGCCAGGGCCCGGGCTCCGGCTTCTCCCTGTCTCTCGAGCGCCTCGCGAACTCGCTGGCGCTCGCATGCCGGCACGCGCACCAACATCTGGGCCAGGCCGCGACAGCCTTCTGATTCCGGCGGATACTGCTCCCAAAATTCCAGAAGTCTTGGGGAGAACGATCTGCCCGCGGCTACTTCCTCCACCAGTTCCGCAGGCAGGCGCCGATGGCGGCGCAGCAGGGCGGTGGCTACCTGCTGTTGTACCGGCGTAAAGTCGTCAAAACCAGCCCAACGCACGGCCGACAGTTCCAGTTGCTTCAGGGGAGAGTTCAGGTTGAGTTGGAGGAGACGCTGTTCCAGCCGTTCGAACTCTTCCGCTGACCATTCCACCAGAGCGCGAAGAATGTGGTGGCCCTTGCAGAAAGCATTTTGTATCTCGGCCCGGTCCAGGTTGGCCAGCAGATATTCGGGATAGGCTTCCTGGACCACCACTTCGGCCGCCGCTTCCCGCATCTTGGGATTGCCGTCCGAGAGCAGCTCGGCCATTCGACGAGGACGCCGTCCCACCCTGAGGTAGGCGTTCAGGGCGGCCAGACGCCAGGGGGTGGTGTGGGGGAATTCCAAGATCTGCCAGATCTGCTCTGCGGATTTGGAGTCGGGTATCCCCTGTGCGGCCAGATCCTGAAGGAGCTCGAGTTGCTCGAAGGCCTCCAGATAGGCAAACGAATCCAACAGTTCCCGTTGCCTGGTCAGGGAGGGCAGGGGACCGGACCTGGGCGCCTCGACGATTTCCAACCGGGTCGTCAACTCTTCGCGCCCGGGAGGTTCGGCTCCCGACCAACCCAGGTGAGGGGCCACCAGCACGGCGCACTCGGACAGGTCCGGGTCGGTGTCACGGCCCAGCGCCTTCAGCAGTTCTTCTACTCGTGCAAACTCCGGGCCCCAGCCCAACAAAGCTCGCAAGGCGTATTTCCGGTCGGCCGGCTCTAAGGAGAAGGCCAGTTCGGCCAGGGCGGCCAGACTGTCCCGGTCGATCCACAACGGCCAGACCCGGCGCTGCAACAAGACGCGCCAGCCTTCCGCCTCCAGTCGGTAGAAGACCGCCCGGCTCCAGTTTGAGTCGTAGCTCTCCAGCCAGCTCTGGCAGCCTCGAGCGTCCGGGCCCAGATGCCAGAGCGCCTGACAGAAAAACTCTCGGGCTGAGGCCGGGGCATATTCGAACGATTCGCCCATGTCGATGAGCGCGGGTCGGCCCAGCAAAGCCAGGCCCAGGGCGCAGGCGGAGCGCAACTCGGAGTCGTGGACGGGACCGATCAGGCGGATCAGTTCCGGACCGGCCGCCTGCGGAAATCCTTCCACCAGCAGCAGCATCCAGACCAGTCGAAGTTGCGGATGGAGCGCGTCTCGAATGCCCCGTAGGCAGTCGGCCAGAGAGTGGCGGCCGGCGCCTCGTGAGCTCCGTCGCTGCAGGGCCAGGGCTCGGCGTTCCGGAGAGGCGTGATGGCCAGCGATTAAAAGTTCGGGCGGTGCTGCCCGCAGCGCACTGACCAGAATCCAGTCTTCAAAGCAATCGCGGGCGGCCAGAATCTCTTCCGGCGGGGCCCAGACGAGCCAGTAGAGGCGGACACCCCAGTCCGCTGCCAACAGCGCCTCTTGCATTTTGCACAAATTCGGCCGGAAAAGATCACATCCTGGTAACATTCACCAGGGCCGATAAACGCTAGGGCTACGGCTGCGGAGTATACTGTGGGAACAGCGAAAGCTGGGATGTTTAGTTTGGGCAAATCCCCTTGTTGGGCGCTCGTTTCGGCGAGCGCCTTTTTTATTTTTCGACGATCTCTTCTTCCGAGACGGCGTTGTCCTGATGCAGTAGTTCTTTGCGGAAAAAGGAGTCAATGCGCTTCGTCACCTCAGGATTGGTGAAATTTCCGTGTCCACCGTTGTGGACATTGACGAAATAGGCTTCGATTCCGGCGGTTTTCAGCCGCTTGTAGAAGCGCCGGGACTGGACCTGAGGAATCACCGGGTCCTGGTCGCCGTGCACGAGCAAGAAGGGCACGCCGCCCGGCGCGACCCAGTTGATGGCCGAAGCCTGGGCGACTTTTTCGCTCTGGGTGGCCAGCGCTCCGCCGAATAGCTTTCCTTCCGGGGAGGTCGCCGAGGTATGGTCCTGTTTGCTCCCGTCCTGAGGCAATTGCACGAAATCGGTGGGCCCTGACATGTTCACTACACAAGCCACTCCCGAGCTGCCGTTGGGTCCGTCCACGCCGAGCAGGGCGGCCAGGGTGCCGCCGGCCGAGTGTCCCACTACGCCGATTCTCGCCGGGTCGAGGTGGTAAGCGGGGCCTTGTTTTCGAATCCATTCGATGGCAGAAGCACAATCGTCAAGGGGGGCGGGCCATTGCGCCTGGCCGCTGAGTCGATAGTCGATACTGACCGCCGCGAAATTTCCCGAGGCCACCAGTGGCAGCACTTCTTCCAGGCCCATGGTCTTGTCGCCCGAATGGAAAGCGCCTCCGTGGATGTTGACGATGACGGGCAAAAGGTCGCCGACGGGTTGACGGGGCAGATAAAGATCCAGGGCCAGTCCCGGGCGGTAAGTCAGATTTTCCTGTACCTTCACCGAGTCGGGCAGCTTCACGGGTTTTGCGGCGACCTGCAGCGTGCAGCCGAGGAGAAGCGCCAGAAGGCTATGCTTGAACATGCCGGCTGGTTGGGCGGGGAGTTCTCGACTTCCTCTAATTCGCGTTGCCGTTGCTTCGTCTGGGGGGCACCGGCCGCCGCGGTACGCCGCATTGAGGCGGACCGTCATCTCCAAAAAAGGCGGAGCGGCGCTGCGAGACTTCTCGCTGCCAATAGCGGCAGCCATCTAGATCTCGCTTTGAGCAAGCCTCGAAAAGGGCGTCCCAGGAAGTCTTCAGGGGACCGGATGCCCACAATTTGGAAATTCCTAGCCAGCGTATGGTGCTGCCGAGGGTAATCTTCGCAACCAGAATGTCGGCAATTTCCTCCTGATACACCTCGTGCGAAAGGCACCAGGGCGGTAGGTCCAGATCTCCAGAATAAGCCTCCCGATCTTTTTCATCCTGACGGATGATGCTGCGAAGTGCGTCCTCTTTCCCCATGCACTTAATTTATCCCATTTCCGGTCTACCACCTGCGGGCGGGAGGGTCCGAGACGGAGTCGTATCTCCAGGCTATGGGTAGCTTCTTGTTGGCGCTTCTGCTGGCCGCCGGGATCGCGGACTATCCACCGTCGGACTGTATTTTGCTGCAGCGGGGCACGACGGTGCCTCTGCGTTGGAATTTGCCTGGTCAGCACTTTCAACTGGAAGTCGTGAGTCCGGGTCAGCCCGTAATCCTGAGAAGCCTGGAGGAACGACGGTTCGATTTAACGGTTGCGCCCGGCAGGGTCTATCGCTGGACGGTCACCTCGAATGGAAAGGCCAGGATGACCCGAAGTTTTTCGGTGGCCGGCGAATTCGCCTATCACCGCGACGGCCACAACGGCACGGGCGAACCGGGCGGGCATATTCAGGCTCGGCTGGAACGAGACAGTGCGGGAATGAATCTGCTGGTGGATTGCGCGCAGGACCGACTCCACTACCTTTTTGTGGAGCCGAACCTGAAATTTCTGCTCAGCGCTCGCGGGGGCGACGGTCGCGAGGGACAGCCCGGCATGGATGTGCCCAACAACCCCTGCCGTCCGGGGAATCCCGGAGGCGCCGGGGGTTGGGGAGGGGAGGTGCGGATTCGGACCGTCTCCGCCCCCTGGAGGGACTACCTGGAGGTCGACGTCAGTCCGGGCCAAGGGGGTCCCGGCGGTCGCGGGGGTCGCGCCGTCTGGTCGCACGTGGCTGGCTACGACAGCGCGCGCCCCCAGGGGCCGCAAGGACCGCCAGGACCGGCGGGTCGAATGGGAACGGTGATTACTTCCATCGAGCGCTAAGGAATCAACCCGATACCCAGTTCCCGTGCCAGGTCCCCGGCAATCGCGATCAAGTCGTCAGCCCCCATACGGGTGCCGCTGAGATTGGCCAGACCTCGCAATCCGGTCAAATCGCAGTTTTGAAATTCGCTTTGTTCGAATCGGCAGTTGCTGAAAGAAGCGTTTCCAAAATGACAGTCCAGGCACTCCAGAGACTCGAACTGGCAATCGTAGAATTCGACTTCCCGCAGATCGCAATTCCGAAATCGAATCTGCCTGGCCTTAAATCCCTGAAAGGATGCGTAATCCAGCTTGCATTCGAAAAGATCCACGTCGCGCCAGGTGGCCTGGTGAATTCTCGCGCCGCTCAACTTGCAGTTGCTTAAGCGAGAGCGCAGCAAAGAAGAGTCCTCCCCCTGCAGATTGGCCAGGTTACAGCCTTGCAGGTCGCAATCGATCATGCTCCAGCGCGGTAAATTCCCACCCGATAAGTCTACTTGCTGCAAGCGACAGGCGTCGAAGGTAAGAGCGCGCACATCCTGACAGGATAACTGTAGAGCACGATAGTGGGC
>JAFKGI010000079.1 GCA_017307785.1 Vulcanimicrobiota bacterium | reverse complement strand
GCTTTCCTTCTAGATCCTTGAGAATCACTACCGGATCGTGGGTAAGCAGGTCGATGCCCAGTTTATCCACTTTCATTCGCCGCATACCCATTTCTAGACCAGGGCTCCCTTGATACCATAAAATAGTGAGATAGAGGAGGGTGTCTTCTGGCCGAGCCAAGGAAAACCTTTCTTTACTCCTCAAAGGGCAGCGCCCGGCCCAGTCAGAACCTTGCCCCATGAGTGAATTCCCGGTGGCCCTGGTCAGCGACTGGAATGGTCTGGCCGGACAGACCATTGCTATGCACCTGGCGCAAGCCGGCTACCATCTTCTGATCAACGGCCCCGAAGAAGACATCTTCGCTCTCCAGGCCCAGGATATCGCCGGCAGAATTCTGGCCATTCCCTTTGACTCCAGCAACGAAGAGTCGGTTCAGCAAGTGATTCTGGCCGGCCTCGAATACTTCGGGCGACTGGACGTCGTGGTCAACAACTTCTACAGCTGGCAGGACGCCGCACTGCAGGAGATCACGGAAAACCTCTGGGGCGAAATGATGCAGAGCAATCTCAAAGCGGCCTTCCACGTCTGCCGGGCGGCCGCGCTGGTGATGTCCGAGCAAGAATTCGGCAAGATCATCAATCTTACCACCACCTCCTGCTTCACCGGCTCCCATCTGCCCTTCGCGGCCACCGCGGCCGCGCTCCACTCCCTGACCAAGTCGCTGGCCAAGGAACTGGCACCCCACGTTCGGGTGAACACCATCGCCTGTGGGATGCTCGACGAACCGTGGATCGACGAAGGAGGTCCGGACTTGCGCCAGATGCTGCAAAAAGGGGTTCCTCTGGGCCGGCTCTGCCGAGCGGGCGACATCGCCGAAGCCGTCCTCTATCTGGCTAACGGAGCGGATTTCATGAGCGGCCAGATGCTGGTCTTGGACGGCGGAGAAACCATGCGATGAAGAAGGCGATCACGCTCCTGCTGCTGAGCGCTCCGCTGGCTGCGGCACCATCCTGGATTCAGCCATTTCCTCTGGGTCCCATCAGCCTATCCCGCCCATCCATGGGAGCCTACTTCGCGCCTGACGTCGACCCCTCCAGCATCGACCTGGTCATTGACGGCCGGTCCTGGAAAGACACCGCCCAGAAGACTCCGGGCCGACTGGCGCTAACGCCCAACTACGACGTGGAACGCGGACGCCATCTGGCCACGTTCACGGCTCGCACCTTCGACGGGAAATCGATCCGCAGAGACTGGACTTTTACCATCCAGGAAGCCTCCAACCTGGAATTGACCACGCTCTTTCCCGCACCTGGCCAGGCCGGCCCCAGTCCCACTCGGGTCGGAGCCAATCTCAGCGCGCCGGTGAGCACGGTGCGCCTGGAAATTGACGGAAAGTTCAGTTCGACCATCGGAGCGGATGGCGCCGTCTACCATCAACTCACACAACCGCTGGCCCCCGGGCAGCATCGAGTATTTCTTCAAGCGATCGGACTGGACGGTCTGGTCAGCGAAAAGTCCTGGACCTTCCGGGTCCAATAACAGAAAGGCACCTCCTCCATGCAAGAAGCCCGAAACCTGATCGAAGCCGCCTATCGAGACCGCACGCTCCTGCAGGACGGCCAGAGCCGCGAAGCGGTGGAATGGGCCATCCGCGAGTTGGACCAGGGCCGCCTGCGCGTCGCCGAAAAGGCCGACTCCGGCTGGACCGTCAACGCCTGGGTCAAAGAAGCCATTCTGCTCTATTTTGGCCTGGCCCAGATGAAGGTCCAGGAAGTCGGCCCCTTTGAGTTCTATGACAAGATCCCACTCAAAACCAACTGGGCCTCGACCGGCGTCCGCGTCGTGCCGCCAGGCACGGCCCGCTATGGCAGCTTTCTCGAAAGCGGATGCATCCTCATGCCGGGCTACGTCAATATCGGAGCTCGAGTAGGAGAAGGCACCATGGTCGACACCTGGGCCACCGTGGGTAGCTGCGCTCAGGTAGGCAAAGGCGTGCACCTCTCGGGCGGCGTCGGGCTGGGCGGCGTGCTGGAGCCGCCCGGAGCTTCCCCGGTCATCGTAGAGGACGGCGCCTTCATCGGTTCTCGCTGCATCGTGGTCGAGGGAGTGGTGGTCGAAGAAGAAGCCGTACTGGGCGCCAACGTCGTTTTGACCGCCTCCACCTCCATCGTGGACGTAAGCGGTGCCGAACCGGTCATCCACAAGGGCCGGGTACCGGCTCGCTCGGTGGTCATCCCGGGCAGTATGCCCAAGCAATTTCCGGCCGGCACCTTCCACGTTCCCTGCGCCCTCATCATCGGCAAGCGCACCGCTTCGACCGACAAGAAGACCTCTCTCAACCAGGCGCTGCGCGACTTTCAGGTCGATGTCTGATCTAGCCCGCAAAGCCGAGTGGCTGGTCTCGATTCCCAGCCCGACCAAGCACGAGCAAGAAATCTGCCGGCAGCTGCTGGAATGGGCCAAGGAACGATTTCCCCAGGCGACCGTGCACCGTTTTCGCGAGGGGTTTCGTCTGCAGCCAGGGCCAGCGTCCGGGCGGCCCCGGGTCGCCCTGGTGGGGCACATCGACACCGTTCCAGAGGCCGGCAGCCAGCATCTAGGCGTGCGCGGCGACCGACTCTACGGTTGTGGCGCCAGCGACATGAAGGCGGGCGTCGCCGTCATGATGGAGGCTCTGGAGAACTGGGAGAATTCCGCCTGCGAACTGGTCGGACTCTTTTATGACCGCGAGGAAGGCCCTTACGCCGACAACGGACTCGACCCGCTGCTCGACGACCTGGGAGAAGTGGACTTTTCGGTGGTCTTCGAGCCCACCAACAACGAGATCCACGCGGGCTGCGTGGGCAGCCTGCAGGCCAAAGTCCACTTTCAGGGACGGCGGGCTCACAGCGCCCGCCCCTGGCAAGGCGAGAACGCCATTTACCTGGCCATCCCCCTGCTCGAGAGACTACACAAACTGCAGCGCCAGTCCGTAAGGACCCAAGGGCTGGAATTTTTCGAAGTCACCAGCGCCACCCAGGCCCATACTCAAGGCCCCACCAACGCCGTACCCGAGCTCTTCACCCTCAACCTCAACGCCCGCTTCGCACCGGGAAAATCGGCCGACCAGGCAATTCGGGAACTGGAAGATTTGGTGAACGGGGAAGCCCAACTGGAAGTCTATGACGTGGCGCCTTCAGGGGCGGTCCGCCTGGAAAACACCCGGTTGCAAAGCTGGATTGGCCAGAACCAGATCGCGGTGATGCCCAAGCAAGCCTGGACCGACGTGGCCCGCCTGGACGCTCGCGGGATCCCTGCTTTCAACTTCGGCCCGGGCGATCCGGCTCAGGCCCACCAGGCGGAAGAGCATGTACTGCTGCCCGCGCTGGAAGAAAACTATCGACTTCTGCTCAAACTGCTGGACCTGCACAAATAAAAAAAGAGCCTTGCGGCTCTTTTTTTTTGGCTTGCGCTGCGCTTAGTAGCGGTAGCGCTCGTTGGGCCACGGCTCGGCCATAACCGGGTCGATGGCATCACGAACCTGCATTTTGAAGTCGTAGTTGTCTTCGCCGTCGCACTCGATCTTGCAGATCAAGCGCTCATAGTCGTTACCGTCGCGCGGGATGCTGTAGAACTTGCGGACATTGACGTCGGGGAACACTCCCAGAACCTTCATGTCGGGGGTGTACAGGGTCACCGTCAACGACTCATAGTTGATGGTCTTCGGGTAAGGAATCACCAGTCCGAACACGTGGTCGGCGCGATTGCCTTTCTTCATTTCGAACTCCGCGCGGGGGTGGTCGATCATGAAGTACTTGCCATTGACGATGTCAAAGGTCAGGTAGCTCTGCGGGTACATGAAGAACGAGTTGTTCTTACCCG
>JAFKGI010000055.1 GCA_017307785.1 Vulcanimicrobiota bacterium | reverse complement strand
ATGAACCAATTTTGGAACGCTTTTTCAAGGCGGCGGATGAAAGTAACGTCGAGGATTTGACCGCTCTGCTGGATCAGGACCCGAAACTCATCTCGGTGGTCGACGAAATCAGGGGGTGGACCGCACTCCACTATGCGCGGCAGCCGTTGGCTGTAAAATTACTCCTCTCCCGAGGGGCCGACCCGAAAGCCACAGATTGGGGCGGAGTAACGCCACTTCATCTGGCGAAAGACATCGTTAGCGCCGAACTGCTGATGTTGGCCGGCGGCGACCCGGAAGCTGAGGACTCAGACGGATTCTCCCCGCTAAGTTGGGCCTTCCAACACCAGCAGAATCTCATTTTCGAGATGCTGGCGAGAGACCAGTTCAACTATCACTTCCTCCGCCTCTCGATGCCCGACCGGGTCCAGGCCACCTACCAGGGTGAGACGCACGTCTTTCTGCCAGAAAGTGTAGGTCGCGAGAACTGCGAAGCGCATAAGGACTCACCTGGAACTCCAGGGCCTTTTAACTACGAAGTCTCCAGGCTCCAGGACCTCAGACATTTCGCTTCCTAACGAGGGTCTCACAACCGACAGACGAAAAATTGTGGATGTCTAATCTACTGTGTCCCGTTTGCAAAAAGCAGCCCATGGAGAAGTCGAGTGACTCCGAAACGAAACTGGAGGTCGACAACTGCCCGGAGTGCCTGGGAATCTGGTTCGACGCCGGGGAGCTCGAGACGTTCTATAAGAGTCCGGACCTGGTGCGTAAATTTACGCCCGTAGGCGGCGACTCACTGCACCACACCTATGAAATTTCGGCCACAGCCCGTCGCTGCCCACGCTGCCGCAAAGGCATGGAGCGCCCACTGGTCGGAGGCATCTCGGTGGATGTCTGCCGGGAATGCCGCGGTATCTGGTTTGACCATGGGGAGCTACAGAAGGTCACACAGACCTACAAGACTCGGGGCCTCAAAGGGGATGACATGGTCGCCGATCAGGTCCGCGGCGGGCACGCCAGTAAGCCGGGCAAAGGGGATCCCTTCACGGTCGTGAGCTGGTTTTTCAATAGCTTCCTGGCTTCTAAGATTCGCTAAGCAAAAGTTTGCAAAAAATCTTTTCCTATAGTGTAGAAATTAACAGTGATAAGTTGTAGAGTGTTGTTATCTAAATAGAGGAGCGTGCCGTGAAAATTCGATGTTGGAACTGCGGGACGGAGGAGGCCAACCTTGAGGCCTCTGCCTGCGGCTTCTGCGGCGAACTCTTGCGCCCGGATGAAGCGCAGCGAAGTCGCGCCGTGGAAAGGGTCGAGTTCCTGATCCGCGAGCTGAAGCGCTGGAAATCCGTGCCCGATTGGTGGAAGCGCGAAGCCGAGGAGAACTACCGCAAACGGCTGTTTGTCCTGCGGGAACTGCCTGAAGAAGGCCTGATGGTGGAAGGAGCGCCTGCTAAAGCGGAGCCGAAGCTGGCTGCCCCCCCGCCACTGCGCACTGCGGCCCGGGCCAACCGCGCCGAGAAGGCCGACGCCATCCAGCGCCTGCTAGACCAACAACCTCAAGAACGAGTGACCCGCGAAGACAAAGCCGAGGCCATCCAACGGCTGCTGGACCTGCAGCCCCAACTGCAAGAGACCGCCCCACCGATCGCCTTCGAGCCCCACGCCCCCAGCGAAGCGGACGTGGCCATGCAAATGCTCATGGGAGCCTTCTCGGAGAAGAAGATCCGCCTGCTCTACGCCCTCGGCGGCGTGCTTCTGCTGGCCTCCGCAGTCGGCATCCTGGGCAGCAACTGGGAAGGTTGGGGCCGTCAGGCCATGGGCCTGCTGCTCACCGCCCTGCCCGTGCTGTTCTTTTGGCTGGCCGGTCAACTCAAAGAGAAACTGCCCGTCTCCAGCCGTATGTTCACCGTCCTGGGCGGCGCCATGCTGCCCGTCGGGATCATCTTCCTCAACCTCTTCAACGCCCCCAGCCAGGTCTGGAACCCTCTGGCCTTCCTAGTCGGCTGGTGGGTCAACCGTAAAAACTCCGACGAACCCATCTGCACCTATCTCTCCGGACTCTGCTGGGCCCTGGCCGGCTGGACCACAGGCAGCGGACTGACCCTGGGCCTGTTCAGCTTCGCCGGAGCCGGTCTGCTCTTCTGGAAAGAGCGAGAGAACCCGCACTGGACCAAGGTCGGCCACGGCCTGGCCTTCCTGGGCCTGCTCTCTGCCTTCACCGCCGGCCGCCTGCAGACCGGGCCGGCCATGACCCTCTTCCTGCTGGCCATCGTCTACTTCACGACCTGCGCCCTGGTGCTCAACACCGCCCGGGCCATGATCGGCTCGACTCTCATCTGTCTACTCTGCGCCGGCTGGATGGGTGCCCAGCTGGAATGGCCGGCCTCCACCGTCGGACTGGCCGCCCTGCTCCAGGGTGCCCTCTACATCCGCCGCGGCCCCACCGGCCAGGCCCTGGCCATCTATCTGACCGGCGGGGTCATGCTACTCTTCCTGGGCCTGCCGTTGCTGGTCAACCATCAGGCCAACCTCACCCAATTGGTCACCGGAACCCTGGGCGCCATCTTCTACGGCGTCGCTTCCTACCACTATCGCCGACCCAACTGGGCCTACGGAGCCAGCCTGTGCTCGCTCTACGCCTACTTCTGCCTGCTCTCGCTGATGCAGACGCCGGCCTACCGCCCCTGGCTAATCGCTATGATGCTCGGCTGGCAGCTGGCCGTGACCCTGCTGCGCAATCGCGTTCCCCAAGACTACCTGCGCCCCTGGGCCTTCACCGCCGCCGGCACGGCTCTCTTGCTGGTGCCGATGAACGCCGTCCTGCAGGTGACTGGAGGCGACGTCTTCACCCCCTGGATCTACCTGGGAGTCTCGGCCGTCATCGCGCTCTGCGCCATCTCCGAACGCGAGTCCAAAGCCCTTTACGTCTCCACCGTGACGGCCGCCCTGGCCTACGCCACCTGGCTGCCGGTGGTCTTTGGCCACAGCGCCCAACCCAACCTGGGACTGGGCTTCACCGCCTTCGTGGCCGGCCTGGCTCTGCTGGGTCTGGCCCTCAAACGCACCGACTACGCCACCCCCGTGCTGGTCAGCGCGGGCATCGCCGGCTGGATTTTCTCGACGATGCAGCTCTACTACCTGGCCATCGGCTACTGGTCCTCGGCTACCGCCGCTCTGGTCTTCTACGGTATCGCCTTCGCCCTGCCCAGACAAAGGGTCACCAACCTGCAGGCGGGACTCTGCTTGATCACCGCCGTCTCCTGCATCGACCATATGGGCCCGCTGGGCCTGACCGCCGGTCTCATCGCCTGCGCCGTCGCCACCTTCGCCAAGGGCTATCTGGAAGCGGCACTGCTGTGGAGTGCCGCCGTGGCCGTGCTCGGCCCGATGTCCTTCAAGATGGTGCCGGCCCTGCTCTGGGTGGCCAGCGCCGCCCGCAAAGGCGATCGCAAACTGGCCTCGGCCAGCGCCATCCTGACCCTGCCGGCCATCCTGCTGGGGGGTCTGGAAGGTCACAACACCGCCCTGCTGGCGCTCCTTTGCGCTGGCTACCTGGGTCTGGCCGTGCTCTGGAATGAAGCTCCTTTGATGGCTCTGGCCTGGCTCGGTCTGAAACCGGTCTACGCCGTCGCCCTTCCCGAGACCACCTGGACCGTGGCTCTCTGGGGCGAATGGGCCCTCTTCTACTTCGTCAACCGTCGACTCACCAATCCGGTTGTGGCCGTCGAAGCCTTGACCGGTCTGACCCTGCTGCTTACCAGCTTCTGGCTGGGCGGCTGGGCCGCCGCTCTCAACCCCTGGCTGGTGGTGGTGCTGCTGATGGTGCGCAGCCACCAGACCGGCCGCGCCGATCTGGCCAGCATCGCCCGCGTGGTGGTGGTCTGGGCCGCCTTCAGCAACGCCGAAGTGGCTCACTACTGGCTCACCTTCTCCCTGGAGCTCTTCCTCTGGTGTTACCTGGAGGCCGTCCTCTTCAAGCAGACCAAGAGCCTGCAGATCCTCGGCTCCCTGGCCTGGCTGGGCTGCCTCTACAATCACGACCTGACTCCCCTGTGCCTGACCTTGGGGCTGGGCGCCGGAGCCTTCGCTCTGGCCCGCACCCCCCTCGTCAGCGTGGGAATGCTCTATCACGCCTACGTGGCCGTCCTGCTCACCTACGAAATCACCACTCCGGAACTCTACACCGTGCCGCTGGCCGTCGGAATGCTGATGGCCGCCCAGCAACCGCAGGTGCGCCAGGCTGGCCTGTTCGCGCTGCTACTGCCCTCGCTGTTTCTCAGCCTGGGTTCGGCCGAGCACGCCCTTTGGGCGGGCAGCCTGGCCCTCGGCGTGCTGGCCCTGGGACAGCTGACTCACCGACCCAACTACATGGCCTGGGGTGGCCTGGCTCTCTTGAGCGAAGTCGCCATCCAGGCGGTGCTCTTCGCCACCAACCTTCCCTGGCATCAGTGGGCGGTGGCTGGCGGGTTGCTGCTGGTCGGCATGGCCTTCCTGGTGGAACGCCGCCGTCAGGAAGTCACCCAGGCCAGCCGCTCGTTTCTCCAGCATCTGAACGCCTGGTAACACAATCCATCCATCACCCTGCCGGGATAACGATTATCCTGGCAGGGTGACCGTTTTTTCCTACAATCCTCAGGACCGCACCGTTATGGCGCCGAGCACTGTTCGCGTCCCCAGCGGCAATGTTTCCCTGAGCGCTCATTTGGAGCCCGACGAAAACGGCAACTTTGTCTACCCGGAAAACGACGATCGCTTCACCGCCGCTTGCGCCTTCTCTTCGGTGGCCAACGCGGTGGCCGTCACCGAAGCCAGTTGGGGCGAGACTTTCCGCTGGGCCACCAACCGCGAGAAGCTGGCCGTCATTCCCGACGCCGGCAAAGACTTGAACGCCTACTACGCCCGCGTGCGCGGCGGGGTGCTTTTCTTCCACGACACCGACAGGCTCACCGGGGAAACCATCTACACGGGCCGCTCCGGCGAAGTCACCGCCCACGAAGCCTTTCATGCCATTCTGGACGCCAAACGGCCTGAATATCTGGGATCCTGGGACCCCGACCCCAACGCTTTCCACGAATCGATGGGGGATATCGGCGCCATTTGCCTGTCGCTGCAGAACGATCAGGTCCTGGAGTTGGTCGCCCAACAAACCGGCGGCGATTTGAGCAAGCCCAACGCCGTCGCGCAGTTGGGGGAAGAACTGGGCCTGGCCATCAATCACAAGTCCGGCCATAACGTCACCGGGGGGCCCTGGACACGCAACGCCATCAACTCTTTCACCTGGATCGATCCGGATACGCTGCCCAGCGAGGCGCCTCACACCGAGCTTTCCAGCGAAGCGCATAGCCTTTCGCGGCTCTGGACGGGTGCCATCTATGAAGTGTTGACCGGCATGGTGAACGCCAACCTGGCCCAGGGACAGACCCCCCAAGCAGCCCTGCGCCATGGGGGAGAGGAGCTGCTCAAGATGCAGGGCCGTCTTCTCCAGAAGGCGCCGGAAGCCAGCTTTCGCTTTGCCGATATGGCCCGCGCCCTGATTCAGTCGGAAGACCAGCTCAACGGAGGAAAGTACACCTCGCTGATCGCGGACGTGATGGATCGTCGCCAGATCCTTCCCAGACAGTCCAGTCTACTGGAAACGGACTTCAGCCAGTCCAGAAGGGTCACGATTACTCTGAAAGAGGGGCCCTTCGCTGGCATGGAGGTCAGCCACCGGGTCAGTAGCGAGACCCGCGAGGGCGATACAAAATCCCTTGCCAAGTGTATGGAGCGGTTGATCGCCAATGGTGATATTCTGATGACGATGCCAAACCAGGATCCCGACCAACTCAATCTGATCAAAGCCGATGGAGAACCCTACCGCGGAGTCGTTCGCTGGAACCAGGGAAAAGCCACCATCGAGCCCACTTACGTCATTGGCTAACGTCAACGATCGCATCGAAGAGTATCGTCGAGACTGGGTGGGCGTCAGCGGCCCGGTTAAAAAGAAGCGTATTCCCAAGCCCGCTCGTCCGGTTCAGATGGCCAGCTTCCTCATGCTGGCCCTGTGCAGTTTCTTTGTGGGAGCCAACAAACTGGTGGACCACTGGCGACGTCAGGTGCAAACCGCCACCCAGCGCGAGATCAACCGGGTCAAGACGCAACTGGAGATGAGCGCGCAACTGCGTATTCTGCGTCAGTATTATCTGAGCAATGCCGCTCTGCCCAAGGATCCGTTAGGCTACCTCAAGGGCTTCATGAAAGACAATAAGCCCTATCCGCGCGGCTACGACTTCTGGGGCCACGAATACCGGGTGGACTCGGACCACGACGGCTTCGGCATCCGCAGCGCCGGCCCTAACGGCAAAATGGACGACCGCGACGACCTGGTCGCCGCGGTCAAGATCAAAGAGATCTCCAACAAGCTCTAGGGAGAGAGGGGGAGGTGTTGGAGAGGGGGTGAGACACTCGCCTGGGAGAGAAGCCTCTCCATCTCTCCCAAAGACTCCCCACCTCCCCTAAACAGGCTGCAGCGAGCGGACCTTCCACTGGCCTTCGCGCAGGGACTTGATGCCACTGATGGCGGCCTGAGCGGCCGACATGGTGGTAATCAGCGGCACGCCACGCTCGACCACGGCCGCGCGAATGCTCTGACCATCGCCATAGCTGTGCTCACCGGGACCCGGCGTATTGATGACCAGCTGCACCCGACCCGCGTGAATCTCGCCCAGCATATTGGGACGATCCGGTAGAATCGGGTCCACTTCCTTGACCGGCAGGTTGACCCGGCGCAGGGCCGCAGCTGTTCCCGGCGTGGCCACCAGCGAAAAGCCCATGCGGTTCAGTTCGCGGGCCACCTTGATGGCCGTGGCTTTGTCGTAGTCGTTGACCGTGATCAGTACCGAACCCTCGGTGGGAAGCGGACAACCGGCCGCAATCTGCGACTTGGCGAAAGCCCATCCGAAGTCGCGGTCCTGGCCCATGACCTCGCCGGTGGAGCGCATTTCCGGACCTAGCTTGGGGTCACTGCCCGGGAACTTGCGGAACGGCAGCAGGGCCTCTTTCACGTAGAACCCATCGACGGACGGTTCCTGCAGGAAGCCGATGTCGGCCAGAGACTCGCCCAGCATCAAGCGGGTCGAGAGACGCGCCAGCGGCAGGCGAGTGGCCTTGGCCAGGAAGGGCAGGGTGCGCGAAGCGCGCGGATTGACCTCGAGCACGTAGACCTGGTCTTCCTGAATGGCCAGCTGCACGTTCATCAGACCGCGCACTTGCAGAGCTCGGCCCAGCTGATGCACGGCGTCGCGGATCAATTCCAGGTGGAAAAGGCTCACCTTGTAGGGCGGAATCACGCAGGCGGAATCGCCCGAGTGCACACCGGCTTCCTCAATGTGCTGGAGCACGCCGGCGATGACCACCTGCTCTCCGTCGCCCAGACAGTCGACGTCCACTTCCACGGCATCTTCCAGGAACTGATCCACCAGCACCGGATGACCCTGGGAAACTTCGATGGCCGCTTCAGCCAGCGGGCGCAACTGGGCCGGCTGCTCGACGATGGCCATGGCTCGTCCACCCAAAACGTAGGAGGGACGCAGCAACAGCGGATAGCCCAGCTTCTCGGCACACTGCTCCACGCCGGCCAGATCCAGGGCCGTGGCCGAACGCGGCTGCTGCAATTCCAACCGTTCGATCAGCTCCGAAAAGCGCTGGCGGTCTTCGGCCCAGGCGATGGCGTCGGCCGAAGTGCCCAAAAGCTTGACGCCCTCGTCCACCAGCGGCTGCACCAGCTTCAGCGGGGTCTGGCCGCCCAGTTGCACGATCACGCCCAGAAGCTCACCGCGCGAAGATTCGCGGTCGATGATTTCCAGCACGTGTTCCACCACCAGCGGCTCGAAATAGAGGCGATCGGAGGTGTCATAGTCGGTGCTCACCGTCTCCGGGTTGCAGTTGATCATGATGCTCTCGATGCCCATATCGCGCAGCGCCCAGGAAGCGTGCACGCAGCAATAGTCAAACTCGATGCCCTGGCCGATGCGGTTGGGTCCGCTGCCCAGGATGATGACCTTTTTGCGGTCGCTGGGCTCGGCCTCGGAAACGCGGGCCTGATAGCTCGAATAGAGATAAGGAGTAGTGGCCGGAAACTCGGCCGCGCAGGTGTCCACGCTTTGATAAGCCGGACGAATGCCCATGCCCTGACGCAACTGGCGCACTTGCTTTTGCGTCTGACCGGTGAGGCGTCCCAGCGCCACGTCGGAGAAGCCCAGTGCCTTGGCTTCGCGCATCAGAGCTTCGTCCAGCGGACCGGCCACGATGCGCTTCTCCAGCTCGATAAGGCGCTCGAGCTGATGCAAGAACCACGGATCGACCGAGGTTTTCTCCAGCATGTCGGCCATGGTGGCCCCGTTGCGCAGCTCGTCGGCCAGGGCGAGCAAGCGGTAAGGGTTGGGATAGAGCGGAGTGCCGGCTGGAGCGGGCGTCAGGCCGTCAAAGCCGACTTCCAGCGAGGTCAACGCCTTCTGCAGCGACTCGCAGAAGTTACGGCCCAGGGCCATCACTTCGCCCACCGACTTCATCTGCGGACCCAGCTTGTTGTTGGCGCCCGGGAACTTGGCGAAGTCCCAGCGGGGAATTTTTACGACGACGTAGTCGATGGAGGGCTCGAACGAACAGGGGGTGGTGCCGGTGATGTCGTTCTGGATTTCGTCCAGCGTGTAGCCGACGGCCAGCTTGGCGGCCACTTTGGCGATCGGAAAACCGGTGGCTTTGGAGGCCAGCGCCGAGGAGCGACTGACGCGAGGATTCATTTCGATCACCACCAGGCGACCGGTGTTGGGGCACACGCCGAACTGCACGTTGGAGCCGCCAGTGGCCACGCCCACTTTGTTCATAATCTGGCGGGCGCAATTGCGCATGGCCTGATACTCGCGGTCGGCCAGCGTCTGAGCCGGGGCCACGGTGATGCTGTCTCCGGTGTGCACGCCCATAGGGTCGAGATTCTCGATGGAGCAGACCACGATGAAGTTATCGGCTTTGTCGCGGATGACTTCCAATTCGTATTCTTTCCAGCCCAGCACCGACTGCTCGACCAGCACCTGGGTCACGGGAGATTCGCGCAGACCGTTGCCGCAAATCTGTTCCAGCTCTTCCTGGCTGAAGGCCATGCCGCCACCGCTGCCGCCCAGCGTAAAGGAGGGGCGCACGATCACCGGGTAGCCGACCTTGCCGGCAAACTCGAGAGCGTCCTCGACGTTCTGCACGGTCACGCTTTCGGGCACGTCGACGTTGATGTCGAGCATGGCCTGACGGAAACGCTGGCGGTCTTCGGCCAGACGAATGGCGTCCAGCGGGGCGCCCAGCACTTCCACGTTGTACTTTTCCCAGATACCGGCTTCGGCCAGGTCCAGGGTCAGGTTCAGGGCGGTCTGCCCGCCCACCGTCGGCAGCACCGCGCAGGGGCGCTCTTTTTCCACGATGGCGCTGACGGCCGGCACGGTCAGGGGCTCGATGTAGGTGCGGTCGGCCAGCTCCGGGTCGGTCATGATGGTGGCCGGATTGCTGTTGACCAGCACCACCCGGTAGCCGTCCTGGCGCAGCGCTTTGATGGCCTGCGTGCCGGAATAGTCGAATTCACAGGCCTGGCCGATGACGATGCCGCCCGAGCCCAGGACCAGAATGGTTTTCAAATCGTCGCGCTTAGGCATGCTGCAGGGTTCCAATCAGAGACCAAAATTTTTCGAAGAGATAGCGCGAGTCGTGCGGACCGGGCGCGTTCTCCGGATGATACTGCACCGAGAAAGCGCGCGCTTCCGCGCATTCCAGACCTTCACAGGTGCCGTCGTTCAAGTTCTTGTGGGTCAGGGTGGCTTTGCCGGGCAGCGATTTCTCGTCGACCGCGAAGCCGTGGTTCTGGGTGGTCACTTCCACCCGACCGCTGGGAATGTGCAGCACCGGCTGGTTGCAGCCGCGATGGCCATACTTCAGTTTGTAGGTGGTGGCGCCCAGGGCCAGGCCCAGCAGCTGATGGCCCAGGCAGATGCCGAACATGGGCACGCGGCCCATCAGTTCTTTCACGCAACCCACGATGCCGGGCAGAGCGGCCGGGTCGCCCGGTCCATTCGAGAGAAACACGCCGCTGGGCTGGAACTCCATAATCTGGGCGGCGCTGGTGCGGGCCGGAACGCGCACCACTTCAAAGCCCTGGGCCAGCAGCAACTGCAGCATTTCTTCTTTCATGCCGCAGTCCAGCGCCACCACTCGGGGGCGGCCTTCGCCTTTGCCGTAAAACTGCACCTGAGCCGGACTGACCGCGTCCACCAGATTGCTGCCTTCCATCTTGGGCCAGGCAGCCAGTTGCTCTTCCACGTTCTCCAGGGTGCCCTCGTGCCAGAGCACCCCGCGCATGCAGCCCTGCGAGCGCAGGTGACGCACCAGTGCGCGCGTGTCCAGACCGCTGATGGCCACCACTTCCTGCTCGCGCAGCCATTCGGGCAGACCCTTTTGGGCGCGCCAGTTGCTGTAGAACGAGCTCATATCCTGAACCGCATAGCCTTGCAGCCAGCAGCGGTGCGACTCATTGTCACGCTGGGTGACGCCCACGTTGCCCACGTGAGAAACGGTGGAGACTAGAATCTGACCGCTGTAAGACGGGTCGGTGAGCAGCTCCTGATACCCGGTCATTCCGGTAGAAAAAACCACCTCGCCGAGGCGATAGCCGGGTAGGCCGGCAGCCAGACCTTCAAAACGAGTTCCGTCTTCCAACTGTAACCAGGCCTTTTTGCCTGTGGTTGCCGGGCACAAAGCGGCATAAGTAAGCGATCCAGACACGATAATCCTCCGACACCCCCGAGTTCAGCTAATAGCATGCACAGGCGGCCCGGGGGTCAAACCTGAAAGTCGTTCAGGTTTGCGGCTTTTGCGACAGCTTTTGCAACTCGTTCTGAGCTTTGTCGTTGGCGTTGATCAACTGACGACCGGCCTTGGCCAATAACCCTTCGACCTCGTCCAAAGCCGCGCCATTGTTACGATCAATGGCCTCGTTCAGCTTCTCGCAGATGTCCAGGTAGATTTCCCCGGCCGAATAAAAGTTGGCGTCCACAGACTGCAGATCAAGATTGTGTTTCGGCATCTTGTCCCAAATGGCCATAATGCCCTCGACGGCCTGACTGATGCCGTTCAGCTCCTGGCGCAGAGCGCTCAAAGCGGCCAGATCCTGATTGGCCAGCGCCTGGCGGGCCTGGGCCAGCGCTCGAGTGAGACGTTCGGTGGGATTCGCTTGCATGCTGTGACTTTTAGTGGTCAGCGGTGGGAATCCTTCGCAGGCTCAGCCACAGCAGCCGGGCCGCGCCCTGGATGCCCGCATACTCGACCACCAGTTTGGGGTTCTTGCCATCCGGCTCGCAACTCCACACCGACAGCTCGCGCGCGCTCACCCGATTGAAGAGAATCCGCCCCTGGTCGTCAAACGTCGGATTCGCCTCGGTTGCATCGCCCGCGGTCAGCTCCCGACCCTCCAGGTCGACCAGGTGGTAGGCCCGGGACACCACCAGCTGCCGGCCATCGGAGCTCCAGGCCGGAGTCCGCAGCTTTTCCTGGCCCGAGTGGAGGCTCCGCACGGCCCGCCCTTCCAGGTCGTAGACCACCAGTTGATTCTCGCCCAAAACGGCTACAAATTGCTGCGAATCTCCCGACCAGGCGGGATCGCCGGCACCCTTCGGGCCCAGCGCGTGCGCTCCCGAACCCTGTCCGTCGGCCAACCAGAGCTGAGGTAGCCCGTCCTTGCCCACCACGGTGAGCAGCAAATGCTGACCGTCCGGTGAGGGGCTGGGGCCGGACGCCCTGCCGCCGGCAAACTCCTCGACCACTCTTTCGTCTTCACCGGAAGCGTTGATCCAGCATAACCGGCTCGACTCGCCGGTCGCCGCCACATAGAAGATACCGCCGTCGGGCGCCCAGCTCGGGTCGAGCAACTCTTCCCCCCGGGAAGAGCGGACCATGTGGAATTCTCCCTGTCGGTCCAGCATCAGAATCGCCGTCTGTCCCGAGTAAGAGGTGTACGTGACCAGCAGCTTTCCGTCGCGCAGCGGGTGGGCCGCCACGCCGCTGGCCCAGAGCAGCACCCAGAGCCACTTCTTCACAGGGCGGATTTCTAATCCAACTCGGGAACATCCTGGATATGCACACTTACATCGCATTGCTGCGCGCCATCAACGTGGGAGGCACCGGCAAACTGGCCATGGCCCGCCTGCGCCAACTCTGTGAAGAAGCCGGATTCCAGACGGTTCAAAGTTACATTCAGAGCGGAAACCTGGTGCTTCAGAGTTCGCTGACCGAGGCCAAAGTCAAGGCCGAGCTGGAAGCATTGCTCGAGAAAGAACTGGGCAAGCCCTACGCGGTCTTCGTGCGCACCGCTGACGAACTCCAGCAGGTTCTCAAGTCCAATCCTTACGAGGATTGCCAGGTGGTCTTCTTCGACCATAAACCGAAGCTGGGAGGGGTGGTGGCCCCCGACGGCGAGGAGCTCTCCACCGGGAAAAGAGAAGTCTACGTTCACTACCCCAACGGCATGGGCAAGTCCAAACTCAAAGCACCGGGGCTGAAAGACGGAACGGGCCGCAACCTCAACACCCTGCGCAAACTTCTGGCAATGGCAGAGGACACCGGCAAGAGCTAGGCCGGACTCAACCGGTCCGGGTCCGCCCGGACTTGCCGGCCAGGCGGTAAAACTTACCGGGCCCTGGCAATTTCCCGGCGGCTGGGCCCTACTTGCCGGCCAGGCGGTAAGATTTACCGGGTCTTGGTAATTTCCGCGGCCCCGGGCCCTACTTGCCGGCCAGGCGGTAAGACTTACCGGGAACTGGTAATTTCCGCGGCCCCGGGCCCTACTTGCCGGCCAGGCGGTAAAACTTACCGGCAACTGGCAATTTCCGCGGCCCCGGGCCCTACTTGCCGGCCAGGCGGTAAAACTTACCGGCAACGGGCAATTTCCGCGGCCCCGGGCCCGACTTGCCGGGAACTGGCATTTAAAGGATTTCCTCTCGGCACCACCCAAGCCAGAAACTATGGTTGTTTTAGGAATCAATGAGGGCATCAACAGCTCGGTGGTGGTCAGCGAAAACGGACAGATCCGCTTCGCCCTTCAGGAAGAGCGCGTCAATCGCCAGAAAGAATACGTCGGCTTTCCCCATCAAGCCCTCGACTTCACCCTCCAGCACCTGGGCCTGGGCCACACCGACATCGAGGCCGTCTGCCTCTCCAACCTGAAAAGCCCCGGTTTCACCAAAGAGCAGTTTCACGCCAACTACAACAAGAACGCCGAGCAGTCCATTGAAGAACTGACCAAAAAGCCCGGAACCTGGGAGAAGATCAAGCATACTCGCCTGACTCCGGAGCGCAAGAAGCCCGACCCCCCTGATCCCACCAATCAAAAGATCGAGAACTTCCTGGCCGACCACGGTCTGGGTCAGCGCCCGCTGGTGCGCACCCACCACCATTTCAACCACGCCGCCTCGGCCTACTTCGGCCTGCGCCAGAACCCCAAAGACGCCCACCTGGTCATCACCCTGGACGGTGGGGGAGACGATGCCTGCGCTCACGTCTACGTCGGCGAAGAAGGTCGCCTCACCCTGCTGGCCGAGACCCCTTACGGCCACTCGCTGGGCAACCTTTATTCGCGGGTCACTCACTATATGGGCATGACTCCGCATGAACATGAATACAAACTCATGGGCCTGGCCGCTTACGCCAAAAAAGACTACTGCCAGAAGTGGATCGACACGTTCCACCAGTATCTGGAGGTGGACGAACTCAAGTTCCACTGCAAGCTGCCGGTCTCGACCGGCCAGTGCGCTCCCTTCCTGGCCCGCGATTTCCAGCGCGTGCGCTTCGACAACCTGGCCGGCGCCCTCCAGTTCTTCACCGAGGAAATGCTGGTGCGCTGGATCGCCGGCATCGTGCGCAAAACCGGCATTCCGCGGGTGGTCTGCGCCGGCGGCGTCTTCATGAACGTCAAAGCCAACCAGCGCCTGGCCGCACTGCCCGAGATCAGCTACTTCGACGTCTTCCCCTCCTGCGGCGACGAAACGCTGCCCTTCGGCGCCGTCTGGGCCTACCACGCCGAGCGCGCCGCCGACCACGGCGCGGGCATTGAGTTCGAGACCTTCTGCCTGGGACCCAAAGCCGACTTCGACCTGGACAAAGCCCGCCAGCAATACCCGGGCCTCCACTACCAGAAGCTGGACGACCCCGATCGCACCATCGCCGAAATGATCGCCCAGGGCACGGTGGTGGCTCGCTGCCGGGGTGCCATGGAGTTTGGCGCGCGGGCCCTGGGCAACCGCACCATCACCGCTGAC
Organism: Vulcanimicrobiota bacterium; assembly: GCA_017307785.1. Lineage (GTDB taxonomy): Bacteria > Vulcanimicrobiota > Xenobia > Xenobiales > JADMJV01 > JADMJV01. The sequence continues at coordinate 33,737 of JAFKGI010000055.1, read as the reverse complement.
CCCTCCGATTTGCGCATCATTCCCCGCATCAACAAGATGATCAAGCAGCGCGATTTCTGGATGCCCTTCGCTCCGGCCATTCTGCTCGAAGACGCCCGTGAGTTTCTCCACGTGCCCCACTCGCTGCCCCAGCGCCTCTCGCCTTTCATGATGCACACCTTCGACTCCACCGATCGCCGCGAGGACTACCAGGCAGGCGTGCACGCCTACGACAACACCTCGCGCGCCCAAATCGTCAACTCGAAAAGCAACGGCGGATTCTACGAAATGATCCGCCACTTCAAGGAGCTCAAAGGCAAAGGGGTGGTGCTCAACACTTCGTTCAATTTGCATGGCCTGCCCATCGTGATGGGCGCCTGCGACGCTTTCGAAGTGCTCACCGGCTCCGACTTGACCCACCTGGTGCTCGAAGATCAGCTTGTAACCAAGGCATGAAAAAAGTCGCGCTCTTCGTTTTCAACACCGCCAACGGGGATCTGCGCACCCACCGCCAGGCCAGTTTACTGGTGCAGAACGGCTACCAGGTGCGCGTCTACGCCTTCCTGGAACCCGGTTTGCCGCAACGCGAGGAGCGAGCCGGCTATCACATCTATCGCGAGGATCAGCGCAGTCAACTGACGCGCTTTTTTGACGACCAGGTGATGCGTAAGCTGCGCAAACCCAAACCGCACATCGACGAAGTCGGGCCCCTCCCCAGCATGCCGTCCGATCGACCCCCCGTGCGCCCCTGTCCCGCGCCGCCGCCGCGCGATTTGCCTCGGGACTTCCTGCCCGGTGAAGCCGACTACCTGGCCTACGTGGCCCGCATCAACGAAGTCTGGGCCCGCGAAGCCTCGGCCTGGAAGCCGGACATCTGCCACGCTCAGGATCTCGACGCCCTGCAAGCCGCCTTCGATACCTCCCGGGCCTGCGGCGCCAAGCTGGTGCTGGACGAGCATGAACTCTGGACCGACCAGCCCTTCATCCGCTCCCAGGCCACCGTTGCCTACTGGGACGAACTGGAAGCCCGCCTGGCTCCCCACTGCGACGCCATCATGACGGTTAGCCGCCCTTTCGCGGAGGTGCTGAGCCAGCGCCTCGGTCGCGAAGTGCTGGTGTTGCACAACTGCCAGCAATATCAGCCCGCTCCCGCCCGCAAAAAGCGTGAAGGCCGGCCCATCGCCCTCTACCAGGGGGTCTTCGGCATCGACCGCGGTCTCGAGCAGCTGGTCGCCTCGGCTCAATACCAGAACGAGGTGACCATCGCCCTGCGCGGCTTTGGCTCGGCCGAAACCGGTCTGCGCCACCTGGCCAAGGATTTGGACAACGTCCTCATCCTGGACCGCTGTGATCCTTCGGAGATGATTCAGAGGGCCGCCGAAGCCGACCTGGGAGTGATTCCCTTTCTGCCCACCTGTCTCAACCATTACCTCAATACGCCCAACAAACTGTTCGAGTACATGCTCGCCGGTTTGCCCATCGCAGCGGCGGATTTACCGGATTTGCGGCACTTTATCGAGGGCGAACAAATTGGTTCGCTTTTCGACCCCTTCAGTCCCAGCGACATGGCCCGTGGCATCGTGGAGCTCTGGCGCGATCCCGAGCGTGAGGCAAAAGGTTTGCGTGCTCACGAGGCATGCAAACGGCGCTGGAATTGGGAAACAGAGAGCCGGCAAATGTTGGACTGTTATAAAACTTTGGCCGCGGTGTAACAAACTGATTACCATGCGAACCCCTCTACCGCGCTAATCTAAGCGCGGGGAAGTCCACGACCCGAATACCGGCGAGAACGCCGGGGCGCGTTTTGGACCTGGGATGTATCGAAGGAGTCTAACTAACCGTGGTTCTATGCGCCGCCGCCTCTCATTTCGCACGCCCTCTGAGCGTGAAAAATCAAACCCTTCCGCCGCCCGCTCAACAGCCGAGCCAGCCGCAGGGCGATAAAGTCCAGATCACCACTTTCCTACAAGACCCTTGGGTGGGCAAAGCGGAAGTGCGCGAAGTCGACCGCAAGATGGTCGGCACCAAGCTTTCCAACGACCGCGTCCAGATCACCGACAACCGTCCCGCCGCCACCCCCAATCAGGCCGGCAACTGGCTGATGCAGGCCGGCAGCGATGGCGAGAGCCAGGTCAACGCTCAGGTAGTCACCTCTCAGACCCTGAACATGTGGCAGAACTACCGTGGTGGCCAGGTGGAATGGTCCTTCGGCAACCGAGTGCTCGACGTCGTTCCTCACAAGAAGCAGGGAATGAACGCTTACTACTCGCGCTGGGAAGGCTCCACCAACTACTTCTTCCAGGATTCCCCGCAGCTGCAGACCACCGTCAAGACGGCCAACTCGGTTGACGTGGTGGCTCACGAAACCGGCCACGGTGTGCTCGACGGCATGAAGCCCGGCTACCTCGGCACCAACGACCGCGAAACCGGCGCGTTCCACGAAGCTTTCGGCGATTGCAGCGCCATGCTCTTCACCCTCCAGGATCCCGCCATGCGCGACCGCATCCTGGAGCAGACCGGCGGCGACCTGAGCAAGCCCAACAACCTGGCCTGGCTGGCCGAAGAGTTCGGCAAAGCCCGCCGCCTCTCCAACGACGATCCCTCCGACGACGATCGCGCCTGGTTGCGTAACGCCCAGAACAAGTTCACCTACGTCAAGCCCGAATCGCTGGGCGACGGCCGCGGCGACGACGAGACCCTGGGTGGCGAAATCCACAGCTTCGGCCGTCTCTGGGCCGGCGCGTTCTACGACTGCCTGAACGTCACTTACCAGGACGGACTCTCCCAGGGGATGGGAGCCACCCAGGCTCTCAAGTTCGCCGCCGACACCCTGGGCCCGATCTTTGCCCGCGCCGTCGACCGAGCTCCCTCCACCCGGGGCCGCTTCAAAGACATGGCTCTGCAGATGATCCAGGCCGACAAGGACCTCAACAACGGCCGCCTGGGCGAGGGACTGCAGAAAGTCTTCGTCGACCGCAAGATCGTCGGCCCCAAAGACATGGAAGCCGAAGCCGAGCGTCGCGCTCACCTGCCCCAGGTGAGCGTCGACCACGACTTCACCTCCAAGGCCGAAGCCGCCGCTTACGTAGCCGCTCGCGCCGCCCAGTTGGGACTACCGGAAGGCATCGAGCTGACCACCGCCTCCATGTCGCGCAACGACAAAGGGGAGCAGGTCATCAACCTGACCTACCCGCAGAACGTGCCTGTCACCGTGGCCGGACTCGAAGGCCTGAGCACCGACATCAATGGCGGCGTCACCCTGGCCTTCGACGCTCAGGGACGCCTCAGCGACTACCACCACTCGGCCGTCGACGCTCAGTGCGTCCAGGACGAAATGGAAGGCATCGCCTACATGCAGCGCAAGGACCAGATTCTGGAAGACACCCGCGCCGGCATGCAGTTCACCCGCAACGACGGCAAAACGTACCTGGGCGTCGTTCGCGACGGCAAACTCATCCGCGTCCCCTCCAGCGCCTGCGACTGCGGCCACTCCGGCTGCGCCCACTAAGTCGCTCCGAGTAGGGGAGAGAGGACGCCCGGTGCGCAAGCCCCGGGCGTCTTTTTCTTGGCGCCGGAACCCGTGGGCGCAATGCCGAGACCGGTGGGCGCGCCGACACGCGTGGGTGCAATGCCGGCACGGGTAGGTGCGCCGGAACCCGTGGGCGCAATGCCGATACCGGTGAGCGCGCCGAGACCCGTGGTTGCGCCGAGACCGGTAGGCGCGCCGGAACCGGTGGTTGCAATTCCGGCACCGGTAGGCGCGCCGACACCCGTGGGCGCAATGCCGGCACCGGTAGGCGCGCCGAGACCGATGGGTGCGCCGAGACCGGTGGTTGCGCCGGAACCCGTGGGCGCAATGCCGGCACCGGTAGGTGCGCCGGAACCCGTGGGCGCAATGCCGAGACCGGTAGGCGCGCCGACACCCGTGGTTGCGCCGAGACCGGTAGGTGCGCCGGAACCGGTGGTTGCAATGCCGAGACCGGTAGGCGCGCCGGAACCCGTGGGCGCAATGCCGGCACCGGTAGGCGCGCCGAGACCGATGGGTGCGCCGAGACCGGTGAGCGCAATGCCGGAACCCGTGGGCGCAATGCCGAGACCGGTAGGCGCGCCGACACCCGTGGGCGCAATGCCGGCACCAGTAGGCGCGCCGGTACCCGTGGGTGCAATGCCGAGACCGGTGGGCGCAATTCCGGCACCGGCCGGCGCCCAACCCTCTCCCACTCCCCCCAACCTCTCCCTCTCTCCACTAAGCCTTACGCGCGTCCGCCTCCGCGGCCATCTCCTCGGCCCGCTCCACCGAAATATAGCCCCGCGCCACCGCGTCCACCATCTGCGGGTAGCGAATCAGCCCCTTCACCCGCTCGCGAATGGCCGGATCCAGCGTCTCGGCCAGGGCCAGCGCCCGCTTGGCGTCCCCGGACAATTCTCCGGGAGGAGGAACAGGCTTCGGCAACTTCTCCCGCACCCGCGCCGCAATCCAGGCCGCGCCGCCCTCCGGTTGGGCGGCCAGCCAGTCGGCCACCTCAGCGTCAAACTTGAAAGTCATCTCCTTATGCATAGCCCCTCGATTCGCGACCTATAACCGAAAAAACTGCAGGAACGTCTGCCAGCGACTGCTCGATTCCGCCGAAGCAGACAGCACGTGCACGCCGCGACGATGCGACTCGATAGCCTGCCCGTAAGCCTCCACCATGCGCTTGCCCTGCTCCAACTGGCTGAATCGCTCGGCCTGCCGCCGCGCCGCCTCGCCCACCGAAGCTCCCGCCATCTCCCGCATCGCCGCCGCCAACGCTTCGGGCTCCGCCGCCGTCAAACGCGAGCACGAGGCACTCACGATATCGCGCGTCCCACTCGCATCCACCGCCGCCACCGGCAGTCCCGACGCCATCGCCTCCAAAGTGGCCAGCCCCTGGGTCTCGGTCACGCTGGCAAAAGCGAACACATCGGCTGCCGCCAGATACACCGGCAAATCCTTATGGGCCACCGAACCGACGAACTCGCAGCGGCCCTCCAACCCCAACTCCCCGCTCAACTTTCGCAACGCCCCCAGCTCATCGCCAGAGCCCAGAATCACCAGCCGCCCCTCGTCCAACAAAGCAAAAGAGCGCAGCAACAAATCGAAATTCTTCTCCTTGGCCAGCCGTCCCACCGACACATACACCGGCCCATCTTCCGACCAACCCAACTGCCGCCGCGCCTCGATGCGCCCCAGACCACCAAAATGCTCCAAGTCGACCCCGGTAGGAATCACCGAAATGGGCCCGCTAAAATCATAAGTCGACTGCAACAAAGAGCGAATGCTCTCGCTGGGTACGATCAAATGATGGCAGTGCGCCATAAATTCTCCCAGCCAGGTCTGAATGAACTCCTTGACGCTCTCCTCGGGCAGCGGATGCGCATAGTGCGAATAGTCCGCGTAGCGCGTGTGATAAGTAAAAACCAGCGGAAGGTTCAGCTCCTCGCTCTTGCGCTCGGCCACCCGTCCCAGCAGCGCCGGATGATTGGCGTGCAGCACCTGCGGCTTCAAATTGCGCAACACCTGGTCCACATAAGGCGAAACCGGCAGCGTCAACGGATACTTCTGTAAGGGCAGCTCCACCGCCGGATAGCGAAAGACATAAGGGGCCCGGTCCTCGATTTCCCCACAAGAGGGGGCCATCACGTAGGCGTGATGCCCCAACTGAGTCAACGCCTTGCGAAACGACTCCACCGAGACCACCACCCCGTTGGTGACCGGTAGATAGACATTGGTAAACATGGCCACGCGCAGCCGGTCCGCCCATTCATCCACCCTGCACCACCGCCTCCGCATACAAAATCATGGCCGCGTTCCAGGACAGCGGCTCCTCCGAATGATACAGCTTGCGCGCCAAGGGCAACCCGTTGGGCGCATGCACCTCGAACACGGTGCGGTCGCGGTTCACCGTCTCCAGCATGCGGTCCACAATCTCACGAGCCCGCCCGCCACGCCCGGCCCGCTGACAGGCCACCGCGTGCCAGCCGCCGATCCACATCCAGGAACACGAGGTATGATAGTGAGGAATGCCGGCCAGCCACATCAGCGGGCTGACCAGATACCACGGATAGGCCCGGTCGGTCACGCGCGCCGGCACCACCGCGCTGATGCCTTTGCGATCTGCGTAGTCCAGGATGCTACAAGACTGCTCTTCCGATGTCAGCCCCCAGGCCACCGCCATAAAGTTGGCCGCGCTGGTGAAGACCGGTGAAGCAGGCGTGTTGTGCAAATAGCCATCCTTATAAAAATGCTGCACGATCCGCGCACCAATCTCCGACGCATCGCCGATCACCTCGCGCGCCTTCCACCACAGCACGTTGGTATAGAGCACGGCGCCCCGCCGCCCGATGGTATCGGCCCAGTCGGCATAAGGACCCTGAACCAACAACCCGCGAGCATCACACGAGCGCTCCACCCATTCCAGCGCCCGCTGCACCTGAGGGAGCAGCTCGGGCATCCCGCCGTGTTGTCCCCAGGCGATGATCAGCAGCAGCACCGAGTCCAGAGAACGCGTGCCGTGAGCCGTCAGGTAGCGAGGCACCAGGTCGCTGGAGTTGGGCTGCACCCGTCCCAACACCGAGTGCAAATAACGGTCCAGCAGTCGCGTGGAATGAAGCTTCAGGGGCAACTGACCGTCCGCTTTCTGCCACTCAAAGAACAGACGAATCCCGTCTTCCACCACCTGGCGCTTGCCCTCGGCCAGCAGGCCAAAGCAGGCGAAACCGAAATCACGCGCCCAGGGCTCGCGAAAATGGCGAAAGCCCGCGCACAACACGGTGCAATAGCGGTCCGGTCCCACCCGCCGCCATTCCAAACAGGCTTCCAAACAGGTGCGCGTCACCTCCAGCCCGTTCATTCCTTCGGTCACGGGACGCGTCAACACCGGCCGCCCCAGAGCCCGCCGTACCGTGCGCACCAGGTCCAAGACCGCATAGGCCAGCGCCCAGCGCAACAGCCGCAGCAGTTGAATCAGCACGGCTTCTGAGCCAATAATTGGCGGGCCTGATAGTCGATGACCGCGTCTTCCAGCCCCACCAACCGGCGCATCTCGGCCTCGACCTCGGCAAAAGGCGGATGCACCCGCCCGTGCGCGTCCAGTTGAGCCAGCGAAGATTCCAGCAAATCCAGCCAGAACTGCACGATCTCCCCACGCCCTTCGCGCACGCCCCCGTGTAGACAGGGAGCGAAGGTGCGAAAATGCTGAATGCGCCAGCCCTGACGTGTCGCCAGGTAGGGCAGCTGCACGCCAATGCAGGGATTGCCGCCCAACTCGCTTTGCATAGCGTTGTAGGCCGCCCAGAACTCCATGGCCCGCGGACAGGCGGGATACAGATAGAACGAGGGATTGTGCACCTCGGAAAAACAAGCCCAGCCGCCCGGACGCAGCACCCGCTGAATCTCGCGCAAAATCGGTTCCGGCTCAGCCACGTGCTCGAGAACCCAATACAAACAGACGAAATCAAAGCTCCCGTCGGCAAAAGGCAGCGCCTCGCCCAGGGCCTCGACCAGCTCGACCCCCTCCACGCGAGAACGGGCCGTCGCCAGTTGCTCCGGCGAACGGTCCACGCCCACCACTCGTGCCTCGGGAAAACGCTCCCGCAAAAAACGCAGTTGCGACCCGACTCCACAACCGATCTCCAGAATGCTCCCGGGCGACCCCAGCACTTCCCAGCCCTCATACAACAACGGCTGAATCAACTCGGCCTGTCGCTGCAAACGCGCTTGCTCGCCCTCGGCGTAAGTGTGCAGATAGCTCACGGCAGCCACCTCACCACCAGCCAGGTAGGCAAAGCCCGTCCGGCCCCGCGCTGCCAGGAGCCCACACGCATGGCCGTCGAGCTGCCGCAGTCCAAAAACATGGCCTGACGACAGCCCAGCTTGGAAAACAACCCGGCAAAGTCGGGAATGGTCAGACCCCCGCCCTCCAGCCCGGCCGTGGCCAACCACAATTGCCCTTTCCCGTCGATGCCCACACCCGTGCGCGGCACCGCCTGATCGGGACGCAGACCGGACAGCTCGTCAAAACCTTCTTCGGCCAGGCGCAGCGAAGGCAACAACTGACCGCCGCCGCCCAGCAAACAGGTCAACCCCTTCTCGGCCAGCTGGTCGGCACTGCGCCCGCCACTGTGGTCGATGCGCACCCGCCCATCCTCATAGACGGCTAGATAAGCCCGCGACAGCGAAGCCACCGACTTTTCCTTGCCCGCATAAAGCCGCTTGAAGCGAGGCGTCCAGCGCTTCCCGCCGTGCCCGTAAATCAACGGAGCCGCCGGCTCGTGATACTTGAGCGAGAAAAACGTCCCGTTCAGAGCCACCTGGCAATCCTTGGGCACCTCTTCCAGCGGCAGATAGCGGTCGCTCCAACCCGACCCCTCGCGCCCCGAAGTCACCAGATCCACCTGCTGCAGGCGCGGATCCACCTGAACCGCCGAGTAAGAACACCCCTTATATTGACCGCTCATACGCGTCTGAGCGGCCAGTAGATAAGCCAACAAGAAAAGTTTCATCCTTTGAGCTTTTTTTGGGAGTGCTGGGATAGCCTTCATGTCATGCAGATCCAGTCCAAGCTTCAGGTCCTATCTCCGGTGGTGGCTCGCAAAGCGGCCCCGGTCGCCAGGCCTGCCCTCGATCAGGTGACCCTCTCGGGAGAAGTGCCTCCCGCCGATCCCAAACCCAAGAACCGCATCGGCAAAGGTCTGCTCACCGCGCTGGGACTGGCCGGCGTAGCCACCGGACTGGCCGGCTGCGGCCAACAAACTCCGCCCAACCAGGCCCACGTGCAAACCCAGAGCACCAGGCTCTCCTATAATTTCGTGTCCACCGAGCAAGAAGTCGAGCTGGGCAAACAGGTGGTCGCTTCGGTGGAAAAAGAAACGCCTCTCTGGAAAAACGCCGAAGCCCAGAAACGCATCGAAACTATCGGCAACCGCCTGGCCTCCAACTCCTCGCGCACCGATATCAAATACACCTTCAAGCTGCTCGACACCCAGGCCGTCAACGCCATGGCCCTGCCCGGCGGCACCGTCTACGTGACCCGAGGCCTCTACGAAAACTACAAGGACGATGATGAGCTGATGTTCGTGATGGGTCACGAATTTGGCCACGTCGAGCAGCGTCACTCCATCAAGCAGATGGAAAAAGCCAACCTGGTCGACCTGATCGGGCGCACCCTCAGCAAAGGCCACGGCGACACCGGCCGCGTGCTGGTGGGGGTGGGCGAGCAGCTACTATCCAAGCAATTCAGCCAGGCCGATGAATCCGAAGCCGACCGCATCGGCCAGGCCCACCTCTACAATCTAGGAGTCGACCCCCAGAAAGCCGTCTCGGCCATGCAGCGCCTCTCCGACCTGACCAAATCCGGCGAACAATCCCGGATCAGCTCCCGCATCTTCAGCGACCACCCACCCACCCAGGACCGCATCCAGGCCCTGCGCGACAACGCCGCCGCCCTCAAAGCTGGCTGATCCCGAAGGGAAAGTGGGGGAAGCCGGGAGAGGTGGAAAGACACCGAGGTAAGCGTCTGCCTCCGCCATGTCCCGAGCCAGGCTAACCTCAGTTAAGCTCCACCGGGGCACTCGCCATGTCCCGAGCCAGCCTGACCCCGGTTAAGCTCCGCCGGGACACCCGCGATGTCCCGAGCCAGCCTGACCCCGGTTAAGCTCCACCGGGGCGCCTGCTATGTCCCGCGCCAGCCTAACCCAGGTTGAGCTCCACCGGAACGCCCGCCATGTCCCGAGCCAGCCTAACCCCGGTTAAGCTCCACCGGGACATGCGCCATGTCCCGAGCCAGCCTAACCCCGGTTAAGCTCCACCGGGACACCCGCCATGTCCCGCGCCAACCTAACCCCGGTTAAGCCCAACCGGACCGCTAGTCTCCCCCGACCACCGCCGGACCCCCCGAATCCACCCGACCCAGAGCCCGCGCCGCCAGCACCCGCGCCTCAGCCCCGGCCCGGGCCAGCGCGAACTTGCGCACCTCGCCGCCGCTACTGACCAGCAAATCGGCCCCATCCACCGTGCTCGTCAAAGCCACCGACCCGCCCTGAGGCCCAAGCGGCGCAAAGCCCAGCACCTCACGAAAGCGCACCGGCCCGTCGTGACCCTCCATCGGCGACTCCTGATACATGTTAGGAAACCCGTCCAGCGCCGACCCACTCGAGAACACCCGCACCTCACGACCAGAACGCTGACCGGCCACGATCATCTGGGCCCCACCCTCAATGGCCGAAGTCCAGTCACAGGCCAGACTCACCCCCCCCCGATAACCAGCACCAAAGGCCAGAAACTCGGCGATCTTCTTCGGCCCCGAAGTGGGCGCGCAGAACTCCGGATTCTCGATCTCGTAGCGGAACACCCGGACCAGCGCGGGCCCCGAGCCCGGCGCCGTAATCACAGAATTCAGCCCGGAGGCGCTCTCCACCATGCCCACCGCCACCGACACCCCCGCCGACCCCTGATACGGCGCAAAATCGCCGACCACCCGGTCCAGCTGGAACACGCGCACCCGGCTGGCCATACCCGGACCCGAGCCCACCACGATGTTCTCCTTACAGGCCCGCCCGTCCAGATTGCCGGCGGCCACCTGCACCCCGCCCCGAAAATCGGCCGCAAACGGCGAAAAGCGCGTCAGCTCCTTAGCAAACCCCGAAGCCCCCGAGTAAGCCACCACCTGCGCCGGCACTCCCGGCCCGCTGCCTACCACCAGATCCAGCACCGCGTCGCCGTCCACGTCGCCCATACACACGCTCAACGGCCCCTTGTGACCGGCCCAAGGAACCACCGTTCCCAACAAAGCCCCGCCCTTGCCGTTGCGCACCTGCACAGTGCCCGCCCGGGCCACCGCAAAGGACGACACCGATGGAATCACGTTGACCGTGGCCATCAAACCATTGTCCTCGTGGTTGAGGCGATGACAGTGCATCACGTAAGTGCCCAGAAAATCCTCAAAGCGCGTGCGCAGAGTCAACTCGCCGGGAGCGATCACCGCCTCGCGCGGCCCCATCTTGGGCGCCGGCACATTGGCATTGTCCTGGCTCCAGGGCTGAAACTCGCTGCGCTCCCCGGCCACCGGGTCCACCCATTTGGTCACCTGGAAGTCGTTCACGTGAATATGAATCGGATGCTCGTCGTTGTTGTAGTTCTGAAACGACCACTCTTCCACCGTGTTCAAACGGGGGCGCAGCACCGGCGTATGCGGAAAAGCCCGCCCGTTAAAGGCATAGATAAAGGCCTTGGCCTCCTGCAAACTGGCCTTCTCGTCCAAAAAGCCGCCGTTGATCACCAGATTGCGCTTCACGTCCGGCTTCATCCCGCGCGACTGAAAAAAGGGCGTGCGGCCGCCCAGCTTCTGACCCGGAGCAAAATCCACTGACGGGACCGGCTCTCCCGAGCCGGATGCGCGCAACAGCACCTGAGTCGGAAACAAGAAGAACCCGTCAAAATAGCTGATATATTTCGGGTCCACCGTCAGCGTGCCCAACCGCCCCTGCACCGGCTTTCCCGGCCCCTGACTGGTGTAGGCCACCCCCGGCTTGGAATACTTCTGGTGCAAATCCTGAGCCGGCGGCATGTCCAGCACCAGCTCGCCCTGCTGAGGAATGGTCACCGCCAACGCAAAACGAGTGGCCGGGGGAATGGTCAAAACCTCGCCGGCTACCTGCACTTCCGGATAAGGTAGCCCGTCCTGCCCCACGACCACCAGCTTGGGATGGGCCCCCGTGGCCGTCTCGGTCAAACGCACGCGCACATAGGCCATATCCGAAATATTGGCCAGATTCCAAATCTCCGTCTGACCCGGCCGCGAGGCCAGCCGCGGCTGAAACTGCCCGTTGACGGTAAACTGCACGTCCCGCTGGGCATCCGGCAAACCCGGATTGGCCGGAGTGTACTTGCCGTCGGCCCCACGAAAGTCCATCAGATTGTTGGGAATCACGCTGAACTGGCTGCGATTGTTGTCGATGCTCAGGTTGCCCGCATACCAGTTGCTCAAGAACTGGGTTCCGGCCTTGGTCTCGGGAAAGTTGGTGGGCGCCAGGTAAGGCTTGTAGTGACCCGACTCCAACTCACCGGCTTTGGGCTTCTTGAGCGTATTCACCCACATCGGCCAGGTGGGATTGTTCAACTGATGCGACCCGCCCTGACGGTCACACACCATATTGTATTGAATGGCCATGTTGCGCACCGGCAGCCCATTCTGGGACACCGCCGGCAAGTTGCCGTCGGCCTTGCCGATCACCAGCATGCCCGCCAGTCCCATATAAGTCTGCAGCGTGGTCAGCGTGTGCAAATGCCCGTGATACCAGTACATGCCCTCGGCGTGGTCGGCGGGAATCTGGAACGAGTAAGTGTTACGCGCTCCTGGCGGCATCATCAGCAGCACGTTGTCGGAGTTGCCCATCGGCGAAACGTGCAGTCCGTGAGTGTGCAGGTTGAACGGGGCGTTGGCCAGTGCCTTGGGCAGCTGGGGAATCTTCTGGCCCTTCTTGGTGTAGGCCGGATCAAAGAAGTCGTCGATGTCCAGGTTGAGCAGCTTGTTTTCCAGATGCACGATCAGCTTCTGGCCGGGCTGCACGTTCAGGGTAGGGGCGGGATAGCAGTTCTCGGCCTCCATCTGCCCGTTGCTGGCCTTGCCCTTGACCACCTTGTAGCTGAACAGCAGCATATTCTTGACCGGCTGCTCCACCGTGTCCAGCTTGCCCTCGCCGGGTCGAGCCGTGAGTTCCACCTCGAGCACGCCGTCCTGACTGGAGAGCACCACCGGCTCGCGGTAGTTGGCCACCGCCGGCACCGCCAGCAACGAGCCGCGCCATCCTAAAGCGGCCGTCATCAAGCCAGTCACCAGCACAAACCCCAACAGTCGGCCTTTGTTCTTGATCATCTACACGCTCCCCTTAAGTAAAGACTCGCAACTCACTCCGCAAGCCGTTTGAATGCGCTCGCTGGTGGCGGGTGCGTCCATCGGATACCAGCTGGAATCTCCCAAATGCTCGAGACGAGCCGCCATGATGGCCCGGCGAATGGCGAACCAAACCGACAGACCCATCAACATACTGGGCTCGCCCGTGGTTTTCGAAGACTTCACGGCCAGGTCTTCGGCGGCAGACGCATGCTTGTCGGTCAGCGCGTCCGGCTCATAGAGATGCACGCGAAAATCGATAGGGATGGTCTTGCTGCAAGGCGGCTTGTAGGTCCAGGTGTTGTCGGTCACCAAACGCCCGTGTTCATTGAAAAGAATCTGCTCGGTGGTGACATAGCCCATGCCCTGCACGAAGGCGCCCTCGATCTGGCCGATGTCGATGGCCGGATTGGGCGAGCGATGCGCATCATAAAGCAAATCGGAGCGCAGCACTTCAAATTCGCCGGTCAGACAGTCGATCTCCACTTCGCTGCAGGCCACCCCCCACACGTAATACAAAAACGGATGGCCCTGAGGATGACGCTCGCTGGGACCGGCATAGTGGGGACTCTTGTAGAGTTCGGCCGCGCTCAGCGAAATGCGGTGCAGCCAGGCACGGGCCACGATTTCTTGCCAGCGGTCCACCCAATCGATGCGCCACTCGCTGATGCAGTCGTGGGGATTGAACTGCTCCAGATCGCGGCAGAAGTGCTGCAACCGCTCGCGCAAAACCCGGCAACATTTTTCCACCGCGCCCGCGTTCAGGTCGTAACCGGTGGAAGCGGCCGTGGCCGGAGCATTCACGATGGTATCGGTATGATTGTCCCCGATACGAATCCACTCGAGGGGAATTCCCAGCGTCTGGGCGGCCACCTGAGCGATCTTGGTGTGCACGCCCTGACCCATTTCCACCGCGCCGTGCACCACCGTCACCGAGCCGTCGCTGAAGTTGATATTGACCAGCGCGCTCGAGGAGTTCAAGGAACCGCGGGGCTCGGTGAAGCCAATGCCGTACTTCAAGGGCAGCATCATGATGCCGCGCTTGCGCAGCCGCTGTTCCCGATTGAATGCTTCCACCGCCCGCAGACGCTCCTGAAAAGAGCAGCGAGACTCCAAATCCTTCCAAAGCTCCCGAATGTTGCACCACTGCAGAGCCTGCCCGTAAGGAGCCCGGTCAAATTCATAAAGGCCGCCGTTGCGGTAGAAATTGCGAAAGCGCAGTTCCTCTCCGGAAATCCCCAGCCGGTGAGCCGCCTGCTCCACCGCTTCCTCGAGCATCAGATACGGCTGCACCGTGCCGAAGGTGCGCATGGCCGTATTGCTGGTCTTGTTGGTACGATAGACGGTGCCGTTAGACTGGAAATTGGGCACCTGATAGCAGCCGTCGGCCATCATCAATCCCAGATCCATCACCGCAAACGAGCAGTCATAAGTGTCGCCGGCATCCGAATGCAGATCCAGGCGAAACCCCTCAAAGCGTCCCTCCGGGGTAAAGGCCAGCGAATAATCCCCCAGATAAGGATGGCGCTTGCCCACCATGGTCATATCGGTGGCCCGGTCATAGAGCAGACGCACGGGTTTGCCCAGCTTGCGCGCGGCCACCGCCGCCGCCGCCGCCACCAGTCCGGAGCGATGCTGCTTGCCGCCGAAGCCGCCCCCGATCTGATCCACACACACGGAAATCTGGTTCACCCGAACGCCCAGGGCTCGGGCCACATTGCGCTGGTCGCCGTTGGGATTCTGGGTGGAATTGTAGATGGTCATGTGATGATACGACCCGGGAACGGCTAGCGCGCACATCGTCTCCAGGTAAAACTGGGCCTGAGCCCCCACCCGCATGCGCCCCTGCACCACCTCGGTGCCCGGCAAAGGAACACTCGGCTGGCGCAACCACCCCTCATCGCTGCCCGGTCGGGTAATGGTGGGGATGCGTTGCTGAATGTCCTCATCCGGATCCTTGGCAAAGCGCAGCTGCGGCAGAGCCGTGTTCTGTTCTATGGCCTCATCCAAAGTCAGAACTGCCGGCAAATCCTCGTATTCAATCTGGTCGCCGATCCACTGTGCCGCCGCCCTCGCCTCCGCCAGCGTCTTGGCCACGGCCAGCCCGATGGGCGCCCCCACGCTGGTCACCACCCCGTCGCTGAAGACCGGATCATCATCGCCCAGCCCGATGAGATTCTGGCCGGGCACATCCCCCGCGTGCACAAAGTTGCGCAAACCATCGGGTAGTCGAAAACGCGCGTGGGCCCGTCGGCTCCATACCATCACCGCGTGGTAGCCGCCGACGGGCAAGGGCAGATCCTGAGTGAACTTGACCTCGCCGCTGGCCTGCACAAAGGCTTTCTGCTTCAGAATCGGCTGAGTCACCGGAAACATCTGGGGCTCCTGGGCAAAGCTCTGCACCCCGCCGGACAGCGGCCGCTCCACGGGCGTCACGCCGGCCAGAAACTTGAACAAGAAATTGCGCGCCACCCCTAAGCGATAGTCGACTCCGATGGCCTCCTCGTCCTCCACCACCTCCCACTCGGCCAGCTCGGCCTGCAAAACGGCCAGCGCTTCCCCCAGACACTCCTCCAGCCGCTTGCCCACCACAAACTCCTCGGTGCGCCGGGCCGCACGCAGCATCCGGGTCAAACCGCCGAAAACGGTGCTCAGCCGCTCTACCCGCCCGTCTTCACCGACCTGGAGCCGAAAACCGGCGTTGACCAGCGGATGGGAATTCTGCTTGCGCCGGGCCACCCGATGAGTCTGAATTCGTTCGCCGGCCACGGAGTAGGGGAGGAAGAAGGATTCGAACAGCTCCTCGGCCGCCAGCTCCCCCAGCGGCAGCTCCAACATCCCGACCACACCCGACGTCATGGTCACGCGGGCTCCCAGGGCCGTCAAAATGGCGAACAGGTCGGAGGGAAATGGCTCGCCTTGCAGGGCATGGCCGGTGGTGATGGCCACATTGCCGCCCACGCTGCCGGCGCTGCGCACCTGGCGTCCCGCAATCAGCTTGCCGTGACGCACCAGCTCGCGCAGACCCACGGTCTGCTCGACGGGCCGGCGCTCGATCACCGCCTCGGCAAAGTCGAGCAGATCCTGAATCACCACGGCCGCGCCCACCAGCAGGCCGTCTTCCAGCTCCTCCAACACGGTCAGTTCGGGCAGCTGACTGATGTCGATGAAAAAAGCCGGGTCCTCGTGAGCGTAAATGCCGATGGCCGTGTTGCCCACCACCAGTTTCACCTGAGCGGCGCCGTGCTCGCGCACTAGCGAGGCCTTCAAGGAACGCGCCTCGGCCAGAGATTCGGGACGCACCCACTGGTGGCGCCTCGATACGAAGCGCCTGCCCCCCTCCGGCGCATCCAACAGCGAGATCTCTACCGGCTCTTCGCGCAGCTTGATCGGAAAAGTCGGATCCACCACACAGGGCGGCGTCTGGTCGCGAGAAGCGTCGTAGTCGCTGGCCAGCGTGCGCATCCCGTGCAAAATCGGCCGATAGCCGGTGCAGCGACAGAGATTGCCGCCGAAACTGTCCTCAAAGTCCTGCTCACGGGCCTGGGGCCGGGCGCGCAGCAGCGCGTGCGCGTTCATCACAAAGCCGGGTGTGCAAAAACCGCACTGGGTTCCGTTGTGGGCGGCGATGCAGTGCTGGGCCTGATCCAGGCCGTGGTGCACGTCACCAATCCCCTCGGTGGTGGTCACACTCATCCCGTCCAGCGAACAAACGGCCTTCAAACAGGCGTTGACGCCGTGATGCACCACTCGCCCGTCCACCCGCCGCGAAATCATGACCGTGCAGGCGCCGCAACCCCCCTGACCACAGGCCACCTTGGTGCCGGTCACTCCGCGCTGCTGCAGAAAGTCGGAAAGCAACAGAGCAGGGTCGGGATTGTTCAGAGTGACGCGCTCTCCGTTGAGTAAAAAGGTGAGTTCGCGCATAAGCAACCCACTTCGAAACGCTCACAAAATAAGTCCTGCCCATCTTTAGAGCCCTTTTATCCAGACCATAAGCAGCCCTAAGGTTGGCGCCGCTGCTGTTCATTCCGACTTCTTAAGCTAGGGGTGGGGGAGTTCAAGAAGCGAGGACATCATTCATGGCATCATCGATCGGCAACATCACCAACTACAATTCGCAGGCGCTCGACCAGCAGATGCAGCAGACCGACCAGCGTCAAGCCCAGTCCACTCAGTTGCAAACCCAGCTGGAGCTGCGCAAGGCCGACGAGAACGATCGCGCCAACGTGGCCAAAATGATGACTTCGATCAACGACATCACCTTCGGCATCCAGAAAGACAAGATGTCTTCGGCCAACAAGAACAGCGAAAGCGCCCGCGCCCTGTTATAGGATTCTAAAGGCCGGGGAAACCTGGCTGTTACAAACGGCTGCTATCCTGGTCGTCATGGATGCTCTGCGCGCGCCCCTGACCGTGCTGCGAACTCTGGCCGTGGCCGGAGCGATGGCTGCGTCCGCTCCCAGCGCGGCTCCCCAGGATTCGGTGACGCGCACCACCGTAGATGCCGACGGCGCTCTCATCCAGCGCTACGGTAATCCCGACCGCCTCGGCAAACTGGCCGACCAGGCTCAATTAGGGCCGGGCCTGGACGATGCCCGCGTGGTTAACCGCGAGCACGGCTATGTGGTCATGGGCGGCAAAGACCATCCACACGACCTGCTCACCATTCCCACCACTCCCATCTCGGGCGTGGAATCCACCCAGCTGTATGAGCCCGGCAGCGAGAATTACTTCGCCGACGCCTGGAAAGACGGCCGGCGCGCCTCCGCCGAGTCGCTAGGCACCACCCCGGAGCAGCTTCCGCGCGACGCCATCGCCCTGGCCGTCAATTCTCAGGGAGGCCGCAGTCAGGACCGTCTGCACATTCACGCCGACCGCCTGGATCCGGAACTGGGCGCGCAACTCAAGCAACAGCTGCTGGAAGGCGGCGTCAGCGGCGACCACTGGAGCACGGTCCAGCCCATTCACGGCGACCACCAGTATCGTGCCCTCTGGGTCGAAGGCAGCGACCTCAGCGCCAATCCGTTCCAGTTGGTGCACGACCAGCTGGTGGCCGAACACGGCGAAGAATACGCCCGCACCCACATGGGGCAGCACACTCTGGCGGTGGTGGGGGAGACGGACGCCCAGGGTTAGCCGGGCTTTCTCATTCTGGACGGCCGCTACGGCAGCCATCCCGACGGGCCTCACGACAGCGCCTCGGCCGAGGAGTGGCTTTTGGGCCACGCCAACAGCAAGCGCTAAAAGTCGCCCCCGGGCAGGGATGAGCCCACGCTTCTCGTAGCGCCTAGCCGCGGTGCAAAGTATCTTCTTTGACTACACGCCTGACCCGGGCACTCTAGCTCTGCTGGTGCTGGCGGTAGCCTTCGCTCTTTTTTACCAGGCCGTCAACGGCTTTCACGATACCGCCAACGCGGTAGCCACCGTCGTTTATACTCGTTCCATGCGAGCCACCCCGGCCGTCGTGCTCTCGGGCGTGTGCAATCTTTTTGGAGTTCTGGTCAGCGGTGTGGGCGTGGCCTACGCCATCGTCAATCTTCTCCCCATGGACGCCATCGTGGGCGACACCCACGGCCAGTTTGCGCTGGTTTTCGCGGTTCTCACCGGCGCTCTTATCTGGAATCTGGGTACCTGGTTTTTCGGAATCCCGGCCTCCAGTTCACACACCCTGATCGGCTCGGTGCTGGGCGTGGGCCTGACGCACGCCTGGGTCACCGGCCAGGGACTCTCGGCCGGTTTGCGCTGGAGCCAGGTGCAGAGCGTCTTCACGGCTCTCTTGATGTCCCCGCTGATCGGATTTTGCGTCACCGGGCTGATGCTGATTTTGCTCAAGAAAACCGTGCGCGATCAGAAACTTTTCGAAGCCCCCCAGGGGGAAGACCCGCCTCCGCGACTGGTGCGCTGGTTGCTGGTGGGCAGTTGCGCCGGCGTCAGCTTCGCCCACGGCAGCAACGACGGCCAGAAAGGCATGGGCATTATGATGCTCATCCTCATGGGCATCGCCCCGGTCAGCTTCGCCATGAATATGCAGGCCTCGCCGGCCCAGATTCAGCGCGTGCTGGAAACCACCGCCGAAGCTGAAAAAGTGGTCAAAGTGCATATGAACGACGAGCGCGCCAAGACCGAACCCAAGTATCGCGAGCGCCTCGAGAAGATCCAGCACGACATGGAAGACGCCCAGGCCTCGCTGCAGGGCATCCAGCAAATTCAGCAAGTCCCCGGCGACCAGCGCTTCACCCTGCGCAAGCAGTTGCTGGTGGCCTACCGCTCGGCCTACGCCCTGCGCAAAAGCCGCGAACTCTACATGACTCCCGCCGAATTCACCACCATGAAGACCTACGAAAAAGCCGTGGCCGCCCTCATCGAATACGTCAGCGGCTGGGTTAAAGTCACCGTCGCCCTGGCCCTCGGTATCGGCACCATGATCGGCTGGAAACGCGTGGCCGTCACCGTTGGCGAGAAAATCGGCAACAAACCCATGACCTACGCCCAGGGCCTGTCCGCTCAAGTGGTGGCCATGCTCACCATCGGCGCCGGCGACGTGCTCGGACTGCCCGTCAGCACCACCCACGTCGTCTCCTCCGGCATCGCCGGATCCATGGTGGCCAACGGTTCCGGCCTGCAGCCCAAGACCCTGGTTAACATCGTGCTCGCCTGGGTTCTCACCCTCCCCGCCAGCATGGCTCTCTCGGCCATCGCCTACCTCATCTTCCGCCAGTTCTAACCGCGGACCCCGCTTCACCCACCAGCAAACCGGACCCCAGGACGCGCAATCGGGAAGCCAGTAAGCAGGCACTGCTGGCGGCTGCTGGAGCGAGCCGTCGCGCGCGAACGCAGGGCCAGCCTGCTGCCGGCCCGGCGCAAGTTGCTACACCAGGTCAGCGAGTCGCAGACCCGCCGAATGCGCGAGCAAACTTCCGGCTTCACCACCCAGGAGCGCGCCACGCTCTGCCACCTCCTGGAAAAGGTGCGCTTGCTGGCTCCAGAGGTAGGGCAGGAAAACTCCATCGTATAGAATATTTCTGTCCTATGCATTTCAAGCTCGCCCGAATCACCTCCAAAATCTGGCTGACGGCCGCTCTGCTGATGACCCCCGCTCAGGCGGCACCATTGCTTCCTTCGACCAGCTACACGGGCGTCGGAGACGTCACCAACACCAGTTTCTACGGCGGCACCATCGGCATCGACGACGCCAGCGCCGTCAATACCCGGTTCGTGGCCGGCGCTTTCAGCAACGGCGCGCGAGCCACCCCGGCCAACGATCTCAAAGTCTTTCTGGGTTTAACACCGCTCCCCGGCAACTTCAATCGGGGCTCGGGCATAACGGCCACCTACCTCAACGTGCAGGCCGGCGACCTGCTGGAATTCCTCCAGTCGGACGTGGACCTGGGCGACAAGCCGGACCTGCAATTTCTGGTCACTTTCTATGATCTGGTCAACGACCAGCTCTACATCAACCCGGTGGCCATCAACCCGGCCATCCTGCATTCGCTCGCCTTTCCCAACGCCGGAGACTTTCTGGTGGGATTCTCGCTCATCCAAACGGGCGGTTCTACCGCCAGACTGACGGTCACGCTGTCGGAAGCCCCCGAGCTCAACCCCAATTGGGCCGCCCTTCCCCTGACCTTCCTGATAGGCATTCTGCTGGTGCATGAAAGCCCCCGCAGAAAAGGCTTGCCTACGACGTAACGTCACCCTCTACAATGGGTCTATGCACAAGACCAGTGAAATCGCCCGCCGGGCGGGAGTCAGCGTCAGAACGCTGCGTTACTACGATCAAATCGGACTGCTCAGGCCTGAGCGCGGAGCCAAAGGTACCCGCCTCTACAGCCACCAGCACCTGATTCGACTACAGCAGATTCGTCTGTTGCAGTTCGTGGGACTCAGTCTCGAGCAGATCGGACGTTTGCTCGAGGAACCGCGCAGCTTGAAGGACAGCCTGCAGTTGCAGGTGCGGGTTCTTACCGAACGGCGCGCCCAAATCGACCGAATCCTCAGGATCCTGTCGCAAGGGCCGGACGA
Source organism: Vulcanimicrobiota bacterium (assembly GCA_017307785.1). Classification (GTDB taxonomy): domain Bacteria; phylum Vulcanimicrobiota; class Xenobia; order Xenobiales; family JADMJV01; genus JADMJV01. The sequence continues at coordinate 12,822 of JAFKGI010000055.1, read as the reverse complement.
TCTCACCGAAGTCATGGAACGCATAGAAAGGGAAATGAACATGGACTGGATGCAACAATTCTACGACCCCGAAAGCTGGGACAAGCTGGCCAAACGAGCCAAAACCTACACTCCCGAACAACAACAACGTGACCAGCAGCGCTGGGTCGATCTCTTCGAAGAAACTCGCCAACACCTCGACCACGACCTGCTCGACCCGAAGGTCCAGCAACTGGCCCGACGCTTCAAGGAACTGGTGGATGAATTCACCATGGGGGACCCCAAAATCGTCGAGGGCTTGCGGGCTATGCAGGCCCAGGGCGCCCGCGGCGTGCTCCACGAACCCTTCACCGACGCCAAGGACTTCCTGGGCCGGGCCCTCAAGGCCGGCGGCCTGACCCTGGCCGGTTCAGCGTTGAGCTGAAGCCGGCAGTCCAAAGACTCGGTCGAAGCCGAGGGTAAAGAGGAAGCTGTAAATAAGAAAGAACATCAGCATTCCCATTTGCAGCCCCAGCGCTTCGGCCGCCGTGACGTCCAGACCAAAGGCGAACAGCGGCACCAGCAACAGCAGCATGCCTCCTTCGAAGCCGAGAGTGTGAGCGATACGCAGTTGCAGCCCTCGACCTCCCTTGGAATGGCGGGCTTCCCAGGCCTCAAAAAGTGAGTTGTAGACGAAATTCCAGATCAGGGCCGTGACCGAGGCCAAAACGGCGAGAACACCGGTCTTAGAAGCCTCTTGATGGGTCACCAGGCTCAGCACGACGGTGCTGGCCACGATGGCGATGCCTTCATAGAGCGATAAATAAACGATCTTGCGTTGAATACCTTGCATGATGGAGTCAGGATAGACGAGGTTTTCTGAAAGAAAAAGTCAGCAGCTATCAGTTTTTGTGACAAGCATGGTCCCTATGCCCTTCGGGTGACGACCGCCCTCCGAGCCGCATTCTTTCGGCCATCCACGTGCAAATTGCAACAACAAGACTCGCATATAGAGATGCTCTGCAGGTGGTAATATACTAGACCTTCACGCCTCCTGGCGACTTCAGTTCGAGGCTGTCTCGGCCGATGAAGCCAGTCAGAAGCCAGTAGGGAGAGTGCCTCCGTGCCAATTCAAAGCATCAGTTATATCCTCGACGAGAACTACCAGATTCTCTCCATCGCCGATGAGTTTGTGGAATTCCGTCATACCAACGGCGCGCCTTTCCTTCCCGGTGAAGTCTGGGGCAAGGAAATCTGGGCCCACATTCAGCAAAATGGTCTGGCCAGGACCTTCCAGGCCCTGTTTGTGAAGGCCCGTCGCCGCCCCCTCAGTCTGCTTTTTCGCCTCGATAGCGAGGCTCAACTCTCTCTGTGGCAGGTCGAGGCGGAGGCGATGGAGACCAATCTGCTGATTTGTTTTTCTCGGGTCGCCACGGAACCTCGGCCGCGCGCGGCTGGCGACGAACCGCCCAAGCGTCCTGGTGTTCCGCTAGAGTTTTGCGGATGGTGCAACCGCCATAGCCAGCCCGCCCAGAAGCCCGACTGGTTGAACTTGGAGCAGACGGAATATGCTCAGGGTCTGCGCATCGTCTCACCCAGTTCTGTCCGTATCAAGCTCTGCGACGACTGCACCAAGGGACTTGTTCGCAGCCATGAGCCCGAACATTTTCAGCATCTCAGTCTGAAATCTCAGCAGCCGGCCTCTGTCAGCAAGACCATGCACCGCGTCCCCGCCTGACAGGCGAACTTTCTTCCTCTCTGGACCCTGGCCCCCAGACCCGAACGGATCTGGGGGCTTTTGCCTAGCGGTTGACCGAGATAATGGTCGAGTAGTCCGAGGTCTTGCTGGCGTTGTAGGCCTGAACCCGATAGAGATAGTTCCCCTTGGTCACCGTTTGGGAGAAACTGGTCGCATTGGCTGCTACTGTACTGATGCGGGTAAAGACGCCCGGAGCGGTCAACTGATTGGCCCGTTCAACGTAGAAGCCGAGCTCATTGTTGGAATTGTCCTTCCAGCTCAAGTTGACCTGGTTGCCGGTGCCGCTGGCAACCAGCCCGGTGGGCGCAGCCACTGCGGTGGGAGCGGGGCTGACCGTCACAGTGGCGTTGGCCACCGCAGTGGCGCCTTTGGGATCGGTCACGGTCAGGATTGCCGTATAGCTGCCGGCCCTGGAGTAGGTGCGCAGAGTCTGTACACCGGTAGCGCTTCCCCCTTCGCTGAAACTCCAGCTGTAGGTTAACGTTTCTCCTTCGGGGTCGCTGGACGAAGCACCGCTGAAGGTTACGTTCAGAGGCGCCACTCCGGCGCCGGGGCTGACCGCCACTACAGCTCGCGGGGGTTGGTTGACCGGGGTCGCAGCGGCCTCGCGCACGGCTTTGGTCAGATTCAGACGGCCCTTGCCAAAGACGCTGTCCTCCCCGACCGCCCCGAGATCGTCGCAAGAGTTCATCAGCTTGGACTCCAATTGGGTGACGGTTAGATTGGGATTGGCGGAAAGCATCAGGGCGGCACCGGCAGCTGTGATAGGGGAGGCGAAAGAAGTGCCGCTCACGCTGGCGTAGCCATTGTTCAGGGTCGTGGTCACGATACTCTCGCCCGGGGCTACCATGTCGATGGCTGTGCCGTAGTTCGAGAAACTGGACCTGGCGTCTGACGAATTGGTGGCACCAACCAGCACAAAAGACGGATAGTCAGGATAGCTGGAACTGATATCTTGTCCGTCGTTTCCTGCCGCCATAAAGAGCAGGGAGTTCTTCGTTCGTGCATACTGGGCGGCCTGGTCGATGGTGGCGTACTGGGCGCCTCCGTAGCTCAGGTTGATGACTCGGGCGCCGTGGTCGGCGGCCCAGCGAACTCCGTTGGCCATATCGGAGAGGTAGGCGGAGCCATCGGCTTTGTTGCTTACTCGCACGGGCAGCACTCGAACACCGAAAGCCACTCCAGCCACGCCCTGTCCATTGTTGGCGGAAGCGGCGATACATCCAGATACCATGGTGCCGTGTGGGTGGATCGGAACGATGTTGTCGCTGCCATCCACGCTGTTGAACCCCGGTAAAACCAGGTTGCCGCTGAGATCTGGATGGGTGGAGAGGACGCCGGTGTCGCAGACTGCCACCGTCACGGAAGACTTGCCTCGGGTCAGGTCCCAAGCTGCGGGAGCCGAGATCTTGGGCAACGCCCATTGCTGGCCGATATAAGGATCGTTGGGCAGATAAGAGACCGGCAGCAGGTAGTCCGGCTCGGCGAACTCGACCGCCCCACTGGCCATCAGTTGCTCGCACAGCGATTGCTCTGCCCCTTCGTGGGAGGGTGCCACTTCCACAATCTGCACTGAATTCGGGAGTTGGCCTTGAGTGGCCGCGCTGGCGTCCTGGAGCAGGCTGCTGGCCTGCTCTTTTTGATCGGAGGACGAAGTCTGACTGTACTTGACCAACAGGGTGGCGGGTCGAGAGGGGAGAGTGTTTATCGGGTTAGAGACCGCCAGGTCACTCACCGAACCGCAGCCAGAGATGAGCAGACCGGCTGCCAGGAATCTTCGCTTCATAGAACCTCCTCGCGCTGTCCCCCGGACAGTTATCGGTTCGCAGCTGGTTCCGGTTTATGGGAAGTCTCTACCAGGTCAGCCAGCAGGTCCTTGTCGCGTCAGGCCTCCTTTCAGCCCGAGGTCTGGGCAAATTTAGAGGAAATTCCTGAAAGACGGGGCCAGCAGTCATCAAGTTTTCTGATAGACTGAGATCCATGTCCTTTTCCAGCGACAACGTGCAACTTTTCCTGGCCGTCCTCGACCACGGCTCCTTCTCGGCCGCCGCCCGTGCCCTGGGCAGAGTGCCCTCGGCCGTCAGCATGCAGATTGCACAGCTGGAAGCCGAACTGGACCTGGTTCTCTTCGAGCGCACCACCCGCGAAGTCAAGCCCACCGCCGTGGCCCGCACCTTGGAGCCGGAAGCCCGTCAACTGGCCCGCCAGTTACGTCGCCTGCAGCAGCAAGCTCTCAATCTGCACGCCGGTTTGGAAAGCCGCCTGACGCTGGCGGTGGCCCCTGAACTGCTCTCCGCCCCATGGAATTTCCCGCTGGCCAGGCTGGCCGAAGAATACCCCTCGCTGGAAGTAGAAGTGCTCTCCGCTCCCCAGACCGCCATCCTGCGCTGGCTCCACGAAAAAGAGGCCGATCTGGCGATTCTCTTCGAGCGAGTAGGCGTAGATGAACGAGAGGCTTTCCAGGAGATCGCCAGCGAGATGCTCACCGGTGTCGTCGCGCCCGGCCACCCGATGGCGGGAGTTGCGCTCCGCACCGAGGATTTGCTCGACCATCGCCAGATCGCGGTGGCCAGTCGCGACACCCGCGGCGGTGACCCGCGTCTGTTGGTCTCGCGCAAAATCTGGCGCACCGACAGCCACCTGGCCACTCTCAGCCTGGTGCAGGCCGGCCTGGGTTGGGCCTACCTGCCCAAACGCCTGGTCGAACCCTATGTCGCTTCTGGAAATCTGGTGGCTCTGGAGTTTACCAACATGTCCAACCAGATCCGGCTCTGGGTGGACGTCGTCTGGCTGCGCGATCGCCCCTTGGGCCTGGGCGCGCAACGGTTCATCGAACTGATGCGGGCCGCCCGCGAAACCTGATGCATCTCCTCAGGTCTTCTTGGGCAGAATTTCCAGCCGGCAGGCCTCGAGAATCTCGTCGGCCATGAGCGAATCGTCGGGGCAGGCGCGCGAAAGCAGCAGCGCTCCCACGGCGTGCGCGATGTTGCTGAGTCGCCTGGCCCGCGCGCGCTGCCGGCTGCCCTCGTCAGGCTGCGGAGAGTCCCGCTCCAGGTTTTCTAGCAAGCTCTCCAGTCCGTCCGCGAAGACCGCCTTAACCATCGGGTCCTGGCGTGCCGCGTCGCCACACATTGCCGCCAGACTGCAGCCGTCGGCGGGAGCGTCACGGTGCTCGCGTGAGAGGTATTTGCGCAGAAATTCCCCCGGTGGACTTCCCTTCGATCTTTCCGCCGTTTGCTGGAGCCCGATGGCGGCCGCTTCGGCAATCAGTTCGGCCTTGGAAGCGAACTGCTTGTAGAACCCGCCGTGGGTGAACCCGGCCGCCGCCATCAGAGTGGCCACTCCCACCCCATCATAGCCGTGTTCGCGGAATAGTCGGGCGGCCGTCTCCACCACGTGGCGGCGATTGGCGCGTGCTTGCTCTTTGGTAATTTTCACCCTCTCCTTATACCCGGATGATGATCGTAATCAAAACCCTTGACATTAAAGATGATGATCGTCATTATTGCGTTTATGAAAACCAAGGAGAACTTCACCTCAATGACTCAGCAGAAAGTGCTTATCACCGGCGCCTCAACGGGAATCGGCGCCACCTACGCGGACCGCTTCGCCCGCCGCGGCCACGACCTCGTGTTGGTGGCTCGCGACCAGGCTCGATTGGAAGCCCTGGCCGCCCGCCTTCGGGCTGATTACCAGGTCCAGGTCGAGGTGCTACAGGCCGACCTGAGCGCGGAGGCGGAGCTGGCCGGCGTCGAAAACCGCCTGCGCCAGGATTCCGAAATCGGTATCCTGATCAACAACGCCGGGATGGGCCAGTCCGGCAGTTTTCTCCGGCAGGATAGCCTCAGCATCGAACGACTGCTTTCTCTGAATATCAATGCGGTCACCCGGCTGGCCGCCGCTGTGGCGCCGCGACTGGCCAGTCAGGGGGGTGGGTCTATCGTGAACCTGGGGTCGGTGGTGGGACTGGCTCCCGAACTTCAAATGACCATTTATGGTGCCACCAAAGCCTTCGTTCTCTTTCTCTCTCAGGGCCTGAATCTGGAACTCTCCGCCAGCGGCGTCTACGTCCAGGCCGTATTGCCGGCCGCCACCCGCACCGAAATCTGGGAGCGCTCCGGTAAGGACATCGCCAGCTTGCCCGAGGTGATGGAGGTCGACGACCTGGTCGATGCGGCCCTGGTCGGCTTTGACCGCCGCGAAGGTGTGACCATTCCGCCGGTCCAGAGCGCCCAGTCCTGGGAAACCTTGGAGGCAAGTCGGCAGGCGCTGCTCGGAGACCTCCGCCAGTCGGTGGTGGCCGAGCGCTATAGACCCGTAGAGCGCCGCTAGGGCAAGACGAAAAAGCCAACCAAGAAGGAACGACGAAGTGCCTCTTCCACACCAGGAAGGGGCATTTTTATGGAAATCAAGCGAGCAGGTTCTCAACCGTCCGGCCAAGGCCCGGCCGACTATTTCACCGGCAACGTGCGCATCGATCCGCTCATCAAAACCGACGGCGTGCAGGGCGCCTGGGTTACTTTCGAACCGGGTGCGCGTACCGCCTGGCACACGCACCCGTTGGGACAGACCCTGATCGTCATGTCCGGCTGCGGCTGGGCCCAGCGTTGGGGCGGACCGCGCGAGGAAATTCGGCCCGGCGACGTGGTCTGGTTTGCTCCCGAGGAGAAGCACTGGCACGGCGCTACCAAAACCACCGGGATGACCCATATCGCCGTTCAAGAGGCCTTTAACGGTAGCCCCGTCGACTGGCTCGAGCAGGTCAGCGAAGAAGACTACTCAGTCGCCGGAGAAGCCGGGTAGAAACGCATGTCCCACCCCGTGGCGCACGAACTGGCCTCCCAGTTCGGCCACGGGGGCGGCCAGAGCCCCACCCAATGTCAACACTCCGGCCGTGGCCACACCCACCACCGTGGCCGTGTTGGATAAAATCTTACCGGTCGTCTCGGGAGCGGCCTGCGTCACCAGGTGGCCGACGGCAATGGTGGCGGAAATCGGGGCCGGCACTCCCATCAAGGTCAACCCGGCGCCAATCACCAGACTCTTGCTGCTCACGTCCAGCAGATGCTGAACCGCCGACGGCTTGCTTTCCGACGGAGTAAATGTCTCGCCCGGTTCGGCCGCTTCCGGCGCCTTCGTCTCGACCGGTCGCTTGGGAGCGGAAACGGTCTGCAGCGGCTTAAAGCCTTGGATGGCGGGAAACATCAGGCCAGCGTCCTCTCCGTCACCGTGATCTTGTCTACCCGGTCGGGATAAAAGGCCACATAGCCCGCGATGGAGGCCACCGCCGCGAAGGGTTCTTTGTAGGTCCAGACGGCGTTCAGGCTTCGTTGGCCCTCGCCTTTCAAGGTGTAGTAAGAGGCGTCGCCCTTGTAGGGGCAATAAGTCACGTGGGGAGACGGTTCGAACAGTTCCGACCGCACGTCTTCCAACGGAAGGTATTGGACCGGCGGGAAACCGGCTTCCTCCAGGGTCAGCGCTCGTCCGCTGTCGGCGATTTCCTGTCCGTTCCAGCGCACGGTAACGCGCCCTTCGGTGGGCTTGACGGTAATCGGGTGATCCGGTCCGGGAATCTTCATCGTGTACTATTCGGCCTTCGGGTAGCCGTTACCTGGAGAGCAGGATCTGGGTCCTGACCAGATCCCGGCATACCGAGTTAGACTAGAGTGTCATGAAGCACGAACCGGCGTTGGAATTGCTCCTGGAGACCTGGGAAGAAGTGGTGGACGTCGAAGATCTCGGCCTGGTCTGCCAGGCTCTAGAACGTGCCGGCGGCCGGCTCTACGACTGCCCCACCGAAATCGCCCTGGAAGAGTTGAGCGAAGCCACTCCCGTCTACGACGCCGGCGGTCACGATGTGGTGGCTTACGTGCGTTTCGGCTCGGAAGGGTGTTGCTCGGAGCGCCCTCTGGACAAGTTATTCCTGCGCCTGGTCAGCTGGTCCATCGTGCACAATCGCCTGCGCCAGGCTTCGCAGCAGCGCCAGCAGCTGGTGGAATCCCTGCGCGTGGCCCGGCGCATTCTCGAGGAAAGCCTGCCCAAGAGCAAACTCAGCTACAACGGCTGGGAGATCTCGGGTTGCCTGCGCCCCGCTCTGCATCTGGGCGGCGACCTCTATTCCTACACCGCCGGCGAGCGCAACATCCGCTTCCTGCTGGCGGACGCCGTCGGCCACGGTCTGGACTCCACCCTGCTGGTCACGGAATGCCGTACCCTCTGGCGTGCCTCAGCCCGTTACGACCAGGATTTCTGCGAGGAAATTTCCCGTCTTTCCAGTCTGCTCTACGAGAACACCGGAGCCGAGCGCTATGTGGCCGCTACTTTCGGACGCTGCCATTCGGACGGCAGCGTGGAGCTGATTCTCTGTGGCCAGAGCCCTCAGTTCGTGCTGCTTGGCGAGGAAATGAAGATGCTCGAGCAGCCGGACTTGCCGTTAGGACTTTTTCCCGAGCAAGAATTCCACTCCCACCGCATTCCTCTGAAGCCCGGTCAGGCTCTGCTCATCACCAGCGACGGGGTGCTGGATGCTCGAAACCGTTCGGGGGAATCCTTTGGCGAGGAAGGTGTGCGCGCGGCGGTTGCCCCGCCCTATCCCTGTTCTCACCGGATCATTCGGGACTTGTTGGCGGCCCTGGACGCCTTTGACGAAGTGGAAACCCCCCACGACGACATCTGCGCCCTGGCCGTGGTAAGGAATCACGACTGACTTTCCCGTAGTCATGGTAGCAATGGACTATCTGGAGGGGCTGAAGAGTGAGGGGGAGCTTCATGGGTCGGGGACCTTTTCGGCCGACCTCCACCGCATGCAGCAAGTGCTCGGGTCCTTTCAGATCGCCGACCCGGAGGAGTTTGTGTTGCCGCTGCTGGCCGCCGCCGTCCTCAACGGCTCGCACTGGTTTCGTCTGGAGCAAAAGGGGGCCACCACTCGCCTGAGCTGGAGCGAGCCGGCCCTGGATCTCGAGCAACTCCAGCGCATCTTGCCCAGCCTGGGTCAGGCCGGAAGTCTGCTTTCCGAACTGGGCATTGCTTTGCTGGCCGCCAGGCGTCTGGGAACGGTCTCTTTCCAGACCCCCCACGGCCGCGCGTTCTTTGTCGGCGACCAGTTGGTGGTCGACGACCATGCCGGCCCCGCACCGAACTGCCTTACCTTGACCAGGCCCTGGTGGCAACGAGCCATCGGGCGCCCTCGTCTGACCAGTCACCTGCTCACAACGCGCGGTCGCTACGCCGGCCTGCAACTGACGCCGCGACGCCCTCCCGCTCCGGTCGTCACTCCCCTGGCTTTCAAAACCACTGGTCTCGATCCCGACTGGATCAGCGCCCACGACTGGGTGGAACTACCTCCCAATCCCTGGGGCGAAGGCGTCCTATACTTCGGTCAGGGAGACTGGCAGCTGATCCGCCACGGAGTTTCCTACCCCTTCGCGGCTCCCATCGCCGGTGTCGTCGCCCTCTGGTGGAGCGACGGGCTGCCGCTCGACCTCTCCCGCAAACAAGTGGTCCACGGCACCGAATTCAAGAACTGGCTCAGCTGGATTCACGATCAGCTCAGCGAAGTCGTCTTGAACCGTGGCTTCCGCCAACACTTCGCCGCCCTGGTCGCCTCCAGCCGCGCCAGCCAATTGCCCCTGCTGCTCGAAGCCCCCATCTTCCGCCGCGCCGACGGCTCCATCGCCTGCCTGAGCCAGATCCGCGAAGAATACCTGGAACACGGCTGGCTGCCCGTCGTCTCCTACGCCATGCAAATCGAGTGGGAACCTCACCGCGTCCTGATCGTCGACCACCCCCACGAAAAGCAACTCTGCGCCCTCTTTTCCAACTGGATCAACCTCGACCACCTGCAGGGCCAGATCAACCTGCCCCGCCTCCCGAACCCCGAGGACTACGTGGTGCGCATCCCCTTCTTGAAGGGTAGGGGAGAGGCCGGGCTGCGCCGTTACCCGGATCTGCACGGCTTTCGCGAGTTCATTCGGGAAGAGGTGCTGGAGCAGAGGACCGTGCCCGAAGGAGTGGACGCTGCCAGGGAAGGAAAAGGCCTGGGCGTTTTGCCCATAGGGGAACTCTATTGGACTCTCCGGCTGATGAAGTTCTCCGGTCCTTTCGAGCACCTGGAGCGCTACCACTTTTTGCAGATGTTCGTCTGGCTCAAGCTCGCCGTGGTGAAGCGGTTCACAAAAGAATACGCGCGCCGTCATCCCCTGGACGTTTTGCTCGATCCCAAATCTCAGTTCCAGATCTCCCATTGTCGAGGGGTGATCCGCGCCAAGCAGCTCCAGGAAATTGCCGACCGTCTAAGCTTTGACAGCCACTCCGGGGAGAAAGTGCCCTTGCGCCAACTGGGAAAATCGGTCCGTTACCTCACCGTGGGGCGAAATGACGGCCCCGCGAACGCTGTCGTGTCTCCCGTAGGCGAGGCCATTGCGTTGATGTATCTATTTCTGCCCGGGGCCCTGGAGGAAACTTCGCCTGCCAGCGTCAGCCGGCCGATCACCAATACCGCCCTGAGATTGCTGCGGGGAGCGACGAGTCCCACAGAACTCCTGTCCAGGTTTCTTCGCTATCGCGAGTGCTCTGCCCATCAGATGTTGCGAGTTGCCGACTTGCTGGATCTGATGCCCGACCCGTCTCCTAACGAAGGTGCCGACCAGCTCCAGCGAGTCGTGCGGCGTGCCCGCGACGAAATGCGCTCCGAAGAGCGTGAGTTGAATACCGCCTATTTGCTGGTTGCCCTGGCCGATGAGCCATCCTGCGGTTTGGAGCGAGAGCGCCTGCTGCCTCTGCTGCTGGAGTGGGCCGAATACGAGAACGAGCGCGAGCTGCACGAGCTCCGATTCATGTTGGAGGGAGATCCTAAAGGAAACTCGGATCAGATTTTGTACCGCTACTTCATGCTTGCCTGGAGTCACCTGCGCAGTCGGCGCTGGCAGGATGCTCGCGAGTTGGTTCGCGCGAAGCTGAGCGTGCCCCCCATCAAGGCGGCAGGCCTGATGGTCACCGGACTGAGCGAGTCGCTAGTAGGAAACTGGGAAGCCGCGTTGAGGCATCACCGTCAGGCTGCCGAACTCGATCCTCACCCCAGCTACGCAACTTGCGTCGCCGAGAATCTCATGTGGCTTGGCCGCCTCGACGAAGCCCGGGCCGCCCTGCCGGACAGCGAAGAACAATACCCCCTGATGATCCGGGCCAGCCTGGCCGAAACTCCAGAGGAGCAACTGCGGCTGTGCGACCGGACCGAGCAGGCCGGCAGGGGCCAGTATTTCGAACTGGCCGAGTTGCGCGGTCAGGCCTACTTCCAACTGGGCGACTACCAGAAGGCGCGGGAATGCCTGGCCCGCTTTCTCGAAGCCCGACTCGACAACAGCTTGTTAGACATGTTCGAAGAGCGCCAGCAGCGGGCCCGCGAGTTATTGCTGAAGTGTGAGCGTTCCTAGCCAATATTTATCTCGTCTTTCAGCTATCTGTGAGGCCCCCGGCCTATGCTGAAGCCATGAAGATTCAGTCTCTGCCCACCACCCGTCAGCCCCAACCAGCCCGCCGCCCCGCCGCCGCTCCCGCCAGCGCGGAACCGATCGACCATTGCGTCATCTTCGGTCGCGGCTCCCAGGAGATTCCCGCCGCCATCGCCGACGTGGTGCGCAAGCCCGAGGTCAAGCTGGGCGGTTTTCCCAGCAAGCGCTGGGTGGTCACCCCCGAGATTGAAGCCCATCATCGCAATTACGTCTCCACCGCGCCCGTGGAAGAACTGCGCGACGGTCCCCGCTCCGAGCTGAAAACCCTGATCGGTCCGATGCTGGCCGCCCGCTACACGCACACGCAAAACTTGACGGTGGCCGAACTGGGCGCCGCTACCTCCACCACCGTCGCCGAGAACCTGGCCCACGGCGGCAACCGGTATGTCAGCGTCGACCTCTCCGAACCGCTGGCCGAGAAACAGATCGAATTCCTCAAGGCCGATGGGGCCGAGCAGTTTTGGAACGTCAAAGGCGACACCTACGCCCTGCCCTTACAGAACGACTCCTGCGACCTGATCCTGACCTCCTGCCACCCGCCCTTCGTCTCCTCGTCCGTGGAAGACCGCAAGTTGGCCCTCGATGAAGTGCACCGCTCGCTCAAACCCGGCGGCGAATTCCTGCTCTTTCCCTACGACGACACCAAGCAGCCCCAAGAATTCCAGACCTATCTGGCTGAGCGCTTCGAGATGGTGGATAAGCAACTGTCTCCCCTGGGTGGCGACCGCTACGCCGTCGTGCTCCAGAAACGCGCATAAGGCGCCATGAATAGCTGGTTCCTGGTTTCCGCCGGCCTCATCGTGTGCGCCGGCGCCATCCATTCCGGCCTCGGCGAATTTCTGATCCTGACCCGAATGAACCCGGAGCATTTGCCCACCACCCCCTTCGGCGGCAAGGCCATGACCTTCCATCTGCTGCGCGGAACCTGGCACCTGCTCACGGCTGTCTGGCTCTCCCTGGCCGCCGCACTGGTTTTCTATCCCGCCGGCGACCCGCGCTCGGCCGGCGTCGGCCTGCTGGTGGCCGCCCTCTTCGCCCTCCTCGGACTCGGAATGCTGGCCCGAGACCCCCGAATGCTCCTGCGCCATCCCGCTCCCGCCCTCTTCCTGGCCATCGCCACCACCGCCTGGATCGGCTGCCCCTAGCCCCGATCCCGTCGCCGGGTGCGTGCACGGGTTCCGGCAATGCGCCCACCTGTCCCGGCATTTGCGCCCACCGGTGTCGGCGCGCTCACGGGTCCCGGCGCCGCTACCGGTCCCGGCGCACCTACGGGTCTCGGCGCGGCCACCCGTCTCGGCGCCGCCACCGGTCTCGGAATTGCGCCCACCGGTCCCGGCGCCGCTACCGGTTCCGGCATTGCGCTCACGGGTCCCGGCGCACCCACCGGTGCCGGCGCGCCTACGGGTCTCGGCATTGCGCCCGCGGGTCCCGGCGCACCCACCGGTGCCGGCGCGCCTACGGGTCTCGGCGCAGCCACCGGGGTCGGCGCCGCTACCGGTCCCGGAATTGCGCCCACGGGTCTCGGCGCGCTCACCGGTCTCGGCATTGCGCTCACGGGTCCCGGCGCACCCACCGGTCCCGGCGCACCCACCGGTC
>JAFKGI010000054.1 GCA_017307785.1 Vulcanimicrobiota bacterium | reverse complement strand
TCCATTCGGTGATTAACTTTCGAACGCTGTCGAAGGTAGGCTTGGACTCGGACTGTGCAACCATCGAGCGGACCTCCAGATTTTCTCAGTGGCTTGCACGATAGCGAGGAGTGCGGACCAAGTCTAGGATCTTTTATAGAAAGGACACCAGAAATCGGCCATTTGGCCCGGCTGCAGACGGCCCTTGCGACCGGCTTCGCCGGAGAACCAGGCGCTGCCGTGAGTGTAGAGTTCCAGGGCGCGCTGGCGGCTTTGCTGATTTTCCGCTCCGTAGAGTTCCAGGCCGCCCACGGTGCGACCCGTGACCAGCCAGTAGAGGCTGACCCAGGGGTTGTAGCTGGCTACCCGGGTGGCGTCGGTGCCGGCGCCCACCGGGATGCCGCTGGCCAGCATTTTGCTGATGGGCGGGGTCTGGCGAGCGGCCTGGGCGCCGTAGCGATGCACGAAGTATTCGCCCTGGAAGGCCATACGATGCTGCACGGCGATGCCGCCACCGAGAGCGCTGATGCGATCCAGGTTGCGGTCGTCGACGATTTCGCAGTGGTCAAAGAACCAGCGCAGGCCGGCGAAAGGAATGTCCCGGTTGACGCGTTCGAAGACGTCCAGGAAGCGCGAGATGGACTCGTTGTAGGTGGCGTGCAGGCGGAAGGGCCAGCGCTCGGCCACCAGGTGCGAGATGACCTTCTCCAGCTGGCCTTCCATCTCGGGCACCAGGTCGGGGCGAGGCTCCAGGAAGTCCTCGAAATCGGCCGCCGAGAAGACCAGCATTTCGCCGGCTCCGTTGAGCTTGAACCAGTCCGATCCCTGGCCGGGTTTGAGCTGGCTGGTCCAGCGGCGGAAGTCTTCCAATTCTTCTTTGGGATGTTGGGTGAAGAGGTTGTAGGCGATGCGCAGGGTTAATTCGTCCCGGCGCTCCAGCTCCTGAATGACCTGGTAGTCTTCGGGATAGTTCTGATAGCCGCCGCCGGCGTCGATGATGCTGGTGAGACCCAGGCGATTGAGCTCGCGCATGAACTGGCGGGTGGAATTGATCTGATCGGTCAGGTCCAGCTTGGGACCGCGGGCCAGGGCCGAGTAGAGAATGGTGGCGTTGGGCCGGGCGATGAGCAGGCCGGTTGGGTTGCCCTGGGAGTCGCGCTGGATTTCTCCCCCGGGCGGATCCGGAGTATCTTTGGTGTAGCCGATGGCTCGTACGGCGGCCTGGTTGAGCATGGCCTGGCAGTAGAGGTGCAGAATGAAGACGGGCGTTTCGGGCGAGACGGCGTTGATTTCCTGGAGGGTGGGCAGGCGGCGTTCTTTGAACTGAAATTCGTTCCAGCCGCCGACCACGCGCACCCACTGGGGCGGAGGCGTCCGTTCGGCCTGCCATTTCAGGCGCAAGAGAGCTTCGCCCAGAGAGGGGATGCCGTCCCAGCGCAGCTCCATGTTGTAGTTCAAGCCGCCGCGAATGACGTGCAAGTGGGAGTCGTTCAATCCGGGAATGAGGCGATGTCCTTCGGCGTCGACCACCTTGGTGTCGGCGGTGGCGTGGCGCATGACGCTGGCTTCATCGCCGACCGCCAGCACTTCGCCGTTGGCGATCGCCATGGCTTCGGCTTCCGGCTGGTTCGGATCGAGAGTGGTAATTCGGGCGTTTTTTACGATTAAATGGGCCATGGCCCCAGCATACCCCATGGGGCGTCCCCCCGGGATCCCCCTAGAAAGAGGGGGGCAGCAGGCCCTGCAGCCGGGCCTGGTGGACGGCCGCGGTGCGCGTTTGGGCTTCGAGCTTGACCAGCAGGTTCTTGACGTGGCCTTTGACGGTTTCCACCGAGAGGCCGATGCGGGTGCTGATCTGCTTGTTGGAGAGACCTTCGGCCATGAGGGCCAGCACTTCGGTTTCGCGGGGAGTTGGTTCGGCCCGCATGAGTCGGGTGGAGAGGCGCTCCATGACGTAGTCGGGGTAGAAGCGCTGGCCGCCGGCGACCGTTTCCAGGCACTGGAAAATCGTCTCCAGGGGGGCGTCTTTGAGGAGAAAACCGCGGGCCCCCGAGCGCAGGGCGTGGTAGACGTCTTCTTCGGTGCCGAAGGAGGTGACCGCCACCAGCCGGGCGGTGGCGTCGGCGGCGGTAATGGCGGCGATGGCCGAGCAGCCGTCCATACCCGGCATGCGCAGGTCGATGAGGCCGAGGTCGGGGCGGTGCAGCAGCCAGCCGTCCAGGGCTTGCTGGCCGTCGCCGGCGGTATGGACGATGGTGTAGCGGTCTTTGAGGGCCTGTTCCCAGCCGGCCCGCACGATGGGATGGTCGTCGGCGATGAGGATTCTCACATCGGGAAGCACACTTTCAGGCTGGTGAGGCCGGGCTGGGAGTGGATTTCCAGCTGGCCGCCGGCTAGTTCGACTCGCTCGCGCATACCGCGCAGGCCGAAGCCGCTGCTGGGCGCGGTAGGGTCAAAGCCGCGGCCGTTGTCTTCGAGGTGGAGCTCCAGGCTTTGCTCGAGGTAGCGGAGGGTGAGGTTGATGCGGCTGGCGGAGGCGTGGCGGGCGGCGTTGCCGAGGCCTTCCTGGGCCACCCGGAAGAGCTGGTGCTCGAGTTCTTGCTCGAGGGGGCGGGGGGTGCCTTCGAGCTGGAGCTGGGGGGCGAGCTGCTGGAGGGCTTCGTGCAGGCAACCTTGCAGTCCGGGAGGCCGCAGGGCGCTGACGGACTGGCGGGCGTCCTGCAGGGCCTGGCGGAGCAGGTTTTCCAGGCGCTGTGGGTCGGAACCCTGGCGCAGTTCGCTGAGGGTCTCGCTGAGGATCTGGGCTACCCCGTCGTGGAGTTCTCGGGAGAGGCGCTGGCGCTCTTGATCGAGGACCATCTGGCGGTTTTGTTGTTCGAGTTGTTCGAGCAGCATGGCCAGGCCGGCCTGGGCGCTGAGGACGCGCAGTCCGGCCAGGGGCAGTTCGGCCCAGTCGACTTCGTGGTGGAAGATGATGGCCATTTCGCCGAGGGCTCGGCCGGAAGCGACCAGGGGCAGGGCGACGGCGCAGCGATGGCCGAGGCTCTGGTGCCAGTCGCGGGTTCCAGGCCAGACCTGTTCGAGAAAGCCCTGGGGGCCGAGGTAGCGGACTTGGTCCTGGCTGACCATTTTGTAGAACGAGTTGTTGTGGTCGGCGGCAAAGGGGTGTTGCAGGAAGGGCGGGTCGTCGGGGGCGGGCCCGGAGCGCAGCTCGCCTTCGTGCCAGCTGGCCACGGTGCGCAGTTGGTGGGAGTCGGGCAGGTATTCGAAGAGATGGCCTCGGCAGGCCCGCGACCATTCGCAGGCGTGCTTGAGGCTCATCTCCAGGTGTTCCTGGCGGGGTTCGCCGCTGGCGAAACGATCCAGGCTTTCGCGCAGTATTTGAGTCAGGTTGGACACAGAAGCTTAGATACTCGCTCGTGTGCTGGCGCCCTTCTGGCTTTAGGGGTTTTGCCGCGGCGGGGTGCGGGGCTGCCGCGTTTTTCCGCGGGGATTTTGGCTGGGCGGGCGTTTAGCCGCGGCTGGGTGCGGGGCCGCCGCGTTTTTCCGCGGGATTGGGGCTAGTGGGTGATGGGGTAGCCCAGTTCTTTCCAGCCTTGCAGGCCGCTGGCCAGATGGCGAATGTTGGTGTAGCCGAGGCGGCGGGCGTCGTCGGCTCCGAGTTTGTACATGGGGCAGCGGGAGCCGCCGCAGTAGGCGACGATAAGGGCCTTTTTGTCTCTGGGGAGCAGGCTTTTGAGGTGGAGGTAGCCGCCCAGGTAGTCGATGGCTCCCGGGATGTGCTCTTGCTGGTAGGAGTCGGTGCCGTTGCAGTCCAGGATCGTGACTTTGCCTTTCAGGCGGAGTAGTTCCTGAGCGGAGATGTCGGGATAGGTCTGGGCGCCGGCGAGGGTGGAGAGGGCGAGGAGGAGGCAAAGTTGTTTGAGCAACACGGGTCTACCAGCGGAAATAGGAGTTGCGTTCGGTGAGGGCGGCCTGAAGAGTTTCGGCGGTAGCGCTCAGGTGCTTTTCCAGGCGGGCCAGGTTGGCCAGGTTCTGGGTGCTGTCGTTGCATTCTGAAATGTATTGATGCAATTCCATCTGGTAAGCGGTTTCCTCCAGTGCCTCGACCAGGTGAATGAGGGAGGCTTCGACGTCCTCCCCCTGGGGAGAGCGGGCGTGGATGGTGGCCAGGCGCTCTTTGAGAGGCTGGAGTTCAGGGTAGCGGGTTCTTCGTGTGGGTTCCGACATGATCAGGTTTTAGGGGCTCGGGACGGGCATCCCTTGTCGAGAGGTCGGGGCGGCCTTAGGCTGGCCTGATGAAACCTTTTGCACATACTGGCGGGGAGCGTTTCGAGTGCGCCGGGGCCGGGCTTTACTTCGAGCAGTACGGTCGTGGAGAGCCGTGGCTTCTGCTGCACGGAGGGTTTGGCTCGCTGGAGGATTTTCAGCCTTTGCTGCCGTTGTTGGAGGGGTATCGCTGCGTTGGCCTGGACAGTCGAGGCCATGGGGCCTCGACGCTGGGGGACGGGGAGCTTACCTATGAGCGCATGGAGCGTGATGTCGAGGCTTTGGTTGAGCGGCTTGATTTGAAGGATTTGTCTGTTCTGGGTTTCAGTGATGGGGGAATTGTGGCGTTGCGCCTGGCGCGACGCCTGGCCTTACGGCGACTGGTGGTGGTCGGCGCTCAGCATCGTCTGACCGAGGACGAGAAGAAGCTGAAGCTGCTGGCCGGGGTGACGGGTGAGAGTTGGCGGAAGAAGTTTCCCGAGACCTACGAACTCTACCAGCGGGTCAATCCCACGCCGGACTTCGACCGCCTGGCGCGGCGGGCGGTGGGGATGTGGCTGGACGCGGGGCCGAGCGGACACCCCGGGGATGTGGCCGGGGTGGGCTGCCCGACTTTGCTGGTGCGGGGCGATGAGGATCACCTGGTGGATTTGCCGGTGATGGTGGAATTGCGCGAGTCGATCAGGGGATCTTGTCTATTCAACGTGCCGTTGGCCGGCCACGTGGCTTACCTGGACCAGCCCGAGTTGTTTGCCGCGGGCTTTCGGGCGTTCTTGGACAGCTAGGTTGCCTCGGCTGGGTGCCCGGCTGGGGCGGGGGTTTTGCCTCGGCTGGAGGCGGGCGCTGGTGCCCGGCTGGAGCGGGGGTTTTGCCTCGGCTGGGGACGGGCAGGCGCTGGTGCCCGGCTGGGGCGGGGGTTTTGCCTCGGCTGGAGGCGGACAGGCGCTGGTGCCCGGCTGGGGCGGGGGTTTTGCCTCGGCTGGAGGCGGGCAGGGGCTGGTGCCCGCCCCTGGCGGGGTTCAGGGGGCGTCGAAGTTTTTCCAGTCTTCGTCGAGTTCGATGCTGCGATTCTCGCCTGCGGTGAGGTCGACGACGGCGACCAGCTCAACCTTGTGATACATGGTGGTGGATTTTTCTGCCCAGATGGGACGGGTTTCGTAGGTGGTGTCGCCAGTGGACCAGTAGGTTTCCTGAGTTTCTTCCCCGACCTGGCGGTGCCCGCTGATATCGCGGCCGACCATGTAGGTCATGGACTGCAGGTAGTAACGGCCCGGCTTCAGGCCTTCGAAGGCAAACTGTCCCTTGGGGCCCACTTTGGCGGACTTCCAGATTTTGGGGAATTCCGGGTGGACGTCGGGTCGCTTGCGCGGCAGGATCTCGGGGATTCCTCGTCCGGTGAGCGACTTCAGTTCGGCTTCGGCCATCAGCGTCTCGGTCGACTTCTCGGTGCGAACCGGATCGTATTCCTTGAAGAGGTGGACCACTTCGCGAGTGTAGGGAGTGTAAGGAAAGAGGTAGATTTTAGACCCCTGGGGCGGATACTGATGGGGCTTGTCCGCCTGCAGGAAGCCGCGAGAGGCGCGTTCGAAAGCTGAGCCACGCAAGCTGCAGGTGCCTTGGGCGAGAGCCTGGCGGGATTCTTCGGGGTTGAAGGTCAGTTTGGGATAGATGACCTCCTGCTCTTCCGGGCGCATCACATAATCTTTCGCCCCCCAGGCGGCTCCCGCCAGACACACTGCTAAAATCCAACGTTTCACTTTTCGACCTCCTCGAATGCGCCGTCTTCCGGGCAGGACCTCAAAACCACGAAAGGAACGGAGGGACTATGCCCCCCATCTTTGCTTACCTGGCCCTACCCTTACTGGCAGCCGGCTTCCTCTTCCTGGCGGGATTCGCCGCCGGATATTCCCTGGGTCGTTCACAAAATTCGGGCCCGAATCGAGAACCTGAGCTACCCCGTTTCCGGAGGAATTGATGCGTAAACTGGTCGCTTTATTATTACTGACTGGAATGACCTGGGCCGATCCGACCCAGAAAGCCCTGAAAGACCTGCGCAATCCGGACCTGGAAAAGCGTCTGCGAGCCAACTCGGTGTTTGAGGAGCAGGATCCGAGCAATTATCGGGTCCCATGATTTCGACCTGTATCGCCGCTCTGGCGCAGGCTGCGGTGCGCGAGAAGGACCGGTTTCGACCGGGAGATTATGCGCGTTGCGCAATGCGCTATCTGGACGTCTCGAAAAATCCGGAGAAAGATCTGACCAGCGCCTGGCCGCTTCTGACCCATTCCTCCTCGGACGTGGTGCAGTACACCTGGGCGGGAATTTCGCCCTGGGGCGAGAGACCTTTGAAGAAGGCAACGGTCGACCGGATCGTGGGCCTGCTGGAAAATCCTCGCGAGCAGGTCAAGATCAATGCCCTGATGTGGCTGGCGGGCTACGCGCGCAGTCACCCGGAGATGCGCCCGACCGCATGGCAACGGGTGGTCGAAGTCTGTCAGAGCGGGCAGCCGCGCTTGCGCACGGCCGGGATTCGCCTGTTGCTGGAAAGCTCGGATACGGATGAGGCCAGGACGCTTTCGCTGCTGGCGGCCTATCTGGTGCAGCCCAAAATCGACGAAGAAGATTACGGCACCTATGTAAAGCTGGACCGCTGGCTGGATGCCCGGGCCTTGGAGGCGGCTCCGTTGGGTCCGACCCTGGCCCAGGCGAGTGGGCTGTTTGAGGAGCGCAAGCTGAGCCACTTGAACTTGCGCTGGCGAGCCCTGGTGGGTCCCTGGTCGGCGGCCGAGCGGGAGTTGGCGGGACGGCTGGTTCAGGAGACCTCGCTGAACGACGTGGACCTGAATTTCGTGCCCAACATGGTTTACGGGCTGGCCGACCATGGTCCGGATGGTCGTTCCGGCCTGCTGGTTCTGGCTGGTAGGCTGGCGCGTGACCCTGGTTTTGAGGACGATGCCCTGGTCTGCAGCGCGCTGGCCCGCACCGGGGTAGAGTCAGCCGTGGTCGGGGATTGCTTGAAACGCTTTGCGGGGAAAGCCGATGCCGATCATAGCGGATTGCTGGCGGCGGTGGGCGCCAGTGGTTCCAAGGATCCGCTGGTGCTGAAAGAGTTGGCGGGTTACTTGAACCACGACTCGCCGGTGGTGCAGCGGGCGGCGGCTTATGCGCTGGCCTGTTTGGGGGATACGAGCGCGGGCCTGGTGCAGTGGGCCGGGCGTCAGGATCTCAAGAACTGCGATGGTCTGACCATTGGCGTGCTTCGGCGACTGAAGCTCAAGCCGACCTTGCCGTCCGAGATGGTGGATAGTGGCGAGTCGGCGATTCTGCGGCGCATGGCCGGTCAGGCCGATCCGGTTTGGGACGAGTTGTTGGGCGACTTGAAGGTCGGGCATTATCCGTGGCGTTGCTGGCGCTGTCGCAGTCTGGCCCAGAAGGAAGCGACGCTGGCCTGTTTGGAGCTGATTCAGGCGGGGACGGTCGCGGAGGAGCCGCTGGCGGTCAAGATGCTGATGGGCTCGGCCGATCCCGAGGTGGCTCGGGCCGCCGGGGTGTGTTATCGGGCGGTCTGGAAGCCCTGAGTGCTTCGGCTGAGGGGTTTGCCTCGGCTGGGGGCGGGCAGTGGCTGGGTGCCCGGCTGGGGCGGGGGTTTTGCCTCGGCTGGGGACGGGCAGGGGGCTGGTGCCCGGTTGGGGAGGGTGTTTTGCCTCGGCTGGGGGCGGGCGGGTGGTGAGGGCGGGCTGTGAGTGAGCTGGATGAGCTGATTGAGGGCGAGTTCGGCGAGGGGTTGCTGGATTCGCGGGGGAGTTTTTCGCTTTCGCTGGCAGAGGCCTGGAAGAAGATGGGGGCGAGTGCCGGGGGGCATCCGCTACAGTGGATTGTGAGCTGCATTCAGGCGTTCTGTGCGGCCGATTCTCAGTCGATTTATTTGATTCACAAGGGGGCGGAGTTGTGGATTGTGGCCCATCAGCCGGGAGGGGCTTTGAGGCCGCGCGAGTTTCTGACCCTGGCGGGCGAGAATTTGCTGGCGCGTACGCCGGCCGGGCTGTTGGGGCGGGCGCTGGCGGGCGCTTTGCATCAGGAACCGCAGGGGTTGCTGCTATGCGGCTGGAGTGACCGGGACGCGCAGCCGGAGGTGGCTGAGTTTGCGCCCTTTGAGGGACTGCCCGGCATTCGTCCGCTGCGTCCGGCGCGGGGGGCCTGTCTGGCGCTCTATGTGCGCGGCCGCTCCAAGATTTCCGACCTCAAGGAATTGCTGGGATATCTTTTTCAGTTTTGCCCGATTGGGCTGCATTACGTGGTCCAGGGAATGTTGCTGAAATCGACCACCGACGTGCGCTCGCTGCACTGGGTGCAGCAGACTCCCCATTGTCCGCTCTACGCGGCTACGGAACAGACGGCGGCGGTGACTCCCCTGCTGATCGATTGCTATCAGGGGGAATCGACTTCTCAGGTCTTATTCAAGCCCGCCCACGGCGAGGACGTGACCTATTTCGCCCACTGGCTGAACGCCGAGAGAGCCTATGATTGGCTGCGCAGTCCGGGGTTATTCGACGGGGCCCATTGCGCGGGGCGCTATTACGATCCTCCGGGGCACCCGGCCCAGAAAATCGTTTATTCCGCCTCCAAGGGGCTGGGCAATTCCGGATTTGGCGAAAAGGGCTCAAGCCAGGTGACCTTTGTGACCAACAGCGGAGACTTCATTCTGATGCTGGAAGAAAAAACGGGCGAAGATCGCATTCTGCCGATTCAGCACGGGGCCACCCTGAAGGTCCTGCGGGGCCGGTTGGGGATTCCCGGGGCGCTGGTCATCGCCGGGGCCGAGGGGCTGAACTGCGATCTGGGGGGTCTGACCTTGATCGAGGACGAGCGGCTGGAGGCCTGGGTGGAGGAGATGCGTGAGCGGGTGCGGGCGGCTTTGCAGCAAGCCGTGAATGAACCGCCGCAGGCGCGCGGTGGGCTTTCTTTCTGGAAAACGCTGGGAGCGACCAGTCTGACGGCGGCCATCACCGTCTGCCTGGACGGGATTCAGCCGGAAGACCTGAAGATGCTGGGCGCGGTCGGCTTGTTCGGGGGCTCGCTGCTCTATACTTGCCTTGGCTTTGTGCGGCATTGCGCCCCCGACAGCTGGTTTCAGCGTCAGACCCAGGATCTGCAGGCGGAATTGAAGCGCCGGCTGGAGGCCGCCGACAGGTAACAACCTCGCAAACTCTTGGGAGCTCGGTTGAGGTTAGAGTCGGCTCATGCAGATCAGCGTCAAGAATCAACAGACCCCACCCTGGTCGGCCCTTCAGAAGGCCGCCACCGACCTGGGCAAGACCCAGGACGGCCTGGTCCACCTCGACGGCGTGCGCTGGGATATCGAGAACAATCCCGACGGCAGCACCATCGAGAAGGGCGTGTTTCGGGACGCCTACATCAACCCGGAGAAAGTGACCGACGTCTTTTTGTGCGTCAAGCCTTTCACCGAGAAACCCGGCCAGTTGCCGGGGCACGCGCTGCTCAAGTTCGCCTTCGCCCCCGATTCGCCGGTACGCGATAGCCAGGGCAACCAGGATTCGGCTCTGGCCGTCTCGGTCGAGGTGCATTTCAAGCAGGGTCAGGACTACGACCCCATCGGCAGTGAAGAACCCCAGCCGATTCTCTATCAGTTGGGCACCTGGACCGATGCCATCGAGAAAGCCACCGTGCATGATCGCAATCCGCTCAAGGTTTACAAGCTCAAGCTGAACCACGAGCAGCAGGTGGCTTTGCTCAACGAGCGTCTGCAGGCGGCGGTACAAGACCACTCGGGCAACATGTATCATCCGGTCACCAATTCGTGCCTGTCGACGTTGATCGACGGCGTGAACAAGGTTGTGCCCAGCAATCAGCAGATCGCTCGCGTCGACGCCAATGGCGATCCCGAACCACAGGCCACCGTGCCGGTCTGGTCGCCGCAGGCTTTCCGCCGCTACAACCTGCTGGCCAATCCCATCCCCGAAGTGATCCCGGCCAAACCGCGGCCGTAAGGCTGGAACCGGCGAAGGACTTTGACGCTTATTGTCCCCAGTCAGAAGAGGGAGGGTTCACTTTATGCCTACTCAAGAGGAGAAGATCTGGGGTGCGATTTCGCATCTGAGCTATCTGGCCGGACTGCCCATCGTCGTGCCGCTGATCATCTTTCTTTGGAAGCGGGAGCAGTCCAACTTCGTGGCCAGCCAGGCCAAGCAGGCGGTGGGAATGCACGTCGCCACCGTGGTGGCCTTCGCTCTGGCCTTTGGCTTCAGCTTCGGCACCTTCGGCTTCGGTGTGGTTCTGGCCGTGCCGCTGATGATTCTCTTTGGACTGCTGGCTTTTGTCTTCACCATCGTGGCCGTGCTCAAGGTGGGCCAGGGCGAGAGCTACCACTATCCCGTCTTTGGCAATTGGGTCGACAGCCTGTAGAAGGCGTTAGCCGATCAGGATTCGAAAGCAGTGGAGATGTTTTCCGAGCGGGGTCCAGGAGAGCCGCCGGAAACTCCGCAGCGGCTTAGCCTCCAGTCCACCAACATAAGGGTGAATCTGGAGATTTTAGGCGATCAATGGCGTGAACAGGTCCAGAACGCGGCGGTCGCGGCCGACCCGGTGGGCTGGGCCGTCTGGTGCGACCGTCAGGCCTACGTTCCCGGCCAACAGGTCACCGTCTGCGGATGGGTGGCCAATCACCAGCCGCACCAGGCTCTCAACTGCGAGCTAAATGGGCATCCCGGGCGGGTCGACCTGACCCCCGAGGGCGCCTTTCTCTTTCGTTTCCCGATGCCGCAAAGCCAGGGCGGGCCGGTTTTCCTGACCCTGGGAGTGGGAGGCAGTTCCCATGTGCTGCGCCTGGGAGTGGCCCGAGGAACGGCCGATTTTCTGCACGACGGCGCCTACCTGCGCATCCAGGCCCCACCGCTGGCCGGACAGACGGCCGAACTGCAGCTGCAGCGGCTGCCTATCGAGACCTTGTTGGCGGGCGCTTATGATGACTTCGAGTTCGTGCCGGCCGCCCACGCCCGCACCCAGTTGCGCGAGGTCTTCGATGCCCAGGGACGTCTGAGCATTCAGTGCAACTCCAAGACGGCCGGCATTTTCGAAGTGGCCGGACGGGTGGGCGACACCAGCCTCTATCATCGCTGGCTGCACCTGCCCGAGGAGGGGCGCGAAGGTCGCCGCGCCTGCAAGACGATGGCCGCCTTCGACCAGGTGATGCTGACTCGCTTTGGCCAGGCACTGGAGCCAATCCAGCGAGTTGAGATCATGGACGAACCCGAGCCGCCGGCGCTGGGAATGGACCTGGACCCGCCCGGACCCTTTGCGCCCGGGGACCAGGCGGTGCTGCGCATCGCCCTCAACGGCAGTCCTTCGGCCACCGGCTTCCTGTGCTGGAGCGAAGGGCGACGGCTGGTTTCCTGGGGGGTGGTGCAGATGCGCGAGGGCCTGAACGGCCTGTTGGCGCCAATTCCGACGGATGCCCACTGCCAACGAATGACCCTGAGCCTGCACCTGATGGCCGGCAGTCGCCGACTGGAAGCGCAGCTGGGCGTGGTGATCGTGCAACCGGGCATTCGCTTCGCCTGTGAATGGGGCGAGCAGCTGACGGTGCGAGTCACCGATGGAGCTGGCCATCCCCTACCTCAGACCACGGTTTTGGGCCGAGTGGTCAAGACCACCTGGGCGGAACAGCAGACCAGTTGCTGCGCTCAGCTGTTCCCCCAGCAGCCGCTTCCTTTCCAGGTGCTGCCGGTGGCGGCGGCTCCGACTCCGGCGCGCAACTCGCAGATTTACTTCGACTGCGCTGGCAGCAGCGACCCGAGCTGGAGCTTCTTGGGCCGCAGCGACGGGGAAGGCAAAGTGGTGTGGGCGGCTCAGCGTTCGCCTGGTTACACGGTTCACTTGATCGCCCAGGACATCCGCGGCGCCTGGGTCGAGTCTTTTACCAATTTGTGAGGTCAAGAAACTTCTCTCGAAAACGGTCCCGCCTGACGAGATGTCAACATTTCGGCAACAACCCGAAACCAATTCTGTCACATAATGAGCTCACGGAACGCCGCCGGTGAAACGAGCGGCCCTCTCCGGTGTGTGTGTGTGTGTGTGTGTAAAAAGGCTCCCTTAAAACCGGAGCCTTTTTTGTTTTCTTGTGCCGTTCTTGACGCCGCCGGGGAAGGCCGGCGTTAGGGATTCTGGAACTTAGTATTTTAGGAAAGTCAGTCTGGGCGTCGTGAGCGACTCACTCTCATCACGGCGCCCCTTTATTTTTCCCGGGCTTCCAGCAAGAGACCGCCCTGGGTGACGACTTTCTCGCCCTCTTTCAGTCCTTTGGTAATCTGCACCTGAGCTCCAGACTCCACGCCGGTGCGCACGGGGCGGCGCTCGTAGCGACCCGGGCCGCCCTCTACCAGCACGAACTGCTCGCTGCCCAGGCTGAGCACGGCCGACTTGGGAACGGTCAGACCCGGTCCTCCGGGCAGGTCGACGATCACTTCCACGAAGGTGTCCGGACGCAGGCCGCCCTGGGGGTTGTGAATGAGGCTGCGTACCGGAATGGTGCGCGTCTGAGGGTCGACCTGGCGGCCGATGTAGTCGAGACGCCCGCGGTAGGTGCGACCATTGCTGGTGACCTGCAGCGGCATGCCGACCTTGAGGGAAGCCACATCCGCTTCAAAAGCGTTGGCATCGACATAAACCTGCGAGAGCTCCTGCACCTGGCCGATTTCGGCGCCGGACTGGACGCGCTGACCGCGGGTGACCGACAGCTTGGTGACCACTCCCGAGATGGGTGCGCGCACAAAGAAGTTGGAAGCCTCGGCGGCTCCCGAGGGCTTGCTTCCACCTAAACGAAGAGCCGTCAAATCAGCGGGCAGATCGGTGCCCACCAGCTGGGCCTGGGAGAGCACGGCCCGATTGCGCTCGTAGTTGGATTCGCTGAGGTTCACACTTTCCTGGGCTAACCGGACGGCCTGGCGATACTGCGAGATGTTGCGCTGGAAAAGCGGCACCTGGCCCCGCGCGATGGACAGTTCCTGGGTGGCCGCCTGGGCCACGGCTTCGGCCTTGGAGAGGCGGGTGCGGGCTTCTTCCAGTTCTACCCGAGAGGTGATGCCGTCTTCCACCAGCTCGCGTTTACGACTCACGTCGCTTTTGGCAAACTGCAGCTCGGCCTCGGCCTGGCGCAGGTCGGCGCGCAAAGAGGCCACCTTGGACTGGGCCGCGCCCAGCGAAGTCTGAGCCTCGGTTTCGTGGGTCAGCGCTTCCGAGAGGCGGCCGCGGGCTTCCACCACGTCGTCCTGTTCTTTCTCCAGGCGCTCGAGAATCTGCAGGCTGGTGAGGCCGTAGACGCTGTTCATTTCCACCAGCGGCTGCTCGGCGATCACGCTGCTGCCGACCTTGACCAGGGGGCGCAGAGCCACCCCGTCGAGTGGAGCGGTGAGAATGACCGAGCCGGACTCGGTGGCTTTGACCTGACCGGTCAAGCGCAGGTTTCCGTCCAGTTCCTGACGGCTGGCGGGGGCCACCACCACGGCCTGACTTTCGGGCGTGGGAGTGGCCTTATCGGGCGGGGGCGGGGTGGAACACCCACAGACCAGCAAAGCGAGCAGGGTAGCCTTTTTCATAGATGTTGCCCCAGAGCGGCCTGGAGTGCGTCCAGGGCCAGCTGCACTTCCAACTGTTTGTCGATAAACTGACGTCGCAGGTCCGAAACCAGGCGCTGAGCGATGAGCAGCTGCGAGTAGGGCAAAGCGCCCTTGCGATAGCCTTTTTCCGTGACGCGAGCCATTTCTTCGGCCGGGTCCAGCACTTTCTCGCGATAGCTGCTCTGATTCTCGAGAGCGCTTTCGTAGGTGCCGCGGGCCACTTCCAGCTCGCTTTCCAACTGTTTTTGCAGTTGTCCCAGTTTGGCTTCGGCCTCCTTCTCGGCGGCCTGACGGGCGGCGTACTCGTAGCCCAGTTCGCCCCAGTCCAGCGGCACCGAGAGGGTGACCTGGAGCACGTAGTTGGGGATGACCAGGTCGTGCACCAGGTTGAGGTTGGCCGAGGGATTGCCCTGTTGCGCCGCCAGCAACGTTTCCTGACGGGCCTGCTGCAGTTCCGCCTGAGCGGCGGCCAGACGGGGATGAGCCTGCAGGTCCTTGTGAATGAGTTGCGGCGTGCTGGGGGTCAGGTCGCCTTCGGCCTGCAGATCCTGAGGGCTGTCCCCCAGCAGAGGAGCCAGGCGGGCCTTGCTCTGACGCAACTCGGAGGCGGCCGTGACCAGCTCCTGCTGAGCCCGATTGCGCTCGACTTCGGCGCTCATCAAGTCCAGGCGGGGAACTTGTCCCACCTTGTGACGAGTCTTGGCGATACGCAAGACTTCTTCGGCCAGCTCCAGATTGCGCTGGTTGACCTCCAGGCGTTGTTGGGCGGCCAGCAGGCGATAGAACTCATCCTTGACGGACTGTTCCAGCGTCAGTTGCTGGGTCAAGACCGCCTGTTGAGCCGCCTGATGGCGGAATTCGGCGCTGCGGCGTTTGCTGCCGATAGAACCGAAAGGGCCGGTGGACTGGTTCAAAAAGACGTAATAGTCATCACGGAAAAGATTGGAGTAGTTGCTGTTGGTCAGGCCAGGGCCGTTGCCGCCCAAACCGCCGACTCCGAACTGAGCGGTGGGCAGGGCGCCGGCGCCTTTGGCCTGAGCGGCGGCTTGCTGCTCGCGGGCGCGAGCGGCCGCCAGCTCGCCGTTGTGGGCTTCGGCCTGCTGCAGGGCGTCGCCCAGAGTCAGGGCCTGGCAGCAAGTGAGGGGCAGCCAGAGTAGAAGGGGTAACCAGGTTTTCACGGGCCCAGATTAGGACCGGAAAGCCTGTAGTCGCAAGGGAAAAACGCATTCTTGATGCGTTCTTGTTGGAACCTATGGTAGGTAATCCGGGGGCATTGGGAAGGACGAAGCTATGAATTCTATACCCTGGAGCATTTCGCCGAGCACGCGCGGCTGGCGTTACGCCATCGCCGTGAGCACGGTGGTGCTGGTCGGCTTGTTTTTGGCCCAGGGAGCGGACCTGGTTTCGGAAGATAACGAGATGCTGCTCTACCTGGGCACGCTGGTGTTCGCGGCTCTCTACCTGGGTCGCGGACCAACACGCGCGGCCACCGTGACCAGCCTGTTCATTTTGAATGTGGGACACATCCATCCCGGCTTCCGCATTGGCTTCCACAAGTTCCAATACGTGATTTCCTTCGGCATCTTTCTGGTGCTCAGCGAACAGATCGCGCGTCTGGCCGACAACGTGCGGCGCGAGGCCTGGCAGTCGGAGGAGCTATATCTTTTCACCCAGGAATGCGCCCGCTTGACCAGTCCGCAGAAGGTGCTCGAGTTGCTCTGTCAGCACGCCCGCCGCTACTGCGGGTTGGAGCTGTTCGCCAGCCTGGCGCAGATCAAGGGCGCTCCGCTGCAAACCCCGCGTGGTATCTATGGCTGGGTCACACCGGCGGTACAGGGCAACCTGCTGCTCGACAGCCTGCAGGCGCAAACCGCGCTTGCTCTCGAGCGTATTGTGCAGAGCGAGCGATCCCGTCAGGCCTCGGTTCTGGAGGCGACGCAGAAGCTGCAGAGCACTCTGATCAACTCGATTTCCCACGATCTGCAGACGCCCATCAGCAGTATTCGCGGTTCGGTGGACACGCTCAAGACCTGTGAACTACCCGACCAGGATCGTCAGGTGCTGCTGGACCTGGCGTCCGATCAGATCGCCCGGCTGCAGAAGTTGGTGCAGAACATTCTCAACTTGTCCAAGATCGAGGCCGGGGGATTGATCCTGTGCCTACGCTGGATTTCGGTGGAAGAGATGGTGGCCGGGGTGGTCGAGGGCTTTCCGGCTCCGGCCCGAGCGCGCATTCGCTGGCAGGTGGCCGAGGAGATTCCCGAGGTGCAGGCCGACTTCTCCCTGCTCAGCCAGTTGCTCTCCAACCTGCTCGACAATGCTCTGAAGTTCAGTCAAGGGCCGGTGGCGGTCGAGGTCAGCGCGGGGCTGAACTCGGTGCGATTGAGCGTGAGCGACCAGGGTTTCGGCGTGGCGCCCACCGAGCGCGAGAAAATCTTTGAACGGTTCTATCGAGGCCAAACGCCACGTCACGTTCCGGGCACGGGTCTGGGACTGAATATCTGTCTGGGCATCGCCGAGCTTCATCACGCCACTCTGCGGGTGGAAGCACTCGAGCCGGGCAGCCGCTTCGTGCTGGAAATGCCCCGCAAACAGGAGGTCACCCATGTCTAAAGAGACGATTCTGATCGTAGATGACGAGGAAGCCATCCGCACCTTTCTGCGAATTTCGCTGCGCGGATCCGGTTACCAGACGCTGGAAGCCGAGAGCGGGGCCGAGGCCATGGAAATGGTGCGCACTTCGCAGCCCGACGCTCTGGTGTTGGACATGGTCTTGCCCGATTTGAGCGGGCTGGAGGTGACACGGGCACTGCGGCGCTGGACCTGGGTGCCTATCGTCTTTTTATCCGTGCAGGACAATGAGCAGATCAAGGTGGAGGCGCTGGATGCCGGGGCCGATGACTACCTGTGCAAGCCCTTCGGCCTGGACGAGTTGCTGGCCCGACTGCGGGCGGCATTACGGCGCAAACGCGTGATTCCCACCGAAGGAACGATTACTTTTGGACTGCTGGAGCTGAATCAGGACACGCGACAGGTGAGCCTGGCCGGGCAGCGCGTCAACCTGACGCCCAACGAGCTGGCCATTCTTCAAGTGCTGCTGCGCAATCCGGAAAAATTGCTCAGCCATAGTCAAATTTTAGTGGAGGTTTGGGGCTCGGTTTATGCCGATGAGCACCATATGTTACGAGTGAATATGTCGAACTTACGCAAAAAATTGGAGGCGGCCGAACCGTCCTGCCGCTATCTCGTCAATGAGCCGGGTATTGGGTATCGCCTGACGTGCTAGTCCTACGAGAACGCTGGCTGGTGGTGCTGGCCTGTCTGTTGCTTTTTGTGGGCGGCCTGGTGGCCCTGAAGCATTTGAATATCGAGGCCTATCCGGATCCGGCGCCTCCTATGATCGAGTTGATCACCCAGAAGCCCGGCTGGTCGGCCGAGGAGATGGAGCAGCAAATTACGGTTCCGCTCGAGGTCAACTTGAACGGGATGCCTTCGCTGGACCACATTCGCTCCAGCTCCTTGTTCGGACTCTCCGATATCAAGTGCTATTTTCGCTACGGAGCCAGTTACCAGGACGTGCGTCAGGAAGTGCTCAACCGCATTCATATGACGCAGCTGCCGGAGGGAGTGGAGACCGAGCTGTCGCCGTTGTCGACCATTGGCGAGCTGTTTCGCTATCAACTGGTGAGCGATCATCATTCGCTGATGGAGTTGAAGGAAACCAACGACTGGATTCTGGAGCGCCAGTTCAAGCAGGTGCCCGGCGTGGTGGACGTGGTGAGCTTCGGCGGAGACACCAAAGAGTTTCACGTCGACCTGGATCCGATGAAGCTGATGCAGTTCCAGGTGTCGGTGGACGACGTGATGGACGCGTTGCGCGACGGCAACTCGAATGTGGGCGCCAATTATCTGGACATCGGAGCCCAGAGCTACAACGTGCGCGGCATCGGGCTGTTTGGTGGTCTGCAGGATATCGAGAATACGGTGGTGCGTGAGCAGGGCGGTGTTCCCGTCTTCGTGCGCCAGCTGGGCGATGTGCATCTGGGCCGGAAGGTCCCGATGGGCCGGGTCGGTCGCGATCATCAGGAAGACATCGTCAACGGGGTGGTGCTGATGCGTCCTGGTGGGCAGTCGCTGCCCACGCTGGAGGCCATTCACAAGAAGGTGGCCGAGATCCAGAGCGGCAATCTGCTGCCCAAAGGCATGAAGTTGGAGCCCTATGCCGACCGCAGCCACTTGATCGAGCGCACCACCGATACGGTGAAGCACACGCTGGTGAGCGGCCTGGTGCTAATCTTCTTGATTCTACTGGCCTTTTTAGGCGATTTGCGCGCCTCGCTGGTGGTGGCCCTGACTATTCCCCTGAGTCTGTGCGTGGTTTTCGGCGTGATGGTGTTGACCGGGCAGTCGGCCAACTTGATCTCGATGGGGGCCATCGATTTCGGCATTATCGTGGATGCGACCGTGATTATGGTGGAGAACATTCACCGCCATCTTTCGTTTCGTAACGAGGACATGGAGACGGTGGTGGCCGAGGCGGCCTCGGAAGTGGCCTACCCTATCGCCTTTTCCACCCTGATTATTTTCGTTTCGTTCTTGCCCCTCTTCACCATGCAGGGGGTGGAGGGCAAGATTTTCGGTCCGATGGCCAGCACCTACGCGCTGGCTCTGGGCGGGGCGCTGCTGCTGGGGCTGAGCTTAGGACCGGTGGGTTCTTACCTGCTGCTCAAGCGGCCCGAGCATGGCGACCACGATACCTTCATCGTGCGCATTTTCCGGGCGCCCTACAAGCGGCTGCTGACCTGGGTGGTAGACCATCCGCGCGTGGCTCTGACTCTGGCCTCGGCGCTCTTGGTGTTGTCGTTTGCCATCGTGCCCTTCCTGGGGGGCGAATTTATGCCCAAGCTAGAGGAGGGCAACCTGTGGGTGCGCTCGACCATGCCCCCTTCCATCAGCTTTCAGGAAGCCAGTCGGGTGGCCAATCGCTCGCGTGAGATCTTCCTCACTTTTCCCGAGGTGCGCACGGTGGTCAGCCAGTTGGGTCGTCCCGATGATGGCACCGACCCGATCAGCTTCGCCAACTGCGAGTTTTACGTGCCGCTGAAGGCCGGGGTGAAGAACAAGGCCGAACTGGTGGAACGGATGGAGCGGCGCTTCCACGCGGCCTTCCCGGGGGTGGACTTCAACTTCTCCCAGGCCATCGAGGACAATGTCAAAGAAGCCATGTCCGGGGTAAAGGGCGAGAACTCCATCAAGCTGGTGGGGACCGACCTGGCGGTGCTGGAGAAGCTGGCCAGTGAAATTGAGGCGGCCATTCGAGACGTTCCGGGGGTGCGAGACCTGGGGGTGATCCACTTGCTGGGTCAGCCCACTCTGTCGATTTCCACCGACCGTGTGGCCGCGGCTCGCTACGGAGTTTCCATCGAGGACGTGAATTCGGCCGTGAGCGCCTCGATTGGCGGCAGCGCGGCTACCCAGGTGCTCGAGGGCGACCGGCGCTTTGACGTGGTGGTGCGTTTTCAGGCGCCCTATCGGGCGGGGCCTAAGGAGATTGCGCGCATTCCCGTGCGCTCGCGCTCCGGGGCTATGATTCCGCTGGCGCAGTTGGCTCGCATTGAGATGCGCAGCGGCGCGGGATTTATCTACCGCGAGGATAACCAGCGCTACATTCCGCTGAAGTTCAGCGTGCGGGATAGGGATTTGACTTCCACCATTGCCGATGTGGAGGCGCGCATTCGTGCCAAGGTGCGTTTACCGGAGGGATATTCGTTCGTCATCAGCGGTGAGTATGAGCAGCTGCAGGAGGCGATGGCGCGCCTGGCGGTGGTGATTCCGATTACGCTGGGCCTGATTTTGCTGTTGCTGGCTCGCACTTTCGGGTCGCTGCGCGATGCTTTGCTGGTGCTGGCCACGGTGCCTTACGCGGCCATCGGCGGTCTGGTGGGGCTTTTGCTGGGCGGAATTACCCTTTCGATTTCGGCGGCGGTGGGCTTTATCTCGCTGTTCGGGGTGACGGTGCTGCAGGGCGTGTTGTTCCTGTCGCGGGTGCGTCAGTTGTCGGCTTCGGGACTGGAGAACCGGGCGGCGGTTTTGCGGGCCGGGGAGTTGTTGCTGCGACCGGTGATGATGGTGGCGGCGGGCGCGGGCATCGGGCTTTTGCCGGCGGCCCTATCGTCGGGCATTGGTTCGGAGACGCAGAAGCCGCTGGCCACGGTGGTGGTGGGCGGGATGATCACCTGCTTCTTCGTGATTTTGCTGGTGCTGCCGGCCTTACTGCGATTGTTTACGAAGAAAAACTTCCAGGCCAAGCCAGAGCAGAGTGAAGGCCAGGGTCAGCGCCGGCAAGCCCAGAGCGCTGATACCGATGCTCACTTTGAGGATGCCCAATCCGCGGTTGGTGTCCCTGGCGTAGCGCCCCTTGCCGGTGAACAGCTGGTAGAGGCCCCACAGGGTGAGGGCGGCCACTAGCAGATAAATGGTGCCAAGGGCGACGATGAACAGGCCGGTTTCGGCCAGAATGGTCCAGATGCTTCGGTCGATCATGTCGAGATGTTTTGTCACACAAGTGTTACATCCTGTTCATCTCCCGGAGGGCCGTTTTGGAATCGCTTCGTTTTGAGGTGGTATTCTTGGTTCATCGGTGAGGCCCACCCGGCAGCACCGGTTCAACTTGAACGTTGAAGGTCGCTCCCTCTGAATAAGATCTAAGTAGCCCCGCTGGTCGTCTCGACCGCGGGGTATTTTTTTTGTGCCCGGCTGGGGAGGGGGTTTTACTGGGGTCGGGGGAACTCAGGGCGGATGCGATACAAACTTTTACTGGGTCTGGCGCTGGTGGCGGGCTGCGGCTCGAGCGGCTCCTACTTTTCCTCCGGAGGTTCTTCCACGGGTCCTTTGCCCTTGCCGACTCCGGATCGCCGCTACGGCCGCTATTTCGCAGTCATCGAGGGCGCGTTGAGCGACGGGCAGCCTTCGGCCCGGCATCGATTGCAGCTGGATGCCGGTCTGTTCCATCTCCCCAGTGGGCAAGTCACTCTGATGGTGGAGCTGGATGGGGACGGAATTCAGCTGAATCTCGGGGAGAGCTCCAAAGGGCTGGTGACGCGGTTGCCCGAGGGTCTGGCCATCGTGGCTCGCACCGGGGATACTCTGGAGTTTGTGGTCAGCGGACGCGGGGATTATCGGCTGCTGGTGAGTCTGGCCGGGGACCGCGATGGGGACGGCGACGTCGATCTGGCGGATGGGCCAGCGGGATTGAATTTCGGCGTATCGACCACGGTGCGTCCGCTGTCGCTGCATTTTGCTCTGAGGCCGGGCCCGGAGCCGCTTTCCCAGTTGGGCGAGAGCCTGGATGCCACCGCCTACTTTTCGGGGCATAGCGCGCCCGGGGCGCGCGTGCAGATCCAGTCGGTAGGGAACTTTACCGCGGATGCGCTGGGAGATTTTTCCTTTCAGGCGCCTCTGGTTCCGGGAACGAACGAGTTCCAGGGGCTGGCCGTGGATGATTTCGGCCAACAGGTCGAGGCTTCGTCCGACGTTGACCAGGTGGCGGAAAGCTCTGATCCGCCGGCCGCCATGAGCGATGACAAGAAAAACCGCATCTGGCTGCTCGACGTGCACGCCAACAACTACCTGTTTCGCGGACCGCTGCCTTTGACCAGTCTGGACGACAACGGCAGGGTGGACTTTGCCTCGCTCATCGAAGTCATGAACGAGCGCCTGCTCCGACAGGGGGCGCCGATTTCCGCACTGCCGTTGGAGTTTGACTTCACCGAGATTGCGCTGATCACCAATCAGGCCACCAGCAACGTCAATCGCGGCGACGAGGGATTCTCGCTGCATCAGATCTATCGGACCATCCTGGGGTCTGACCCGGCCTGGCCGCCCGTGGATACTGAAAGGCCGACCAGTCTCTTTACCCGGCCTTTGGATAATACGTCCACGGCCGGGGTGGAGCTGGTGGTGCAGGGGCATACCCTTCATCCGGACGTGATCTGGCAGCCGGTCTCGGGCTCGGTCTCAGGGAAACCCAAGCCCAAGTTGGGCGGGGACAAGGGTGCCGACACGGTGGCGAGCCTGACCTGTCCCATTGTTTCGATAGCTCCCGCAGCGCCGGCCCTGGGACTGAGCGAACCGCTCTCCAACGTGTCGCGCACGACGCGGCTGGTCCACTCTCTGATGGAACGGCCCTCGGTGCGGCCCCACATTTACTATCTGCACTGCGTCAATGGTCACGATCGCACCGGGATGATCGCCACCGCGTATGTGCTCAGCGCCTACGGCCCCAGCTTTGGCTACAAGCTTGGGCCTGCCTACGAGTATGGACAGATGGGGGCCTATCTGGACGGGAAAGCGCCGGCCGGCGTAGCTACCAACCGCAACCTCTGGGACAAGCTGGAGCAAGACAACGAAGGCACCGGAGCGCTCAAGAAAAAATACTGGCAGGCCGTGCAGGCGCTGGCCTACCTCTACAAACCCGAAGAGGGAATTCAGGAGGTGCCGTCGCTGACCACGACCGTTCCGAGCGTGCCGCTCTGGCAAAAAGGCTATCGATTCGCGGAGTCGGCCGGAGTTCCCACGGTGGAGACCCCGGCCGACTTCCAGCACATCAGGCCTTAGCTTCGCGCCAGCGCAGGATGCGCTGGGCGTCTTCCAGCTGAAACGGGGTCTGCACGCTGTAGATGAAGTGGGTGACGCCGGCTTGCAGGAAGGCGTCGAGTTGGGCTCGAGCCTGGTCGTCGCTCAGAGCCGAGAAGGCGCGGCTGTCCACGATCATGGAGCGCTCGATTTTTTGCGGGTCGCGCCCGACTTTGGCGCACCATTCGTCGAGCACGGCATTTTTGTGGCGCATTTCATCGGGGGTTCCGTAACCGTTCCAGATGTCGGCCTGCTGAGCCACGATGCGCAGGGTCACTTTCTCTCCCCCGCCGCCGATCATGATGGGCATGGGCTGACGCACGGGCGGCGGAGTGAGCTTTTTGAGACGTTCGGTGATGATCGGCATGTTGGCGTCGAGCTTTTTCAGGCGCTCGCCGGCGGTGCCGAACTCATAGCCGTATTCCTGGTAGTCGCGCTCGAACCAGCCCGAGCCGATGCCCAGAATGAAGCGGCCACGGCTGATGTGGTCGATGGTGCGGGCCATGTCGGCCAGAAGCTGCGGATTGCGGTAGGTGTTGCAGGTGACCAGAGCTCCGAACTCCACTTTCTTGGTGAGCACGGCCATGGCGCTGAGCAGGGTATAGCATTCAAAGTGATCGCCCAGGTGGGGCAGGTCGAGGGCGGGGGCATCGGGTGGATGCATGGGGTCACCGGGCTGGCCGTAGAGCGGGTAGAAGTGGTCCCAGGTAAAGAGGGTGTCAAAACCACCCTGGTCAACGGCCAGAATGGCCTTTTCGAATTCGTCCCAGGTGGTGTGCTGGGGGACAATTTGGACTCCGACGCGGATTTTCATGGGGGTTACGGTAGCAGCTTTGCCGGTGCTGGAGGTAGGCCGATCCTGCAATTACCAGGCGGTGATGTCCAGGTGACTGAGGTAGTCGGCCAGGAATTTGCCGTCTTCCTCGGGAGTGACCGGAGCATCAGCCATGATGGTGATGAACTTGTTGGGTAGCTTGGGGTTCTGAGCCAGCACCAGGAAGTCGATCTTGGTGCGACCGTCGGGAAAGTGAACCTGGCGCTGCAGCACTTGAATGGGTCCCAGGTGAGTGGCCATTTCGGGAGTGCTTTGTTTGTCGACCAGGGCCTTGCTTTTGGCGTCCTGCTTGGCGCGATAGTCCTGCAGGGTCAGCTTCTGTTTGGGGGCCGGGTTCTCCAGCATCATGATGAGACGGGTCTTGTCTTTGTCGTGATAGGTGACGCCGCGCATGCCGATGGTAAAGGCTTCTCCGGGGTCAAATCCGGGGGGAGGCACGGCTCCGGGCGCGATTTCGGCGGCCAGAGCGGCCTTTTTGGCGGGGTCTTCCACGATGGTGCTTTTGGCGAACTTGTAGATGGTGAAAGCGGCCAGAAAGAAGAAGAAGCTGAGGAAGGCAAAACCGATGATGAGTCTACGCACGGTCAGGATTTGGCCGGGCGACGGCTGAGTTCCTGGCGCTGGCGATTCTTCTCGGCCCATA
Source organism: Vulcanimicrobiota bacterium (assembly GCA_017307785.1). Taxonomy (GTDB): domain Bacteria; phylum Vulcanimicrobiota; class Xenobia; order Xenobiales; family JADMJV01; genus JADMJV01. Next base: position 25,093 of record JAFKGI010000054.1, on the reverse strand, counting down.
GGGGGAGTTGCAGCAGGGGTTCGAGCAGTTCGCGGCCCAGTGGCGAGAGCTGATACTCCACTCGGGGCGGCACCTCCGGGTAAAGGGTGCGCAGGACCAGGCCGTCTCGTTCCAGGCGTTTCAGAGCGAGGGTGAGCATGCGCTGGGAGACACCACCGATGCGGCGTTTGAGTTCGTTAAAACGAAGCGTGCCTTCTCGGAGATGGACGATGATCAGGACGCTCCACTTGTCCCCGACCAGGTTGAGGACTTCGTGCACGGCCATGCATTCTTCGGTATCACGATTGTAACTGACGGACATGTTTGTGCCTTCTTGCGGATTCTTGGTGGTTCTCTCTATAGTTTGGGCATGGACAAGAAGATTGTAGAGATTTTGCGGGGCTCTCGCCCTCACTGGGTGGGAGATGGATTTCCGGTGCGTTCGGTGTTCTCCTATCACGACAGGGCCCGGGAGTTAAGCCCGTTCCTGTTGCTCGACTATGCCGCTCCTCATGAATTTACGGCCACCTCCCGGCGACGCGGGGTGGGAGCCCATCCCCACAAGGGTTTTGAGACGGTCACGCTGGTTTACCAGGGCGAGTTGGAACATCGAGATTCCTCAGGCGGTGGCGGGTTGATCGGGCCGGGCCAGGTGCAGTGGATGACGGCCGGGCGAGGCATTGTGCACGAGGAGTATCATTCGCCGGCTTTTGGCGAGGCGGGCGGCACGTTGGAGATGATCCAGTTGTGGGTGAACCTGCGGGCTCGTGACAAGGGCGCGGAGCCGGGTTACCAGACTTTGACCGAGATTCCCGAGGTGGGTCCGGTGCGGGTGGTGGCCGGGGAATATCAGGGCGTGCGCGGGCCGGCTCAGACTTTCACGCGCATCAATCTCTGGGAGCTTCGTGGACCGGTGGAGTTGCGTGTGCCCGAGGGGGACACGGCGGCCGTGCTGGTGCTGAGCGGCGAGTGGCAGGGAGCGCGGGCCGGGGACCTGGTGCTGCTGTCTTTCTCGGGCGACGAGCTGCGGGTAGATGCGGGTCCGGAGTTCCGCGGCCTGTTCCTGGGCGGTGAGCCGATCGACGAGCCGGTGGTGGGGCACGGGCCGTTCGTGATGAATACGCGCGAGGAAATTGCAACAGCTTTTGCGGAAATGGGCTGAAACTCGTAACAAAGCGTTAACTTGAGCGGGCGCTGTTTTGGAATCGCTTGGTTCGGAGGTGATATTCTTGGTTCATCGGTGAGGCCCACCCGGCAGCACCGATAACGTTGAAGGTCGCTCCCTCTGAATAAGTATAAGTAGCCTCGCTGGTCGTCTCGACCGCGAGGCCTTTTTTTTTGCACAGGGAAAGGTTCGGGGACTCATTTTGAAGGAGCTTCTATATGTCTAAACCCTATGTTCGTCTCGATAAGGATAAGGCAGCGGTGCTGTTGGTGGACCACCAGGCCGGTTTGCTTTCGCTGGTGCGCGATATCGATCCGGACCGTTTTAAAAACAATGTGCTGGCCTTGGGCGACCTGGCCAAGTATTTCAAGTTGCCTACGATTCTGACCACCAGTTTTGAGACGGGTCCGAATGGCCCGCTGGTGCCCGAGTTGAAGGAGCTGTTTCCGGACGCTCCTTACATTGCGCGGCCGGGCAATATCAATGCCTGGGACAATGAGGACTTCGTAAAGGCGGTCAAGGCCACCGGTCGCAAGCAGCTGATCATCGCGGGCGTGGTGACCGAGGTGTGCGTGGCTTTCCCCGCTCTGTCGGCTCTGGAGGAGGGCTTTGACGTGTTCGTGATTACGGATGCTTCGGGCACTTTCAATGAGCTGACGCGGGATTCGGCCTGGCACCGGATGATCGCGGCCGGGGCGCAGTTGATGACCTGGTTCGGGGCGGCCTGTGAGCTGCACCGGGATTGGCGCAATGACGTCGAGGGGCTGGGGACGCTGTTCTCCAATCACATCCCGGACTACCGGAACCTGATGACGAGCTACGACAAGCTGAGCAAGTAAGCTCTAGGGCCCCTGCGGGGGCCCTTTTTTGTTTGGGGCGTGGCTACTGCGCGGGCCTGGGGACGGCGAACGCGGGCGGGAGGACCGCGTTCGCTGGTGGGCGGTGCGCGCCGGGACCGGTGGGTGCGCCGGGACGGGTGGGCGCAATTCCAGGGCCGGTGCTAAGGCGGCGAGGATTGTACTCCTACATTGTCTCTGTCCAAACAGAGACAATGAGACTACAATTGGACTATGAAAGACACTCTTAGCCTCACCTGGGAAAATCGCTTCGCTTCGCGCGCCGACCACATGAAGAGCTCTGCTATTCGCGAGCTGCTCAAACTGGCTGAACTGCCCGACTTCATCTCGTTCGCCGGCGGCTTCCCCGCGCCCGAGTTCTTCCCGGCTAAAGAAATCGCCGCCACCATCGACGGCATTTGCGACTCTCAATCTCTCCAATACGGGCCGACCGAAGGCTATCGCCCACTGCGCGAGCTATGGGCTCAGCGTCTGGGACGCAAGGTCGAGGAGGTGTTGATTACTACCGGTTCCCAACAGGCCTTGGACCTGCTGGGCAAGGTTCTGGTCGAGCCGGGTTCCACCGTTCTGGTGGAGAATCCGACTTATCTGGCCGCTCTGCAAGCCTGGCGCGTCTACGGAGCTAAGTTCCACGGAACGGAACTGGACCAGGACGGACTGCAGGTAGACAAGTTGCCAGATCAGGGACAATTCCTCTACACGATCCCGACTTTCCAGAATCCCTCCGGCGCGACTTTGAGCCTGGAGCGCCGTCACGCCCTGATCGAGTGGTCGGAACGCAATCAGATGCCTATCATCGAGGACGATCCTTATGGAGCGTTGCGTTTCGATGGTGAGGCTCTGCCGCGACTGGTGGATTTGGATCCGCACGTGGTGCATCTCTCCACCTATTCCAAGACCTTGGCGCCTTCACTGCGCGTGGGCGTGCTGGTGGGACCGGCCCAGTTGATCTGCAAGCTGGTCCAGGCCAAGCAGGCTACCGATTTGCACACCTCGACTCTGAACCAGCGCATCGCTTTCGAACTGGACAGCAACGGCTACATCGAGAAGCACGTCCAGGACCTGCGACGTGTCTACAAGGAGCGTCGCGATGCGATGGTGGCGGCCGTGCGCAAACACTTCCCGCCGCACACCAAGATGATCGTTCCGCAAGGCGGCATGTTCCTGTGGGTGACCATGGATCCAGACTTCAATTCGGTGGCCTGCCTGGAGCGCTGCGTGGCTCACAAGGTGGCCTATGTGCCCGGCAATAATTTCCACCCCTATGGAGTGGACCTGCACACCATGCGGCTTAACTTCTCCAACACCCAGCCGGAGATGATCGAAGAAGGCATTCGGCGGATCGCGGAAGAGCTGTAAGTGCTGCTCGTTCTCGATCGGTCCGACACGCAGCCATTGTATCGGCAGCTTTCGCTGCAACTCAAAGGATTGATCGAGAGCGGCACACTGGCGCCGGGCAGTCGCCTGCCCACGGTGCGCCAGCTGGCCGAAGACCACGGCCTGACCCGGTTGACGGTGCAGAGCGCCTTTGCCGAGCTGCAGGACCAGGGGTGGATTCAGTCTACGGTGGGACGCGGAACTTTTGTGGCCGACCAGACGCCCAGTCCTCCCCCATCGCGCCTGCAGATTGCCGGCTCACTGGCGGAACTGCTGGAAGCGGCCGACCGTCCGGCCCGCTATCAGCTGGCCCAGGCGGCGCCCAGCGAGGAGTTTTTTCCCAAGCGGGATTGGAAGGCCTGTCTGCAGGCGGCCATGCACCAGGAGGGGAGCCTTAACTACGGGACGATTCAGGGAGATGAGGGCTTAAGATCGCAGATCAGTCGTGTGCTTTTGGAGCGAGGGCTGCAGGTGCCGCCTGAGCAAATCCTGATCACCCATGGGGCTCAGCAGGGCATGGACCTGGTGGCACGCACGCTGAGCCGACCTTCCCAGCCGGTGCTTTTGGAGACGCCCTGTTATCCGGGGGCGCTGGAATTGCTCCACACGCTGTCACGCCCATGCCTGGAGGTGCCGGTGGAGGCCGGGGGGCCTTCGCTGAAGGCCATCGAGGAGCTGTGCCGGCGCCATCGGCCCTCTTTGTTTTACACGGTGCCCACGTTTCAGAATCCGACCGGACTGCTCACCAGCCCGGCTCATCGGGCCAGCCTGCTGCAGCTGGCTCAGCGGTATGACTTCTACATTCTGGAAGACGATGTCTGGGGGTTTCTGAACTATACGCCCAGTTTGCCGCCGCCGCTGAAGGCACAGGACCGGAACAACCGGGTGATTTACGTGTCTTCGTTCTCTAAAACGTTGATGCCGGCGCTGCGGATTGGTTTTGTGGTGGCCAGTGAGGAAGTGCTGCAGGCGCTCAGTCAGAAGAAGCACGCCTCCGACCTGGTGTGCTCGTTACTCATGCAGCGGGCGCTGTCGGAATATTTGAAGCGCGGGTTGTTTCAGCCGTTGTTGCAGAAGGTCGTGCCGCTTTACCGGCAGCGGCGGGATGCTTTGTATGCGGCCTTGCAGCGGCATCTGGGGCAGTGTCGCGTTTCGCAGCCGCCGGGCGGGTTGTCGCACTGGGTGCAGTTGCCGGCCGGGGTGGATGAGCAGGAATTGTATCAGGAGGCCTGTTCGCACGGGCTGGTGTGCGCTCGCGGCGAGGCATTCTATCCGAGTCCACGCGGGGGTCATTTGCGTTTGAGCTTTGGGGCGCATCGGCCGGCCGAGCTTGAGGAGGCCGCGGCTCTGTTGGGTCAACTGCTGTCGGGTATCGAGCAGCGGGGTGCGCTACTGCGCCAGCGCACCAGGCTGCGGGCGAATCCGCTGGTTTAGGACATCACCCGTGGTGGGTGCTGCTTAACACCCGTGGTGGCACCAGCTGGGCCGGGGTTGGGCCGCTACTCAGGATGGGTGTTGTTTAACACCAGTGGGGGCACCAGCTGGGCCGGGGTTGGGCCACCACCCGTGGTGAGTGTTGCTTACCACCCGTGGTGGCACTAGCTGGGCCAGGGTCGGGCCGCCACCGGTGGTGTGTGTTGTTTAACACCAGTGGTGGCACGAGAGTAGGCCGCCACCCAGGGTGTGTGTTGCTTACCACCAGTGGTGGCACGAGGTAGGGCCGGTACCCAGGGGGATGTTGCTTAACACCCGGGGTGGCATCCAGGTGCTGAGGTGCAACCCGATTGTAGCGGGGGCGGCTAGAGTGGGGGGATGAAGTGCGAAACCTGGTTCTTGCTGGCCGACGAGAAGCGCGCCTCTTTAGTGGTGCCGTCTACTTACGGGCCTTACTACGAGATTGAGGACTGGCGGCGTCAGGCGGATTCTCAGGAGTTTGCGGCGCAGGTGGTGGACCGATTGGGGTCGTTGCACAGTCATTTTGACCAGTTGGTGGTGGCGGCGCCGCCGGCGATGCTGGAACGGTTGCAGCAGGCCTATCCGGAGGAGCTTCGGTCTAAGATCGGGGCCGAGCATCCGCGCTATCTGACTCATTTGAGCCCGCGGGAATTGCGCCAGGAGCTTTCCTGCCTGTAGCCATGTCGGCGAAGGCCTGGTGGAGCGGGCTGAGGGGTTCGTCCCAGTAGGCCAGGGCCATTTCGATGTAGGGTTCGTCCTCGAGATGGCGGTAGACGACGCCGCGGGCGTGCACGGTCTGCAGGGATTCGGGGACGAGGGCGACGCCCAGTCCGGCGCCCACCAGGCCGACGATGGCGTGCATCTGGCCGACTTCCTGGACGATGCGCGGGGTGAATCCGGCTTGCTGGCACCAGGAGAGGATGCGGTCGTAGATACCGGGGCCGTCGCGGCGTGGGAAGATGATGAAGCGATCCTGACTGAACTGCTGCAGGCGCAGGGGTTCGTGCTGACTGAGCGGGTGACTTTCCGGTAGAGCCAGGATCATGGCTTCGCGATCTATGGATTCCACCCGGATGTTGGTGGCGCTGGCGGGGAGGCGCACGAAGCCGAAGTCGAGGCGGCGTTCCTGTAGGGCCAATAGCTGCTCGGCGCTGCCGGATTCTTGCAGTTCCAGAACCACGTTGGGGTAGGCCTGGCGGTAGTTGCGCAAGACCTGGGGGAAGATGCCGAAGGGGGCCGAGGAGGCAAAGCCCAGGCGCAGTCGGCCGCGCACTCCTTCGGACGCTTGTTTGGCTCCCTGAATGGCCCGATGCACCGATTCCATGACTTTGTGGGCTTCTTCCAGAAAAACCTGGCCGGCTTCGGTCAGCTCCACTTTGCGTTTGCTGCGCACAAACAGCTGGGCTCCAAGCATTTCCTCGAGCTGGCGGATCTGCGTGCTCAGCGGGGGTTGAGCCATGTGCAGATGCTCGGCGGCTTTGCCAAAGTGGAGATGGTCGGCCACGGCCAGGAAGTAGCGAAAGTGTCTCAGCTCAATCATACGTCCAAAGTATTATAGCAAGACGAATAATATATTGGAAATATCATTTCAACAGGCGTATGCTGACCACGTTATGAATCGCCCCCAAATCGCGGTCGCCGCCGGCGGCTTCGCGGCTTTCGTCAATATCTACGCCTTGCAGGCGCTCCTCCCCGGCCTTTGTCAGGTCTTCTCCGCTCCCCGCCATCACGTCAGCTTGACGGTGACCGCCACCACGCTGGCGGTGGCGCTGGCCTCCCCCTTTGCGGGACGTCTGGCAGCCGCCTGGGAACGCCGCACGCTGGTGGCCGGGTCGTTGCTGGGACTGGTGTTGACCACGCTGCTGGCGGCCAGCGCCAAGAGTTTGCCCGAGTTGATCGTGTGGCGCTTCGCCGAGGGACTGTTCCTACCGGCCCTGGTGGCTTCGCTGATGGCTTTCGTGGCCGAGAACTGGCAGGGGGCGGCCTTGAGTCGCACCATGTGCAACTACGTGACCTGGACCGTCATCGGCGGCTTTCTCGGTCGCTTCGTGGCCGGTTGGGCGGGCGCTCACTTCGGCTGGCGGGCGGCCCTGGGGGCCACCGCCCTGCTCAACGCCGTCTCCGGAGCGGTGCTGCTGATGAACCTGCCGCGCCGGGAGGCCGCGCCGCTTTTACAAGGCGGACATAGCTTGAGCTACTTCCTGCGCCAGGGTCCCTTTCAGGCGGCTTTCGTGAGCGGTTTCAACGTGCTTTTCTCGCTGGTGGCCATGTTCACGTATATCACCTTCCGTTTGTCCGAGCCGCCTTTTGCCTTGAGCGCCGATACGCTGGGGTGCATCTTCTGCGTCTACCTGGTGGGCATTGTGGTGACGCCGCTGGCGGGTCGGTTGATGGCCCGCTGGGGCTTTCGTAAAGCCTTGCTGGGCGCGAGTAGTTTCGCTATTCTGGGCGCGCTGCTGACCTTGAGCGGCACGCTCTCTACCGTCATCCTGGGGCTGACTTTGAGCTGCTGCGCGGCTTTCGTGGGCCAGGCCGGCACCAGCGGTTACGTGGGCCAGCGCGGCGGTCCGGAACGCACCACCGTGTTGGGTCTATACCTGTGCTTCTATTACCTGGGCGGCAGCGCCGGCGCGGCTCTGCCGGGCCTGCTCTGGCCCTGGGGCGGCTGGGCCGCCTGCGTGGGCCTGATTGTGCTGCTGCAAATGGTCTCGCTATTTCTGGTCCGCTTCCGGTTTTCGGATTAGCAGAACCGGGCAACCGGCGTGACGAGCCACCTTTTCGGCCACGCTACCGATCATCCAGCGAGTCAATCCGTCGCGCCCGTGAGAGTTCATGACGATCATGGAGCAGTCGGGTTGCTGACTGCGCTCCACGATGCGCTGGGTAGCATTGCCTACGCCATATTCCGCCGTGACGGGCACTTTGCGGTCTTGCAGACGGGTTTCCACTTCCAGGAGATACTTCATGCACTGCGTTTCCAGCTCGTCCATGCGGGTGTCCATTTGGGGAGCGTCCTGCAGGCTCCAGACGTCCGGCAGAATGCCGACACGCAGCAGGATGATACGGGCGCCATATTTCTCGGCCAGGTCGAAGGCCCAGGGCAGGGCCAGTTCGGCCAGTGGAGAGCCGTCCAGGGGGACTAAAATCGATTCGATCATCTTTCACCTCCTGAAGCGTAGAACCCGATGGAAGCTTCAGGAGTTCGCGCGGCGGGGAGAAGCGGTCTGGGCGGCCACGCGCTGGTGGAGGCGCTGCACCGCAATCAGCAAGCGATTGGAATCCTCGATTCGATCCAGAGCCGGCTCGCAGTCACCGTCATGAGAGACAGCCTCCAGCAGCAGCTCCACCCCATCCAGCCAGCCCTCTATGCCCTCTTCCAGGAGGCGATGGCCGGCCACCGTCTCGGCCGTCACCTCCTGGGGCATGATGGGATTCTTACGGTAGCTGTCGAGAGATTGTAGCAACTGCAGGCGGCGTTGTTCCAGATAGTCGAGCAACTCTTCTTCGTCGCTTTCGTCCAGATGACGAATCAACTCAAGATATTGTGAGGTTTTCCACTGCTGGTCCGGCAGTTGCCGGGCCAGTTCGCGGAATTCTTGCTCAGGCAAAGAGCTTGCCCACCAGTTTGCCCACCGGGGATTTGCCCACGGCTTTGCCCAGCACTTCGCCGATCTTGCCGCCCCCCAGTCCACCGATGACGGCGCCGATGATCATGCCGGGAGGACCTCCGGCCGCGCCGATAGCGGCTCCCGCGGCAGCTCCGCCGATGCCGCCGGCTACGCTGCCGGCGCCTTCCGTGGCGGCCTGGCCGGTCTTCTGTTCCTTCTGGGATTCGGTCAGCGAATCGTCTTTCTGAATCTGGCGAATTTCCTTACCGGTGGTAAAAACCTGAATGCCACTGGAGACGACGGTTCCGATGGGGCCCGCTACTTTGGCGGCCTTACCGGCGTTGCTCAGAACCGGAGCCACATCGGCCCCGGTGTCGGCGGCTTGAGCGGCGGCACGGGCCGCGGCGCTGGCGTGGGCTGCCTTGGCTCCCTGACCGGCGGCATCGGCCGCGCTACCGGCGGCCGTGCCGGTGTAGTCGATGACTCCGGACCCTTGTTCTTCCCCGGTCACCGAACGGGCCACATCCGACTGCACGCCGGTGAAGGAACTGGCGTTCCAGGGATTGGCAAGCGGTGACCCCTGCAAGAGCTGGCTGGGCGAAGCGGCGGCCGGATAGTCGGGCGTGATGGTCTGCTGCGTCACCGGCTGGGCGTAGGAAGTCGGATAAGAGAAAGCGGTGGGTTGAGACATCGAAAGCACGTTCATAGCCTCAGATTAGAAAGAGACGGCCAAGCGAAACTAAAACAGTCCGCTTTATATTTTTCTAAATTGTAAACTTATCAGTAGTCGGTTCGCGTGAAATGGCAGTAGATGTTACCGGCAAAAGCTCCCACGAAGGCTCCGCTGGCGGCTCCAATCAGTCCCGTGTGCAGGCCGTTCATTCCCGCCGCCAGTCCGGCTCCTACCGCAAAAAGGGCGGCTCCGCCCAGGGTATAGTTGCGGTAGCGGTTCTCGATCTGCTCTGAGGAAGGGCCATAGAGATCCAGGTTTTGCTCCACCGGCGGCTCGGGCCGGGGCAGTTTGCGCGTGGCAACCGGATGCGAAAAATTCGACTGGATCTTCATAGGCCCCAGCATAGCCGGGGCCTATGAAAAAGTTCTGAAGGGGCTGCGGCTTACTTGCCGAGTCCGATGACCCCAATTCCGATGCGATCTCCGGAGTTGCCGGTGGGTTGGGTCTTGAAATCGTCCTGGTCGGCGTGGATCACCACCGCCCGGCCGAGGATTCCATCCTGGCCGAAGAGGGCCACGTCCTTCATGGTCAGTTCCAGGTGGGCCTTGCCACTGGCGTCGGCCTTCAGGTTGCCCATATCTCCCGAGTGATGGTCGTGATCCTTCGGGCCGGCGTGTTTCTTCTTCTTGGGGTTGAAGTGGCCGCCGGCACTCATCCCGTCGTTGGCGGTGACGTCGCCAAATTCGTGAATGTGAAAGCCGTGCTGGGAGTTGGGCTTGAGGCCGGTGACATCGACCACGATCTTAACCTCGCTGGCGCTCACCCAGTCGAATTTGACGGTGCCTTCCACCTTGCTGTTCTTGGTCGGATGAATCACGGCCACGGCTTGCGGGTCGGCAGCCAGGGCCGGAATGACGGAGCCCAGACTCAGCAGGGCCAGGGTGGCGATTCCCCTACGCATGGCTCATCTCGCGCTCGGACATGAGCACGGCCAGTTCCAGCTTCATGAGCTCATGCAGGGCCAACAGAGCCTGGCGAGTGTCGGGCGAGACACCGGTCAGCATCTCGATGAAAACTTTTTCTGCGGTTTCCTTGCGGTGTTGTAATTCAGTCATTCGAACCTCCTTGGGGGAATTTGCTCCCCTTCAGGGTAGCCGGTCGCCGGGCCGGTTTGGAGGTATTTAGGTACCCGAACAAGGGGATTTCAGGCTTCGTTGTGTCCTAAGAACCGGTCGAACTGGGCTGCCAGGGCATCGAGAGCGCGACCCTGCGGGCCGACCAGAGCTTCCGCCTGCTGCAAGGAAGTGAAGAACTGTCCTTCGTGAGGCCAGAGCACGCTGGTGAGGCGCAGCAGGCGCGGAATGAGAATCAGGCTCCAGAGATTGTGGCGCAGCGGACGGCCGAGCTGGAGCAGCCGGCGATGTAAATACATGCTTCGCCAGCGCTCAATCTGCGAATCATATTCGTGATTCTGGGCAGCCTGTAAATCCCCCCAGCTGCCCTGCCAGGGGGTCGAAGGGATCGGCAGTGGCTCCCCCGAGGTGAAGGCCGCGTCGGCCTCGGAGGGCAAGTTGAGCAGCAATTTGAGGGCGGAGAATTGGGCGATCCCCAGCAGAGGCTCGTAACCGAACCGGGCGATCAGTTCCGCTTCGGCAGCGGGAGGGGGGTCCTGGACCTCGGGGATCTCCGTCTGCCCAAGTTGTTCCAGCAACTGCAGCGACCATTCGGCCATCGGCTGCCCCTCGTTCTCGCGGAGGGATTGGCAACGAAAGTCGGCGCCCACCTGGAGGCCTTCGGCCGTGCGAGTGATGGGAAAGGGCAGCTGGCCCAGGTCGGTACAAAAAGAACAACTGCGCCCGGGGGCGCAGTTGTACTTTTGACCGTCGAGAAAATAAAGCTTCACCCTGAGGGGTTCGGCCCGAGCCGGTGATTTACCCGGCGACGAGAGCTCGATCGGACAGTTTTTCCTGACCGCTGACCACGCCGATCAGACAGCCTAGAGCGCTACCCACCAGGGCGCCGCTCATTTGGAACCAGGCCGCGTTGATACCCATGGTCCCGCTCGTCAGAGCGTAGGCGACGCCGAAGCCCAGGATACCACCGCCGGTGAGAGCGATCGCAGCCTTCTTGGCGCTGCTCTGGACAACGTTGGTGTCCACCTCGGAAAGGAAGCCGTAGGTGACGCCCAGGGTCAAACCGTAGGCGGCGTGCAAGATCATGTTACCCATGAGCGGCAGAGGACCGGCTCCCAGCTTGAAGCCGAGGAAGCCCGCTCCGACCATCGGAAAGAAGACCAGCACGGAAATCAGGAAGGGACCCATGGCGTAGACGATGCCTTTTTGCCAGGACGGTCCCTTCACTTTATCGTGGAAGAATGCGCCATAGCCCAGGGCCAGCAGCACACCCGCCATGAAGTGCAGGGTGATCGAGGTGAAGGGCGAGTTTTTCGCCGCCACCGTCAGAGTATTGTTGGTCAGGCTTTGCGCCCAGGAGGCGTCGGTGCCCGACAGGATGAGCATGCCCATAAAGGCGACCATCAGGACGATGAGCATGGCGGTTGAGGCGAAGTAGCCGCAAACGTAGGAGCGTGCGAGCCAGTCACCTTTCGGTTGCGTGGAGTCCATTGCGAATTCTCCTTCACTTTAAGGTCGACACGGAGAACAACCGCCCTGAGCGGGCGGTTGTTCCAGGGCTGCTAACTAGCGGGGCATCTGCGGGGTGCCGTAGTGAGCGGAGTAAGGACGCTCGGCGCTGGTCATCACCATGCCGGGGCCGTTCACCATTGCACGGACCTGGAATTCCGGCTGCAGGATGGTCGGGTTGACCGACTCGCCGCGAGCCGGGAGATAGTCCAGGGCCAGGTTCTTGTGCGGCATAATCTTCAGATAGTTCTTGTTGTTAAAGGTCTTGATGGTCTGCCAGCTGTCGCCGTCGTTGGCGCGCACCTGCAGGTCCACGCTCGAGACGCGCGCGGGAGCGGCGCCGTTGTTGTGCAGGTTGACGCGGATGTTGGTCGACTCCGCCTTGGGGGAGACCTGGTTGATCAGGATGTCCTTAACCTGAACTTCGGCCAGTGCCGGCAGAGCCAGGGCGGCCACGGCCGCAGTGAGAACGAAAAACTTCTTCATAGTTACCTCCGGTGTGTTTCTTGTGTTCTCATCCTAAGATCTGATGCGGCTTTGCCCCAGGACGAATGGTCACAAGAGCGCGCGTATCTTTGTACTTGAGAGGGGGGATCGCTTTAGTTCTCAAGAACAGGCGTCCGTGAGCGCGCCAAACCCCGAGAAGATTGGTGACTACCCGGTCGAGAAGTTGCTGGGAGTTGGCGGCATGGCCTCGGTCTATCAGGTACGCGACCCGGCCAGCGGCCAATCGGTGGCCTGCAAAGTGATGAGCGAGGACCTGGGCGACGAAGTGGACCGGCTGCGCTTCGAGCGCGAATTCCGGTTGGCCACCCGCTTCGAACATCCGAATCTCATCAAGGTCTTCGAAATGGGCTACTGGGGCAAGCGTCCCTACTACACCATGGAACTGCTCTCGGGCCAGGATCTGAGGGCCTACATGCAAGACCTTTCCATGCGGATGGAATGGGACGAATGGCTTGGAGTGCTGGGGCTGGTGGGCGGCCAGATGCTGGCCGGCCTGGAATACATTCACAACAAGCAGGTCGTGCATCGAGACCTGAAGCCCGAGAACATCCACGTCGATCGTCAGGGGCGGGTGCGTTTTCTGGATTTCGGGTTGGCGCGCGACGTGGGCGGGGAATCGCGCTTTACCAAGACCGGCATGATTGTGGGCACGCCGGCCTATATGGCTCCGGAACAGCTGGGCGTGGGCGAAGTGGACGCCCGCACGGATCTTTTCGCGGTCGGGGTCATTCTCTATGAGTTGATGTCGGGCTGCCTCCCCCACCCCGGCCCGGACATGCGCACTATCATCTTCCATTTGATCAGTCAACCCCCGGAACCCCTGGTCACTTACGGAGGAATTCCGGCGGCGCTGACGCGCCTGGTGATGGGCCTGCTGGCCAGTGAAGCCTCGGAGCGACCCGCCGGCTGCAAGCAGGCCCTGGCGGATTGGACGGCCATTTTCCCGCAGGTGCAGTTGACCCGTTCGCAGGGCACCCGGGAACTGTTCAAGTCGGCTTTTCAAGGCCAGACGGCGGCCCTGGCGGCGGCCGAGCAGCTGCTGGCGCGGCGTCGCGGCGTGCTGGTGGCGCGGGGAGCGCCCGGGTCGGGCAAGAGCCGCTGGCTGGAGGAAGTAGGTCGCCTGGGGGTGCTGGCTTATTGGGAGGTGGCCCAGGCGCGCTGTGCTGCCACCAACGGCCAACCGTTTGGACCCTGGGCCGATATCCTCAGGGGCGCCTTCGAGGGTGGACTGCCGGCCGAAATGGAGCCGCATCGGTCCACCCTGGCCAATCTGCTGCCCGAGCTCGGCGAAGCCGTGCATCTGGAGGAAGCCGGCAAGCTGCGCCTGTTCCGCTGCGTCTATCAGGCCCTGAGCCGGCGCAATCCGGGGCTGATGATTTTGCTGGACGATATGGAAGAGCTGGACCAGGGCTCCCGCGAGTTGCTGGCCTACCTGTTGCGGGCCGAGTTGCCCGGTCTGGTGGTGGTGGCCAGTTGCTCGACCCCTTACGACAAGTTTCCCATGGTGGAACTACAGCCTCTGGATGGGACGCAGGTTGTGGCCGTCTGCGAATCCATGCTGGGCGAGCGCTTTGGCGGAGGGGAACTGTTGGCGGCCAGTGGCGGCAACCCGCTTCTGCTGACCGAGATTATCAAAGGGGCCTTTGTCGCGGGAGACTTCGTGGGAGGCCATTTGCGCGAGGGCTGCGTGCTGCCGACTACCCTGGCCAAGGCTCTGGAGCGCCGACTGCACACGATGGATCCCAAGCTGGTTCCGCTGCTTTCGTGGCTGGCGGTGTGGCAGGGACGTGCCGACTTTAGCGACCTGAGCAGCCACCTCTTCGGGGCCGCTGCAGCTTCTCAAGAGGAGCTCATCGACCGGTTGGAAGGGCTGGTTCGGCATCAACTGGTGGTGCGCGAGGGCAAGGGCTACTTTCTCTTGCCCCAGGTGGCCAAGGTGGTGCTGGAAGCGATCAGTCTGGAGGCGCGCCGCGAACTGCATCAGAAAATGGCTCAAGCTCTGCAGAATACCTCGTTTCACGAGCGCATCGGCTATCACTGGCTGGCGGCCGGACAGACCCAAAAAGCGCGCGGCCCGATCCTGGCGGCGGCCCGGGCCCAGAGCGCGCTGTACAATTATGGGCGGGCCCTGGAGCTTTACCAGAAAGCGGAAAATCTACCGGGAGGGGCCGTAGCCGACCTGGATCGATTCAAGGCCGAGGCCCTGCTGGGCTGGCATCGGCCGGAGCCGGCCTATGAGCTGTTCAAGCAACTGAATCAGGTCAACCCTTCGCTGGAACTGCTGCTCAAGATGGGCGAATGCCAGTGGTATCAGGGGCACTTTCAGCGGGCTTTCCAATTGCTCTCGGAGGGGGTGAAGCTACCCTCCGAGGTGTTTTCCATTCGCGTGGGATTCTGGTGGGACTGGATGCGTCTGCGGGCCGGAATGTCGGGCGGTTTTCCCGGGGGCGGCAAACTGCCGCGCTGGTTGCGCCGGGCCCTTTACTGGATGCGTCCCAAGGGCTGGCAGGTGGACTACTACTTCCTGCGGATGTGGGAGCGGCCGGCCGGAACTCGGGAAATCGCGGCCCACGAAGCCTTGCTGCACGGACTGTCCTTTCTGGTGGGACCGCTGGGTAGTTTCGTCAAGGCGCGGCGGTATTTGCTGCAGGCCGGGGAGCGCGCGTCGGCCCTGGCACCTTCGGCCTTCCAGGCGGAGCTACTGAGTGATATCGGGTTTTACGCCTCGGTGTGCGGGGCCAAGGAAGGACTGGAGCTGCTCAAGCAGGCGCGCGGCCGCAGCGAGCAGTTCGGGGCGGTTCTGCCTTTGTTGGAGAGCACGGCGCGGTTGACGCAGCTGAATCGCCTGGCGGGGCGCTTTGGGCAGGCCCAGAACTGGTGCGCCGAGCTGCTGCAGCTGGTGCGTCACGCTCAGGATCCGATTGAGCTGTTGAAATACCATACGCAGCAGTCGATTCTCTATAGCTATTGCCACGAGCCGGAACGAGCTCAGGAACACCTGGCCCAACTTACGAATCGTGCCGACATTCCGCGCACCAAGCGCGACGAGAGTCTGGTGCGCGGGTATGCGGATCTGTTCGCCAGAAAGAAGCCGGCGGTGGCCGGTCTGCGGGTGGGAGGACTGGACACGCTGCTGGCGCTGGAGCTGGAATTCTTGCGTATGCTGTCGGGCCAGGTGACGCCGGCGCGCTTGCTGGGAGTTTCGCGGGGGGCTTTCCCGCTCTTCGGCTGCGCCGCCCTTCGCCTCAGCGGCAAGCTCGAAGACGCTCTGCAGGTGGCGCGCAAGAACGACTATCCGCTGGAGGAAGGTCTGGCGCTGGTGGCCCTGTCGCGCAAACGCGGACAGCCCGAGCTGGTGAATATGGCTCGGGCTGCCCTGGAGCGAAGTCAGTTGCCTTCTCCACTGGTGGAGAAGATGTTGAGCAAGAGTGTGTTAGAGGGCAATTTTAGCGGCTAGAGGGGTGGCCGCGGGGGGACGTAGCACGATCTTGGGAATGCGCACCGACGGAATGCAAACCGTGTCGTGAGCCACCCCGGCCACGGGGAAACCGGCTTCGCGCCAGGCTTTCCAGCTGCCGGGGATGTTGTTGATGTTCTTGAAGCCGTGCTGACGCAGCAGGCTGGTAGCCAGGCTGGCCCGGTAGCCGCCGCCGCAGTAGACGGCGGTGGCGCGCTCGGGATTGAGCTTGGAGATTTGTTCGAGCAGGCGAGCCAGCGGGATGTGGATCGCCCCCGGGATGTAGCCCTGGTCATACTCGGCGGTCGAACGCACGTCGACCAGCTGCAGGTTGTTGCCGGCCTCGCGCAGTTGCTGCACCGAGCGCTGCGGGATTTGCTGGAGCGGATAGCCGGCGCTGCTCCAGGCCGACATGCCGCCTTCCAGATAACCGGCGAAATTGGTGAAGCCGGTGCGCCATAGATAGCGCACCACGTTGTCTTTCTCGTGCTCGTCCACAATCAGCAAGATGCGCTTGTCAGGATCGATGAACCAACCTCCCCACAAGCTCATCACCGGCGCGGCGTTGAGATTGAGCGCGCCGGCGATGTGACCGGCGCCGAAGGCGAACATGTCACGAGTATCGATCAGGATCGTGCCTTCTTCTTCCACCGCGTGGTGAAAGGCGGAGGCGCTGAGAGGATGTAGCTCGGGAGCGTGGCCGAGAACGGCCGGCCCCTCCGCGTTGACCCGGTGCATTTTCTCGAAGTAGGGCGGCAGCGGAGGGGCCGCCGCCTGGGCGAAATTGCAGAAGTCGTCCTTCTCCTGCGGCTGCAGGTAGGGATTGTGTAGTCGCTCGTAGCCCAGCGTGGTGACCGGGCGATGGCCAATCTCCAGCCCGCAGGGAGACCCCTGGCTGTGGCCGGGATAGATGAGAATACCGTCGGGAAGCGGTAGATAGAAATCCTGAATGGTCTGATAAAGCTTGGCCGCCAGCAGGGGGGCCTGCTCGCTGCCCAACAAATCGACACGTCCGGCCGACTGGAGCAGCAACGAATCTCCCGAGCAGATTCCCCAGGGTGAGTGGGGATTGCGCTTCTCGGAGAGCAAGTAAGCCATGTGTTCCGGAGTCGGACCAGGAGTGTGACGGGCGGTGATGACCAGTTCGCCAAAAGTGAAGCGGTCGCCGTCGTGGACCGGCAAATGAGGGAACTTGTAGTCGGAAACCCCCTCCCAGCTCAGACAGATCTTGGCATTGGGCAGATGCGACTGAAGTTCGCGCGAACCGCTGACCATGTCGGACGGTACGTGGGTTTCAAAAATGTGGGTGATAGCCACCCGGCGAGATTGGGCGAGCGCTAGATAGCGGTCGACGTCCACTGCGGGATCGATGAGAGCAGCCGTCCCCGAGGATGAATCTCCGATAAGATACGCTACATGCGCCAGACCTTCGGTCGCGATGGCCTCAAAGACAAGCCCCATTCAACACCTCCGATTTCCTTAAGGATAGCCCAAGGTTCGGCTAGGGGTGGAGGTATTGGTGTACCGCCTGACTGAAGACTTCGGGTGTTTGCAACATGCATGAGTGTCCGGTATTTTTTAAGATCTGATAGTGAGAGCCCGCGATGGACTGATGGAGCTGACGGCAGCTCTCGGGGGTGGAGAGCAAATCTTGCTCGGCCGCCAGCACCAGAGTGGGCACCTGAATCGGCCCCGGCGGCGTGAAGGCTTTGAGGGCTTCGACCTGAGCCGCGATGGGCTCGGCTTCGAGCGGATACGGATGCGCTCTCAGGGCCGCGATGCAGGCCTCCAACACGCCGGGCTGGTCGAGAAAGTCCTGGGTGTAGAGCCAGGGAAAGAGGCTGCGGCCGAGCAGGTCGGCATCCGGCTTGAGCTTGAGGAGTTGTGCCCAGCCTTCCACCACGGCCAGAGTGCGGCCCTGGAAGCTTTGCTGAGTGCAGGCCAGGATCAGCTTGTCTATCCTGTCCGGGTAATGGACGGCCAGATATTGGGCGATGGCACCTCCCATGGAATGGCCCAGCAGGTGGACTTTCTCGTCGGGCAGGATCTCCAGAATGTCGTGGGCCATTTGCTCAATGGTGTAGGGTCCCGGGGGCTTGGGGCTGCGGCCCACCCCGCGGTTGTCGCACACAATCAGGCGCCTCTGGCACGGAAAAATCCAGGAGAGGGCGTCGGTGGCCAGGCCGGCGATGAGCACCAGAGGCGTTCCCGAGCCAGGCCGCACTTCATGGTAGATCTTCATGGTGCGATGTTGGGGGCACCGTCGGATGGATCCTCCTAAGTATTCATGTACCAGAGTTTTTGGGACCGTGATGGTATAACTGTCTTATGCGGAGGTCCCGACTTGCGTTCTTGACGGCTGAGTTGCTGGTGAGTCTTACCGTGCTCATTCCGATTATGCTGGTTTTGATCGGGGTTTTCCCTTTTGCCTACGGGATGGACCACAAGGCGGCGGACTTTCTGGAAGCACAGGAAGTGGCTCGCGATGAGCTGGAGTTGCTGCGCGCCATGCCCATCAAGGACGTGGCTTCGGAATCTCACAAGGTGACGCGCGGGCGGCTGCAACTGCAGGTGTCCCGGGTGGTGAGCGGCGAGGGGCGACTGAAACGGGTCGACCTGGACATCCGCTGGCGCTCGAATGACCGCTTTCAGCTGACCTCTTACCTGTATGGGTGGGCTCCCAAGTGAAGCTGATGGAAGTGGTGCTGGTGGGGGCCCTGCTCTCGGTGGTGACGCTGCTTTTGCTGCAGGCACTGGTCCCCTGCCTGCGCATCTGGGTGCTGACCGAGCAGGCCAGCGAGGTGCGCACGCGTGGCGTGCTGGTCCATCAGCGAGTGTTCGCGGAGCTGCGCGGGTCTTGCCAGTCTTCCGTTCACTCCAGCGGCTCTGCCCTGTCTTTTTTGGCCGTCGGTCAGGAGGGCGGCTACAATCCGGTCAACGGCAAGCCCATCTATCGCGAAATGGTGGCTTACTGGCTGGAGGATGGAGTGCTCTACCGGCGTTCTTCGACGGTGGCGGGACTGCCGACGGCAGCCCCGTTCGCTCTCTCCGACAGCGAACTGGCTTCCTTCTGTCGCAGCGGCAAGCCGGTTTGCCGCTCGGTTTCGGCCTTCGGATTGGCCGGCGACCAGTTGAAGCTGGAGACTTTTACCGGAAAGGCGCGCAGCCTCCGCGAGGCGCACGTGTATTATCGCAATGGCACGTAGGGGCTTTTCCATGCTCCACGTGATGTTGGTGACCTGCCTGATTTTCTTCTTTTCGCTGGCGGTCATCAACCTGGGGCTGTTTCACTATCAGGCGGCTCAGCGGCAATCTCAGAGTATGCGGGCCCTGGAAGCCGCCCAGGCCGGGCTGGCGGCGGCCGTGGGCAAGTTGTCGAGCGATCCACGAGTGGGCGTTTCGCCGGTGGTGGTGGCCGAGGATTTATCCGGCGGCGGCCGCTATCGGGTCAGCTTTGGAGCAGGCGAGTCGGTCAACAATCTGGCCGGATTTTTGCCGGCCACGGGATGGCGGGGACGGGTGGTTCCGGCCCATTGTGCTCACGTGGTGGCCGAGGGATTCAGCCTGGGCGGAGGGCACCGCACCGTGGAAGCCGTGGTTCATCTGGAAGCGCTGCCGTTTCCGGTGCAGTCGATGGGGGCCGTGACCGGGCACACGATGACGGTGGCCGGGGCCAGTTCGGCGGCGCTTTTTCAGAGCGACGGGGCCCGGTTACCGGGCAGTATTTACGGGGGTGCGGGCGTAGCCCTGGACGGCGTGGGCGTGGTCACCGGAGGAGTGCGCAGTGCCGGTGCGGCTTCGGTGGCGCCGACGGTGGTGGTGACGGGCGAAGTAGAGCAGCACACGGAACCGCTGGACGTGCCGGACCTGGATATTTCCACTTTCGACAACTCCTCGACGCCGGGGGTGCGCGTGTTGACGAGCGGCACCTACACCGGAGTGCTGCCGCTGCGCGGGTCCATCTACGTGGAAGGGGACGTGCGTTTCGTCGGTCCGGTGGTGCTGGACTCGGCCATGATCTACGTGGGCAACGGCGGGAATCTTGAGGTCAATGGACTGATGACCGGTAAGGGCACGCTGTTTGTGACGGGCAAGACGACGTTGTCCTCGAGCGTGATGGTCAACGACGATTCCCAGATCGCTATTTTCTCTCAGAACGATCTGGAAGTAACCAATCACGATCTGCCTCTGGTCAGCGTCTTTCAGGGAGTGCTCTACAGTCACGGGCGTATCAAGCTGGGCCCGGCCGTAACTGTTCTCGGGGCGGTGATTTCGCGGGCCGACCTGGAGTTTGCGGGCCTGAATCAGATCGTGAACATTCCCGAGCATTCGGCCTTCGCCAGCTTCTGGTTGGCGCGGGGGGCGGGCGGCGCGCCCATGAAGCTGGACTACTGGGCGGAACTGCCTTGAGGATTGTTGGACTGTGGTTGGTGCTGTGCGCTGTCGCCTGGTCGGAGCCGGTGGTTCGGGTCGAGATCGTGCCTCCCGAGGCGGGCTTCTACGTGCGCCACAGCTCCGGGGCGGCCATGCCAGGAGGACCGGATCCGCGCGCCGTTTTGCCTTCCGGGACCGAATTCATCGCGCGCGATGTGGACGGCGAGCGCGGGATCACGCTGGCGGTCCGCAAGCCGGGCTATGAGGACTTTGAGCGCACCTACCCGCTGGCTCAAGGCAAGGAGTATTGGGACGGCTCGGGCTGGGTGATCGGGTTGGAACTACGGCCGGTAGGAACGATCAGCACCTTCAAGCACAACCTGCGGTTTCATCCGGTGCCGATCTATGTGGGCATGGCGGGTCTACTGTTCATGACGGTGTTGCCGCTTTTGCGGGCCCGACGCACGACAGTGGCGCTGCAGCGAGAGAACGAGTATCTGCAGGACCGCTATGAGCAAGATCTGGTCGGGCGCGAGGTGGACTCCTACCTCATCGAGGGCAAATTGGGCGAGGGCTCCTATGCCCAGGTGTTTCTGGCCCGACACAAGGATTTCGGCGACGTTTTTGCTTTGAAGATCCTGAGACCCTATTTGGTGGAAGCGGGTTCGCTGCAGCGTATTTACCGGGAGCTGGACATCGGACGCCGCCTGAAGCACCCGCGCCTGGTGCGCATCGTGGCCTTTGGGATTTTCCACGAGGCACCTTATCTGGTGATGGACCACGTGTCGGGGGAAACCCTGGCGGCGGTGCTCGAGCGCGGGCCTTTGCCTGTTTTTCAGGCGATGCAGTTTCTGGAGTGGATGTGCGAGGGCGTGGCCTATGCGCATTCCGAGGGCGTCATGCATCGGGATTTGAAGCCGGACAACATCATGCTGACCGCCGGCGGGCTGAAGGTGCTGGACTTTGGTGTAGCGCGTCCTTCCGGGGATTGGGCCACTCTGACCGGGACGGGACAGGCCATCGGGACGCCCGCCTACATGGCTCCCGAGCAGTTACTGGGCAACCCGTGCTTCGGTTCCGACGTGTATGCCCTGGGCGTGATTCTCTACGTGATGGTGCGCGGGACCCTGCCGTTTGGCGGGGGCGATGTGGTGGCGGCCCATCTGAGCATGCCGGCACCGCCGTTGTGTTCCGGGGCAGACTGGTTGGACGCCCTGTGCGCTTCGATGTTGGAGAAGTCGGTGAGTCGGCGGGTGGCGTCGGTGTCGGACGTGCTTCAGTCTTTGCGAGCCAACCACTTGACGGTCATGGCCAGTAGCGAGAAGACGACGATCATTTCGCAGCAGAGAAATCCGTAGAAGTCGATGTAGATGCCGATGGCCGGAGCGCCGACCATGGTCTGGCGCAGGGCGGGCAAGGCCAGCAGGGCGACGGTGGCCCAGGTGAAGAGGTTCGGGTCAGGGCGTTTGTCGGAGAGCAGGGTTCTGAGAGCGACCCCGGCGATGCTCAGAGCGGTCAGCCAGATGAGAGCCACGATGCTGTGGGCACTGAATTGCACCAGGTCGGAACGCTCGATTTCCACCAGGTTGCCGTTGGATTGGACCTTGAAGCCGCTGGCCTGGAAGCTGCCGGGGGTTTGCAGCACTGCGGTGTAGCGATCCCGGGGATAGTAGAAGGGGCTGCCGACGAGGTGGGCCACCTGAGTCTGGGTGCGGACTTCTTTGCGGTTGATGTCGACCACCAGGTTGGGTTCGAGCGGTTCGTTGGTGAGGGTCTGGATGACGGATGCGTAGAGCAGACCGGCGCCGCCCGCGAGCAGGAGCAGAATCGAGAGGATCAGCCAGCGTTTGGGTGCGGTCATCGTTTGCTCCGATAGTAGGTGATTACCGAGGTGAGTCCGGCAAACTTGTAGGTGGGGTCGATGTAGTGCTCGATCACGTAAAAGCAGAAATAGTAAAAGCGGCTGAAGCTGAAGATGACGGTGAGCAAAAGGAAGAGGTTCGTCCAGCTGAAGTGCTCGAGTAGTAGCGCCGCTCCAGCCATGAATCCGGCCGTGAGGAAGAGCAAGGCTTTGAACAGGAGGAGGCGCGGACTCTGGATGTCACCCATAAGGGAGGGTTATTCCGCAGCAGCCCTGGAATCACTCTAAGATGAGCGATAGCGTACAGATTCCGAAGCGGGCGTTGGGGTTGCTGGTGGGAGGACTGGTGCTGTCCTTGATGGGCACTTCGTTTCTGCTGGGGCGGGCCTCCGTTCCTCCCGCCGTGGTGACCGCCACTCCTTTGGCACCCGCGGTGGCCCCGCCAGCTCCTCTGGCGGTAGCTCCCTCTGCCCAGGAGCTGGCCGTATCGAGACCCGCGGCGACACCGGAAGTGCCTAAGTTACCGCCCTTTCCCTCCAAGGAGGCGGAGCAGGTGAGAGCCTACCTGGCCGCTGTGGAAGAAGTCAGCGCGGGAACCCAGGACCTGGGGAATCCGTCCGATTTTGCCAATGACCTGTTGAATCAGGCGGTCATGGGCGACACCTCGGGCGTGGATTCTTTGTTAAGCCAGGCGCGCTCGAGTCAGGCAGCGCTGGCCAAAATCAAGCCGCCC
This sequence comes from Vulcanimicrobiota bacterium, assembly GCA_017307785.1. GTDB lineage: Bacteria > Vulcanimicrobiota > Xenobia > Xenobiales > JADMJV01 > JADMJV01. The sequence goes on along the minus strand of JAFKGI010000054.1, from coordinate 2,405 downwards.
GAGAGCTGCAAGGCCCACTATCGTCTCCTGTTGGCAGAAATGAAGACGAGCGTAGAGATCCTGAAGTCCCTCAAATCCGCCCTGGAAACCTCGGACTCGATGGCACTGGCGGGAATGGCCGGCAAAGGGGCCGCCGCGCAACGACAGGCACGTGAGTTGGAAAAGCTGACGGCAGAACTCCGCGAGCGCTCGACTTCGGGAAAATAAAAAAAGCCCCAAGCGGTTAGCCTGGGGCTTTTTGGTATCGCCTCAAGTGCGACACCCTGAAAAAAAATCTGGGCAGTGTTCTACTCTCCCACTCCGTCACCAGAGCAGTACCATCGACGCTGAAGGGCTTAACTTCCGTGTTCGAGATGGGAACGGGTGTGACCCCTTCGCTATGGCCACCCAGAAAACTTTGACGGAGACCTTGGTCTCCAGTTTCCGAAGAATCTATTAGAAGCGAATGCAGTTCTCGTCGTGACAGCCGATCATCGGAGTTCGCTTGCGAACTCCATAGCTCTACGAATTACATTAGTGGAGAACGAGTTCTCCGTGTAAGATTGGTGTTTATGAAGTCGCTCGAGTTATTAGTACCGGTTCGCTGCACGCATTACTGCGCTTCCACACCCGGCCTATCAACCTGGTCGTCTTCCAGGACTCTTACCCCTCGAAAGGGAGGGAAGTCTCATCTTGAAGTGGGCTTCACGCTTAGATGCTTTCAGCGTTTATCCCTTCCAGACTTAGCTACCCAGCTTTGCCACTGGCATGACAACTGGTTCACCAGAGGTCTGTCCATCCCGGTCCTCTCGTACTAAGGACAGATCTTCTCAAACTTCCTACGCCCACAGCAGATAGGGACCGAACTGTCTCACGACGTTCTGAACCCAGCTCACGTACCGCTTTAATGGGCGAACAGCCCAACCCTTGGGACCTACTTCAGCCCCAGGATGCGATGAGCCGACATCGAGGTGCCAAACCACGCCGTCGATATGGACTCTTGGGCGTGATAAGCCTGTTATCCCCGGGGTAGCTTTTATCCGATAAGCGACGGCCCTTCCACTCGGCACCGCCGGATCACTAGCTCCGTGTTTCCACTCTGCTCGACATGTTCGTCTCGCAGTCAAGCTCCCTTATGCGCTTGCACTCTGCGCCTGATTCCCGACCAGGCTGAGGGAACCTTTGAACGCCTCCGTTACTCTTTAGGAGGCAACCGCCCCAGTCAAACTGCCTACCAGACGCTGTTCCTGAAGTGGATTACACTCCAGGTTAGATTTCCAGCCCGTCCAGCGTGGTATCCCAACAACGGCTCCGATACAACTTGCGTCGCACCATCATAGCCTCCCACGTATCCTGTACAGAACGAACCAAAAATCAACATCAAGCTACAGTAAAGCTCCACGGGGTCTTTCCGTCTTGCTGCGGGTAACCTGCATCTTCACAGGTAATGCAATTTCGCCGGGCCCCTTCTCGAGACAGTGCTCAAGTCGTTACTCCATTCGTGCGGGTCGGAACTTACCCGACAAGGAATTTCGCTACCTTAGGACCGTTATAGTTACGGCCGCCGTTTACTGGCGCTTCGGTTTAAGCCTTCGGGTTTGCACCCTGAGCCCTCCCCTTAACGTTCCAGCACCGGGCAGGAGTCAGCCCCTATACGTCGCCTTGCGGCTTGGCAGAGACCTGTGTTTGTGTTAAACAGTCGCTTGAGCCCTTTCACTGCGACCTCGGAACGCTTCGGGAGTAAATCCCTACACAATCCAAGGCACCCCTTTTCCCTAAGTTACGGGGTTAATTTGCCGAGTTCCTTAAGAAGGCTTCACCCGCCGCCTTAGTATATTCTACTTGCCCACCAGTGTCGGTTTCAATACGGGCACGACAACTCTACCTAGAAGTTTTTCTCGGCAGCGTAGACACATGCAGTTCCCTACTTAGTTCGGTCCTCATCACGTCTCAGGCTCAGTTGGAACGGATTTGCCTATCCCAACACCCTACACGCTTGACGCGGCACAACCACACGCCGCTAGCACTATCTTTCTGCGTCACTCCATCGATCAAACAAGTTGCCGTGGGGCCGGAATCTTAACCGGCTGTCCATCACCTACGTCTCTCGACCTCGGCTTAGGTCCCGCCTAACCCTGGGTGGAAAACCCTGGCCCAGGAAATCTTAGGCTTTCGGCGGAGATGATTCTCACATCTCTTTACGCTACTCATGCCGGCATTCGCACTTCTGATACCTCCACCGCTTCTCACGATACGGCTTCACAGGCGTACAGAACGCTCCCCTACCGCTTGACTAAAGTCAAGCCCGTTGCTTCGGTATTCAGCTTGAGCCCCGCTACATTTTCGGCGCCAGAAAACATCGACCAGTGAGCTATTACGCACTCTTTTAAGGGTGGCTGCTTCTAAGCCAACCTCCTGGCTGTCTA
>JAFKGI010000053.1 GCA_017307785.1 Vulcanimicrobiota bacterium | reverse complement strand
GTGGCGGACAGCCACTCCGTCCGGACCCCGTGGCGGACTCTCCGGCACCCGTGGCGGACAGCCACTCCGTCCGGACCCCGTGGCGGACTCTCCGGCACCGGTGGCGGACACCCACTCCGTCCGGACCCCGTGGCGGACTCTCCGGCACCCGTGGCGGACAGCCATTCCGTCCGGACCCGGTGGCGGACTCTCCGACACCCGTGGCGGACAGCCACTCCGTCCGGACCCCGTGGCGGACTCTCCGGCACCCGTGGCGGACACCCCTCCGTCCGGACCCCGTGGCGGACTCTCCGGCACCCGTGGCGGACAGCCACTCCGTCCGGACCCCGTGGCTGTCCGACACCCGTGGCGGACAGCCACCCACCCAAGGACACCCCCCACAGCCCGGCGGACACCGCTAGGGCAGCGGCACCACCTCAACTCCGGTCACTTTCCACTCTTCCTTCGATCCAGCCACCTTCAACTGGACCGAAAACACCGCCTGAGCTTCATCCCGCCCCTGCAGGGTGGCCGTATAGCCAAAGGGGTCCAGCACCAGCTTCGGAGCTCCGCTCGTCTTGAGCCGCCACGGCTTACCCGAGGCGTCCGTCACGGTGAGCCAGCCGTCCTTGGTGCTGGCCATCAGGTAATACTGCACGGCCTCCCCGGCAGCCAGCGAAGTGGTGGGCGTAACGGCCAGAATCGCGGTCTTACGGGCGACTGGCGTGGCCGCCTCGACGGTGCAGTTCTGGGCACTGCGAGCGCTGGCGGCAATCAGGGTGAAGCGGGCCGAACTGGAGCCCTCGGCCACAGTCACCTCGGGCGGCATGCGCAGATTGGCCGGACCCGAGAGCTTCACTTTGGCCGGAGCCCCGGCCGCACCCGTCAGAGTGACGGTGCCGGTAACATTCTGCCCGCCTTCGACCTGGGCAGGATCGAACTGCAGAGCCGCGACTTCCACCGGCGGCATCAGCTGCGACTCCGCCACGATGGTGCGCTGCCCTCGATAGGTCAGGGTGCCTTTGCCGCCCTGGCGCAAGACCTTGGTAGCAAAGGGAGCTTCAAACTGTCGCACATTGGCCGGAATGGTGAGCGCGCCCACGGTGATGTTCTCGTTGCCGACCAGGGTCAGCCGCGAAGGCCGCGGGCTGGTGCGGTCCAGCAGCACCGTGACCGCTCCGCTATCGCCCGAAGTCATCCGCGGAGGCATCCGCAGTCCGGTGACGGCGGGAGCATCCGGTTCCAGAGTCACCTGGACATCGCGAATGTTCCCGTAAGCTCCCACCGAGATCACGACCTGAGTGGCCTTTTCCACGGCCCGGGTAGGCACCACTACCTGGATCTGCGACTGACCCGCGTTGAAAGGGACCGGGTATGCCTGAGCCAGATCGGGATGATTGCTGATCACCGGCAGTTCACCGGCACGAGGCGCCGGGCCGGTCATGGTCACCAGCAGCTGAATCGGCTTCCCGCCGATCACGGAATTCGAAGTAACCTGGACAAAGCTAACTTCAAAGCCGTTCTGGGCCCAGGCCACCGCCACCAGCAAAATCAGCAGGCAGCAGCGCAGCCCTTTAGCCACGGCTTTTGATCATCTTTTCCAGAGCATCCATACCCCGTTCCAGGGTGGCCATTTCGGGACCGAAACTGATGCGAGCGTAGTGCTGGTAGCGAGCCTTGGGTCGGCGCCGCCCGGGGTTTACGTCAAAGAAGACGCCCGGCACGGTGATGACCTTGTAATCCAGGCCGGCGCGGAAAAACTCCAGGCCGTCGTTGAGCGGAGCCGGAAGCTTGCTCAAATTGGCCCACACGTAGAAAGCGCCCTCCGGATCGGACTCGACCTCGATGCCCATACTGGTGATTCGTTCCAGCACAAAATCGCGCTTCTGGCGGAAAACCTCCTGGATAGCGCGCGTTTCGCGCAGGGTGACTTCGGGGTCGAGCAACTGGATCGCCTGATGCTGGAAGGGGTGATTGGCACCGCCATCCAAGAAGGAACCGGCGCTGGCAATCGACTCGATCACCGACTTGGGTCCCAGCGTCCAGGAGAGTCGCCAACCCGGGTAGCGCCAGTTTTTGGTGAGTCCGTCCACAATGATGACCGGATCCTTATTGACGTCCTCAACGTAGGCGGCGGCAGAGACGATTTTGCAATCGTTGGGCGAGCCCGTGTAAATGTAGTGCGAATAGAATTCGTCGATGATCATGGCGCAGCGCAGATCGCGGGCGGTGCGCACCCAGGCTTTGAGTTCGTTGCCTTCGGCCAGCTGGCCGGTGGGATTGGCGGGATTGCTCATGAGCACCGCGTTGAAGCCGTGCCCCATGATCTCATGTTTGAGAGTTGCCTGGCTAATTTTATAACCAGCGCCGGAATCCAGTAGAATGGGAATGGGAATAAAGGTCTTGAAGCCCGACAGCAATTCTTCGTAGGCGGTGTAGTCGGGAATGAAGTGACCCAGGTTGATATTGTCCAGGGCCGCCACCACGCGGGTCAGGGCCAGACGGCCGCCGCCGGCGATGCTGACATTTTCCCAGGTGTATTTGGATTCTTTGTCTTTGCGGAAAAGCTCGTTGTAAAGCTCGGCCACTTTCTGGCGCAGCATGCGGTCGCCTTCGACCGGGCCATAGGCGTGACTGCCGGTGGCAATTTCGAAATTCGTGATTCGGTCCGGAGCATTGGCCAGCGGTCCGCTCTCGGGACTGCCCTGACCCAGATTGGCCCATTCAGGGTGGCCGTAGACAAAGCCGTGCTTGGCGGATTCGTGCATAACATAGATGACGCCGGTGCGAGGCACCTGGCGAAAGCCTGGGATTGGTTCGGTTTCCATGGGGGCGGGTTCCGGCGACTGCGCAGAATCCCCTGCTCTCGGCCTTCCCGAGTGTGCCCACCGGCGCAGCAACTTGTGCCTACCGGCGCGGCAACCCCGGGCGTGCCCACCGGCGAGACAGCTCGCAAGCTATGCGAGTTTGCTGGTGAGGGCCTGATAAGTCTCCTCAGAAATCAAGCCCTGCTGCAGGGCCTCGCGCAGACCCAGACGCTGGGCCGAGGTGACCAGCTGGGCGGCGTCCCGACGCTGCTCCTCCAGCACCTCCGGGGTCTGCGACCCGGGAAGTTCCCCTTGCAGCCGGGCAATGGCCTGGCGCAGAGGCTCGGCCTGCTCCTCAAAGACCTCCTCGCTGATGTGATAGCGGGACTGGCTCTGCTGCAGCACTTCCAGGGCGCGCTCGCAGGCGATCAACTCTCCCAGACGCGCCTCATACTCGGTCAGCGGCGTTTCTCGCTGCAAAATCTTGAGAGCATAGAGCAAGGGCTTAACGGTCAGACCCTGGACAAAGACGGACAGCAAAACCACCCCGAAAGTCAGCAGTAGCAGCTCTTCGCGCTCGGGCAAGGTGAGGGCCATCCCCAGGGCCATGGCAATGGAGCCGCGCAGACCGGCCCAGAAAATCACCGGCTGCCAGCGCCAGGGGATACTGGTAAAAGGGGCCAGCGCAAAAAGAGCCAGCGCGCGGGCTCCGCACACGATCACGAAAGCAATCAAAATCGGCACGGCGTGGCCACTGAGCTTGGTCAGGTCAACCTGGGTGCCGATCAGCAAAAAGACCAGCGAATTGCACAGGAAGCCCAGGTATTCCCAGGTGTGGGCCAGACTCAGACGGGTGTTGACCGACATGCTGGCTCGATTCATGGCCAGATTGCCGTAGACTACGCCAGCCGCGATCACAGCCATGACGCCGGAGGTGTGGGCATTCTGAGCCAGCAAATAGCTGGAGTAGGCCAGGATGGTGCTGAGGGTGACCTCGATCAGATGGTCATCGATGCGCTCGGTAATGCGGCTGACCAGCCAGCCCAGGGCCGCCCCCACCGCCAGTCCGCCCAGCGATTCGAAGCAGAAAAAGCCCACCCCCTTGGCCAGACTGGTCTCCCCGGCCAGCAGCAAGTTAAAAAGCACCACGGCGGCGCCGTCGTTGAGCAGGCTTTCGCCCTCCACAATCACGGCCAGGGACTGAGGAGCGCGCAGTTGCTTGAAAAGCGCCAGCACGGAAATGGGATCGGTGGCCGAAATCAGGGCACCGAAGACAAAGGCCGGCAGCCAGGCCATGTCCAGCACCCAGTGCAGACCCCAACCCGTCATCACCGCCGAAATCAGCATGCCCGGAACCGCCAGCAACAGAATGGACCGCAGGTTCTGTCGCAGCGGAGCGGTCGGCAGATGGATGGCCGCCTCGAACAAAAGCGCCGGCAACAGCACGGTGAAGAGCAGCTCGGGCGTAAGCTGCACCTGCAACGTGAAGAAAGGCCGGCTCAGCCCGATGATCAGGCCGACGGCCACCAGTGCGATGGTGTAGGGCAGGCGGACGTATTTACAACCGAGAGCGACCGCCGAGATGACCAGCAGCTCGGCGAGGAAGCTCCCGATCAGAACTTACGAGACCATTCCTTGGGCCAGCGCTCGACCACCACCTTGGTCTGGGTGTAGAACTCGATGCCGTGGCGCCCTTGCGCGTGCAGGTCCCCAAAGAAGCTGTCTTTCCAGCCGCTGAAGGGGAAGAAGGCCATGGGAGCGGCCACACCGATGTTGATGCCCAGGTTGCCGACTTCGGCTTCGTGGCGGAACTTGCGAGCGGCGGCGCCGCTGCTGGTGAAGAGACAGGCCTGATTGCCGTATTTGCCTTGATTGATCCACTCGACCACCTGGTCCATATCGTCAAAGTGGAGCACGCCCAGCACCGGTCCGAAGATCTCGGTGGTCACCAGTTCGCTTTCCAGCGGCATGGTCATGACGGTGGGCTTGAGGAAGCTGCCTTTGGCAAAGTCTTCACGACCGTCGAGCAACACCTCGGAGCCTTGCTGCACGCCGATGTCGATCAAGCCGCGCACGCGGTCGCGGCTGGCTTTGTTGATGAGCGGACCCATCTGCACCCCGTCCTCCAAGCCGTTGCCGACCTTACGAGACTGGCCGGCGGCCCGCATGGACTCGAGGAACTCGTCCTTGACGCTGCCCACAGTCACGGCCAGCGAGGAAGCCAGACAACGCTGACCGGCGCAACCGAAGGCGCTGTCGGCCACAATCTTGGTGGTCATCTCCATATCGGCGTCGGGCAGCACGATGATGGGATTCTTGGCGCCGCCCTGGGCCTGCACGCGCTTGCCATGCTGACTGGCCTTGGCGTAAATGTAGCGAGCGATCTGGGTCGATCCGACGAAACTGACGGCCTTCACCAGGGGATGCTCGAGAATAGCGTCGACCACCTCTTTCGAACCGTGCACCAGATTGGCCACACCGGCGGGCAGACCCGCTTCATTGAGCAGATTGAGCAGGGTCACCAGCGTCTGGGGCACGCGCTCGGAAGGCTTCAACACCACGGTATTCCCGCACACCAGCGCATAGGGAAGAAACCAGAGCGGAATCATGGCCGGAAAATTAAAGGGCGTGATGATGGCGCACACGCCGACCGGTTGGCGCACCATCAGCTCGTCGATGCCGGGAGCGATGTCTTCATTGTGGTAGCCCTGAATCAGCATGGGGGCGCCGCAAGAAACTTCCACATTCTCGATGCCGCGGCGCAGCTCGCCACGGGACTCGTCGAGCGTTTTGCCGCATTCCTCGGTAATGCCGCGAGCGATCTTCTCGAAATTCTCTTCCAGCAGCTGCTTGTATTTGAACATGACCTGGATGCGCTCGGTGACCGGGGTGTTGCGCCAGCCCTTGAGGGCTTTCTGGGCGCACTGCACGGCGCGATCGACGTCCTCTTTGGTGGACAAGGGGACTTCGGCAATCACCTCATCGGTGGCCGGGTTGATTACTTGTTGAGTAGCGGAACCGGAAGCGGGTTCCCAGCGATGATCAATCCAGTTAGCGAGTAAAGTCATGGTTGGGGGTTCGGGTATTGGGGTAGTGTGCCCTCTAAGTTGGCTGGACGGTCGCGGGGCGGTGTATCATCGCCTTGAGGAAAGTCCGGGCTCCCAAGGGCAGGACGCTGGATAACGTCCAGTGGCGGTGACGTCGAGGATAGTGCCACAGAAATGAGAACCGCCGTTCTTCGGAACGGTAAGGGTGCAACGGTGGGGTAAGAGCCCACCAGCGGTGCGGTGACGCATCGGCTAGGTAAACCCCGTCCGGGAGGAAGACTCATTCGGAGACGAAGAACTTCGGTTCTTCCCTGGCGGCTCGTCAGGATGTCTTCGAGTACGTCGCATCAGGCGGACGGTAACGTTCGTCGCAGAGAGATGGCCGTCAGCAGCAATGCTACAGAACCCGGCTTACAGGTCGACTTGCTAGAGGGACTTCGGTCCCTCTAGTTTTTTATGTTCAATCGCGATTCCGAGAATGCCAGGCCTTGGGAAAATCCTGGAGCGTGCTGATGATCGCCACTACAGTAACCACCTTATTCCGCGAGCGATAGACGAGCCAGTATCCGCGCTGAGCGATCAGGATTGCACGGTGCTCAGGCGCCACGTCTGGCACCAGCCGACCAATAGTCGGAAAACGCTCCAGAATCTCGACTGCGCGGAAAGCCTCCTCTTCGAGCAGGGCGGCTTTCTTCGGAGCTTCGTCAGCCAGGAACTCGCAGTGATGAAATAGCTCTCGGAGAGCCTGGTTTAGCCAGCGGATTCGGTGCGCCAACGCCTGAGCAGATCCCTAGCTTCCTCCTGATTGACGAACTCGCCGCGGTCCTCTTCCTCCAAACTGTCTTGAATTCGCTGTTTCAAAAACGTCTGAAACTCAGGTGTGTCCCACCTCTGCTCGGCAGAGGCCGAATCCCGCAAGTAAAGCAGACAGCCGGCAGCGATATCGAGCTGGTCCTCCGGGAGGTCGTCTACAAGCCGAGCGAGTTGCTGTCTGGTCATACCCCCCATCATAGCTTACTTCTGAGTGTGGAACCAGTTGCTGGCCCACTTCTTGAATTTGGCCTTCCACTTGTAGTAGACGGGGCGGTCGCCGATGTGACAGACGGTGCCGGTCCAACCCGTCTCCAACCGCTCTTTCTGCTCGTCCAACACGGAGCGGGTCGATTCGGTCCAGCAGTTGCGGAGCTGATGCTTGAGCCCGCGCAACAGCAAACCACCGCGAATGGCGTCGATAGTTTCTTCGATCTTCTCTTTCAGATCCCGACGTTTCTCACACAGCGCCTCGAGCCGGGGAATCCACTCGCTGCCGCCCCGATGCCGGAGTTGCTCGAGGGCCTTTTCCGGGGCATTCTGCAAGTCTTTCTCCAGCCCGGCACGCTCCTGGGTGAGCTTGTCTTGAGCGGTCTTGAGCTGACTGGCAAAGGCTTTCTCGGCCACCGGCTTACCGGCGAACTGGGGGTCGTTGACGCGATAAGCGGCGCCGTAGTTCTCGCAGAACTCCGAGAGCATGAAAGCCTTGCCGACGTCGCACTGGCTGACTTCGTCGCCCACCGTGACCGGAAACTTGTGGCCGTCGATCTTCAGACTGGCGATTTCCCAGGGATGCTTGAAAGAATCGGCCAGTTTGTTGAGCTCCTGGCTGAGCGGCCCGTCGGCGTGGTTCTGGATCCAGGCCTTGAACTGCCGGCGCATCGAGCTGCGTCCTGGAGAATGGCTGCCGTAGTCGACCAAATCCGAAACGCCGTGCTTGTAATTGTCGGCGAAATCGAAGCCGTAGCGGGCCCAGGTGTAGGTGCCCAGCCGCTCGCGCACGCCGTTGACGGGCATACCGCCCGCCTCCAGGGTGACCCGGCTCTCCGGATGGTCCGACCCCTTGCGCACCATGGCGATTTCTTTCTCGAGGATCTTGATGTTGACGGCCTGACCGCGACAATGATGGGCGACGTATACGTCACTACGGTGCAGTTCCAGCGATCCGTCCTCGTGGCGGGCCAGGTGACTGATGGCCCGGGCCAACTCCTCCCCGTCGTGATCGCGCCAGCTCACCGCGTATTCAAAGCCGTTGTGGGTATCGTTCACGTCGGTGATGTAGCAGTGGGATCCGTCCAGGCAGCCTTCGTACATCTTGGTAAGACCTTCGTGGCTGACCGGAAACCCAAGCACTCGGGTCATATGGTTGGACTGAGTTTTGGGGAAAGGAATCCCCTGATGCAGAGCCGGCAGCCGGGCCTGAATCTTCATGCTAGGTCCCGTAGAAGCGGCGCAGTCGCGAGGCCAGCCAGACGGCGGCGGCGCTGTTGGAAGTGCGCCCGGTGATGATACAGGCGTCGGAAATCAGCTGCAGGTGAGCCCCGCGCGCCGATTGGCGCACCCAGATTTCCTCGAGCTGATCGGCCGGAATGCTGGCTTTGTAGACGGGGAACCCCCACAGGCGGTCGCAGGCGTCCAGGCTTTTGCGACCGGCCCGCAGCTCTTTGCCGTAGCCGAAAAGGAAGAAAGCGGTCAGGGCCACGATGGCTCCGCTGACATAGAAGTAAAGAAAATGGTGCTGCAAACGAGCGATGTCCAGAAAAGACAACTGGAAGCGCTCAACCGTTTCCTGACCGGGAATGGGCTTGGGAAAAATGGGCACCACCGCCAGCAGCAGCACGAACAGCACCAGCGTAAAGAACTCGTTGAGCATGGCCGGGCTGAGCAGGCGCCAGGTGTAGCGCTGGTGATTCTCGTCCTCTTCACACTCGATGGGACAGGGATCCGGCTTGCTGACTTCACCGCCCAGCAGTTCCGGTTGCTTGCGCACTCGCTCGCGGAAGGGCAGATCCAGTTCTTCCCGAGGGATCAGGATCTCACCATTCTCGGCTTTCTCCAGAACCGGGCAGTTGATGGTCTTGGCCAGAGCTTCGGCCAGAGAACGGCTCTCGATGTGGTGACCCACGCGTCGATCCAACACATACTGACGCTTGCCGTCGACCAGGTTGACCAGCCAGAACTCCAGCGTATTGGGACCGCGTTCCTCATCCTGCGAACGCAAGCGAATGACCGGGTCGCCTTCCCAGGTGTAGCGCAGAGCGCGCTTGAGCCAGCCGTCCTGAACGCGCACGCTCTTGCCGTCCAGCCAGAAGCGCTTGCGCGTGTAGCGGATCAGAATGAAGCCGAGAATGACCAGCACGATGCCAGCCGGAGCGCAGGCATCCACCCAGGCATTCTCGGAATAGATGCGATTGAGCAGCGCGCGCACCGGGAAGCTGGTGGCCAGCCCCAGGAACACCAGGAAAAGCCCCAGGTCGTTGTTGCTCTCCGAGGGGATGGAAATGACGCCGGAGGAATTCTTGACGACGCTCATAGGCCTCCCAGACTGGTGAAGACATTGACATCCGCGTCGGGCGCGACTTCCGCATACGAAAGGACGGGGATCTGTGGGAAGCTCGGCTCTACCAGGCGCTTCACGAAGCGACGGGCTTTCGGTCCACACAGCAGCACCGGCTGGAAACCCTGATCCTGAGCTTTCTCCCAGGCCCGGGCCACCGAGCTGAGCAGTTTCAGGCTGACGTCCACGTCCAGGTCGAACCAGATGGCCGAAGAAGCCTGGCGCACGTCCTTCATAATCGCTTTTTCCAGATCGGGCGCGAGCAGCATGGCCTGGACCACGCCCTGGGCATCGGCATACTCGCGGCACAACTGAAAGTTGAGGGAGGCGCGCACGAACTCGGTCAGCTGATCCGGGTCGGCCGAGCGCTGCTTGTGCTCTTCCACCGCTTCCAGCACGGCCGTGAGATCGCGAATGCGAATGCCCTCCCTGAGAAGGTTGCGCAGAATCTGGCGCAGGCCGGAAACGGTCAGGAACTCGGGGAAAAGAGCCTGATACAGTTCTTTGTGGGACTTGCGCAGGCTCTCCACCAAAGACTCGGTCTCGCGAAAGCCCAGCAGTCGATGCGCGTTGGCCTTGACCACCTGGTGCAAACCGGCCATCAGGTCGCCCAGATTGGGACCCGTCCACTGGTGAAGAACAGACCCCTGCATCAGAATGCGGCCGTCACAGTCCAGGTCGGGGACGTGGAGAATGTCCAGGCTGAGCACGGGCAGGCCGATTTCCGCCTGGAAACGCTGGCGGTGCAGCGTGGTCAGCGACTCGACGGGAGCCAGCGACTCCTGGTCCTTCAACTCAATGGTCAGTTGGGAGGGCTGCGGAATGACCGTGGCCTTCTGTTTGGGACGCTTCTGCAGATCCTTGACCAGGCGTACCGGAACCGGACCGGGCTTGCTGCGCTGCACCAGCGCGATGGCCTGAGCGGCCGGACGAAAAAGTCGGTCGGGAATCTCCTGGCCGATCTGCAGGTCCTGCATGTTCTCGGCACTCAGTTCCGCGCACTCGACCACGGGAACGCCCATCTCTTGAGCAGACCAGAGCAGGTCCAGTGCCTTCTGGCCATCCAGATTGGCGATTACGGCCGGCGTTTCGCCCGGAAGATAAGACAAAGCCAGGGCCTGCCGGCCCGGGGCCAGCAGAACGACCTCGGTCTGACTGAGGGTAGAGGGGTCCATTGCCTCAATTGTTGCCGATCGGGGCGCAAATTTCCTGGGACTGTTCGGGAACAAATTCCGAACTTGTTGTAAATGTCACACCAACTACTTGACAGCCTCGACGGCCCGGCATAGGATGCAGACCTCAGCCGCGAGCGGGTCGCAGTGACCCTCCCGATGCCTGAGTGGTGCTGTTTCGGACCTTAGAAACAGAGGTAGCCTGCAGACTTGAGCAGGCCGTCCAGCGCGGAGCGAAAATCGCGGTAAAGACCAGCTCCACTCCGGAGCCGCGAGGAGAATCGAATCGCCTGAGGGCGAGGAGGCCGGAGAAAAATCAAAGGGAGTCTGGGAGCCTGGGGTGACAGCCAGGGGGCGCTGATTTCGCCTGAAGAAGTCAGAGGTAGCGTGCAGACTCAAGGACGCAGTCGGGCAACATCGACTCGAGCGCATCAGCGTGGTGTTGTGAGGTCTTCGTAATGGTTGCGGAGTCGTGAGACGAGACAGCTCGTGCGGTAACAAGCGCGAGTTCGACGCAATCAACACAAAGAAGCCGGCGGTGACGCAGGCGACGAGGAACGAAGATACCTGGGGTTCCAGGGGGTTCTGAGACAACCCGAAAGTTTCAGAGGTAGCTTGCAGACTTGAGCAAGCCGTCCCATCCAGAGGACGAAGCGAATCGAAAGCGAGATGGATGAGGCTCACGATGGAGCCGAGGGCGCCGCGAGGCGGGCAACAAGCAACCCTTGGATTCGGATGTGGGAGCCTGGCGTAGGAGGTCGGCAGCCAGGGGGCCCTGATACAGCCCGGATGTTTCAGAGGTAGCTTGCAGACTACAGCAAGCCGTTGCGCTCATTCAACGAGAGTCAAACCTTGGACAAGTGAGAGAGGCCTCGAGCCTGATTGGGAGCCGTAAGGCAGAATGTTCCGCACGGGGAACTAGAACTAGTAGGGAAACGTGCAGACACCCGATCGATAAGGAACGAGGAGCCCGGCGCAGGAGGGTAAGGCGGCCGGGGGGCTACTGTCCCAGCCTGAAGGGGACCAGGGGTAGCATACAGACCTCAGTATGGCCGATGAGTTGCAGGCATCGTTAAAAATTGCAGAGAGGCTGTTACAGAGTCCAGGGACCGTGAGGTTCAAGCTCGCAACGCGGTCAAAAGCGTTACGACCTCTGGAGAAGCTCTGGTGACAGGGTCCGGCAAGGTGGGATGGATTCCGGACAAAGGAAAAAGCCGCTTGATTTCGTCAGGCGGCTTTTTTATTTCCACTTCACCATCAACGCCAGACCGTCGTCCTCGCGAACCTGGTAGCGCTCCCAGCGCGGCTTCATGCCGGCGCACTCTTTCAGCAGCCGCTCGACCGGCTCCGGCAACTTGGGGCGGCCACCGAGCAACTTACCGATGGAGCCTTTGTGCAGCCAACTGTCCAACTGATTCATCCAGGGCAGGGGGCAAATGCGTTCGTAGTGCTCGATCTTAAAATCGTTGCGCAACCATTCATCCAGCACCTTAAAGGCCGGCGGACCTTGCTTGCGCAGGCTGGGGTAGCGGTCGGGTTGCGCACTGAGCTCCTCTTGAAGCGCGTGGCGCAGGTCGATCCACTGGAAACTCAGACGCACGATAGCGGCCTCGCTCTTGCCCTGGTCGGCGGCGGCCGCCGCCTGGGTCTGCAACTGCTCCCGAGCCAGACTGACCCGCTGCATGGCCCGATCATCGGCGGCGCCTTCCTGAGCTCGCCAGGCGTTGGCCAATAACAGGTTCTTCTCGCGCGCCGCGGCGTCCCGAGCTTTCTTGGCGCGGGCTTCGAGTTTAGAAACGTCCACTTCTCTAAATGCGGCTTCCGGTAGGCTGGACCCTGCCTGACCCAGAACCGCAAAGAGGTGATCTGGTCTCTGCCGCTGCTGCTTTGCCTGCTGGCGCCGTTTGTCTCGGCGCAGGCCTCCTGGCCGCTGGCTCTGCTCACCATCGGCTTTCCCTGGTGTTTCCTGCTCGCACTGATCGGACTGGTCAGACGACGCTATGTCTGCCTGGCAGCCCTGCTTCCGGCCCTCTACCACCTGCCTTCCTTCTGGGGCTGGCACGCCCAGACGGCCGGCGCCTTCCGCGTTCTCTCGATGAACTGCCGCTACTTCGACGCACTCTCGGTCAACCGCGCCCAGGTTCATCAGAATATCGAGACCTGCAAACCGCGCCTGGAAGAGTTACGGCCCGACGTGATCTGCAGCCAGGATTTCTCCACTTCCAATCAGAGCGAAAATGACCAGATCGAGAATATCCTGAAGGGACCGCTGGGGCTGACCCAGTTCATCTACTACCTGCCCAGCATGGCCATCTATGCCAAAGCCCCTTTGCAGGCTCACCACGGACTGATCTTCCCCTCGACCTACAACTGCTTCTGCGCGGCCGACCTCGAGCTGGGCGGCCGCATGGTCAGGATCTACAATCTGCACCTGGAGTCTTATCAACTGGGTGGCGGCGGCGCCTTCACCCGACTGAAAGAAGGGGTGAGCATGCGCTCCGAGCAGGCCGAGATCGTAGCTCGCGACGTGGCCGCTTCTCCCTACCCCGTGATTCTCTGTGGAGACTTCAACGACGTCCCCTCATCTTACGCCTATCGCCAGGTGCTGGGCTCTCTGCAAGACGGATTTCGGGCGCGCGGACGGGGACTGTCCTTCACCTATCAGGGACCGTTGCCCGGGCTGCGCATCGACTACATCTTCTGCTCCCCGGAGCTGGAATTTACCGGCTACCGGTCGTTGAACGCTGGCGACTTCTTCGATCACCGCTGGGTGGTCGCCGACCTGCGCTGGCGACCATAAAAAAAAGAGCCCCGGTGAGGGGCTCTCTTTTTACGACCGCTTAGCTGCGGCGGCGGCGAGCTGCCAGCATTTTCTTCTTGCGGCGAACGCTCGGCTTCTCGTAGAACTCACGCTTCTTGATTTCCGCAAGCACGCCATCTCTCTGGCACTGACGACGGAAACGTTTGAGGGCAGATTCAATGGACTCGCCTTCTTCAACGCGGGTCTCCATTTAAACATCCCTCCTTCCCTGCGCGTGGTTCACGCAGACAGGCACCTTAGCACGTACCCGATGCTTTTGGCAAGTAGTTAGAAGCGCTTACCGGCACCGATGATCGGATAGCCGGTGGACTTCATACGATTGACTTCGCGGAAACCGCCCAGCAGATAGAAGTCACCCGGGAAGAGTACCTTGCCGTAGACGTCCACGCGGAACTTGCTGGTGTCATAGGCATCGGTGCTGAGCTCGAGGCGCTTGTCGAAGAGGCGGGCGTCAAAACCGGCGCCCAGCTGGCCACGCACCACACCGGCGCGCAGACGGAACTGTTCCCAGTTCTTGTAGGCCTGCAGGTTGAGCAGGTTGTCCTGACCGATGGAGTCGACACCGATTTTGGCGCCGTAAGGACCGTTGGGGAGCACGAAAACGTTGGCGTTGCCGGCCACCTTGCCGGTGCGGGTGTTGACCTCCGCGTCAAAGTAGCCCTGGGCCAGCGGTCCACTGGTCACCCCTTCGGTGATGCCGTCGACGGTGTTGATGACGCGCTTGGCGCCTTCGGTGGCTTCCCGAGTGTTCTGGATGGTGTCGCGGATGTCACCCTGCAACTCGGGATCCGAGGTCAGGCTGCGGATGTCGGAGGTAATGCCCTGAACCTCTTCGCTGGTGCGCTTGAGGTTGTTGACGGTGGCCAGCACGTCGTCCTTGAGGTCTTTGTTGTTGGCCAGCGTTTCCAAAGTCTTCATGGTGCGGTTCAGGCTCTGAGCGGTCTCGCGCAGAGTAACCACAATGGTGTTGATGTTGCCCTCGTTCTTGACCACCACGTGCTTGAGGCCTCCGGAGAAGCCTTTCAAGTCGGCGCCCACGGCCTGAGCATCGGCCTGGAAGCCGGTCACGGTCTGGTCGACGTGGGCCACCACCAGTTCGATGGCGTTACCCAGACGCTCGACGCGGCCGTTCAGGCTGTGCACCAGACCCCGAGCATCGGTGCTGGCGCCCTTCAGGTTGCGCGAGATGTCGGTGAAATTACCCATCGTCTCGCGAATGTCGTTCTGGAATTTCTTGTCGGCCACCAGCTCGTTGAGAGCGGTCACCGATTGCCGGAACTCGCCCATCACGGCATTGCCTTCGCGGGCCAGATCGTCGAGACTCACCGGCGGTTCGCCCACAATCGGCTCACCTTTGGGGTCGAGCGGCTTGGTGTCGGCGGGAATGCGACCGGTGCGAATGTCCACCCACTTGTCGCCCAGCAAGTTGCCGGCCACGGTGTAGACGTAGAAGCTGTCCTTGGGGTCGTCGGGGCGACGGCTGCGATAGAGGTTGACTCCGTCGCGGGTGATCAGCATGGTGACGCGCACGCGCGAATCCTCGCTGCTCAACTCCATCTTCTTGACCAGACCCACTTTGACGCCGGCCAGTAGCACAGGAGCCTTGGTTTGCAGGCCACCCACGTTCTGGAAGGAGATCTGGAACTCTTTGCCCTTCTCTTCACTGATGCCACCCAGCTGGGTCACGACCAGACCAAAGAGAATGAGAAAGATGACCGCGACCATCCCTACCTTAGCGGCTGAACTCATTTCCATGAGGTTTTCCTCCTGTTAAACACGGATCGGCCCTTTCGAGCTTCCTTCGCGAAACTGTTTGATATAGGGGTTGTCGGTGGCGGCAAACTCCTTGGGAGGCCCGCTCCAGACGATTTTTCCCTCATGCAGCATGATGATGTTGTGAGCCACCAGCATGGCTCCAGCCAGATCGTGGGTCACCACCACCGAGGTGGCCCCCAGACGGTGCTGCAGCTCCAGAATCAATTCGTTGATGACGGTCGAGATGATCGGGTCCAGACCCGAAGTCGGCTCATCATAGAGCACCACGTCGGGATCGGTGGCCACCGTGCGGGCAAAACTGGCGCGCTTCTGCATACCGCCCGAGATCTGGCTGGGATACAGGTGGTCCATGCCCTCGAGATCCACGATGGCCAGTTTCTCGGCCACGATGCGCTGGATGTCTTCTTCCGGCAGCTTGGTGTGCTCGCGCAGGCCGAAGGCCACATTGTCGCCCACCGTCATCGAGTCAAAGAGAGCGGCCTTCTGAAAGGCCATGCCCACCCGCTTACGCAGCTGGTCCAGCTCCTTGGGCTTCATGGTGGCGATGTTCTTGTTGTTGATGAAAATCTCGCCGCTGGTGGGCTTCTGCAGACCGATCATGCAGCGCAGGGTGGTGCTTTTGCCCACGCCCGAAAGACCCAGGATCACCAGCGTGGTTCCACGTGGAACCTCAAAAGAGACATCGTTCAGAACCGAGCGGCTGCCAAAGGTGACCGTCAAATTCTTGACCACGATGGCCGGATCGGCCATCGGTTCGCGGGGGCCGGTTATCGCTTCTTGCTTTGCCATATCAGTTGATGGGGAACAGCCAGGCTGACATAAAGTAGTTGGTCATAAAGACAATAATCATCGAGATCACGACGCTTCCGGTGGTGGCCTGACCCACGCCGGCGGCGCCGCGGCCCGACTGCAGTCCCTGCTGGCAGGACACCAGAGCGATCTGGGTGCCGTAGATGACCGACTTGAACAGTCCTCGGGTCACGTCGCTGAGGACGGCCATGCGCTTGACCGAGTCATAGAAAACTTCTTGCGGGATGCCGGCACTGGCTTCGGCCACGAAAGAACCACCGACCAGACCCGCCATATCAGAAAAAAGAGCCAGAATCGGCATCATACACACCAGGGCGATGACGCGCGGCACCACCAGGTAACGGATGGGGCTGACGGCCATACATTCGAGCGCGTCGATCTGCTCGGTCACTTTCATCGAGCCGATTTCGGCGGTGATGGCCGAACCAGCTCGGCCCGCCACCACCACGGCGGTCAGCATCGGCCCGAGTTCGCGGGCCATGGCCAGGGCCACGCCGCCGCCCACGATATTGGAAACGCCGTATTGCACGGCCACGTGGGCCAACTGGAGACTGATGACCATGCCCGCGAAGGTGGTGGTCAACAGCACGATCATGATGGAGTTCACGCCCAAAAAGGCCATCTGATAGACGGCCAGCGACCAGCGCAGGCCGCCCGCCGCTAGAAATCCCAACACTTCCCAGAGCAACAGAGCCAGCCCGCCGATGTAGTCGAGAATGGCAATCACCGATTGCCCGAGCGACTCAAAGAAGCGAATCATGGACGGGCTGGCTTCCGTGGTACGGGGGTGAGTCCTCTCATTTGAGCAGGTCTTGCGAGGTTTTTTCCCCGCGCAGAACCGGACCCAGCGATTTGCCGGCGGTGTCGTAGCGCTCCAACTGGGTGGCGGAGGTGTCTACGATGCGTGATTTACCGATGGAATTTAGGAATACGCGTAGATTGCTATGGTCTGCCAGTCGCTCTCTGCGATAGAAGGGGTTGTCGAAGACCTTGAGGTGAGCGGCCAGGTAAGGGGTCTGCTCGGCGAAGCGCAGCTGCTGCTGAAAGTCGGTGATAAAGAAAGCCAGCTCCTGGACCTTGTAGAGCTCGCGGTCGGGCACGTTCTTGAAGACGGCCAGCGCCCAGCCCTGGGTCTCGGTAGTGCGAGTGAACTTGTCGAAACCGGGGATCATGGCGGTTTTCACCGGCAGCCCGGTGCTGCGCAGATTGAGGTAGTCCTCGACGTTGCCGATGTACATTCCGACCGGCAGCATGGCCGGCTGGCCGTCGACCGGCGCCAGGCCCGGCGTCAGCTTCTTGAAGAAATCGATGGTGGTCTGCACGGCCACCGGATTGTTGGCCGAGACGGTGCTATTGAGGCCGTCCCCACCGTTCTGCCAGACCAGCATCTGGAAGTTGCGGGCGATGTTGGTGGGGGTATCGCCCAGAGAAAGGGTAACCTTTTGCGGGCTGGCTTTGGGATCGCTGATCTTCTTGGCGGCCAGCAGCACCTGGTCCCAGGTGGTGGGAACCTGCTTGATTCCGGACTTGAGCAAGATGTCGCTGTTGTAGATCAGCGCCCTGGTGCTGAAGAACATGGGCAGGGCGTAGAGGTTTCCGTTGACCTGCGAGGCCTCCCAGAGGACGTTCTGGGCGTTGTTTTTGATGGCCCAGCTCATGCCGAACTGCTCTTTGGGCATCCAGGTCTCGACCGGGTAGAGAGCCGGTTGATTCTGGACCAGGCCCGGGAGCCAGCTGTTCTCAACGATGGCCATGGTCGGGGCCGGGCGATTCGGGTCGCTCAGACTCTGGTAGAGCTCCTGGGGAGTGCCGAAATTCTTGACCTGGATGTCAAGATAGGTGTGCGTTTGGGCGAACTCCTGAATGAAGGAGTCGAGCACCTGAGCCGACCTGGCGGGCAAGCTCATGTAGACCTGAACGGGGAGCTTGGTGTTGAGGGGCTCTTTGGCGGCGACGCCTAGAGTGAGCAGAAGTAGAAGTAAGATTGTCCGGAACATGGGGTTGCTTTACCCCACCGGGTTAGCGGGAAAACGAGAATTCGCCTCGGTCGCCGTAGACGTCTTCTAGAAAGACTTTCACGCCGTCCTGATTGGGGACGCGCGGAAAGGTGATAAAACCGGTCACTTCTTGCTTGGGAGCCAGCTTGCGATCGAGCACTTGATCGTAGTGAGTGGCCACCACCCGCTTGTCGTCCGGAGCCGATAGGAACATGTGCCAGTGGAAAGGGGACATCTCCACGTTCAGCTCGCCCACGTTCTGCATGCGCACCTGAAAGACGTCGTTCTTGTCCAGCTGCTTTTCGCGTTGCATCTGCTGGCGCAGGGCGTTGAGCTCTTCCACGCTGGTCATACCCTGCTGGGCGGCCTGCATTTTACAGTAGGTCTCGAGCAACTCGTTGTCCCAGTGGACCACCTCGATCTGGATGCGGGCCATGTAGTCGCGCATCATGTGTTCGCGCAAGTTGTGACTCCAGTAGGCCTGACTGGCGGTGCGGGTCAGCAAGTCAGCGGAGTTCCACCACCAGCCCGGCCCGCCGGTCCACAGTGAAAAGGCCAGCGAATCCAGCATATAGGCGCCGTTTTGAGTGTTGAAGGCGTCGGTGTTCTGGTCGGTCTTGCCGGACCACTTCTGCTGGAACTCCTGACTCTGGGTGCGGCTCTTGAGCATCTCCTGATAGTCTTCTTGGGTCTGCGTCTGGGTGAGCTGCAACGGAGTCAACGATTTGGGCTTGGAGGGAGTGTTGGTAGCCACCGGATTCACGTCGCCGCCGATGGTGAGGGCGTCTCCAGCCAGCACCGGCTCCTGAGAGTAAAGCTGGGAGACGGTGGCCTGCGATTCTTGCTGGTTCACGTTCTGCACGACCAGTTCGGCCACCTGACGCCCCATGCGCATCACCACGAAGCGGTCGCCCACCTTGACCGAGTCCATCAGTCCGCGGTTGATCACGATCCGAGAGCCTTCCACCCGAACCACGAAGCCGGCGGGGGCCGCGTAGACGGAGAGGGTGGCGAGCAGAAGGGCAATACATCTTAACAGGGTACGCATAGCCAAATTATCCACTTCTCGGAGCAGGTTGACAAGACCGGGATTCGGAACATTTGCAGTATGGACGCCCGGAATGTACGTTTGAAGCGCAAGGTGACGGCGGCCGAGCCACTTTCTCCGCAGCAGCAAATGGTGCGCTTCGGCCTGGCTCTGGTGGCGGTTCTGGTGCTCTTTGTGCTGGGCGTCAAATGGTTTGCCGAAAATCGCTCGGGGGTGCTGAACTCCACGGCCGCCCTGGAGTCGGGCGGCCTCTACCTGAAGCTATCGATGGCCAAAGCCTCTTACGGAACCAGCGAGCCCATCGACGTGGTGCTGCAGGTCAAGAACATCTCCGACAAAGACGCGGTGCTCAACTTCGACACCGACCTGGAGTTCGATTTCACCGTCCAGAGCGAGATGGACTTGCTGTTCACGCAGATTCCCCAGAACATCTGGCAATACAGCAGTGAGCCGGACCACATCCCGCGGCCCAAAGCTCACAGCATTCACATCGCGCCCGGCAAAGAGCAGGTCTTCAAGGGACGCTGGAACCAGCAGATGTTCTCCGGAGCCAAAGTGAAGCCAGGTCGATATATTATTACTGGCTACCTGAAGTCGTCGAATCACTCAGAAACGTTGCAGCTACGCGGTCAAACCCAGAAATAGGATTCTGTTGACGAAACATTCGCTCGGTTGTATACTGCCGGTCGGGCTTCGGAGCGTAGCGCAGCCTGGTAGCGCACCTGCTTTGGGAGCAGGGGGCCGCCGGTTCGAATCCGGCCGCTCCGACCAGAGTGGGTGCCCATAGCTCAGCGGATAGAGCAACTGCCTTCTAAGCAGTGGGTCGGAGGTTCGAGTCCTCCTGGGCATGCTATAAAAGTTGAATAAACATGGTGAGTGTAGCTCAGTTGGTCAGAGCGCTGGGTTGTGGTTCCAGAGGTCGGGGGTTCGAGACCCCTCACTCACCCCTTTTTCATACCAATAGGTCTCGGGCCGCTAGCTCAGCGGTAGAGCAACCGGCTCTTAACCGGTTGGCCGTAGGTTCGAATCCTACGCGGCCCACCAAGAACAACGCCGGGGGAGGTGCGGAGAAATCCCACCTCCCCCGGATCATATAAAGACTTCGGGCTGGTAGCTCAGTGGTAGAGCATCCGACTTTTAATCGGGTGGTCGCGGGTTCGAATCCCGCCCGGCCCACCAACAGAACCCTGCGAAAGCGGGGTTTTTTGGTTTCTGGGGGGAAGCGGACTGGATGAAAGCCGCCCTGATCACCTGCTCCCGCCTTCCCGAACTGCACCCCGACGACGCACTCATGGCCCCCATCCTCAGGGAACTGGCCGTGGAGACGGTGACCGTCGACTGGACCCAGCCCTTTCCCTCGGACGTCGACGCCATCTGGCTGCGCACGCCCTGGGACTACCACCGCCAGTTGCCGCGCTTCCTGGAATGGCTGGACAGCACCGGCGAGATTCCCATGTGGAACTCGCGCGAAGTGGTGCGCTGGAACTCCCACAAACGCTACGTCGGCGAACTCTATGAAGCAGGTCTACCGGTGGTGCCCACCCGCATCTACGAACCCGAGCAAAGCCTGGACGAAGACGAGCTGAAAGCCTGGCTGCACGGCCAGCCCGTGGTGGTCAAACCGGCCGTCAGCGCCGGAGCCTACAAAACGGCCCGCTACGACGAGTGGAACGAAGCCGCCGCCCGGCACGCCCGCGAGCTACACGCCGAAGAAGCGGTCATGATTCAGCCCTACTTCGCCAACATCGAAAAACACGGAGAGCGCTCGCCGATCTTCCTGGACGGCAACTACAGCCACGCCGTGCGCCGCCATCTACCGCTGGTGGAAGGCCCGGAAGTCGACTACCTGATGCAGCCGGTCGAGGCCTCCGAAGCGGAGCTGGCAGCCGCCCGCAAAATTCTCGAGCACCTGCCCTTTCCCGATCTACTCTACGCTCGAGTGGATCTGATCCCCGATCCGGAGGGCCGCCCGGTGCTGCTCGAACTGGAACTCATCGAACCCCAGCTGTTCCTGCGCGAGCACCCCGAGGGGGCACCCGTGCTGGCTCGGGCTTTCGCCCGCCGCCTGGCTCAACTACAGCGAGGCGTAAAACCGATCTAACTGACGAATGGCCCGCTCCACGTTGCGCATCCCGTGCGAACTGGTGCGCAGGCCGGGGAAGACCTGTTCAAAGGCGTCGTGGACCTTCTGAAAGGCGTGAGCCGTCTGGCGCACGTCCTGGTAGCGAGAATTGCAGGCGCTTTCATAGCTGTAGACCGCCTGCTGCAACCTTTGAAAGTCTCCCGACCAACCGCCCCCGTAGCCCAGGCCATAGAAGCCGAAGCCGTTGCCGGGCACGAAAAAGGGATTGCTCATCTGCAGCACGTCGATGCGCAAAGAACGTGCCTGGCGCAGCAAATCCTGAGGATCCTCATAGCCCGGCGGATTCCAATCGCGCTGAACATCGCTGGCGGCCACCTCGGAGGCGTCCGGCAGATTGTAGCCACCGAACGACTTCTGCAACCCGTCCAGGCCCTTCTCCAGGGCGGCCACCTCCTGCAGCCAGGCCAAAGCGCCGGTCGCATCCGGCAAGGTGGCCAGACTGACCTGAAGTCGCTCGCGGTAGCGGCGCATGCTCAGACGAGTATCTTCCAGCACCGGATGCGACAGCGGGCTCGTTCCCCAGGACTCGACCGCCCGCAAAGTTCCCAGCAGCAGCTTCAAGTCTTCGGCCGAAATCTGGCCGCCCCAGCTTTGAGGCAAGACCAGCGCCGAGCCCTGCGCATCCAGTCGGGCCGCGGCGTCGTGGTAAGTTTCACTCCAGGCCGGCAGAGCCAGCAAAAGCAACAAAATCCATTTGCCCATGAGAAGAATTTAGCTTCCCGGCTGAGAACCCCTCGAAAGATGAGCGATGTGATTGTCTGGCTGGTGCGCCATGGGGAAACCGTGTGGAACGCCGAGCACAAGATTTCGGGCTGGATCGACGTGGAATTGAGCGAGCGCGGCGTGCAAATGGCGCGCGACCTGAGACCTCGCCTGGAACCCGAGCAGTTTGACGGCGTCTGGAGCTCCGACCTGCAAAGAGCCATTCACACCGGAGAACTGGCCTATCGCAGACCG
Organism: Vulcanimicrobiota bacterium; assembly: GCA_017307785.1. Taxonomy (GTDB): domain Bacteria; phylum Vulcanimicrobiota; class Xenobia; order Xenobiales; family JADMJV01; genus JADMJV01. Next base: position 27,423 of record JAFKGI010000053.1, on the reverse strand, counting down.
GAGAAGCAAGACCAGCGCCTGCGCGAGCTGGACTTTGGCCCCCTGGAAGGCGAGAACTGGCTGACCATTCCCGCCGACCACCAGAAAGACGTCGTCGACTTCTGCGAACACTGCACGCGCGGCGGCGAGAAAATCTCGGCCTTCGAGGAGCGCGTCACCAGCTTCCTCGACCAACTGCCGCCCGGCCGCCACCTGCTTTTCGTGCACGCCGGCGTCATTCGCGTGGCCCTGCGACGCGTCCAGGCCGACAACTTTTTACCGCCGACCTCGGTGGCCATCGTCAATTGGAGCAAGGGGAAGCTGATCGAACTCCGCTTACCCCCGGAAATGGGAGCATAAGGTATGGGACACTTCATCGAGGGAGAATGGCAGGAAGGGTTCTACAAACCGGACTCCAGTGGAGCCTTCGTGCGCACCCAGACCGTCTACCGCAACCCGCTGGAAAAGGAAGCTCTCTTCAAAAAACGCTATCTGCTCTACGTTTCCCTGGCCTGCCCCTGGGCTCACCGCACCCTCATCGCGCGCTCCCTGCTCGGGCTCAAAAGCCACATCGACGTGGCCGTGGTCGACTGGCTGATGGACGACAACAGCTGGTCTTTCAATCCGGAGCGCCCCGGCTGCACCCCCGACCCTCTTTTCAACAGCCACTACATGCGCGAAGTCTACCTGAAGTCCGATCCCAAATATACGGGACGGGTCACCGTTCCGGTCTGCTGGGACAAAGAGAAAAACGGCATCGTCAACAACGAAAGCCGGGAAATCCTGCGCAGCCTGGCCCAACTGGCCACCCAGAAATACGACCTGGGCCCCAACGAGCAGGTCGACGAAATCATCGACAAACTCTACAACGCGGTCAACAACGGGGTCTACCGGGCCGGCTTCGCCACTTCGCAGGGCGCCTACGACGAAGCCGTCACTCAGCTTTTCCAGGCTCTGGAGCATTGGGAGAGCGTGCTGGGCAAGCAGCCGTTCCTGGCCGGCCAGAGTTTCAGCGAAGCCGACATCTGCTTCTTCACCACCCTGATCCGCTTTGACCCGGTCTACTTCGTCCACTTCAAATGCAGCCATCGGCGCATTGTGGACTACCCCAACCTGTGGGCCTATCTGCGCAGCATCTATCAGATGAACGGCGTGGCCGAAACTTGCAACATGGACCACATTCGCCATCACTACTACGAGAGCCATCGCCACATCAATCCGTTTGGCATCGTGGCGCGCATCCCGGCCGCCTACCTCAACTCGGCCCACGACCGCTGGCAGCGCTTCCCGCAGGCTATTTTTCCCGCTTGACCGTCACCCACTGAGGCTGGAGCAGCGATTCCAACGTGGCCGGCGTCATGCCGACCAGAAACCCGCGTTTGCCTCCGTTGATGTAGAGCTTGGACAGATCGCGAATGCTGGCTTCCGCAAACACAGGCCAGCTCTTGCGCTGAGCAAAGGGCGAAATCCCTCCGACCTGATAGCCGCTGGCTTTCTCGGCCTGCTCCCGCGAACACGGCTCCAAACTGCGCAAACCGGCCTGACGGGCCAGTTCGCGGGCGGACACCTGAAGATCCCCGTGCATGAGCATGACCACCACTTTGGGACCCTCACAGAACATCAGGGTCTTGACGACCTGATGCTCGGCGACGCCAAGCTCCCGAGCCGACACCGAAGTGCCGCCGTGCTCCTCATACTCGTAGGGATGCTCGCTGTACTCGGCCTTCTGGGCCTTGAGCCAGCGTATGGCGGGCGTGACCGGGTTTTTCAGCGCTTGTCCAACGGCACGAAAGCGCGCTTGGGCTCACCGGTGTAGATCTGACGCGGACGGCAGATGCGCTTGCTGGACTCGTTGTGCAACTCGCGCCACTGGGCGATCCAGCCGGGCAAACGACCGAGCGCGAACATCACCGTAAACATGTTGGTGGGGATGCCCATGGCCCGGTAGATGATGCCGGAGTAGAAGTCCACGTTCGGGTAGAGCGAGCGCTCGACGAAGTAGCTGTCCTTGAGGGCCACTTCTTCCAGAGCCTGGGCGATCTCGAGCAGCGGGTCCTTGATGCCCAGACGCTCGAGCACCTTGTCGGCCTGCACCTTGAGGATGCGGGCGCGCGGGTCGAAGTTCTTGTAGACGCGGTGACCAAAGCCGAAGAGACGGAAGCCGCTCTTCTTGTCCTTGGCCATGTCGACGTATTTCTGGTAATTCGAGTTGTCGTCGCGAATCATCTCGAGCATCTCGATGACTTCCTGGTTGGCGCCGCCGTGCAGCGGTCCCCAGAGAGCGCAAACGCCGGCCGCGATCGAGGCAAACAGGTTGGCGCCGGAGCTGCCGACCATGCGGACCGTCGAGGTGGAGCAGTTCTGCTCGTGGTCGGCGTGCAGGATGAGGAGCATGTTCAGGGCTTCTTCGAGCACCGGGTCGACCTGGTAGGGCTCGCAGGGAGTGGCGAACATCATGTGCAGGAAGTTGCCGGCGAAAGTCAGGTCGCTGCGCGGGTAGATGTGGGGCTGGCCCACCGACTGCTTGTAAGAGAAGGCGCAGATGGTCGGCAACTTGGCCAACAGGCGGATGATGTTGTTCTCCACCTCTTCCGGGGTGTCGGGGTGATAGGCCGAAAGCGAGGAGACCATCGAGGCCAGAATGGCCATCGGGTGAGCCGTGTTGGGATAACCCTCGAGAATCTTCTTCATGTTCTCGGGAATCAGCTGATGACGGTCGAGGTCCTTGCGGAACTTGGTGAGCTGGTCCTGAGTGGGCAGCTGGCCGTAGATCAGCATATAGCTGATGTCGAGGAAGGAGGCCCCCACCATTTCCTCAATCGGGTAGCCGCGGTAGAGCAGCACGCCCTTTTCGCCGTCGATGAAGGCGATTTCGCTCTGGCAAGAGCCGGTGTTGCCGTAGCCCAGGTCGAAGGTGATGGCTCCGGTGGCGCTGCGCAACTTGGATATGTCGACGCCGACCTCACCCATCGAACCCGTGATAACGGGCAGGTCAATTTCTTTGCCGTCGTGGACAAATTTGGCGCTGGACATAGATTTGTTGCTCCTTGAACGTCGGTTACCCTGGGGGGCGAGTCCCTTCCATAACAGCGAAGGGATCCCCTACAAGCTATGGCGGGCGAGTTTCTCCCCGATTGCAGCTTCTCCGTCCGGGTTTTCGAGCATGCGATACAGCTCGCGTAACTGCACCCAGATGCGGAAAGTCAACTCGTGCTCGGCCCCCAAATGCTCCTCGGCCAGACTGGCGATGTTTTCGAGGATCGGGAGGGCCTCCTGGCGGCGCCGGGCCCCCATGTGGGCGCTGCCCAGATTGAAAAGGACCGAGATGCGGGCGGCCTGGGTGATGGTCTCGGGCAGATCCAAAGACTGCTGAAACACCTCGACCGCTTCGTCGAAGCGCTCTTGCAAGAACAGCACCAGGCCGTATTCGTTGAGCCAGCGGCGAGTGCGGTCCGGGGAGTCTTTGCCGACCTCGGCCGCCTTCTCCAACTGGCCGGAATCGCGCAGGCAAATCAATTGCCCCAGCCGGCAGCCGGCCAGACGGGCGTCATCGGCCGGGACGCAGCCCGCGAAGGCCGGAATGGCTTTGGCGTAGAGTTCGGCGGCGTCGGCCAGGCGCTCCTGAGCCATCAGGCTCTCGGCCATATTGGCCACCACCTCGGCGTAGCCCAGGGTGGCGGTGCCCCACAGCTCCTCGATGAGCGCCAGGGTCTGAGCCCGGGTCGTATCGGCCTGTAATTTCTGCCCGGTGGCATCGTAGATATGGGTCAGCATGTGCAAGGACTTGGCCTTACCCTGACGGTCCTCGCCCTGGAGGCGAATCAGCTCCTGCAGCACTTCGCTGGCCTCGGGCAGCTTCTGCTGAGCCAGATAGAACTGGGTCAAGTTCTCCATCGCCTGCACCCGAACCGGACCGGCCACTTCTCGGGTCAGAGCGGACTTGAAAAGCTGCTCGGCTTCTTCAATGCGGCCCAATTTTGCATAGTCGCTGGCCAGGTTGAGCATGCCGGCGGCGATGATCTCGTGTTCCGCTCCCAGCAACTGGTGGGAAAGGCTCAGCGCTTGCTCCTGCAGGGCCACCGACTGGGCGATCTGGCCGCGATGCGAGAGGGCGCAGGCCAGGTTGTTCAGGCCGCGGGCCAGCCGCAAGTCCGGGGGATCGAGTTTGGCGGCTTCCTCCACGGTGATCTCAAAGGCCTGCACGGCCTGATCCCATTCACCGTTCTGATAGGCCTGCATTCCGAGCTGATTGAACAGCTCCCAGCGTTCTTCGTTCATACAATTTAAGCCCTTAGCAAACTTTCTCGGCGAGTCCTGCCCGAAAAAGGTCCCCGAAGTCTCACGAGGAACAACCGGCTATGAGCGAGTTCCTGGTCCGCGAGCTCACTCGCGGTGGACTGCTGGCCGAGCGCGGGAACTTCACCTTGCAGGTGGGTGCCTACCCTGAAACCATCAAGGACACGATGACGGCCAAGCAAGGGGTGCCCGACCTCTTCCTCGTTCCCCGCGAACTCTTCGATCACCAGCTGGGCATCAGCGCCGTCGAATTGGAGTTCCCGCTCTACTACAACTTCTACCTCAAGAACCGCAAACTGCGCTTTGTCTGTCACCGCAGTCAATTGCGAGCCATTCTGCGGGTGCTCAAGGAATCGCTGTTCGGCCCCACAAGCCTGCGCCACGACCAGGAGTACCGTCACGGAGCCGAGTCCCCCGGCTATCCGGACCTGGCCACCGAAATGGCCTTTTTCAAAAAGAACCCCACCCTTCCCCGTGGCCGCTTGCGTCTGGCCGACTGTATCCAACCGATTCTTTTTGACGAGAACGGATGCTGCGAAGTGGATGGAGTCACCATCCGCGACCTGGGAGGCGACAACTATCGGCTGGAAGCCGAAGGAGACAGCCAGGACTTTCGCTTCGACGCGGGCTGCGGCGTGGAACCCCCTTCCTCGGAGCACCCACCGGCCGAGTTTCATCCGCCCTCTTTCGGCATCACCCTGATCGGCAGCGGCCACGGCTTCGACTCCAAAGCCAAGACCTCGGGATTCGTCATCTGGCTCGACGGCAAGGGAGTGCTGATCGATCCCCCCGTGCACACCACCGCCTGGCTCCGCAGCCAGGGCATCAATCCGCGCTCCATCGAAGACCTGATTCTGACCCACTGCCACGCCGACCATGACTCCGGCACGCTGCAGAAAATCTTGCAGGAAGGCCGCGTGCGCCTCCATACCAGCCCGACCATCCTGCACAGCTTCACCCGTAAGTATCGAGCGCTCACGGGCCTCTCTCAAAATCAGTTTCTCAGCCTGTTTGACTTCCACCCGGTGATGCTGGACGAGAGCGTCAACATCGCGGGCGGCACTTTCCGCTTCCAGTATCGCTTCCATCCGGTACCTACGCTGGGGTTCGAGACCTTTTTCCGCGGCAAGTCCTTTGCCTATTCCTGCGACACGCTGTGGGACCCGGAAGTGCTGCAAAAGCTGGCCGACGAAGGCCTGTTCTCGCCCAGCCGCGCCGAGGACCTGATCGACTTCCCCTGGCATCATTCGCTGGTTTTACACGAAGCCGGAATCCCGCCCATTCACACGCCGGTCTCCGTGCTGGCCAAGTTGCCGGCCGAGGTCAAAGAGCACGTCTACCTGGTGCACATTTCCGACTCGGCCATTCCCGAAGGCTCCGGCTTGCGATTGGCCCCCACCGGGGCGGCCAGCAGCCTGGCCATCCCCGTGCCCGAAACCGAACTCAGCCTGGCCCAGCGCAGCCTGGACCTGCTCGCCCACATCGACCTTTTCCGCTCCCTCCACGTGGCCAAAGCGGCCGAGTTTCTGCGCTTCGCCAAATACCGCAGCTACGAGGCCGGTGAGCAAGTCATCCAGTCCGGCCAACCCGGCAACGACTTCTACATGATCATGTCGGGAGAGGCCGAAATCCGCCGCCAAGGCGTGACCTTCCGAGTCCTCAGCCGTTACGAATACTTTGGCGAATTCGCGGTGGTGGAAGACTCGCCGCGCATGGCCGACGTCTTTGCCCGCACCAAACTGGAAGTCCTCATCATGTCGCGCTACGACTTCCTCTGCTTCCTGCGCGGCACCCCGCTGTTGCCGCTCTTCCGGCGGGTGGCCCGCAATCGACTGCACTACGCCGAAGATCTGGTGCAACTCAACCCTCGCCTCAACGAACTGACCAGCTATCAGCGCAGCCAGTTGATGTCTTTGCTGTTGCCGCGCAAAGTGGAGGAAGGCCAGACGCTCTTTGAGCGGGGCAGCGAATTGACCCACTATTACATCGTGGCCGAAGGCAGCTTTCGCCTGGAGGGCGGCGACGAAGCGCCGGTCATCGCCACTCCCGGAGTCTTCCTCGGACAGGTCAGCCTGGACCTCGATACCAGCCGCCACATTCGCACCGCCGTAGCCGAATCCAAGTCCCGCGTGCTCGAAGCCCCGGCCGCGCAAATGCGAGATTTCTTCCGAATGAACCCGGGATTTACCTATCGTCTGGGCCGCCAGGCGGCCGAAAACCACTACTGCTAACGCTTAACGATATCGCCGGAATCTAGCTTCCAACCCTTGGAAGTGGAAATCGCCGTGTAGACGGCCTTGTAGTAATGCTTCTTACCCGACTCGGTGGCCTCGACGCCGATATCCACGGCATAACCGCCCTTGATCGAGCGAACCGACTTGACGCTGCAACGCACGTTGCCGGTGTTGAGATAGCCCTCGCGAAACTTCTCCATGGAAACCGCCGACTGCCACTCAGGACTGAGCGCGTCGTAAGCGTCTTCGTATTTTCTTTCATTGATGGAGTCGAAGAAACCCATCACCAGGTCGGTCACCGCCTGCTGATTCAACTCCCCCGTGTTGGACACGGTGCGCGTCGGCGGCGGCAGAGGCTGCTCCTCCGGATGATGACCGTAAAGTCGGCCCACCCAGGTGCCGGCATAGAGACAGGCGGCGGCCATGCCGAGGATCAACAGAGCCCGGAAGGCCAGTCCCACGCCCGAGAGCACCGAGAAACCGACGGTGGAGGCCGTCTTGGTGGTGCCGCGCACGAACCACTCGGAGAAATCCTCGATGAAACGCCAGAGCGGACCCAGGCCACCACCCGGCTTCTTGGCTTCGCCCTCCCAGCCCATGGGCCCGAGGTGGGGATGCTGCACTCGCATGGTGGCATCCGGATCGACCGGCATCTCGATCGAGTCGGTCGGGGGCAGAAAATTGGCTTCCGGCTCGACCTGGGCGGGCGGAGCTTCCTGGGCGGCCGCGGCCTGAGCCGCCTGGCGCCGCACCGAACTGAGGGGCCGGGCTCGAGGCGCGGGAGCAGCCGGGGCTTCCTGAACAGCCGAGGGAGATTCTTCCTCAGAGGAGGGGGTCGGCTCGGGAGTCGGCGCCGGGGGCTCGCCCTCGTCGCTGGCAGGCGCGTCTCCACCGCCCTCACCTCCCTCGGGGTTCTGGTGAGTCAGTTCATGGCGACGCAGGCTCTCTTCATCGATGAAGACCTCATCACAAACCGGGCAGGAAAAAATCTTGCGCCGAGAGCGCGAACCTGCCCGTGATGGTCTGGGTGAATCCAAGAGCCGCTTACCTTTCTCTCCTCTTTAGCCAAGTGTTAGTGCTCAGGCGGCGAAGTCCTGGTTTCAATCGCAAAACCTCAGGGTAAGCGACCTGGACGGCTATGCATCAGGTACTACTCGATCTCGGCGGATTTAAAATCTACACTTACGGGGCTTTGCTGGCCACCGCTTTCTTTCTGGCCAACCAGTGGGGCCTCTACCTGGCGAAACGCCTCGGCTACTCGCTGGCCGCCGTGGAAGAATCCATTATGTGGTGTATTCTGCTGGGAGTGGCCGGTTGCCGATTGGGCTTCGTGCTCGTCTATCCCGACAACTACCTCAAGCACCCCCTGCAGATCTTCAACCTGCGCGAAGGCGGACTGACCATCATGGGCGGCGTCCTCTTCGTGGTGGCCTTCCAGTTCATCCGCTTTCGCCTCAAAGGCAAGTCCGTCATGAACCTCTATGACTTCTGGGCCGGCCCGCTGCTGGTGGGCATGGCCTTTGGACGCCTGGGCTGCCTGATGCACGGTTGCTGCTTTGGGGCCCTCACCGACCTGCCCTGGGGCATCACCTACCCCGAGCACGCCTTGCAGCCCGCCGGCATCGCTTGTGGCCCGCGCCACCCCTCCCAGGTCTATGAACTGTTGATGGATCTGGGACTGCTCTGGATCGTGACCAAGCAGCTTTTCAACCTGAAGTTCGCCGGCCAGAATTTCTACACGTTCATGCTCGGCTACGGCTTCATCCGCTTTGTCGACGAGATGACCCGCGAAAAGGAAGCTCTCTACGGGCCCTTCACCATCTACCAATGGGTCAGCATCGGCATGGCCATCGTCGGACTGCTGGGGCTGCTGGGAGTCTTCGGCAAAAAGCCGGTCGACCGGGAAATCTTCCCCCGGGACGGCGACGCTAGCGGACTACCGGTCGCCGATGATAGCGGTGCTCTTCCGACTTGACCAACTGGTGGTAAGACCCGAAGGGGTCCTCCTCGCCTAGACGATCCAGCGGACTGTCGGGAGCTTCGCCCGGCGCAAACTCCTTGAGAATCTCGTATTTGGTATTGCGCTGAGCCGGCTGACGCCCCACTTCCTCAATCAACTGATGCAGGCTGGCGGGACTGGTGCGCTGTCCGTGACCGGCACCGGCGGCCGTGGAAATGCTTTCGTTCATCAGGGTGCCGCCCAGGTCGTTAACGCCCGACATGAGCAGGCCCTGGGCCAGTTTTAGTCCCTCTTTGACCCACGAGACCTGCACGTTGCGGATCTTGGTCCCCAGAAAGACGCGCGCCAGAGCGTGCACGCGCAAAACCTCCACGCCGCTGGCGCCGGCTCGCACGCCGGGATTCTTGCGCAAATACATGGGCGCCTCGCTGTGCACGAAGCCCAGGGGCACAAACTCGGTAAAGCCACCGGTTTCTTCCTGCAGATTGCGCAGCAGCAACATGTGCTGCAGCCAGTGCTCCGGCTCTTCCACAAAGCCATACATCATGGTCGAAGTGGTGGGCAGACCCAGAGCGTGAGCTCCACGGATGACCTCCGTCCACTGATCGACGGAAATACGCCCGGGAGCCACCTGGTCGCGCAATCCCGGAATCAGCAATTCCGCCGACGTGCCCGGCAGACTGTCCAGTCCCGCAGCTTTGAGCTCCTGCAGATACTCGGCGATGGAACAGCGCGAGCGCACCGCTCCGTAAAGCACCTCTTCGGGAGAAAATGCGTGCATGAGCAAGTCCGGAAACTGGGCCTTGATCTTGCGGGTCAACTGAATGTAGAGGTCGCCCTCCATCTTGGGCGGCAGACCGGCCTGAATACACACCTCGGTGGCGCCGAAATCCACCGCCTGCTGAACGCGGCGCAAGATCTCCTCATCCCCCAGATGGTAGCCTTCTTCGGTGCGAAAATCGCGACTGAAGGCGCAGAACCCGCAATGCTTGATGCACACGTTGGTGAAATTGATGTTGCGGTTGATGACGTAGGTCACCCGCTCGCCGACCTGCTGACGGCGCAATTCATCGGCCACTTGCTGCATTGCCAGCAATTCCGGGCCGATGACCCGGGTCAGAGGCAGAGCCTGCTCGTAGCTCAGAGTGGCGCCTTCCAGGGCACTGGTGAGAGCCTGATAGACCGGCTCGCTGATCCGATTACGCTGCAACATGGCCAATTCTTTCTGCATTCTTTTGCACGGCGGTGAGCAGTCCGGGGTCGACCCAACTGAGATACTCAGGGTAGACCGGCAGACGCGCCTCCAGAGTGTAGCCCTCCAGGGCACAGGTTTCTCGTAAGCTCTCGATGTGCGGCCAGGGGGCCTCGGGATTGATGAAATCCTGGGTCACTGGACTGATGCCGCCCCAGTCGTTGATGCCGGCCCGAATCAACATGCGATGGGCCATGGGCGTCAGATTGGGGGGAGCCTGCACGTTCATATCCGGAAAGAGCAGTCGAGACACCGCCACCAACCGAACCAGTTCCCAATCTTCCATCTCCAGATGATCGCGCATCACGATGTCCGGCTTGGCACGAAACGTCTGCACAATCACTTCCTGAAGATGGCCGTGAAGCTTATGAATGCGATCGATCTCGAGCAGAGTGTCGACCTGCTCTTCCAGCGTCTCGCCGATTCCGGCCAGAATTCCGGTCGTAAAGGGAATCTTGAGCTGGCCCGCCTCTTCCAGCATGCGAATGCGCAGGGCCGGCTCCTTGTCGGGTGCGCCGGCGTGGGCCATGCCGCGCTCCCGCAGACGCGGGGTGACCTGCTCCAACATCAAGCCCATGCTGACGTTGACGGGACGCAGCCGCTCCATTTCCGCCTTGGTCAGCAGACCGGCGTTGGTATGCGGCAGCAGGCCCTCGTTGAGCGAAACCACGCAGGCCTCGTAGACATACTCGGCGGTAGTTTCCACTCCCATCCGGCGCAGTTGGTCCTGGTAAGTCGGATAGACCGCTTCCGGTCGATCTCCCAGGCACATCAGCGCCTCGCTGCAGCCGAGGCCCACCCCCTGGGCGGAGACCTCTTTGATCTCGTCCAGGGTCATCGTCTTGGCTCCCGCATCCCTCGGGCTCTTGCGGAAAGTGCAGTAGGCGCACTTGTCCCGACAGAGATTGGTGACCGGCAGAAAAACTTTGGGGGAGTAGGTCAGGCGCTTTCCGGTGCGTCGGTCACGGGTCTGGCCGGCGGCCTGGAGAAGCGAGTCGAGCTCCGTAAGCGGAGTTTGCAACAGCCGTAAAGCGTCGGAAGCGTTCACTTTGGGCCTCTTCCGCGGGCAGAGGCGCCGCCCTGCCAGGCCTTAAGTCGCAATCTTCACAGCAAAGGTACGGGCAAACAGGCGGCCCGCCAGCCATCCTCCAACTCCCCGTCCAGCACCAGATCCTCCTCAAGCACTTGCCAGCGCACGCGCTTGAGACGAGAAGCCTGGGCCATTTGAGACACCCCTTGCCCGGCAATGGGACCGGGAGCCTGAGCCGCGCCCACCAGGATCGGCGCCGTGTAGGCGAGCAGCCGCTGCACCAGGTTCTGGTCCAGAAAAGCACCGGCCAGGTGAGGACCGCCCTCGACGAACAGACTGCGAATCCCCTGCGAATAGAGATGCGACAGCAAGCCGCTCAGGTCATCCGCTTCGAAAAGCTCCCCTCCGGCCTCCAGCATCTGCTCCCGCCAGCTCTGCTCGGCCAACGGACCGTAGGCAATCCAGATGGGCCCGCCCGCCGAATTGAAAAGACGAGCCTGGGGCGAGAGACGGCCACGCCGGTCCGCCACCACGCGAATCGGTTGGGGCGCCCCGGCCAGGCCGCGGACATTCAGATGGGGATCATCCCGCAGGGCCGTGCCGCTTCCCACCAGGATGGCCTGATGCTCGGCGCGCTCCTGGTGCACTTGATGGCGGGCGGCCGCCCCGGTAATCCAGCGCGAGTCCCCGTTTTCCGTGGCCACCCGACCGTCCAGAGTCATGGCATACTTCAAGGTCACGAAAGGCCGCTGGCGCACGGCCGAATGAAAGAACACGCGGTTGAGCTCGAGGCAGCGATCCACCCACTGAGGGGGACAGCCATCCACCTGCAGTCCAGCTCCACGCAACAGGTTCACGCCGCCGCCCTGCACCCGGGCATCCGGGTCCAAAGTGCCGAGCACCACGCGGGCCACGCCCGACTCGACCACCCTGGGAGCACAGGGAGGCGTGCGCCCATGGTGACAGCACGGCTCCAAATTGACGTAGAGAGTGGCTCCGCGCGCGCGCTCTCCGGCTTGATCCAGAGCCAGCACCTCGGCGTGGCTCTCGCCGGCGGCCCGATGATAGGCCTGGCCGACAATCTCGTCACCCTGAACCACGACCGCCCCAACCATCGGGTTGGGGGCGGCCGTCAGGCGGCCTTGCGCGGCCAGTTGCAGGCACAGTTCCATGGCCTGCTCATCCAAAGGACTCCATTCCAAGGCTTTGCCGTTACGCCCACTTCCAGATCTTGATCAAGCCCTGTAAATGCCCGCTGGCGGCCATCTTCTCGCGCAAGCAGCAAGACCAGGTCTCACCCTGCACGGGCAGCTTGACCGGCTCCGAAGGATAAGCCGAGGGCTTGCGCCAGTTGGGCAACTGCTGGATGCCCAGCGTCAGGCCATTGTCGGAACAGCCGACCATGGCTCGATTGTTGACCCCGTCCAACCAGAGGCCGCGCAAGTCGCCGCCATAGCTGGCCCGCTGGCTGGCTTTGGGGTTGACCCGACAATAGACGTCCAGCGTTCCCCCCAGGGAACCGGCGAGCACGAAAGTGGCGTCGCGAGTCAGGCGCACATTGGTGATTTCGCCCGGTTGGTCTTTCAGGGTGATGGGGTCGTCCGGCTTGCTGATGTCCCAGAGAATGACGCGCACGCCCTGACAGGCCGCGAACCACTTTCCGTCTTCGCTGAAGGCGTAGTAGCGCGGCTCGGGCCGGTAGGCCACCACCGGTGGCGCGCTCAGCGGCACCAGCTTCATGGTCTTGGAATTCCAGAGAAAAATGGTGGTGCGCTCGCGCAATCCGGCCCACCACTCCCCATTGGCCGAAATAGCCACCGGGTCGATGTCGGCGGGAATGACGTCTTCGGCGCCGGTGGCCAGCGCCACGCGCCGGGCCTGTCCGTTGTCCACGCACACCATGTGGGTGCGATTGGTGCCCAACAGCCAGGTTTTCTCGCTGCGACCCCAGAGCTTTTTGTTCTGAGCCAGGCTCCACAACTGCAGGGAGCCATCGCTGGCCCAACTGGCCACGGTCTTGCCGTCCGCCGCCAGATCGATCTGTTCCACGTTGATGTCGGAGCTGTGACGCAGCTCCTGCACCAGTTTCCAGCCCGGCTTGGCCGCCTGGGCCCGACCGTGGAGCAGGGCGAAACCGGTCGCCAGCAATGCTTGATTGAATTCTCTTCGTCTCATGTGCGGCTGTTTCTGAGCCTTTTGAATCGCTCCTTTTTCATGCATGCCAGGAACCCGAGACCCCCACGAGAAGTTACTCAGGTTGAAACCCAAGATGGAGGAAGCAATGACAGACCCTCGCGTCCAGGAAGACCGCGACTACGTGGCTTCTGGTTATGCCGAACGCGCCGTCGGCGCGGAACAAGTTTTTGTGCCGAGCACCCACATGAGAGTGCTGGACACCAATCAAAAGGCGGAAGTAATCCGCGAAACCTATAGATTGCTGGCAATTGGAGTCTTCGCCGCTATGGCGACAGCCTGGCTGGCGTCGAGTTCAACGTCGGTCGTGATGTTTATGGCCAAGATGACCTCTGGCCCGTTTGGCTTTATTTTCGCCCTCATCGGACTCAACATTATTCCGACAATGGCGCTGAAGGCCGCGCGAGAGAACCCGCGCAACGCTGCTCTAACCCTGGCGGGTCAAGGCGCAGTGTCCGGACTCCTGGTTAGTCCACTGATCTTTTTGGCGGTCATGTTGTCGGGTATGGGCAGTAATGCTCCCAACCTCGTCCAGTCAGCGCTGATGATTACGGCCGCGGTGTTCCTTGGTATCTCGGCCTACATTTACCAAAGCGGAACGAATTTTACCTACGGTAAAGGCTTCGGAGTTGGGCTTGCCTGGTCGCTCATGATTGCCATCCCGGTCAACGCCTTCATGCTGGGAAGCGGCACCTTGGGACTGGTGCTGTTGCTCGGCGTTGGTCTGCTCGGCACGCTACAACTGTTGTGGGCGACCTCGTCGGTTCTCAAGGACCCGGACTTCAATGACCCGGCCTCCGGCGCGCTTTGCCTGTTCGCCGGTCTCTTCAACCTGTTCCAGGTCATCCTGAGTCTGCTGATGGGTTCCCGTCGCTAAAAACAGGGCGTAACGCCATCGCCGAGAAAAAGGGCCTCTCTTGAGGTCCTTTTTCTTTTTGAGGAGAACAGCCATGATCACGACCGACGTCATTTCCCGCAAGCGTTACCGGGTAGAGCAAGACAAGAAGTTCCGTCTCAAAGACTGGGACGCCAACGACCGCGAAGGCTTGCCCCCGGAAACTCACCTGGTCATCGACCAGACGGCGCGGGAAATCGTGCGCATCGAGGAATTACAGGGCCGTCTCCACGCCGAGCACAAGCACAAAGTCCTGATCGTCTTCCAGGCCACCGACACGGGCGGCAAAGACGGCAGCATCCGCCGCCTGGCCGGCGGGATGGACCCGGCCGGACTGAGGGTCACCAGCTACAAAGCTCCCAGCGCCATCGAGTACGACCACGACCCGCTCTGGCGCATCCACCCCCACGTCCCCGGCAAAGGCCAGGTGGCCATCTTCAACCGCAGTCACTACGAAGACTACCTGGTGCCGCGTGTGCACAAAATCTTCGACGAAAAGCGCCTGGAAAAGCGCCTGCGCCACCTGCTTCACTTCGAGGAAATGCTGGCCGACGAAGGCGTCTGCATCATCAAGTTCTTCCTGCACATCGACAAGGACGAGCAGAAAAAGCGCCTGCTGGCCCGTCAGGAAAACCCCGAGAAACACTGGAAATTCGACCTGGCCGACCTGAAAGAACGCGACCACTGGGACGAATATCAAAAGGCCTACGAAGACATGCTGGCCTTCACCAGCGCCGACCACGCTCCGTGGTACATCGTTCCCGCCAACAACAAGAAACGCCGAGACCTCGTCCTGGCCACCATCGTGCGCAAGCACCTGGAAGACCTGGCTCCCCAGTTTCCCAAAGCCGCCTTTGACGTCAGCGAGCTGAAAATCAAGTAGACCGTCCTGTACAGATACCCGAAGCAAGGAAGGCTGGCGCGAGCCCAAGAAGCGATCAGCTATGATTGAGAAAACCATTCCAACCGTGTTGCGGCGGGGACTGCTGGGTGTAGCCTTCTGCTACTTCGCCTCCCTGGCCATGACGCTGGTGGGATTCTGCTGGGACCTCAGGTTCGGTTTGTGCCTGCTGCTTCTCCAAGCGAATTTCAGCCTGTTTTATTCGATGTGCGCGCTCTCGAGCGCGGAGGCACGACGCTTCTTCTCCTGGGCGGCGCGATTGCGCTTCCTGACCTTCGTGATCGCTTCCGTGCTGGTGGCCCTCAACCCCAATGACCCGAGCAAATGGTTCGCCTGGGCCTGGATGGTCGGTCCCCTGTGGTGGCTGTCCCACGTGCTGGGCGGCGCCGGACTCTACGTGGTCTATCAGGAGTATCGTCCCGGCGGAGTGGCCTGGTTGACGCTGGCCGTGCCCCTCTGGGTGGGCGCCCTGCTTTTCAATCCCTTCGGCCTGCCGGCTTACCTGGTGCTAGCCGGCTCGCTTACCAGCATCGCCCTGCAGTCGTTTCTCTTCCTGTGGCCGCTGCGGCCCGGAGCTGAAAGTCGCTCCTACCGCTGAGCAACGCACCGGCCCAAGCCATTGCTTGGGCCGGCTGTTGGGCAGCCGGACCGGACCGAGCCAATCGTTTGGTTCCTTTGTCATAGGCAGAAACTACCCGGTCGCGGGGTCGGTCGGCTGTATTCCAACTCACAAGGGAGCTATCCCATGCTGGTCGTTTTCTCGATCTTGATCACGTAGCGCACGCGCTGCTCTTCGGGCGTCCGGTAGGGATAGGTGTCGACGCCCATGTAAGCCTTGGCCAGTTCGTCGATCATGCGCTCGGCGTTGGCGCCCTCTTCATACTCCACCACCGTGCCGCGCACTTCCAGATAGCGATAGCCGTTCTTGGGGTCAACCACCGAGAGAGCCACCTTGGGGTTGGCGCGCATATTGCGGTCTTTGAGCCGTCCCTTGGCCGAGTTGACTTCCAGGTTGCCGTTGACGTAGCGGAACCAGACCGGGGTGGACTGCACCGTGCCGTCTTCGCCAATCGTGGCTAGATGGCCAAACAGGTTGCTGGTCAGCAAATCTTCGTTTTTCATTTTAGAGTCCTACTTTCTTCCAGATATCGAGGTCTTTGGGCAAGAGTCTTCGCATCAGCCCGAGCTTGCGCAGCGGCTGGATGAGAACGTTCATGGCCCGGGCAAAGGCGGTGGGCGGGCGTCCCGTAAATTCGGGCATCACTTCACAGGCGAACCAGACGATCGAGGAAACCACGTCCGGACTGGCGTTGGTGATCTCGAAGTGGGTCACCCCCGCCTGCACATAGGCCCGCACCTGCTCGCGAATCCGCTGAGCCGGCCCGGCCACCACAAAGCGACTGAGCATTTCATCCGGCAGCCAGCGACAGTACTCCTCATACAGGCGCAGAGACTCCGGGTCGGCGGGATTGACGGTATGATAGCCGACCCCGCGAAAACGCTCGGGCGGATTCCACTCCATGCCCATCTGCTCGATGGCCGGCTCCCACACCAGGGCGCCGGCGTAGGGCCGAACGGCCGCCGCCAACTGCTCGACGGTAGGCTGCTGAGGCCCGTCGAAGAGAGCGAAGGCAAAGGGAACGCCCCGATCGATCTCGTCGGGATTGCGCCCGGCCTCCAGCGCCGCCTGGCGAATGCCCGAAAAATAGCCGTCGTAATGAGTGGGCGGGATCACCACCGGCTTCCAACCGTCGGCCACCTGCCCGGCCAGGCGCTGCATCTGCGGCCCCAGACTGGCCAGATGCACGGGAATCTTGCGCCCCTGGTAGGGTCGCACGCTCAGGCGAGCTCCCTTGAGCTTGTAGAGCGGCCCGTCATGGTCCATGGCGCAGCCGCGCAGCAGGCCGTGAAAGACCTCCACGAACTCGCGCACGCGCCCCACTTTGCGGTCTTTCCAGGGAATGCCGAAAGCGTCCAGGTTCATGGATTCCCCACTGCCCAGGCCCACGATCAGGCGACCTTTGCTCAACTGATCCAGAGTAGCGGCCCGCTGGGCAAACAGGGCGGGATGCAGGCGATGCGGGTCGGACACAGCCGTTCCCAGCTTGATTTTGCGAGTCTGGGTGGCCACCGCCGCCATCACCGTCCAGGCGTCCACTCCCTCGGCCTGATCCAGGAAAGTGAGATGGTCTGGGAACCAGAGCGTGTCGTAGCCCAATTTTTCGCATAAAACCGAGAGTCTGATCTGCTCTTGCAGCGGAGCATGAGCAACGATACACATTCCGAACTTGACCTTCATGGCACCTCCGCAGGGTACTTTGGGCATGCCTGGAAGGGACCTCCCCTCATGTCTATCACCTTTTTATGCCTGGCCAGCTACTACAAGGGCGCGGCCTTTATGGAAGAAGCCAAGCGGCAGGGCTGCCGCGTGCTGCTATTGACGGTCGAGAAGCTCAAGAACGAGCCCTGGCCCCACCACGCCCTCGACGACATCTTCTACATGCCGGAACTCAACAAATATCCGGACATCATCCGCGCTGTCAGCTATCTGGCCCGCCACAACAAGATCGACCGCATCATTCCGCTGGACGACTACGACGTCGAGGTCGCCGCCCGTCTGCGCGAGCATCTGCGAGTGCCCGGCATGGGGGACACCACCGCCCGTCACTTCCGCGACAAGCTGGCCATGCGCGTGCAGGCTCGCGACGAAGGCGTAGCCGTCCCGGACTTTGTGCACGTGCTCAACCACGGCCAGGTCGACGCCTTTATGAAGCGCTGTCCCGGCCCCTGGGTGCTCAAGCCGCGCTCGGAAGCCGGCTCGGTAGGCATCAAAAAGCTTCATCATCCCCAGGAAGTGTGGGACACCATCGAGACTCTGGGCGATGTCCAGTCCTATTACTTGATGGAGCAATACGTGGCCGGCGACGTCTACCACGTCGACTCTATCGTTTACGACCGCAAGATTCTCTTCTCACAGGCGCACCGCTACGGCATTCCGCCCTTCAACGTGTGGAACCACGGCGGCGTCTTCAGCACCAAGAGCCTCGACAAAGAAGCTCCCGAGCTGGGCGGCCTGTTGGAGATCAACGACCAGGTCATCAAAGCCATGGGACTGGTGCGCGGAGTCACCCACGCCGAGTTCATTCGCGGTGCCGACGGCAAGCTTTACTACCTGGAGATGGCGGCCCGCGTGGGCGGCGCCAACATCGACGTGCTGGTGGACAAAGCCACCGGCGTCAATCTCTGGGCCGAGTGGGTCAAGCTGGAACTGGCCAACTATCACGGCCAGGGCTACAAGCCGCCCAAGCGCTCCTTCGGCCACGCCGGCCTGATGCTGTGCTTGAGCAAGCAAGCCGAGCCCGACCTTTCTTATTACGACGATGCCGACGTCGTCTGGAAACTCAAGAAAGACCACCACGCCGGCCTGATCGTCAACAGCAAGACGGCCGAGCGCCGCGACCAGCTGGTCAACCGCTATCTGGAGCAGATGGGCTATGACTTCCTGGCCATCGCTCCGCCCAGCGAAACCGCCGTTTGACCTATCACCACACGGTCGAGACCGAGTGGGGCGGGGTCACCCTGGAATGGAGTGAAGAAGGCCTGCAGCGCAGTTATCTGCCCGGGCCTTGCTCTCCGGCCGGGGAGCCCGCCTCGCTGCCGGACTGGCTGCAGCCCGTAGCCGAATGGCTGCGGGCTTTTTTCGCGGGGCACAAACCCGCCGACCTGGATTTTCGGCCCGTCCCCTGTTCTGAGGCGGACTGGGCCGTCTATCAGCACACCATGACCATTCCCCCGGGAAAAACCAGAACCTATGGAGAGATCGCGGCCCTTTGCGGAAAGCCCGGGGCCGCCCAGTGGGTCGGCCAGGTGCTGGGCAACAATCCCTGGCCTCCCATGGTCCCGTGTCATCGGGTCATCGGCGCCAACGGCAAAATGACGGGTTTCTCCGCGCCGGGAGGGGTGGACAGCAAACGCCGCATGCTCGACATGGAGCTCGGTCGCGAGCAGGGAGAACTTTTTTCGTGCTGACCCGAAAAATTAATGGCGGATTAAGCGCGGCCCTTTATAGTCCAGGCATAGCAACGAAAGCTTGGAGGACCCTGAGATGGATAACAATCAGCGCAAAACCCACTGGATCTGGCACATCATGGACATGCCCAAGACCGACTGCGGAGCGCGAATCCTGGTCATTTGACCGCTAAGCGGCTGCTTCCCAGACTCGGGCTCTCCCTGATGGTCCTGGTCGTGGGACTGGAGATCGGCCTGCGTTGGCTGGCTCCCCGACTACCTCCCGCCCTGGGCAACGATACCGTGCACAGCTACAGCACCCGCCCGGGAGGCATGTATTTCCTGGATCGTCCCACCGGCATGCGGTTCTGCTATCCCGACGACTCGCGCCGGGCCCTGGCCAACCATCACACCTGGCAACACGAGACCGACGAACGCGGTCTGCGCAACCCGCCCGACAGCGGAAGCGAAGTGCTGCTCATGGGCGACTCCTTCATCTACGGACACGGAGTCGAAGAATCGGACAGTCTGGCCGGATGTCTGCGTCGCAACCATTGGAGAGTCTACAACCTGGCCCGCCAGGGCGACGGACTGAGCGAGCAGTTTCTTCTCTTCCGCCTCTACTACGACCAGTTGAAGCCCAAGAAAATTCTGTTCTTTGCCTTCGTCAACGACTTCGGCGACATCGCCGGCCTGCGCAGTCCCGAGCAACTGGCCCACCCTCCCGAACTGGACGATGCCTACGTGGAAGCGCTGCGCCGGCGCCTGACCGATCCGGCTCAGCGCAGCACCACCGGCCACTGGTTTGACCGCTTCTACACGGTCCGTTTCGTGGCCACCTTGCTGGAGTTGTATGCTCGGCGAAGTCAGCCGGGTGGCCCTTATCAGGCCGCCCGCTGGGTGGAATCGCTCACGGTGCCTGAAAAATTTGCGGGGATCAGCGGTTACTATCAGCAGCTTTTCGGCCGCATGGCCGAAATCTGTCGGCGGCACGGCACGGAACTGATCGTGGTGGACGTGGACACGGCCAGCAGCCATCCGGAATGGCAGGCCTGCCAGACAATTTTCAGCCGATTTCTCAGCCAACTCTGCCGGCGTCAGCAGCTGCGCTACGTGTCTCTGCGCTCTTTCTTCCAGGGCCACCCCGAACGAGTGCTGGAGGGAGATGGTCACCTGAACCCGGTCGGAAACCAGGATCTGGCAAATTTTCTAATCCTGGAAACAAACCGTTAACATTTCCGGCGCTCCGTAGTACTTTCGTAGAAAGCCGACCTGTATTCTTGGGTCATCGGAAGATTAGAAACGAGGACAAGCCAATGCAGAACGAACAGAACATTCACTGGATCTGGAACATCATCGACCTCCCTCAGGACGGCCTGAGCGCCGACCGTCTGGTCCTTCTCTAAACCAGGGACCTCCTGACAGGGGAAAGAAGCTGTCACCGCTTTGAAAACGACTCTCGGCGCCTTGATCCTGAGCGTGGGCCTCTCCGGTTGCCAATCCGCTCCCGAGCGGTCGGTCACTCCGTCTGCTCAGCCCAGGGTCGTCAGCCTGACCCCCAATCTCACGGAAATTCTTTTCGCCCTCGAGGCCGGGCCGCAGGTGGTGGGCGTCACCGGCAACGACCACTTCCCCCCCGAAGTCGATCGGCTACCGAAAATCGGCGACCTGCAGCTCAACTACGAAGCCCTGCTGCAGCTGCATCCTGACCTGGTCGTCTACGACCCGATGCTCAACCGCCAGCAGCTGGCCCAACTGCAGAAACTGGGCCTGCACCTGGAGCCACTCTCGACCCAGACCATTCCGCAGATGTTGGACTCCATCACGCGGCTGGGAGCCAAAGTCGGCAAATCCGAGCAGGCTGCTCAACTGGTGACCAAACTCCGCCAGGAACTGGACCTGTGCAAGCAGCGCCGAGAGAAGATGAGCTACCACCCCCAGGCACTGATCGAAATTTGGAACGATCCCTTGATCGCTGCCGGAAAAGACTCCTACTGCTCGGAGGTTCTGGAACTGGCCGGGTTTCGCAATGTCATCACCCGCACCGGTTATCCGAATCTCGACCTGGAAGATCTGCAGCGCATCGATCCTGAGGTCTTGGTCCTCACCCACCCGCTCCCCCAAACCCCCGGATGGAAGCGCCTCAAGGCCGTGCAGAACCAGCGGGTGCTGGAAATTTCCGAAGATTTATTGGTGCGCCCGGGTCCGCGCGTATTGGAAGCTCTGCACCGGATGCAAGACTGGTTGGAGCTGCGTCAGCCCGTTCCCCGTGCGTAAGTGGCTGCTGCTGGGTCTACTGGCTCTGCTGACCCTGACCACCCTGGGCCTTTGCTCCGGCTCCTACCACCTGACCCTGGGTCAGGTCTGGCACACCTTGTTGCAAGGTCCGGGTGAAGGCACCGAAAACGTGGTGGTCTGGCAATTGCGCCTGCCCCGATTGCTCCAGGCCATCCTGGTCGGCGCCTGCCTGAGCACGGCCGGCGCCGCCTTTCAGTCTCTGCTGCGCAGCCCGCTGGCCGACCCCTACCTGACCGGCACCTCGGCCGGGGCCTCCCTGGGCACCGCCCTGGCGGTGGTGCTGGGCCTGAGTTATGGCCTTTATCCCGTGTGCGCCTTTGTAGGAGCGCTGGGCGCCGTTCTCTTCGTGACCCGCCTGGCCCGGCTCCATCAGGGCGTGCGACTGGAAGATTTTCTGCTGGCTGGAGTGATGGTCAGCACCCTGCTGGGGAGCCTGGTCAGCCTGCTCATGGTGCTGGCGGGACGCGAGTTGGGACGTCTGGTCTTTTTCCTGTTGGGCAACCTCTCGGGCAGCAACTGGCCGCTGTTGGGCTGGTGCGCGCCGGCCGTCCTTGTGGGAGTCGGCCTGCTCTTCTGGAACGCCTACCCCCTCAATTTGCTCAGCCTGGGCGAGGATCTGGCGGCGCCAGCCGGCGTGGCCGTGGAACGGGTCAAACTCCAGGTCTTGCTGGCGGCCACGCTGCTGACGGCGGCGGCCGTGGCCTCCTCAGGCCTGGTCGGCTTTGTGGGGCTGGTGATCCCCCACCTGTGCCGCCTCTGGGTCGGCCCCGACATGCGCAAACTCTTGCCGCTGGCGCTGGTCTGGGGAAGCGTCTTTCTGCTGGGCTGCGACTGGTTGACGCGACTGGCTCCTCAGGAACTGCCGGTGGGTGTGGTCACCGCCCTGATCGGCGCGCCCTGGTTTCTCTGGCAGCTGCAACGAGGGCGCCCGTGCTAGAAATTCGCAACCTCTCGTTTGCTTATCCGGGTCGGGCCGAGCTGCTTTCCCAACTCGAATGCAGCTGGAAAGCGGGCGAAACCATCGGGTTGATCGGGCCCAACGGCTCGGGCAAGTCCACCCTGCTGAGAGTGCTGGCCGGACTCTTGCCCTATCAAGGCTCGGTCCAATTCGAAAATCTGGAGCTCTCGGCTCAACCGGCGGGCTGGCGGGCTTCGCGCTTGAGCTATCTGCCCCAGCAGTTAGGCTTCGACCAGCCTTTTCGCGCCGCCGAGGTGGTGATGATGGGGCAGTTCCACCGGCTGGATCGCTGGGGCGGCGGTGGCTCCTCGGAACTGGTGCACCAATGCCTGGAGCGAGTGGGAGCCGGGCACCTGGCCGACCGCGTGGTCACCCGACTCTCGGGCGGCGAACTTCAGCGCGTGCGCCTGGCCCAGGCGCTGGCCCAGGACGCGCAAGCCTGGCTGCTGGATGAGCCCACCTCGGCCATGGATCTCCATCAGCAATTGGAGCTGATGGAGCTCTTCAGGGAACTACGAGAGCAAGGCAAGAGTTTGCTCATAGTGCTGCATGATTTGAACCTGGCCCGACGGCTGTGCTCTCAGGTGTGGGTGATGGATGCAGGCCGGTTATTGGTGAAGGGAAGCCCGGAGGAGGTCTTCGCCAGTCCGCAGTTTGAGAAGATTTTTCAAGTCCAAATGGAGGTTTTTCGGGATAAGAACGGCGATTCAGTTTTGTGGCCCAAGAAATTGACGCATTTTGAATCCTCTGATACCCTGTAAAAGTTGCCGGTAGCCTTCTTCGGGAGGAGGCCGGTTGGTCCGCTTCGGCGGGCCGCTAATCGCGACGATCGCGATGGAGAGGAGGTGGGTGCCATTCCTAGTTCGAGTATGCATCCCACTTCCGGAGGGGTGGGTGCGTAAAGGTCTTCTGACCTTTGCGCTTTAGCCTCCGGCCTGCAGGCACCTTCGGGTGCCTGTTGTGTTTTCAGGAGTTTTTCAGCCTCGATTGAATAGGGTGCAAAGATGAAACGCTTGTTCGTGCTCTGGCTGCTGCTACTGCCCGCCGCCGCCGATCCGATTGTTTCGGGGGATTGGACCATCGACGCCCAGCCGGTGGATGAGCAGCACGGCCGCATTGAGGCCTGCTACAAGGAAGCCAGCCAGGAAGACAATTACTGGCGCGCTCGACTCGACGACAAGAAAGTGGAAGTCGGCATGCGCCGCGACTTCGTGGGTCCTCTGCAAGCGGAAGTCGACCTGGAACAAAGCTGGCAAACCGAGCTGGAACAGCGACGCGCCCAGGTGACCGTCAGCATTCCCGATTTTTATGGCTGGACGACCGGTTTGACCAGTCGTTGGGACTACGCCGGCGAGCAGTGGTCCACCCCACAACTGCGGGGCTGGGTGGCCACTCCCGAGCTGTCGGGCTGGTCGGCCCGCGGCGAGTTGACCACCACCACCGACAGCCGCGGTTACCTGGCCCGACTGTGCAAACGCATCGGCAAAGGGCAGCTGCAGCTGGAGACGGCGGTGGTCGAATCGGAGCATCTGCAACGCCGCTGGCTGGCCCGCTACCAGTGGAATTTGTCGCGCGGCGCCAGCTTTTCCACCAGCGGCAGCCGCACCGAGCTCGAAGGCACCGTGCAGGACAAAGTCGAGGCCTCCCTGGAACTGCATTTCTGAATGGAACGCATGAGCGCGGAAGAGATCTGGGAATTTTGTGACGCCAAGCCGGGCTGGGCCGCATTGACTTCGATCGATGAAACAGGCTTTCCCCATACCGTCGCCATCGGTTACTTCCGCCTGGGCGAAGTGCTTTATTGCGGCTGCCGGGCCGGAACTGCCAAGTGCCGGAACATTGCCGCCAACCCCAACATCTCCCTGATGTTGGCCGCCCCCGCCCGCGACCAGGTGCAGGGAGTCATGTTCCAGGGGCTCGGGCGCGTCATTGAAGATCCGGAGGAGCTTTTGAAAATCAAGACCCAACTGGCGCACACGCGCGGGGAAGAGCCGCCTACTTCGGTCGCCCCCGGCATCGCCTACGTCGAGCTCAAGCCCGAAAAAATCCGCAGCTGGAAGCGCTGAAATGCGCGGATCCGTCATCTTCAACGGCAACATCCAGGCCGAGGCCGATTTTGTCGAGCGAGCCGCCGACTCGCTCCGTAGTTCCCGACACTCGGATCCAGGCGTGGTCCGCGCCCAGAAGGTGGTGCTGGTCACGGCTGGCTGGACGGACAACGAATATCAGGAAGCCCACATCAAGAAGGCCCTCTACGGAATCGGCATCGAGCCCGATTATCAGGCCGGCCATGATCAGAGGGTGCAAAATCTAGCCCTCTATCATCGCTACCAGGAATTCCTCGAGAAGCGTCCGGCCCTGGCCGCCGCCTGGCAAGAGTGCGAGTCCATGATGGAGGGCGCGCGCTCTCAGTATCTCGAGAAGAACAGCTTTTTCTGCGCCTCTTTGCGCCGCTCGCTGCAACATCTGCGCGACTATCTGCCGAACGATTCGCTGGCCGACATTCTCGACAACACCCTGCTCTTTTCCGGACGCCGCGGCCGCCTGGTGAGCTTTCTCAGCAACGAGCTTCGAGAAATGCTCCAGTTGCTCCAGGCCAATGACGACCGCATGGTGCAACTGCTGACCGACCTGGACGAGCAGTTCGCCGAAGACACCGGACTGGCTTACGATCCCCTCTGGATCTCGATCCGCCAGCAACTGAGCGAGTGCATTCTTTCGGCCAATTCGCTCTTTTTGTTCGGCGGAAATCTGGGAGCCTTGCATCGCTGCCTGACTTTCTTCCGTCTCCGCCAGCCTTTGCTCGAGGCGTTGCGGCGCGGCACCACCTTTTACACGGTTTCGGCCGGTTCGCTGATGTGCTGCGAGCGCATCATCATTTACAACGATTTTGAACACGAGCGGGAATTCCAGCTCTACGACCGAGGATTCGGACTCATCCGTGAGTTACAGCTTTTCCCTCATTGCATGGACCGCATTCAAACCGACGATCGCGACAATCTGACCTACTTATCCCATCGCTTTCGCCATCGCGTGTGCGTGGGGCTGAATCAAGAGTCGTTTTTGGAAGTGGAGTTTTCCCCCGAGGTGAAAGCCACTTCCTTGGGGACTCGCGACGGCGTCTACGTGTTTGACCGACAGGGCAACAAAGCTCGCTACGGGGCGGGCGAAGTCATACTTCCCAGGTATGAGTCAGAAAAGTCTTGAGATAAACCGTCAGCATCCGCAGTTGGGCCGGCTTCATTTCGCCGAACTCCATGCCATACAGGTAGTGCTTGCCTTGAGGTCGCGCTTTGACCAGCGTTCCTGACACGTCCAGGCCCGGCAGCTTGTCGTAGGGGCCGATCCGAATCGTAATTTCCCCCAGGGGCAGCTTGTCGCGATACTCGAACAGGGCTCCCCCGACTCCCAAATTCTGAATGCGCATTTCGTGCCGCGAATTGTCGGCGCGCTTGACGGTGCCCTCCAAAAAGCATTCGGCTCGCACCCAGGTACGCTTGGAGAGCAAGGACTCAGGGCGAAAACCCAGCTGCTTCATGACGCCCTTGACCCAGGTCCGGCCCATCTTCTTGGGGTCGGTCGCATACACCAGGCCCGCGTAGGTGACGAAATTCTTGTCCGGTTGCTGCGTCCAGACCACTTTGCAGTCCACCGGGGCATTGTTCTCGCCCACTTCATTGAAGGGACTGTGCACGGTCACGATCTGCCCCGCTTTGAGCGCATGAAAGACTTTCAGGCGCAGACCCCCGACTCCCATGTCGGTGATGACCCCCTCCAGCTTCTTGCCCTCCAACTCCAGTTGGGTTTTGTAGTGCGATCGCATCCGAATCAATTTGCGTCGCTCCCCGAAGTCCCAATCGGGGGTGGGGCGCTGGACCAGACTCAGGAAGCCTTTGAGCAGTTGCTTGATCATGGGACCTGTCATTTCCGCGCCCAACGTGAGGATCCCGCCCCCGCGCGGCGAAACCATGCAGATGCCTAAACCGACCTTTAGATTCTCTGTCAATCTGAAGAAGAAAACGAACCAGGCACCGGAACCCAAGGAGGAGATCAAGTTGGCCGACGCCCGCAAATGGGAAATGGAAATCGAAAAGAAGCTGCGGGACATCAAACCGGCGCAAGTCAACGAGGAAGAGTGGGAAGAAGACCCTCTGACCGTCCAAGAGTTGCAGGCCGCCTACAATGCCTCCCTGCAGCGCTGTCAGAGCGTGGAGTTGGGCCGCCGGTTCGAGTCCACCATCGAATATTCGGTTTTCATTGACGAATGGGAAAACAAGCACGTGGTGACGCAGCCCCTGGGGGCGAAGGGCTCGCGCATCAGTGAATTGATGGTATCGCTGGACGGCATGGTGCTGCGTCTCAGCATGGAGCGAGTGGCCGGCGAAGCCCTGGATCTGGCTCCTTATATGGGAGTCGGCCTGACCGAGTTCAACGACGACGAGATGCTCAAACAGTTCTGCGGCTACAACCTGCAGATCACCCGCTACCATCGCGACGGAGACTTCCTGACCTGGGTCGAGCAGGTCCGCAAACGCTACGACCCGGCTCTGGGCCGGGTGGTCAACGAGATGGAATTTACCCTGCGCTAAACAAAAAAAGCCCCCGGCCTGAACGGCTGGGGGCTTTTTTCATGGAGTAGAATCCTAGGTGTTCGGCTTGCTGGACTTGGCTTTTTCCATGCGCACCGTGACATACTGGCTGTCGGGGCGAATCTTCTTGGCCGCCTCGAAGGCCGCCACCGCCTCGGTGGGGCGATTCAACTTCATGTAGCAGTCACCGAGCAGGGCGGCCGCGTCGAAGCCCTGGGTGATGCCCTTGGGATCCAGTTCGCGAGCCCGCAGCAGCGGCTGCACGGCTTCTTCGTAACGCTTCAGGTCATACAGCGCGGAACCGACGAAGTAGTGACCGTCCGGGTAGGTGGGCAACTCGTCCACGATGCGCTGGTAAAGCTGCAGGGCTTCATCCGGCTTCTTGTCATCCACCAGCAGAATGTTGCCCAGGCGGTCCAGAGCCATCACGTCGTGAGGGTTGGTGCGCAGGGCGCGCACGAAGTAACCCTTGGCGCGCGGCATCATACGCTTCTGGAAGTAAACCATGCCCATTCCGGTGTAGGCCAGCGAGCACTTGGTGTCGTCCTTGGCGGCATTTTTGAATTCGGTGAGGGACTCTTCCATCACGTTGGGCATCACCAGGCCTTTGAGGAAGTAGGCCATGCCGAGCTGGGCTTGAGCCACCGGGTCGCTGCCCTTGGCCACGGCTTCTTGCTCGACTTTGGTGACGATGGTGGTGATGTCGCGCTTGCGATAGTAGGAGTGGAGCAGGTAGGCCATGGCCAGCGTGTTTTGCGGCTCTTGCTTGACGGCCTTATCCAGCACCGGGATAGCCTCGTCAAACTTCTCCTGATAAAAGAGAGACATGC
>JAFKGI010000052.1 GCA_017307785.1 Vulcanimicrobiota bacterium | reverse complement strand
CCGAAAGCTCTCCTGTTGGCGTGAGGCGTGGGCCGCTTTGTAGATTTTCTCGATAATTTCCACGGTCTTCAGAGCCTCGAAAGAGTTGGTGGAAATCGAAGTCAGGTTGCTCAGCGCGTCCACTACGTTGTCATAGACCTTGTCGTGGTTGCTCATCGAGCCCACATAGTTGCCGTAATTGTTGGCGCGATTACCCTCGGGGAGATCTTTGAAGGTAAAGTCCTTGATGGACTGATATTCCAATTCGTTGAGATACTGGCCGCCGATTTTGACGGTGCCATTCTCACAAAACAGGGTCAGCGAGCCTTCCATGTTCTTTTGGTAGCTGTTGACCGTATAATTCAGGGTGCCGATGGTGCCGCTGTCAAACTCGAGCAGGACGGCCCCCGTGTCTTCGAATTCGATGATTCCTTCGTGGGCGAAATTGCCGGTCAGGGCGTAGGCGCGGTTGACGTCGCCCAGCATCCAGTAAAGCAAGTCGACAAAGTGACTGAACTGGGTGAAGAGGGTGCCTCCGTCGAGGTCGCGGGTGCCCTTCCAGGAGTTGGCATAGTAGTCGGGATTGCGGTTCCAAAAGCAGCTCAGCTGAAAGCTCAGGACTTTGCCCAGAACTCCCCGGTCCAGAGCCTCTTTGACCGCCGCTACCGGCGGATTGAAGCGATTTTGCTTGATGGCGAAGAGGCGCCGATTGGCCCGTTCCGCCGCCTTGATCATCTCGCCACAGTCGCGGGCCGAGAGCGCCATGGGCTTTTCCACCAGCACGTTGCAGCCCGCCTGCAGGGCCTTGATGCTATGGTCCGCATGCAAGCCGTTGGGAGTGCAGATGGAGACCACGTCCAGGTCCTTCTCTTGAGCCAGCAGGGCTTCTACGGAATAGTAGGGCCGGGCAGCATACTGGTTGGCCAGCTTTTGGGCCGACTCGTGAACCACGTCGCACACCGCCACCAACTCTCCCACTCGGGAAATTTGCTGAGCGTGCCTCTCGGCGATGCGACCACAGCCGATCAAGGCGAACTTGTATTTTCTCATCTCTATTGGATTGTGACGCAACCGCAAAATCCCCTTTCCTAGAGGGGAAGCGGGAGAGGAATTGGGGAGGGGGCGAGCGCGAAGGCCGACCCCAGCTATGGGAAAACCGAAAAAGAAATACGTTCCGCCAGCCACCAGGCTGCACCCTGAGTTGCGCAGCCAGGGATTTCTCTATCGCGGCGGCTACGGCGTCGTGCGTCGTTTGGACTGGGATGAGCAAGGGCTGTGGGTCTGCTCCAGCGCCGGCATCCTGCTCTGGGAGCCGCGCGAGGGAGAGTTGCTGAGCCGGCTCTTCACGCCCATTCTGGGTGCGGGTCGCGACGGCCAGGGGCGGTTCTATACCGCCGCCGCTCACATCGACCGCTGGAATTCGGAGTTGCAGCCGGATGCGACCTGGCCGCCTTTAGAGGGGCCTGTAGAGGATCTGGCGGTTTCACCGGACGGGCAACTGGTGGCCCTCGGTCGGGACGGCTCGTTGTCGGTGTGCGATGCACTTGGGCAGGTCATACGACGTGTAAGCACGGCCGCCGGGAACAACCGCTTGCGGGTCGACTGGTCGCAGCGCCAGGCCTGGACCACGGGAGGCCGGGGCGCCGAGCAGTGGGACCTCGACAGCGGAGTGCGTTTGTCAGAGCAGGCGGAATTGCCGCCCCTGGCGCTGGCTGAGGGAGACTGGAGCTGCGACCAAAAGGGACGGCTGCTCTGGCAGGGGCAGCCCGCTCCCTTTGTGCGGGAGAGGTTGCTGACCTGGGCTCACGATCCGGGCGGCGAATATCTGGCGCTGGCCAGTGAACATGAGCTGGTGGTGGTGAACCGGCTCAGCGGTGAGCTGCTCCACGAGTGGGACGATTTCCGGGAATGGCCGCTGTGCGCCGCCGCCTCCCCAGACGGGCGCTGGATCGTCAGCGGAGATCGGGGCGGCCATTTGAGCCAGCGCCGTTTTGACAATGGCAGTCTGAAACAGCGCTGGTCGGCTCACGAAGCCGCGGTCACCAGCGTGGCTTTCGGGCAAGGAGTGTTGCTCAGCGCCGGAGCCGACGGCAGCATCCGCAGTTGGACCTGGCAGGGCTGCGACCCGTTGCATACCATGAGCGGACATACCGCTGCCGTCCGGCAGCTGGTGGTCGACGGCAGCCGATTGTTCTCGGCCGGCGCGGAGGGTCAGATTCTGATCTGGGACTACCTGAGCGGACAGGTGATGAGCGCGCTGACCGGCTACCAAAGTCCGGTGGAGCAGTTGCAATTGCTGCAGCGTGGTGAAGTGCTCTTGGCGCTTTACGCAGACGGCAGCTGGGCCAGTTGGGACGTCAGCGGTTACGGTTGAGGCAGGTCCTGGGGGCCGCCCAGGCAGACTCGAAAGCCCGTCGCTTCGGTGGTGTCCTGGGCACCGATGCCGGTGCGCTTGGAGACCCAGTAGTCCTTGACTTCGTTGTCTCCCCAGCTGCCACCGCGCACCACTTTGCGCAATCCATTCATGCGGCTGGTGGTGGGAGCGTTGACGGTATAGGGCAGATACAGGCTGGAAGTCCACTCGAAGACGTTGCCGGCCATGTCTAACAGTCCAAAGGGAGAGGCTCCGGATGGGTAGCTGCCCACCGGTGCCGGCCCTCCGGCCGCGCCGGGTGACTGGTCGGCGCTGTTGCGGCAGTTGGCGGAATTCCATTTATCGCCCCAGGGAAAGTCCTTCGAGCCGGCCGCGTGCTCCCACTCGCGTTCGGTGGGCAGGCGCAGCCCCGCCCAGACACAGTAGGCGATGGCATCGTTCTGACTGATGTGAGCCACCGGCCAGTTGTCGGCTGCTCGGGCGCCCCCGGGGCCACGCGGGAACTCCCAGTAGGCACCGTCCAGGGGTCGGAACTGACCATCCAGGAAGACGTGGGAACGTCCCGTTTTCTCACAGTCGGTGCGATAATTCCCGTTGGCCTGGACAAACTTGCGAAATTGACCGACGGTTACTTCGGTCTTGCCCAGATAGTAGTAGGGCTCATTGAGGTTGAAAGGGTGGCGCGGGGAATCGTCGTTGTGCTGGTCGTTGCCCAGGGTGACCGTGCCGCCGGGCACGCGCAGCAGCACGGTGCCGTCTTTCCACTGCAGCTGTTCGGGGATCTTGTAGGCCATGCTCAGGCGCACGGCCAGGGCCTGGATGGCCGAGTCGGCCTGGGTCAGGTCACGGGTCCAAAGCACCTTTTTCGTGGTCGGGTCGACCATGGCCAGACCAGGATTGGGCACTCCCGTCAGGCTGGCGACCTTTTGGATCGAGTCGATGCGCGCCTGCGACCAGTCACCCTTACGCAGAATGGACAATTTGGCGTCTGCTTCGACCAGGGTGGGAGCCGTCTCGGAGCCCACCAGCATGACGATGGGCGGAGTTTTGGGCATATCCCGACCCGCGATTCCCAGCTTCAGATCCAGCTCTTTGATGGCCTGGTCGGGAGCCGAGTAGCGGCTCTGCCAGGTCACTCTTTCCGGCAAACCTCGCCCGTTCAAGGACACCAGGCAGAGCGCGGGGACCTTGTCGGCGGTAAGGCCCAGTCCGCGCAAAGCGCTGGCGTGAGCGGGCACGGACCAGTCATAGACTTGAATGGCCTGCTCGAGGTTGATTCCGGCGAAATGCGCTTCGGCTCGTTTTTCCTTGAGGACCTGGACCATTCCACGATGGGCTTTCGCGACATCGGCAGCGCGCGAATCAAAGACCATCAGCAACCCTTGTTTGGCCGCCGCCCAACCGGGAGGCGCTTCAGAAAGTATAAGGATTGGCAGGAGGAGCAGCGGGAGGAGGCGCGGGCGGATAATAAGGGGCAGGCGCAGGCGCAGGCCCAGGATAGCTTGGAGCAGGCCCCGGATCGTAGTAGGTCGGAGGCGGGGGCGGGGGCGGCTCTGGTTCCAGCTTGAAACTGAGGTTGTGAGGCTCGTCGCCTTTGACGACGAGAGGTTTTGTCGCCGAGAGATATCCATTCTTCGTCACCTTGAGAGTGTGTTTACCTACAGGAAGCGCAAAAGTATCGGTTACCGTTCCCGAACCATCTACCGTTCTTGCTGCCTCGCCGTCCACGAACAATTTGACCGGACCGGGAGAAGCCTGAATCGTGACCTGCGACTTCAAGGGCACCAGATGAATCGTGATGGCATCGGGTTCCAGGAACGGGAGCTCGCGCTCGTCCTTTTCGAAGCCGGCCACTTCGACCGTCACGGTGTGGGTGCCGGGAGGAAACTTGCCGCTGTAGACTCCGTTGTTGATGCGGATCCGTTCCGGCTCTCCGGCCACCGTCAGCCAGCCGGTTTTGGGGGGATTGAGAACGACCGAAAGCTTTACTTTCTCGGGCGGGTGGAAATCTTCGGTGGGTGCCGGCGTGGGCGTGGAGGGAGTGGCCGTGGCCTGAGGCGGACCTTCCGGACTGGGGGTGGCGCTCAGGCTGGCGGTGGCGCTGGTGCTGGCGACGGGAGCGGGACCCGTTTCGCCGAGCCTTTGCTTGATTCCATAGCCGATCAGAGCCAGCCCGAACAGGCCGACGACCGCCAGGGCCGGATGCAGTCCACCGTTCTTGCCGGACTTCTTCTCGACCGGCAGGTCGGCTGGCGAGACAACCTGCATGACCATGGTTTCTCGGCGCTGAGTGGGCAGCAAGCGGTTTAAGATCGCCCGGGCCGGGTGCCCGCGCAGCACCCAGGGCCGGTCTTCGGCGGGCGGCCAGGGTTCGGGGACGTCTTTCAACAGGTTCTGCACTCGTTGCTGCAGCCAGAGGTCCAGGGGGTCGGCCGCGGCGCCCAGCGAGTCGACCAGGTTGGCGGCCGCTTCTTTTTGATCCAGTTGAACCAGGCACCAGCAGCGCAGCAGTCGCGCCGTGGCCCCGGCATTGTGACGCTCGGCCGAGGCCAGCTGTTCACGGGCCTTTTCCCAGTTGGCGCGCTGCATTTCCAGGCAGCCCAGGGCCAGAAAAAGTTGATCCTGCAGGGGAGCGACTTCCTGCTCCAGACCCTGCAGCAAGGTCTTTTCCGCTTCCTCCAGGCGGTCCATGCGGGCCAGGGCGACGCCCAGCTGCAAATGACCTTGGGAACGCCAACGACTGCCGTTCGAGGAAACCTCGATGACCCGACCGTAGGAACGCAACGCGGCTCCCATATCGTGTTGAACTTCATGAATCAAGCCACGAACCCACTCGATTTCGGCCAGCAGATCCAGGTCGCCGACTTCGTGGGCCCGGCCCACCGCCTGGTCGAGCCAGCGGCCCTGCTGATCGGCGGACTGGCCGAGCAGCACCTGCACTACCGCCAGTTCCAGCAACAGCTCCACTTCCTCGGCGGCGCTGCGTTCCACTTTCGGTTCCAGACCGCGGAGCAAGGAGGCCTCGGCCTCGGCCAGACGGCCTGCCGCGCGCAAGAGAGCGCCCTGCAACCAGAAGAACGGCCCGGGCAGGTTCTCGCTGGCGGGTAGTCGGTTGAGCAGGTCCAGCCCCTGACCCGTTTCTCCATGCTCCAGACAAATGCCGGCGCAGCACCAGGTCAGCCACAGGCTATCGGAAAAATCGGCGTGGGCCAATTGATCCAGCTCGCGGTGACAGAAATCCAGCAACTCCTGACCGCGCTCGCCGCGCAGCCAGCGTGCGCGCGCCACCAGTCCGGCCAGATGCCGTCGGGTGCGGCGCAGTTCGGAGCTTTCCGGTAAGGGCTGTTCCAGCTCCCGAGAGGCGGTGCTTTCGACCTCGGTGAGGCGGCCCAGCTTGAGCAAGATCTCGCAGCGGCCCACCATGGCCATGAGGCGAATTTCGGGGGTGCCCTTTTCGCCACAGACACTGAGCGCTTGACTCCAGTTGCTCTCGGCCTGCAGCAGATCCCCGCTCTGTTCGGCCTCCAGGGCCGCCTGCAGGAACTTGGGGAGAGCTTCGGCGTCATTGCCGGCCCTGCGCAGATAGTTGGCCAGGATGCCCATGGAGGCCCGGCCTTCCAGCAGTTGAGCGGCGCGACCGTAGACCCGGCGTTTGAGGCGTTCGGTGGCGGAAGCCTGCAGTTTTTCTTTGAGCTCGCGGCTGCTGAACTGGTAGAGCTCACCGGGTTGACCCCAGCACTCCTCCAGCAGACCGTCGCGCAACAGCAGGTCCAGGGCCGATTGAGCCTCGGTTTCCTCCAGTTCGGAGAGCTCCTGAATCAGTTCGTAGGGAAAGGGATCGTCGAGCAAACCGGCGATGCGCAGCAGCTTGACCTCATTTTCGGGGCGGGCCGAAATCTGCAGCCAGAGCGGTTCCCAAAGAGATTCCGGCCAGGGCTGGGAATTGTCGCGTTCGACCAGCTGTCCCTGGCGTCGCAGCAGGCCCGAGCCGCGTAGCGCCAGCAGCCAGAGACGTAGTCTTCGAACCGACCCGCTGGAACGAAAGAGCAGCCCTTCGATGAGCTCGTCGTCCAGGTGCCCGGAAACCTGCAAATGGGCGACATCTCGCAGAGCCTGGTCGTCCAACGGACCCAGCTCCATGCGAACGGCTCCTTCCCAAGGCCGCAGCGAAGCGGCTCGATGGGAAGCGCACGAGATCAGCCAGCCGAAGCCGGGAGGAGGGGCGGTGGCGCAAAGAGCGTCGATGACGGCGTTGGTGGTCTGCGGCTGACGCAACAGGTCGTCGATGACCAGCAGGCGGGGAGCTCCCAACTGCTCGAGTTGTTTCCAGAGCAAACGGGCGGCCGCTTCTGGCCCGCCGAGGGAGAGAGATTCCAGCCAGGCTTCGTGAGCGCCACCCAGTTCTTTGAACAGCACGGCCGCCGGTTCCAGTTGGTAGGGCAGGGGGACCACCGCGTGCACGGCAATGCTGGCTTTCTGCAATTGCGTGACCAGCTTGCGCACGGTGCAGGAGCGCCCCTGACCCGGTGGCGAGGTCAGCAGCACGCCGACCGGTTGGCGCAACAGGCAAGAGCGCAGGTGCTCTTCCAGCTCGCTGACCACTCCGTCTCGCCCCACCACCGGAAGGGTCCAGACCTGGCGCAAGGACTGCTGCAGACGGCGCAGTGCTTTGGCCACTTCGGCTGCCGTTTCCGGCCTTTCCGCCGGGTGCTTGTGAAGCAGGCGCAGGATCAGCGTGTCCAGCTCGGGCGGAATGTCCAGGCGGATCTGACGCGGCGGGATGGGAGTCTGGCGCAGATGGCTATTGAGCAGCGCAAATTCCGTATCGGCTGAAAAAAGCGGACGGCCGGTTACGGCCTCATACATACAGCATCCGAGGGCGTACAGGTCGGCAGCCGGTCCTACGTCGCGCGACAGGATTTGTTCGGGCGAAAGATAGGAGTAGGTGCCCAGGATCATGCCAGACTGGGTGATGCGTGACTGATCTTCGAGCTTTAAGGCCAGGCCGAAGTCGCCGATTTTGGGAACGCGATTGTCGTCGAGCAAGATGTTGTCCGGCTTGAGATCGCGGTGCACCAGGCCCTGTTGATGAATGTATTCCAGACCATCGGAAACAGAGGCAAAGAGTTCCAGGCTTTGCTGCAGAGTTAGAGGGCTGTCCTGATTGGCCAGCAGGCTGCGCAGACTGCCGCCCTCCACGTACTCCATGACGATGTAGTTTTGCTTTTGAAAGTAGCCGGCGTCGTAAAAACCGACGATGTTGGGATGCCGCAGCGCCGCCAACTGATTGGCTTCGCGTTGAAAACGCTTGGAAAGACTGGCGGCTTCTTGACCGGTGGCGCTGAGGAATTTGATAGCCACCGGACGGTTCAAGTTGGTATCTTTGGCCAGGTAGACGACGCCCATGCCGCCGCGACCCAGCACCCCCTCGTACTCGTACGGGGTGGGCAGGGCGACCTTGGCCTGGGGGGCAGTCAGCGCAGCCGCCGTTTCCGGCGCGGACGCCGGCCCGCGACGCTGACGCGTCACCGGACCGGAGGGGCGGGCCGCCTCCCAGGGATTCGACTTCACAGTCTTTTCAGGCTCTTCGTTCAAGGTTCATGTCTTCTCCAGGGGCCGTGACAGACCCCCTTTGGATCACGCTTAACCGCGAAGGGATTTGACTCTGAGAGGCAAACTTCGCCGGTTATGCGGAAATTGCTACTCCTCTTGTGGGTGCTGGCCCTGCCGGCCTGGTGCAAAGATTGGTCTCATCAGGGAAATACCTACAAACACAGCAATGGCATGTCGATCACCTTTCCCGCCGACTTTCAGGTGGAAGAGCAGAGTTCCGGCATTCTCGACGTCCAGGGCAAACAAGGCTTCGTTCACTTCAGCGTGCAGGGAATGAAGGGCGAGAAGAACTTCAAGAGCTGGATTCTGGGGCAGCAGAAAGCCTACGACCAGGAAGGCCTGAAGACCAAGAGCGACTTCAGTAAGAAACTGAAGAGCGGGCTGTTGGGCCGTTTCATGGAGAGCGAGCGGATGTCCGAGCAGAATATTTTGTTCGTGATCGTCTCCGCGGCCGTTTCGAAGGGTCAGGATTACCTGTGCCTGCAAATGTTTTATCCCAAAGAACGGGAGAAAGACTGGGGTCCGCTAATGACGGGCACCGTCAATTCCGTTACCCATCCCTGAGGAGGCCTTATGAAGACCCAGAATCGTTCCTATGCGTTGAGCTTTTTGCATCGGGAGCTGCCGTTGGTGGCTCGAACCGTGACGCCTCAGGAAGTGGTTATCGTGGACTGGGTCGAGCAGGCCGAGAAGGGTCGCTTCCGGGGGAAAGTCGGTACCGTCACGGCTCTGACTCTGCACCCCGAAGGCCGCATCGTGGCGGTGGCTGGAGACAGCGACCGGGTCGAGGTTTGGGACGCTCTGGACGCTCAACTGCTGGGCTCTTTTGAAGGCAAAGTCAGCGGTCTGCGCTTTACTCCGGATGGCCGGCTGTTGTTACTCGGACAGCCCGGTAAAGTCGTCGCCTGGGACTGGAAGGCCGCTAGCCAGGCCTGGCAGGCGGAACAGCGCGGCTTCGATCATCCGGCTTTGTTCGACTGCAACGGTTCGCAGGTTCTCTGGACGGCCATGGGCGGCGCCAGTCTGCTGGTGCTCAACGCCGAAAACGGCACTATCGACCATCGCTGGGATACGCGTGACGAGTTCATGGCCGTGGCTTTTCATCCCGACGGCAAGCGCATCGCCGCCGCCATCAACACGGTTCGCAGTCCGCTGTTGCATCAGTTTGTGCTGCTCCGCGTCGGCGAAGACTTGCCTACCCGAGAATTCCCGATTCCCTTTATGTCGGTCAGCGTGGCCGTGAGTCCGGGTGGCGGGACCATCGCCACCGGCGACGCTCGCGGAGTGCAACTGTGGGACACCGCCAGCGGCGCTCCCGAGGGCCGTCTGGCTCCCCGCAGCGAAACCAAGGTCAAGGATTTTGGTACGGTCGAGGCGGCCTCGGCCTTTCTGGTCTCGACGCTGCGCTTCGCCGACGCCGGCAAGGGCCTGGTTTCGGACGGAGATGCCTTCTGCCACTGGGAGCTGGCTGAAAAGACCGCGGTTTTTCGTTTTCCGAACTAATTTGTTCACGATTGGCAAAAGTTTTTCAGAGTTCTTTTCACGGAGTAGGCTAGATTTGATGTATGTCCAGTAGCCCCAGCATCGCCGGCAACAACTTCGGTCTCACCAGACTGGCCGAGTTGCGTAAGCAGGGAGTGCTCACCACCGAAGTTGCCGAGCAACTTTGTGAAAAGGGACAGGCCCTGCGCTTGCGCGGCCACAAGGTCGACTGGACCGGCGTTCTCGATCACTACAAAAAAGACGGCGATCTTTCGCGCGAAGAACTCGAGCAGGTTGGCGATTTCACCATTGCCGCGCAGAACGCGCGCAAGCAGATGGAACAGAAGTTCAAGGAGAACGAGACCAAGCCGACCGCGATTCAGTTCAAGAAAATGCAGGCTCTGGACGCTTATCTGGACGTAAGCAAAGGCCTGAGCCTGGCCTATACCGAGGCCACCAGTCGCGCCGCCGTCGCCGCCCTGGCCGGAGCCAGCTTCGGCCCGCTCAACACTGTGGCCGCTTATCTGGCCTGGAACCCCGCTCCCGCCAATCGTCTGACTCATCTGATCGAGCAGATGCAGAAGCTCGAGAACGGCACCAGCGAGCTGGTCCACGCCGGCAATCAGGTCACCCCGGTGCACCAGGAAAAGCTCTGGCAAGCCAAACTGCAGATGCTCGACGAAGCCATCGTGGCCGCCAAAGCCGGCAATCCTCCGGAAATCGATGTGCAGTATTTCGAGATGACCAGCGCCAGTTTCGTCGGTCGCCTGGCCGACGCGGCCGAAGCTGGCTGCAAGGTGCGGGTCAATATCGACCCTTCCCGTCCGCGCCAGTCCAACGCCGACGAAGTCAGCATCGACGAGTCTCCGCGCAAGCTGCGGGCGCTGCTGCAGTTGCTGGACGTTTCCAAAGCAGACGTGGGCGTCTCCGTCTACCCGGTGGCCGCCGAACTGGGCAACGTGACCCAGTTGATGCATCGCAAGCTGCTACGGGTGGGCGAGAAAGTTTTGTTCGGCGGCATGAACGCCAACGAGGGTTCCGGCGAGAACTTCGACACCGGTTACGTCATCGAAGGTCCGGCCGCCCGCAAGCTGGTGGAAGGCTTCCAGGCGGACGTGATGACCTCGGCCGGCTCCACCCCTCTTCAGGTCTACGGCCGCAAAATCATGGCCAACTTCGAAGACGGAATGATGGGCCTGACTCCTCACGGATTGGCCACCACTCTGGATATCATCTCCGGGCCCTCGCCGGCCGGCACCCGTATCCCGTCCAAGCCCACCATGGAGCAACTGGAAACTCTGGCCGCCGCCGCCAATCTGAAGTTGGCTTCGCTGGTGGATATGGACCAGCTCAAGCACAACGTGCAATATCGCTCGAACAAGCCGATGGAATTGAAGCTCAAGGGCCGCAAAATGCTCCACAAGCTGATGACCGACGCTTTTGAAAAGACCGGCTCGCGAACCAACGTCAAGCGCCTCAAAGACATGACTCTTCCTGAAGGCAAAGCTCAGGGGGGTGTAAAGGTCGCCGTCGGTTCTTCCTCGGAAGAGCGGGAAGCCTTGATTCTGCAGGCGATTTCCACCGCCGAGAAGTTTTGCTACGTGCCCACCTTCGTCATCACCAAGGCGATGGCCCGGGCGCTGGTCGCCCGTCGCGACGAACTGGCCGCTCAGGGCAAGAACCTGGACGTGCGGGTGGTGGCCGACGCGGGTGTCTATCAATTCGGCGGCACTCCCAACGACGAAGGCTACCTGGCTCTCGAAGACGCCGGCATCCCGGTGCGCTGGTCTCTGCTGACGCGCGCGGAAGCCGACCACGACCGCAAGATTCACGCCAAGCAGGTTCTCACCGACAAAATGGAGCTGGTCGGCAGCACCAACCTTTCCAACAAAGGGGTCCGCGACAACTGGGAGTTGAGTGGCCTGGTCTACTTCGACGAAGCCGCTCCCGAGTCCATCGACGCTCGTGAGGACGGCATGCAGCGTTTCGAGAAGCTCTGGAACTACGAATCGATTGCCTTCGACTCCCGCGCCGCCGCCATTCTCCAGGACATCACTTCGCTGGGGATGGATCAGTCGCGCAAGAAGTCCATCCGCACGGTCCTCAACATGATTCAGAACTACGAAGTGCAGACGGCCAAGCTGATCGAGCAGAAGATGGCCGAGTCGCCCGCCCTGCTGGAGAAAGCTGATGAACTTCAGCGCCAGGGAATGGCCTGGGGCTACGCCCGCCTCAAAGCCTGCGAAGTTTCCTTCGGTGCCGAAGAGTTCGCCAACATGCTCAAACAAGTCCCCATGCGCGCCAAGATCGACGCCTTCGCCCGCGGTGAAGTCGTCACCCTGGAGGGGTGAGAGGGGAAGTCAGGGAGAGAGGGGGAGAGCGGCCACATTCGCGGACCCCTCAAACGCCTGAGCCAATCCCTCTCCCGCTCTCCAAGATCTCCCCCTCTCCTCTTTAGCTTTTGAACTTGAAGCCGCGTTGTTTGGCCTGGTCGCGGATGGCTCCCAGGATAGCGCCTTCCAGCGAGGTGTCCGGGCCGTTTTTGGCTTTTTGCTCGGCCAGGTAGGCGTCGCGCTTTTTGCCTTCCTCGCGGATTTCGCCCTGGATGCGCTCCCGCTCGGCCGCTTTCTGTTCGACATAGACGGTGCGCTCGGCGGCTGATTTGTCACGGAGTTCAGCGGGGAGCTCGTCTTTGCTGATCTTCTCCATGTCGACGCGGCCTTTTTTCTTGGCGTCCACCAGGTCCCACTCTTCGTTGCTGTAGTTGGCGGTGGCTTTGGCCTGAGCTCGGGAGGCCACGTAGCCACTGGCTTCGGGTGAAGAACCGGCGGCGCTGTCGGCGGCCACCTGGCGGGCCTGGGCGGCCGGGGCGCTCAGGCCGTAGCCGATGTAGGTGGTGTTCAGCTGGGAATTCAGCAGAGCCAGCTTGGTGTCATAAGGAGTAGGAGCTTCGGCCACGCTGCGGTCGGCGTCGATGCAGAAGAAGCGGCCGGCGGCCACGGTTGCTCCCTCGGCCCACTTGGTGCGCTCACCCTCCAGTTTCTTGCCGCAGAAGATGGTGTTGACCACCACTCCCTTCTGGCGAGCGGAAGCGCAGGCTTCCTTAAAGCTGACGGTGCCCTGGTCAAAGGGCTCATTGCCGGCGATGAAGATGGCCGTCAGGTCTCCTTCGCGCTTGCTCCATTCCAGGTTCTTCAACGAATCTTCGATGACGGCGCCGCAGTATTCTTCGCCACCGTTGGTTTTCAGGCGATTCAACTCTTCCGATACTTTGTCCAGGTCGGTGGTGAAGGGCAGAACCTGGCGCACGTAGTTCTTGGTCACCGACAGGCCGTCGTTACCGTATTCATAGAGGGCGACCTCGAAACGCGGGGTCTTGCCGTCCACTTCGGCTTCGCCCAGTTCCTTGACGATGTTCCAGAGCTGGCGTTTGGCCTGATTGATCAGCCCGTCCATGCTGTTGCTGGTGTCCAGCAGGATGGCCACCTGAATGCGGGCTCCTTCGAACCGGTCGGCGGTCTTTTCCGAGCGGGCTACCAGGTGGGGCGTCTTGGGCGGGAGCGGCTCGGCGTGGGCCGGCAGGCTGGCGCGGTAGAGATGAAAGCTGGCCACGCAAGCGACGCTGGTAATGAGTAAGGGATGCCACGAAGACAGACGCACGGATACCTCCAGAAATGAACTGAGGGGTCTGTCGTGTCCGCCTGCCGCTTTATTCCGTCGTCAGGTCCCAAATTCCAGGAAATTCTTGGAGCCCCGTGACCTCGGCGGCAAACCAGTGGGCGGCGGCCTCATGGACCGAGCCGGGACAGTCTGGGCACAGCAAATGGAAGACCTCGTGGCTGAGGATGACTCGTTCCACCAGCTTGCGCCCTCTCTGCTCGGTCTGCAGCTCGGCCAGAGCGCCCGCATAGATGGTCAATCGGCGGGAGTTCAGGTCCAGCTGGGCGCGCATGCGCACCCCGGCCACGACGTGGGGGCTCTGACTGATTTGCCAGTGGATGCCGCTCCGTTCCAGACAATCCTCCAGGCTGCCGTATTGCGACAAGGCCTGCCGGGCGCGGTCGGCCCAGCCTTCGATCTGGGCGAACTGGGCGTCCGTCAGTTCTTTGCGGCGACGTCGCCGCCACCAGGTTCGCATTTGTTCTTCCCTTAGCCGGGAAGGTTTGCTTTCAGGGGAGTCCAAAGCTTATACCTTAATTCATGAAAATATCTAAAGCATTCCTGCTCAACTCGGCCTACAATTGGGACCAGATGCCTGCTCCCGAGC
The DNA here is from genome assembly GCA_017307785.1 of Vulcanimicrobiota bacterium. Taxonomy (GTDB): domain Bacteria; phylum Vulcanimicrobiota; class Xenobia; order Xenobiales; family JADMJV01; genus JADMJV01. The sequence continues at coordinate 36,401 of JAFKGI010000052.1, read as the reverse complement.
TGCCCGAGTTCGGCTTCATCGGTCGCTCTAACGTCGGCAAGTCTTCGCTGATCAACTCGCTGGTGGGTATGAAGAAGCTGGCCTACACCAGCAATACGCCCGGCAAGACCCGTCTGATGCATTTTTACATGGTCAACCATCGCTATGTGCTGGTGGATTTGCCCGGCTACGGTTACGCCAAAGTCAGCCAGACCGATCGAGCCTTCTGGGAAGAAAGGTTGCGCCGCTACCTTCGGGAGCGTTCCAATCTAACTTGCGCTTTGCATCTGATCGACGCTCGTCACGGTCCCCTGGAGAACGATCTCGAGATGGCCGAGTGGATGTGGCAGCACGACATTCGTCGCTGTGCCGTGCTCACCAAAATCGACAAGATCTCCAAGAACGCGATCGCCAAGACGGTGTCCGGTGCGGCTCAAATGCTGCGTCTGGATAAATCTCTGGTGCTGCCCGTGTCCGCCGAGAAAGGCACGGGTCGGGATGAACTCTGGCGCCATCTGACCGCTCTGAAACCGGTGGAACCCGAGCCTTGAGCTGGGACAATGCCCGGCGTCTGGCTGCCGATCGGGTGCGCGCCCGCGTTCTGATCGTCTATGTCGGTGGCACGGTGGGCATGCGTCGCCTGGAGGAAGCCAATCCCGCTTCTCCCCTGGCCAACGTGGGAGCGGCTCTGCTGGCCGAAGAGATTCAGGACTTTGGTGTTGAGGAGGGGATCGCCTGGACGATGCTCGGCCTGTGCGATCCCGAGGGTGGGCAAGTTCCTCCCGTCGATTCTTCCGAAGTGGGGCCTACGCACTGGCTGTGGATCGCCCAGATGTTGGAGCGCCATTACGGCGACTTCGACGGTTTCGTGATTTTGCACGGTACCGACACCCTGGCTTATACCGCTTCGGCCCTCTCTTTCTTGTGCGTCAACCTGGCCAAGCCGGTGGTGCTGACCGGCTCGCAGTTACCGATCTTTGCTCTGCGTTCGGATGCGCGTCAGAACTTGCTGCACGCGCTGCTGGTGGCCGGTGCCAAAGCGACCGGTCTGCCGACTGTGCCCGAAGTGACGGTTTGCTTTGCCAATGTGTTGCTGCGCGGCAACCGGGCTCGCAAAGCCAGCACCTCGGGTTGGCAGGGCTTTGCTTCGCCGAACTACCCGGCCCTGGGTTCGCTGGGAGAACGCATCCGCATCCACACCGACCTGGTGTATCCAATGCCCGCATCGGATGCGGCTTTCTACGTGGGACGGGCTCTCCAGGATCAGGTTCTGGATTTAACGCTTTTCCCGGGAATCCAGGCCTCCCAACTGCGAGCCTTATTGCGCCAGCCCGACCTCAAAGGTCTGGTGCTGCGTGCCTACGGGTCCGGCAATGCGCCCGGGGATCCGGCTTTGCTGGACTGCTTGGGACAAGCCGTCAGCGATGGGTTGACGATTCTGGTGGTGACCCAGTGTAGCGAAGGCCGGGTGGACCTGGGCCGCTACGCCTCCAGCCGAGGGCTTCTGCAGCGCCAACTGGCCAGCGGTTTCGATCTGACTCCGGAAGCGGCTCTGACCAAACTCATGTGGGTGCTGGCCAACGAAAAGGGCGCGGAAGTGCGCGCGCAGTTGCAGCAGAACCAGCGCGGTGAGCAAAGCTATGTGCGACACGAGGTTCGCTTCGAAGCTGGCGGAGAGGCTCGCGAATTGTGGGAGCTGAACGGCCGGGCCGCCGGTGCCGTCAGTCGCCGCGGTCTGGAAGCGGCCATGTTGCGCCTCCAGGTAGAGGGGGCCGAAAATCTGCGGGTGGAGCTGAACGAGCGCCATATTCTCCAGCTTTCGGATGCTCCGGGCGGGAGCGTTACCGATGTGACCGACGGAGTGCGTCGCTACATGGTCGACGACCGGCCGTTCCACCTGCGGATTCGCGCCGATCAGCCGTTTCGGCTAGGTCAGGCGGAACTGTTGCTCACGGCCAAGGCCTGATTCAGCGGTCCACCACGCTGACGCTGTCCCAACTGGTCTTTAGCTCTTCGGGGAACTTCTCGGCCAGACCGGCTCCGTTGCCCCGCAGCGAAAACCAGTAGTAGTGACCGGCACGGATCACCAGCGCCTGCACCTTCTGGGAACGACCTCGTCCGTCCGCGTATGCCTGATCGGCTCCAGCCAGTTGAATGGGAGTCCAGCCGCGGTGGTCGGCCTGGAAGCTTCGCTGGTAGGTGGCCGCGGTGGACTCCATGACGTAGCCTTTCACGTCCAGTTCCAGATCGTAGCGGTTGGTGTTCTTGCGAAAGCTCCGCGTAAAGTAGTCGCGACTTTGCACCCGGCCAATCGGGTTCCAATCCGTGTCCAGATTGATTTCCAAATGACTGGATTTATCCAGCAGACCAATGGTTTCCCGTGCGCTGGTGCTTTGCACGGCGGTCGGGTAGCTGGGCGTGTTGTCCAGAGCAAAGCTCTCGGGTTCTTCTTCCGGCGGAGGCTTGGGTCGGGGCCGCGGCGGAGGCGGCTTGGGAGCGACCGGCTTGGGGGTCGCTTTGGGTTTCGGCGGTGGTGGGGGAGCGACGGCCACGCTGGTGGGTCTGGGCGTGGGCGTAACCACCGAGATGGGCACCGCTGTGGGAGCCTCCACGGGGGTGTTAGAAACTTTGGGGGTGGCCGTCGCTACCGGCTCGTTTTTGTTGCCCACTCCCATACCGAACAGAAAGGCGAGGGCCGCCAGCAGCGCGATGGCGGCCAGTTGCTGGCCCAGCGAGAATTGAGCGGCAGGGCGCTTCACGGCGGGCACCGAGACCGTCTCGGATTCGACTCGGGGGGGAGTCGGTGGAATCTCCAGGGGGGCGGCGGGCAGGTCGTCCCCAAAATCATGCACCGGCTCCATGGGAGCGGCCGGCACGACGGGGCGCGGGGGTGGGGGTTCGTCCAGCCGCGGCAACGGCTGTAACTTTAACGGAGAATCCGTGATCATCGGCAGGTGCGGCCGCAACTCATCCAGTCCTCGCAGCATTTCCTTGGCGCTGGAGAAGCGAATGTTGAGCTCCGACGAGCAGGCCCGGTCAATGATGGCGGCGATAGCCGGGTCCAGGTCGGGCTTGAGGTTGTGCACCGGAGGAATGTTCAGAACGGTGGGCACCACCCCCGTGACCAGGTGGTGGAGGGACGCTCCCAGAGCGTAGACGTCCGAGCGCTGCTCGGCTTTGCCCTGGAGTTGCTCGAGCGGCGAATAACCCAGGGTGCCCAGCTGCGTCTGGGTGGCGTTGGGTTCGTTGAGCAGACGGGCCATGCCGAAATCCACCAGGCGAATCCGTCCGCTGGGATGTTCGCGAATCAGATTGGCCGGCTTGATGTCGCGATGCAGCAGAGGGGGAGTCTGGCCATGCAGGTAAATCAGGATGTCCAGCACCTGGCGGCAGTCACGGATGATCTGGTCGACTCCGAAAGGTTGGCCGGTCAACTGCAGGCGCTCTTCCAATTCCTGTTCCAGGTTGCGCCCAACGATGAACTCCATCACCATGTAATAGACGCCGTTGACGACGAAGCTGTCGTAGGCGCGGGGAATGCCGGGGTGTTGCAGGCGTCGCAGGAAGGCGATTTCGGCTTCGAACTTGCTGCGGAACATGGCCGCCTGCTCGCCTTCCATGAGGTGTTCGAGCAGTTGCTTGATGGCCACCCGTTGGCCGCCGTTTTGCAGGTCGCGGGCCTCGTAGATAGAGCCCATGCCGCCGCTGGTGATGGCTCGCACCACCTCATAGCGATCGCCCAGTCTGTCTCCTGCTTCTAAACTCACCTGTTGGCGGGTTCTGCGGGCAAACGAACGTTCCTCGGATAAAAAAGAAAGCCCTCGGGATACATCCCGAGGGCTACACACATCCAATCCGAGCCGAAGCTCGGTCCCGCAAATGACCCAGAGGTCAGAAACTTCGTGCGGTCGGCGTTGCCTTCCGCTCCCGTAAGATAACCTATGGAGCGGGGTCCAGATGTTGCCGGAAGATGAACGGTCCGTCTGAAAAAAATCTTAAAAATAGAACATGTGTTCGGTTTTCGTGGCGAGCGTGAAAGGGCAGAAGGCTTACCAAGTTGTTTATCTTTTAAGGAGCTTCCCCGATGGATTTCGAACTGACCCAGGAACAACGGATGATTCAGGATGCCTGCCGCACGTTTTCGCGCCAGGAGATCCTGCCCAAGGCCCGCCAGTGGGACATCGAGGAGGCTTACCCCCGCGAGCTGCTTCAGGAACTGGCCCGACTTGGCTTCCTGGGTGTGCCGATCCCGGAGAAATACGGCGGCACCGGCCTGGACTACATCAGCGAAGCGCTGGTCTTTGAAGAAATCGGCTACGCCGACTCCTCGGTGCGCACCACCCTTTCGGTGCAGATGTCGCTGGTGGAGTTGACGATCTTGCAATACGCCAGCGAAGAACAGCGTATGCAGTATCTGCCCCGGCTCTGCTCGGGCGAATGGGTGGGTTGTTTCGGCCTGACCGAGCCCGGCGCCGGTTCGGACGCGGGCAACCTGGCCACGCGCGCCATCAAGCAGGGGGGCGACTGGATCCTCAATGGCCAGAAGGTCTGGATCTCCAACGGAACCTGGGCCGACCTGGCCATCATCTTCGCTCAGACCGATCCTGACAAGAAGCACAAAGGTCTGGCCGCTTTCCTGGTCGAGACCAAGACCCCCGGTTTCCATTCTCAGAAGATGAAAGGCAAACTGGGTCTGCGTGCTTCCGACACGGGCGAGCTCTTTATGGAGAACGTGCGCGTGCCCGACTCCGCCCGCATGGGCGCTATTGGGGACGGCTTCAAGATCGCCATGGGGGCTCTGGACAACGGCCGCTACGGCGTGGCCAGCGGCTGTGTGGGTATCGCTCAGCACGCGCTGGACTGCAGCGTGGCCTACGGCAAGGAACGCAAGGCCTTTGGTAAGCCGATTGCCGGCACCCAGCTGGTGCAGGAGATGCTGGCCAATATGTTCGTCGAGACGCAGGCCGCCCGTCTGCTGGTGTATCAAGCCGGAGCGGTCAAGAACACCGGAGAGCGCAGCACCATTCCGGTCTCCATGTGCAAATACTACGCCAGTGAGGTGGCCAAACGGGCGGCCGACATGGCCATTCAGATCCACGGCGGTTACGGCTATTCCAATGAGTATGCTCCCGAGCGTCTCTGGCGCGACGCCCGTGTGGCCAGTCTTTACGAAGGAACCAGTCAGATCCAACAGCTCATTTTGGGCCGCCATCTGACCGGACTGCAGGCATTCGAGGACGAAAAGCTGCGGGTGCCCGCCGGCGTTCAGTAATTCAGGCCGGCCAGGATCTCCTGAGTGTGCTCGCCCAGTCGAGGGGGCGGTCTCAGCGACAGCTTGGGAAAGCCCGTAAAGGCCACGGAACGGAGGCCGGCCAGCTGCTCGAAGGCGAGTGTCTCGGCTCCCTGCAGGGCCCGGCCCACCGACTGGACGCGGCCGGCGGGAACTCCCAGCTGCTCCAGTTGGGCCAGCAGTTCTCCCGAGTCGCGGCCGGCCGAGGCCGCCTCCAGCAGGGGGCGAAGGCGTTCCCGCTGGAGCACCCTTTGGGCGTTGAGTCCATAGTCTTCGGCCAATCGGGGAGTGCCCAGGGCCTGGCACAGGCTCTGAAACTGACTGTCCGTGCCCACGGCCAGAAAGACCTGGCCGTCCTGGCATCCCAGTAAGGTGCCGTAAGGAAACAGGTTGGGGTGCTCGGTTCCGGCAGGCTGCTGCTCGAAGCCGGTCATCAGGTAGTTGGTCGCCTGATTGGCCAGCGAGGCCAGTGCCGTTTGCCACAGGGAGACTTCCACCATTTGGCCCTGCCCCGTGCGTTCGCGCATGAGCAAGGCCAACAGCAGGCCTTCCTTCAGCTGATGGGCGGTCAGCAGGTCGATGAGAGCCACCGGCATGCGGCAGGGTGGACCGCCGACCGGTCCGTTGCCGGCCAGAAAGCCGCTCTCGGCCTGGATGAGCACGTCGAAGCCCGGCCGGGGGTTGTCGGGGCCGTAACCGGTAATCCAGCCGGTAATCAGGCGCGGATATTTGCGCTGCGGGTCGGGCCAGGGCAGTCCGAGCTTTTCCGCCTGACCCGGTCGAAAGTTGGCCAGCAGGATGTCGGTGGTCTCCAGCAGGGCGTGCAATCGGGCCAGGTCCTCGGGGCGCTTCAGGTCGAGCGTCAGCGACCGCTTGCCCCAGTTGACCGAGCAGAAGTAGGCGCAGCGGCCGTCTTCGGCCTTCTCTCCGGCCAGCTTCCAGCCGCGAGTGGCGTCTCCGCCGTCAGGGTTCTCGACCTTGATGACGTCGGCGCCCAGTTCGGCCAGAAAGTAGCCGACCGCAGGTCCGGCCAGAATGGAAGCCAGTTCTAAAACCTTCAGTCCGTGTAGGGGTCCCATAGGAGCAAGTGCTTTGCTTTGCGTGCGACTTTTCCCCGGAGAAGGGGGCGGCGCGTCCAGCACCAAAGCGCTGGAGGTGCTTTATCACAACGATCTGGACGCGGTCGTCTACTACCAGGGGTCGGCCGAAGTCGCCGCGCTTTATTACCAGGCCTTTCAGTTAGGCGAGATGCGTCTGGTCGCCGAAGTCGCCCGCCGCCACCAGGCCGGTAAGCCTGAGAATTCTCTCTACGTGGTCAGTGATTGCGATGAAACGCTGCTGGACAACTCGGATTTCAATGCCTGGTTGATGGAAACCGGGCGTGACTACCACGACACGACCTGGAGCGAGTGGTGTCAGGCCCGGCGCGCCCGAGCCACTCCCGGAGCGGTTGACTTCTGTAAGTTTGTGGTGGAGCACGGCGCCAGTATGATTTATGTCTCCAGTCGCTTCGAGGCAGACCGCCAGGCCACCGCCGACAACCTGCGCGCCCTGGGCTTCCCGCTCGAACGCAGTGGGCCCGACCCCAACGACACCCAGCTCTACTTGACCAATATGCTGCTCGAGGGAAAGAAGTCCAAGAAAAAGCAGCAGTTTGCCCATTTGCTGGCGCGTTTTGGAGCCGACCCTCTGCTGCAGCTGGGAGACAATCTCTCCGATCATGAGGCGGAACGGTATTCCTATAAGGTGGAAGCTTCTCAGCGCAAAACCAGCGCCGAGCAGGACGCCCGCCGCTGGGGCGACGACTGGATCGTCTTTCCCAATCCGATTTACGGAGCCTGGCGCAGTTCGCTGAAGCGTTCCGATGAAGAGCCCCCGGCAGCTTTTCAGGCTGCCCCGGTGCGCTCCCCTTTGACCGAGGCGCCGAAGATGTCGCTGTTGAGCAAATGGTCAGGCTGAAATCTCTGCTGGCGGTGGCAGCGCTGACGGCGCTGGCTGGTGCCGAGGCTCCTAAGCCACGCGATGGTTCGACCTTGCTCTGGGTCCCGCCGGGAGTTTTCGTCATGGGCAACGAGCATGCCACTCGTGATCAGAGACCCGTTCACAAAGTGACGCTGGCGGGCTTCTGGATGGGCCGATGCGAGGTCAGCAATGCTCAGTACGAAGCCTTCCTGCAGGCGACCGGCACGGCGCCCCCCCCGCTCTGGCAGGAACTGGCCCTCAAACACGGACCCGATCGCCCCGCTTTGGGTCTCTCTCATCGCGATGCATCCGCCTATTGCGCCTGGGCCGAGTTGAGCTTGCCCAGCGAGGCCGAGTGGGAATACGCGGCCCGGGGAAGCAAGCCGGAGAATCTGTTCCCTTGGGGAAAGTTGTTTGATCCTTTGAAGTGTTGCTCGAGTGTGACCGTCTCTCCGGGTGGACCCGATGCAGTCGACAGTCACCCCGATGGCGCTTCTTGGGTGGGTTGCCTGAACATGTCCGGCAATGCCGCCGAATGGACGGACAGTTGGTATCAAGCCTATCCGGGTCCGCGCCCACCTAAGAGCTCGGAATTCGGCGAGAAATACAAAGTGAACCGGGGGGGACACTGGATGTTTCAGTCCCCCGATTTTTTGCAGACGACCGCAAGGAGCTGGTCGCTGGTGGTGGCCCGGCTGCCCCAGTGCGGCTTTCGCGTGGTTTTGAGGAAGCCCCGATGAGTGTTTTGTCCCGATTGTTGACCTATACCCGCGATTATCGTGGTTGGGTGTCCGGTGCCACCGCCTGCTCGGTTCTCAACAAGCTCTTTGATATCGCGCCCGAGATTCTCATCGGCATGGCGGTGGACGTGGTGGTGAATCGCCAGGATTCGCTGCTGGCCCGCTGGGGCGTCTCCACGCTGCATCAGCAATTGGCCTGGTTGGGCGTGGCGACTTTCGTGATCTGGTTTCTGGAGTCGTTCTTCGAGTATCTCTACTCGGTGCTCTGGCGCAATCTGGCCCAGCGCGTGCAGCACAAGCTGCGTCTCGATGCCTACCGCCATTTGCAGCGTTTGCCCAGCGGTGAAGTGGAGAAGCGCTCGACCGGCTCCCTGTTGGCCTTGCTCAATGACGATGTCAATCAGTTGGAGCGCTTTTTGGACGGGGGAGCCAACTCGCTGATCCAGGTGTTGACCTCGGTGATTCTGGTCGGTGCCACTTTCTTTTATCTTTCGCCCCTGGTAGCGGCCCTGGCTTTCCTGCCGATCCCGCTGATTCTGGTCGGCGCTTTCTTCTTTCAGCGTCGGCTGCAGCCTCGCTACGCCGAAGTGCGCGAACAAGCGGCTCGCGTCAATGCGCGACTGAATCTGAATCTGCATGGACTGATCAACATCCAGAGTTACGGGACCGAGGATTTCGAGGCGGATCGGGTCGAGAAAGAGAGCCTCCAGTATCAGGAGTCCAACCGTCGCGCCATCGCCCTTTCTTCCGCCTTTACGCCGGTCTTGCGCATGGCCATCCTGGCCGGATTTTTGTGCACACTCATCGTGGGCGGACAACAGTGCCTGGAGGGCAAGCTCTCGGCCGGTTCCTACAGCGTGCTGGTGTTTCTCACCCAGCGCTTGCTCTGGCCCTTGACCGGTCTGGCGGCCACCAGCGACCTGTACGAACGCGCCATGGCTTCTGCCTCTCGCATCCTGGACTTGCTGGCCCTGCCGGCCGTTGACCTGAACGCTGGAGCCCAATTGCAGCCTGCCGAAGTGCGTGGCGAGATTGTCTTCGAGAACGTGCACTTTGCCTACCCGGAACGCGGTTCGGTGCTGCACGGCGTCGACCTGACCTTGCCGGCCGGCAAGACGACGGCTGTGGTCGGTTCCACTGGTTCGGGCAAGAGCACTCTGGTCAAGTTGTTGCTGCGTTTCCTGGAGACCAACCAGGGCAGCATTCGCCTCGACGGTCAGGAGGTGCAATCTCTGTCCCGGCGCAGCCTGCGTCGTTGTTTTTCGCTGGTTTCTCAGGACGTGTTCTTGAGCGACGACACCGTCCGTCACAACATCGCCTACGGTTCTCCCGAAGGTGACGATGCCCGGCTGATCGAGGCGGCGGGCGTGGCCGAGGCGGAGGAGTTTGTGCTCAGCCTGCCCGGGGGCCTGGACGCCCGCCTGGGAGAGCGGGCCCAGCAGTTGTCGGGCGGGCAGCGCCAGCGCCTGGCCATCGCTCGGGCCGTCTACCGCGATGCGCCCATCCTGATCCTGGATGAAGCGACTTCCGCGGTGGATAACGAAACGGAGGCGGCTCTGGCTCGCTCGCTGCGCCGCGTTTGCGCCGATCGCACCACTCTGATCATCGCTCATCGTCTGTCGACCGTGCGCCACGCGGACTGCATCCATGTGCTCGAGTCGGGTCGTATCGTGGAAAGCGGCACGCACGAGCAACTTGTGGGACGAAACGGGGTTTACGCCCGGCTCTGGGATATTCAGACCGGCGCCGTCTCCCTTTGAGGCAAAAAAAAAAGGGCCCCGAAGTGGGGCCCAGACGTGATAAAGGAGATTACCTAAATTTTAGCGTTGCGCCCAGACTTCGGACGCGTTGATCTTACCATCCCAGTCGCGGCCACCGGAGACGCGGATGCGAGTTCCGGGAGCCATCTTGCTCATGAAAGCCTGGCGGCTCAAGGGGGTGTCCTTCTGGTTGCCAACCCAGTAGCACTTGGTGTCATCTTCGATGCGCACTTCGGTGCGGACTTCATCGGCACCGTTCTGCACCAGATCCACGCCGACGGCGTTGCGGTCGCGGTAGACCTTCTTGACGACGTAGTTGGCCTTGGTGACGTTGATGAGGGCCGCCGAGGCCAGGCCGCTGCCGATCAGCAGCAAAATGGTGAAAAGCTTGAAAATTGGGCGCATTGTTCATTCCTCCGTGTGTTCTGACCACAGGTTACTGGAGCGGGCCCGCCTTCGATAGGTATGGGCATACCTGCCGCCTGTAATCGCCGTCCTCCTTTGTAAAAGGTCCTGGAGGGTGGGGGGAGAACGTGCCAACTCGTGTTGATGCGACTCCTTTTGCTGTTATTGTGTGCGTTCCCGGCTCTGGCGGACACGCCGAAATTTCGCACCATTCCTCTCGACGTCCGAGTGAACGACAAGTTCGACCGACCCTATGAGGTTCAGGACAATACCGCCTACATCGGCGTGCGCCTGGCCCAGGACGAGAAGCAGACGAACAAAGAGGTTTCTCAGTTTGAAACGCTCAGCTGCGCCGGCATCGAGTTCCCCCGTCAGACTCAGGAATACGTGAAGTTTGCCGTCCAGGGGGGCGTAGCCAAAGTTCAGTTCGTCGTCTTCGAAGACAATAAGGCCCCGGTTGACTACGAACTGACGCTGATCGAGAACAACACCTTTCACCCGCTTTCCCCCGCCATTTGGCAGATTGGTACCGAATCCACCAATGGCGAGGTCAAAGCCGAAGGAATGCGGGCGCCCCACAGCGGCCGAGAAATCGCCATCATCGTCCTCTACTCGTTGCTCGGCATGATTTTAGGCTACTGGTTGCTGGGGCGGGTTTTGTTCGCCCGCATGCTCCGCCAACGCCACATGGAAGTCGGCTCCGCGCTCACCTGGTCTAATTTGCTGGTTCTCTTCAGTTGGACGCTGGTGGCGGTTGGAACCGCGGTCATGATTTTCTTCCCCTTTATCGTCTGGCAGAAGCTCTACTGGATTTACGTACTGGTGCCGGCCGGATACGCCCTGGTCGTCAGCACCGTCTATGGCGCCGGACATCTCTTTACACGGAGTTAAGACTTTGAGCGAAACCCAAGGTAGCAAGAACGAACAAATCCGCATCCGACCGACCCTGATCATCGGCCTGGGCGGGACCGGCGGCGACGTCATCATGCGCATTCGTCGCCGTTTTTACGAGAGCTACGGCAGCCTGTCCGAGTTCCCCATCGTCGGTTACTTGTGGCTCGACACCGACCGCAGCGAGAAGCACATTCTGGCTCGCGAGATTCGCGACTTCGTGCGCCTGACCGATACCGAGCGTTTGATGATGACCATCAACGATACGACCGCTATCACCCAGAACTTGAAGGAGCCTGGCTTCCAGCACATCGACAAGTGGTGGTATCCGGGGCTGAATTCACTCGGTCAAATGAACGAGGGTGCCGGTCAGATCCGTGCCTACAGTCGCCTGGCGTTCTTTCATCACTACCAGGCCATCCGGGCCGCCATCGTGGATGCCAATAAGCGCGTCCGCGACCCGCTCGCTCAAGAAGTGATGATGAAGTCCCCGATCCTCAAAGATCAGGGCTTGCTGGCGCAAGTGGAGTTCAATCAGCCCACCAACGTCTACCTGGTTTCTTCCATCGCCGGCGGCACTGGCTCCGGCATGCTCATGGACGTGTCCTTTCTGGTCAAAGACGTCTTCCAGGAGGGCAATGTCTCGGTTTGCTCCTTCCTGGTGTTGCCCGACCACTTCGGCAGCGTCACCAACGACCGAATGAAAGCCAACTCCTACGCTTTGCTCAAGGAATTGAACTACTACCAGTTCGGTGTCTCGCATTTCAATGCCGAATGGACTCGGGGCACGACCTCCAAGGTGCCGATCCCTCCGTTCGACTACTGCTACGTCTTCGACAACCAGAACGCCGCCGGTCAAGTAACGGGCGGGCAGCCCGGCTCTCAGGAACTGGTCTTCGAGTTGCTGGCCGATTCGATTTTCAAGGACTTCTCCCACGGCGAATTTGCCGATCACAAGCGCAGTGCCCGTATCAATCTGCGCCAGTACATGAACAAAACTTACGATTACGAACACCCTCGCTTCAAGCAGCGCTTCATTCAGCGCTACGGCTCTTTGGGTATGGCCAGCATCATGGTGCCCCACGCACGCATCATCACCGCCTGTGCCCACCGCCTGGCGGCCGAGATCGTGGATCGCTGGGGAGGTCTTTCGGCCGCTGACTTCAACGACGCCGACCTGCCGCGCCTGGTGCGTCAGGAGGTCATGGCTAAGGTCCGTCTCCAAGAAGACGAGAAGAATCACGATATCCTCTACTCGCTTCTGGATACCCAGGGGCTGGGCGATCCGGATAAAGGCAAAACTCGCGGTTTGATCGATGAGTTAACGCAGTGGAAGCAGCAGCGTCTGACCGAAGTCGAACGCGGCGTCTATCGCCAACAGAACCTCTCGCTGCGCGACTTTCTCGACCGCGCTCACCAGGATTGCGAAAAAATGCTCTGGGCCGAGCAACTCGGAGCCAATCCGGACCAGTGGGGCTATTATCCACGCACCGTGCGAGCCAATCTGGAGGCGTTGCTGAAGCGCTCTCAGGAGGCTCTCCAGCAGCACGCCTTTTCGTTGATCGACCAGAAGAACGAAAGCTTGCGCTTCGCGGAGGCGGTCTTGAAAGAGGCTTCCTCCGTTCTGCAGCAGACGGCTGACTCTTTGACCAAGCAGTCTCAGGATCTCCAGGTCAAGCTGGAGCGGCGCCAGAAAGAAGTGCAGAGACGTCTGACCGAGGTCGCTCGTCAGCAGAACCGTGCCGGTTGGGACGGCCGCAAGGGCATGATCTTGAGCTATGTGGCCGAGCGCTTTCTGGACAGCCTGATCGGCGACCGGGTCAATCCTGGCTTGCTGCGCTGTTTGCTCCAGGACCGTATCTACAAGGAGGGGATCGAGTTTTGTAAGCGCCTGATTCCGGCTCTTTCCGGACAGGTGCGTGCCGACGGTAGTTTGACCGGCGGTGTGCGCCAACAACTCGACCAGTTGCAGCGCGACCTGGGGCAGATGAAAGCCGACTTGATGGTGGGCTACAATTACTTCTCGCAGAAGGAGAAGTTGCCTCAGGCGCTGCTGCTTTACGAAGCGACCGACGTCGAGAAGAAATACTATCCGGCTTACGTCAAGGCCAACACCATCGGGGATACCTCCAGGGCCGTCCTGGCCCGCCTGGAGCGCAGCGTGACCGGTCTGTCGGTCGACCTGGCCGCCGGCCGTTCCGATGCCTGGAAGCGGGCTTTGCTGGCCGAGTGTCGCCAGGTCTTCCTGGGAGTGCGCAGCGACTTCCACATCATCAAGGTCCTCTTCTCGCAGGTGGACGACGCCTCGCGAGTGCATCATTTGAAGCAGATCTTCGCGCGTTCCGCTTACTGGGTGACGCGTGCCGGCATTCACGGAACCTTCCGCATCCCGGGCGAGCAGGTGCATACCATGGTCGGCCTGCCCGGTCCGACGCCCGGCATGGACCCCGGTCAACGCAGCGAGTTGGAGGGCTACATCACTCAGTTGAAAAATCTGGCCGGCCGCGAGCTGAGCACGGATCTGCGTTACTATCCGATGCCCGACAGCTCCGAGCTGATTTTCTACCAGGAGGCCGGCGGTTTCCCCATCAACTATTCCTCGCGCCTGCCCGACCTGCGCGAGGCGTATCTCAAGCTCTACACGGCCGGTGAGCATCTGCACATCGATTGTCGCGACAAGAAGTTCCCCGACTTGATGATCCTGACCACCGAAGAGCGTCAGGCTCTCGAGGAGGCCTATCAGTGCTTCGTGCTGGGCAGCCTTTACAATCTTCTCGAGTATAAGGGCGAGGACTACGTCTGGATGGAGCGAGACGGTTTTCAGATGCGTCCGCATCCCCTGGGCGACCAGTTTATGACGCTGCTGCGACTCAGCACTCACGCCCCCACCCGAGAGAAGTTGTTCGCCAAGGTGCGCGAGCAACGCCAGCAATTGCTGTCCAGTGGAGACGAGGAGCTGCTGGCTCGTTACGCCGCCATTCTGGAGTTGACCAAGCGTCAGGCCTGGGGCGAGGACTGGGGTCGTAAGACCGACGAGACCGAGCTGCCTTTCGAGCAGATGATGAGCATTCGCGTGCTCAATGCCGAAGTGGAGGCTGTGCTGGAGTGTCCGCTGGTGCGCCGCCTGGGCCCCGACACTTTCGCAAACAAGGTCAATGCCTACGTCGATGGGCCCCGCGAGCAGCTGGGCAGCTTGCGCCAGGACGGACGATTGGCGCTCAAAGTTTAGACATGAATCGGACATAGACGCCCGTTTTGGTAGAGATTTGGTAGACGCACCCTGGCTATCCTGACCGCATCAAGCAGTCAGGAGAGTCCCATGAAAATCCAAAGAACCTCCGGTTTCCACTTACGGAAACCGGCTACCCAGGCCGTCATTCAGGTGTTGGCGGACATCGCCGAAAGCCGAAGCAAAGAGCGCGAGGATATGGTCAAGGCTCGACTTCAGTTAGACAAGTTGCGCCTGGAGTTTCAGCGTCGCATTCTGGCCAGTCGGGCCAAATTTCACGCAGCCCGTTGGAAGATCATCCACAAGTCGATGGATGACTGAGGGTCTTCAGTCTTCTTCGCCGGGCAGCGGTAACTCCAAAGACCCCTCGGGTTTGCGGCGCAACACCGGGGGTTGGTAGCTCGGCGCCGGGGGCGCCGGCGGAGTATCCAGATCCAAATCCAGGTCGAGATCCAGGCGTTTGGGGCCGGAGGCGCTGGACTGAGCGCTGCTCGAGCCGGACAGCCCTCGGCGCAAACCTTCCAGTTCGGCCCGTCGGCTGTAGTAAAGCTCACGGGAAATCTCGCCGGCAATGTAGGTCATGCGCAGCCGTTCCAGCTCTGCGTCTACCTCGCCGCCGTTGGCAAAATGGGGCAGGGCCGGGCTCGGAGGAGGCGGTAGCGGAGCCGAGTCGGGCGCGGGCGGCGGAGGCAGCTTGGCGGAAGCCAGGCGCTCGCTCGTCTCCGTGTCGGGCGGAGGCAGAGGCGAACTACCGCGCAGGAAAGGTAGCTGGGGGGGCTGTTGCGCCGAGGTCGGACGCGTAGGCAGCGGAGGGGGAGTATGTCGATCGATGGGAGGCGGCGGCGGGGGAGCCGGAGCGCGTTCGGGCGGCGGCAGCGGCGCCGGTGGGGGAATGGGCGCGGGAGGGGCCGGAGGTGGAGGGGACCCCTGTCCGGTCAGGCCCGCCATCCACGGGGGAACCTCGGAGACATTGGCCGCATCGGGGATGGAAGGCACGCTGGGAATCGAGTGGATGGGAGGGGGGAGCGGCGCCGGTGCAGGGGTGCTGGCACCACGCTCGCCGCCCAGGCGAGGCAGGTGAGCCTGACTTCCCATCCCGGGCATTTCTGACTGGACGGCGTCCAGCAGTTGACGGCTCAGCTGGAAATCTTCCATGCGCTTGCGGTCTTCCATGTGCTGCAGGGTGACTTCGTGAACCATCTGTTGCTCGACGTCGGCCTGTGCCTGACGGGCAGTCAGGTTCCAGCGCTTGGCGTCGACCAGGATCGATTTGATGTCGGAGTGCTGCAGGTGGAGCGTGTTGCCATGCCAGCCCAGGATGTCGATCTGGCCGCGGTCGTTGAAGTTGAAGTGGAACTGGATGCCCATCTGGCGGAGCGGCTGGAAATCGACGTCGGAAATCAGGTTGCCGGTATAGTCATAGATCTGCAGGCGGCGTTGCGACTCCAGGATCATGCCCACATGTAGAGGCCCGAGGTGGACGAGTCGGTAGCTGGGGGGCGGGCTGAAGGGGTGGCGCGTTACTCCATCGGGGAGGGCAATGATGACCTTTTCTTCGCCCACCTGGCGGACGTCTACCATCATGACGCCGGCATCGTTCACCCAGAGGTCGTGAATGTTGGCCAGGGCCATCTGGAAGTCGGCGATGATGCTTTCGTCCGAAATGTCGATGACGTCCAGGTGATAGTACTTTTTCTCGGGTCGTGCCTGCACCAGGAAGCGGCCGGAAGGCGAGATATTCCAGCGGAAAGCGTATTCGCGCCGGGTATCGATGAGGGTGGGGGGAAACTGATCCTTGCGCTGGGTTCCGACGTTGTAGTTGATGACCTGGTGGGCCAGAGTCGACTCGCCGCCGCCTTTGCCGCCCCAGAGCTTGAGAAAGCGGTCCTTGATGCCGGCTTCGGGAGTAATCGCCTCGTAGAAGATCTCGCGGCCGTCGGCGTCGACTCGCACCTGGCCCAGACGACCGACTTCTTCCCCGCGGGCCAGGGCGCACAGGGCTTCGTTGACGACTTCCAGCTTGGCGTTGCGGTCGTTGCGCAGGCGGAAGAGACCCTTTTTACCGAGGAAATAGAGATCTCCCTGGTTGCCGACTCGGATCAAGTCGAGCCCCAGGCTCTCATCCATGGCTCGAGCGAAGACCAGCTGGGCCTCGTTGCTGGCGACTCCAAAGTCCCCACCGGCGGCAATACCACGGTAAAGCCTGACTTCTGTAGGAGTCAGAACCGCGAAGAAGCGCGAGTTGAAGCTACCGTAGAGTTTTACTAACATTTTTCAAGTTTCATGCCTTTTCGGGCCACCGCAAGCAGGATCAGACGGACGCCCTCAAAAACGAAGGAGGCATCTTTGCCTTACAAAGGCGCCTGTCCTTCCGGAGGACCTTATGTCTCTTGTTTCTTGGGCCGCACCGCTGGCTCTCAGTTATCTCGGTCTAAAAGTCTGGAAAAAGAAAGTCGGCGACGCCCGCGTGGTGGTCCGCCCCGAGCTGGTTCATCAGTCTCAGATCTATTACTACCCGGACGGGCAGCACGCTCTGCTGACCTGTCGATTGCCCATGAAGAACGTGGGCAAACAACAGGCGTTGGTGATCGATGCCCGGGCCCATCTGCAACCGATCGGGGATCGTTACAGCGACCTGCAGCCGGTCTGTCGTCTGGTCAATCACCAGTGCCCGCGCGCCGACGGTTACTGGGAAGGTTATATCGTTGCCGTGGGTCAGGAGACCATGCTGGAAGTCCGGTTGCACCTGACCTCCAGTGACGGTATTGCCTCCAAGGTCGCGGAGATGGGGGCCGTGCGCATCGACCTCCTTTATCAGTATTACTGCCGCACCCCCATGCATTATAACAAGGTTGAGCTGGTTCTTCCCGTCGATTCGTTCGAAGTGGTCAGTGAGCTGCAGCCTCAGCCCCAGGCACCTCCGAGCAAGCCCAAGCCGCCCATCGATCTGGAGGCGACCGTGGTTCCGCTGCGGACTCACTTGATTCGTCCCGGTGAGAGCGTGCTGGAAACCGTGCAGCGTTACGCCGGCCCGGTCGGCAAGCCCGGTGACATCGTCATTCTGGCGGAGACCGTGGTGGCCATCATGCAAAATCGCATGACCTACTGCGAGGAAATCAAGCCTCGTTGGTTGGCCCGCCAGTTGAACGTGCTCTTCGGAATGCACTCCAGTCTGAGTTCTCCCTACTCGTTGGAGATGGCCATCCGCGAAGTCGGTGCGGCCCGTATCTTGTTGGCGACGGCCGCCGGCGTGCTGGGTAAAATTACCCGTCGCGACGGTGACTTTTATCGTCTGGCCGGTCGAGGAGTGGCGGCCATCGACGATTGCACCGGAACCCTGCCGCCTTTCGATAAGTATGTCGTCATGGGTCCCGCCAACGGCGATCGCCTGGTGGCGGAAGTCAAAGAGAAGACCGGCTTCGAGTGTGCCATCGTGGATGCTAACGACCTCGGAAAGGTCGATATCTTCCATATCAGTGACCCGGCTCGCAGCGCCGAAGTGGTGGAGGCTCTGAAGCCGAATCCGCAGGGCAACGCAGCCGAGATGACTCCTCTGGTGCTCATTCGCAAACGGTGAGGCCACCGGACGCGCTGCTAGCGGCCCTCCAGGAGGTTTGCCAGGGCAAACCCTTCCCCTGGTGTTGGTTAGCGACCAGCGACGCCCAGAGTGGCGCTCAGGTGCGCACCGTGCGCCTGCTCGCCTACAACTGGATTCAGTCGACGGTGACCTTCGCCAGTCACGGTCAGCACTCCAAGCATCGCCAACTGGCCGCGGATCCCCGCGGCCAGTTGTGTATGTTGCGGGAGGCACCGCTTCTTCAGGTTCGCTTGCAGGCTACCTGGCGTTCCCAGCCAGGCGCCTCTCATCCGCAGGGCGAGCGACTTTGGCAGAAGTTGTCGCCCCAGGACAAGGTCAGGCTCTATCAAGGGCATCCGCAGCATCCCAAAGTGCCCGACCAGTTCTGGTTGGTAGACGGTCACTTTCACGCGGTCGAGGTCGTGCGCCTGGGAGAAGAGTGCGGGCGCGTTCGCTATCTTCGGGGCGAGAGCGGCTGGGAGTCGCAGACTCTGCCTCTGTAGATAAAACAAAAACCCTCGGCAGAGCCGAGGGTTTTGCTGGATTGTCCGAAAGGAAAACCCGTTTCGACCTTAAGGGTCACCTACATCTCGCGAACAGGTGCGCCCTTTTTGCGAACTTCAGCGGGCTTCTTCACCGCTTCGGCCTGCGTGGGCTGAGCGGGGGCCTGCTTCGGCTTGCTGGCTGCTGCGGTTGCAACAGCCTTGGCCGGCTTGGCGGCGGCGGGCTTCTTCGGGGCGTTCCCCTTAGCTGCGGCCGGTTTGGCTGCGGGCTTAGCTGCCGGTTTTCCGTCGGCTTTCTTGGCTGCCATGACTACCTCCCTTGATCTCGCATCTTTTGCAGTGAGCCTCCCCTCGGGAACGAAGGGTGGCTCCAGTGAGACGCGGTGAAAAATCGTTGTCCAGAACTTTTTTTTAGAGAACGGACCCCGTCACCACGGAGATATAACCCGGAAGTACTCGTTCAAAACCTATCCAGTTGAAGGAGCCCAAATATGCCCCCAAAATTTCTAGAAGTGCCCTCTTTGTCGGATGCTCTGCAGCGACGACTGCAGGCATTACCTTCGCTCCCTCTCGTGGTTTTGGATGCGGACCCTGCGTGGTTGGGTTTTTTGAAGAACGGAGATAGAAGTCTGAACTGGCCGCTCCTGCAGATGGATCCGCAGAGTTCGTGGCTCGAGCGTTTGCAGCAACATCCCCAGTTACGACCCGGTGGTTGGATTTGGTCTCCTCGAGAGGTTCGGCTTGCAAACCTGCCGCACGGTTGGCGTCAACTGGCTCCACCATGGGCTGCCCTGGGTCGCTGGTTGCTCAAGTCGCAGAGCCTGAAGGCGCGGCACGTCGGGTTGTTTGCGCCTCCTGAGAGCGGCCTGGAAGGTCTGGTTGGATGGCTGACTCGTCAGGGCGCCAGTGTGAGTTGGTGCGACGACCAATCCCGTCACCTCGGGAGCCAACTGCGGTTGTGTGACATCATGGTCTTCTTTCCGGGCTTCGAGACGGCCGTGGAGGCTCACCAGCTGAGTGCCGGCGGAATGCTCCTGGATTTACGCCCGGGAGCCAGCCTGGGAGGGTCTGCTTTGCAGACTACTCTACAGGCCTACAGCGACGCGGGACGAGGAGCCCTGCACATGCTGTTGCCCTGCCTGGCGCTGGCCCAACAGGATACGCTGATCGGGCTGGCGTAAAGGCAGACTTTCTATGGAAAAGCGCACTCGAGTTCCCGAGCCCACCATTGCCCGTCTGGCGACCTATTTTCGCTGCCTGGCCGACCTGGCCGATCAGGAAGTCAACGTGGTCTCGTCGGAAGAAATAGCCTTTCGAGCCGGAGTGAAGGCCTCTCAGGTGCGCAAGGATCTCTCCTACTTCGGGGAGTTCGGCGTGCAGGGTCTCGGCTATCCGGTGCCGGGGCTGCTGAGTCGAGTCGCGTCTATCTTGCAGTTGGATCAGCAGCATCGGGTGGCTCTGGTGGGGGCCGGTAATCTAGGCACCGCGCTGGCCGGATTTCCCGGCTTCGCCCGCTGGAATTTCCACATCCTCTGGATTTTCGACTCCAGTCCGGCCCGAGTCGGTCAAGAGATCAACAAGGTGGTGGTCGAGTCGATGTCGGTTCTGCCGCGGAAGCTACCTGCCGACCTGGGCATTCTGGCCGTCCCCGGGCACGCCGCCGAAGACGTGGCCAAGCTATTGGTTGCATCGGGAGTGAACGCACTGCTCAACTTCACCGGCGCCCATTTACACCTCGGTCCCGAAGTCTCCGTTCGCAATGTAGACCTCACCCACGAACTCGCCATCCTCGCCTACCACGCCCAACGCCCGCCCGTTGGGGGAGAGGGGGAGTAAGTGGGGAGATGGAGAGAGTTGGGGGCCCGGAAGCAAAGAAGGCTTTGGTCGAATGACCAAAGCCTTTTTTATCCCTGCAGATACGGAGAAATGGGAGGACCATCTCGGCCTCTCCCGCTCCCCCTAGTCTTTCCCTCTCCCGAAGGAAACCGGGTTAGTCGGGTTGGGAGGGGGGGAGTTCTTTGCTTTTGTCGCCCTTGCTGGCATCGCGGAAGGAGCTGAGGCCTTCGCCCAGGGCTTTGCCGATTTCCGGCAGTCGCTTGGGGCCGAAGATGAAGATGGCCACGACCACGATCATGAGCAGTTCGCCCGGTCCGAGCGTCCAGAGTAGGGATACGTCTTGCATAGGTCCTCCTGGGGTCATTTTCCACACATCTTGATGAGGAAGAGACTGACTTCGTAGTTGATGATAATTGGTAGAGCCACGATAGTGGCGGTAAAGGCGTCGGGAGTCGGTGTGGCCACGGCTGAGATGACGAAGGCCAGGAAGTAGGCCATGCGGCGATGGCGTCTCAGGAAGGCCGAGGTGACCAGATTGATGCCGGCCAGGAACATCAGCACGATGGGCAGTTCGAAGATGATGCCGCAGATGACGGTGATGGTGGTGATAAAGCCTACGAACTCACCGATCTTAATGGTCGCTTTCAGGCTCTCGGTGGCGAATCCCATGAAGAAGTCCATGGTGCCGGGCAGCACGATTTTTAAGGCGAAGGCGCAGCCGAGCAGAAATTGGAAAATGGTCATCGGCAGCAAGCGGTAGACCCATTTGCGTTCGCCTTTCTCCAGGCCGGGAAGCACGAACATCAAGATATGGTAGAGGAAGACGGGGGAGGCCAGGCAGGCGCCGCCGACCATGGCTGCGTTCAGGTAGGCGAAGAAGGCTTCGGTGGGATTGGTGAAAATCAGTTCCGCGTTCTTGAGCAGGGGTCGCGTCCAGGCCAGCACGCGGGGAACCGCGCCATAACAGATGAAGCAGGCCACGATCCAGTAAAAAAGCGACCAGAGGATGCGCCAGCGCAGTTCCTCCAGGTGGCCGACCAGCGACATGGGCTGGTCGTCGATCTTAGGGAGAAGTTTTTTCACCACTCTCCTTGTCGGGCGTAATCACGCGCACCTGGGAGCCGGGGGGGAGCTTCTCTTCTTTGGCGTCCTTGAAGGACTCGGTGAAGCCGGCGAAGCTGCCGAAGACGCGCTTGACGCCGTTGACCAGGAAGCGCGGTCCGAAGACGAGCACGAAGAGGAAAAGTAGTAGCGCACATTCCGTCAAACCCAGTCCAAACATCGATCGCCTCCTAAAACTTCTGGAACACTATCCCCGCAACCGGGCTCCGTCAACCCATGGCCAGAGCCGCAAATTGGCCACAGCGCCTTTGGGCAAAGACTGGATTTCCTCGGGAAGTTCCAAAAGTCCGTCTGATTGGGCCACGCTACGGAAAAGATGGCTGGCTTGAGAGCCCGTCAGGCGCGCGCCTTCGTGGTCCAGTCGGCAGCGCATAAAGAAACGTAGACCTTTCTTCTTGTGGATTTCCTCGGCTAACTTGACCTCCAGGGTGCGCAAGCCTTCGCCCGGCCCACCCTGCAGCTTGTCCAGCATGGGCCGCACGAAGAGCTCAAAGGTGACGTAACAGGAAACCGGGTTGCCGGGCAGAGCTACCACTGGTTTACCGCGCAAAAGCCCGTAACCTAGCGGCTTGCCCGGGCGCATGGCGACCTTCCAAAGATGCAGATCGGCACCCATCTCGCGCAGCACGCTCTGCACGTAGTCGCGTTCCCCCACCGAGGCGCCTCCGCAGGTCACGATGGCGTCGGCTTGCTGCCAGGCCTGCTCCAGGGCAGCCCGCAGAGCCTCGGGGCGATCGGGCACGATGGGCAGCCGAAAAGCCTCCGCTCCACAAGCTCGGGTCTGGGCCTGCATGGCATAGATGTTGGAATTGCGCACCTGGGCAGGCCCCAGAGGCTGGTCCAGTTCCACCAGCTCGTCCCCGGTCGTGACCAGAGCGATCCGCGCCTGAGGCACGCATTTTAGAGTGGGATAACCGAGCAGGGCGATCAGGCCGACGTCGGAGGGGGTGAGCAGGCGGCCCGGCTGCAAAAGAGCATCCCCGACCGCGAAGTGTTCGCCGGCCGGCCGCACATGTTGACCGGCTTCCAGGTCGGCCGTGCAGGTCAGTCGCCCCTCGAGAAATTGGGTCTCTTCCTGGGGGACGACCGCCACCGTGCCGTCCGGCACGGGAGCGCCGGTAAAGATGCGGCAGCACTGCCCCGGCAGCAGCACAAAGTCGGCCACCTCGCCGGCCGCCACCGCTCCCACCAGTTGCGTCACCCGGTCGAGTGAGCCCAGTGCATAGCCATCCATGGCGGAGGCGGCAAAGTAGGGATGGCTCTCTCGGGCCACGACCGGCTGAAAAAGCCGGCGGCCCGGCGCTTCCTCCAGGGGAAGCTCCCGGGCCGCCAGGGCCGCCGTGCCCTCGAGAATGGTAGCGAGGGCCTGGTCGACGCTGATGAGTTGATGCAACTACTCGTTCCAGGCTTCCACGATGATCGCGATGCCCTGACCGCCGCCGATACAGGCCGAAGCCAGACCGTAGCGACCGCCGCGACGCTTGAGTTCGTGAAGGATGGTCAGAGTCAGTCGAGCGCCTGAGGCTCCCAGAGGGTGGCCCAGGGCGACCGCGCCGCCGTTGACGTTGGTCTTGGCGCGCGACAGACCGAGCTCTTTCTCGACGGCCACATATTGAGCCGCAAAAGCCTCGTTGACTTCGATCAAGTCCATGTCATTCAGCGTGAGATTGGCCTTCTGCAGTGCTTCGCGAGCTGCCGAGGCCGGTCCGATGCCCATGATCTCGGGCTGCACACCTTTGACCGCCCAGGCAACCAGTTTACCCAGAGGCTTGATGCTGCGTTTGAGGGCCGACTCGCGAGTCGTCAAAACCAGAGCTGCAGCTCCGTCGTTGATTCCGGAGGCATTGCCAGCGGTGACGATACCCGTGGGCAGGAACGAGGGTTTGAGCTTGGCCAGCGCTTCCACGGTGCTGTCGGCGCGGGTCTGCTCGTCCTTCTCGATACGCTTGGGTCCCTTTTTGGTGGGGATTTCCACGGCCACGATTTCTTCGGCCAGACGCTCGGCGGCGGCCGCGGCGCGCTGATGGCTTTCCACCGCGAACTCGTCGGTCTCCTCGCGCGTCACATGATACTTGGCGGCCAGATTCTCGGCCGTGATGGCCATCGGGCAACCGCAGTAAGTATCGGTCAGAGCTGCCCACAGAGTGTCCTCCAGGCGCGACTGTCCGAGCGGCAGTCCCCAACGGGCTCCGTAGATCGCGTGAGGGGCCTGGCTCATCGATTCGGTGCCGCCCACCAGCACTTCATCGGCCTGGCCCAGCAGGATTTCCATGGCTCCATTGATGACGGCCTGGAAGCCGGAACCGCACAGGCGGTTGACGCCGTAGGCGGGCACCGGAATCGGCACGCCGCAACGCAGACCCACGTGGCGCGACAGATAGGCCGCGTCCGGAGCGGACTGGAGCACATTGCCGAAAATCACGTGGTCGATTTCTTCGGCCTTGACGTCGGCGCGGCGCAGAGCTTCAGTGCCGGCGATGACGGCCAGGTCCGTCGCGGACAGGTCTTTCAGGCCGCCGCCGTATTTGCCGAACGGGGTGCGAGCCCCGCCCATGATGACGATTTCTTGGTTGAGCACGGTTATTCTCCCTTAAATTCAGCCTTGCGTTTTTCCACGAAGGCGGCCATGCCCTCATGCATGTCTTTGCTCAAGCAGAGCTTGCCAAATTCGACCGACTCGGCCTTGTAGCCGCCGTCGGCGTCGCCTTCGATGCCCGCGTGCAGTGCTTTTTTGGCGGCGGATACGGCCAGCGGAGCCTGGGCCAGAATTTCCTGGGCCACCTGGCGGCACAGATTCAGCAAGTCGTGCTGCGGAACGACCCGATTGACCAGGCCGATGTGCAGAGCGTAGTGAGCGTCAAACTTGCGACCCGTTGCGATCAGTTCCATGGCCAATCCGCGCCCGATCAGGCGAGGCAGGCGTTGGGTGCCGCCGTAACCCGGAATGATGCCCAGTCCGACTTCAGGGAGGCCGAACATGGCCGTGCTGGCCGCGAAGCGGAAATCGCAGGAGATGGCCAGTTCCATGCCGCCGCCCAGAGCGAAACCGTTGACGCCTGCGATGGTGATCAGGCGAGTGGTCTCGAGGCGACGGAAAAGTTTGCTGCCTTTCTCGGAAGCAGCCGCGCCTTTGGCCTCCGAGTCGCACTCTTTGAGTTCGCGGATGTCGGCGCCGGCCACGAAGGCCTTGTCGCCGGAGCCGGTGATCAAGAGCACGCGGTTGGCGGGGTTGGCCTCGATTTCGTCGAGAGCCGCGCCGATTTCGTCGATGGTCTCGGCGTTGAGCGCATTGAGCGCCTTGGGGCGGTTGAGCACGATGACGGCCAATCCATCCTCAAGACAGATAATCAGGTTCTTATACTTGGAATCTGCTCCTTGCATGCCTTTCATGCGGTCCTCCTATAAACGAAATGGGTCCATGGATACGGGTTGGGGCGGGTTTTGCGAGTAGTCGTAAAAGCCTTTGCCGGTTTTCTTGCCCAGCAGTCCGGCTCGCACCATGGCCCGGTTGAGGGGACAGGGGCGGAACTTGGGGTCGCCAAACTGGTCGAGGAAAGCCGAGCAGGCGTGCAGCTGCACGTCGATGCCGATCAGGTCCAGCAGAGAGAGCGGTCCGATGGGCATGTTGCCGCCCAATTTCATGGCCGCGTCGATGTCCTCGACCTTGCCGGCACCCTCGTAGAGGGCCCACATGGCCTCGTTGAGGTAGGGGATGATCAAGCGGTTGAAGATGAAGCCGGGGGTGTCGCGGGTCTCGACCGGCGTCTTGCCCATTTTCAGGGCCACCTGCCAGACGGCATCAAAGGTGGTCTGACTGGTCAGAGGAGTGCGCACCACCTCTACCAGTTTCATGAGGGCGGGCGGGTTGAAGAAGTGCATTCCCACCACCTGGTCGGGACGCTTGCTGGCCTGGCTCATCTCGGTGACCGAGAGCGACGACGTGTTGGAGGCAAAGATGGCCTCCTTTTTGCAGAGGTCTTCCAACTGACCGAAGAGCACGCGCTTGGCTTCGATCTGCTCGGTGATGGCTTCCACCACCAGGTCGGATTGGCCCACGTCCTCCAGGTTGGTGCTGATCTTGAGGCGTCCTAGAGCGGCCTGGCGGTCGGCGTCGCTCATCTTTTCCTTTTGCACGAACTTGTCGTAGCTGCCGGTGATGGCCTTGAGGGCCTTCTGTAGAAACTCGTCCTTGACGTCGCACAAGACGACCTGATAGCCGGAAGCGGCGGCGACTTGCGCAATACCCGCTCCCATGGTGCCCGAGCCGATGACGGCCAGGCTCTGAATTTGACTCAAAGTAGTACCTCCGAAGAATCCTGTGCGAGCGGTTTTAGGATCCGTCCTCAGAACTCCTTTGAGAGAAATTTCAGCTCCTTGGGGCATGCTCGGAACACATATAAATACATCGGGAGGACCCCATGATTTCCGCTCTGCGCAACCAGTCCCAGATCAAGCAGCCCACTTTGAACGCTACGGCCCCCCGGCCGGAAGCCGCCGGCCCTCAGGACCAATTCAGCACCGGTTCGGCCGACAAGCTGCCCGGCAAGCCGCAGTTTGATGCCAAAGACGCGGAAAAGAAAGTTCAGACCGCCCCGATGTCCGTTTGGGCCAAAGGCACGCTGGCCGGATTGACCGGCCTGATCGGCGTGATGAGCCTGACCGGCTGCACCCAGCAGCCCGCTCCCGGCCCCGTCCAGGTCGAGACCCAGCAGCAGAAGGAAGCTCGCACTCAGTTGAACGGCGCTCTCTCCAACATCGAAAAGAGCATGGCGGAATTGAAAGGCTCCGGACAGTCCCAGTCCGAGCAGGTTACCCGTCAAATTATGGACGCCGCCAAGAATTACGCCAAAACTTCCGGCAAAGACGGCCCGGGAGTGACCGAAGCCCTGCGCGAAGCCATTCAGAAGCACCCTGCTCTGGTCTTCACCACGGCCTTTGCTCTGGGCACCGCCGGCGGCGTCGGACTGGAAAAGCTTGGTTTCACCGACGGCGTTAAGAACGGCGTGGGCAAGGTGGCCGAATGGGCCAAGGAGCATCCGCTGCTGGCCACGGGCGCCGCCCTGGCTGCCGCCGGCGGCACCGCCTACCTGATCCACGAGATGGTCAGCACCGAGATTTCCATCCCGGCCAAGCCCGAAGGCGCTCAGGCCACCACCCTGGACAACACCTTCAAGTCCTTGGAAGAGAAGATTGCCGCCAATCCGAACATCGACGCCAAGGAAGTCAACAAGAGCGTCTATGACGCCATCTCCAAGTATCAGAAAGATACCGGCAAACCCTGGGAGCGGGTGGCGGACGACGTCAAATCTTTCGCTTTCGAGCACCCGGTTCTAGCGACCAGTCTGGTCGCTTCCGCCGGTGTGGCCACCGGCGTCATCCTGGAGAACGCCGGCGTGCCCGGCAAGGTGGCTGACCTGGTGGGAGTCGCTTTCCAGGGCAGCAAGTCGGCCGCTTCTAACGTGGGAACCTTCGTGAAAGAGCACCCGGTCGTCAGCGGCACCGTAGCTGCCGCCGTAGCCGCCGGTGTCGGTTACCTCGCCTACCAACACTTCGCAACCCCCGCCACTCCCGCCCAGTAGCCTCCGAAGGGAGAGGTGGGAAAACGGGAAGTGGGAGAGAGCTGACTCCAGCCTTTTATTTCTGAGAGCCCAGGATCAGCTCTTTCCGCCTTTCCTTTTTCCCCTCTTCCCCCTCGGGATCATCAAGCGCCGGAGCGGAGGACGTTATACGCGTAGATGCCGGTGGCGTGACCGTCGTTCCAGCGGAAGCTGAGGGCGTAGCGACCGATGGGGACGACTTCCAGGATTTGAGCCTGGGACACGGTCGGCTTGTCGGACTGGATGACGCGTAAACTGGCCAATCCCTTTGCGGGAGTTTCCAGTTTGTCGCGCTCCACGATGCAGGTTGCACACGGGCACTGCCGTCGTAGCTCGGCCATCGAGTGTTGGGTCGTCTGGCCATCCGACCAGCGGATGTCCAGTTGTCCCGGCTTCAGGTCGAAGCCGGTGGGTTGTAGAGTTTTCATTGTCTTACCTTTAGCTGAACCAGGACAAGCCGTAGACCTGGTAGAGGATGATGGCCCCTGCCATGGCCGCTGCCAGGGCGGCCAGGGCCACGCGGCCGAGTTCGTTCAGGAAGCGATGAAAGAGGCCTTCCACCGAGAAGACTTCGTAAATCGTGGTGACGCCATTGAGCAGCAAGAAAATGGCGAAATTGCGCCGATAATCAAGCTGGGCCAGCTCCGGGTGCATGGTCATCGTGCTCAGCGTCAGGCTGGTGCTCCACAAAGACAGATACCACAGGGCCGGAAAGCAACAGCCCAGGATGAAGAGCAGAACCAGCGGGCGCTGATCGCGGCGCGGGAACTGCGAGTAAAGCTTGGCGACCGTGACCGGAACCAGCCAGGCAGTCAGTAAGAAGATCAGAAGCGATGACTCGATCTGTGGCTTCAGGTTTACATCGAGTTGCCCGATGCCTGCTCCCTTTAGTGAGAGCGGGTTGGTCTCGTTGATAAACTTGGAGTAGTTGTCCTTCAGAGCGTCACGCAGCTCGATGTCGACTTCCCGATTGGTGCTATACCAGATCCAGCTGCTGTAGGCGGCCCCTAGAATTCCGGGAAGCACCAGCAGGCCGGCCATTTTGAGCCGACCCATCGACTCGAAGCGGCTGGGCGGGGCCAGTCGCCAGAGCGGATAAAGACGTTCTTCGAGGCCGACCTTGATGCGCAGGTATTCCTTGCTGGTGACCACGTCGTCGGGGTGCACCCAGTAGACGACGCGGTTGGTGGTCCCCTCAAAGAAGCTGGGAGTCACCTCGACGTTGCCGCCCGTGGCCATGATGGTCCCCACGATGATGTTCTCATCGATGGAGTTGACCCACATGTGTCCGCCGTAACCCATTTTCCCGGTCTGGCTGCTACGCATGAATCCCAGCGGCTCCAGGTTGATGTCAAAGCGAGTCTCGGTGATCACTTTGCGCACGGGCGAGGTGGTGGGTTGCTGGAGCGATTGCTTGGCCTGCATCAGTTTATGCAGTGCTTCCGCCTCCGGGGCGATCACTGGAGGAGGGGCGGCCAGGGCGATGGCTTCCTCGGTGGGTTGAGCGGGTGGCGTTTCGACGTGGGGGGCGCTCGCGGAGGCCTCCTCCGTCTCGAGGACCTCTTCGGACGCCAGGGGAGTAGCGAGAGGCGCATCGGCGGCCAGGGCCAGAGGCTGGTGTTGCACTGGCGCCAGGGCTGGCAGGGCGGCGTGACTGCGACTTTCGCTGACCCGCATGGTCAGACCAGTGCGCAGGGTGAACTGTTCGAAGCGCACCACTTGCTCGAGTTGACCGAAGTAGGCGCCGGTTTCGAGGCGCTGCTCGGACTCGAGAAAGAAGGAGAACGAGGCCGAAATCCAGGCGTCGAGCAAGCGGGCCGCATTGCTCAGAACCTCGCGGTCCACCTCGGCTACATCCTGCTTGGAAGAAAGGCAGAATCGAGCCACTTCGAATTCTTGGGGTTGCTGAGCGGGCAAGACCTGATGGGCAAAGGCCCGCCGATCGCCGTCCTGTTCGAAGAAGACCAGGCAGAGCTTGCGAGCCAGCCGCTCTTCTCGAGTCTTCAGCCGCTCCAGGCATTCCTGGAGGATGGGCAGGGCGGCTTCCACATTGGGAGTGCCGCTCCAGTTCTGGGCGACCTCGCCGGGCAGGCAGTCCAACTCGCGACATGCCGCCACGCAGACAGCCGAATAGTATCGGGCGAAGTAGCCCAATGCATCTTTGAGTAGGAGCGAACAGGTGGCCAGTTCCGCCAGCTTGGCGCGGGAGTTGTATTCCTCGACCAGGTTGTGCAATGGAGACGGAGCCGAGATGGGCTCGGTAACTCGAGGTAATTCCGTGAGATCGGTTTCCTTCATCCGGTCTCACCAGGTTTGGCGAAATCACGGGGACTCCCCTGCACCCATAAAAAAAGCCGGTCCCTGGGGACCGGCTTGATCAGGCGATGCAAGTTTCTAGAAAACTCGTTTGGCGCCCAGGTAACGACCCCGGTAGTAGGAGTCGCTCAGGTTGCTGACGGTGACTCCTCGCGAGGAGGAGGCGTGGATGAAGTTTCCGCCACCCAGGTAGATGCCTACGTGGGATGGTCCCGGGCAGTAGGTTTCGAAAAAGACCAGGTCTCCGGCCTCTTCTTTGCCTTTGCCAACCGGGCTACCGACGCTGTACTGGACATCTGCGGTGCGCGGCAAGCGAATGCCGTTCATCATGAAGACCCGCATGGTGAAGCCGGAGCAATCAATGCCGCCTTCGCTGGTGCCCCCGAATACGTAGGGCGTGCCCATGAATCGATGGGCGCTACGGGTCACCCCATTCAACAACATACCGCGACGGGAGTTGAGGCTGGGGCGGCGGCGATAGTCACCGCTACGGTCGAGAACGAATTCGTCCTCGCCGGCGACTGCCACCTGAGTGGCGCCTTCGATGCGAATGGCGGTTGCCTTGGGAGCAACTGCGTCTTCGCGAGCGGCGCGCTCTTCGCCATCCGGAATGACCAGAATCAAGCCTTCAGCCAACTGGCTGGCGGCATTCTGGGCCGGATTGGCCTTAAGTAGGGTATCTACGGACAACTGGTGGCGCTTGGCCACCGTGGTGAGGGTGTCGCCTTTGCGGGCCGAATACAAAGTCTCGGCGGACGCGGCCTGAAGTCCCAGCACGAGGGCGGAGACGGCGACAACGGAAGCAAATCGGAACTGCTTCAAATGCTCACCTACCTTTCTTCAAAGTGACGGTCCCTGGTAGGGGCGACCGCCCTGGAAAGATTGAATGTCTTTCAATCTTTCTGCGCCCTATCAAACATTTGTTTGCCCTGGGCACCTCTTGAAGCCTTATAGAATCGGCCTTCTCTGTCTTGAGGGCGCCGAAAAACTTGAATGGCTTTTCGGCGTAGGCCGCCGTTCGTGACAAAGTACAGGGATCCCTTCCCCTCGTCACAAGCCTGTAACATCGGCATTCGACGAACAAGTGTTTCAAGATCCGCTGAAACGCTTCGGTTTGCGGGGGAAACCTGAAAGGGTCGTGCGAATTTTCGAAGATGATCTGTCACAAATGTAAGACTCCCGTTCTGGCCGGAGACAAGTGTCCGTCCTGTGGCTCTCCTCTGGCGCTGCTGACCCCTCCGCCCGGTGAGTTCAGCAAAAAGGACGAGCTTTACAAGAAGACTCTGGAGCTGCGCGCCGGTCACCTGGACTCGACCGGCTTCGCCGAGTTTCTCCGAGCCGAGCAAGCCAAGGTCGAGGTGGCTCGCGGCAAGTTGCATGAGGGTGACG
Source organism: Vulcanimicrobiota bacterium (assembly GCA_017307785.1). GTDB lineage: Bacteria > Vulcanimicrobiota > Xenobia > Xenobiales > JADMJV01 > JADMJV01. The sequence continues at coordinate 5,805 of JAFKGI010000052.1, read as the reverse complement.
CGCCCATCTTGCTGGAGGGCTTGAGTTTGTGGGAGCAGGCTTTGCGCACCGCGGAAGCCTGGGTCCGCTCGGCCAGCGACTTCGACCTGCAGGCGGCCCTGAATCTGGCCACTCAGGCGGATGAGCGAATCAACCAGTCGATCCAAGAAGACTTTGATAGCAAGCGAGAACTGGTCAGGACGCTTCAGGAAGCGGCTCGGGCGCGCGAGAATCCTCTCCCCGACTTGCCGGAAGAAGGCCTAATGATTGGGTTCGAGCTCAGGAATAACCCGAAATAGGCTGTTGTCCAGGCCGACGTTGATGCGGACCCCTTTGTAGACCCGCATCTCTCGGAGCTTTTCGTCCACGAAGATTTGCGCCTGATAAGGGAAGTAGCGGCCATCCGGTAGTTGTCGCACGTCGCTCCAGACCACCCGCTTCTTGCCCGGTTTGCCGCCCGGCTTGTCGGAAGCAGCCGTGTACTCGGCCTGGACGGGGACCCGCTTCTGGTAGTCGATCCAGACCACGCAGGTCCAGTTGGGATCGGCCGGATTCAGGATCTGCACGCGATGGACGGTGATGTCTTTCCAGGCCTCGCTGCCCAGGTAGTAAAATTCGCGGCTGGCGTCTTTCTTGTAGCGCGTCAGGCAGAAGGGGATGGAATCCGGCGCCACCTGAGGATCGATTCCCGACTTGGTGGGGTAGTTGTGCGTGAGAAAGATATGATAGCTGTCGCCGTCTCGGATAATGACCTTGAGCATCCCCACGAACGGCTGCTTGGGGTCGAGATTGACCCGGTCGAAGCGTAAGAAGTTCGGGGCCTTGAAGTAATACTTGGCCTTGGCGGCCGTGGTCAGGTGTCCGGCGGCTCCCTGAGCCTCGAGTTCTTCGCCTTCCGCCACCAGGTCTTGCACCGGGAGTTGGCCTGGCGGAGTGAAGAGGCTCTCGAACATCTGGCGAGCCTGTTCGTTTTTGCCGGTATCGTCGCCGTTGGCGGGCGAGAAAGCAAGCGTGAGGGCGAAAGTGGCGGCCAGAAACCTGTTGAGCATATTCGAATAACTACCAAGTCTCGCACGTAACCCCCTGCTTTCGCCAGCATGGAGGACATGGCTTGATGTCAACGAAACGGCCTTCGATTTCCCATAGAGCGGGAGTGGAGCTGTAAAATAGCTCTCAGGCTCTGCAAAGAACCGAGGTGGAATAAACTTGATTATTTGTGTTAAGTGCGCCCATCAGAATGGCGATGGTCTCTCCAACTGTGAACAATGCGGCGCGCAACTGCCCCGTATGGTCCAAAACCAGCAAGAAGATGCCGGTCCTAGCTATATCAGCGACCGCGTCAAAGAGCTGGAAGACGCATCCAACAAGGTCCAGTCCGGTGAGTGGACCGTCGACAAGTTTGCGGACTACATCGACAGTATTCTGCAAGTGATGAATGAGCGTGAGCAAAGCATTCGCGCCATCGAAATTCCGCCTCAGACCATCGACCAGTTCCGCGCGGAGTTGGAAGCCGGTTTCACCGGCATCACCCTCTATCACGAGGGTCTGAACAAGATGGCCGCGTTCGTGGAAACTCAAGACCCCGCCAACCTGACCGAGGGCCTCGAGCTGGTCAAGCAGGGCAATGATTTCCTCAATGAGGCCCTGCGCCTCAATTACAGCAGCCAGAAGAAGTACGAGGAGATGTATCTCGACGCTTCCAGCATGATGTAGTCGCCCCTGGGGTTACCCCTGAATTTGAGCCATCGCCACCAGGTGATGGCTCATTTTTTGTACCAGTAGCTCTCCGTTTTGGGAGTGAGCCACCAGGCTCATTTCCACCGTGTCGAGAGCTCGGCTGAAGTGTTCTTCGGCCGGCTCGCTCTGTTGTTTCCAGGCTTCCAAAGCCGTGAGCAGGCGCAAGATTCCGGGCAGCGACCAGAGCAGCAGGAGTCCCGCTACCAGATTGCCGGCTAACAGATGTCCCTTGCGGAACCAGATGGCTCGTCGGTAGTCGTCGATCCGAGTGTCGAATCGGGAGCCGACTCCTTCCTGAATCAGCAAGTCCAGGTCGGCCACCGAGGCTTTCCAGGCATATTCAGGCACCTCCAGTTCGCCTCCCTGGAGGAAGGCCTGGTCAATACGCTGCCACAGTTCACGACTGTGGTCGTTCAGGCAGGGCTTGAGCAACGACATGGTCATGATTTGACTGAACAGGGGGAGTTGCTCGATCAGGCTCGGATAGGGTTGCCAGGGCCCGGCCAGCGGTGTCGCCAGAGAGACCAGAGCGCTTTCCAGGGCTCGTCCCCAGCCTCCGTCCGCAAGCTGCTGCTCGAAATGCTTTTCGAAAGCCAGCACGGAGTCATAGGATTGAGAGTGCCCGGGGTAGATTTCGATCTCGGACTCGATCTCGCGCATCTGGGCACCCTGGGCCAGCAGGTCTTCCAGCTCGGCCCGGCTCTGGCTGAGGGGCGGACCGAGTCCACCACGGACGGCTGTGCAGCAGTGGGAAGCGCCCGCGCGCACCTGCCCGTCCGGCAAGCGAGTCAGGAAGAAGGGAAACTGTCGGCAGGTCTTGGGTTTGACTTCAAATCCCAGGGTCGCGTGGATGTTGCAGAGCTTCTGTTCGTTGAGGTAGCCGCAAGCAGGGTGGGCATCGTCGCGATACATCTTGAGGATGCCGTCGACACGCTCGAAAGCCTGGCCCCGTTCTTGAATGACGCGCAGGGTGATGGGCAGTTCCTTGAGGCGTTCGGCCAGTTCGTCGCGCAACCAGACGTTCCAGCCGGTGCAGGAACGGCCGCACTGCACACACTCGTAGTTGAGGTGCTCGTCAATGTGCAGCGTCATAGCTGATAGGCTCGGGAGATGGAGACCGCCTGCCAGGCCGCACGCTGGTAAACCGGGACCGTATCAAACGTGTGACCGACCAGGTGGGTTTCGGCAGTCTCCAGGCCCCAAAGAAAGTTGTTCAAGCCGGGTTCGTTCTGCTCCATCCAGGCGTGCAGGCCGGTCAGCAGGCGGATGACGGTGGGCATAATCCAGACCAGCATCAGGCCTGGCAGCAAGCCGCCCATGGTCAGATGGGCTTTGCGGAACAGCAGGGAGCTTTGGAAGCGCTTGATCTGGGCGTCGAAGCGATGACCGACTCCTTCGTTGATCCAGAGATCCAATTCGCTCAGAGGTGCGTGCCAGTTGAAATCGGGGATTTCCAGGTCGGCGTCTCCCAGCACGGCGGCGTCGATTTTTTGCCAGACCTCGCGGTCCTGGCTGGGCAGACAGGGCTTGAGCAGCCCCATGCTGAGAATCGTCTTGATCAGTTGCAGTTGGGAACGAGCGGCTGCCGGCACCAGTTTGGCCCGGCCCCAGCTGGAGGCCAGCAATCCCTCCTCCAGGAGGACCGATTCCTGGTCCGGTTGACCCAGGCTGGAGATCGCGTTGGCCAGCCCCAGAATGGCTTCTTCAAAAGCGGCGGAGATCGGCATCTCCCCCAGCTTTCGATTCAGTTCGGCTTCGTAAGCCTGAATCTCGGCGTAGCTTGTCTCGAAGGGCGGCAAGACCTCGATGTTGCCGTCCAGGCGATGCACGCGAGCCCCCCGGCGGATGAGGTCCTCGATGGACTCCCGGCTTTCCTGGAGAGTGGGACCGATCTCCTCGCGTACCGCCGTGCAGCTGTAGACGGCGCTGGCGTGAATCTGGCGGTCGGGGGTCTGGACAAATACATAGGGATATTGCTGACAGGTCAGCGGTTTGGCCTCGAAGCCCAGATCGCTGTGGATGGAGCAGAGCAGGTCTTCCTTGAGAAAGCCACAGCGCGGATGGTCGGAGTCCTTGTAGATGATGCGCTGGCCGTCGTCGCCCTGACGAAAAGCCTGGCCGCGCTCCTGGATGACCCGCAGTTCCAGTTGATGACCTTTGAGGGCCTGAGCTACCGAGTCCTCGACGCCGATGTCCCAGCGGTTGAAACAGCTGCGCCCGCACTGAACGCACTCGTAAGAAATCTGCGGATCATAGTTGACGTGCATGAAAAAAGCCCCTGAACGGTGTTCTCCTTGTGTTCAAGGAACCGTCAGGGGCTTCCTGTAGAGGGTGTTTAGCGCTTCCAGCCGTCCGAGAGGAAGGTGGTGTGGGCGCCGTAGACCTTCCAGAAGAAGGCGATGCGGGAAGCGATAATCCGCTGCTTCCACTCGGTCATTTTCTGCATCAAGGCCTTGTAGTCGTTGAAGACGTCCTGGGCTTCCTGGCGACGTGATTCCCAGATGGCGACCAGCGGGTCTTTAGGAGCGGCCGGCGGAGTGTTGCCGGACGGAGCGTTCGAGTCCGCAGCTGCGGGAGCCGCCGCGGCGGTGGCTCCCGCAGCCGTAGGAACTCCGATGGGCGGAGCCGGCTGCAGGGGCACGGCGGCCGCCGGCTGCAGGGGAGCGGGACTGAGGGGGGTCGTGGCCGCCTTGATGGGGGCTCCCGGTCCGGCAGCTTCGAAGCTGGGCGTGCTGTCCGGGCGGGCCACCATCGGCGTGACGGCGTCGGCTACACCCTTGGCGGCGGCGTAAGTCTGAGTCAGGGCTTCAAAGCGTCCCTGTTGCTTGGCGGTCCAGGGCTGGCCCTTCTTCTCGAGAGAGGTCATAGACATGGCGGCGTCGGCCGTGTAGGCGCCCATCTCGGTGGCGAACAGCCACTCTTTCTCCTTGGAGTTGAGGTCGGTGCGCTCATCGACCATCCGGGCGATATCGCGGATAGCGCTCTTGTCGTCATCGCTCTGGTTTTTCAGTTTCCCCAGGCCGACTTTGAATTCATCGCGGACTTCGGAAAGCGGTTTGCCGCTCGGTGCCTCGGTGGCACCGGGGCCCTCGACACGAACCGAGTCATTGGGCAAGGGAGCCGAGCCAAGCAGGGGAGCGGGCCGCAGAACCGGGGTGGAGCGGACCGAGCTGACTTCCTCGGGGCCGCGCAGAGAATTGATGTTTCCGATGTTCACGGGTCTTACTCCTTACAAAAGCGAGCGCATGGCTTCAGCGTGGCGAGCACCCTGAATCCAGCGAGAGGTGCAGACATCGGTCCAGAGCAGGCCGGTGGTCTGACGGAAGTTCTCCATATCCTCGGCGGCCTGCATCTGGTCGGCCATCCAGTCCATGTAGAGTTTGCGCCACATGTCCTGAAGCGTTTTGCGCTGGTCTTCCAGCTCGCGGAGGCGGTTCGCGAAGGCCAGTTGGTCATCGCTGTAGAGAGGCTTCTGCGGGTCGGGAGCGGGACTCTGGCTCCCGTTGTCGGCCGGCATTTCGGGGGAGCTGGAAGTTTCCGGGGCCGTCTCGGAGGGCGTACTTTTGGCGGAGGTTTCGGAACTGGCGGGCGGTGCGCTGTTGGACGCCACCGTGCTGTCCGGCGAAGCCGTCTTGCTGCTGGAGCGAGTGCTTTTGTCCTGAGCGGCCGTCAGATCCACCTGGTCGTCCTGACCGGCCGTCAGTTTTTCTTCTTTGCTAACGCCGCTTTTGGAGCCGGCTTTGAGTTCGGCTCCAAGTTGCTGAGTGGCTCGGGTCTGCAGACTGTCTTCGTTCTGCTGCCGGAGTTTTTGTAAGTCGAGCGAGCTGACGCCCTGTGAAACGGGTTGCATTCGTAGATCCCTCCGAGAGATGCCCTCATCTTAACCCACACGCGCGTACTTTGGGGCGTTGCGCATGTTAAATCTTGGACGTTTCGGCAATTTTCCTTGACAAATAAAAAAAGGGCACCTTGCGGTGCCCTTTTTTCGAAGGCTACTTCTTACAGCAGACCTTTGACCTGGTCGGAGTTTTTGTTGGCAGAGGCCATCTTGTCCTTCTGGACACTGCAGGTGATGTCGTTGATGGAGGT
>JAFKGI010000051.1 GCA_017307785.1 Vulcanimicrobiota bacterium | reverse complement strand
GCCTTTACGGTGTCTTTCAGCACGTGCGTGGGTGACATCAGAATGCTGGCGCCGATGGCGGCGCCGAAGATGATGATGAATTCCGAAGGTTGGTTGAGAACGTGCATGGGTCCGTGGTGCATAGCGTAGCCGCCCAGCACGCAACCCAAGACCACGACGATTCCGATGATGACTAGCATGATTTTTGTTACCTCATAACCGCATATCGGTTAGCGGCGCGCGAACTTTAGGATGGAGAGTTCATCGAGTGCCTCTTGCGAAACACGGGCGTCCTCGGTTTTCCACTCCTCCAGCTTTTGCTCTTCCAGGAGCTCCAGCCGGCGGAGATTTTGCTTGGTTTCCAGGACCTCCGCCTGGAGTTGTTGGATGACCGTTTCCACGCGTTTGGCCAGTTCCAGGGTGGCCCGGAGAGACAATTCCTGTCGCTGATAGAACTCGCTGAAGTGCTGCTGCTGGGTGGGCTCTTTGCCAAACTCGGCCGAGGCTCGCTGCATCGACTCCCGAGTGAATCGGGCTTCGGTGCGGACGCGAAGCAGGTAGTCCTGACCTTCTTTGAGCAGTGCCTGCCGGTGTTCCAGCTCCCGCTCCAGCATACGGCCCCAGGCTTTGAGTTTGAACTCGGGCTTTTTCACTGGCCGCCCTCCTCACTCACCACGGAGTAGGTCTCTAGCGTGACGTCGGACGGGATTTCCTCGTAGGAGAGAACCACCAGACTGGGCAGCGGACGCTGGGTCAGGCGGCGCACCAGCGGGCGCACTCGCTGCGAGCAGAGCAGCACCGGAGTCAGGCCTTCGCCGGCCATGGTGGCGGCGGCGCGGGCGATGCGGGTAGCCACGATGCCCAGTCGGCGAGGGTCCATCCCGGACCCGCCGGGCAGTGCCTGAACCAGGGCTGACTCGACCGAAGGGGCCAAGGCCAGGGTGCGCAGCGTCTGGTCTTCGCTGAGCAGTTCTTGAAGGATGTTGCGGGCCAGACCTTCGCGCACTTTCTCGGTGAGCCAGGCGGGGTCGCCGTCACCGTTGCTGTGGTCGGCCAGGTTTTCCAAGATGGTGCGCAGATCGCGGATGGAGACGCGTTCGCGGAGCAGATTTTGCAGCACCAGGCGCAGCTGGGTCATCGAAACCTTGGCCGGGATGACGTCATCCACCAGCTTGGGAAAGCGTTCTTTGAGGTGGTCGATGAGCTGCTGCACTTCCTGGCGACCGAGCAATTCGGGAGCGTGTTTGCGCAGCAGTTCGGAGAGGTGAGTGGCGATGACGGAGGTGGGGTCGACTACGGTGTATCCGTATATTTCCGCCTGCTCACGCTGAGCGGCATTGATCCAGATGGCCGGCAGGCCAAAGACCGGTTCCTTGACGGGGATACCGTCGAGTTCGTTGCCAACCTCCTGGCCGGAGGACATCGCCAGGAAGCGACGCGGCATACATTCGCCTTCTCCGATGATCTGACCGTAAATTTTTAGGCGATACTGACCGGGGCGCAGCTGCAGGTTGTCGCGGATGCGAATCGGAGTAACGATGACGCCCAGCTCGGTAGCGCAGCTTTTGCGGATTTGCACCACGCGGTGGAGCAGGTCACCGCCCTGGGCTTCGTCGATGAACTCGACCAGAGCGTAGCCGATTTCCAGCTCGATGGGCTCGAGGTCGAGCAGCGGCAACATTTCTTCGGGCAGCAGCGTGTTGTTGCTGGCACCTGCGGCCGGCTCGTCGGAACCGGCGGTCTTGGGCGGAGTGGGCGGGGTCACCGGGCTCTTGGCCAGCAACCAGAGGAAGCCGGCCAGTCCCCAGAAGGGCAGCTTGGGCAAGCCCGGGATGAGCGAGAAGATCATCAGCAGAGCGGCGATGCGCTTGAGAATCAGCGGGTCGAGCACGAACTGACGGGTGAGGTCGGTGCCCAGGTTGCTCTGGGAGGCGGCGCGGGTCACGATAAGACCGGTGGCGGTCGAGACCAGCAGGGCCGAGATCTGCGCGACCAGGCCTTCACCGATGGTCAGCAGCGTGTATTTCTGCACCGCCGCCATCAGCGGCATTCCCTTTTGGGTGACGCCGATGATCAGGCCGCCGAAGACGTTGACTAGCATAATGATGACGGCGGCGATGGCGTCGCCTTTGACGAACTTGCCGGCGCCGTCCATCGTTCCGTAGAACTCGGATTCGCGGGAGATTTCCTGGCGGCGGGCCTGAGCTTCTTCCTGGGTGATGTTGCCGGCGGCCAGGTCGGCGTCGATGCTCATCTGCTTACCGGGCATCGCGTCCAGGGTAAAACGAGCGGCGACCTCGGCCACGCGGCCGGCGCCGTTGGTGATGACCACGAACTGGATGAGCACCAGAATGCTGAAGATGATGAGACCGACCAGGTAATTGCCGCCCACTACAAACTGGCCGAAGGTGGTAATCACCTGGCCAGCGTTGCCGTGCAGCAGAATCAGGCGGGTGGAAGCGACGTTTAGAGCCAGGCGTGCCAGGGTGACGATGAGCAGCACCGAGGGAAAGACCGCGAAGTCCAGAGCCTTCTTGGCGTAGATGGTGACCAGTAGAATCGCCAGCGAGAAGGCGATGTTGTAGGTCAACAGCAGGTCCAAGATGATGGGAGGCATCGGCAGCATCATCAGCAAGAGGATGCCGACAAGGGCTCCCAAGAGGAGCAGGTCGGCGTTCTTCAGGAGACTATTGAGCATGTTTGTCCTCCGCACGGGCTACGGCTACGAGAATTTCTGCGACGGGAGCATAGAGCTCCGGGGGAATGAATTCGTCGACTTCCAGGGGGTAGAGCGCGCGAGCCAGCGGCACGTCGCGCACGATGGGGATGTTGTGCTCGCCTGCCATCTTACGAATGGTGGCGGCCACGTTGTCGGCGCCCTTGGCCACGATTCGCGGCGCCGGGAGACCGAAGTTGAATTCGATGGCCACTGCCAGGTGAGTGGGGTTGGTGATGACCACCGAGGCCTTGCTCACACCGGCCAGGCTGCGCTGCTTGATGAGCTTGTGGCCCAGAGCGCGCGCCTTGTGCTTCACGTGCGGGTCGCCTTCGCGTTGTTTGTACTCTTGCTTCAGGTCGTATTTGCTCATGCGCATACTGCGTTTGAACTCCCACTTCTGATAGAGCAAGTCGAGCGCACCCACCGCGAAGTGGAAGAAGGCCAGCTTTTGCACCACGCCTTTGAGGGCGGCGGCGAAAACGGACGTCAGTTGCACGTGGGCCCCCACCGTGGCCGTCATCGGTAACACTTCGTGCTGCAGATAACCCCAGGCGATGGCCAGACTACCTCCGACTTTGATGAAGAGCCGGACTGCTTCTATCATTATCTTTGGAGAGAAAAAACGCTTCCCGTTTTGCAACGGATTGAGACGATTGATATCGGGCTGAAGCGGGTGGGTGGTGAGCATCCAGCCGACGCTCAGGTAGTGCGCCATGACGCCGCCTATGAGGCCTGCCATCAGAGCGGCTCCCACCAACTTCCACACTTCCAACATCGAGAGGGGAGCGCTAACGCCTTGCTGGCCCAGGTGGCCGAGGTTGTACATCAGTCCTTTGCTCAAGCCGTCCCAGACCGACAGGGCGCAACTGCCCAGAAAGACCACCGCCAGCAGCTGGCCGCAGGCCTGGGTCAAATCCTGGCTGCGAGCGGTCTGACCTTTCTCGCGAGCGTCTTGGAATTTTTGGTGTGAGCCCTCTTCTGTCTTTTCGTCGCTCATTGCACTCCTACCAGCGCCCAGGCGCGCTCGGGGATGTTGCCCAGTTGATGAAGCAGTTGCTGGAAGTAGAGCAGTGTCAGCCACCAGACCAGCATCAGCTTGAGGGGAGGGGCGGCGCTCAGCAGCTGAAGCTGCGGAACCAGTCGGGTCAGAAATCCCAGGACGATATCCAGGCCCCAGAGGGTGAGAATCAGCGGCAGGGTTAGTCCGACCATCATCAGCAGAAACCAGCTGCCAAGCTTGACGCCGTACTCGCCGACGCCGCCAAGGGCGTAGCCGTGGCCGAGCGGGAATTTGTCAAAGCTCAGCGCGCAAACCTCGAGCATCACGTAGGGGGCGCGTGAATGTAAAAACACCATCGCGGCCAGAGTGTGGTAGACGTTGGCCAGCAGCGGCTGAGATTCACCGCGAACCGGGTCCAGCAAGGTGGCGTTGGCCAGGCCGGCCTGGTTGTCGACCAGGGCGCCGGCGGCGGAGGCAACTTGCAGAGAGAGACTGCCCAACCATCCCAGGCCGTAGCCGAAGAAGACTTCGCGGGCGACCCACAGGAAGGAAGCACTGGTGGTTTCGGGAGCGGCGCCGGGAATCTTCACCATGGGGGCCAGCAGAATGGTCAGGGCTAGAGCCATGCCGGCTTTCCACATAGAGGGCACGTTCTTGTGAGCGAACAGCGGGCAGCCCATAAGCATGCCGCTAACGCGCGAGAGAATCAGCACCCAGAAGAAGACGCTGCTGATCATCAGACCGCGATGGCCTCCAGCACGATGCGCAGATGGTCGGCCATGCGGTGCAGCATCCACGGACCCATCAGCCACAGGCAGGCGAGAGTGACGGCCACTTTCACCACAAATCCCACCGTCTGTTCTTGAATCTGGGTGAGCGCCTGGATGATGCTGGTGACCAGGCCGGCGGCGGTGATGGCCAGCAAGGTGGGTCCGATGACCCAGAGGCCCGTCTGCAGGCCGGAGCGGATGAGTCCAAATGCTTGTGCTTCATTCATAACACACAAGGCATTGGTCTATGGGGACGTCGGCACTTGCGGTTTTGACTAAACGGGGGATTACCCTACCCGTGGCCCCTTTGAGGGTGGTGCATCATGTGTACATGCATGGCCTCTACCTCTCCCCCCCAACTCCCCCTCTCACCCGCAGGGCACTGAATGGGGGAATACCCTATGCCGGCCACGAGGGTTGACCCTATGATGGCTGAAACCCTTATTTTAAGCCGTTTTTCGAAAAAGTGCCGGGGAGCCTGAGGAGCAATGTCTAGCCCACAACGACCCACAAGGAGTGCCCCGTGAAAATCGAAAGCAACAACCTCTTCCGCGAACTGGAATCCCGTCTCAAACCGGCGGCGGCTCCCACCTCCATCCAAGAGGTCGCAGGACCCACCCAGACTGCCGGAACGGGCACCAAGTCTTTTATCACCTCGCTCAGCGAAGCCTTGAGCGAAGTCAACCGCGGCCAGTTGCAGAACAACGCTGACGTAGACAGCAGCGTACGCGGCAAGGGCCCGGACCTTCACAAAGTGATGGCTGAGACCGAAGAAGCCGGCCTGGCCTTCCAGATGACGATGCAATTTCGCAACAAGGTTCTGGAAGCTTATCAAGACGTGATGAGGATGCAGTTCTAATGCTTGACTCACTCTTTAACAGCGGTTCCCTGGCGACGTCAAAAGCGGCTTTGGACGCCAGTTGGAAGACTCACACCGAGGCCGCCCACAACCTCAACAATGCCGACACCCCGGGATTCAAGGCCCAGCACACCGACTTCAAGGCGATACTGCTGGAGAAGCAAGACGAGGGGATGCCGGCCAAGGGCGAGGGGTTCGAGGCCTACCTCCAAGATCTTCGGCCCGAAGGTCAGGAACTTAACGTCGACCGCGAGCTCTCGCGCCTATCGCAGGCCAGCATGGACGCGGATGCTCTGACCAAAATTCTCAACCAGCAGTACTCGCGCCTGCGAGCGGCTATATATGAAGGGAAGAGATAATGGATTGGTTCGCACCGCTTAACACCTCCCTCTCCGGCCTGGAAGCCAGCCGTGCCCGCCTCAACGCGGCCACCAACAACCTCGCCAACGCCGACAACAGTGCTCCCGACAACGCCAGCGTCTACCAGCGCCAGATGGTGAAGTTGCAGGAGAACGCAGAGGGCCAGGGTGTGAGCGCCACCACCGTCAACGTGGTGGGACCCCCGCGAATTGAGTTCAATCCCGGCCATCCGGATGCGGATGAATACGGGATGGTGCGCTTCCCCGAAATCGACACGGTCGAGGAAATGACCGAACTGATGGCAGCCCGCCGGGCCTATGAGACCGGCATCGCTACTTACAACGAGGGCCGCCATATGTTCAACAAAACGCTGGAAATTGGTAAAGAATAATGACGCTCGTGCATGTGGAACACCCCACCAACAACAATCGCGTATTCAATCGCCTGAAAAATCTTTCTACCAGTTGGAAAGTCGGCATCGTCGCGATGGTGGTCACGCTCGTGACCATCACGGCCGGTGTGCTCTACGTCAGCCAGCCGAACCTCAAGCCGCTGGCCACCGGGTTGTCCGAGACCCAGTCTTCGGCCATCGTGCACAAGCTGGACGAGTTGAAAATCAATTATAAGTTGACCGAGGGCGGCACCATCCTGGTCGATGGTAAGGAACTGAGCCGCATCCGCATGGAGCTGGCGGGTTCGGGGCTGACCGAGGACAACGAAGTTGGCTTCGCTCTTTTCGATCGAATCAATCTGCAGATGACCGAGTTCTCGGAACAGGTCAACTATCTGCGGGCATTGCAGGGCGAGCTCTCCGAGACGATCAAGAGCCTGCCGGGCGTGGCCAAGGTCCGCGTCCACCTCAATATTCCTAAGGCCAGCCTGCTCACCGAAGAGCACAATGTGCCCACTGCCTCAGTGATGGTGACCCTACGGCCGGGAGCCCGCCTCAGCAAGAATCAGTGTCGCGGTATTCTCAAGCTGGTTGCTTCCAGCGTCGAAGGAATGAAGACGGAGAACGTGACCCTGACCGACACTACCGGCAACCTGCTCTATACGGGCGAGGAAGAGCTCAGCGGTGGAGGTACCGGCGCCGAAGCCGAAGACCAGGTCTCCAAGCAGTTGCAGCGTTCGGCTCAGCAGGTGCTCGACAACGTGGTTGGACCTGGCCGTGGCGTGGCCAACGTGCGCGTCGAGTTTCAGAAAGATGTGCGCAAAATTGAAAAGACGGTGGTCGAGACCAACAAGGACGGCAAAGGTTTTGAGCGTTCTCACAAGACCACCTCGGAAGATTATCTCGGCACCGCCAAGTCGGCCGGAGGTCCTCAGGAAGCAGCGGTCGCGAATGTAACCGTGCCGCCCGGTGGTGCTCCCGCCAATACGGCCGGCAACGCCACCACCGTGAAAGAGAGCGCGGACGGCAACAAGCCGAAATACCGCCAGACTCTCGACCAGGTGGAATACGAATACGGCCACCGGACCGAAACGGTGCAAGAAGATCCACAACGCATTCGCCGCGTCACCGCCTCCATCGTCATTGATGGCAGCGTCAAGCTTGATAAAGCCGGTCAGGACGCCCTGCAGAAAGCCATCTCGATGGCGGTTGGCATCGACAATGACCGCGGCGATGAATGCAGTGTTCAAGTGCTGCCCTTCGCCCGCGAAGAAGAGGCCAAAGCAGACGCCGCCGCCGCGGCCGAGGCGTCCACTCCTCAGGATAAGAAGCTCGCGATCGGAATCGGAGCAGGTGGATTGCTCGGTGCTCTGGCGCTGCTTGGGCTAATCTCCAAGATGCGCAAGCCGAAGATGGCCGCGGCCGCCGATGGTGTAGAAGCCGGTATGGCTGCTGGCGCCGCTGCCGGTGAGCATCACGGCGACGTGGGTGGGAAAGTCAACATCTCGCTGCCTGCCGAGGAAGAACTGGCCAAGTTGCCGCCCCGCTCCAGTCTGGATGAACTGGTTGCTCAGGCCCGCCTGGCCGCCAAGGACAATCCTGAGCAAGTCGCTCGCCTGCTGGTCGGCTGGATGAACAACGACCGTATGGGCAAGCGTTAAAGAGAATCACGCCTGGTAAACAGGGCCCGCTTCACGGCGGGCCCTGTTTGCTTTCGACCAGGAATTTCGCCGGGCTAAAGTACCTTTTGCAGCAGCCGACAATAGATTGAAGCATGGATGCTCTAACAGGAACTCAAAAAGCCGTGATTCTGCTGCTCAACCTGGGCGTGGAAGCGGCCATCGAAGTCACTAAAAAGATGGATCGCTCGGTTGCTTACGACCTGATGCGCCAGTGTGCCAACATGCAGGAAGTCGACTCGGGCGACTCCGAGCTGGTGCTGGAAGACTTTCTGGTGAAGCTGAAAAAGGGTGGTTCACCCACCGGCCGCGAGTTTGTCGGCGAGGTGATGAAGCACGCTTTCGGCGGCGATGACCCGCTGACTTCGATTGATTTCCTGAAGCGCTTGGACAAGGCTCAGCTGCTGGAAATCACCCAGAACGAGCATCCCCAGGTGGCGGCTTTCGTGCTGGCCTACGTGCAGCCCGATATGGCGGCCCAGTTGCTTTCCGAGCTTTCGCCTGAGCAGCAACTGGAAGTTGCCTCCCGTATCGCGGTGGCCGAGCCGCCCCGACGCGAAGTTCTGAACCAGCTGGCCCGCACTCTGGGCGGCCGCTTCAACAACATCATCACTCCGGATTCGGTGGGCACCGAAGTCGGCGGTCTGGATTCGCTGGTGCGCATTATGAAAGGCGTCGGCCGCGAAGTCGAGCAGAACATTCTCACCGGCTTTTCGGAGAATCGTCCGGACCTGGCCGAAGAGCTCAAGAAGAATATGTTCGTCTTCGACGACATCGTCTACCTGGAAGACCGCTCCATTCAGAAGCTGCTCAAAGAAGTCGACGGCAAAGTGCTGGCCCTGGCCCTCAAGCGGGCCAATCAGGACATCCTCGACCTCATCGGCCGCAACCTTTCGGAGCGTGCTCGCAATATTCTCAAAGAAGACCTGGATGCGGCCGGCAAGGTTCGCCTCAAGGACGTGGACAAGGCCCAATCCGAGGTGGTCTCGGTGGTGCGCCGCTTAGAAGAAGCTGGCGAGATTTCGCTGGGACGGGATGATGAAGCGTATGTCTGAGCGTAGCTGGGCGGTAGCCCAATTCGACTCCGCCCCCTGTGTGGTGCCTTTTCCGGATGCCGGCCAGCGGGACAGCTCGATGGTTGCCCTCTCTCGCCAGAGGGCGGCGCAGATGGTCGAGAAAGCCCGCGAAGAGGCGGACCAGATTCGCGAGCAGGCGCGTCTGCAGGGAGTGCAGCAGGGTCTGGAAGAGGGCCGCCGTCAGGTGGAACAGATGCTGGCCAACCTGCAGGAGGAAAGTCAGGCGGACTTGCGCGCTCACGTCGTCAAGTTAAAGGATCATTTCGATTCGGAGATGGAGAAGGTTAAAGACGGCCTTAAGAAGATGCTCGGTCAGTTGGTCCTGAAGGCCTCGCAAAAGGCCTGGGCCCAACTGCTGGAGGACCACCCTGAGACGCTGCAATCGGCGATCGATGAGACTTTGCAGCCCTACCTGCAACAGGATGAGCCGGTGCAGTTATGGCTGCACCCCAGCCAGCTCACCAAGATGAAGGCTCCGCAGGGAGTGGACGTCCGCTGCGAGTCCACGCTGGGCGAGCACGAGTTTGTGGTGCGCGGAACCTCCGGTTCGGTCCAGGGAAATCTCAATACGCGCATTCAGCAATTGGCAGATTGCCTGGGTGTGTCCGCAGCTTAGGATATTTTTAAGAGGGTGGTGTGGTTGCTGCGAGAACGCAAGCACCCATGACTCCCGACGCCAAATTCTTCCAAAGCCACCACGACTGGGAACTTCGCATCGAGCAGACTTTCTTCGCGGATTTCTGGAAAGAGCTCAACCCGCACCTGACCATTAGCGACTGCCCCTGGCGGGATACTCGCTATGCGATGACAGAAACTGACATCGCGCGGGCCAGGTTGCAGGTTTGCGAGGAAGGCTATCTACAATCGGAACCAGCCATTCCCAAGCAGCACACCGAGGCTCTGGCGTTGGCGGTGAGCAACCTGGTGGAATTTGGGTTGCACCCGATCTTTCTGTGTGCCTACGATGAATACTGGCAATTGCTGCAGGGAGTCGCCCGCTCGCTGGAGCCGATCCTGGGGCAGGGATGCTATCCTCTGGCCGACTTCTGGACCTGGTATATTTCGCCGGAGACGGCCAGCAAAGGTTGGCCTCCCCATCGCGACGCCCAGTTTGGGGAGCGCAAATGCTTGCGCGAGGACAAGAGCCCGCTGTTGGTGACCGCCTGGCTGCCGTTGCTGGATACTTATCCCCTGAATGGTTGTATGTCGGTGCTACCGATGTCGGCCGACCCGAACTTGCCGGAAAATCCATCCTGCTGCGCCTTTTCCAACCATCAGGACAGCCGCGCTCTGCCCGCTCAGGCCGGCTCGATTCTGGCCTGGAACCAGTACCTGCTGCATTGGGGCGGAGGCTGCAGTCCCTGGGCGCGCAATCCGCGCATTTCGTCGGGAATTTACTTCCAGAGTGCGGAGGTCGAACCTTACGTGGCTCGCACCGTGTCGTTTTGCGAAGACGTGCCTATCAAGGGTCGCCTGGCCCTGGCCTCGGTCAACCTGCTGGGCTACCATGCCAATCACCGCTATCCCGATCCGGTAGTGGCCATGTGCATTCGCCATATCCAGGCTGTACCCGAGTATCATTCCAGGCTGCCCGAGTACCTGCAAACCGCCCTGGGATAAGGGATTCGGGCCGGGCCTGTGGAATCACACCAGCATGAGTCAAACCGCTACCCAAAAAGCCCCCCACGTCCACGGAGCCGACTGTGATCATCACGGCTGCGGCCACAATCACACCGTCCGTCGCAGTGAGCCCAAGATTGGCCGCAACGACCCGTGCCCTTGCGGCAGCGGCAAGAAATATAAGAAGTGCTGCGGCGCCGTGAAAGAGTCTTAAGAAACCTCTCAGGTCTCCACAGGGCTGGCCTTAAGTCGCTTTCGGCACAATGCCGTTATGCGACGCGAGTGTCTTGTTTTAGGTCTTGTATTGGTGTTGGCGGGGCTGCTGAAAGTGGCCGACCCTGGCCACTTTCAGGCAATGCTCAGCCGTTATGGTCTCTTTCCCGCTCCGCTACTTCCTTACGTCGCGCCGCTGATCATCGGGGGCGAGATTCTGCTGGGACTGGCCTTGTTGAGTGGGCGACAAATTCGTCACTGTCTGGCCCTCTGCGAGGTGCTGTTCTATACTTTCGCGCTGGCCGTCGCCAGCGTGCTCTATCGAGGCCTGCAGATTCGCTGCGCCTGTTTTGGAGTCTTCAGTCTCAAGGTCTCCCCCTGGCATTGCGTGATCTGCCTGGCGGTCGCGGTCTACCTGAGCTGGCGGCGGACCCGCCTGGAGGTTGAGGATCAACTGGCGCGCGTCAGCAGGTAGTGGGGGCTGATGGTCCCGTCAGGAAAAAGGTTCAGGCTGGTGCTCTCGCAGGTGTCGAAAGTCCAGTCCGTCACCTCCAGGCCTCGCCAGTCATAGACCGGATTGCCTCGATAGCTTCCCTGCAGATTCAGTCCCTGGGGAAGCTGAACGCTTTCGTGGATGCCATAAAGTCGCCGCAACACGACTCTTTGGACGCCGAGTTCGCGCAGGCGGTCGAGAAAAGCGGAGCTGACGTGAGCGGCCAGCGCCGAGATTTTGACGGGCACTCGAGAGTGTCTCAGAATTTCGGCGAGATCCGGCACTCGGGGCGAGCCCATCAGCTGTTGGTAGAGGTCCGCCTCGAAGGTTGGAAAGGACAGGCAGACTCGGTCGTAGCGATTGAATACGTCGATTTTGCGTAGCGCCAGAGCCCCGTTGCTGTGCAGGCAGAATTGGGCTCCGGGCAACTGGCCCCGGAGTTCGTTGAGCAGTCGCTCTTCGTAGCGGTAAAGTTGCGGGTCCGTGTTGGTGCCGGTGAAAACGATTTGACGGACCTGGCTTTGCTGGAGTCGGCGCACGAATTCATCCTGTTTACGCAACGGATAGATGCGCAGGTTGTTTTGCCCCAGCGCCGCCGGAAGCTGCTTCCCGATACAAAACGGACAGGCTCGATTGCATGGCCCACCAAAGAGAATGTTGGCGAAATCCATATCAGCTCACCTTGAGGGCCAGTCGGCGGTCGCCACTCATGTCTCCGGCGTATTCCAGCAGATAGCCTTTGACCGAGGGAGCGTGGAAGAGGGCGCACAGCCCGGAAAAGTGGTCCTCCCCGAGGGTCGTCATACTGAGTGTCTCGGGCTTCCACTCCATCAGACCCCTTTGCAGCGCGAATTCAATTTCCGCTGCGTAGGCCGTCTCCAGCGGCAGTCCAAACTTGCGCAGGAACGCTGCTCGATCAATCTCGCCGAAGTAGAAGCTGACGCAGATCATCTTGGCCATCATTTGCGCCAGGGGGAGATCGTAGAAGTCCTGGAGCGGCAACTGGCCGGCGTCGACCGAACGAAAGTAAGGCATCAGATTCTTGGCTACGGCCCCATCGTTGTAGGCAATGGTGGTGTCGGTAAAAGTCTGGGCGCCCAGGCCCAGGCCGAGGTAAGGCATTCCCTGAATCACTCGTCGGGCGATGTAGTCGCTGGTGCCTGTATCCTTGGGCACGCGGCAGTAGGTGTTCTTACCCGGATTGGCCAGGTAGCCGGCCGCCTTCAGCCGTTGCTTGGCCCAGCGGGACAGAACTCGCACCTGATCCATGGTGACCTGGTCGGCCTGGTCAGAGATGCGTGTCAGCTTGTAGCGCATTCGGTAGAGGGTGATGGCCTCCGGGTCCAGGGCCAGGGCGTGTTCCACGGTAGCCTGCCAGCTTTCCAGGGTCTGGTTGGCGAAGCCGTACATCAAGTCGACGTTGAAGTTGTCAAAGCCAGCCTGGCGGATGTTTTCCACCGCCCGGAAATGGTGTTCGACTCCGTTGGAGTCTCGGTTGAGGATACGCAGCAGGTCGGGCTGGATGACCTGAATTCCCATGCTGATACGCTCGATGCCCATTTGGCGATAGGCCCGAATCTTGTCGGCTTCCTGAGCGGCGATGCGCGGGGTGGTTTCGATCGAGATGCGCATGTCCGGAGCGAAGTCGAAGCGTTGTCTGGCCAGACCCACCAGGGACTCGATTTGCTCCTGGGGCACAAAGGACGGGGTGCCGCCCCCGATGTCAAAGCCGGCGATGCGGCGCGCTCCCAGAAGGTCGGCGTAGGCGTTCAGTTCCCGTTCCAGACGCTGCATGTAGGGCAACGTCTGCTTGCTCTCTTCGCGATTGACCACGGTGTATTCGCAGAAAGAGCAGCGCTTCTCACAGAACGGGATGTGCGCGTAGAGGCAAATCGGTTCCTCGCCGGCAAAGGCTTGCTGAACCCGTTCGCGGTGGCGAGCGCGGTCCGCCACACGATAGGCTCCCCAGGTTCGGGAATGAGCGATAGGGTAGGCGGTATTGGAAATGTGGTGATGACGTTCCCCGGCGTCAAAGACGTCTTGAGGGCGATAAATCTGCCGATCGGCAGAGCAAGGCTGAACCCACTTCATACGGGCCTCCAGAGAAAGGTGATATAGTGTTTGTAGCACACTATCTGGGCTAGAGACAAGCCTTTTTGCTCTTTTTGAGTATAATTTTTGAGGATTGCCCGCGAGTTACCCTTGCCAGGCGTCTTGTTCGCTGACGCAGAAAGATGGCACCGTGGGGATTCTACCTGGATGGGCCCTGGTCTCGCTGCTCTCCGCCGTGATCAGTTGGCGAGTAGCCCGGCGACGACGCCTCCCGGCGGGCGCTTTCGCGTGGATGGCGCTGCTCCTCGGACCCGGTGCCATCCCACTCGCACAGAAAGCCAGGCCCTGCCCTCAACTGGCCCAGTCTCTGGCAGTGGTGGCGCTGCTGGGGGGATTGTCCACCACCCTGTTCCTACTTTCCCAGTCCGTGTTCCTGAAGTATGCCGACCATTTGACGTGCCTATCTTTGGCACTTCCGATCCCGACCTACACGGTCTTGGAGCTGATTGGGGCCTTGAAGTCGGGAGCGGTCGCCGCCTTCTGGGTCGTCGCCAGCATCCCGTTGCCGCTCTCCGTTTTCGAGTTCGTCCAGCATCAGTTTCGCTGTGAGGACTTAGAAGAGGATGAGCTGGCGATTCGATTGCTGGGAAACTGGGCGAAGTTGCTACCCGTGCTGGCCGTTGTCAGTGGGTTTCTGAGCGTTCTTGCCTTCGCCTTGCTCGAACCGGTGCGGCAGTTGTCGGGGTGGGTCGGTGGGTAGTTTCCTGGAGCCCATAACGCTGCTTTCGCTCACCGAAGGTTGGTTGGCCGGATGTCTGGTCGCGACCGTGTGGTGCGCAGTCCGCTCCAAGCGGCAGGGGTACTCGGCAGCGCTGTTTGGCAGTCTCGGGTTGCTCTTGGGTCTGGGAGCCATCCCTCTCACCTGGCTGGCCACTCGCGAAGACCTCAGCGAAGCTGCGGACGGAATGGGACTGAATCCGCAAACCAGGCTGCCTGAAAAGAATCGCGCGTTTCGGCAGTGGGCTCGGTTTTATCACGGAGTCAGGCAGCTTGGGGTCGGGATAATCTTCGGCCTGGGCGGTGGCTTCCTGGCAAACGCTACTCAAGCCTTCACTCACGTGCTTCCGCAGGTTTTCATGGAAACCGCCGAGGAATATGAGGCGGGCCACCATACCGGAGCGGTTGTCGAGATGCAGATCAGGATCGTCTGGGTGCTGGTGATGCTGGTGGCACCCGGGTTGTTGTTCTGGATTGCCAGCAGACTACTCCCGAGATCTCTCAGCGCTGACGGTCTCTGGCTTTACTACGCGCAGCGTTCTGATCCTGAGCACTGGCGACAACTGATCCCTGCCGGCTCCGAGATGGCGCGGGGTTTGAGCGAACAGGAAGCGATTTGCCTACGGGAGCGCTTCAATAGAGTAGTGATCGAGTGGCCTGCGTGGATTATCCCTGCGGTTCTCCTGGTTGTTTTCATTGTGATTGCCGCAATATCGGTACTGGGTGTAGAAGCCTATAATCGGCTCTTCGGCTAACGGCCGGTGGTTCCGAAGACGTGGTCCCAGGCTTCGGTGGACACGCCGAATTTGTTCTTGCTGTCTTTGAAGTGATGCTCCAGGTGGTGGCGGCGCAGGCGTTTGAGCCAGGCGTTTTTGACGGGAACGTGGTGCAGGGTCCAATGGAGCACGTCATAGCAGACGTAGCCGAGGATGAAGCCGCACATGAAGGGGTAGGCCAGGTGTAGTTGGCCGATGGCCGTGAAGATGGTCCTGAAGAGGAAGAAGAACATCGCGCCTACCGGCAAGGCGAAGCCCAGCGGAGAGACGAGGCGGGTGCTGGTGTGAGGCTGGACATGGTGGATGCCGTGGATGAGGAACATGAACTCCTCTTGCCAGCGCCAGCGCGTTTTCCCGTGGAAGAAGTGGCGGTGCACCACATACTCGGTCAAGGTCCAGATGACCGCGAAGCCCAGCGCGACCATGAAGGGGAACCACTGCCAGGTGGCGCTGGCGGGCCAGTTGCTCAAGCCTTTGAGGGCGAGCAAAGCGGCGATGGGCAACCAGACGATGGGCACGACTTGCACGGGAGTGTGGGTGAATTTTTCCAAAAAATTCCAGCGGAACAGACGGAGCGGGGGACTGTCGACCGGCAGCGTCTTCTTCTCCCGCATCATCTCTAAGTATTCGTCAGATACAAACATCCCCAGCCGCTTCCAGACAGGTGGGAAAGGCCCTCCTGTCCCTTCGGACAGGGGGCCTCCTGATCTTTCGCACGGTCTCGCCAGGCTCCCCGAATTCTAGACTTGGGGTATGGCAAATGTAATCCTCATCACTGGCGCTTCGCGTGGCCTGGGCCGCGCGCTGGCGGAACAACTTCACGACCAACAACTGGCCCTGGTGGCCCGTCATCCCTTCGAAGGCCCTGCCGGCTCTCTGGTCCTCACGGCCGACGTCGGCCTCGAGGCCGAGCGCATCGTGCAAGAAACCCTGCGGCGTTTCGGTCGTATCGACATCCTCATCAACAATGCCTCGACTCTGGGAGCCACTCCCATGCCCGAACTTCAGAACGCGGACTGGCGGGACGTCGCTCAGGTTGTGCACACCAACGTGCTCGCCCCCCTGCATCTTGCTCAGCTGAGCCGGGCCAGAATCGTGGTCAATATCAGTTCCGATGCCGGAGTGGAAGCCTACCCGGGCTGGGGCGTCTATGGCTTGAGCAAAGCCGCCCTGGAGCATCAGACGCGCACGCTGGCGGCCGAGAATCCCGAGCGCATCTTCGTGGCCGTCGACCCTGGCGACATGAATACACAGATGCATCGCGAAGCGGTTCCAGACGCCGACCTGGAGCAACTTCAGGATCCCAAGGTGGTGGCGGCCCGACTTGCGGGCTGGCTGCTGCACGCTCCTCAGTCCGGACGCATTCGAGTCTCGGAGCTGGTGGAGTCGGCCCGATGACTCCGATACCGGTTCAACTCCGAGTCAGTCACGCCCACCAGCTGGAACAGATGCCCTTTGACCGGTTGGGCAGCGTGCTCCAACCCGGCGACTTGCTGGTGGTCAACGACTCGGCCACCCTGCCGGCTTCCATCGACAACCGGCTGCACTACTCGGGGCAACTCGAGGACGGCAGCTGGCTGGTGGAACCGCGACAGCGCCAGGGGCTGGGCACCATTCCGCTCAGCTGGAGGGCCGATCAGACCATCGAGCTTCCCGAGTTAGGAGTTCGCAAGCTCACAGCATGGCCAGAATCGAACCGCCTCTGGCGGCTGGAAAACGCACCGGAACCAGTCGCCTACCTGACCAGATACGGCCAACCGATCCGCTACGCCCACACGCAAAGGGAGCTGCCGCTGCAGGCCTACCAGTCGTTCTTCGCGCGCGTGCCGGGTTCGGCCGAGATGCCCTCGGCGGGCCGCCCCTTTAGCTGGGAAATGGTGCAAGGATTGGACATCGCCAGTCTGACTCTGCATACCGGCGTCTCCAGTCTGGAAAACCATGAGATGCCTTATCCGGAGTGGTTCCAAGTGCCCGAACAAACCTGGCGACGAGTGCAGGCGGCGCGACGAGTGATCGCCGTCGGCACCACCGTGCTCAGGGCTCTGGAAACGGCGGCCACCGGACAATTTCACGGTTGGACTCGGCATATTGTGACGCCCGAGAATTTCCGTCACAGCGTGGATGGATTGTTGACCGGCATGCACGATCCGACTTCCACCCATCGCTGGATGCTGCAGGCGCTGCTTCCGGCCGAGGAACTGTCGCGGGCCTACCAGGGAACGTTCAACGCCCACGAGTTTGGGGACATGCATCTGATCCTCAAATAAGTCCCAGACGTCCCGCCAAGGCTACCGCCTGGGCCCGGTTGTCCGCGCCCAGGCGGTTGAAGATGGCGTTCACGTGGAACTTGGCAGTGCGCTCTGTCACCCCCAAATGCACGCCGATCTCTTTGTTGGAAAGACCATCGGCCAGCAACCTGAGGATCTCCGTCTGGCGGGGACTCAGGCGCGGAGCCGGGGCTCGCAGGGCTTGCGCCAGCAAACCGGCTACCCGCGCCTGCAGATAGGTTTCGCCTCGAGAGGCAGCCCGGATGGCCGCGATCAGTTCTTCTAAGGGAGCTCCCTTGAGAACGTAGCCCAGAGCTCCCCGCTCGAGTGCCTGACTGATTTTCTCGGGTTCGGAGTGAGCTGAAAAGATCACCACCGCTCCCAAGCTCGCGATCCCGGCGAGCGGCTCTGGACCTTCCATTTCCAGGTCCAGAATGGTCACGTCCGCCTGAGTGGGCGGCAGTCCGGACAAACTGGCAGCTTCGCTGATCACCTGCAGATCCGGTTCGCTTTCCAGAGCGGCTTTCAGCCCCTGACGCACCACCGGGTGATCGTCGATGAGTCTGAGCAGGATCACAATCGAATCTCCACCAACGTGCCGCCCTCGGGTCGCCGGCTCACCTTCAATTTCCCGCCCAGGAAAGCCGCTCGTTCGCGCATTCCCGTCAGACCCAGTCCGGGTTTACCGGACGGTCCCCGACCTTCGTCCCAGCAGCTCAGAATCCATCCGCCTTTCCTGACCTTCAAGCTCAATCCGGCACTGGACGAACCCGAGTGTTTGTCCACGTTTTGGAGAGCTTCTTGGGCCAGGCGCAGCACATGGACTTCGCAGCTGGGGTCCAGCGCAATTTCTTCGACCTCCAGGTCGACTCGAATGCCGGTGCGAGCGCTGAAGTCGCGCGTCCACTCCCGCAGGGCCTGAGCCAGCGTCCTGCCTTGCAATTCCGGGGCTCGCAGGTCCACCAACGTTTGACGGACCGATTCTAAGCTTTCTCGGGGGATATGCAGCGCCGTTTCCAGCCCTTCCGGGGTGGGCCGCCGCCGGGCTGCTTCCAGCTGCAAGGTGAGTCCCGTGAGATTTTGCGTCAGGGTATCGTGCAGTTCCCTGGCCACTCGCTCTCGCTCTTGGGAGCGAGCCAGGCGATCGGCTTCTTCCGCCAAATGCATCCGCTCCAAGGTGGTTCCCAGGTGCAGACCAAAAGTCTCGAGCAGTCGTAGTTCCTGGCTGTCCAACGTTCGACCGGCCACGTTCAGAATGCCCAGCGCTCGACCCCGACTGGAAAGCGGGATGGTGGCGTGCTCACGCAGTTCGGCGTCGAGCTTGCGCAGCCGGCTGCAGGCCAGGTTGGCCGGCTTCAGGCTGCCGCGCTGGTAGGCCTCGATGCACCAGCACGGATCGCCGGTCATGGCCACCGGTTCTTGCAGGCTGCTCGGTAAATTGAAGGCATAGGCGCAGTAGAAGCGGTCTTTTTGCAGCAGCCAGACCCAGGCCGTGGTCAAGCCGAGATGTTCCACCAACAGGGGCACGGTCTGAGCCAGCGCCGGCTCCAGCCGATCACAGCCGTTCAGAATCGTGGATACCTCATAGAGCACGGCGGGTCACTTGGCTCGAAGGGCCCACCCCCCCTTCCAATCTCTACATGTCTAAGCGCTGGCGCAGCCAGTCGGCAAAAGCCCGCGCCCCAGCTTCGCTGGTCCAGGTGTGGAGACCGTGGTGTTCGTTGTTGTGCAGCACCAGCTCGACTTCGTAGTGATAGGTTACATCGCCGTCGGAATCGCGCTTTTCGAGGCGCTTGACTTCAACCGCTTGGATGTCGCCAACGGGGCGAGACTCCCGTTGACTTCCGTGCGAATATTCGATACGGCCCGGTTCGATACGCAGATCTCCGGCCCCCAGGCGGTTACTCTGGGCGGCTTTCAGAGCGGCCCAGCCGGACAGGCCGGCCACGGTCATCCAGGTGAGCTTCATGGTGGCGGCGCTCGGGTTCATAGAGCTAGTGATTCCCACCAGGAAGATGGCTACAAAGCTGAAGCAGCCGAGCGAAGCCCCGGCCGCCACCAGCGGGTGCGTGTACTTCAAACGCGCCCTCCAGCCCATTCCCTCGCGCACTACCACCACCCCGCCCGGCCCATTGCGCCGCATGATCCAGGGGGCCAGCAAGAACCCCAGCCCGATGGCGTTAAACGGCATCAGGAACAACACCACAAATCCGTCTCGGCCGGAGAGTTGAGGGTCGACCACGGATTCACTCGGATTTTCGGGTGCATAGTAGACTTCCATCGTGGACCCGACGGGATGGGCCTGCACGATGGCCCGCGCTAGTTTGCGGTTGGATTCAGGAAGGCCGTAGCGATAGCGCTCCCCCGTATAGCTCGAGCCGCCGGCCTCGAAGCGATAGCGAAGATACGGTTGGTAACTGGTTGAATCGTCTCCTCGTTTTTCGATCACCCGAGATTCCAACACGGTGGCCCGGGCGGATTGGTAACTCCCGGCTCGAGCCTGACGATAGATGCCGGAGAAGGCCATCCAATCAAATGCTCCTACTCCCAGCAACCAGAGCAGGCCGAAGACCCACAGAAACGCT
Organism: Vulcanimicrobiota bacterium; assembly: GCA_017307785.1. Taxonomy (GTDB): domain Bacteria; phylum Vulcanimicrobiota; class Xenobia; order Xenobiales; family JADMJV01; genus JADMJV01. The sequence continues at coordinate 30,941 of JAFKGI010000051.1, read as the reverse complement.
CGCAAATGAATGCTCCTTCGAAGATCAGATAGCAAAGCTTAGCAGGGCCAGGTAAGGTCGGTGTGAAGCTGAGGAAAGGATGTCGGGGGAGAAGCACATTGAGAAGTATCTGGCCGAGGCTCGCCCTCATTCCCAGGGCGAGTTTACCTGGGATGCCCTGCGTATGGCTCAGTTGCTGTCCTTCTATGCAGAATTGGACCCTCACAGCTACGTGCTTCACTGCCTGGCAGCGGCGGTCTTGGGAGAAGCCACTTTTTTTGAACTGAAAGCTCGTGGCACCTGCACCACCCTCAAATGGGATGGTCGGTCCCTGGGGGCCCGCGAGCTGGAGCAGCTGGGTCCACAGGGGGATAGACGCCAGGCCGCTCTTGGACTGGCCCTCTATGCGGGCGCCAGGCTCGGTCGGGTCCGTCTGCTGGTCGAAGGGGGTTGTCTGGAGTTCGATCCTCGCTCTGGCTGGCGGAGCCGCTCCGCTGCGGCCGAAATCAATTCGCTGGAAGTGACTCTCTCTCAATGGTGGCTGGCCTTCGCTCCCTCTCCGGCCCTGAACCGTCTGCGAACCTCCGGTCGATACGCACCCTTGCGTCTCAACGTCAAGTTGCCCTCGCCGCCGGTGGTCAGTTGGGGCGTCCGTTGGGGCGAGCCGGTGCGCCTGCCCTGTCGAACTTCGGAATGGGTGTCCCTGACCGCCAGCCATTGGGGCGTCGGCTGTGCCTTTCCGGGAGAGGGGCGCTGGACCGTGGTAGTAGACGGGGTTGGCTATCCCGTCCCGGGTGCCTGGCCGCAGCTGGATGTCGTCTGGTGGGGAGAGCTGCCCCTGGACCTGGAGCGGGCTCAGCTCGTTCAGGGGGAGGAACTGCAATCGTGGAAGGTCTGGCTGGCCCTGCAGTTGTGCCCGATCACCGGCGCCAGGCGCTGGACGGGGGTGCCTTTGGAGGTCTTGCTAGAACACGGCGGCGACGAAGTGTGGGCGGCGCCCTGGTATGAGCGAGGCGACGGTCGACCGGCCAGCCTCAACGACCTGGAGGCCTATTATGACCGCTGGGGCTTCCTGCCGGTCGTAGGAATCCCCGGGGAGAGCGAAGCTTTTCTCTTTGCTGAGGGTTTTCCAGCCGAGTTACAGGAGCAATATCCAAACTGGGCCTACGTGCCGGAACGATACGACCGGCTTCCGCAGGGAGAAGAGTATTTGGTGCGCGTACCGTTGGGATCCGGCGGAGAAGTGGGCATGCGCGCCAGTCCAGGTTATGGGCAGCGGGTTTGGACCGATCAGGGCTGGCGCGCGCTGGAACGCAAGCCTCACGGTTTAGACTTCTCGGTGGAGTCGCCGCGCGATTACCTGGGAGTGCTGGTGCTGGTTTACACCTGCCTTTTGGAGATGCAGTGTATTCGTCCGGCTGCCGGAACTTTCCATATGCTCAGTTTCGTGGACTATCTGATTTTCACCCGGCAAATGCGCTGGCTCTCCGACCCCATTCAACTACGCCACCCGAACCAGGTCTTCGGTCATTTGAGCCTGGCGGAACTGGTGGAGAGATTCCCCGTGCGCATGCTTTCCGGTGAGCAACGCAGCGTCCTGGAGATCGCCGACCGCCTGGTTGGCTTCGTGGACCCGAATTCGCCCCGCGGATTCGTCTGTGACTTTCTGGCGCTCGAGCTGTTGCGCCGTCTGAATCCGATGGAAGCACCGTATCAGTTGCGCAGCCGCCGCTGTCAATTCATCATCGAGGAGTGCGAAGGGCCCTTGCTGGAACGCCTGCGCGGCGACCCGGAATGCGCCGCCTATCAGGTCTTGCGGCTGCTGCCGGAACTCCGGCCGGCCGCGGACATGGTCATCAGCGAAGCGCGCAAGGAGTTGGGCCAGGGGTCGGTTTTTCTAACTACTTTCCATCTACTGCTGGCCTTGTGCGAGGGAGCGGATCGCCGGAAGCTGCTGGAGCTACTTCCACACTGGTTGGAGTTTGAAAATGAAGCCGATCTGCAGAGATTGGAGCCGCTCTGTCAGCATGATCTCCGCCCGGTCTGGCTCTGGGGAAAGGTCGAAAGCCTGCTGCGCTGTCAGCGCCTACAAGAAGCGCAGAAACTCGTGAACGAAGCCGGGGAACAGTTTCCCGGTCACTGGCAGTCAGCCTATCTGAGGGGTCTGACGGCTGGTTTTCGCGGCGAGTTCGCGTTCGCTTATCGTAGCCTCGAGAGCGCCTGGGAGCGGGGTGGGCCCCGTTGGCTCTTGCAGCCGCACCTTTGGCGCCTGGCCCTGCTCACCGGCAGACCTCTGGCTCAGATCGTTCTGGTGGAACCGACGCTAACTATCAATAGCAAAGTTCTGGCCGCCGCGACGCTCGAGGATGCTTCCGCTCGCGTCGAAGCCTGCATCCAGATGGTGCAAGTCGTCAACTGTCCCGCTTCGATCCACGAAGTCCTGGGCGAGGCTTTGGCCGAGCTAGGACAGCTCGAAGCCGCCCGTCACAGCTGGCTTCTGTTTCTGGCCGCTCGCCACGATCAGTTGATGGAGTTCGACCTGAGCGCCCGCCAGCAGCGGGTTCGGGAGAAGCTCGGCCAGAACTTTCCTTAGACCTTTTCCTTCTGGGCAATTCGACTCAGCTCTTCGGCTGTCCGGGCAACACACACAAACGTTCCGGAGCTGCCGTCGGGGTCCGCCTCGATGGGCACACCGTAGATTCCCGGCGAGGGGTGGCGGGGGAGCGGTGGGAAAGCCGGCGCGGCCAGCTTGGGATGGGACCAGGAAAAACACCAGCCGGAGGGCAGCCAGTCGCCCAGGGCCAGAGTGAGCCGACCGAAGGAGTAGCGCGCGTTGATTTCCACCAGCGGGCGCAGGATCGGCTGGTCTCCCAGCAGGCCTTCGAACGCATCGATACCGACCGGGCCCCAGTAGCCGAGCCGGGCCAGTTCGCCGGCCACCTGGCGGCCGCAGGCCAGGGCCCGGATGGGCACCTCGCGCTCCGGTAGAACCGTGTTGCCGCGGTAGACACCACCGGGATCGGCGGTCAGCAGGCAATGACCGAGGAATTCCACGGCACCGTCGCGAGCGATCTCGAAGTGCAGGGAAAAGTCCTGGCGTGGGTCTACCCAGGGCTCGAAGAGCAGGGTCCATTCTGCGAACTGCTTGCGGGCCCAGCCTCGCCCGGAGTCAGAAAGGCGTCCCCGTTTTCCCACGGCCCGTTCCCGAGCGGAAACGCCCATTGGATGCTTTAGCACCCAGTCAAACGGGCACTGCTGGACCGCCTGCTCGAGCTCTTCTAGAGAGGATACCAGGCAGGCATAGGGCAACTCCACTCCAAAACGCTTTTCCAGCAGGTGAGAGAAACGTTTGTCGTTGACCTGGCGGACCACCTCTGGGTCGGGGAATTCCTGCCCTGGGGCCAGTTTCACGACTCGCGGAGTCACTCCCCAGGGCAGCAGAGTTCCGGAGATTGCTTCGGGCGTAGCCGGCTCCAGACAGACGGCCTGGCGTGCTTGCGGGAGCAGGCGCAACACGTGACGCCAACGCTGGACGACCCAGGCGGGGAAAGTGCGGCCGGCCAGTTCATATTCAAAATCCAGGTTGGCCAGTGCCGTCACCATCTCAGCCACGGCATTCCCTCATGGCCTGGATAAAGTCGTCGTCCAGCCCGGCCGCGCGCCGGGCTTCCTCTTGAAATTCCAACCCCTTGCCGCGGGCCGGTGGGTTGATCTCCGCGCAGTGCTGGCTGAAGGTCTGGAAGAGACTTTGACCCTCGGGTTGATAGTGTTTGAGCCAGCGGGCTCCAAAACGCACGTGATGGATCTCGTCCTCGAAGATGGTCTGCATGAGGGCAGCCGAGGCTTCGTCGCCGGCTTCTTGGAAGAGGCGCCCGTAAAAGGGAGCATGGTCCAGGTTGGACTGTTCGAAGGTCAGATGCATGAAGCAGACCCAGTCGAGGGGATTGCTGATGTCGGGACCGGCTCGCCAAAAGTGGTCGTTGACGGGCAGGTCTCCGAAAGTCACGCCCATGTCCGACAGTCGCTCGCAGTAAAGGCGAAAGTGGCGTTGCTCGTCCACCAGTACCTGCGCCAGTCCTTGCCGGAAAGAGGCATCCGCCTCGGGAAACGCCAGCAGCGCCCAGGCCATCATCTCCAGGGCCATCAATTCGTGGTTGGCAAAGACATGCAAGGAACGCACTCGCATTTCTTGCTGGTCCATGGCGGTGGGTCGGGGGAATTTGATGCGCTGGCCCTTGGGCGCAATGGCCAGTCGTCCCGACCGCGGGGGGCGCCGCCAGGTGACGGCAGGACCGGGGGTCAAGTCGCTCAGGGCCTTAATTCCCCCGGGAGGGGCCAGGAGTTTTTCCTCCAGGCAGTCTCCCCCGAAGACCCGTCCGGCCCACTCGTGGAGCTCCATGGTCAGGGCAGTTCGAAACGCAGCGAATGCCAGACTCGCCGGTTCTCCGGCATGGCCGCTCCAAAGTCGAGCATCTCTTCTTCCACGGGTTTCAGCTTGGCCCAGGCGGGATGCACCTTTTTCAAAAAGCCGGGAGCGTCTTCGGGTTGGCGTACGCGCATGGCCAGGCCGCTAAAGTCGACCCAGCCGGAGCATTTCATGGGCAGGCGCCCACAGTCGGCGGTCCATTCTACCTGCACCTGGCCGGCGTCGTTTCTCCCCGTCATGCGAATGCGGTTGTTCTCCAGGACGGGGGCGTCGTTGCCGAACCAGGCCTCGAATTCCGGTGCCGAGTCGTCCCATTCGGAGTGGAAAAGGTCGGCTGGAATCGGCTTCATCACCCAGTGGGCGTCGGGGGCGGCGGCTCCGTCTTCACCCGAGTCCTCATCGACCATCACTTCCAGGCTGACCATCACCTGCAGTTCCTTGCCGTAGACCCAGTCCTTGCCGTCCCACGATTCCGTTTCCAGACTCAGTCCCAGGCGGGCGGATAGACAGGTCTGAGTCTCACCTTGAAAAGAGAATTCCATGTTCGTCCCTTCGCTTGTTTGCATAATGTTAACCTTCCATGGCGGAAGTTCGCATAAGGTCGGCGAGCTATGACCGTCAACCCACCGGCCCGGTTTACCCTGGCCTCGTACAACGTATTGAACCTTTTTGACCATGTCGATGACCCGGGCAAGAAAGACGAAGACACCCCGCCCAAGTCGGCTCAAAGTCAGGCCGCTCTGGCCGAAGTCATGGGCAGCAGCGGGGCCGACGTCATCGCCCTTCAGGAAGTCGAGAACCTCGGTATCCTGACCAGCTTTCGCGATCGCAACGGGCTGGCTCAGACCTATCCTCACCTGCTCCTGTTGGAGGGCAATGACAATCGTGGAATCGACGTTGCGCTGATGTCGAAATACCCGATTCGCAATGCAGTCTCTCACAAAGATACGACTTTCAAGGTGGAGGGAGAGAAGAAAAAAGGCCATTTCCTGCGGGACGTTCTGCAAGCCGACATCGAGATGCCGGGCAAGATTCCGGTGCGCTTCTTCGTCACCCACTTCGCATCCAAGCTAGGCGGAGGGCGGGCCGACCGACTGCGCAAAGCCGAGGCCAAAGCTGCCCGCGAGATCATCCAAAAAGAGACGGCCAATTTCCCCGGACAGCGCTATGTCTTGATGGGCGACTTCAACGACACGCCCGACTCGCCGGCGGTCAAGACGTTTACGACTCCCGACAAGAGCGGTTGGGCTCTGCGAGACGTCTTTGCCGATGCGCCCGACACGGTTTCTTATCCGACCGACGAGGAGTCGGCCGCCAAATGGGGACGCAAACGGATCGACCAGATTCTCGTGTCTCCCCAGTTGCTGGAGAGTCTCCGGGGCCATCAGGTCCACCACCACGACCACGATCAACTGGCCTCCGACCACTGGATGGTATCGTCAAGCTTCGAAGTTCGTTAGGGCCCTGGAGGTTTCCGAGCGCGGGCTTGAGAACACGATCCAAATTCACTTGGAGGAGCTCACCCCGATGCAGGAAGACGATCTGAAAAAAGTCCGCGAAGCCCTGGAATCCTACATCAAGTTGCTGGCGGCCGGACAGTACGACGGCCAGAACGGCGTCGCCAGCGAAGGGGAGACGGTCTCCGCCAGCTTCGAACACCTCAGCGACGCTCTGAAGCTGCCGAATCAGGCCGCCTATTACTGGGCCGGCAAGCTGCTCCGCGGGCTGCAGGAAGTGGGCTATTTCTGGTCCGAGGATTGGGCCGACCATGCTTTTGACGTGCCCCAACCGCAACTGGCAGACCACTACTCGGTGCCTGCTCGCGTGGTGGTCCGGAAGGCCAGCTAACTTCTCAGGCGCAGGCCGCCTGGCGCATCAAGCGCACGTCGCGCGCGGGAATTCCGGCCCGACGGGCTGCTTCCAGACCCTCATCACTGTCTTCCATCACCTGGCACCACTCGGGTCGGGCGCCCAGTCGACGGGCCGCCTCCAGGAACATGTCCGGTGCGGGCTTGCCCTGCGCCACGTCGTCGACGGTGACCACGGTGTCGAAGTAGTGCCGCAGGCCGGTGGCCTTGAGACTGGCTTCCACGACTTCGCGGTGTCCGTTGGAGGCCACCGCCATGGGCAGACGGCCGTGCAAAGCCCTGGCTAAACTCACGACGTCGTGATGGATGGTCAGCTGATCAATACAAGCGAGAAACCTTCGGTGGCTTTCGTCAAGAATTTCTCGATAGGGCAAGGTCTGGTCCAGTCGCTCCATCATCCCCGCAAAAGTCATTCCCAGGTGCCCCCGATACCAATTCCACTCGAGGTTCACGCCGCGTTCTGCGAGCAGCTCGCGCAGGACTTCAAAGTGCAGGGGGCCGCTATCGATCAGTGTGCCGTCCAGGTCGAAAATCAGTGCTTGCAACATGCTTCTACTATGCATGCCCTGAACTGATTCATCAAATGAATCTTTGCTATGATTGTGATAATCTGTGGTTATGACTGTCGAACACTGGCAAGCTTTTACCGTCCTGGCGGAGCATCTGCATTTCGCTCGCACCGCGGATCTTCTCGGATTGACGCAACCGGCTCTAAGCAAGCGGATTCACAAGCTGGAAAGCGACCTGGGCGGGTTGCTCTTCGAGCGCGGCCGGCAAGGAACGCGGCTGACCACCCTGGGCGAGCAACTTTTGCCGAGAGCCCTGAGTAGCCTGGCTTCTTTCCAAGACCTGGCCGACCACGGACGCCGCCTGGCCGGTGGTCAGACCGGCAGGCTGCGCATCGGCTTCGGATTCCACACCCTGGAGCTGGTGCCTCGCCTGCTCATGAGCTTGCGGCGCCCGGGTGACGAGATCGAGGTCGAGCTGCGCGATATGTCGACCAAGGAGCAGTTGGCCGCCCTCGAGAGCTACCAGCTGGACGTCGGCTTCCTGCGCTTGCCGGTCGAGAGCACCTGGGCTTCCCGGGCGGTCAGCCAGGACGAGGTGGTGCTGGTGAGCAATCGAGCCCGGCCGGTAGCTGAGCTGAGCCAGGCCCGGGACCTGCCGTTTGTGCTGGTCTCGGCTCATCGGTCTCCCACGCTCTATGATCATTCTTTGCAACTCTGCGCCGCCTGCGGATTCCATCCCCGCGTGGTTCAGCAGGTGCCTGAGATCACGACCGCTCTGGCTCTGGTTCGAGCCGGCATGGGAGTGGCTTTGCTACCGGGCTCGTTTGTACGCAGTCACGAAGCGGGAGTCGAAGTGGCTTCCCTGCCGGGCCTGTCCGCGCACTGGCAGGTGGGAGCAGCCTGGCACCCCGAGGACCGCAACCCGGTGTTGCTACGCTTTCTAGAGCTGCTCGACGGGCAGGACAGGGCCGGTTCCGAACGAACCTCCGGCCATGGCTAAACCGCATTTCTCTACCGAAGTCGACGTGCTCCTGGTGGGAGCCGGCATCATGAGCGCCACCCTGGCCGCCCTGCTTCATCAATTGGACCCCAATCTGGTTCTCGAGATTTACGAAGTGCTCGAGTCCCCGGCCCAGGAGAGTTCCAATGCCTGGAACAACGCCGGTACCGGCCACGCGGCGCTCTGCGAGTTGAACTATACTCCGGAAAAAAGCGACGGTAGCATCGAGATTTCCAAGGCTTTGGACGTCAACACGGAGTTTGACCTGTCTCGTCAACTCTGGTCCTATTTTGTGAAGCAGGGGGTGATCCCCGACCCCCGTGATTTTCTTCACCCCGTGCCTCATCTGAGCTTCGTGCGGGGAGAGAAGAACGTGGACTACCTGCGCCGGCGTTTTGATGCTCTGGCCGGTCACCCCTGTTACGCGGGGATCGAGTTCTCCGAAGATAAGCAAAAGCTGACCGAATGGATTCCCCTTTTGATGGAAGGCCGAGAACCTTCTGACGTGGTGGCCGCCACCCGCGTCGAGGCGGGGACCGATGTGGATTTCGGAGCTCTCACCCGCATGCTTCTGGCTGACCACTGCGAAATTCATTACCAACGCCGCGTGCAGGATCTCAAGCGCGCGGACGGGGGCTGGGAAGTGACGGTCCGCAACGAGAAGACCGGTAAACTCAGCTACGTCTGGGCTCGCCACGTCTTTTTAGGGGCCGGCGGCGGAACGCTGGCGTTGCTGCAAAAGTCCGATATTCCCGAGGCCCGCGGCTTCGCGGGCTTTCCCGTTAGCGGCGAGTTTCTCCACTGCGACGACCCATCGGTGTGTGCTCGACACAATGCCAAGGTCTATGGAAAGGCGGCCGCCGGCACTCCTCCGATGTCGGTCCCTCATCTCGACAAGCGCCAGATTGAGGGTAAAGCCTCGTTACTGTTCGGTCCTTATGCTGGATTCTCTACGCGTTTCTTGAAGCACGGTTCTTACCTGGATCTATTCACTTCGATTGATCCAGATAACTTGTTGCCCCTGCTGGCGGTTGGCAAGGACAACCTCGAACTGGAGCGCTATCTGGTGGGGCAGGTGCTGCAGACCGAGCAGGCCCGCTTTGAGGCTTTGCGTGAGTACTATCCCAATGCCAAGAAAGACATGTGGAAGCTCAAGGTGGCCGGGCAGCGCGTCCAGATCGTGAAGAAAGATGCGAAGAAGGGCGGAGTCCTTCAGTTTGGCACCGAGTTGGTGACTTCGGCGGACGGTTCGATCAGCGCTTTGTTGGGAGCCTCTCCAGGGGCTTCGACCTCCGTCTGGATCATGCTGGAAGTGCTCAAGAAGTGTTTCCCCGACCAGATGAGTTCGAGCGCCTGGCAGGAGAAGCTCAAGCAAATGATTCCCTCCTATGGTCAGAATTTGATCGAGGATGCCGACCTGCTTCGCCGTGTGCGCGCGGAAACGGCGGAGGTGCTGGGGATTCAGGGCGAGCACAAGCGCGTGGGCGCCTGATTCTCGGTGTTGAAGGCGGTCGGTTTTGGCACCGGCAATCTGCTGGTCGCCTGGGGCCTGGCTGGCTTGCTGGGTTCCCAACTGCACTATCCCCCTGAGATCCCGCTTCGGCTCCACCCTCTGCCGCCAGCCCTGGTGATGGCGACCATCTTCAGCTTGCTGGCGCTGCCGTTGATGCGTCTGAAGCCAGGTTTACGGTTCGTGGCGCTCCTGCTGGCGATCGCGCTCTCTACAGCGGCTGCCGGGGCTTTTTGCTTTCCGTTGGACCGTGCGGATGGAGCCTTGCTGGCGCTGGTCATCGCTCAGCATTCTCCACTGGTTGCGCTGGCCGGTGCCGCCTGGGCGCTCGTCTGGAGCTTTGTCGTCTTTCGCCCGCTCAAGCCGCCTCCAGAACGTGCTCCCGCTCCGCCTCGCGAGGAGCTACCGATCTCGGATCAATGGTCCGGTTCCGAACGCTAAATTCCGGCGCGGAAGAAGAATTCTAGCTCTCGCTCCAGCGCGGGCAAACCTCCCAGGTAGGCTCTATGCAAAGTCCCCAGGTCATCTTCTTGCGGGGGTCGGTTCAGGAGCTTCGGAATCATCCTCTCGATCAATCCTTTCTTCCATAAGAAATAGACGAGTGCCCAGGCCCGGGCGTAGTTGTGAGACTCGTAGCCTGACTTATGATAGGTGGCGTAATTCATGTTCACCACCTGGAGAATGTCCTTACCGATCTGACCCTTCGGCAATCGCAGGATACGGGGAGTATACTGGGGGTGGGGAGGGAAGTTGGGTAAACTGCCGGATGCTTCCATCTCTTCGAACAACTCGGACAGCCCTTCGTTCAGCCAGGTGGGTGGATCGTTGAAGGCGGTCCGGAAGATGGCGTGATTTCCCTCGTGCACCAGGGTCTTGGGTAGCCTGCGAGAGCGCCAGGTGACCACCTCTCCGTAGAGTGGCGAGAAGTACCCACCATTGGTCTCGGCCCCGCTGTGCCCTCGCCTCCAGGAATCATACTCTCGATAAGTCGCAAAGATACGCAGCCGGATCGATTCGGGGGTGGGGTAGCCCAACTTGCGGTAGAAGGCGAGTATGTAGTCCAGTCCGGGTCGGATGGCGTTCTCTTCTTCTCGGGTCAGTTTTTCTTGGGGAAGCTCCAGTTGCAGGGGTTTTCCCCAGACAACCCCGCCGAGCAAGAGCAATAGGAGCAGAACTCGCATCGGCCAGGAGGTTCGCACTGCGGGGCTCGAACCCATTCTCACGATGAAACTTGCAGGCCTCCACCACCTTACCGCCATCAGCGCTGATGCACCCGGGAACTTCCGATACTACACGCAGACCCTGGGGATGCGATTGGTCAAGAAAACCGTCAATCAGGACGACGTTTCGGCCTACCATTTGTTCTACGCGGACAAAATGGCTACGCCCGGCAGTGACCTGACCTTTTTCGACTGGCGCGTCCCTCCGGAACGGAGGGGCTCTCAAAGCGTGGCCCGCACCTATTTGCGAGTGGCCAGTAAGGATTCGCTCGATTGGTGGGCGGAGCGTCTGCCGGAAGCCCGTCGCACCCAAATGGGTCTGGAGTTTGAAGATCCGGAAGGCCAGCGCCTCGGTTTGATCCAGGCGGAGGGCGAGGGGGAACCCTGGGAGGAGAGCCCGGTGCCGGTCCAGCATCAGATTCTGGGACTGGGCTCCGTGACCTTGAGCCTGCCCAGGGCCGAGTCTACCGTCCGCCTGCTGACCGAGGTGATGGGCATGAAAGAGGTCGGCGAGCAGGCCTACGCCATGCAAGAACGGCCGGAGGTTCACTTGCTGGTGGAACCGGAACTGCCCATCGCCCGACAGGGAGCCGGTGGCGTCCATCACGTCGCCTTTCGGACCCCTGACGAAGAGCAATACCGAGAGTGGATCGCGCGCCTTGAATACTACGGCGTGCCCAACAGTGGAGCGGTAGACCGATTCTATTTCCGCAGTCTTTACTTCCGAGAGCCGAACGGCATCTTGTTCGAGATCGCTACGGATGGACCCGGCTTTACGGCTGACGAGCCTCTCCAGAGCCTGGGCCAGAAGCTGGCACTTCCGCCCTTCTTAGAGGCCAGGAGAAGTCAGATCGAAGCCGGTCTGGTCAGCCTTTGACCTGATTGCGTCCGGCTCTTTTTGCTTCGTAGAGCTGGGCGTCGGCTTTTTGGATCAACTCACCCGGTTGTTGACCCACCTCCGGCGTGATGCAGGCTACTCCCAACGACAGGGTGACATGAGGGCCCACCGTGGACTTCTCATGGGTGAGTTGTAACCCACGCACTCTTTCCAAAAGTTCTCCTGCGACATGAGTCGCTCCACCAAGGTCGGTGTCCGGTAGCACGCAGGCGAACTCTTCGCCTCCGTAGCGGGCCACCAATTCCGAGGGACGCCGAGCCCCACCGATGAGCGAGCGGCCTACCGAACGCAAACACTCATCGCCCTGCAAATGCCCGTAAAAGTCGTTGTAAGGCTTGAAGCAGTCGATATCCATCAAGATCAACGAGATGCCGGATTTGCGACGGATGGCGCTACGCCATTCCCGCTCCAGGGTTTCGTCGAAGTGGCGACGATTGGGAATCCCGGTCAAGCCATCGGTGGCCGCCTGGCTTTCCAACATATCGCGGTAATGCTTGAGCTCCAGGTGATTGCGCACGCGGGCCTTGACGATGGCCGGAGAGAAGGGCTTGGTGATGTAGTCGATGGCACCGATCTCCAGGCCGAAGGCTTCGTCGGTTTCATCCTTCAGCGAGGTGATGAAAATCACGGGAATCTTGGCCGTGAGCGGATTGCTCTTGAGCTGCTTGCAAACCTGATGACCGTCCATCTCGGGCATGACCACATCGGTCAAAATGATGTCCGGACGCTGGTTGATGGCCATTTCCAGACCGTCGGCACCTTTGGTGGCGAAGACGAAGCGGTAGTCCGGGCTCAAGATCTGACCCAGCAACTTCAAGTTGGCGGGGGCGTCATCGATGGCCAACACCGTAGATTTCTCGCTCATGCCGCCCCATTCGCCCCCGAAGGCAGCAAATCTTTGAGGGCGTGCAAGCTATTTTGAGCGGCCGGGAAATCCAGGCGGTCGATGTCGCGAGCGAGCTGCTCCAGGGCTGCATCCCAGGCACCGGCGCCCAGACTTGAGCGCAGCACTTCGAAGCGATCGGTAGCATCAAAATCCTGGTTGGCCAGCAGGCCCTCCAGCTCTACCAGCAGGGGGGCGACTTCCTCGGCCACGCGCGCTTCGCTCTCCAGAGCCGGTAGTTTGGCCAGTGCCGGCACAACCTCCGCAAGAGATCGGCGCAGGCGTTCCACATCTTGACCTCCGGCTTCCAGGTCCCCGGCGGCCGCGGCCACTTCCATCATGCCCAGAGTGGCCGCCGTGCCCCGCAGGGTATGCATGGCGATGCGGCGCTCTTCTCCCGTAGCCAGTTTGTCGGCGGCGTCGTGCCAGCAAGCGGCGAAATCCAACAGCAGACTGTGCAGCAAGCCCACGTTGCCCGAGGCGCGTCGCAAGGCAGCCTTCAAGTCGATCCCCGTAAGCTCGGGCCAATCTGGAATGACCGAGTCTTCCTTCAAAACCACCATCTTCGAGGGGTCGATCCAGCGCAGCAGAGTCGACACCAGTTGAAATGGTTCGATCGGCTTGGCCACGTGGTCGTTCATGCCCGCCGCCAGGCATTTCTGCCGTTCTGATTCGACGGCGTGGGCCGTGACGGCGATGATGGGAAGAGTTAGCTTAAGTTCATTGCGGATCAACCCGGTGGCTTCATAGCCACCCATGATCGGCATTTGCACGTCCATGAGCACGGCCGCGAAATTGTGGTCCTCGCTCAGCCTGTCCACCGCGTGTCGGCCGCTGACGGCGATCTCCACGGTCGCCCCCAGGCGTTCGAGAATCTCTCTCACCACCTGTTGATTGATGGAGTTGTCTTCGGCCACCAGGATGCGCACGTCGCGGAAAAGGTCTCCCGAGAAGTCGTCCTCGGTTTTGGCCATGATGACATTGCCGGCGGGTGTCCCGCCGAAGGCGCTGACGATGTGGTCGAAAAGAATCGATGGATTGACTGGCTTGAGTAAGAAAGCTTGCAGTCCCAGGCTCTCGGCTTGCACGCGAATTTCGTCACGGCCATCTCCGGTCACCACGAAAATTACGGGCAGTTTCGGCACGTGAGCGTCGGATTTGATGCGTCGAGCCGTTTCCAGACCGTCGAATTCCGGCATTTTCCAGTCCAGCAAGACCAGATCGTAGGGGCGCTCTCCCGCTTCGCCCGCTCGGATCAATTCGGCGACACCGGCACGCCCCGAGTCGGCGGTGGTCACCGCGAAGCGCATGGCCAGCAGTTCTTCGCGGAGGGTGTCGCGAGCGATTTCGTTGTCGTCCACCACCAGAACCCGGATGTTTTCCATGCCGGGCGGAGGCAGGAATTGGCGTTCCTCTCCGCTGTGATCGAGAGGCAGGGGAAGCACGAAGGAAAAAGTGCTGCCGAGGCCCGGTTGACTGAGCACGGCAATTTCGCCACCCATCAGTTCCACCAGTTGCTTGGAGATGGACAGACCCAGTCCGGTTCCCCCGTATTTGCGGCTGGTCGAGCCATCCGCTTGGGTAAAGGCCGAAAAGATTTTGGCCACCTGACTTTCGGTCATTCCGATGCCGGTATCGCGCACCACGAAGCGCAGCAGTCCCGAGTTGGAGCCCGGATCTTCTTCCTCGATGGAAACCACCACTTCGCCGCGTTCGGTGAACTTGACGGCGTTGCTGGCCAGATTGAGCAACACCTGACCCAGGCGCAGCGGATCTCCGACCAGGCCTTGGGGGGTCCCCTTGGCTACCCGGAAAATCAACTCCAAGCCTTTCTCATCGGCTTTGTGGGCGAGCACGTTGGAGACATTCTCGATGACCTGACTTAAATGGAAAGGGATGGCTTCCACATCCAGCCTTCCGGCCTCGATCTTGGAGAAGTCCAGAATGTCGTTGATCAGATTGAGCAGGTTTCGCGAGGAGGACTGGATTTTGACCAGGTAGTCGTGCTGCTTGGGAGTCAGTTCGGTGCGCAAGGCCAGGTGACTGAGTCCCAAGATGGCGTTCATGGGTGTGCGAATTTCATGACTCATGTTGGCCAGAAATTCACCCTTCATGGCGTTGGCCGATTCGGCGGCTTCCTTGGCCTCCGCCAGGCCCGCTCGAGCCAGTTCACGGTCGTGGATGATGATAGCCAGCATCAAGCCTACGGTGGTTAGAGCGAACAGATAGAACCACAGGTTGATCATGGGAATGCGGGCGGATTCCGCTTTGAAGACTCCCAGTTCGTGAGCCTTGCCAATCAAGGCCTGAATTCCCGTGTAAGTGCACACCAGCAGGGCACCGTGGCGTCCAAAACTTACGGCTGCCCAGGCCACCAACAGAAACATCCAGTAGTCGTGGTTGTAGGCTCCGAAGACGTCCGGAAACCAGTCGCGAAAGATAGCCCCGCCAGCCAGGTAAGAAAAGCCAAAGCAAGCGAGCGTCATCAGCCAGCGGTCGTGGCGGAGCCACCCTTGCGGTAGGCGGCGCCACACCAGCAGGATCGGGGCCACCAGTACCACACCCAGGCAGTCGCCCTGCCACCACTCGAAGAACACGGAAGGAGCCTGGGCGGCCGCCATCCCCTTCATCACCAGCCCGGTGCTGCCGGTAAAGGCGCTGACCGAAGCCCCCAGGCAGCCGAGCAGAGCCAACCACAGATAGTCGGAAGGCTGCTCCAGATCCCGATTGAAAGACTTTTGACGGCGCAGTAGCCACGCTCCCAGCAAGGCCGAACCGGCTTTGCCCAGCCCCACCCAACTGGCCATCAGGAGCTTGTTGGCGTGAAAGAGCCCATCGTGGAGAGTGCCGTCCAGCACCCCGGCCAGCAAAATCGCCGGCCAGAGGCGCATTCCGCCCATCACCAGGCCGGCCAGGGCCAGTCCGCTGCAGGGCCAGATCAGGATCGGCAGGCTGCGATTGGCAAAAAAGCTGGTGATCAGCTGGCTCAAGACAAAGTAAGCCAGCGTCAAAGCCAGAAATTTGAGGATTCCCCGGTGCCGGCGCCCTATCACAGGGCGAGGCTTTCCACGCTCCAGGGGAAAACCCGTTCTCTGCGAACGGGCCGGGGTGGAAAAAGACGACGCCTACTACATGCGGCTGGCCGTGGATTGGTCACGACGCGGTCTGGAGAGCGGCAATGGGCCGGTGGGAGCGGTGGTGGTGCGCGACGGGACGGTTCTGGGGGAAGGCCACAATCGCACCAGTGTCGACCTGGACATCACGGCCCATGCGGAAATGGTGGCCATCCGAGCCGGCGTCCGCGCCAGCGGACATCTGGAGGGGTTGCTCGGGGCCACCCTCTACACCAATTGTCAGCCCTGTCCGATGTGCTACTCGGCCTGTCGGTGGGCGGGCATCCAAAGAATCGTCTACGCCTTGAGCATCGAGGACACTTACCGACTGGCCGGCCCATTCGGATTCAGGGATGTTGAGCATTTTTCCGATTTGCGAAACAATGCAAATTGCATTCCGTTGGTCCAAATCCTGCGAGAGGAAGCCCTGCCGATCTTAGAAGAGTTCGTGCGCTTGAAATCGTGAGGATAGATTCAGTTGCCGGCGCATTGACTCGAACGGAATCGATTGTTCGGGCGGTAAAGTCGCCTGGTAGTCTTCGAAATCTCGAATCATCCTTTCGACCAGTCGACTCCCTTCTGGGCTGGTGACCGCCTGCCGAGGAGTCAGGCCGCCCAGGGTTACCAACGCCTGATCCGGCCATTGCTCAGCCCATTTCTCGTAGTTCTGGCGTATCTCGGGGTCCTGCAAGCGAGGTTGCTGGCTACGACGCGGCTTGCCCAGAGGGGTGATGCGCCGCAAACTCTCCCCGAGTCGGTCGGCCCGACCCAGAGACTTGCACTCCAGCAGCAAGGCATTCTCCAAGAGAGTCAACTGGCCCAATTCCGAACTGCCGACGATCCAGCGGGCCGCTCTCGGATGATCCCAATAAAGCTCAGGAAAGTCTTCCAGAGCCTGGCGCACGCTGGAAAAAGCCACCGGTTGGAAGGGGTAGCGGTCGCGAACTCTGCACGACTGCTCGCCCTCCGGGGTCACCTGCAGAGGCATACTGCAGTCGTCGAGTTCCTGGAGGCCCTGGCGAAAGCGTCTGGTGAGCCGGGCAGCGTTCTGGGGCCGGCAGATATCCGCGGGCGTCATCTCCGGCTTGCGAATTTCCCGGACAATTTGGCGGGCCTTCCATTCCGCCATAGGACGGACATACATGCCCATCAAGAGGACGTCCTGACCTACTTGAGCCAGCCGGGCCAGCAAGACCGTGTGCAGCATATCCGATTCGGCCAGGCTGCTCTCGGACACCCAGGCTCGTCCTCCGAAGAGAAGGTCTTCCATCAAGATCGAATGCCCTCGGCGGATCTCTACGATCAGGAAGACGGATAGCTGGATTTGCCGGAGCGCCCAGACCAGTGATTTTTCTTCGGTCGACAAGGTGGGACGTTCCGCTAGAAAGGACTCGAATACGGTGGGCGTCCCATAGTGATAGTAAACCAGTTGGCGGAACCAATTCTCGAACAGTTCTTGATCGTCCGAATCGAGCGACAGCTCTTGCTCTGCTTGTCGGAACCATTGGGGTCCGCGGTTACGCCAGGCGAATTGACGAAGACGTTCGCTGAATTGTGCTTCCAAAAGCAGAGCTGGCGAGGGGGCCATTTCCAGACAGCAACGGTACGGAGTCTGGCCGCTGCCGCACGGGCAAATTTCGGTCTGGCCAGTGGTACTCATCCCGCGCTAATTGTTCGTTGCTTCGGAGTGCCCTTCAGCCTTTCGGCCTAATCATTCCGGAGGAGGTTTTTCTTTGCCCAGAATTTTGTCGAGAATGGGCCGCGCGATCTGCAGAATCGGTTCGGCCACTTTCTCCATTCCCTGGACGCTTTTTTCCAACACCGGCCGGCATTGATCCAGGGCGTTGTCGCAGCGTTTCTGGAATTTGGGGCTCAGCGGATAAAGCACGCGAGCTCCCACGCTGGCGGCCGTCAACACAATGCCGGGAATGGTGCCCACACCGGTGCTGGCCAGCAGCAGGCCCAGGGCCGAGCCGATGTCGGTCAGGCCCTGCATTTGCTTGGTTTTGGAACCTTCCGCCAGTCCCGAGCGCAAATCCAGGAAGCCTCGACAGGACTGGATGACTCCGGCTACCGGCCCGCAAATCGCTCCGGCTGTGGCCAGCATCGGATTGACGTGTCCGAGCATGGACCCCAGGATGCCCACCGAGCGCGTCCCGTCCAGGGCTCCCTGCACTTCCTGTTGGGCGTTGCCTTGACGGTAGCCTACCACCGAGTGGATCACACCGCGAGCCAGCCCCAGGGTGGCGGCCAGCGGAACCAGCACCAGCGGCGCTACACCGGCGGCCGCGATGGTGGTGCCGATGGCTCCCGCCATGGCCAGATCGAGAGTCCCGTCCAGTTGCTTGAGGCGATTCTTCTCTTTGATGCCGGCGCTGAGCTTGCTGAGTCCAGCGAAGCCTTGCACCCCTGCGGCGGCGTAGCCAACGCCGGCCACCACCGCCATGGTGATGGAGGAGATTTTGCGCGCCGCCTCCGGGTCGATATGCTCGGCTACCACCGGCAGATGGAGCACTTTGCGGAAGGTGTCTTTGATGTCCCGCCAGGACTGGCCCAGACCCTTGCCCAGATCTTTGGTGGTATTGATGGCTTCGGCCAGTTTGGCCGGGGACAGGTGCAGGCCCAATTGCAGCAGCTCACCACTGGTCAGTGTCTGCCAGAGGTTGCCGGGCGGCTTGGGGTCCTCCGGTTGCTCGTCTTTGCGAACCGGAAGTTTGCCGGGTACCTGTGCCTGAGAAGGGCGGATTTGCACGCCTGGAGACTACTCCATTCAGCCTAACGATCCCTGAAAAAGGGCCTTTCGGGAAAAATTCAGCGATGCATTCTAAGCTTTGGACACACACACACAAAGATGTTCAGAGGGAGACCCCGTCATGATCAAGTCCGTTCCGTCCGGTTCGTCCCCGTCCAGCGCCAAGAAGAGCCCCGCCGCCAAAGCCAAGAGCGAGGGGATGAGCGCCGACCAGTTTGCCGAGTCCCACAGCGCCCTGCTTCAGGACACCCTGGGGCCGCTGGCCAAGAACATCGGCGCCCGCGCCTTGAGTGGCAAACTCAGCGACGCTATCCGCGAAGAATCTCGTAACAACCAGCAGCTGGCCATGCTGCGCGACAACCTCAGCGAGATTGCTGACGGCCGCAAGGGTTCAATTCCTCTCAAGGAAGTTTACCAACTCGATCAGCAGATGGTCAAAGCGGCCGCCGAGCAAGCGACCAAAACCAGCGCCGGCGTGCTCGATGCCGAGTCGGCTCGTTTCCTTCCCCAAGAATTACGCGCCGACTTCGAGTATCTGACCGGTCAGACGATTTCCGATAAACCCGGCGTGGCCGTGGACGGCGTAACCGTCAAGGGCTCGGGCAAGCAGGTCGAGATCAACATCGAATTCGAGAAAGCCCTGGCCGGAGCCACCGCCAAGGACGTGGTACTGGCCTTGACGGACACGATGACCGTGCACGCCTCGCGACTCGACGGTGTCGAAGACCCGAACATCCCGCCTTACTGGGTGGTGATCTCGCCTCGCGAAGGCAAGGTGCCGTCCAGCACTCAGATCAACAGCGGTCACGGTTGGAGCAGCTTTACCAATCCCGACAACGGACACCTGATTTCGCCTGGCCACACCGACGTGAGACTGCACGAGGACTACAACCGCGAAACGCCTTTCCAGATTGCCGGTTTCCATCTGGATAAAGTGAACGCCTACGGATCGCCAGCCAAGGAGCCCTCGGCCAAGACCGAGGCGGTGCGCTCCGCCTGGGATGCGCTCTGCGAAGCCGGTGGCGGCGAGTTTCGTTTCGAGGACGGCATCCAGTCTGGCAAACTGGTCGAGAAGACGTTGGCGGAAGTTCGGGAGATCCCGGGCACCAAAGTGCTGTTCTCGGCCATCCGCGAAAACTCGGGAGGCTCCATCAGCCGCATGGTCAAGGATGGCCTGCTGGAATTCGCGCTGGATAAAGAAACCAACAGCCTGGGCGTGCTGCGCCGCGTGGACGGCGAAAGCGAGCAGTGGCTGAGCGTGGTCGACGTCAACAAGGGCCGCTGGGTCGGCACCTGGTCGGTCAGCGATGACGGCACCCGCGAGTGGAACGAACGCTAGGCTGGGCCAGCAACGAAAAAAGCCCCGTCCGCATCGGACGGGGCTTTTTTTATGGGTTTAGCCGTTGATTTTGGCCTGGGCGGCCTGCCAGCCGGTCTCCTGGGCGAACTTGGTGTCGCCGTATTTTCCGAAGTCGATGCGATTGTTCTGCTCGGCGCTAAAGTTGGGCACGCCGGGGCCCTTGGCGCGGCCGCTCTGATTGCTCAGCTCGATGGTCACGCCGTGGGCGTTCGGGTAGGATTCGGAATGTTGCTCGGCGATGATGGCGTCGCCGATGGCCTGCTGTACGGCGGCGGCTTTGGCGGCCAGATTGGCGTCATCGCCGGCTTTGGCCGCGACTTTGGAAGCGAAGTCGTGCAGGTCGTGGAATTCATAGAATCCCTGAGTTTCGCCCTTGGCGGCGGCCAGGTCGGCCGAGCTGATGGGGCTGTTGACGATGGCTTCGCCGAAGCTCTTGACCGAGTCGGTGATGGCTCCGATTTTTGAGGTGTCGAAGGCGGTCATCGTGGCCAGGTCGCCCTGGTGTCCCTGGGCCATGTTGACGATGTTTTCGGCGAATTCCTTGGGCGTGTAGTCCAGTCGAGTGCGGATGCGCTCGTCGGTGCTGGCCAGGGTGTCCTTGCTGAGCACGCGATTGTATTGCCAGCCGGCGCCGCCTTCGGTTTCCTGCGAGCCTACCAGATAGGTCGCTTCGTCGCGCAGTTGATGGGCGACTTCGGCGCTAGCCATCAAGCAGGCATCGAAGCCGAGCACGTCCAGCTTGCGGCCGGTTTTTTCGCGGGCGTCGGACAGGCCTTGCTCGAGCATGGGCAGGGTCATCCAGCTGTTGCTGCGGTCGTCCGAGCAAGCGCCCTGCCAACCGCCGCCGTGGTCGGAAATGATCAGAGCGTAGTTTTCCGCCGGATACTTCTGCATGCCCCACTGGATGAACTCCGAGAGCTGAGCCGGGTCGGCGGTGTTGTTGCTGCTGGGCTTACTGACCACCGGCGAGTGGATGCCGGGCTTGTCATCCTGGGTCAGCAGATAGCGCTTGGCGGTGCCGAAGCGGGGGCCGTGGTCGGTCTGGACGACGACGTTCATACCCGGCGTCGAGCCGACTTGCTCGCACTCGTCGATGTCTTTCTGCATGTAGCTGTAAAGGTTGTTGTCCGAAGCCGACCAGAGCAGCACGGTCCATTTCTTGGGGGCGGCCGGCTCGTTGTTGCCGATCTGGACCTGGTCGTTGGCGGCCGGAGTCTCGGCGCGCGGAGCTGCGCTTCTGGTGGTGGGCAAAGAACGTTGAGAAGAGAGAGCTGAAATGTTCACGGGGTGTGTTCCTCCGATATCTATGTGTGGCAGGGGGGTCCAGGGGGAGACGGCAGTCCCCCCTGGTACTTGGTCGCAGGGAGCACTGTAAGCCAGAAGCTGCGGGTGGTTTGTGAACTTGGTGTGACAAAAAACTTTTTTCGGACCACTGCGAACTTTTTCTTAATGCTCTCCGTCTAAGCACCGTTCAAAAGAGTTCCGCGGAAACTGTTGATGAAGGAGAGGTTTATGGGGTGTCCATTTCGTTGTCTATCGCTGCCGTGACTGTGCAGCCACCCGAAGGGGAAAGCCTGGCCCAACTGGCCGAGCGCCTCCAGGCGCGAGAGGAGGGGGCTCTCGAGATTTTGATTGAGAGAACCCAGTCCGCCTGCTCGCGTTTGGCGGTTTCCATCCTCAAGGATCCGGAACTCAGCCGAGACGCACTGCAAGAAGCCTACTTCGTTGTCTATCAACGCATCGGTCAACTGCGCGATCCGCTGGCCATCAAAAGCTGGCTCTTTCGAATCGTTACCCACTGCTGCCACGACATTCTACGGCGGCGCGGCAAAGAGATTCAGGTCGAGGTCGAGGTGGCCGCAGCGGCGCCCGACCTGGCCGAGGGAGTAGGCCGCCAGGAAACGATTCGCGCTACCTTCGCTCAGCTTCCCGAAATCGACCGCACCACGCTGGCGTTACGCGAAGTTTGCAGCATGAGCTATGAGGAAATGGCCGCGGTGCTCCAGGTTCCCTTGGGAACCGTGAGATCCCGACTGGCTAAGGCCCGCCAACGATTCATCGATAAGTTCAAAGGGGTGCAGCATGACTGAAGAAGAATTTTCCGCGCTCTTCGATGGAGAAGAGCAAGCACTGCTCGGTGAACTGAGCGACACCCTGAAGGCCACCCCTGGCCTGGAGCTGGATTCCGACTTTGCGCGCCGCACGGCCCGCCAGGCGGAAGAGCGATTTGCGCGGCTGTCGGGTCCGACCAAACTGGCCGTTCGCCTGGAGCCGATTCTAAGAGCGCCCATTGCTTCCCGCCAGGCTTTTCCCTGGACGCTGGCTTTGCTGGCCGGCACGGCCGGCGCGGGCTTTCTGGGCCGCGAAAGTGCCGGCAGTTGGGGAATCGGGATCCTCATCCTGGCCCTCCTGTGCTTGGCCCTGGGAGCCCTGTGTCTGCCCGGCCTGAAGTCTCCCGCTCGCAGTCGCTGGTCGGCTCCGGCCGGACTTTTCCAGCTGCTGCCCATGCTCTGTGTGCTGGCCACCTCGGTCTTCTGTGGAGGCGTGGTTTCGGCGCTGGGACTCTTCAGTATCAACTTTCGTAGCGCCGGTTGGAACGTCGTGCTGTTGGGTCCGGTCGCGGGTGTGGCCGTGGCACTGTTGCTGCTGAGCACGCTGAAAGGCAGTTGGCGCGCCCTGGCGCAGCACTCTGTTGGTAGGCCTCGCTGGCTCTTTCCGGTGCAGACCTTTCACGCCATCTGGCTGGGAGGCCTGACCTCTCTGTTTCTGAATTTGTGGAACTCGCAGGCTGGCGGGTGGCTGGCCTGGGTGGCCTGTCTGGTCACCGGCTGGTTGGTGGCTGGCGTGCTGAGCGTGCGCCGGCCGCTGGTGGAGGAAGGCCGACCGGCCGTGTGGCGGGCGCTGCACAAGTCACTGCGCAGTCTGCTCATCGGCGGACTGCCCATCAGCGCCATTCTGGTCGGCGCCTACCAGGCGACCCTGACCCGGCGGGTCGTGCAACCCCAAGTGGCCGAGAAGATCCGCCAGGAAGAAGGCGCCTGGGTGGCCGCCCAGCAGGCGATTCCAGCCGATCGCAATGGCTGGATCGGCTTAGAAACGGCTTTCCTCAGTCGCGACCGAGAGAAACCGCTGCTGGCCAAGCAGTTGCGGGCCGGCCGGACCCTCTTTGACCAGTATGATCCATCCACGGCGCACGCTACCGCGGCCGAAGTGAAGCAAGCTCGTCGGGAGTTTTTAGAAGGACTTCCCGCCCTGAAGGCCGCCCTGGCCAAAGCGGATTTTAGCTACATCGCGACCCAGGGGTTCAGCGCCCAATCTCGGGTTCCCAACTTTATCCTGTGTCGCAGCGTCAGCCAGGGTCTCAATGCTCTCGCTCACGAGGCGATCGACGCCGGCCGGACCGAGGAAGCTCTGCGGGACCTGGAACTTAACCTGCAATGGTCGACCTGCTTCCGGGAAGGCGGCTTGATCAGTCTGATGATCGGCGCGGCCCAGAGCTCTCTGGCGCTGGAACACGTAGAACGTTGGGTGTTCGAAGCGCATCCTCAGCGTGCCCAACTGGTTCGCTTGGCAGAGACTCTCGACAGGAGCAGAGTTGCCCCCGAGTCGCTGCTGGAAACGATGAAGCGCGAGATTTACATGTGCGACAAGGCCTTCCGCGAACTCATCCTCTCCTCCACCAACGGCACGCCTCTGCAGGAGTTTGGCGAGGATGACCCGGCCTGGAAGGTGCTGGTTCGGATCCTACCGCGCAGCTATTGGGAGAGCGAGCACAAGGCCTATCTGAACCTTCAATTGTCCGGGTTGGACGGTTGGAAAGAGCTGGGCCGACCCAGCACGGTCGACTCCGGCGAGTATCTGCCCTTCAGCTATGCTGCCCGCCAGATGGTGCCCAATGTCGGTCGGGCCCAGGCCCAGTTCCTGTGGGTCTCCACCCGCTTCGAAGCGCTACGCGCGGTGGTCGCTCTGGAGCTCTTCCAGTTGGACCACGGCGCTTATCCCGAGCAACTGAATCAGCTGGTTCCGACCTATCTGCCGCGGCTACCCAAGAACGTCGTGTCGGTCAACGTCTGGGAGAGAAAGCCGGCGCTGGAATATCGGCGTCAGGGCCAGGGCTACGAACTCACCAGTCAGTCTCCCGTGTTCAAGACCATCCTGCTCAAGAATCGCCAGGTTTTCGGACCGGACGGTCACTACCAGGTGGACAAGCTCAATCCTTAAGCAGACGCAGTAGCCCCTCGAAGTCAAAGCCCACCGGATCGGACTTGCGTCCGACCGGTCGGGCGATGGCGGCGTGAGAAACGATGTGAGAATCCGGCACGTCCCAGCGCTCGCGCAAATCCTGGATGATGCGTTTTACCGCCAGAACCTGAGCTTCCGGATAGGGATCCTTGCCGTCGTTGAGGTTGACCAGCTCGATTCCCACCGAGAAGTCGTTCACACCGGTGCGACCGTCCAATTCGGAGACGCCGGCGTGCCAGGCGGTACGGCGCTCATCCACCATCTGGATGGTGGTGCCATCCCGGTCGACCACGTAATGAGCCGAGACGCGGCGCTCTTTGTCATCCCAGAAGGCTCGCTCGGTGCCTTCCAGTGTGTTGATGACGGTGGAGTGCACCACCACCGTGTCGATCTTGTCGCCTACGGACCGCACGCCCCAGTTGGGGGAGGCTACGAATTTGGTGTCGGGCAAACCGATGGGGGAGAGCGGCTGCTGGATGGCAATCCAGCGCCGCACTTCTTTTTGCAGGGCCGAATTGTCCTCGGCCAGGGAACCGGTCGTTTTGTGCACATTGCCCTGGAGCTGCTTGCAGACTTCGTCGCTGGTGGTGGGCGGAACCAGGAAGAGCGCCTGATAAGGCTTCAGGTCGCGCTCGTAGGGAATCGCTGCGAGACCCTTCGGCGGAGCATCTACGGGAAGAGCGCCCGCGAGGTCAAAAGGCCCCCGTTTGGGTGGAGGATAGCTGGCCGGGTTCGGGTTCTGGTCAATGAAAACCGCTCCGTCAACCTGAGTCGGCCAGACGATGGGCGCTTTGGGGCCCAACGCAATCAGACTGACGGGTTGCTTGAGGCTGAACGTGACGTTAACCTGTCCGCCGGGTTGGACCGTTTCGGTGGCCTCCAACCCGTAGCGCTCCTGGGCCCACTGCCAGTCCTCGCCGAACTCTTCCGAGGTCTTGGCGTGGCTGAGCAGCGTCTCGATACCGGCCCGAGCTAGCGCTTCCGCTTCCTTCTGGCCGTCTTCGGCCACCAACAGCACTCGCCCCTGAACCGGCTCGGCGGCCGGAAAAATCTGCGGTTCGGCCCAGCCGACTCCAGTCAATAACAGCAAAGAAAGCAGCGTTTTCATGGCCCCGCCTTCGGCCTGACCCTCTCCCAAATCCCCCTATCCCCCGGGTCCCCCTTCCCCGAGAGAGCTCGGCAGAACGACCGGCCCGCGGCTGACATGGCGGTTGCCGGCGATCCAGAAGCGCCAGGGCAGTTCGACCGACTTGCGGATGCCCACGCGCAGACCGGTGGCCACTTCGCCTCCGGGTTCGCCGGGCTCCAGCCACAGGTCGGGCGAGGCGAACAAATCGAGGTCGGTCAGTTCTCGGTCGATCTGGAGAAAGCGGCACAGCTTACCGGGGCCATTGCACTGCCCATGGTCGAGAGCCCGGATGAGCACGGCGCCAGCGGCTTCCGGAGCGTGGGCCACCACATTCAAGCAGTGATACATCCCGTAGATAAAATACACATAGGAGCGCCCGACCGGACCGAACATCGGCCGGTTGCGCGGAGTGGGTCCGCGCCAGGCGTGGGAAGCTCCGTCCTCCGATGATGCGTAGGCCTCGGTCTCCACGATCGGCAGCTTCAGGACCGTGTCTCCCAGACGTCGGCACACGCGCCAGCCCAAAAGACGCGGAGCTACCTCCCAGACCGGCTTGCTCAGCGAATCCATGCCTCTCTCTACCACGAGGAAGGGCCTGCTCCTGGCCGAACCCCGACCGGTGAAAAGGTCACTCTTGTTGCTGCTTCCCTGGCTGCTGGCCGGCCCCGGCCCCGCTCAACCGAAGGTTTACGAACCGAAGAAGCCGGTTATCCTGGCGGGGATGAGCTCTCAGCTTCCGAATCCCGCCGACTCATTGTATTCCGACCTGCCCCTCGGGGCACTTTATTCCGCGAAATCCACTACCTTCCGAGTGTTCGCTCCCACCGCCGAGCGCGTGCAGCTGAACCTCTACAGCACGCCCGTGGGCGGAGAAGCTCGACGTCTTCCGCTCGAGCGCAACGCGGACGGAACCTGGGAAACGAGCCTGGCGGGAGACCTCCAGAATCACTACTACACCTACTCAGCCGCCGGACCGACTGCTGACTTCCACCCGGAGCGTGAGGTCCCGGACCCTTACTCGCGGTGCGTAACCGCCTGTGACGGCCGAACCATGATTTTTCATGACCAGACCCCTGTGGCCGACCGCCCGAAGTTCCCCAACGAAGAAGCCGTCGTCTACGAAATGCATTTGCGAGATTTCACCATCGACCCGGATTCCGGCGTGCAGCGTCGAGGCAAGTACCTGGGACTGACCGAAGCCGGCACCCATCTCACGGGTCATCCCGACATCGCCACCGGCCTGGATCACCTCTCCGAGTTGGGCGTCAATACCGTGCAGATCATGCCCTTCTCGGAGTTTGCCTCCGACGAGGCCAACGACGTCTACGGCTGGGGCTACGATCCCGCCCTCTACCAGACTCCGGACGGGTGGTATGCCAGTGAGAGACTGGACGGCAGCCGGGTGCGCGAGGCCAAGCAGATGGTGGACGCCCTGCACAAGCGCGGCATCCGCGTGGTCATGGATATCGTGCTCAATCACACCGACGACGGGCTGCGCCAACGGGCCGGTGCTTTTGAAACGCTGGCGCCCGGCTACTATTACAGGAGGCGTCCGGATGGCCGGTATTTCGACGGGGCCGCCTGCGGCAACGAAATTCGCTCGGAAGCTCCCATGGTGCGACGATTCCTAAAGGATACCGTCAAGCACTGGGTGCAGGAGTACAAGGTCGATGGCTTCCGCTTCGATTTGATGGGCTTGATGGACAAGCAGACGGCCCAAGACCTGGTGCGCGAACTGCATCAGATCGATCCGAATCTACTGCTGTATGGAGAGCCCTGGGCGGCTGGCGAAACCCCCATAGAAGTTTTGGGCAAAGGGAGCCAGAGAAACCTGAGCTTCGGCGTGTTCAACGACAACTTCCGGGATGCTCTCAAAGGCAGCGTCTTTCAGCCGCGGGACCAGGGCTTTCTTCAGAACGGCGGCCAGGCCGAGGCCATCCGCCGGGGTATCGCCGGCTCGATCGAGGATTTCGCCGCCCATCCGGTCGAGTCGCTGAACTATATGGAATGCCACGACAACCATACGCTCTGGGATCGGCTCGAACTTTCCACCTCACACGATGCCGGCATCCGCGATGACGATCGCAAGGCCATGGACCGGCTGGCGGCGGCAATTCTCTTCACCAGTCAGGGGATTCCCTTTCTGCAGAGCGGTCAGGAAATGCTGCGCACCAAGCACGGAGAGGACAACAGCTATAACAAGCCTGACTCATTGAACATGATTCGCTGGCGCCAGAAGTTCGAGAATCGGGCCATGGTGGAGTACTACCGAGGCCTGATCGCCTTGCGCAAAAGCCACCCCATGTTCCGTCTGGCCCGCGCCGAAGAGGTGCGTAGCGCCCTGAAATTCCAGCCTTCGCCCGCCCAGACCATCGCCTACCTGCTGACGGATCCGACCGGACGCGACTCGTGGAAACGCGCTCAAGTCTTTTTCAACGCCTCGGCTAGGGAGCAAACCCTGACCGTGCCCGCTGGTGATTGGAACATCTACGTGAGCAGCCAGAGCGCCGGTCCGGCACCTTTGAAACCGTCCCGCGTCTTTCTCAAGAACGGTCGCTTGAGGGTGCCGGGCCGGAGTGCCGTCGTCCTGGGCGAATCCCGCTAGCGCTTCGGGTCGTAGCCAAGCTCCGAGACTTTGCTTTTACTATTCGCCGTGACCACAAAGCGTGAGATAGATTACAGCGCACGGTCTTGGTGGCAACTATTCTGGGTCAGGAGTTTCTTATAGTGAAACTCTGGTGGCATCAGGATGGGGTCTGCCACCTGTTGAATGCCCGGACGCCCTCCGCTACAGGGCGTCCGGGCTCGCTCCGGCTGCTGTCTGGAGCGGCTCCTTTTGGGCCTCAGCCTGGTTTGGCCCCCGCTCGAGCAGTGCCAGAACCCTTTGAAAGGGAATGTCGGCTAGCATCCCAAATTCGACATGCCTTCCCAGGCGGGCTGCGCTAGTTGCCGGAGAGGTGAGCCCGCATAGGAAGCGAGCCAGTTGTCGTGGATGCGCCAGTGAAGAGTGATGCTGTTGCTTGAGCTTCTCGATCCGAGAAAGTTGGTCTGCATCGACCTCGCCTACCTGCCTCAGGAGGGTTGGTGAGCTTTGACCCAGGCAGCGTCCGCACACTCCGCAATCGGACTCCATGCTCTCCCCGAAATAGGCCAGTAGAGCCCTCGCCGTGCAGCCTTGACCGTAGACCAGTCGCTGCATCTCCTCAAGGCGGGCCAGATCACGTTGCTCACGCGTACGAAAGCGGTGAATCAGGCTTTGCGGATCGCCGAAGCTGCCGACTCGGCGATAGCCTTTGCGTACGCCACTTGCTTGCAACAGGACCAACCCCTGCTCTTCTAGATAGTTGAGCGTCTTGATGATTTTTTCACGTGGTTCCTTCAGACGGATGGATGCCTGGTGAGCATCCAGTCGCAGCCATTTGCGGCCTTTCTGCGCACAAGCGAAGACGCTTCGCAAAAACTGTGCTCTTGCTGGCTCGAAGCGGGAGATTACATCTGCTTCCGACGTGCGCCAGGAAATCTTATACTCCGCGAAAAATGGCTGAGTAGCCTGAAGGACACCGTCAAGTTCCAGATAGGTAAGAATCGTTTCCACCACAAGATTTCGGATATCGTGCTGCTGCGACAGGTGATAAACCGAGACATCGAAGCATTCGCCGGAACCTTCCAATTCTGCCAACAATCCTCCCAGGGCTTCAGCGGTGGGAGTATCTCCGAAGGTAAAGTTTTCCAGGTTGACCGCATCTTCAGGGGCGGCCAGAAGGGTGCACCTCGAAGTTTGCCCGTCGCGACCTGCACGACCTATTTCTTGAGCATAGTTCTCGATGCTTTTGGGCAAATTGTAGTGAATCACTGCCCGAATGTCGGCCTTGTCCACTCCCATGCCGAAGGCGATGGTGGCCACCACTACACCATTGGGGCTGGCCATGAATTCGTCCTGGATGCGGGCGCGCTGTTCAGCTTCCAGGCCTGCATGGTAGGCTACTGCCGGTCGACCTTGCTCAGTCAAGAACTCGGCGACTTCCTCGGCGGTTCGCTGGAGGGTGACATACACGATGTTCGGCCCGGGCTGAAGCGACGATAAAAGCCTGCTGTTTCGACTAGATGCCTCACCAGGACACATATCCAGGTGGAGATTTTGACGGTGAAAGGGACTTCGAATGATGCCCTCCGCCGGAATTTCAAAAGCTCGGGCGATGCTCTCTGCCACGGCCGGAGTTGCGGTAGCTGTCAAAGCCAGGACTCGAGGAACTTGAAGCTCTCTAGCCAGTTGCGCCAGCTTCATGTAGTCCGGACGGAAGTTGTGGCCCCATTCGCTGATGCAATGCGCTTCATCGACAGCAAGCAGGGAGATCGGCAGGTCTTTGAGCGTCGCTAAGAATCGCTCGTTGCCCAATCGTTCGGGAGCGATGTAGAGCAATCTTAGGAGTCCCTGGCGCAGATCAGAGTAAACCGCTCTGCTTTCCTGTGCTGTCAAACTTGAATCCAAGCGAGCCGCCGCAACGCCACGACGTCTAAGCGCGTCCAGTTGGTCTTTCATTAAGGCGATCAGAGGCGAAACGACCAGAGTGAGCCCGTCCAGCGCAACGGCTGGTAATTGGTAGCAGAGACTTTTTCCTGCCCCCGTTGGAAAGATGGCCAGAGCTGACTGCCCTGCTAGCAGCCTTGTGATAACAGCTTCCTGGCCGGGGCGAAACTGTTGGAGTCCAAAGGTGGATTGAAGTATGTTCTGCATGTTATGAGCCTTATACTGAGCCGATTTGGCGCCTTAAGCCTTCTTCGGGTCAGATGGCGACACCTCCAGGCAGTGCGGGGACTATGAGGTTAGCATCCCCTGGAGGGCCTGCAGGAGAGCCTGGGCCTGGATTGGTTTTGCCAGAAAACCGTTCATCCCGGCCTGTTGGCATTTCTCCCTCTCTTCGACGGTTACCCCGGCGCTCAGGGCCAAGATAGGAATCTGGGAAGACTTCCTGATTTCACGGGTTGCCTGCCAGCCATCCATGACCGGCATCTGGCAGTCCATCAGGATCACGTCATACTTCAGGTGTTCCAGCGCGCTCAGAACTTCTCGACCATCCCCGGCTACATCACAATAGAACCCCGATTTTTCTAAAAGTCTGGCCACGATACGCTGATTGACTACATTGTCGTCAGCGACGAGCACGCGCCAGCGAGAACCCTGGCGCTGTTGTTCCCTCAATTTATGAGCCGTGATCACCAGATCCTGTGCGGGTGAGGCCGAACTGGCTCTCCCTACAGCGGCGGCCAGCATGTCGTGGAGAGACTGCCGCCTTACCGGTTTGGTCAAGTATCCCGCTAATCCCAGTTTTCCCAGCCGTGCTACTTCGCCCCGCTGAGGCATGGAGGTCAAAAGAATCACCGGTGTGTCAGACACCTTGGGGTGGTTCTTGATCTCTCGGAGGACGTCTTCCCCAGATAAATCCGGCAGATGGTAGTCCAGCAAGATCGCGTCAAAAGTTTCCTTTTCCAGGCACGGTAGAACGTCGGATGAACGCTGCACCACCTTCGGTTTGCAACTCCAGCCGAGCAGAAGTGTCTCGAAGAATAGCCCGTTGGTCCGATTGTCGTCTACAACGAGCACCCGCAAGTCCTTGAGATCGCTGGTTGGCAGTGGTGGGGGAGTGACACCGACGCCTAGCTCGGCTGAGAAGCGAAAGGTAGAGCCCCGGCCTGCAGTTGACTCTACGCTGATCGATCCGCCCATTGCCTCTGTCAGACGCTTACAAATCGCCAGACCTAAACCGGTGCCTCCATAGGTTCTTGCAACGGAACTGTTCGCCTGCTGGAACGGCTGGAAGAGTCGCTTTTGAGCCTCCTGCGAAATTCCAATGCCGGAGTCAATGACCTGAAAACAGAGACGGACTTGGGAGTGGGACTTTTCCAGCACTCGCACTTCTAGAACCACTTCTCCGCGTTCGGTGAATTTGACGGCGTTGCTGAGCAGATTCAAAACGATTTGGCGCAGCCGACCCGGATCTCCCACTAGAGATTCCGGTATTTCTGGTCGGCACAGGAGAGTCAGTTCAAGTCC
>JAFKGI010000050.1 GCA_017307785.1 Vulcanimicrobiota bacterium | reverse complement strand
CTCGATCTGGAATATGCCCGCGGGTGGGGGTTCAATGCCAAGTCTGCCTTCCAGATTGCCGTCGAAGATATGGACGGGCGCATGCTGGGCACTTATAAGGCCAAGGGCGTCTCAAAAAAGAACCTCAATTTGGAAATTCCTCAGAAAATTGTCAACGAACTCGGTCTACAAGAAAGTCAGGAAGTGACTGTCTATCCCTATGGTGATTAGCTAATATGACCGACCTGAAGCGCATATTGGAGAATTTCTGTCGCGTCGATCTGGTGCGCGGTGCCCTCATTCTTGACGATCAGGGCCTGCTGATCGAGGAGTATTTTAACGACGAGCCCGACAGTGGCGCAATCGGAATGCTGGTTTTGCGTTCTGTGCAACTGGGAGCGCAACTGGTTGATGAACTGGGCAAGAGTCCTCTTCACCAGCAGTATATCGAGTTCGCCGACTGCCAGATCACGGCGGAACAACTGGCCAACGACTGCGTGCTGGTGGTAGTGGCCAAAGCCAACGCCAACCTGGGCCGTCTGCGTCTGGAGATTCGCAAGTCCAAGTCGGCCGTGGAGACGATGCTGGCATGAAGTCCAAGCGTATTCTGGTCATTGAAGATGACCCGGTAACCTGCGAAGTGATACAGGTCGTGCTCGAGGACTTCGGTTTCGAATTGATGACCGTCCAGGATGCGGAACAGGCGCTGCAGGCGACGCGAGATGCTCCCCCCGACCTGATTTTGTTAGATTTGACCCTGCCCGACAGCGACGCCGTGCAACTCTGCTCGCGCCTGAAGCAGGAGCCATCGACCCGGGATGCCGCGGTGGTTTTGATGACTCACCAGCTCAGTGAAGAAGAACTGGCCAGGGTGGTCAATTCGGAAGCGGACGCGCAAGTTTCCAAGCCCTTCAGTCCTCTAGGGCTTTTAGCCATCGTCCACGAATGTTTACAGCGCCAGGGCACTCCCGCCGGCTAACTCATCAGAGAGAGGATGCGCGCGCATGCGAGGCACCGAACAGAAGACGACTCTGGAGCTCAAGCTGGAAAAGCTGCGCTCCATTTGCGAGAAGTCACCGGACAATCACATCGGCCTGTTGGCGTTGGCGGAGACTGCTTTTCGCCGGGGTCTCCGTCTCGAGGCTCTCGAGGCCTACCAGAAGGTGCTCAAGGACGAGTCCGTAGCCGAAGCTCACCTTTGCATGGCCCAGATGTACCGCCACCACGGTCTCTATCAGGAGGCCATTAGCGAACTGCGAGTCCTTTTCGAGATGGAGCCGGGATATCCAGAGGCTCACGTCTTCGCTCGCGAGCTTTCGGCCTCGACGACTCTTCCTCAGGACATCGAGGAGATTCTTCTGGCCGGTTGTGGCAACGATGAGCTGGCACTGGCAAGAGTTCGCCTGAGCATCGCCCGCTCGCTGGTTTTGCGAGAGGGTCAGGAGTTGGTGGCGATTCAGGATGCCAACGCCGGCGACCCCACCTTTGGTTACTACATCTTTGAAACGCGGAAGCGCTTGAGCTACTGCGAAGAGGTTTTGTCCCAACTCACCGTGCTGGAAGATGCCCGCAAAGCCTACCTGGCGGATCTGGATCGGCAACGTCAGATCGAGAGAGAGCGCCAGCGAGCCGCGGAGAACCCGGCGGTGGAGGTCGTCACCGAGCAACCCGTGGTTGAAGTCACCCTGGTGGAGCCGCTCGAAGGGGTTTCCGAGTACCCCGACACCGAGACCGGAGGCTACGAAGACTTTACCGATACGCATCCCGTCGAGGCCGTCGAGGCCGTCGAGAGCGTCGAGAGCGTGGGGAGCCTGGATTCTGCTGAAGTTCCGGAGGCGGCGGTCGTCGAAGAAGTCTACGTCGAACCGGAGGAGGTGCCTCGGCATCTGGAGCTGGGAAGTCAGTCGGTCGAGGAGCCGCTCGTCGAAGAGCACACGCGCGTCGTGGAGCCTGCCCTTTGGGATGACCATCCCACCCTGGTGGTGCCCAGTCACGATTCCGTCGAGGGCGGCGTCCGCGAGCATTTGCACGACCTGACTCTGGATATTACCCCCGTGATGGAAGGCAACTTGCCTCCGGAGGTGGCGGATCCGCCTCTATGGGATGATGGACACGCTGTCGAACCCGAGTTCCCGCCCGCCGCTGTCGACACTTCATCGGGCGGGGGCTATGATTCCGGGCTGGGCGACGATCTGGACCCCCCCGCGGAAGATACCGGCTCTTCTGTGTTGGATGCAGTTGAAGTCGCGCCCGTCGACGTGGTGGTAGAACCGGAGCCCGAGGTCGCCGTTGAGCCCGTGGTTGAACCGACCGTGGAAGCGGTCGTGGAGGAGAGAGACTTCCCCAGTCTCTATGCCCCCCTGCTGGCCAGTCTGGACGGCTTGATCCAGACGCTGGCCAAGACCCGCAGCGTCTCCTCTGTTTTCCTTTTGAACCGCGAAGGCTATGCCGTGGCCGAACAGGTCAAGGATGCGATTGGTAAGGAGCGGCTTTCGGAGTTCATTATCGAGACGGTCGCCTTCCTCGAGGCCTTCGCCAATGCACCTCAGTATTGGGTGCTGGAGTGCGCAGGCGGCATCGTGGTCATCCAGTCTGTGGACTCTTACCACTACCTGGTGACGATCGGACAGACCGGAGCCAATTTCGGCGCGCTGCGATACACAATGGACCGCGTGCGCCCCAACTTCGAACAGGTTTTGCAGCCTGCCTGTCCCGCCTGATTCCCCGGAAGCGGGCCTTGAGCCTGGCCTGACCAGCGCTAACGCGCCTGGAGGCACCCCCGTTGCGCCCAATCCGGTCGTTTCTGCCCAAGGTTGGGTGGACTTTTTCTTTGACCGGGTGCTGGTCAACCTGCTGCGCTTCCTGTTTCTGGCTATCGTTCTGGCTCCCGGACTGGCCGCGATGGGTGTCTGGGCCTTCAGCGATCCTGTGGGCGTGCCGCCCATTTTCGCCCTGCTCGGTCAGATCGATTCTGGCTTTCAACTAGGCGAAAACAGCTTCTTGTTCCGTTTTGCCCTGCTGGCTCTGGGGGGTGTGGCGGTGCTGCTGGGTCTGCCGGTGCCGCCTCAGGGCCGCTGGATGTGGCGTTGCTCCTGGCTCTTCATCGCGCTGGCGGCCTGCTCCGCCTATCTGAGTTCCCATCCTTTCGAGGCCCTGCTCACGGTTGCCGATACCGCTTTGCTCAACCTGATCGTATTGGTGGCCTTTCACCTGCGACCGCGCTGGAGTGTGGGGGCAGCATCGAGCCTGGCGGCTCTGCTCGTCGCTCTGGCCTCCCTGGACCGGTTTTTCTCCGTCGAGCTCTACGCGAACGATGATGGCCGGCTGAACGGCACTTTCTTTCAGCCGAATGTGACGGCCGCTTTCCTGGCCGCCGCCCTGCCCTGGGTGCTGAACCAGTATGTCGGTGCCCGGGGTCGTCCTCGTTTGCAACTTCTCGGCCTTCTGGCCATGGTCCCCATCTATCTGGCCTTTGTGCTGACCGGCACTCGGGCCGCCATGTTGGTCGGTCTGCTGGTGCTGGCCGGACGTTGGTGGCTGGGAGGAAGCTTGCGTCGTGGGCATTCCTTGGGAGTGGCTCTGCTGGGTTCTCTCGTGACCTGTGGGGTAGTACTGGCCTGCTGCTGGCTGGCCATCTCCAACTCGTGGGCGCTTCTTGCCTTGCTCTTGCTGCTGTCTGTCCTGGCCTATCGTTCGGGGTTGCCGATTTGGGGTGTCGCCGTTTTGTGTCTGCTTTGCCTCGGCTCGTATCAGGCTCAACTCGACGTGGCCAAGAAGAAAGACAATGCCTTCAATGGAATCACCAAGCGCAGCGCCGATCTGCAGAAGGGCAGTGATTCCAGCCTTACTTCCCGCAAGGAGTTCTGGCGAGCCGCCATTCTGATGGGTGTGCATCGTCCCTGGTTGGGGGTGGGGCCGAGGGGGTTCCATCGCTACTACCCGGGCTATCAGTCGGACGTCCGCTGGTTTTCCAAGTTTTGCCACTCTGCCTGCTTGAGCTGCTTCGCGGAGCTGGGCTTCCCCGGGACCTTGCTGGTGGTGGTGCTGGGAGCTCAATGGCTGGGAGCGGTAGGTGGGAAGCTGCGGGGAGAGCGGCGCCCGGACCCGGCCCCTCCCGTCGATCCCAATCCGCCTCTGCTCGATGCGGCCACTTCGGCCGTCATCCTGGCGCTCTGCATGGCTGTGGATGTTCAGTGGTTGTTTCCTTCGTTACCGGCACTCTGGGCTACCTGGCTGGGAGTC
Source organism: Vulcanimicrobiota bacterium (assembly GCA_017307785.1). Lineage (GTDB taxonomy): Bacteria > Vulcanimicrobiota > Xenobia > Xenobiales > JADMJV01 > JADMJV01. The sequence continues at coordinate 47,499 of JAFKGI010000050.1, read as the reverse complement.
AGCCTGGCCTATTGCTGGCCCGAGGTCCCGCCCCCGGCAGCGCCTCCGGCGGACGAGGAAATTAGCCCGTGGACCTTGCGTCCTCAGGTGATCCTGACCTATTTCATGCTGGCCACTCTGGGTATCGGAGCAGCCTTTGATATGGCTTTCGGAATGGCCCAGGCCCACAGCGAGAGAGCCGAAAGTTTGATGCGACGCAGTGAAGTCGCCCTGGCTCTGCAGGAAGACAAGATCAGCATCGAGCTGAACCCGTTCCAGGGAGCTTATTATCATCATTATGGCCTGGCCTATTCGGCCGCCCTGGCCTTGAAGCTGGAGAAGAAAACTCCGGCGGAGTTCCTGCGTATCGCCGAGCGCGCTGTCTCGCTCGACTCTCATCGAGCCGTGCATTGGGATCTGCTGCACAAGGCCCTGGTCAGCAACAAGCAGACCGAGAAAGCGCAATTCGCCCTGCAGAAAGCTCTGGAGTGCGATCCGGTGAACTACCCGTCTTTCTATGTCAACCTGGCCGAGCTCCAGACGGCTCCCGAACAGCGCTCTCAGCGGGAACGCATCCTTCTGGCCTGCGCTCAGCGCTTTCCAGCGGACTCCCTGGGGGTCATGTTTGACTTCCGCAGCAACGACATCGTGCGTCAGCTCAGTGAGGTTTACATGTTGCTGGCGGACGGCACGGACCGGAACCATCCGGAGTTGGCCTTGAGCTACTATGATCAAATTCTCAAGCTCAACCCGGATGAGCCCAACGCCCGTCTGGGACGAATCGTCTCGCTGGTCAATCTCAACCGCCTGCCTGAGGCTCATCGGGAGGTGCTGGCTCTCTACAAAAAGATGCCCGTGGAAGAAGTTGTCGATGCCATCAAGCATATTTTTGCTTTGGAGCACCTCCCTTTCGACGCCAAAGCCTACCCGGTCGCCAAGGCCCAGCCAAAACGTCCGTGAGCATCCTGGCGCATGGTTCCACTCCGTTCATGCTCGCTGAGCTTGATGAGGGTCGCTACCAGACGCATTCCCCAGCGTTGCGCCCAGACGTCCGCGTGAGCCGGACTTTCACCACAGTCCCCGGCTTGGACCGTCCGCCCGGGTAGCTGCTCGAGCAAGTCTCGCGGACTGGTGATGAGAGTCGCTCCTTCCTTGAGCCGGATCAGATTGCCCTGGTAGTTGACGTGGTCCACCGGGCCCGGTAGCACGAACACCAGTCGACCCAGGTTCAGGGCATGCTCCACCGTGAGCAGGGCGCCGCTGCGAGCTGGTGCTTCCACCAGCAGCACGGCCGACGCCAAAGCTGCCAGCAACCGATTCCTTTCCGGAAAATGGTGGGGCAACGGCGGTTGTCCGGGAGGATACTCGGTCAACACCAGGCCCTGGTCCGCAATCGAGCGGAACAGTTCCTGATTTTCGGCCGGATAGCAGTAGTCGATTCCGCAGGCCAGGACGGCCATCGGTGGGCTGCCGGTATGCAAGGAAGAACGATGAGCCGCGGTATCGATTCCTCGCGCGAAGCCGCTGATGATGCTGATTCCACTCTGAGCCAGGCAGTGGGCGAAGCGACCGGCCAGATGCCGACCGTCCGAACTGGGGCGTCTGGTTCCGACGATAGTGACGGCCGTTTCCACCTGTTGCCAGCGAGCCGGATCGCCTCGATAGTAGAGCACGTCCGGCGGTTCACTCAAATGTCGCAGTCGGTTGGGATAGTTGGGGCTGCGGCGCGTCATCCAGGTGGTTTGCCTGGCCCGTTCCACCAGGTCGAATCGGGGGCCGGGATGACCATGGGCCTGCATGAAGAGGCGAGCCTGAATGGCGCTCCCCTGGGCCTTTACCAGGGCCTGACGGGCGGAATACGAGAGTTTGCGGCACAAGCTCAACCAGAGCAGAGCCTGGTCTTCCTCATCCATGGCGCAACCTCAGAGATTCCAGCAATTGCTGTTCGAGCCGGCGATCGTGGATGCTGAACAGGTTCTGCCACATGCCCTGGATCCGGCGCCCTGGCGGGGAGATCCGCCAGCCCTCGGCGTGTTGCTCGAGTCGGATGCCGCGAAGACGGACACCGTGCCAGTCCACCTCCGCGACGGCCCGCACCCAGGGATGCCCGTCAATTTTTTCCAGTTTTCGGATGGAAACCATGGTTACTACCTCCTAAAAATGAGGGCGAGTATTTCGCCTCGGAGGCATCTAATCACGTAAGCAATCGAAGGTGTTGAACTGGCCATGTCCAGACCATGTCCAAAGTTATTCGTGCCCAGGGGGGCGGGGGAGGCTTTGTCGAATCCTTGTCCGCCTTGAGTCCCTCGGTCTATCGACGTTCCACAGTGCGTGGATTGCAATTGTTGTTGGTGCGTGCCGCTTTCTTTCCGTTCGTGTGTACCCTGGCATCTTTGTTTTGGATGGGCTATGTGGAAGAGAGCGCCGCCCACCCGGCCTGGGTGACCGATGTTACCCACGCGTTCATGGCCGCCATTCCGGCCTGTTGGGTGGTCTCACTGTGGTGGGGTTGGCGGCGTGCTTTGCTCTTATCCAAGGCTCTCGAGGTCTTACGTGGCGGTCAGGCGGCCGCGTTACCCAACGAGTTCTCGGGCCTGGCCGAACATTTGACGGTGCTGCAGGCCAGCTTGCGCGAAAAAGAGATGGCGGCTGCCACTTACGAGGCGGCCGTGCAACGCGTGGACGTCCAGCGACGGCTGCTGCAACTGCTGGCCCAGGAAGGCCTCAGTGAAGTCGATCTGGAGGGTTGGGCGGACAGTCTGCGCAAAGCGCTCGAGTCCGTCCATCCGAAAGCGCTCTCTCTCTGGATCCAGGATGGAGAAGAATTTGTCTGGAGTGCCGGCGACAGCGCGCCGGAACAGCGGCGGCGTGCTTTTGCCGGCCTGGCGCCCTGTTGGATTGAGACCAATGCTCAGGGCGAACACCATTTTTTTGTCAAAGTAGAAGCCGGTTATGAGGCCTCCTCCGACCTGCCCACCCCGGTCTTGCTGGTCCTGGAGGTCTGGTTGGACCCGGCGGCCGACCGGCTCGAGGATATGCGCGAGCGATTGCTCGGCATCGCGCCTCTGCTGTCGATTTCCTGGGCCAGCTGGACTCTCTACCACGAGCTCTTCTCGCGCATGCGCATGCACGGGAGCGTCATCGAGAGCCTGGAGGACGGCGTCCTGCTGGCGGACCGGTCAGGCAGGGTCCTCAGTTGCAACGCCGCCGCCTGTCGCATTCTGGGCCTGAAGGCCGAAAAAATTCAGGGGCAGCCGCTGGAGCAATTGTTGGAACACAGCTGGTCCAGGCCTTCTCCCTCCTTCGAGATTCATATCAAGCGCCCAGACCAGTCGCCCCTCGATGTCCTGGCGATCAACTACCTGGCCTCCAGCCGACTGGCTGTGTCCAGTGGTCTGGGAATCACCGTGGTGCTGCGCGACATCACCAAACAGCGTGAATTGGATAATTTACGCAGTGATTTCACGGCCACCCTATCGCACGAATTACGCACGCCTCTCACCAGTATGAAGGGTTACCTGCAGACCCTCATGCATCGCAAGGCGCGCACGTTCGACATGGACAAGATTCAGAGCATCGTGAGCGTGGTGAACGGCCAGGCCGACCAGCTTCAGCGGCTCATTCAAGAGCTGTTGGAAGCGGCGAAAATGCGCTCTCAAGATCTGGAGATTCGTCCTCGTCCGGTGGACGTGGGTGCCCTCCTGCGAGAGTGTCTTGAGGAGTTTCCCAACCCCAAAGTCGCTCAGGCGGTCGTTTGTTCCGAGGAATGTTGGGCGCGGTGCGACCCGGAAAGAATTCATTCCGTACTCGAACATTTGCTTTCGAATGCGCAGAAGTATTCGTTGCCCGGTGGATTGGTCGAGTTAGGTTGCCGCCGCGAAGGGGGCCAGGTGGTCGTCTGGGTGAGAGACGAGGGTGTGGGGATTCCCACAGATCAACAAAGTAAGATCTTTGAAATGTACCATCGGTTGGATACAGGCAATCAGCGGACCCATTACGGGGTCGGAGTGGGCCTCTACATTGCTCGGAAAGTCGTCGAGGGGCATGGAGGCGTGATTGCTGTGCGGAGTGCGCCCGGCTGTGGGGCCACTTTTTCGTTCACCCTGCCCCTCTGCCCCGCCGAGCCCGAAGGCTCGGTCAGGGAGGGGCAGCTCGAGGTCAGGGATGGAGACGAACCAGAGGGTTAGTCTTCCTCTTCGTCTTCAAAGTCGTCGTCGTCGTCGTCGTCATCATCGTCTTCGTCGTCGTCTTCGGCGTCGTCGTCGTCATCCCAATCGTCGTCGTCGTCGTCTTCGTAGTCGTCGTCTTCTTCCTCGTCGTCGTCGTCTTCCTCGTCGTCGTCGGCGTCTTCTTCCTCATCCTCGTCCCAGTCGTCGTCGTCCCAGTCGTCTTCGTCTTCGTCCTCTTCTTCTTCTTCTTCATCTTCGAAGACAGGGTTCATCAAGAAAAACTCTTCATCCAGTTGCATCGCCAGCGGCTCCTTCCAGTAAACAGGTCTAACAGAAAGACCCTCAAGGCGCGGCTGTTATCCGTGACCCCAGAGGTTTCCTTCTATTGATCAGGACTCTGATAGCACAAACGTGTACTCGGCAAAAGCTATCCGCTCTTCACCACAAAAACAAGAGACTTGAGTCTTGCCGGACTGTCCTCGAAAGCGCAGCAAATGGCACTCGTAGCGCAGGCTCTGTCCGGGGGTCGGGGCGCGTTCGACCTCTACCAGATCCATGCCGGCCAGAAAAAGCAATTTCCCCTGGTTCTCCGGGCGGCTCAAAATGGCAGCGGCCCCCGTCTGTCCCATACTCTCGAGCAGCAGGCTGACCGGCATCTCGGGATCGTCACCAAAGTGCCCCTGAAAATACCATTCGTTCTGACTGAGTTGTTTGAGGCCGGTGGCGCGGTCTTCATGCACGTCGGTTAGCCGGTCGATCAGCAGCATCGGGTCGCGGTGGGGCAAGTAGTTGAGAATTTCTCGAGTGTCCATGGTGGCCGGTTCGCCGCTCTCGAGGCCGGTTCCCTGTGGCAAACAAGGTTTCGAGGGGGATACATTTACCGGAGTCGAACGGCCGAAATCCTATGGACCGGACTCAACTCACACCACTTTTTCACCAGTATTATCAGCTAAAGGATGACCACCCCGGCTGTCTGATGCTGATGCGGGTAGGGGATTTCTTCGAAGCATACGGGCAAGACGCCGAAACGATGGCGCGCGACGCGGATATCGTGCAGACCGCCAAAGAAGCCGGGGGAGGCCAGAAACTGGCCATGGCCGGCGTGCCCCACTTCGCGCTGGACGCTTACCTGCGAGCCTTGATCGAAAAAGGACACCGCGTGGCGGTGGCAGATCAGATGGAAGCAGCTGCCCCGGGCAAAGGGCTGGTGCGGCGTGAAGTCACCCGGGTCGTGACGGCCGGTACCGTCCTGGACCCCCAGATGCTGGATGAGCAGAACCACAACTATTTGCTGTGCTTGCTGGCCGATGGAGACGAAGTCGGGCTGGCCGCTTGCGACGTGACCACCGGCGACTTCGTGTGCACGGAATTACCCAACGAAGAAGTGCGCCTGGCCGAGGAGATCTATCGGTTCCGCCCTTCCGAACTGCTTTTGGCTGGGGAGGGCACTCCCAACGTCGGCGACTTGCTCAATCTTGCCCGAGCTGACGGGCTGGCCGTTTGTCAGCGAGCTTTCCATCAATCACCGCGGCAGGCGGAGGATTCTTTGAAAAAGCGATTTAATCTTAAATCGCTGCAGCCTTGCGATCTGACCGGCCGCCGGGCGGCCACCATGGCCGCGGCCGCCTTGATGGAGTATTTGCTGGAGACGACCGGTCGCGATCAGCAGAGCGTGGAGCCGCCTCGCGCCTACTCTCTATCCGAAATCATGACGCTGGACACGACCAGTCTGCGCAACCTGGAAGTGTGTGAGACCTTGATGGGTCGGGAGCGCCGCGGAAGTCTCTTGTGGTCCATGGACCACACCATCACCGCCATGGGTGCTCGTCTTTTGCGATCCTGGTTGACCCGGCCCTTGCTCGACCGTCCCGCCATCCTGGCCCGGCAAGATTCCTTGCAGGCGCTGGTGGATGACTATTATGCCTGTCAGCAAGTCCGAGCGGCTCTCAATCCGGTCAAAGACATCGAGCGTCTGCTGGCTCGCGTCGTTTATCAGAGCGCCAACGCCAGAGATCTGCTGGCGCTATTGCGCTCTCTTTCGGTGCTGCCGGAGTTGCGCCGGCAGTTGCCGGAAGGGGGCAACTGGCCTCGTTTGCTCGACCATCTACAGGTCGATCCCGGTTTGGTGGAACTGCTCGCCCGCGCGATCGCCGAAGATCCGCCCCAGGGTCTGCGCGAAGGCGGGATTATCCGTAGCGGCTTCCATGAGGGCCTGGATGAATTGCGCACCGCCTGTTCCTCGGCCAAGAGCTGGATTGCCGCCCTGGAGGAAAAAGAGCGCGAGTTGACCGGCATTCGCAGCATGAAGGTCGGCTACAATCAGGTCTTTGGCTACTACCTGGAGGTGACCAAGACCCACATGCGGTCGGTGCCGGAGCACTACATTCGTAAGCAGACTCTGGCCAACGCCGAACGCTACTTCACTCCCGAACTCAAGGAAATCGAGACCAAGGTTCTGGGCGCGGAAGAGAAGATTCGCGAGTTGGAGTACGATCTTTTCGTCATTCTGCGCAATCAGGTGGCCGAACATCTAGAAGGCCTGCGCCGGGCCGCGCGCGCCGTGGCCGAGGTGGACGTTTACGCCGCTCTGGCTGAAGCGGCCGTTCGCTACCACTGGGTGAGGCCGGAGTTGGTGGCCGAGGAAGTCGTCGACATTCGCGGCGGTCGGCATCCTGTGGTCGAGCGCAGTTTGTCGGGCGGCTTTGTCCCCAACGATTGCCAACTGGACGCCAACAAGCGTCTGGTGGTGTTGACCGGTCCGAACATGAGCGGCAAATCCACTTATCTGCGTCAGCAGGCGTTGATTGTGCTGATGGCTCAGACGGGCTCGTTTGTTCCAGCTTCTTCGGCGCGCCTGGGGATTCACGATCGGGTTTTCACTCGAGTGGGTGCCTCTGACGATTTGCATTTGGGCCAGTCCACTTTCATGGTGGAAATGAGCGAGGCGGCCAACATCTTGCGCCACGCCACTCCTCGCTCGCTGGTCATCCTGGACGAAATCGGCCGCGGCACTTCCACCTACGATGGCCTGGCTCTGGCGCGGGCCATCGCCGAGTATCTCTATCTGACCTGTAAGTGCCGAACTCTTTTTGCTACTCACTTCCACGAGTTGACCAGTTTGGCAAAGGACTATTCCGGCGTTAGCAATCAACGCGTAGCCGTACAGGAGACCCGCGATCAGGTTGTCTTCCTCCATAAGATTGTGGCCGGCGGCGCCGACCGCAGCTACGGTATTTACGTGGCTCAACTGGCCGGTTTGCCGACCTGGGTGCTGGAGCGTTCGCAGAAACTACTGACTCAGTTGGAAAAGGAAGCTCGCTCATCGGGCCCTCGCAAGGAGGGGCGCACTCAGATGAGCCTGTTTTTTGACCCCGCCGAGCTGGTGGGAGAACTGGGCAACCTGTCCTTGGATCGCATGTCGCCGGAACAAGTGAAAACCTGGGTGGAAGGCTGGAAGGCCCGCCTCTGATTACTTGGGCTTGTCGGGTGGCTTCTGCTGGTGATCGGGAGGCTTCTCTTCTCCGTGCTGCCAGGGCGAGTGCTGGTCGATCCAGTTCCGGAGATTGTTGAAAATCGGGTCGACCACCGAATCGACCGCCGCCACGCCCACTTTCAAGGGCACGTTGAAGAAGCTCAGCGCGGCATTGGTGGCTCGCTCCACGCCGGGTAGGACGCTGTAGGCCAGCTGGGCTGCGGAACTGGCCACGGTAACGGCCATACCGGGAACCATCAGGCCGTTGAAGGTCAGCGTCAGGCCCACGGCCGTGCCCAGGTCGGCCAGACCGGCCACCTGCCGTGCCTTATCGTTCTTCTTCAGGCCCTGGCTCAAGGAGACGTAGCCTCTGGCGCCCTGCACCACGGCCGCCGCCGGGCCCAGAATCTGGGCAAAAATCTTGGCCCCTGGATGAGAGTAGCCGATCAGGGTCGCCATCACGGCGGCGGAACGGGTTCCATCCATGAAGGCCTGGACTTCTTCCGCCGGTTTGGCCTGTTGGTAGGCTTTCACGGCTCGTACGGCGCTGCGCGCGATGCCCAGCCCGCCTGCCACCGGGCCCAAGATCAGCGGCAGCGAACCGGTTCCGAAGATGGTGGCGGCGATGGCAGCGCCGGAAGTGAGATCAAGAGCGCCTTCGAGAATGCGGGATTTGCTGCCGTGGCGCACGCCTGAAATGAGTCGGGCCGCGCCGGCCAGGCCTTCGATGCCGGCCAGTCCGTAGCCGAGGGCGCCGGTGCCGACCATCACGGCGCCTTCGATGTGTCCGCTGGCGTTGGGAAAGCGTCCGTCCAGCAGAGGATGTCCCAACACTTTTTCGACCTGGTCTCTGAGGTTCGGCCAGGTTACGGCCACCGTCTTGCCCAGGTCGCGAGCGCTTTCCACGGTCGAGTTGATGCGCTCTGGGGTTAAATGAAGCTTGTCCTGGAGCAGACCCAGTCCGACTTCATGCCACCAGCCTTCCGGTTCCGGCTCGGGAGCCGGCTTCTCGGGCGGTTTTTGGGGCGGGCGGTTGAGCAGTGTGGGAGCCACCGCCGGCCTGTTGGGCTGGAGTTTCACATGTGAAATTTAGAGGGTGGCCCTGAAAAAAGGCTGTACTCCCAGGACAGGGCTTGGTACGGCAAGAAAAGCCAACGTCCAGTTTATTGAGGAGATCATTCGTCGTGGGTTCACAGTGGAAAGCCAAGCACCGAGACGCAGCCGCCAACGCCAAGGGGCGCCTGTTCGGAAAGTTGTCCAAGGAAATCGCCATTGCGGCCAAAAACGGCAACGATCCAGACATGAACGCCAAACTGCGTTTGCTGGTCGACCAGGCCAAGAAGGCTTCGATGCCCCGCGAGACCCTGGAGCGCGCCCTGAAGAAGAGCTCGGACAAAGATGCGGTCAATTATGACGCTCTGGCCTACGAGGGCTTCGCTCCCCATCGAGTGGCCGTCATCGTGGAATGTCTCACCGATAACGTCAATCGCACCGCTTCCGAGATGCGCGTGCTGTTTCGCAAAGGCCAACTGGGAACCAGCGGATCGGTGGCCTGGGATTTTGACCACGTCGGCATGATCGAAGCGCAGGGCACGGCCGACCTGGAAACGGCCGCCATCGAAGCCGGCGCTCAGGATTTCGAGGCGGGCGAAGAGGACGTCAGCTTGTTCTACACCGATCCGACCGATCTGGATCTGGTGTGCAAGGCGCTTCCCAATTTCGGCTTCACGGTGGTTGCCGCCAAGTTGGGCTATCGTCCTAAAAATCCGGTATCGCTGGGTGAAACGGAGTTGGCCGAGGTCGAGGCCTTCCTGGCGGCCATCGACAACCACGACGACGTGCAGAACGTCTACGTCGCCCTGTAGCTCCAGGCGATCAGACCCAGGGTTACAAATCCCAGGGCGTTGACCAGTCCGTGGTAGGGGATCATCCAGGCCAGCTCCAGATGGTTGGCGGGCAGCCAGCGCCCCCAGGCATAGTTGAGGGCCAGCCCCATGGTGAGCAAAGAGCACAGGGCGGAAGCCGTTAAAGCCGGGTTTTTCGCTCCGCGAGTCAGCCAGACCAGACTGATGCCCGTGGTGGCCGACACCTGGGCGGTCACCCCCAGGCACTCGATCAGGGTGGTCTGGCCCTGCCAGTGGCTCAGCGTGATGCCGATGGCCACCAGGGCAGGACTGATCCAGAGGAACCGGATCAGCCCGCGATAGAGGGCCAGCTGCGCTAGATCGCGACCGGCCTGGCCGGCCCAGACCATGGCTCCCAGGGTGACGTAGCAGAAGTGGTCGGCGGTGAGCAAGGTCATCAAGGGGTCAAAGCCCATCAATCCGTGTTGCCAGGCCGAGGCCAGGGCCCAGACGCCGCCCACCGGCGCGTAGAGAAAGGCCAGTCGTTGCGTCCGGTCCGGGGTCCGGACTTGCCAGGCCATGGCCAGGGTGACCAAAAGCCAGCAGGCCGAGGCAAGGATCAGCCAGGGTCCTTCCCATAGATAGCCAGCCAGCATCAGCCAGCCAGTCATGGCCAGGGTCCGTTGCAATCGAGGGTGTCGCCCCACCAGGCGCAGAGCCAGGGGAGCCACCACGCTCACCCCCCAGAGCAGAATCCATTGGGCGCACTGCTGGCTGGCGGGGTGAGGCAAACCCTTCACCACCAACGCCGCCAGCGGCGGAATCAGGCTGGCAAGGATTCGCCGGCTTAGAATTGATAGCCCATCGAGGTCAATTTGTGCTCGAACCACCAGTAGAACGCGAATGCCGGTCCTAACAGCAGGAAGATCAGCAGATATCCGGCTCGCGTCAGTTTCTGAGTGTCGGGGTCGCGGAAACGGGCTTCCTGAGCCTTTGAGCCGGTCACCATCATGGCCAGGCCCCCCAAAACAGTGGCGATCGCAACGACCACGCCTTTCATGTGGAGCGTGAGGGAGGGTTCGCCGGCCTGTGCCTGGGTCCAGACATTTTAGATGGTCAGCTTGGCCAGATAAGCCCCGATAAGTGTCAGCAGCAGACCGCCCAGCCGAGGATAACGACGCATGCTGGCGCTATTGGCCACCGGGAGGCGCTCCCCTCTGAATCGGGAACCACTCCCCATGCTCCTTCGCCTGCTTTGTGTTGGACTGCTGCTCTCGCTGGCCTGGGCCGATGCTCCTTTTTATCTCTCTTCCGCTCAGCTTGGCGGTGGAACGCACCACCAGCGCCATGAGGAGCTGCTGGCGGACAGTACCGTGGGTTACAATGGCTGTGTCTTGCGAGCGATCGACAAGGTACAGGCCAGTGCTCCGGAAGGCGGTGGCTATTTTACGGGCGTTAAGGCTGTTCCCGCCGAATCTCCGATCGGCTATGGCCTGCAACTATTAGGAGCTCCGCTGTTGGCGCCGCCGCGCACGACCAGCTATTGCTCAGGCTCCAGCTACGCGGTCCTGGTCGAGGCGCTGAACGCTCTCTACCCGGGGCGTCGCCTGGACGAGCGCAGGCTCGAAGGGATGAGAATGCAAGAGCCGGATGGTGGCCGCCGCGAGGACCGCGTCAAGGCTTGGGGTTGGTGGAACGCTGACGGCTACGGCAGCCAGTTCTGCCTGGTGCAGTACCTGGGCCTGGGGGAGGAAGTGGCGCCTCGCGATGCACTGCCCGGAGACTTCGTCAATATTAGCTGGAAGAGCGGCAACGGCCACAGCGTAGTCTTTCTGGGATACAGCCGGGATGAGCAAGATGGCCTGAGGGTGTCGTTCTTTTCGAGTCAGGCCAGTACTCAGGGATTGGCCGATCATACGGTCTCCGCTGATCTCATCGAGGACGTGAAATTCGTGCGTCTGACTCATCCGGAAAGGCTTTTCACTTTCGAGCCGGGCGTGGTCCAAACGGAAGTGCCCAAAGACCACCTGGATTTTTAATCCCAGACTTCCTGGGAGTCGTGCACACGCTCGGGAATCTCGAGTAAGCGCCGGCAGATCTGCCGCAATTCCGCCCTGTCGTGAACGTCTATCGTGCGACCGAGCCAACGTTCCACGCAGGCTCGGTAGGTTGGCCAGGCCTCCCGGACCGCTTCTCGTCCCTTCTCGTGGAGGTGAGCATTGATGCCGCGACCGTCGACGGGAGATCGATCGCGCCGCAGCAGGCCATCTTTCTCAAGGCGGTCGACCATGCGGGTCAGTCCACTGCGTGAGAGACCGACCAGGTTGGCCAGTTGACTGAGTCGGAGTTGCTGGCCAGGCGCTTGCATCAGGGCCACCAGCACCTCGTAACTGCGGTAGCTGAGCACGCCGGCCTTCTCAAATTCTTGCTCGACCTGGAGCAGAATTTGCGCCTGCAAGCGCATGAGCAAATTCCAGGTCTCGATTTGTTCCCGGGTAGAGGGGTCCAAGGAGGGCTACGCGTGGTCCTCTTCACCCAGGGCGAACTGGTGGTTCAGCATGAGCTGAGCCAGCAGGCGCAGGCATTCCGCGGGATTGTGATTGTCTTGCTCCCGGGTGGCGTGATGGTGGAGATCCTGATGGGTAAAAGTGAACAATGTGGTGTCGCCTCCTCAAAGTTGTTTTCCCCCTCGAGGCCTGTTTATCCAGCAACTTTTCGTTAACGTTTAGGTCTGTAAAAGTTAATAATTTGCGACGTGATTTTTTTGCAATTTTGCCTGGCCGAGTTTTTCTATAGAAAACTCAGCGGACCGGGCAGCCATTGGTATTTCTTGAGACTCACGCGCTGAGTCAGGGTTACCACCCCCTCGGCTCTCAGCAGTTCCAGTTGGCGCTGAGGAGGGTCGACTCGCACGCTTCCGCCGGCTCCCAGGACCCGGTACCAGGGGACGTCCGACGGGCAGTTTCGCAAAGCGTGCCCCACGTGGCGAGCGCGCCGAGGATAACCGGCCAGGGCGGCCACCTGACCGTAGGTCACCACCTGTCCGGGAGGAACCGCGCGAATGATGTTGAGCACGTGCTGGGCAAACTCCATAAGGCACGTGTGCTTGGTCGAAAGGTAACATCCTCTTAGCCACAGGTCGGGCAACCGGCATCTATGCTGAGATCACAAAGATAGATACAAAGTGCAGAAGAGGGAACCGAATCCATGACCATTCAACCGACTTTGGCGCGGCCCATGGCGGCGCGCGCACCCCAGCCGGCCCACGGGCCTGATCTGATCGTCCAGGACGTCATTCCCAGCAACGCTTTCCCCTACGGCGGAGACAAAGTGACTTTCGACGTCGTCATCAAGAACCAGGGAGATCAGGCCGCCGGACCCTTTCAGATTCGCCTCACCGCCGAGCAGATGGACAAAACCGCTCGCGGAGCCGGTCTGGCTGCCGGTGCTTCATTGACCTTTCGTCAACTCGGACCGCTCTACACCCACGCCGGTCAGCAACTCATCTGGGTCGACGCCACCGTCGACACCAAGAACGAAGTGGCCGAAACTCGGGAAGACAACAACTACCTGACCACCACCCTGAGCGTGCAGGACCCGTTTCCGGGCCCGCCCGGCGGTCCTGGTGGCCCGAACCCGCCCTTCCCCCACAAGAACTGAAGTTTTAGGGAACTTTTGTTGCCTGGTGACAATTGAACCCCTTGTTGCTACACTGGGCGCCGCAGGCGTCCCGCCTGCAACCTCAGCCTGGGGGTGACCGGTTTCGACGGGGAACGACTGGGCCTGAGAGGCGAGTCGAGTCGGCAAGAGCTCGTAAAAAAGTTGCAACTTTGTATAAACGCCAAGAGACAGCCACAGCTGGCTCTCGCGGCCTAGTGCCGCGTGTTCTAGTCCGTTTCGCCGTTAGAGCGAATTAGAGCATCAAACTATAACGGCTGCCTATGAGATGATCGGTCTTTGTTGTCTCGGGGAGAAGATAGAAGATATGGCCTGTAGCGATCCCGCTCTGAAGAGCGCTGCAGGGCGAGAGTAAAGTCGGAGCTACACTCGTAGATTCTTAGGTAGGGTCTTTTCCGGACGCGGGTTCAACTCCCGCCACCTCCACCACCGAGCCGGTCCGCAAGGACCGGCTCTTTTCATACCCGCCGTCCCGCGCGAGCTTCCGTCTGGAAGGGGGACCCGGGTGAATGGGAGACCAGGAGACGCCCTGGTGCCAGGCGTTTTTGAAAAGTGGCTGAGCGTACGCCGGACCCAACCTCAAAGAGCAGCCCACGATCAGCCCGGCCTTGCCGCCGCATCCATCCTTCACGTTCTGCGTGAGCTTCCGTCTGGAAGGGGGGACCCGGGTGAATGGGAGACCAGGAGACGCCTTGGTGCCAGGCGTTTTTGAGAAGTGGCTGAGCGTACGCTGGACCCAACCTCCAAAAGCAACCCGCGGTCAGCCCGGCCTGCCGCAGCGCCCATCTCCACGTTCTGCCTGAGCTTCCGTCTGGAAGGGGGACCCGGGTGAATGGGAGACCAGGAGACGCCTTGGTGCCAGGCGTTCTTGAAAAGTGGCAGTGCGTACGCCTGACCCAACCTCAAAAAAGCAACCCATGATCAGCCCGAGCTTGCCGGCCCAGCCGTCTCCAAATCCCCAGCATCCCCCGGGTCCCCTTCCCCGGGATCAGCAGCCGCCTTGCCGCCCCGCCGTCCCCCTTCCCGGGGTCAGCTCTCTCCAACTTTCCTACTTCCCACCTTTCCATTCGGGATCCGCTATCGCGTGAAGAGCTCCAGGCGGCTCCAATCAGCCACTCGCTGGTCTGCTATGATGGTGAGATGAAGTTTCGTCATCAGCTGCGCGTGCTTGGTTTGGAAGGGCGTGATTCTCAGGATTGCGCCGAAGTGCGAGAATTTGAGGACGGTAGTCTGCGTATCGCTCTGGCTGACGGAGTCGGGGGCCAGGCTGGCGGTCGGGAGGCGGCGCTACGAACGGTGGAGGAGTGGCTGACCTCCGACTACGCGCCCGAGATTCAGATGGCTGAGACAGATTCTTTACTCAGTCGGGTGCCAAACGGGGGCACTACCACCGCCATCTATCTTCAGCTCAGCGCTACCGAGGTGGTGGGAGCCAGTGTGGGCGACTCCCAGGCCTGGTTTCAGGAAGACAACGGTCGCTGGCGGGAACTGACGGAATACCAACGCACCAAGCCCTTTTTAGGTAGCGGAGAAGCCATCCCCATTCCATTCTCGCGTGCGCTGGAGCTGCGGGGGCGCTTACTGGTCTGCTCTGACGGACTCTGGCGTCAACCATCGCGAGAAAAGATGCTGCAGCTCGCCGGTCTGGATGATGCGGAAGAACTGTTGCTCTCACCCAGAATGCCCTTATCCAAGACATACGCCGACGACGTCTCTTTCGTCCTGGTCACCTGGGACTTTTCCCAGCCCTGACCCCTCCCTGCTGCCCACTCTCCGTCTTGAAGGGGGACCCGGGTGACTGGGAGACTTAGGAGACGCCCTGGTGCCAGGCGTTTTCGAAAAGTGGCCGACCGTACGCCTGACCCAACCTCCAAAAGCACCCCGCGGTCAGCCCGGCCTGCCGCAGCGCCCATCTCCACGTTCTGCCGACTCTCGTCTGGAAGGGGGACCAGGGTGAATGGGAGACCAGGAGACGCCTTGGTGCCAGGCGTTCTTGAAAAGTGGCAGTGCGTACGCCTGACCCAACCTCAAAAAAGCAACCCATGATCAGCCCGAACTTGCCGCCCAGCCGTCTCCAAATCCCCAAAATCCCCCTGGTCCCCTTTCCGGGACCAGCTCTCTCCCACTTCCCCTGCTCCCCACCTTTCCATTCGGGATCCGCTACCGCTATGCCGAGCTCCAGGCGTTCGTGAAAAGTGGCTGACCGCGCGCCTGACCCAACCTCAAAAAACAACCCATGATCAGCCCGATCTTGCCGCCCCAGCCATCTCACAATCCCCACCATCCCCCGGGTCCCCCTTCCCGGGATCAGCAGCCGCCCTGCTGCCAGGATCAGCTCTCTCCCACTTCCCCTGCTCCCCACCTTTCCACTCGGGATCCACTACCGCAGCAAAGCCCAGAGCTAGCGTTCTTCGCGGCGTTGGTACCAGAGTTCCAGGCCGCTGCGGTCGTGCAGGGCTCGGGGGCCTTTCAGGGCCAGGCGCCAGAGGATTTTCAGGATTTCCCAGCCGGAGTAGAGCCGGATTTTGCGGCCAGAGGTGACCACGGCCTGAGGAACCACGTAGAAGCGGCCCAGGCGTTTCAGGCGGTGGGCGAAGTCCAGTTCTTCCCCGGCGTAAAGTTCCGTACTGAAGCCGCCCAACTCCTCAAAGACGGAACGACGACAATACAGAATACAGCCTCCCGACATCTGGCTGAGCCGACAGAACCACTGGGCCAGTTTTTCGGCCACCAGGGCGTGCCACGGAACCGGTCGGTCGAAGCGAAAGAGAGCGCCTCCGCCGGCCGCACCGCCCTCCAGCGCGGCCAGGATTCCCTGGACCACGGGAAGGGTCACCCGCGTGTCCGCGTCCACGAAGACCAGAACCTGGCCGCGGGCCGCTCCGGCTCCCGCGTTGCGCGTGGCGGCGATATGGCGCAGCTCGACCTCCAGCACCTCCGCCCCCAGTCGGCGCGCACGCCCAGCCGTATCGTCGCTGCAGGCGTCGGCTACCACCACGACCTGGGCTTGCGGCGCACACTCCTGAATTGCGCCTACGCAGGCCTCAATGTGAGCGGCTTCGTTGTGAGCCGGAATGACGAAAGTCAGCATTTTGACGTTTTCGTCATCCCGCACAGGCGGCCTTCGGTAGGGGTCAGCCAGGCCGGGCGGAACTCTTCTAGTATGTGGAAACGATTGCTCATCCTGACCCTGCTCGTCCGTTGCGTCTGGGCCGACCCTCTAGCCGACGAAATGCGCGGACTCTCGGACGTGATTTTCTCCGGCAACGGCACCAACGACATGATCGAATGGGAGAACTTCACCTTCCAGATCACCCCCGACACCCAGCCCGTCGACATCGCGGCCATGTTCCGCGACAACAAAGTCAGCCCGGACCAACGTGAACTGGCCGAGAGCCTTTTCCTCAAAGCCCAGATGGTGGCCAACCTGGAGCGCGGCGGCAAAACCATGACCCAGTTTCTCGAGTCCAAGGGCTTTACGCTCTCCACCTACGAGCACGATTTCAATCCGGCCCTGATGTATTCCAAGGTCGGCGAACCCAACCGGCGCTTCGACTTCGTGCGCCGCGAAGGCAAGCTCAAGCTGGCCCGCGTCTCTCTGCAGCAACCCTCGCAGAACCTTTGATACCGGCTGCCTCCAATCGGGCCGAGCTGATCCGCCATCTGGAGGATTCTCTGGTCGAATGGTTCCGTGCGACCAGGAACAAAGTCTTCTTTCTTGCCGACTTTGAAGGCTACGGCGACAACCCGCTGGCCAGGGCTTTCCAAGCGGAAGAAACGGCTCTGCACGAGGCTCAGGTGGTGGACAACGCCACCTGGCGACGCCTGTGTCCGCGCGCCGACCACGGTCACGTGCTGATCGGCCCCTTGTTAGAGGGCGGCAAACTGGTCGGCGCCGTGGCCGTTACGCGGGAGGAAGGGGGCTTTGAGGATCAGGACGTGCGCCTGATGAATCGGGTCTGCCTGCACGCTTCCACGCGCCTGGCGGAACTCGGACCCGAGCTCTCCGGCCTGACTCCGCGAGAAACGGAAGTGGCCGCCGCCGTGCGGCGCGGCCTGCGCAATCGCGAAATTGCCGGACTCCTCGGACTCTCGGAGTACACGGTCAAGCAGATGCTCAAATCGGTCTTTCGCAAGCTGGGAGTCAGCTCACGAACCCAATTGGTCAGCGCTCGATAACCTGCACTTCCTGGCGCTTCCAATCGGGTGCTCGGTTGCCCTCGTGGGCGGTTTCCTTCACCACCCACTGTCCGTCTTGACGACGAGCCTGGAAGGTCGAGCGGCGGTAGTCTCCCTGGCGGTAGCCGAAACCGTCTCCCGCATCCCAATAAAATTCACCGGTCGCGCCCGTTGCTCCGGGCACCACGCTCAAAGTTAGCGGCAACAGCGAGTCCTGTTCGGTGCTTTCCACCAGCCGCCCGAGCGGAATGATGGAGCCGGCTCGCTGCAGTAGTTTGGCCTGGAAAGGGCCATCGTCGCCCGGGAGCAGATGCAGTTCCTTCCAGGTGCCTTTGGGCAGGCGCGGATGCTGAGCCCAGGCCGGCACCACGATCAGGTCCGGGCCCAACATGAAGGCCTGTTGCTCCTGACGCAGACTGGCGTCCTTGGGGTCAGCGAAGAAGACCGGCTGCATGATCGGCTCACCGGTGCGCGCAGAACGCTCGAACAAGGTGTAGAGGTAGGGGAGGAGTCGGTAACGCCGGCCCAGGGCGATGCGCGCCGCCTTCTCGGTGTCCGGTCCAAACGACCAGGGCTCTTTGCGATCCGTGCCCTTGCTGCCGTGAGAACGACAGAAGGGGAAGAAAGCTCCTGAGCCCACCCAGTTGGCCCACAGGTTGGGCGAGCCATTGAGGGCGAAACCGCCCAGGTCGGGACCATTGAACGGCTGGCCGGACAGCCCCAGGGTGAGAGACATGGGCACCGACATTTTCAGATCTTCCCAGGTGGACGCATTGTCGCCCGTCCAGGTGGCCGCGTAGCGTTGTCCACCCAGAAAGTTAGCGCGCGTCAGCACAAAGGGCCGTTTGTCCGGTCGGGCCGCCTGGATGCCTTCGCGCGTGGCGCGCACCATCAGCATCCCATAGACGTTGTGATATTGCAGGTGAGGTCCGGCGGGCAGTTCGCCGCCACCCTCGTGGCGATTGTCGAGCGGCATGCTTTTGTCGACGCCTTCGAAGACGGCGGGCTCGTTCATGTCGTTCCAGACGCCATCGATACCGGTGGCCAGAAACGGCTTGTAGAGTTCGGACCACCACTTGCGCACGTCGGGACGGGTGAAGTCGGGGAACTGACACTCGCCCGGCCAGACTTTGCCCACGAAAGGCTGCCCGGAGGCATTCTTGACCCAGACGTCGTGCTGGTTACCGGATTCGAAAACGGAATAGCCGGGGTCTTTCTTGACCCCCGGATCGATCATCCAGATGCCCTTGAAGCCGTGCTGATGTAAAAAGTTGTTGGTATGGGCCGGGTCCGGAAAGCCCTGAGGGTCGAAGGTGAAGATACGGAAGCCATCCATATAGTCGATGTCCATCCAGATCACGTCACAGGGAATGTGGCGCTTGCGGAATTCAGTGGCGACCTCTTCCACTTCTCGTTCGGGGGCGTAGGAATAGCGACACTGGTGATAGCCGAGAGCCCAGCGGGGAGGCAGAGGAATGGTGCCGGTGAGTTGACCGAGCTTGGCCACCACTTGTTGCGGGCTGCTACCACGGATGACGTAGACCGGCAGGGCGGGCGCCGTGGACTCGAGCGTGACCGAGCCGTTTTGCATGCTCAGGAAAGAGCGATAGGTGGTGTCAAAGAGCACTCCGGTGGCGCTGCCGTCTTTGTCCACGCCCAGAGCCCACGGGTGCGATTGGTAAAGACGCTTGCCGCCATGATCCAGGTAACGCCAGTTGTCGTGGTTCCAAAGCTCGATGCGGGTGCCGTTGCGGCGCAGCGGTCCGGTGACTTCGCCACCGCCATAGAGATCGGTGACGTCCAGATCGAATTTCACCGTCATCCCCTTATTGGTGCGGGTGAAAGTGGGTCCACCGATTTCCGCCAGGCGACCAGCTGGCTGGATCAATGCCATGCTGGGCGGCAGATCTTTGGGGTCGACCCCGGGCGGGTTGTAGCGGGTCACTTCCTGGGCGAAAGCGGGCAGTGTAAAAAGCGAAAGGGCGGCAACGAGTTTACGCATAGCCGCCCCGGGTTCGCTTTGAGGGTGAAATTATCCCACCGCCTGCGTCACCTGCTTGTACATCTGGTCCACACCATTGTGCCAGTTCTGATCGGTGGCCCAGCCGGCTTTGTTGACGGCAGCCGTCTGCACCTCAACCGGGTCGGATGCCGAGGCGCCGCCTTTCTTGCGCAGATTGGCGAAGGTTTCGGCGCCCACCTTGAGTTGCTGCTCGACGCCCGAGAACTTGGAGTTGCGGGTCGAGTTGTTGGGGTCGCTGTCATAGGCACCCACGCCCAGCAGGCCGTTCAGTCCGACTCCGGTGGTGCCGAAACGAGTTTCGTGTCCGGCAATGGCCAGCAGGATCATCGGGTCGACATCATACTGTTTGCCGTACTTCTCGGCCAGTTCGCCGAACTGAGCGTCGCCGGCTTTGGAGCCCTGCTTGGAAAGGTATTTGTCGATGGCCTGTCCATCGGCCGTGTTGGGGAGACGGGGAGCGGTGCTTCCTCCCGAGGCCGCGGCGCCGGGAGATTTCGAGCCTCCGCCACTCTTGTGAGCCTTGCCGCCTCCGCCCCCGCCGTGGTGGGCTTTGCCGCCGCCTCCTTTGGCCTTCTTCTTCTTTTTCTTGGGCTTGTTCTTCATGAGCTTGAGCAGCATCTTCATCAGTTGCGTAGTGATCTGAGCCATCTGAGCGGTGGGATCCAGGCCCCCGGTCGGAGCGGTGGCGGGCTGCGCGTAGTTGACGGGGGCAAAGTTGATGGGGGTATAGGAGAGCGGGTCGATGGCGGTGGGCTGGGGCAGCAATCTCTGCATCGCCATCGAGTCATAGCCACCGAAGCCGCCCATTCCCGGCAGTCCCATCGGTTGGGACGACGGACCCAGATTGATATTGATGTTGGTGATATTGAGAGTGTCCACGCGAGCCTCCAGTTGGGGGATACTCTGATGCTAGAGCAGCCTCCGCAAGCGACGGATAAAACGACGGCTAAATTTCGCCGCTTTTGTGACGGTTTTCGTTCATGAATTGAACCTCTGGTTAAACTTTGTTTCTTTTTGTAGTGGGGGATGCATGCAGGTTCCCGAACTCCCCTTGGATATGGACTATCCCGAACTTCCAGGCTACGAGATCACCGGAATGGTGGGCAAAGGCGCTATGGGTTGCGTCTTCCGCGGGCGCCATCGAGGCGATGGGCAGGATGTGGCTATCAAGACCCTGCTGGTGGAGGACCCCTCCCTGCAGCGGGCTCTGGCCAACGAATGGGAAGTGCTGTCCCGAGTCGAGCATCCTTATCTGATCAACGAGCGCGAGATTTTGCAACACGAAGGTCGCGCCTATCTGGTGATGGAGTTTGTCGAAAGCCAGACGCTTACTCGCTGGATTGAGGCGGCCAGTCCCCGCCAGCGCATGGACGAAGGGGGTCTGATTCTGGAGAAGATTTGCGAGGTGCTGGCTTATCTGCATTCGCAGAGCCCGCCCGTGATTGTGCGCGACCTCAAACCGGATAACGTGCTGGTGCTGAAGGATGGCACCATCAAGCTGATCGACTTCGGCATCGCTCGCGCGCTGGAAGGGGGGGCCAAAACGGAGGTCGCCCTCAAGGGGTTCGCCAGCGCCAACTACGCGCCGCTGGAGCAGTATTCCAGCAACGCCACCACCGGCATCGCCTCCGACGTCTACTCGCTGGGGGCTACCACTTACCATCTGGTGTCCGGTCAGGCACCCATGGCGGCCATCGACCTGCTCACCTATTCCAAAGATCCCGAGAAAATGCTGCTGGCCCTGGGAATCGACCAGGATTGGGCCGAGTTGGTGGGGGCCGCCATGCGCTCCAAGCCGACGCAGCGGGTGACTCTGCCGACCTTTCGCGTGAGGATCCCTCGACCCAAGCCGGCGGGAGCGGTGGCCACTCCTCCGCCGATTCCGCGGCCCGAGCCGCCGGCACGCCCGTCTTCCAGCTCCAGTCTGATCGGCTGGCTGGTGCTGGCCCTGGCTCTGCTGGCCCTGGCCGTTTTCTTCCCCTTGAAATAAGGGGCTTGGATATAGTTAGATATACTTTATGAGCGAAGACGTTCTTTCCACTCAGGAGGCCGCGGAGCTGCTCGGAGTCAGTCGCAGCACGCTTTTGCGCTGGTTTCGCCAGGGGCGAATCCGCGCCGTGGGGCGGGATCGGAACGGCTGGCGCCAAATCCACCGCGCCGACCTGGAGAGAATTCGTAGGGAATTAGGCGAACCCCGGTCGGTTACGGGGGGGCAGACCAATCCCCGCCTGCGCACCTACCTGCGCAGCGTGCCCACTTTTCATAACCTGCCCGACCAGGTGATCGACGGACTGGCCGAGGATGCGCGCTTCCAAGGTTTCCTGCGAGGCCAATCGGTCTTTGTGCCCGGGGACCAGAGTCGGGGCCTGTACATCGTGGTGAAAGGTCGCGTGCGCGTCCACCGCATTTCGTTAGAGGGACGCGAGCAGACTCTGCGCGTGGCGGTGCCTTTCCAAACCCTGGGGGAATCGCTGCTCTTTCGGCCCGGCCAGCGGCACTCCAATCACGCGCTCTGTCTGGAAAGCTCGACCACCATGATCTTGCCCCTGGCCCGATTGATCGCTTTGACCGATACCTTTCCTGTCCTGGCGCAAGCCTTTTTGCGCGAGTTCTCTCAGCGCATCCAGGATCTGGAGGAGCGTTTGGAGGAGACGGCTTTGCTTTCCCTGGAGCAGCGCGTGGCGCGACTGCTGTTGGAAGATGAACCGGTGGAGTCGAGCCCGCGCGAGATGTCTGCTTATTTGGGGGCGGCCCGCGAGAGCGTCAGTCGCGTGCTGCTGAAGTTCGCCAAGGACGGACTGGTGCGTAAAGAGGGGCGCCTCTTTGAAATTCTTGACCGCAACGGTCTGAATTCGGTGTGAGAACTCTCCGCCTTGGGGTCACAGTCTGGGCCGCGCCCATTGGTTACACTGGCCAAAGTAATTTTCAAGAGGAGCCCCTGAAATGACCCACATCATTGCCGAGCCCTGCGTGGGCGTGAAAGACGCCTCCTGCGTAGAGGTTTGCCCGGTCGACTGCATCCACACTGGCGAAGGAGCCGACAGCTACTACATCAATCCCGACGAGTGCATCGATTGCGGCGCCTGCGTGCCGGTCTGCCCCGTGGAAGCGATCTACGCCGAGGAAGACATGCCCGAGAAATGGGCCAAATACAAAGAGACCAACGCTAAGTTTTTCCAGTAAAAGCGCAGGCGTAGACCCATTCATCGGGGCCGTTCCACAAGGAACTGGCCTCTTTTGTTTGGGGGTTCACCAGCCACAGGTGATGCTCCGCGCAGTCCTCTTGGGTCACCAGGATGCCGCCGGGCGTATAGAGCGGGTAGACCAGGCTGCCTTCCTGACAGGCGAAGATCCGTTCCGGTTGGCCGCCGTAAGCGTGCTCGATGAGTTCGTGGCGATGGGTGTAATAAAAATGCCGGGGTCCCGCCGAGAAGCGGCGGGCCGGGGTCGGTCCCACCGCCAGGGGGGTCTCCAGCGGCCCCTGGTAGAGCATCTCGAGGGTGGAAATCAGCCAATCCTGACGATCGGGGATGCGGTCCAGGTGAGTGAGAGAACTGTCCAGCGCCACCTCACCGTTCAGCAAGTAGGGACTCTCTGCATCGGCGCATTCCAGAGTCGCCAGGCGCTCGCCCTCGAAGCCGAACTTGAAGGTGGATCGCTGCGTCAGGGCTTCCTTGGAGTTTTGACGATAGACCTTGGGAAGGCCATCCTTGTCGGAGATCCAGTAGACCTCGCCTCCCGGCCCGTAGCGGGGCTCGAAATGGCTGTCCCGGTCGCGCATGAGGATCAAGAAGGCGTGCAGCCGCTCGTCCAGGTGAGCCGATTCGATCCAAAAAGGGCCGTCGATCGGATCACCCAGACTGCGCTGCAGCAGGAGTTTCACAGGGGAATGTTGCCGTGCTTGCGGTTGGGGCGCTGCACGCGTTTGCCGTCCAGCGTCTCCAACGCGTCGATCAGGGTGGCGCGGGTGGTCTTGGGCTCGATGATGTCCTGCACATAGCCGCGCGAAGCGGCCACGTAGGGCGAGGCGAAGTGCTCGGTATAGTGCTGGACCAGTTCGGCTCTCTTGGTTTCAGGCTGCTCGGACCTGGCCAGTTCTTCGCGGAAGATGATGTTGATGGCGCCCTGTGGCCCCATCACGGCGACTTCGGCGGTGGGCCAGGCGAAATTGTAGTCAGCCCGGATGTGCGAACTGCACATCACGTCGTAGGCGCCGCCGTAGGCTTTGCGCAAAATCACCGTCAATTTGGGAACGGTGGCTTCGCAATAGGCGTAAAGCAGCTTGGCGCCGTGCTTGATGATGCCGCCGTACTCTTGTTTGATGCCGGGCAGGAAGCCGGGCACGTCCACGAGGGTGACCAGCGGGATGTTGAACGAGTCGCAAAAGCGCACGAAACGGGCCGCTTTGACCGAAGCGTCGATGTCCAGAACTCCGGCCAGCGAACACGGATTGTTGGCCACGATGCCGACGCTGCGGCCGTCCAATCGGGCGAACCCGATGACGATGTTGGTGGCCCAGGCCTCGTGGATTTCCAGGAATTCGTTGTTGTCCACGATGGGGCGAATGATGTCGCGCACATCGTAGGGTTTGTTGGGGTTGGCCGGCAGAATCTTTTCCAGTTCCGGAGCCTGGCGATAGCGATCGTCGTCACTCTGGCGGCGGGGCGGATCGGCCAGGTTGTGGCTGGGCAGGTAGCTCATCAGTTCGCGCAGCAACTGCAGGGCCGCCGCTTCATCGGGAGCGGTCAGATGAGCCACGCCGCTGGTGCTGGCGTGGGTGTGGGCGCCGCCCAGTTCCTCGAAGGTGACTTCCTCATTGGTGACCGTCTTGATCACGTCGGGACCGGTGATGAACATATGAGACGTCTTCTCGACCATGACGATGAAGTCGGTGATGGCGGGACTGTAAACCGCGCCACCGGCACAGGGGCCGAGAATTAGAGAAATCTGGGGCACCACTCCCGAGGCCTGGGTGTTGCGGTAGAAGATCTCCGCGTAGCCGCCCAGGGAGACCACGCCTTCCTGAATGCGGGCTCCACCGGAGTCGTTCAGGCCAAGCACGGGGGCGCCGTTTTGGATGGCCAGGTCCATGACTTTGCAAATCTTGGCGGCGTGCATTTCACCCAAAGAACCGCCGAAGACGGTGAAGTCCTGGGCGAACAAATAGACCAGGCGGCCGCCGATTTTGCCGTAGCCGGTGACCACGCCGTCGCCGAGATACTTCTTGTCGCCCATTCCGAAATCGCTGCAATTGTGGGTGACAAAGCGGTCGAGTTCGCGGAAGCTGCCCGGGTCCAGCAAACGCTCGATGCGTTCGCGAGCGGTCAGCTTGCCCTTTTTGTGTTGGGCGTCGATTCGCTTCTGGCCGCCACCAAGTAACGCTTCATCGCGATGCTCGTGCATCTGGGCCAATTTGTCTTCCATGCTGGGTAAAGTGCTGCTGCTCACGGATCGTCTCCTCCGGGTTGTGAAGTCTTGACCTTTCCCTCGACGGCCGACTTTGAATCGGAGAACGTCCAAAAAAAGACCCGGGCCCGCGAGCCCGGGCCCTTCTCAAAGCCTGCCTGCCGCGGCGCGGTAAGCAAGGATGCGAAAGCGCACTTGTTTGGCCGGATGGTTGCCTCCGAGTTGCACCGCCCTCTGAGCGAACCATTCCGCTTCTCGCCAGCGTCCCAGGTCGCAGAGCGCGGAGGCCTGGCAGCTGAGAAGGTCGGGGTCGTTGAGGTGAGCGTTGCGCTGGGCAAGGTCCAGCGCAACTTCCGGCCGGCCCGAGGTTCTGGCGCAATGGCAAAACAAGACCAGAGCCCGGACGTCGTTTTGGCGTCGGATTTTTGCCAGGGCGGCGTCGCTCAGCATTTTCAGGGATGCTTCCTGGCAGATGTTCAATCCGGCACCAGCCCAGCGGGCGCTCAAGAGCTGCCAGTCGCATCCGTGTTCCGCAAAGAATTTTTCGAGAAAGAGACTTGCCAGCACGACTTGATATCGCTCCTGACAGGGCCTACCCATCCTACCCACCCAAGTCTGACCGTCCCAAATAAAGGTCTGGTCCCAAACGTATATCTGTATCATCTATGTATTCCTCCACCGGCACCATAGCCGGGGAACTTCTACCAAATCTCTACCGAAGCGGAGATTTGTGAACGGCAGATTAGCGTTGGGTGAACCGAATTAGTTTCAAGCGGACCGGAGGCTAGTCTCGAACGGCTTGTTCGCAGGAGCGAAGCGAGCGAACAAACGTTAGGGACCACGTAGCCGTGCGTCCCTAAAGTTCGATGATCATTGACCGTGCGACGCACGGCGGAGGCTAGTAGAGGTGGGGGACGACCAGCACGGTGGGCTGCTCGGGAAGGCGATCCAGCTTGACCACGCCTTCGCCGGCCCGCTCCAGGCGATAACTGGCTTTGGCCAATTTCAGAAAATTCTCCAGGCCGTCGCATTCCGGAAAGAGCGTGCGGCTCAGGAAAGGCGTGCGGTAATGCATCGGCACCAGCAGCCGCGGCTTCAATTGCGCAGCCACTTTCAGAGCCGCGGCCGCGTCGAGCGTATTGCCGCCACCGCCGATCGGCGCCAACAGTACGTCACAACTTCCCAACTCGGCCACTTGTTCGCCATCCAGGGGGCCGCCCAGGTCGGAAAGGTGGACGATGGCGGGGCCTTCCCCGGCCTGAAGCTTGAAGAGCGTGACCAGGCCGCGTTCGCCGTCGTCATCGTGCTCGGCCAACACGGCCGTCAAGCGGACCGGACCTAGATTTCGATTGACCGAACCGCGCACGATGGTGGTGCGGCCCGAGACGGCGGCCGTGTAGTTGTGGTCGAAGTGCTCGTGGCTGACACACACGTAGTCGGCGGGGCGGACGGGAATCTTGTGCCCGATTTCGGGACTGTAGGGATCGATCAAAATCTTGACATCCCCGAAGTGGAAGAGAAAACAAGCGTGGGCGTAGTACTCGAAGTGGAGCATCGGCCGTCCGGTTCTCGCTCAGCCCCTTATCCCCTCCGACAGGACTCGCTCCACCCTGGCAAGAATGACAAAGCGTCTTCATGACACGAACCCGCGATTCGAGGTAGCTCATGGCAAAGAAAGCCCACAAATACGGTATTCTGGTCGGCGGTGGTCCGGCCCCCGGCATCAACTCGGTGATCAGCTCGGTCACCATTGAGGCTACCAAACGCGGTCATACCGTCATCGGTATCTACGACGGCTTCAAGAATTTGATGGCCGGTCAGACGAAAATCGAGTTTCTGACCATCCCCAAAATCAGCGGCATCCACCGCCTGGGCGGCAGTATCTTGCGCACTGCCCGCGCCAACCCGACCAAGAAGGACACCGACCTGCGCGCCACCGTCGAGACCCTCAAGGACCTCGGCATCACCCATCTGGTGACCATCGGCGGCGACGACACGTTGTTTTCGGCCACCACCGTGGCGGCCTACTCCAAGAAATACCTCGACCACGACCTGGCCTTCGCCCACGTGCCCAAGACCATCGACAACGACCTGCCTTTGCCGGCCGGTATTCCCACCTTCGGTTTCGAGACGGCTCGCTCCGAAGGCTCTCGTCTGGTCTCCACTTTCCAGAGCGACGCCCGCACCACCGGCCGTTGGTTCGTCGTCGTGGCCATGGGTCGCAAGACGGGTCACCTGGCGCTGGGCATCGGCAAATCGGCTTCGGCTACCTTGACCCTGATTCCCGAAGAGTTTCCGGTAGGTCGCCACTCGCTCAAGCTGGTGGTGGACACCATCGCCGGCTCGATCGTCAAGCGGCTCTCCGAAGGCCGCAACTACGGTGTAGCCGTGGTGGCCGAAGGCTTCCTGGAATTCCTGGAAGCCGAGGAACTCAAGGCCCTGGTCACCGACCATCAAGCCATCGATTATGACGAGCACGGCCACCTGCGCCTGTCCGAACTGAATTTCCCGGACGTCATCAAATACGTCTTGCACAAGCGCCTCAAAGAACTGGGAGTGGCCCTGCGCGTCAACGACCAGGAGATCGGCTACGAATTGCGCTGCGTCGATCCGTGCGCTTTCGATATCGACTACACCCGCAATCTCGGCTTCGGCGCCGTGGATTTCCTGGAGTCGGGCGGCTCCAACGCGATGATCACCATTCAGGGCGACAAAATCGTGCCCATGCAGTTCGAGGCCTTGAAAGACCCCGAAACCGGAAAAACCAAGGTGCGCATGGTGGACACCGAGTCGCTTTCCTTCAAGATCGCTCGCGAATACATGATTCGTCTCGATAAGTCCGACTTTGAGGACGAAGACAAGCTGCGCAAGATCGCTCAGGTGACCACCATGACGCCTGAGCAGTTCAAAGCCGAGTTCTCCCACGTGGTGGAGAACGATCAACTAACCCTCAAATAGCTCCTTGGGGGCCTGAGTCGGCATCAGGTCCTCGGCGGTGGCGTGGATCAGAGCTTCCAATTCTTCGCGCAGTTCCTCGTTCTCGAGGCGCTGCTGGCGTAGCTGTTCCTGGGTTTCCTCGGCGCGAGCCTTGAAGGCCCTGGCTTTGGCCAGAGTCTGTTGCAGACGTTCGGTGACTTCCGCCAACTGCTGATTTTTTTCGTCCAGTTGGGCCGAGGCGCTCTCGCGCAGTCGAAGCGAAGTCTCTTGCAGGCGCTGAGCCTTTTGCTCCAGCGTGTTTCGGGCGGCTTCTTCGGCCTCGAATTGCGCCTCCAGCTCGGTTCGTTGCCGGACCAGGTCCTCCAGCTGGGTCTGTAGTTCGTCGCGCTGTTGCGCACTCCAGGCCAGTTCGATCTCTTTCTGTCCCTGGTCGGCCCGCAGATCCGCCACTTGCTCACGCAGAAGCTCGCCCTCACGCTCCTGGTCGGCGCGCAGAACCTGTTGCTCCTCCAGGGCTCCCGCCAGTTCGGTCAGCTGGGTAGCGTGCTGTTCCTGCAAGAACTCCAGCTGGCTCTGACGCTGGTGATCCAGTCGCGCTAACTGGGAACGGTGCTGGTCCTGCATTTCGGAAATGCGGGTCTCCAGTTCGGCTCGCACGATTCGCTGTTCTTCGTTCAGGCGCTCCAGCTCCTGAGCGTGCTGAGCCCGAAGCTGCTGGCGCTGCTGATTCTGGCCCGCCACTTCTACCTGGAGTTGGCCGCGGCCGCGTTGATGCTCCAGTTGCAGCCGCGTCATTTCTTCCTGATGACTTTCCTGAAGGCTGGCCAGTTGCTGCTGAAATTGCTTCTGTTGCTGGACCTGCAGTTGTGCGACCTTCTGTTGCACTTGCTCTTGCAGTCGCGCGGCCAACAGGCCCATCTGCTCCCGATGCTCGAGCTCCAGCTGCTGACGCTGCGCTTCCAGTTTTTGCTGATGTTGTTCCGCCCACTGAGCCACTCGCTCAGCCAGGTCGGCCTGATGTTGATTCTCCAGTTCCTCCAGCTGCGAGTGCTGGCGCTCGCGCCAGGCGGCTTCGGCTTGCTCATGCCCGAGCCGCAACAACTCCAGTTCGGAGCGGTGTTGCTGCTGCAGACTTTCGGTTTCCGATTGAGAGCCAAGACGGGATTCTTCCAGCTGAGCCTGCTGCTGCTCATAGTCCTGATGCAAACGAGCCAGCAGCGCCTGTTCGCGCTGCTGGTGGGCGGCTTCCAGTTGAGCCACCTGGGCGCTCTGACGCTCGCGCAATTCGGTCAGTTCGCGATCGCGGTCGGCCAGTTCCGAAGCGTGACGGGCGCCAGCTTCGGCCATTTCACGCTGGCGTTCGGCCAACTCGAGGACCAGTTCGCGGGCGTGCTGCTCGCGCAGTTCTTGCAGGGCTTGCGGTAGTTGGGCCCGCGCTTCGGCCAGCTGAGCGGCCTGGCGGGCCTTCAGTTCCTCCAGCTTCTTGGGGAGCTGTGTGCGCACTTGCTCCAGCTCGGCATCCCGTTGAGCCAGCAGTTCGCTGGCTTGATTCTTGAGTTTGGGCAGAAGTTGTTGGGCTTTTTCCAGTCTGGCCGCCAGCTGGTCACTTTCCAGCTGCTTTTGTTCCAATAAAGCCAGGTGGTTGTCGAGTACCTCCTGGAGGCTCCGTAGATGTTCTTGAGCTGTTTCGGACTCCTGAATTGCTCGGTCGCGGTCACTTCCCAGCGAAGCCTGCTTTTCTTGGAGCGAGCGAACCTCGGCTTGCAGGGCCTGGCTTCCTTGCTGTGCCTCCATCAGTTGGCGCTGCCAGAGCTGCCCCTGTTCTTGGGAGGCTCGCGCTTCGGCCAGTTCCCGACGTAGTTCGGCTTCGTTTTCCTGGGCTCGGGAGAGTGCCTGCTGGAGTGCCTCCAGGTCGATGGGGGGCACCTCCCGGAGGCGTGCCACTTCCTGGCTCAGCAGCGTCAGCTCTCGGGCGTGCTGTTCGCGCAGTTCCCCCAAGGCCTGAGGCAACTGAGCCTGGGCCTCGGCCAGCTGGGCGGCCTGGCGAGCCTTCAGTTCTTCCAATTTCTTAGGTAGTTGCGTGCGCAGGTGCTCCAGTTCGGCATCGCGCTGGGCCAGCAGTTCGGCCGCCTGACTTTTAAGTTTGGGAAGCAGCTGCTGGGTTTTCTCCAGTTTGGCTTCCAGCTGCTGACACTCCGCCTGTTTGCGTTCCAGCAAGACCAGATGTTCATCCAGGACTTCCTGAAGCGTGCGCCAGTGTTCTTGAGCTGCCTCCGAGTCCTGGACGGCCTGATCGCGAGAGACTTCCAGCGACTGGATGGCGCTCTGGTGCTTCGCTTGCAGTTGGCGGATCTCGACCTGAAGGGCCTCCGTGCGCCCCTGGGCCTCGCTCAGTTGCCGTTGCAAAAGCTGTTCGTTGCGACTGGATTCCTCGGCCCAGAGGTGAGTCTGGTCTTCCGAAGCGCGGGCTTCGACCAGCTCCTGGCGCAGCTCTTCCTCGGCATGACGGGCGGCCGCTTCGTTTTCCTGAGCTTGCAGCAGCGCCTGGCGCAGGCCCCCGATATCGGCGGTGGTCAGCTCACGAGCTTGCTCGACCAATCGCTGGCGCAGCCGCACGACCTCTTCGTTGAGCGCGGTCAACTGCTGGTCGCGCTGCTGAATGATCAGCGTCGATTGTTCCTGTAGCTTGTGAATGGATTCCTTGGCCCGGGTCAGCTTGCGCTCCAACAGGGGCACTCGCTCCTCGGCTGCTTCCGTCACCTGGAGACGTTGTCGCAAGGTCTGGCTTTCGCGCTCAAAGGCCTCGATCGATTGGAGGCTTTTTTGCAATTCCAGACGCACCGTCTGGAGATTGAGTTCGCGTTCTTGAAGGCCGCGCCGTTTCTGCTCCAACTCTTGCTGGAGGGTGTCGGCTTTGCCCTGCAGGTTCTTGAGTTCCAGCTTTTGCTCTTCGCGCTCCGTCACCATCTGGCGCTGGGACTGGCGCAAATCGCGGCTGGTCTGGCGCAGGCGGTCCGAGCGTTGACTGAGTTTGCGCAGCTGCTGGCGCTGGCGCGTCAGTTTGAATTCCTGAAAGCGCATCTCATTCTGTTTATCGAGCAGCGAATATTCCAGGGTGCGCGCCTGCTTTTGAGCTTCGTCCAGGCGAAGTTCCTGGGATCGCAATTGAGCTTGAGCCCACTCGATCTGTTGCGAGAAGATCCCCGTCAGGGCGGGCAGTTGTGCTGGTTCGGCGGGCACGATCTCCATGGGCTCGAACTTCCGCGCATCTTCCAATTCTTCGCCTACCTGAGAGAGCTCACGGCTCAGGCGTTGCACCAGTTCTTCGCGATACTCCAGGGCGGAGACGGCCAGACTGAATACCTGCACCAGTAGTTCCGCCAGGCGGCGTTGCTGGCGAGCCGGGATGACTTCCTCTTCGGCGTTCAGCAGTTCGGGGGGTAGCTTCTCCAGTTGGCCCAGGCGTTGCACCACTTGCTGCAGGGGATCGGCCAGACCTTGATTGAGCTGCCCCAGCACCTGCACCAGCGACTGCGAGCCCAACACCTGGGTCAGGCTAAAAGAGGCGGAGCCGCCCAGCATCTGGGCGAGTTTCAGCAACTCGCGCCGCGCCGCCGCTTGAACCCTCCACTGCCAGTAGTCGTCCTGCATAACCGAACAAAAATTCGACGCAGGCCATGCCTTCCTTCCGGGGGCGGGGAAAACTCTGACCTCCGGAACGAGTTTATCAAGATCTTATTAAAGATAGGCCTTTAGGCCTATGGCAAACAAAGATTTCAAACGCTAGTTTGAATTTTATGGAAAACCGCTCCGCCTCAACCAGCAGGCGCATTCTCGAGGTGGCCGGGCCCATCTTTGCGGAGAAAGGGCGGCGCGAGACCACCATCCGCGACATCGTGCAGGCCGCCGGCGTCAACCAGGCCGCCGTCAACTACCATTTTCGCGACAAGGATGGTCTCTACGGCGAAGTCTTGCGACACGTGACTCACTCGGTGCGCGAAGAAGAGACCTCTGAGGAGGCGCCCGCCGAGCAGCGACTGCGAGAACTGATCCGCACCTGCGTGGAGCGAGTGTTGGGGGTCGAACGGCAGGCCTGGCACACCCGATTGATGATGCGCGAATTGGAAGAGCCCTCGCCCCAATTTGTCTCCCTGATGGACGAAATCATCGGCCGCATCATGCCGCGGGTCGAGCGCATCGTGGCCGAACTCAACCCTCGTCTCAGTGACGAGGAGCGCTGGTTGTGTAGTCACAGCTTGATGTCCCACTGCAACGGAATGCCCAAAGCGGAGTTCTTTCTGGAACGCAGTCGACCCGGTTGGGGCGAGCGACCACCTGAGGAGCGGACCCGCATCATGACAGATCATATTAGCCGGTTTTGTTTGGCAGCCATCGGAGGCTTAGAATGAGCGACTTGACCCACGATGTAAGAGAATACAAAAAGACCAGCCGCAGCACGGCCATGACCTGGGCCCTGGTGATCGGTCTGGTGGTGCTGGCGGTGGTGGGCCTCAAAGTCTTCGCGGCCAGCCGCAACGCTTCCAAGAAGCCGACCACCAAAGCGACCCCCAAACCGGTGGTTACGGTCAGCACGGCCACGGCCAACTACAGCACCCTGCCCGACACGGTGATGGCGACCGGCAGCGTGGCCGCCGTGGATCCGCTGGCGGTGGGAGCCGAGGTTAACGGCCTCAAGGTCGAGCAGATCAACGTAGAGGAAGGCGACCGCGTATACCCCGGTCAGACCCTGGCCGTGCTCAATCGCTCCTTGCTGCAGGCCCAGCTCTTGCAAGCGCAGGCCCGTCTGCGTTCCAGTCAGGCCCAGGTTTCGCGGGCCGTTCAGCCCAATCGGCCTCAGGATCTGCTGAGTTTGAAGGCGGCCTACGAGCAGGCGCGCGCTCAGGCCACTCAGGAGCGGGCCAATTTGAAGCAGGCTGAAGTGAACCTGGCCAGCGCCCAAAAGACCTCGGACCGTTACAGCAAGGTGCTCGACGAAGGCTTCGTGACGCAACAAGAGGCCAGCGATCGTCAGGCCGAGGTGGATCGGAATCGCCAGTTGCTCAATGCCGCCAAGCAGAGACTGACGGCGGGCGAATACGCCGCCGAACAAGCGCGCCAGCGGATGCTTCTGGGTCAGGCCGGTGGACGTGCCGAAGATGTCGACATCGCACGGGCCTCGAGCGACGAGATCGTGGGGATGATCGCCATGATCGAGGCTCAACTGGAGCAGACCGTCATCAAGGCTCCTGACGCCGGACTGATTCTGAAACGGGACGTCCATCTGGGAGAAATCAGCAGCAGCAGCAAGGCCATGTTCACCCTGGCCCGGCGCGGTGAACTGGAGCTTCAGGCCCAAATGCCGCAGGCCGACCTGCTCAAGATGCGCACCGGGATGCGCGCCCAGATTGCTTACGGTGGCAAAAAGACCAGCGGCCGCATCTGGAAAATTTCTCCGGAAGTGGAAAGCAGCAGTCGCCTGGGAACCGCTCGCATCCGACTCGATTCGGGCTCCAGCCTGCGTCCGGGTATGTTTGGTGAAGCCCGTGTGGACGTGGGAGACCATCGTGCTCTGACCATCCCCGCCGAAGCCGTGTTGGGCGAGGGCGGCGACTACTTCGTCTTCAAATTGGACGGCACCACCGCGGTGCGTACCCGCGTTACGACGGGCGTGCGCACCAACCAGCGCGTGGAAATCACCGAGGGCCTCAAGGTCAACGATTCGGTGGCGGTGGCGGGGGCACGCTTTCTAGCCGACGGCGACAAGGTCCGGATCGAGGAAAAGTAGATGAATATCTCGGCCTGGGCCATCCGGAACCCGATTCCATCGCTGGTTCTCTTCCTGGTGCTCACGATTGCCGGTCTGGCTTCGTTCGCCGGATTGGGCATCGACGAGAATCCTAATATCGACCTTCCCCTGGTTTCCGTATCCATCACCCAGATCGGCGCGGCGCCCTCGGAGTTGGAGACGCAGGTGACTCGCAAGGTGGAGGATTCCATCAGCGGTATTTCCGGCGTCAAGCACATCACCTCGGCGGTCAATGAGGGGCTCTCCGCCACCACCGTCGAGTTCGAACTGGGCACCGACACCGACCGGGCCGTCAACGACGTGCGCGACGCCGTGTCGCGCATCCGCCAACAGCTTCCCGGTCAGATCAACGAACCGCAAATTACCCGTGTCGATTTCATCGGCGGCCCGCTGGCCACTTACACCATCGCCCGCAAGGGAGCCAGTCTCAGCGAGCTCTCCTGGGAAATCGACAATGCCATTTCGCGCTCCCTGCTGGCCGTGCGCGGCGTAGGTCAGGTGCAGCGTTCCGGCGGTGTGGATCGGGAAATTCGCATCAACCTCGACCCGGAAAAGATGGACGCATACGGCGTGACCGCCGACGCGGTCAACTTGCAGGTGCGAGCGCTGAACATCGACATGCCCGGCGGTCGTTCCACCGTAGGGGGCCAGGAGGAGTCGATTCGAACTCTGGGTTCGGCTCCCACTCTGGAAAAGCTGGGCCAGACCCGCATCGCCTCTCCGCGGGGAGGCTGGGTGCAGCTGGATCAGCTGGGCACCATCGAGAACGGTTTCTCCGAACCCCGCCAGCGCGCTCTGCTCAACGGCGAATCGGTGGTGGCTTTTCAGGTGGTGCGCGCCACCGGTTCCAATCTGGTGGACGTGGCCAACCGGGTGGACAAGGCATTGGAAAAGATGCAGAGCACCCTACCGGCCGGCACCGTCATCAAGAAGGTGCGCACCAACGCCACCTACGTGCTCGAGTCCTATGAAGCGTCCATTGAGCATCTCTGCCTGGGCGCCGGACTGGCCGTCATCGTGATTTACTGGTTCTTGCGCGATTGGCGGGCCGCCGCCATCTCGGCGCTGGCCATGCCGCTCTCGGTCATCCCCACTTTCTTCGTGATGAAAGCCGTCGGCTTCACGCTCAACAATATGTCGTTGCTGGGTCTGGCTCTGGTCATCGGCATTCTGGTGGACGACGCCATCGTGGAAATCGAGAACATCGTGCGCCACATCCAGATGGGCAAGGACCCTTACCACGCGGCTTTGGAAGCGGCCGACGAGATCGGTCTGGCGGTGGTAGCCACCACCGCCTCCATCATCGTGGTCTTCGTGCCGGTGGCCTTCATGGGTGGCATCCCCGGACAGTTTTTCCGGCAGTTTGGACTGACGGTGGCGGTGGCCGTGTTCTTCTCGCTGGTGGTGGCTCGTCTGTTGACGCCGATGATGGCCGCCTACTGGATGGTGGACATCCCGCCCCACGAGGAAAAGAAGAGCTGGTTGACCGCCGGCTACGACAAGATTTTAGGCTGGGCCCTGGCCTACCGGGTGCCGACCCTGATTCTGGCCGTCACCTTCTTCGTCTTCAGTATGGCCTTGTTCGGAATGATTCCCAAGAATCTGATCGGCACCGTGGATCGTGGCGAGACGGTGCTCACTGCCGAACTGCCGCCCGGCGCCAATATTGAAACCACCACCGCCGTCTCCAAAGAGTTGACGCGCATCTTGCTCAGTCACAAAGAGGTCAAGCAGGTCTTTACCTCGGTGGGCACGCCTTCGCAGAATGGTCCCGGCGGCCGCGGCACGCAAGGTGCCGTGAACAAGTCCAGCCTCTACATCGTGCTGGTGCCTCGCAAGGATCGCAAGATCAGCCAGAGCCAGTTCGAAGAACAGGTGGCTCCCGAGCTGCAAAAGGTGCCGGGTGTGCGCCTCTCCTTTGGCGCCGCGGTGGGACTGTCGGGACGCCTGACGCTGGTGCTTTCCAGTGAGAACGGGCCCGAGTTGACCGAGACGGCCCAGAAGCTGCTGGTGGCCATGCGCGGGATGGAAGGTCTTTACGACATCAACACCTCGGCCGCTCTGCAGCGCCCCGAAATCCTGGTCAAACCCAATTTCGACCTGGCCGCTGAACAAGGCGTCTCGGTCAGCAGCATCGCCCGCACCGCCCTGGTGGCCACCTTGGGCGACAACGATCAAAACCTGGCCAAGTTCGACCTGAGCGACCGTCAGATCAACATTCGCGTCCAGATCGACCCGCGCTACCGCGACGACCTGGCCACTATCCGCAACCTCAAGGTGATGGCCTCAGGCAACCGCCTGCTGCCCATCTCCTCGGTGGCCAGCCTGGAAATGGGCCAGGGCCCGTCGCAAATCGACCGCTACGACCGCAAACGCAAGGTGAGCATCGAAGCGGCCATGCGTCGCGGCTATGCTTTGGGAGACGCCCTCAACGACATCCACAAACTCCAGGCCTTCAAAGAGCTCCCCAAGAGCGTCAGCGAAAGCCCGGCCGGCGACGTGGAAATCCAAAAAGACATCTTCAATGGATTCGCCGGAGCGATGGGGGCGGCCGTGCTGATGATTTACGCGGTCATGGTGCTGCTCTTCTCGGGGTTCGTTCATCCTCTGACCATCATGGTCGCCCTGCCGCTCTCCATCGGCGGCGCCGTGATGGGGCTGTTGGTCACTCGCGAACCGATGGGTATGTATGCCTTGATCGGGATCGTGATGCTGATGGGCCTGGCCACCAAGAACTCGATTCTGCTGGTCGAGTACGTGCTCACCTCCAAAGCGCAGGGGATGGAGCGAATGGCCGCCATCTTCGAATCCGGAGAAGCGCGTATGCGTCCGATTCTTATGACCACCGTAGCTATGATCGCCGGTATGCTGCCCATCGCTCTCGGCATCGGAGCCGGCGCTGAAGTGCGCAAGTCGATGGCCATCGCCGTCATCGGCGGCCTGACCACTTCGACCCTGCTGACCCTGGTGGTGGTGCCGGTCGTCTTCTCACTGCTTGACGAAATGTTGGATTGGTTCTGGAAGAAGAAGAAATGAAAAAGTGGCTTTTGCTCCTGGGTTTGCTGCCGATTTCGAGTTGGGCGGACCCCTACACACCCCAGACCCAGCAGGCCGAAGTGCCCAAGCCGGTGGAGCTCCCCTCCATCGCTGTGCCCGAATCGGTGCCTACCACCATGGGGCTGAAAGAGGCCGTCGAGACGGCCATGCGCTTCCAGTCCAGCCTGAAGGCGTCGGAGTCGCAGGTTCGCGCGGCCGATGGTCGCGTGCAGCAGCAGGCTTCCGGCCTCAATCCTAAACTTCTGCTGCAAAGCACCTACACCAATCAACCCCTGGTGAACGTGGCCGGTGGCTTTGGAGCCGTTTTCTCCAACAATGGCTGGACCCACAACGCCACTCTCTCGCAGCTGCTCACCGATTTCGGTCACACCCGAGACCTCACGGCGGCTCAGGAACACCTTCGCGACGCCAATCAAGCCGCCTACGAGCAGGCCCAGTCGGATGTGGCCCTGCAAGTCAAGCAGTCTTACTTCAACCTGCTTTCCACCCAGCGTCTGGTCAAAGTTCAAGAAGACAACATCGCCAACCGCCGCGAACACGTGGCCGAGGCGAGGGCTCGCTTCAGCGGCGGTCTGGGATTGCCCAGCGATGTGACCCGGGCCGAGACGGCCCTGTCCGCGGCACTTTTCCAGCTCAGTCAGGCCCAGACCAATTCCGGCAACAACCAGTTGCAGTTCAACCTGGCCCTGGGCCTGGACCCGCGCGCTCGCATCAGCCTGCGGGACGAAGAAGAACCTCTGCTGGCCTATCAGACCACCGAGCAGCTTTTTGACATGGCTCTGGCCCAGCGCCCGGAGCTGATTCAGTACGTGAAACAGGTGGACTCGGCCCAGTCGACCCTGGATGCGGCCTATACGACCAGTTCACCCTCCATTGGCCTCAATGCCGCTTATCAGAACCGCGCCCAGCCGGCCATCGAAACGCTGGGCATCAACCTGTCCATCAACTTTCAGGTTCTGGACGGCGGTCTTCAGGACGGTCGCATCACCGAAGCCAAGGCCAATCTCGACCGGGCCAAGGCCGATTTGGAGGGCGCCAAGCAGCGGGTGCTCTCTCAGGTAGGTCAGGCCTACCTCAATTTGAAGAACGCCGAACAGCAGGTGGCCTCGGCCAGCGCGGAGGAGGCGAATGCCCGCGAGACTCTGCGACTCACCAATGGACGCTACAAAGTCGGTCTGGGCATTTTCCTGGACGTGATCGACGCCCAGTCGGCCCTGCTGACCGCCCAGACCAATCGCGTCAACGCGCTCACCCAGGTCTATCTAAATCGAGCGGCCTTGACCCGGGCCGTCAGCGGAGTCCCCCAGAATTCTTGAAATGGTGAAGAGGTAGACCAGCTGTTCGGTGGAAAATCGCTGAGCTTGAATAAATTTAAAGCTCAGGAGTATTTTATTACATGACACGGAGTCTCGACGAACGGCTGGCGCGGATGCGAGCCCATCTACATTCGGCCATGTTGGACTGCGGACATTCCGTCGGCCAACTGGCCAGCCAGTTGGGACTCGAATCGGCCGAGCAATTGAGCGGCTACATCTCCGGACGAGAACCGATGCCGGTCTGGGTGCTGCTGCGTCTGGCCGAGATCACCGGCAAACCGCTCTGGTGGTTCTTCGACGAACCGCCCCAGGGCATCACCCTGGAATCGGCCCAGATTGCGCTGCAGAATATTTCTCGCGTGCGTCTCTACCTGGAGGCCCTGGAAACCGAGTTCCAGTTGGTGACGGCCAAGCACAAGAACGAGCCGACCTTCACCAGCTACGAAGCTTCCATGGAAATTCCGGCCGCCAGTTCGGCCGGTCCTCGCCAGGATGGTGCCCAGGTCTATGACTTCAGCAAGTACCTGAACCGCGCTCGCGCCATCCTCTCCCGGGAAACCGACTCGGAAGAAAGCAACGTCAGCGAAGAGTCGGTGGAAATGGTGGCCCAGGGCCTGCTCTCCGCCGAACATGGTTGCGCCGTCACCGACATGGTGGAGCGTCTGCGCCGCCGCAATCGTGGTTCGCTGGAAGAGTCCGTCGAGCTCTAGAGGGTTATTGCCAGACCACCTGGTTGCCGCTCGGACTGGGGCGGACTTCCAGGCGGGACTGAATCCGCTGGCGCACTTCGGCGAGATGGGAAACCACGCCGATGATGCGCCCGTCCTTGCGGATCGGCTCCAGCGCCCAGAAGGCCTGGTCCAGGCCCTCCTCGTCCAGGTAGCCGAATCCCTCGTCGATGAACAGCGTTTCCAGCACGGCGTTGCTGCCGGCCGAGAGGAAGCTGTCGGAAAGCCCCAGGGCCAGCGCCAGCGAGGCCAGGAAACTCTCGCCGCCGCTCAGGGTGGTGACCCCACGGGAATGACCGGAAAGATGGTCGAGTACCAGCAGTTCCAGTGCGTTCTTGGAGGCCTCCAGAGTGAAACGGCCACGCGTCATCTGGCTCAGGCGTAAATTGGCGGCTTGCAGCACGCTTTCCATCTGCTGGGCCAGCACCCACTGCTGGAAAGTCACCCCCAGGCCATTTTCCCCCGCCGCCGTGCGGGCCAGACGCCTCAGTTGCGCCAACCGAGGCTCGAGGGTGTGGATCTCCTCTAAACTGCGTTCGTAGTCCTGGAGCTGGCGCTGCAGCTGACGGAGCTCTTCCTGGGCTTGAGCCACGCCGGCATAGCCGCCCTGCAGATGCTGTTCCAGGCTCTCCGGATCGAG
Organism: Vulcanimicrobiota bacterium; assembly: GCA_017307785.1. Taxonomy (GTDB): domain Bacteria; phylum Vulcanimicrobiota; class Xenobia; order Xenobiales; family JADMJV01; genus JADMJV01. The sequence goes on along the minus strand of JAFKGI010000050.1, from coordinate 8,265 downwards.
TTCCAGCTCGCGCCAGTCTTCGAGACTCTCGTGATAAAGGGCTTCCGCCCGCTCGGATTCTTCCTCGAGCTTTTCCAGGGAATGCTGATGTCCGGAGATCTCTCCCAGGATCGTCTCCAGGTCGTGCTCGGCCAATTGATAAATGGGCCGCCACTCTTCCAGGCTGGCGAAGCCGTGGAGCTCCAAGCGGGCCTGCACCAGCTCCCAGGCCAGGCGGGTGCGCTCCTTGCTCAGCTCGATGCTTTTCTTAGCGGCCTCGGCGGCGGCCGTGAAGGAAGCGTAAAGATGGGTATCGGCCCCAATTTGCAAGCGATTCTGTTCGATGCTGCGCAGCACCGGTTCCAGGATCTTTTGCAGGCGCGCGCGTTCGACCGCCAGCGCTCCTTCGGCCTTGAAATCGTCCGGCACCAGCGCTCGGCGCTCCTGCACGATGGTTTCCGCCTGGGCCAGGGCCTGCTGGGCCTGCAGTCGGGCTTCTTGCCAGCCCTCCATTTTGCGCCGCAGCTTCTTCACGCGCCGCTGGTCCCGGTCCTGATGTTCGCGATAGGCCTGCATGCGCTGTAGATCGCGTTCCAACTCACGCAGCGAGGCGGTGATTTCCTGGACCTCGGCGGTGCTGGTTTCAGGCAGGTCGCGGGCTCGTTCCGTAGCCATTTCCAGGCGTTCTTCCAGGCGGACCAGGGTGATCTGCTGCTCTTGCTCCTCCTGTTCGATCTTCTCGGCCTGTTTCCAGGCTGCGTCGACCTGCTTGCGCAACTGCTCCAGGCTCAGCTGCGCTGGACTACCGCCGGGCGAGGCCGGTTGAGGATGGTCTTCGGCCCCGCACACCGGGCAAGGCTTGCCGGGTCTTAGCTGGCCGGCCAGCGCGTGCGACCAGTGCAGCTCCAGCTGGCGCTGGCGCTCGTGCAAGTCGCGCTCGAGCAGGTCGATCTGAGTCAAAGTGCGGTTGCGCCGCTCGCCGATTTTGATCAGCGTCTGATGGCTGCGCTCGATTCCGATCTGCAGCTCTTCTTGTTGGCGCACCAGCTTGTGGTTCTCGCGCAGAGCCTCCAGCTGTTTCTGACGAAGCACCAGCTGACGCTTGAGGTCTTCCTCCTCCTCGCCAAAGCGCACCACCTCTTCCAGGCGGCGCTCGGCGACCTCCAGCTCGCGGGTCATCACCTGACCCTCTTCTTCCATCTGGTTCCAGGTCTCGCGGCAGCGCTGCAATCGCTCCTCGGCCTGACTCAGACGCTTGTTCTCCGCTTCAAAACGGGCCAGGTCGTGCAGACGCTGTTGTAGCTTTTCTCGTTCCAGTTGGTCGGCTTCCAGCTGATTGGCCGTGTCCGCGGGCGGAATCAAATCGCGCATGCGCTCTTCCAGCTCTTGTTGGGCCTGACGGAAGTTTTCCTGAGCGCTGGCCTCATCTTTTTTGGCCTGCTGCCACTGCTCGACCTGGGGAGCGACCTTGAGGGCCCCCTGAAAGCGTTTGGCCTGCTCGCGCAACTCTTGCAAGTCGCCGTCGCGCTCTCGCAGCGAGTTCAGGTCTTTTTGCAGCCTCTGGCGTTCGCGCGAACGCTCTCCCACCACGGCGGCCCGCTCTCGGTCTTCCTGCATGCGCGCGCTTTGTTCTTTCCAGCGCTCCAGCTGACGGGTCAGGGCGCGCAGGGTGTCTTCCTGGGTTCGAGCCTGTTGATGTACCCCGCTCAGGCTCTCGCGACGGCGCCAGGCCGCGCTCAGCTCTTCCTCGGCCTGGCTCAGGGCCTGGGCCAACGCCTCCTGATAGAGTCGAGGGGAATGGGTGTGAAAAAGGGCTGCCAGGATCTGTTCGCGCTCTCCGGCCTGGGCCAGCAGAAACTGGCGAAATTGACCCTGGGGTAGCAGCACCGAACGGCAAAATTGAAAGGCATCCAGGCCTATCAGGCGCTGGACCCGCTCGCTGACTTCCTGATTGCCCCGCACCACCGTCTGGCCGCTCTGCAACAAGCAAGCTTCCCGAGTGCCTCGCTGCACGCTCCAGGCCGCTCCATCGGCCTGGAAATCAAACTCGACCAAAGTGTCGGTAGAGTCGGGCGCCAGGTCGCTGCGCAGTTGTTCGGGGGAACGCTCCCCCCCCGAGGAAACGCCGTAAAGGGCATAACAGATGCCGTCCAGCAGGGTGGTTTTTCCGGAACCCACCGGGCCGTGAATCAGGAAAAGCCCTTGCGAATGAGCCGGACGAAAGTCGACCTCTACCCGGTTCCAGAAGGGTCCAAAGGCCTGCAAGGCCAGACGCAGCGGCTTCAAGCTTCGACCTCAGAAAACAGCTCGCGCAACAGTTGGCGAGAATCGTGATCGAGCCGTTCGCCGGCCGCCTGCGCGTAGAACTGCTCAAAGTTGGCCAGCGGATCCTGGTTGGGGCGGGCCTGAAAGCTGCGGCGAATCTCGGGGCGTTCAATGCGCCAGACGTTCGGATAGAGTCCGCGCAAGCGCTGGATCAAGTCGGCCGAAAGCAGGTCGCTGTCCTGGCTCAGCTCCAGCACCACCAGATCGTTCGGGTCCAGAGAGAAGGTTGGACCGAGCAGCAAGCGTTCCAAGCTGCCGCTGAACCGGTAGAAGTGGCGCTTCGGATGAAAGGGGACCAGTTCGCTCTGGCAATTGCCCTGGGCGTCCATCTCCATCTTGACCACGCCTCGTGCCTGGGGCGTGTCTTCAAAACGAAAGGCAAAGGGGCTGCCGCTGTAGCAAAGATTGCCCAGTTGCTGATAGTCGTGGAGGTAGCCGAGGGCGCCATAGTTGATGCCTTCAAAAGCGCTCAAGGGGACGGTCGAGTCTTCGGCTCCCTCAAAGGGCCGCTCTTCGCCGCAGCGTTGACCGCCCTCCACCCAGAGATAGCCGGCCACCACGCCTCGCACAGCTCGTCTGCGCAAACGGCGAAACCGGGTTAGATGCTCCATGATCACGTTGCCCGCCTGGCCATGGGTGGGCACCTGCTGGGTGCGAAAATGCTGGTCGACTTCAGCTGCCTTCAAAAAGGGAACGACGTTGATGTGAACCGGGCCGTCGGCGTCCTCGATCAGAATGGGGGAGAGGGCCTGCTCGAGGTTGCTGACCAGCTGCAGTTGGCGCCTCTCGAACAACCAGGAGCCGAAGTTGAGACGGTTGACTCCGTCGTGCTGACCGGGAGCGAGGATGACCCTCACTTTGCATTCGAGCAGCAATCGCTGCAGCACGTGGTCGAGCAAGTGCAGGGCTTCCTCGCTGGGGGTGGACCGTTCGAACAAGTCGCCTAAGATCACCACCAGGTCGGGATGGAAGTCGTGGGTCAGTTCGATCAGTTGCTCACAAAAAGCGGCCTGGTCCTCCAGCAGCGGGAGGCCCAACAGACTTCTCCCCAGATGCCAATCGGAGGTATGCAGAAGGCGCATGCAGGGGCTGTTCTACGCTGGGTGCGAAATTCTGTTTGATTAATGGGAAAGTCTCGCGGCCGCCGCCTGCAGTCGCTCTAAAATCGGTTCCGCGGGAAAGTTGGGAGGCAACTGTGCTCGTACCGTCGCGATCGCCTCGGGAGTCCGATCCACCAACTGGCGCACAATGCCGGGAAGTTGGTTTTGCAAGCGGCACTGGCGAGCGGTGGCCAACCAGTGTTTGCGATCGATGCGCGCCCACTCGTGCTCGCCGCCCACCGCCATGGCCATTTTACCCGGATCCGGATAGTGCGAGACGACGTCATAGCAAGGGGCCAGATGAAAACGGCCGTGGGCTTCCAGGAAGAGGCTGAAGTTCTTGGCATGGCCGTCGCAGGCCCCTAACATCCAGAAGAGGATCTGGCGGCGCAAGAATTCTTCTCGGTCGCGCTGACCCTGGGAAGAGCCCAACAGCAAGTCCAGCACTTGCTTGATGGTTACCTCGTATTTGCGTTCGGCGGCGATGCCCAGAGCCTGGCAGACATCTTCCACCGGCACTCGCAACAGCCGCATACCCTGAGCGCACCAGCGACGATCAAAGCGCTCCACCGCCAGGGCCAGCATGTCGCCCACCGGAACCAGTTTGGCGCGTGCGCAAGCCACCCCATAGGCCCTCAGAATCAAGTGGCAGAGCCATTCATTTTCGGTACTCGGGCCCAGCTTGAAGATGTGAGTGGTGGCCGTCGAGTGGGTCGGAAAGCGCCACTGGTCCTGATAGTAGAGCAGAGCCGTTTTCTCGCTGGTCCCTGCCAGAGCCACGCGAAAATGCTGGCGCAGACAGCGGAGAATAGGGCTGCGCGGCACCACCTTGAGAAATCGCTCCAGGTAGCTGGCCTTGAGGGGGACACCGGAGACACGAGGTTCCTCGGTGCGTACCATTCCCTCAGGAAAGAGTTGCACCGCCCCGGCGCAGTCACGACCCAGTTCGCTGAGCAGATCCCCAGGACTGGAGCCGGTGTTGAGGCGATCCGCCAATCGATCGCGGAGAGCCGGCAGTTCGGGCAAAAGATTGTCGAAAAAAGAACTGACTACCTGGCCGCGGTAAGGGCGGGATCGGGTCGGCATGGAGAGCGAGAGGGGGCGCTTATGGCGGGCCTGCAACCAGTTGGGATCGTAGGTAAACTGATCCAGGGAACGCTGACCAAACTGCCAGACGCCAACCGGGACCTCGTTCATGCAGCACTGGAGTTTCACCCTACCACTCGTGCTCGCCGACGTGGTTCTTGCGCTCCCGCAGGACTAATTCCAGGTCGAGAGCGGCCAGCAGCTGAAAGATTCTTTCCAGCTTGGCCGAGCCTGGATTGGACTCCAGGGCCGAAATGGCGCTCTGAGCAAAGCCGGCCCGTTGCCCAAGCTGACGCTGGGTCAGTCCCCTCTGACTGCGAATCTCTTGCAGCAGGTGACCCAGCTGGTTGAAGGTGACGATTGGTGACTCCACTTTCCCCCTGGTGTATCTGAAATACCTGATATCTAGCTTAGCATACCGATCGCCCGGCCGCGAGATCCTTGGACCGCGGCGCTAGGGGCGCTTTTCGGGTCAACTTGCAGCGTCCAAGATCTCCTGAAGCGACCCCGGTCTAGATTTCATCCGCTTCTAGAGCGTGAGAAAGCTTCAATATCGGAAGCAAGCCCGTGGCTACGCGGTTGCGGGCCTATATTAGGGAATCCTGATGACGCGCAAACCCTTAAGCTTACACATTCTTCACATTTAGGGGAGGATCTATGTGAAATCGGAGAATTGAAAGAAATTCATCCGGAGTGATCGAAATATGTTTTTGTCTAGCAAGAAATTTAGAAAACTACGCCGGCGCGCCTGGCTGGCCGGAGTGGCTGCGATGGCCTCCGGCTGCGTCTACTGGGGCAGCAGTCTGGCCTGGGCTCACTCGAGACCCCCGCTGACCTTGCTTCCGCAGCACATGCCGGAAGTGGTCCAGCGCGTCGCGCCCGGCCAGGAGTCCTGGATTCCGTCGCTGCTGGGGGCGCCGGTGGACCTGCTGGCGAATCCTGAGCTGCATGCGCAGGAAGAAAACTGCAACGTCGCCGGTTTCTACGCCGACTCGACTCCGGAATTCGAGCTGAAGGGTCCAGGCTGGAGCTACTCTTCTCTGGAGGGAATGCTGGCTCAGGCGTCGGCCCCAGTCCAGGAAGACCCTAAGAAATTCGGCTATCGGGGCGACGCTCCGGTGTGGATGCTGGTTGAGGCCAAACGTCTGGCCGCCTCGTTGCCGGCTGGAATTCACCTCTCCCCCCGAGTGCGCGCGGTGGAGTCCCGAATGTGGCCGGCGCAGCAGCGCGGCGAAGTCATGATTCACTTCACCCAGGCGCTCAACTTGCCCACCAGCAAAAAGATGCTGAGCCTGGAACAGGTCTGGAAGCATCTGCCCTCGGCTCCGGTGATGGGTTGCCTGCGCAAGGAAGTGGCCGACGCCGTGCTGGCCAATCACGGGCGCCTGACCAACGGGGCTGAACATTGGGTGGGCGCGGCTCTCCCGGTGGAGCTACGCGAGAGTCAGTGGAATTCGCTGTGGAACAGCATTCAGTCCGGTTGGACGCCCTCCGCCCTTTGGGTCGACTTTGCCTGTAGCGGCGTGGCCTCCGGCCGCGACGTGGCGCTTTCCCATGACGATCAGGGAACGCTCTTTGCGGTCGGCATGGAAGCGATGGCCGGCAGTTCTACCGTTCCCGGGGACGGAGTGGGCGCCGGTCGCTTTCAGTGGGAGTCTCACCGGGTGGAGTGGACCGCCAGTGTGAGTGAGGGGCAGTTGCTGATCGCCTATCACTGGTCGGAATCGCCTATCGAGGCCGATACAGCCGAAGTGGCCACCATGAAGCCCGATCTGGAAACGCTTTACACGATTCGCCCCAACGTTCTGGCCGGTCGCTAGAGCTGGCGCCAGCGAGTGCGGGTGAGCTCCATCCACACTTTGGGTGTGGGGTCGCTCGACTCCATCCAGGGCTGACGGCGATCCCGAGGAATGATTTCAAAGCCGCACTTGCGGAAGCAGCGTTGGGCCCGGGCGTTGAACTCGGCCGTGTCGAGTTCGATCCGGCGTACTCCCTTTCGTTCGAAAAGGAAGTACAGAGTCAGTTGTACGGCGGCCGTCCCCAGGCCCTGATTCCAGTTCTCTTTCTTGCCCAGCAGAATGCCGATTCGCGCGTTGCGACCCCCGTCGCCCTGGAAAAATGCGAAGCGAATGAACCCCAGCAGTCTTTCCATCGGGTCGCAGATGCCGAGCATGCTGCCGCGGGCCGCGTCCATCTCGGACAGGTAGATTTTGCCCAGTTTCAGGACAGTCTGGTCGTCCTGTTCGGTTCCGAAGGCAAGCCGCAGGATTTGCGGGTCTTCCAGCCAGCCAGCGATCTCGTCCAGATCGTAGCTCCGCAGAGGCCGGATCGCCAGGCGACCATCCTGGCTTCGGACCGGCCATTCAGAAGGTTTGCGCAGTAGACTGAGCATTTCTTGGTAATTCTACAAGGGGGGTGGTGATTCTTTGTTAGGCAAACCAGGAAGCGATTCTCTTTCTACCGAACAGGGTCGCCCCATGACCGAGTCCGCGGAGGTTGCCACACAGGCGAATCAATTGATCCTTCAGGGAAATGTTGAGGGCGCGCTTGCGCTATTTCGCGAACATCTCAAGAACGACCCGTTTGAACCGAAGGTTGTGGAGCTGGTCGATAGCCTGTTGATGGCCCCCGATCAGGGCCGGGGTCTGGTCGATTTTTATCGCGAGTTGCAGAAGGCCAATCCGGACGATTGGCGCCTGGTGGTCAGTTTGGCCCGGGCCTACTCCAAAACCGGCAAAGATTCTCTGGCCGTGGTGCAGTTGCAGAAACTCCTGCGCAACGAAAGTCAGCATGCCGAAGTCTGGATGGAGTTGGCCGTTTGCTACAAGCGCCTGGACAAGTTGGAGCTGGCCCTGCGGGCGCTCAACAGTCTGATCGACATCCAGGCGGCCTACGGGCCGGCTCACATCGCTCGCGTCCGCTATCTCATCGATGCCGATGACCTGAACGAGGCAGCCGCTGCTTCCATCTTCAGTCTGGAGGTGGCGGGCTTGAGCGCGCCCGTGCGCGATTGGGTGGACAAGGTGAACCTTCAACTCGAACAAGGCTTGCGCCCCGAGGACGACCTGCTCTACCGCAACGTAGTTTAAAGTAAAAAGGGAGCGCTGGTGGCGCTCCCTTTTGTCTCTGCGGCATATCAGCTTAGTCGCTGACGTTGTGCAGCAGCTGGATCATTTTCTTGGCGGCCGCGTCCTCCGGCGCAATCTTGAGGAAGCTCTGGAAAGCGACGCGAGCGTCATCCCACTGGCCCAGCTTGTAGGACATCAGCGCCAGATTGTAGGCGGCTTCCTTGTGTTTGGGATCGAACTTGACCGACAGGCCAAATTCTTTTTTGGCCTGGTCGAGGAAAGACTCGTTGTCGGACATGGAGAGGCCCAGGGTGAAGTGCACGTCTGCCTGGCGGGGATCCGGTCCCACCGCACCTGCTTCCGGCTTCTTCATGAACGGAGCCAGCAGTTTCTTCAGGAAGCTTTCCTTTGGTTTCTTGCTTTTTTCCGTGAAGGCTTTCTTGTCCGGTGGTTTGCGCGTCTTGGAGAACTTGCGAACCTGGAACTGAGGCTGCTTGTCGTAGGCCGTGCGCTTGTTGTTGTCGCGCAAGTTATTGAACGCCTCTACAAGCGCTTTCATCTTGTCTTCGGCCACGTTTTTATCGCCCTGATAAACGTCAGGGTGATACTTTTTAGAAAGGTTCCGATAAGCCTTACGAATCTCTTCGGCCGGCGCGATCGGTGGGACGTTTAATACTAGATAAAAGTCTCTGGTTGCCAACTGAACC
>JAFKGI010000049.1 GCA_017307785.1 Vulcanimicrobiota bacterium | reverse complement strand
CGAGCTGGAGAACTCGTCATTTCCAGGGTCTTCGACGGAATACGAGATCTGAAGGTCATCCCATAAGGCCTCGGCCCGCACTTTTAAGGGAGTATTAAGTTCGGACCAGTGTCTCCCATTGCCTGATTTGCTCACCATCCGAATAGCCTGATGGTTGGAATATTGCTTTGGTCCGACCAGCGCGACATCGAGAACATCACGGAGAGCCAACAGGATCGAGGTTTTTCCGAGGCCGTTGATGCCGACCAACACATTGAAGTGTGGCTGGAAATTGATCTGCAGGTTGGCGTGGCAGCGATAGTTCTGCAGATGGACGGAGAGGATCCTCATGGTCCAGTGCTTCTCTTCCAGGCGGTGGTTACTTGCTGGCGGGAGGGAATTTCAGGATCTTGGGCCTTCGAGGGCCGAGCGGCCGGTGGTGAGGACGATCTTGTCGATGGGTTGGTCATCGAGTTGCAGGGCGCGCAGTTCGTTTTCGATGGTGGTTTTGTGGATTTTGGCGCCGGGGTCGTAGCCGACCGAGTCGCCCCAGACCGGGGTTTCGATGCCGCCGCCTTTGAAGGAGTAGACTTCGTGCTCGCCGCTTTCGGTGAGACGGCCGGTGCTGAGCATGACGTGGTCGCTGCCGTCCATAGACACGAGCTGGCCGGCGGGGATGGCGCCGCTGAGGACCTGCGTGCCCTGCAGGGCGATGCGCTGGTAGCCGTGGGGAAAGAGGTTCTGGCGGAAGGCGTCGGGTCCGTCGCCGTGCATGCGGGCCATGAGGTCTTCGGCCGCCGCTTCGCTGATCAGTCCCTGGCGAATGGCCACGCGGAAGTAAATGGAATAGCAGTGGTCGTTGGAGTCTTTCCAGTCCGAATGGCTGCCGCCCAGGTAGGTGGGAGTCGGGACCTGGCCGGAGCGCATTTGCTCGACCCCGGCGATCAGCTGGCTTTGGGCCTGGGTCTGGGCCATTCCCTGGCCGGCGGCCAGCACGGCCACGGTGGCCACCAGCATTCGCGGAATGAGGGAAACACCCGTTCTTTCCGTTGGCTGGAAATGATCGCGCGGGGGTGGAGCGGCGGGCCGGGCGGCCGGGCGCTGAGGGAGCGGCGACTGATTTTTCCAGTTGGACACTTGCATGCCGGGCCAGTTTAGGCCGAAGCCCGGAAATTTCGCGGAAATTACTGGGTGCGGAACTCGGTCTGGTGGCTCTTGTCTTTGGTTTCGCGGGCGATGATGGCGGCATCTTCGGTGCGGCCGTAGTAGTCGCGCAGGTCGGCGATGCCCACCGAGGAGCCGCGCTGACGAAGGGCGCCCAGGAAGTCGCCGTAGGCTTTGCTGGGGCTGTTGTAGGCGTGGTTGTTGGAGACGAAGACGCTTTCGCCGTTGCGCTGCATTTCCACCATGGCGTGACCGCCCTGGACGCCGTTGGCGCTGACCACGTGAAAGCCACCTTCGGCCGGCTGCTTGAAGCCGGCTTCGCCCAGCAACTGGTTGCCGAGCATGGCGTAGCCTTCGCAGTCGATGAGGCGCTGACCCGAGGAGTTGAGCTGGCGGCGGTCGGTGACGTCGCTGAAGCCGGTGGGGGTGTCGATGCCGGTGTAGGTGGTTTTGCCCGACTTGACGTTGTGGGGGGTGTAGGTCAGGTCACCGGTCTTGCTGCCCTGGGCGTCGGAGTTGATGTGGCTGTAGAAAGCGCTGGTGTACTGCTCGAAGTCTTTGGTGACGGTCTTGTTGTCGGACTTTTTGAGGCCCTGGAAGTGGGCCTTGAGCTGCTCCTGGGTGGGCGGGAAGCTGGCTTTTTCGCCGAGTTTGGCGGTGTAGTCGAGCTGGTTGGCGGTGGCGAACAGTTCGCCGCGGCGCGGGTCGCCGTCGCCTAACTTCTGGGCGTCGGCGCGATACTGGGCGGCGGCGTCGGAGAACTTGCCCTGGGAAATCAGTTCGTGGTGCTCGGCGTGCTGGGCGTAATAGGTGCGCAGGTCGGCTTCGCTGGGCGGCTGCGAGACGTTTTCCATGCCGGCCTTCTCCAGCTTCTGGCGGAGGGCGTCGCTGCCCACCGGGCCGGGCGCGCCCATGGCCTTGCCGGCCGCTTCCGGGCTGACCTGGGGGCCGAGGACTTTGTCGGCTTTGGCCGCGGCGAACTGGGCCGGCGTTTTCTTGGCCGGGGCCGCGGGCGCGGCCTGCTGGGTGGTGGTGACTGGGTTGAGTGCTCCGATTGCCATACCCCGAGAGTAAGGGGGGTGGCTTAATCGAGCCTTATTCTCGGGAGGTCTCTGTAAACAGTTTACACTTTATTAAGAGGGAGAGAGGCCCTGGCCGGGTATGAAGGGAGTTCACCGGCCTGCTTCCAAGGCTTTCGTAGGGCCTGGTGGTTGTGCAAGGCCGCTCCTTTGAGAGCGGCTTTTTTTATTTCCTGACAGATTTAAGCTTTGGCTAAGAAGTTCGTGCCAGGCTACGGCCAGAACAGGAGGACTTCTTGCCCATTCGGAAACTCGCCTCGATGAAAAACACCCGCGCTCTCTGGCTTTCGGCCGCGCTTTTCGTCGCCGGTTGCGGCTCTGACTCCAATTCTTTGTCTTCGGGGGGGCCGACGGGTGATTTGGCCGAGACGCCCCTGGACGAGACGCCCTACGTCGCGCGGGCGCCAGTGGCCACCCAGGACTTTGTCTGGATTCACCCGGAGCTGACCCGGACCGAAAACTTGCTGGCCAATGACTTGAGCCGGGGCGGTCGGGTGGTGAGCTTTGATTCCGTCGGTTCGGCCGGCGGCACGGTCAGCATCACGCCGGCGGGAGTCTTGACCTACACTCCCCCGGCCGGACAGCAGACTTTCCGCGACGTCTTCCACTACACCGTCCAGAACGGCAGCGGCAGCAGCCAAGGAACGGTGACGGCCACGGCCGTGCCCAGCCTCTATGTGGACAACCAGGTGGCCGCCGGCGGCGACGGAAGTTCGGCCCGACCTTTCCAGACTTTGAGCGCAGCCCTGCAGTTGGCCGGCTCCAGTCCCGCCCAGATCATCCTGCGGTCGGGCAACGGCACTGACTACGGAACCGAGGCCCCCTCCTTCCGGCTGGTGGAAGGGCAGGCCATTCTGGGAGTGGGCTCGGGGGACGCGCGCCCCACCATCGCGGCCACCCTGAACATGGCCACCATCGACTGTGGGCTGCAGAACGTCAGGCTGCGCGGCAACATCGTGGCCCAGGGCAACAGTCCGGGAACCGCCCAGACCCTGCCCCTGGTCCTGAAAAACCTGGAGATCACCGACTGCCCCAACGAAGGAATCTTGCTGGAGCAACCGGCCAACACGCAGGTCACCGATGTCTTCCTCAACGGCGCTGCCGCACAACTCACCAGCAACGCCATGACCATCCACAATTCTCTGGGCTCCACCGTGCTCAGCAATCTGAAGATCCAACCGGTTCCGGATTCCACCGCCCAGCCCGGCTTGTCGATCGAGAACGACCTGGCCACGGCCGAATCCTCGGTCACCTTGAACGGCTTCACCTTCCTGCAGCAGCGCGATCCTTATCAGGTCCTGTGCTCGGCCGGACGTCTCAACCTGGTCACCGAGAAGGCCAGCCCCGACAGCGGCCTGACCGGCAGTTTGTTCCGCGCGCGCATCAGCGGCAGCGGCTCGGTGGACGCGCTGTTCAGCGGGATTCAAGTGCGCCACCTGGGGAATTTGACCAACCTGATGGACTGGAGCTACGCCGGAACTTCCCAGGGAACGGTGCGCTGGGAAAACGGGTCGGTTTACTATCCGCTGGCCGCCACCGAGGATGGCTCCGACCCCATTCCCCCACCCTGGAACAACCCGTTTCTCTTTGAGTCCCGCGACCAGGCCACGGCCAATCTGGTCTTTAGCGACGCGCAGTTGAGCCCGAAGACCCCGATGACCGTCTCGTCGCGCGGCGACGCCTCTCTAGGCTTTCGCATGGAGAAATACTCCTGGGTCAATTCCGACAACGCATCGACCGAGATCGGCGGTTTCTTCAACAACCCGGTGAGCCTGCACGCCTACGATCGCTCGCAAATCCGAGGGCGCCTGGCCGACAACAAAGGAGGGGGCAGCACCGTTCAAAGTCGCTGTAAAAGCTACTTTCGCTGGACCGCACCGTTGCTCTACTTCTCGGCCGATGCCGGCGCGGTCATCGCGCTGGAACGCCTCAGTCAACTCGCCTTCGACTGCCCCAACTACATCGGCTATCGCCATCAACTCTACATGCCGAACGAAAACGGGGTCGACGTTCCTCAGTATGACCAGCATGGCAATCCCATCATGATTGGGGGAGATCCTTACCTGTTCTTCCAGGGGCCCGGTGGGGAGACGGTTCACGACGGCGCCCCCCAGAAGTGGCCCGACAACTATGTGGACTTTCCACTCGACTCGCTGCAGATTCCCAAACCCTAGACGATGTGGTCTTTGCAGCAGGTGGAAGCGTTGGCGCCGGACGCGGCGGCCCTGAAAACGGGCCGCTCGGTGGCCGATGCGCGCAAGTGGTCGCTGCTGGGCCGCAACGAGCGGGCTCTTTGGGGCTTGTGTCAGGGCAGCGGCAAGTTGCCCTATCAAGCCCAGGTGGATTTGAGCGAACCCGCTTTTCGCTGCACCTGTCCGAGCCGCAAGTTTCCCTGCAAGCACGGCCTGGGCTTGATGCTGCTGTGGGCGGCCCGCCCTGGCGCGTTGGCCGAAGGAGAGCCGCCGGGATGGGTGAGCGAGTGGCTGGCCGGGCGGGATCAGCGAGCCGCTCGCAAGGCGGAACCGGCCGGGCCGCCGGATGAAGCGGCCGCTCAGAAGCGGCTGGAAGCACGCGAGGCCCGCGTGCAAGAAGGGCTGGAGTTTGCCCGCGGCTGGCTGCGGGACCTGTTGCGGGCGGGACTGGCCTCGGCCGCAAGCTGGCCAGAAGGGCACTGGCAAACGGCGGCGGCCCGTCTGGTGGACCTGCAGGCCCCCGGATTGGCCCGACAGTTGCGGCGTATCCCCGAGCTCCTCGGTCAGCCCGACGCCTTGGCCCTGCATCTGGGGAGGCTGCACCTGCTGCTGGAGGGAGCGCGACGGCCCGGAGACCTGGAAGGCGAAATTCGCAGTCGATTGGGCTGGAATCAGAGTCAGGAAGAGATTCTGAGTCAGCCCGGGGTCAGCGACCTGTGGACCGTGCTGGGTCAGCGCCAGTATGATCAGGACCATCTGGAGGTGCAGCGCACCTGGCTGCAGGGACGGGAATCGGGGCGACAGGCGCTGATCCTGGACTTCGCTCCCACCGGTCGGCCGCTGCCGCGCACTCTGGGGGTGGGTCTGCAAGTTCGCGCCACCGCTTGTTTTTATGCGGACGGGCAGCGAGCTTTGTTACGCGACGCGGTGCTCGAGCCCGGCACGGTGGTGCCGGCCGGCGGCTCGCTGCAGGATGATTTTGCCCGAGCCTTGAGCGTCCATCCCTGGATCGAGGAGTTTCCCATCGTGCTGGGCGGGGCCCGGCCCGCGACCCGGGGACTGGTGGTGGACGGGCGCCTGCTCCCCTATCGCCAGCCGTTCGAGCGAGTCTGGCAGCTGCTGGCCTTGAGCGGCGGGCAGCCGGTCACCGTCTTTGGAGAGTGGAACGGGGAGCGGTTGCGACCGATGACCGCATGGAGCGAGTGGGGCTGTGAGGTGCTCAGTGGATGAGTTGATGCCGGTGCTGATGTCGGGCACGCAGCGGCGGCCTTTCGAGGGCTTGCTGGATCAGCTGGCCATGCGCACGCTGTCGGGGCTGGCCGGGCGGGAGTTGGACGAGGTGGACCTGCCAGAGCAAGATTTGGTAGAGGACCGAAGGCCGCTGGCTCCGCGCGGGACCCTGAGCGAGATTCTCAGCGGTGAGCAGTTTGACTCTCTACCCGAGTGGCTGGAACTGTGCGGAGAGCGCCGGATTCATCCGGCTCTCTTGCCGGCGGCCATGCAATGGGGTCAGGGACCACGGTTTCTGCAGGCCATCGGGCCGCGCGGACTCTGGCTGATGCAGCAAAATCCGGAGTGGCACGATCTTCTCTCGGCCTCCAGTGCGGCCGAGGTCTGGGAAACCGGCACCCCTCGCCAGCGCGCCGAATGGTTAGCCGCACAGGAGCCGGAGCCGGCCCTGGAGCTGCTGCGCGCGGTCTGGAAGCAAGAGAACGCCGAAACCCGCGCCCTGCTGCTGGCTTCCCTGAAAGAGCGGGAGGCCCTGGAGCTGGGGCTGAGCGACCGCAGCAAGAAAGTGCGCACGGTCGCCGCCCAGGGATTGTGGCGCTTTGCCGATCATCCGCTGGTGATCGAGTGGCTGGAAACCCTGGCCCGCGATCAGCCCCCGGCCGCCTCCCCAGGATTCGAGTTGACCTTTTGGGGTCTGGGCGAGAAGGCAGGCTGGCTGGCGCAACTGGCCGCTCTGGCTCCGCTGGGGGCCTTTCAGGTCCCCCGCGGGGAGTGGCGGGACGCCTTGATGCAGGGCTTCAGCCGGGCGACGCTGGCGCAGCAACGGCAGGACTGGGCGCTGGGTTTGCTGCGAGCCGGCTCCCAAGAAGAGGAGCTGTTTCGGCTGCTTTCCTGGGAAGATCGCGAAACGCTGCTGCTGAGCGGGCCGCCGGCCTGGGAATGGTATGGTCTGCACCGACCTTTCAGCCCGGCACTGGCGGCCAAGGTCTGGCGCGAGCTGCAGATTTTGACGCAGGGACGCCATGACTGGGATACGGCCAAGGCCCTGCGCTCCCTGGCTCACGGATTTTCCGTGAAGTTGTCCTTGGAGCAGGGTTGGCCCGAGGGAAGCCCGCACTGGAGATATTGGAATTCCGCGGTGGAAAAGATGCTGGAGCTGCATTCCTTTCGGCGGCGGATGCACGAGGAGATGGCATGAGCGTTTTACGAGAGACGGCCGAGCAACAGTTTGCGGCGGAATTGCGGGCGCTGGAGGCGGCAGACGACAAGCCGCGGCCGGCCGGCTGGCGTTTGTCGCCCTGGGCGGTGCGCACCTATTTGCTGGGCGGAAGCGCCGGTGAAGTCGTCATCACGCCCAAATACATCGGCAGCGCACGAGCCATCGAGATCGCCGTGGCCACCCTGGCCACCGATCGGGCTCTGCTGCTGCTGGGAGTGCCGGGCACAGCCAAGACCTGGGTTTCCGAGCATCTGGCGGCGGCCATCAGCGGGGACTCCACCTTGCTGGTGCAGGGCACGGCCGGCACCAGTGAAGAATCGATCCGCTACGGTTGGAACTACGCGCGACTGCTGGCCGAAGGGCCCAGTTTTGAAGCGCTGGTGGCCAGTCCCATTCTGGTGGCCATGCGCGAAGGCAAGACGGCCCGTTTGGAAGAGTTGACGCGCGTGCCGGCCGACGTCCAGGATTCGTTGATCACGATTCTCTCGGAAAAGACGCTGCCGGTGCCGGAGCTGAATTCCCAGGTGCAGGCGGTGCGCGGCTTCAATTTGATCGCCACCGCCAATGACCGAGATCGCGGCGTCAACGAGCTATCCAGCGCTTTGAAGCGCCGCTTCAACACGGTCGTCCTGCCCGTTCCGGCGACTCTGGAAGAGGAAGTGGACATCGTTTCCCAGCGAGTGGAGAGTCTGGGCAAGGCTCTCGAGCTGCCGGGACAATTGCCGGCCCTGGCCGAAATCCAGCGGGTGGTCACGGTCTTTCGCGAGCTGCGCTCGGGACTGACGGCGGACGGCAAGACCAAACTCAAGAGTCCCACCGGTTCTTTGAGCACGGCCGAGGCGATTTCGGTGATGAATCAAGGGCGGGCTCTGGCCGCTCACTTTGGGGACGGAGAGGTGACCATGGCGGACGTGGCGGCCGGATTGGTGGGGGCGATCGTCAAGGATCCGATTCAGGATCAGGTGGCCTGGCGCGAGTATTTGGAGACGGTGGTGAAGGAGCGCGAGGGCTGGAAAGACCTGTATCGCGCCTGCAAGGACCTGGATTAGATGGAGGGGGGGTGTTTCTGCGGGGCGGTGCGCTACCGGCTGACGCCGCCCACCGATTTTGCGGGACATTGCCATTGCCAGTCCTGCCGTCGCGCCAGCGGGGCGCCCATGCTCAGCTGGACCTCGGTGCCCCGGGAGCAGTTCGAGCTGCTGGAGGGACACGAAAAGCTGCGCATCTATGCCAGTTCTCTCAAAGTCTCCTGGGAGTTCTGTCATCGCTGCGGCACCACGCTGTTTTATCGCTCGTGTTCGGAGCGGATTTATGTGACCGTGGCTTCTCTGCACGATGCCCTGGATCGAGATCTGGAAAGTCACGTCAGCGTGGAAGAAAAGCCGGCCTGGTTCGAGTGGGAGCTGCCGCGCTTCTTCGGCAAGACCGATCTGGCGGTAGACGCCCTCCACCAGGCCGCGCTGGAGGGAGACCTGACGCGGGTTCGGCAACTGGCCGCCGGCGGCTTTCCTCTGGACGCGGTGGTGGACGGGGCCACTCCCCTGGCGCTGGCGGCGCGCGGGGCCCATCTCTCGGTGTGCCGATTTTTGTTGAAACGGGGAGCGCGAGCCGAACTGGCGCTGGCGGCGGCCGCCCGGAGCCGCAAGCGGGATACGCCGATGCTGCTGCGGTTGCTGCTGGAGTTTGGCTGTGAAGCTCAGAAGATGTTGCCGCTGGTGGCTCAGTATTCCACCACCGAGGCGGCCCGGGTGCTGTTGCGAGCGGCCGCCGACCTGGAGTTACCGGACGACGATGGGGAATTTCCACTCTACAAAGCGGTGAAGAACTCCAATGCGATGGTGCAGTTGCTGTTGGCCCACGGAACCGAAGTCACGCTGCTCAATCGCGACGGCAGTCACGCGCTCCATTACTGCGCCTGCTGGGGTCACACGGTGCGTCTAAAGGCCCTGTTGGAAGCCGGGGTGCCGGCCGACTTGCTGGAAGAACCGGCCATGACGGCACTGGACTACGCTTGCGGCAATGGGCACTACGAGTGCGCCAAAATTCTGCTGCAGGCAGGTGCCGATCCGCAGGGCGCCCTTTTCCGGGCCGCCGACTATGGCTCTCTGTCCGTGGTGGAGCTGCTGCTGGCCTACGGCGCCGATCCGGAGCAGCGCGATGAGCAGGGCCGGGCTCCGCGCGATTATGCCCTGGAGTGGCTGCCCGACCTGTGGCTACGCCTGCGCGAGCGCATGTCCCAGTATGGGCGGGTGCGCCATCGCTGGCACCTCAACGCCCGGGGCGAAAGAGTGCTGCACGCCCGCTCCGGGAATCTCACCGACACCCGGGCCGACGGACACGCTCAGATCGTGGCCCGCTTGAGCTGAAGACGTTTGCGATTGAGGAAGCCTTTCGGAATCATAGCGGCCAGGGTGCGGCTCAACCGCGGGTTGTAGGTCTCGACTCCGTTCTGAAAAAACGGCAGCATGTGCGAACGATTGCTGCGCGACTTGAGACAGACTTCGTCGCCCGACCAGAGGGTGATGCGCACCTCCAGATAGGGATGGGTCAGGCTCAGGATGGGTTTCTGATCGCCGGGCACCGGCGCCTGGTCCAGTTGTTCGAGAAATTCTTGGACCAGTCCAAAGCCGACCAGGCCCTGGGAGTGGGAAAACCCGCCCGAGGTAGGATGGAGTAAGAGCTGCTGGTGTTTGCCGCGAGCCAGGTTGCGAGAACTGACCTCGATACGGGCTACTTCTTCTATCTTCACGCGGTTATTATCGGCCACTTGGGGAGGGACATTAGGGGGGGTTGGGAATCGCAGGCGCATGGGCACCATCGCGCAAAGTCTGATCAAGTTTTCCAAAGACCCTAAACAGCGTTCGCTGGCCAAGCATCTGCAGTCGAAAGCCTGGCTGGGCGAACCCAAGGGCAATCCGGTGGCAACCGCTCTGGCTCAAATCAGCGATCTGCTGGGGGTTTTGAAGAAGTTCCCCGATCTGGAGGAACTGCACCACTGCCTGGACATCGGCCGGCGGGTTTATGAGAGCTCGCTGGACTGGAAATTCCTGGGCAGCGTGCTTTACTTTGACGTGCCCGACCCGGAGACGCACGAGACCCTGGGCTCGATCTGTCTGGCGCTGGGAGAAGCCAGCGGGATGCACCCGGAGCGCCGGCGCATTCTGGCCGCCATGAACGAATCCCGGTTAGGCTTCTATCTGCCGGAAGGCCGGCAGCTGCGCGATTTATGGACCGGCGCGCTGCACGAGGTGGAGCGGCCGTATCTGGGCGAGTCGGGGCAACTCTGGCTGGTGCGTCTGGTGGACGGAGCTCTGTTTCAAAAGCCGATGGTGATTCGGGAGGCCAACCTGGTGCTGTGGCGGGAGTTTGCCCGCCATCACGCCGATCCCGTCTTTTTGAAGCACCCGGTGGTCTGGGACCAGTGGCTGGAGTTCGGACAGCGCGGTTTTTCCGAGCAGACCGAGCAGGCCACTTTTCTCAAGGTGGAGCCGGAGACGCGCGAGCAGGTCGAGCCCGGAACCTTCAGCCTGTCGCAGCGCTGGTCGCCGGCGGTCGTGCAAGAGGATCGAGAGGCGCCGCGGCGTCCGCGTTTGCTGGCGCTGGCCGATGAAGATAGCGGGCAGATTCTGTCCTTTGATCAGAAGATGGAGCGCTATTCTCCCGAGGAGATTTTGAACTGGCTGCGGGCCCAACCAGAGCAGCCGCGCATTTTGTGGCTGGATGATTCGGCTTTGTGCGCTTATCTTTCGGAACATTGGTTGGAGGGACGTTGCCAACTGCGCTCCGTGCTGCCCTCGCTGGACCTGGCCCTGAAGGGTCTGGCCCTACGCATGGAATCGGCCGGATCGAGTGTGACCGAGACTTTGTCCGAGCAAGAAGCGCTGGCCTTTTACGAGGAAGCGCGCCGCTTCTTTGAACGCGCTCCCTGGCAGAAGATCGGTTGCCACGAGGTGCTGATTTTCAAGTGGGGAGAGGCTCCGCCCTGGGGGGCGGTGGTCATGGGTTCGGCCGAACCCCAGGAGTTTGGACTGGCCCTCTTTGACGATCCGGAGAAGGCACTGGCCATGCTCGACGGCGATCCGGTGCTGCCGCTGGCCGGCTTCACCCTGTCCAAGGAATGGCTGGTTTCGGCCCGTGACCTGCAGTTTTTGGAGCGCCACGGGGTGACCTTTCCCGGCGGGGATTATCCCTGGTTGGTGCATCAGCCGCCCGAGTCTTTGCCTTTCACCCCCGAGCTGTGCCGGCGGGTGCAGTGGTTGCTGACCTGGGTGCCGGAGCTGGCCGAGAGCGGGGAGCCGGTGCAGCGGCCGGAAGGCGTGCTGGCCCGGATGGACCTGGAAGAATCGGATGAAGCGACTCTAGACATGTTGATCCCGCTGTTTTTGGGGGCCTGGGGCAAACGCAGCCAGATCGCCGAGCTGCTGGCCGAGTTGTTCTGCGAGTTTTTGAGTTATCTGGTGGTCGAGCACGGCATCAGCTCGGAGCAGATGGAAGACACGCTGGAGGCGCTGGTGCCGATTGGCGATCAATATCTGCGGCTGCACGGGCGCAAGCGCAACCTGGTGCTGGAGTTCTTTCTGGATCCCGGCCAGGACAAGCTGCGGCTGCGATTGGCCAAATTTTTGCAGGAGCGAATCGAAGAATGAGTTCACGGCAAGACAGAGAGCGGGAGCACTTTGATCAGCTGGCCGGCGAGTCCGGAGAGATCTGGTGGGGCAGCACGACCTACGCGGGCAAGCGACGACTGCAACGCCGCGCCGACTTGATCGCCGCCTTTCTCAAAGGTCGTGGGACCGGCCTTGCCGTGCTCGAGTTGGGTTGCGGCACCGGGGCGCTGACGCAGTATTTGCTGGAGCGGCTGTCGGTGGAGTTGACGGCCTGCGATATCTCGCCGGTGACGGTGGAACGCATCCGGGAGCGCTACGGCGCCTATCCCAATACGCACTTCCTGGCCGCCGACGCCACCAATCTGGACGTTCCCGCCGGCAGTTTCGACGTGGTGCTGGGCAATTCCGTATTGCATCATCTACCGCTGGAGCCGGCTCTGCGGGAGATTCACCGGGTGCTGAAACCCGGGGGCGTGCTCTGGTTCTCCGAACCGAACATGCTCAATCCTCAGATTGCTCTCGAAAAGAACGTGCGCTTCATCGGAGAGCGGCTGCAGAATTCCGAGGACGAGACGGCTTTCTTCCGCTGGTCGCTGGCGCGCAAGTTGCGTTCGCAGGGCTTCGCCCAGGTCCAGGTCCGACCCTATGACTTTCTACATCCGATTGTTCCCGCACCTCTGGTGCCCTTGGCGGCGGGTCTGGGCGAGCTTTTGGAGGCGACTCCCCTACTTCGGGAGATCGCCGGCTCTTTGGAGATTCACGGGGTTCGGGGATAGGCGCACGCGCAAAAGCCCGACGGCCGTCATCTTGAGCAGAATGAATCCGTGGCGAAAGCGGCTGATGTTGGTGCTGCCGTAGGTGCGGTCGCGATAGCGGATGGGCATGTCGATGATGCCCAGTCCCAGGGTGGCGGCCGGGAAAAGCAGTTCAAAGTCACCAAAGGGGTCGAAGTCCCCGAAATCGGCACGCCAGTGACACATGCGCCGGTAGGCGTCGCGGGTGACCAGCTTGGTGCCGCACAGGCTGTCCCCCAGGGGAGCTTCCAGGACGGTGCTCAGAGCTTTGGCGAAAAAGAGGTTGCCCAGGCGATTGAGGAAGCGCATGGCTTTGCCTTCCATCGGATACGTAAGGCGGTTGCCGTTGACGAAATCGCCCAGCCCGGCCAGGTAGGCATCGTAGAAACGTCCGAGCAGTTCCGGGGGCATGGTAAGGTCGGCGTCGAGGATGGTGAGCAATTCGCCGCTGGCCTTGGAGAAGCCAAGACGCACCGCGTCGCATTTGCCGATGCCGCTCTGCTGCATGGCCAGAATGGGAAATCGGTGCTGATACTCGGGGATGAGCTTCTGGATTTCTTCCCAGGTACCGTCTTTGGAGTGGCCTTCGACGAAAAGGACTTCCAGCTGACAGCCGAGGTCGGGAATGCGTTCGAGCACGGCCCGGATGTTGCCCCGTTCGTTGCGGGTGGGCACCACGATGCTCAGGGAAGGCCGTTGGGCCGAGGGGATTTGCGGGCGCAACACGGTGACTTCGGCCAGGGACATGATGCGCGAAAGAGGGTTGAGACCGGCCGAGCGATTGAGTAAGTTGCCCAGGCTTTTGAGGCGTAAGGGGCTGGCGCAGGCCGGGCGGGAGCGCACCACTTCGAACTGGGAGAGCTTGGCCAGGGTGCGCAGGCTTTCGCGGGTGATGAAGGTGGTGGGCAGTTCGTCCTTGCGCAGGCGCAGCCACCTGGCCACCTTGTAGCCCCAGGCGAGGTAGGAGTTGTAGCTGACCAGCACGACCCGACTGGAGCGGTTGAGGACGGAATGGAGCGAGGCCAGGGTGGCCTGGATGTCGTGGTCGTAGTTGAGGTTGCCGTTGAGCAGCACCAGGATGGACTGGTGGCCGTAGGCTTTGAGCTCCTCCAGGTCGCTGGCGGTGACTTTCTTGGGGCTGTCGATGAGTTCGAGCAGCTGGCCTTGTTCTTCGGCCCGGGGTCGCCATTGGACCACGCAGTCGTAGTAGCGGGCCAGGGTGGAAACCTCGGCGGCGATCCAGGAGAAAGCGTAGCGTGCGATCTTTTGGGCGTTCATCCGACCTGGGTTTGTGAAGTCGACGGGCATGTCCTCCGGACAGGAAGCTTTGCGCAGGCTCCGTCGAATGTGATTGGGGTGAAGGGGAATTTGCTCTGGTTGCTTTTGCTGCTGGCGACGGTCGCGACGCCGGCCTTACTTTATTCCCGTCCGGAGGATCCGGTTCAAGTCGTGGTCGCAACTCCGGTTGCCCCTTTGAACACGGTGGAAATCGTATATTTTGAGCAACAAAGCGAGCTCCAGAGATTTACGTTCGAGGTGACGGGGACGCCGGGGTCCTGGAAGTATCGCGCGCGCTGGACGGTAGCGAACCGAACCATCGAAAACGCCCGGAGCATCGCGGAAGACGAGGTCGAGAGCATTCGCTCGGCCCTGGGAGTCCAAAAACAGCCTCGCCCCCTGCTCGAGGCGCTGACCCCTGGGCACGGCAAGCAGGGGGCGTCATTCCGCCTGGCAGGGGGGCCTGCAATTACCGTAAATCGCCAGTCTGATCGAAGGTATTGGATGGACCTGCAAAAGGAATTGGCGGCCACGCGATTGGGTCGGGAGCGAGCACTGCTTCGCAAAGAGGTGCACGCGCGCTTCGGGATGTGATAAGTATTTGAGTACTTTTCATTCGCGTATTCGAGGTGCTGCTGTTCGGGATCCATTTCCTTTAATTTGAATTCCTGTTTATCAGTCAATTGTCTTTCTGGAGGTTCTATGAAAAAACCCATTTCTGCGATGATTCTCGCCGCCGGACTGTTGCTCGGGGCGCAAGTCGCCTCGGCCGCCGAATACGTTGAGGCGACCGTCTATCGCGTCGCTCCTTCTGGAGTGTGGGTCAAGACGACCGAAGGCGCCACCTGGATTCCGGGCACTTCCGCCACCTACAAGGTCGGCACCGAAGATGTTGTTTACAGCAAGCTCAGCGATGGCGGCAAGGTCAACGTCTATTACGCCAAGGAATATAAACCCAATTACATTCCCAACGAATATTATGCCCTGCACCCGGACTGGGAGTGGGACAAGCACTGGTCGTCCTGGGAAAAAGACCGCAACGACTGGGTGCGAGACGACACCGGTCACTGGAAAAAGAAGTAACTACAGAAAAGCCCCGAGATTCGTCTCGGGGCTTTTCTGTGCCGGGTGAGGCCTTATGTGAGCAGGACAAATTCCGGCGACTCTGCTCCAGGGGGCTGGCCGTAACTGGAAGAATCTTCCATGATGAAGTTCCACCTCGATTCCCAGGGGATACTCAGAAGTGCTACGCGGCTAGCTCTCTGCCTACAGGCACCAGCAGTGGAAGTCGAGCATTTTCTACTATGTGATCCTGAGAACGACGCCGGTCCCGTTGCCATTCGGGACATTCCGTTCAGCACCAAAGTTTTGGCTATTCTAGAAGCAGCGGCGGATTTAGCCTTTAGGGAACAGTCTGCGATTCTTCGGACGCGGCATTTGCAGATAGCTCTGCAGTCGGACACAGGACTTAGCCCTGAGTGGGGACTCCCGCGCCAACCTATGACGATGTGGGACTTGGTCAAGCGCTCGCCTTCCAGACGTCTGGAATACAAAGGGGTAAATCTCGAGCATCTGCACAGAGCACTGCACGGACTCACAGTTCGGGAATGCCGGCCCGGCCCCGACTTCATCGATAGCCAGGCGGGGCGTCGCTTCGCGGACATCGCGGGCGGGATAGCCACCCAAAAGGACGCTCCTGCGCTTCTACTCCTGCTGAGCTACCTACTCTGTGAGGGAGCCGCGACACAACCCTTGATAGAATCTGGCCTGAACGAAAAACTCCTGTTAGCCTTGCTGACGGAGCCACCCGAGGAACTGCGCGAGCCTTCCGCCTTATCGTTCGACTTCAGTCAACTGGTGATGGACCAGGCACGACTAAGCGACGACGCCCAGCAAACGCTAGAAATCGCTTGGATATTGCGAGAGGGCTCCGACCTCCGAGGGACAGACCTTCTGCGTGGCCTGGTGGCGACCAGCAACCCTATGGAGAAAAGAAACGTGCAGACTTTGCTCAAGGGGATTTCGGGGGATGATTTCTCCAGCTTGCTCACGGCAAGCCGGGCCGCTGAACCAAAAGCTAGAGTCGTGCTCTCTCCTGAGATTCACCGGATCATGGGCTGCGCACTGCGGGAAGCCGGGCCTGTTGCTCTAATCAATAACCTTCACCTTCTCACGGGCCTGGCAGAATGCGGGAACGAGATGCTCAACCGCCGCGGAGTCAATGCGGACAAGATACGTGGATATCTCGGATAGGTGCAGAGCAACCACTTTTAGCGGCACCCAGCTTTACCGCGGAGCGAGGCGATTAGCATTAAAAAAATGCCGCAATTAGAAGGCGAATCTGATTTGTTGGCATTTTTTATTTTAGTGTTCACCTGTTCAGAATTCGTCCTTTGTGAGAGAATCGAGTATGCTCTCCTTTCGCCAAAAGCTCGCCAAGAGAATCGCTAAGGTCCGTATGAAGAAAGGGTTCTCTCAGCGGGCTGCGGCGGCTGAGATCGGGGTGACTCAGTCTTATTTGGCCCAGGTGGAAATGGGGTATCGGCCGGTTTCCGGGAAATGCCTGGAGAAATTGGAGAGGCTCTTTCAGGCCAGGTTCGGCAAGCTCTGGAAGGGGATTGGGCGGCGGGGGCGGCCGGCTTATGCGCCTGCTACGCGAGGGGCTTTGCGGGAATTAGGGAAGGCAGTTCGCGAGTTCTGGAATGGCGCTCTTTTCGTGCCGGAATATCCGCAACCGCATCAGGTGAGAACTCTAGAAGACCCGCTTTGGACCCTGGCTTTGCGATTGGGTGAGGCCGCTGGCGATGAGGTGCAGCGGTTGGAAAAGTTGCGGGGGCAGGATGAATCATTCTGGCGGCAATTTAATGATTTGCGCTTTGATTCTTGGAGCGAAAAGCGCTTGCTGGTCAGGGTGGCTCTGCTGGGAGTGCAATTGGTGGGGGTGCGCCTGTGCCGGTTGGGTTGCAAGTTGCGCGCGATCGATGGAGTGACCGGTAAGGATGCCGGGTTGCACCGTGGATTCGTGATGAAGGGCGAGGAGGCTTCGCTGGTCTGGTGTCCGCAGGTCACGGTTCGCACCGCGGTTGGTTATCGCTGCGTGGACAATTTGCTGGTCATGAGCGGCGGTGGGAAGAGCGTGACTTTGGCGGTGGAGTTGGACGGGGCTCCTTTTCATGGCGATGCGGTAAAGGAGCAGCGACGAGATCGCGAGTTGGGGGTTCCGGTGCTGCATGTGGACGCGGCTCGCCTGGATGAGCCCGGGTTGATTGGGCGCATTCTGACGTGGGCGAAAAGTATGTTGGCCGCGGCTTAGGCTCGCTGGCTTGATTCAGGGCTGGAGTGGGTGGTATTCTCGAGGCGTTGCTTCCTTTAGAATTTCGTCCGACGCAGGATGTGCGGTGTTTAAAGCCCTTGGAATCGGCCAGGAATCCCTGGGCGGTGGAAGATTCCAGTGACCGGGCTTTTGACGCGCGCACGCAGGATGCTTTTCAGACGATTGATGCCGGGGTGGGTGCCTTTCCCGAGAGTTTAAGCAAGGGCTTCGCGCACGCTTTGAAAGCCAGCGGACAGAAGATCGTGGAGGGGAAGCAAGCGGGGCGTCTGAGTGCGGATGAAGCCCATCAGAGCATGGAGATGCTGCGCGAGGTTTCGGGAGGGCTGGAAAGTCTGTCCAGCCGCACGGCTCAGATTGTGCGGGCCACCAGGTATCCTTGTGGCAACGTCAAGCTTTACACCATTCGGGGACCGGAAGACGACCGCTTCGTGGTGACCACTCGGGCTCGTCAGGATGAACGCGGACAGGCTCGCATCGGCATCGTGCAGATCATGAACAATGGGGTGGAGATTCCCAAGCCCGACCAGATGCATGTGCGGGTGGATTACGATCTGGAGCGCGGCGTGAGCATCGACGTCCAGTTCGGATTGGGCGACCTCAACGGCAAAATTCACGGCTATGAACTGGACGAGCAGGGGGATCCGCTGATTTCCCAGTACGGCTATAAGGTGGTCAAGCACCATTTCCACGAAGAACTGCCGGAGTCGCTGGTGCAGCCCGGTGGCTTCGAAGAAGTGGTGCAGTCCTTCGTGAACGGCACGCTGGTGCAACTCCCGCGCGGCTAGAGTCGCGAGGTATCGAAGTGGTCCATGAAGCGGAATTGGTCGGGATGGAGTTGATTCCCGGCCAGGCGGGCTCTCAAGAAGTCGCTCAGCGTTTCTTAGAACATGGAGAACATCATCAGGGGAAAGGAGAGGCTGCTGATGAGGTTGGAGACGGCGAACATTTTCATGGTGAAGTCCATGCCGTTGTTCATGTTGGGCATGCCGTAGGGGGTTCCCATGCCGCCCCAGCTGTTCCAGCCGCCGCCGGGGATGCCGCCGTAGGGGATGGGTGGGTAGGTCATGTAGTTGGGGTAGCTGTTCATGTAGGGGTAGGTCGGGTATTGGGCCTGGGGCTGGGCGGCGCTGAGGTGGGGGGCGAAGATGGTTTGGTGGAGGGGTTTGACGCCTGGAGGGGCTGAGAAGGAGTCACTGTGTTCTTGGAGGCCTTGGGAGGCGGCCAGGAAGTGGCGAGAGCCGTCGGCCAGGTTTTGGAAGTTGGCGGCGTCGAGATCTTTGCCGAAGCCGGCTTTGCGAGGTTGGTCGACGAATTCGGCGATGGCCTGAGCCTTCCATTCGGACTCCATCGAGGCTCGTTGTTCGGGGGGCGCGTTGCGGTAGTCGTCGCCGGTCTCCGGGTTGTCGCGGACGCTGCGTTGGATGGCGTGGAAGCGAGAGTCGATGGATTTCTGGGCTTTTTCCGGTAGTTGCTGGAGGGCGTTTTCCATGCGGTCCCAGGCGTTGTTGCGGGCGGCTTCGTAGCCTTCCGCCTGGGGGATGCTTTTGCCGCCGACTTCGAGGGGGCCGGCTGCAAGTTTGCTCAGGATGCCGTCTTGTTGGGCGGTGGTGGCCTGGGCTTCCTGGAGGGCCGGAGTGATCGCGGCGGGGAGGCTGGTGGCGGCGAAGAACTGACGAGAGCCTTCGCTCAGGTTCAGTTTGCTGACTTCGTCGAGGCCTCCGGTTTCCGAGAGCTTTTGGGCGGCCTGGGCCGTCCAGGTTTTCTCGAGCTCTTCTTTTTCATAGCCGGCCGCTCCGTTGTAGACGGCCTGGTTGAGGGCCGAACCGAGAAACTCCTGGCGAGCCTCCTGTCGATACTGCTCGAGGCCCTCTTGGGCTTCCGGGGGCAGCTTCTTGACGGTGCTGTCGATGCGGGCCAGCGAATTGCGAGCCACGGAATCTTTCATGTCTTCGGTGGAGTCATACCATTTCTGGTAGCGCAGGCCGGGGATGGCCCGCACTTCCCCTTTGGCGGCGCTCTCGAGCAAGCTGTCGTTGATCTCCAGGTCTTTTTTGGTCGATTCCAGGCGCTGATTGTCAATGGCGGAAGAGGTGCCGTCAGCCATCAGCGCTTCCTGAGTCTGCTTGCCGGAGGCCAGGTCGGCGGCCGCTCTCTCGGCGGCGATGCGCTCGGTTTCGGGGGGAAGTTCCAGTTGCAGGGGCTTCATCTTGGGGTCGTTGCCAGAGTCGCGAATGTCCATGGGCTCGGCCAGGGGCGGCTGGGGGACGATTTCCATCTGGTCGGCCAGGGCGTCGATCTTGGGGTCGGTCTTGAGCACGGCGACTTTGCTGACGCCCTGGGCCAACTGGGTGTCCATGACGGCGTTGGCGGCTTCCAGGTTGGCTTCGGGGATGGGATCGAGGACCTGAGCGTCGGTGTAGTCGGGGTCGTCCATTTTCTGGGTCAGGTAGGCGTGCTTCTCGGTGGGAATGACCTGCATGGTGCCGTCGGGCGAGGCCATCTGGTAGCTTTTGCCGTCAGCGCTGGGGCCTTCGGTCTGATCGCGATCGTAGCCGCGTTTGCGCTGCAGTTCACTCTGCTCGTGATCATCGGCGGGGACGTCCAGGCCGGCCTGCTTGGCCATTTCGTTTCCGTGTTCGGCCATGTGGTCGGCGTGCTGGGCCTGCTCGGACTTGAGGGCTTCGCGGGCGGCCGGGCTCAGGTTGGAGCCTTCTTCGGCGATGGTTCCGCCCTTTTTGACGGTGGTCTTCTTAGCCGTATGAGTGACGCCGCTCTGGTTGCGCAGGTTCTCGGCCACACTCCCCTGTCCGCTGCCCAGTTTGTTGGCAAACTGCTGGTTGATGTTGAAACCGGTGTTGAGGGGAGCGGCCACTTGGGAACCTACCTTCGTCGTGAACTGGGGCTTCAGGATTCTGAATCCCAGGGCAAGCTTCCTTTGGGGGTCTCGAACCGCCGGGAGATGGCTGCCCGCCACCAGGTTGGACTGGATGAGCAGAGTATTTGCGAGAACTTCGGCAACGGCTACACGATAAAATTCAACGAGTTTCAGTCCCCGTTCTGGTGCTACGACGAATTGGGTCTCGCATTCTCTATGGAACCAAGGGAACACAGGGCGGTAGAAGTTCTGCTCGGAAGCACGGATATTGAGCTATTTTCGGACTCCTATCCCAAAAGGAACCTACCATAACCCAATACCAATAGCTGTGGCGCTCGATTGGAGAAATTGAATATCGAATTCTCGGGAATGGCACGCCCTACAGGGATCGAACCTGTCGACGCCGGGGTTGGAATCCGGTGGCTCGCCGTTGAGCCTCAGGGCGTAAATTGGGCCAGGCGGGATTTGAACCCGCGACCACGCAATTTTCAATCGCGCACTCTACCAACTGAGCTACTGACCCGTGACGAGAATTCGACGACTCGATCGTCACGCTATCGTTCGAAGGAAAAGCCTCGCCAGGTAAATCGGTGAGCGGATCTCGAGAAATTGTGGGACATGATTTACCTCCTTGCGACGGATTGAATAATGCGAGTTAAGCGACCTTTGGGAAATTTGTCAACAGTCAAATTCAGGAACTTTCTTCTAACGCCAGAGGAAGGGGGCGCGCGCGGGTTTGTGGAGGATGAGGGTGCGCACGGTGTTCCAGAAGTGGCGGACCTGGGCCTGGACGGGGGCGGTTTCTTGGCCCAGGACTTTGTAGAGCAGGCCGGCGCCGTTGGGGAGGAGGCTGACGCCGGCGGCGAGGTCGGGTTGGTAGAGGGCGGGGGTGGCCTGGAGGACGGCGGCGGCGTGGTGGGGCGGTGTAACCAATAGGACGTTGGCGAAGACTTCGTAGTCGGCCATGAGCAGTTTGCGTCTCAGGGGGTGGGTCTTGGGCTGGAGCAGGAATTTTTCGGCCATGAGGTGTTTGCCTTCGGGGTTTTCCACCGAGAGGTGTGAGGAGAAGAGGTCGTAGCCGAAGAGTTCATCGGCGCGGTGGTGGCGGCGGCCGGGTTGCAGGGTTTCGCTGTAGAGCAGGGTGGCGGTGGGGTGAGCGCGCACTCGGGTGTGCGAGTAGAACCGGGAGTTGCGGTGGGGACAGATGGGGTCGGGCAGGTATTCCAGGTAGGCGTTTTCTGCCAGTTCGATTTCTTGGGTCTGGGCGGCGTAGTTGGCGTCCATGGAGTGGATCTGGGTGTTGGACTGGGTGGTGAGGTGGACGCGCGCTTCGGGGCCGAGCTGGAATTCCATGCGGTAACGGTCGCCCTGGGAGAAGCCGGCGCTGGTGCAGATCAGGAAGACGCAGGCCAGCTCAGGCATGGCCTCGTCCCAGTAGAGGGGCTTGTGCACGAACAGGGGCACGCGCCGCTGCAGATCGGTGAGGATGGTGCGGCGCGGGCGCTTTTGGAAGGCCAGGCGCAGGTAACCATCCTTGCCCACCGTGCCGCTGGGCATCTGAGCGGGTTCGTCCCGGTAGGCGTCCAGCTCGGCGGCGCGGTCCCAGAGCACTACCGGGCGACGGCCTTCAGTTCGAGATCGAAGAGGGTTCCCTGACGAATCAATTCGACCAGCTCGGGGATGCCTTCGCCGGTTTTGCAGTTGGTGAAGAGGAAGGGTCCTTTGCGCATAAGTTTGGAGTCGCGATCCATGACTTCCAGGCTGGCGCCGACGTGGGGAGCCAGGTCGGTTTTGTTGATGACCAGGATGTCCGATTGGGAAATGCCCGGGCCGTTTTTGCGAGGGATTTTGTCGCCGGCGGCCACGTCGATGACGTAGATGAAGAAGTCGACCAGGGCGGGGCTGAAGGTGAGGGTCAGGTTGTCGCCGCCGCTTTCGATCATGATCAGATCGCTGTCGGGAAAGCGGGACTCCATGTCCTCGACGGCGGCCAAGTTCATGCTGGGGTCCTCACGCACGGCGGTGTGGGGGCAGGCGCCGGTTTCCACGCCCAGGATGCGATCCTCGTGGAGCACGCCCTTGAGGGTGCGCTGCACGTGTTTGGCGTCTTCGGTGGTGACGATGTCGTTGGTGATGATGAGAATGCGCGCGCCCATTTCGATGAGCAACGGGGTGATGGCCTCGATGATGGCGGTTTTACCGGATCCGACCGGACCGCCGATACCAATGCGGGAGATTTTCTTCATAGGGTCCTCAATTCATAAAGAGTCGGACGTGAGCCTGGACGTGGAGAGCGGCCAGGATGTCCAGCATGGGACTGTAGGACGCCATGTCGTCCAGGTCCGCGTGTTGTAACTGTTGGTATTGGGCCTCGATGCTCGGGCCGGTCTTAAACAAGATACGCTGGGTTTCGAAGTGATCGACGCGCATGAGGCGCAGGGCGGCGCTGACCACGGCCGAGGCCAGGCCGTATTGGGCCACCGCGAAGGTCTCCTGGGCGGAGTGGCCCAGGCGAGCCATAAGCGCCCCTTGCACCACCGGGTAGCAACCGGGGGTCTGGCCGCTCACGATGAGTTCGAGCATTTCCGGCAGGTCGGCCACTTTGGCGGCCACTTCGGCCAGCTTCTTGCCCATGCGCAGGGTCTGCTGGCGCGTTTCCTGGTTGAGTTTGCGGGCCAGCAGCGCCTCGTCGGCTCTGGCCATTTGCTCCGGATGACGATGAGCCACCAGCAGGGCCACGCCGTCCACCTGGGCGGTTTGCTGGAGCAGGTCGGTCAAGAAGTGCTCGAGGTCCGCGGCGTTCTGCACCAGGCCGGTTTGCACCGCCGTTTCCAGGCCGTTGCTGAAGGAGAAGGCGCCCACCGGCAGAGTGGAATCGCCCAGCTGCAGCAGCTGCAGAGTTTGCTCAATGCGCATGGCTGTGGTCGTGGAGAGCTTGTTCGGCGGCTCCGAAGAGGCGCCGCGACTCGTGGGGAGCCAGGTAGGGAATGACTTCGGAGCCGGCCACGAAATCGTAAGTGATGCCCTCCAGGGCGTGGGTTTTCATGACCGAGGCCATGACTTTGCGGTCGACGGCCAGGGGTACAAACACCTGACTGCCTTTGACCACCGCCGGCCAGTGCTGGTTGCCCAGGGCGTGGCCGAGCTCGACGGCGGTGCGCACCATGAGTTCGGGGCCTTTTCCGAGCAGTTCGGAAAGGTCGATGCGCAGCACTTCTTTGAGGTGAATGTGGGCCACGATCAGGCCTTCTTCGCTCTGATGAAGCACGTCGCCATCGCGCAGGAAGATACCGCGCGTGAGCGAGACGGCCACTTCCGTGCCTTTTTCCGTATGCTTGCGGAAGCGGCTTTTCTGAGCTTCCCACTGGTCGAGCACCAGATAGTCCACGGGCAGGTTCTGGAACTGCGCTTCGCTGGTGTTGCCGAGGATGGTTTCTAGGATTTGCATGATGGGTCTCCTATCCGAAGAAGTAGAGGTGATTGAGGGCCACCGTTTTGACCGGGGGCACGGTGGCGTGGACGCCGTCGACCTGGACGGCAAAGGTTTCCGGGTTGACTTCGATGTGGGGTAGAGCGGAGTTTCGCACCATGTCCCGCTTGGTCAGGGCGCGTGTGCCTTTGACCGGGTGAGTCTGACGCTTCAGGCCAAGTTTCTCCCCTACTCCGTTGCGATGGGCGGCTCCCGACACAAAGGTGACGCAGGTGTCGTGCACGGCGGACGGCTGGGCGCCGAACATGGGTCGATAGAGAACGGGTTGAGGGGTGGGCAGGGCGGCATTGGAGTCACCCATCAGCGACCAGTTGATCATGCCGCCTTTGAGAATCAGCTTGGGTTTGGCTCCGAAGAAGGCCGGCTCCCAGAGCACCATGTCGGCCATTTTGCCTTCGGTGATGGAGCCCAGCATGTAGCTGATGCCCTGGGTGATGGCGGGGTTGATAGTAATCTTGGCGACGTAGCGCAAGACTCGGAAGTTGTCGTTGCCGGGGGCATCTTCGGGGAGTTTGCCGCGACCTCGTTTCATGGCGTCGGCGGTCTGCACGGCGCGCAACCAGTTCTCCCCTACCCGACCCATGGCCTGAGCGTCGCTGGAGAAGATGGAAACGGCCCCGATGTCGTGGAGCACGTTTTCGGCGGCGATGGTCTCGGCCCGCACGCGGCTGCTGGCAAAGGCCACGTCGGAAGGGATGTTGGGGCTGAGGTTGTGACAGACCATGATCATGTCGAACAGTTCGGCCTGCGAGTTGATGCCGTAAGGAAGCGTAGGATTGGTGGAACTGGGCAGCACGTTGAGTTCGCCGGCCACTTTGATGATATCCGGTGCGTGGCCCCCGCCGGCGCCCTCGGTATGGAACGTATGAATGGTTCGGCCTTCGAAAGCGGCGATGGTGTCTTCCACGAAGCCCATCTCGTTGAGCGTGTCGGAGTGGAGGCTGACCTGGACGTCGTAGTCGTCGGCCACCGACAACGAATCGCGGATGACGCTGGCGGTGGTGCCCCAGTCTTCGTGCAGCTTCATGCCGGCGGCACCGGCTTCGATTTGTTCTTGCACGGCTTTGCGGCCCGAGGCTGCGCCTTTGGCCAGGAAACCGAAGTTGACCGGTAAGTCTTCTACGGCGCGCAGCATGCGGGAGATGGTCCAGGGACCGGAGGTCACGGTCGTTCCGTTGCTGCCGTCGGTGGGTCCGGCGCCGCCGCCCCAGAAGGTGGTGACGCCGTTGGAGAGGCCGTGCCAGACCTGCTGAGGAGAGATGTAGTGGACGTGAGTATCGATTCCGCCCGGAGTGAGAATCAGCTGTTCGCCGGAAATGGCGTCGGTGGCGGGGCCGACCCACATGCCCGGGCTGACGCCTTCCATGGTGTCGGGGTTGCCGGCTTTGCCCGGGCCCACAATTTTGCCGTCTTTGACGCCCACGTCGGCTTTGATGATGCCCAGCAGGGGATCGATGATGGTGACGTTGGTGATGACCAGATCGAGGGCGCCGTCCTGGCTGCTGAG
The DNA here is from genome assembly GCA_017307785.1 of Vulcanimicrobiota bacterium. Lineage (GTDB taxonomy): Bacteria > Vulcanimicrobiota > Xenobia > Xenobiales > JADMJV01 > JADMJV01. The sequence continues at coordinate 29,244 of JAFKGI010000049.1, read as the reverse complement.
CCGATTGCTCATGCCCATGCCGTCGCGCATGGTTTTGCCGCCGCCGTAGATGGTCTCGTCGCCGTAGTGCCTGAGGTCGCGTTCGATCTCGATGTAAAGGTCGGTGTCGCCCAGGCGGATTTTGTCGCCCACGGTGGGCCCGAAGTGGTCGACGTATTCCTGACGGGTGATTTCGGTGCTCATTTGGATTTGAATCCGTTCTGCTCGGCGCGGCGCAGGGCTTCGGCGCGGGCCGGGTTGTATTCGCCGCCGGTCCAGCTGTTGACCAGGCCGTTGAAGCCGTAGACGCGCTGTTTGCCCCCGAAGGGAACCAGCGTGACTTCGCGCTCTTCGCCCGGTTCGAAGCGCAGGCCGGTGGAGGCGCAGATGTCCAGGCGCTGGCCGAAAGCGGCATTGCGGTCGAACTCCAGGTAGCGGTTGACTTCGAAGAAGTGGTAGTGCGAGCCGACCTGGATGGGGCGGTCGCCGGTGTTGCGCACTTTGAGGGTGGTGCGAGGGCGGCCGGCGTTGATGACGATGGGTTCGTCTCTGAGGACGTATCCTCCGATGGGTGTGGACATGAGCGGCTCCTTTTACTGGATGGGGTCGTAGACGGAGACGAGGCGGCTGCCGTCGCTGAAGACACATTCGATCTGCAGCAGCTTGATGAGTTCGGGGACGCCTTCCATGACCTGATCGGGGGTCAGGGTGCGGCGCACTTCGGTCATGACTTCTTCCACCGTCAATCCGGCGCGGGCACCGTCCATGGCGGCGGCGCTGAGATAGGCCACCGACTCGGGATGGTTGAGCTTGACGCCTTTGTGGAGGCGGCGTTCGGCCACCATGGCCATGGTATAGAGGGTGAGTTTATCAGCTTCGCGAGGAGTCAGGTGCATGGGGCGGCCTTTTAAAGAAGCCACGAATAACCCTTGTTGACCCGAAAATTAGTCCTATTTTTCCATAAGCAGTTTCTAATTTGCCAAAATATCGTGACGAGCAGCCCACAGAGAGAGGTCCTGGCGCTGCAGTGCAGCGGCCATGAGGTCGGGAAACTGGTCGGGGGTGCAGGCGAAGACGGGGATCTCCATGGCGGCCAGATGGGCGGCGTTGGCATGGTCGTAGCCGGGGCGTCCGTCGTCGCTGAGGGCCAGCAGGGCGATGACCTGGACTCCGGCGGCATGCAGGGCAGCCGCTCGCGAGAGCATCAGTTGCTGGTCTCCGCCTTCGTAAAGGTCGCTGATGAGCACCAGCACGGTTTCCGAGGGGCGGCGCACCAGGGTCTGGCAGTAGCCGAGAGCTTCGGCGATGTCGGTGCCGCCGCCGAGTTGGGTGCCGAAGAGCACTTCCACGGGGTCGTCAAGAAGATGAGTGAGGTCGGCCACGGCGGTGTCGAAGACGACCATCTGGGTGTGCAGAGCGGGCAGGCTGGCCAGTACGGCCGCGAAAATGCCGGAGTAGACGACCGAGGAGGCCATGGATCCGGATTGATCCACGCACAAGATGACGTCCGCCAGGGAGTTACTGCGGCGCGAGTGACCGATTTTGATGTCGGCGATGAGGCCGTAGTCGGGCTGGTAGTTTTTCAGGTTGGCGCGGATGGTCTTGAGCCAGTCGATGTCTTTGTGGCGGGGCCTGCGGGTTCTCTGGCCTTTTCGCAGGCCGCCTTCGACGGCCGAGCGAGTGGTCTGAGCCAGTTTGTGGAGCAGCTGGCGCACGACTTCGGCGATGACCAGGCGGGCGGTAGCTTTGGTCTTCTCGGGCAGCACTTTGGAAAGGCTGAGCAGGGTGGCCACCAGGTGAACGTCGGGCTGAACCTGGGAGAGGAAGTCAGGGTCTTTGAGCAGCAGGCGCAGGCCGACTTTGTCGATGGCATCTTTTTGCATGACCTGGACCACGGAGCTAGGAAAGAAGGTGCGGATGTCTCCGAGCCAGCGTGAGACACTGGGGGCGGAGGAGCCGAGGCCGCCTCTGCGGTCGGAATCGCCGTAAAGTCCGTCGAGGCACTGGTCGAGGCGCAGGTCGGTGTTGGGCAGGGGCAGGTCGCTGGCTTCGCCCAGCAGCAAGCGCCAGCGGCGTTCGCGGTCGTTCATCGGCGTTGGAACCAGGCAGTCATGGCAAGGGGATTCTGGGCGGGCAGTTTTTTTCTTTTAGGTGCTGGTGTTTTTTGTGGTGCACTCTATGGGTGACACTACAGGAAAGCAGTGTTCCGCTAAGGGGGCGCTTTGTCTCCGCTCAGGGGGTGAGGCCGAGCAGGCGGTGGATGACGGGGAGGACCCAGCTGGCGCGTTCGTTGAGCTTTTGGGGCTCGGGGGCCTGGCGTTCGCGGCGGAGGGACTGGCCGAGGTTGCGGCGGACGGCCGGGGGGAAGGTGGCGAAAGTGCGGCGCAGCAGGGGGAGAACTTCCAGGAAGCGTTCTTCCTCCAGCGGGATCATCCAGGCGTCCAATATCTCGAGCAGTTCAGGGGTGTGGACCAGCAGCTCGCCGTTGTCGCGCAGGAAGCCTTCCACCCAGGCGGCTGCGGCGGGAGCTCCGGCGGCGTGACTGAGCGCACGGGAGAGTGCGGGGGCGGCTTCGAGCAGGTTCATCTCCAGCAACAGCCAGGCGGCTCGACCGCTGACCAGGCCGTGGGCTCCCTGGAGTTTGGCCAGAGCGGAGGACCAGAGAGCCAGCCAGTGTTCTCGGTCCAGTGTGCGCAGGCCTTGATGGGCAGGCAGCAACAGCCGGTAGATGTGGTCGGCGGCGTCGTCGTCCAGGGAGGCGCAGGCCAGGGGCAAGCCGATGGCCAGGCGCTCGAGCAGGCCGTCGAGGAGTTTTTCCAACATGGAGGCGTCGGTTCCGCGCACGTCCGGGTAGCGCAGAATGCGTCCCAGGGTGGGCAGGGTCTCCAGCAGATGGGCGGGGTCCCAGCCTTCGGCCGCTCGAGCCTGGAGTTGCTGGAGAATGTCGTCGAGAGCCTCGGGCAGAGCGGCCAGTAGCGTGGCTTCAGCCAGGGCAGTGAGCTCCAACAGGCTGGCTTGTTGGGCGCGCTCGCGAAGACAGGCGATGGTGGCGTCCTCGACGGTGTTGCCCCAGCGCGCGGCGCGCACCAGATCCAGAGCGAATTCTGGCTGCCATTGCAGGCGCCAGCCTTCTTTAAAGGTGCCCAGTCCGCTGGTTTCTTTAGGAGCGGCCCAGGCAATGCCCAGCAAGTCGAGACGATGAAAGAGCTTGCTGCGTTCTCTGTCGTTGGGTTTGCGCAGGTCGAGTTCCAGGTCCGCGTGAGCGGCGCTGACGGCCAGGCGCAGGCGTTTTTGGAGGGCGGCCAGATCTTTCGCCAGCGGAACCAGCGGGGCATCCGGCGGGATTTCGCCCATGCGCTGGCCGATGACGAGTTGCTGACGGATCAGCTGCATGGGAGACTCGGCTCCGAAGGTGAGCACCGTCTGGGCGCTTTCCAGCAGTTCGTTGAGGCCGGGCAGGGGTTTGCCGCGCAGGGCGGCCAGAGCCTCGGCCAGGCGCACGGCTTCGGTGGCCGAGGCAGGTGAGGCGGGCAGATCGTGGGCTCGAAGCAGCTGGGCGGCGCGCACGGTGAAGGTGGTGGCCGCCTTCTCGGGGTGTTCCCAGAGCAGGTGGTAATATTCGGGGGAGTCGACGCCGGCCCCGTAGCCGCTGGCGAAGGCCAGGCGGTCGTAGGTCCAGGGGATCCAGGTGGCGCTGACTTTGACTTTGGGCAGGCCTTTGAGCAGGGCGTCGTCTTGTTTGGCGGTGGGCCAGTTTTCTGGTTTCAGGGCGGGGGCGTGCCAGGCACCGCAGACGACGGCCAGGTTCTGGTGAGTTTTTTGATGCAGCCGGATAGTGCGGCGCATCCAGGCTTCGCGGGCCGCTTCCCGGCCTTCCGCTGGCTCTTCTCGAAGAGCGCCCATGGCCTCGGTGATGGCTTCGAAGACGTCTCCGCGCTGTTGTTCGACCACCCGCTCCCACCATTCTTCGCCACCCAATTCTTCGATAGGGTCGATGGGTCTGTGCTGAGGGGGCCAGCTCTGGGCCATCTGGTGGGTCTGAGGCAGGTCGCAGAAGTGAACCGGGATGTGGTGGTCCTGGGCGTAGCGCAGCGCCACCCATTCGGGCGAGAAGGCTGCGAAGGGAAAGAAGGCGGCGCGCTCCTGGCTTTCGGGATAGATGAGCATGGCCACCGGGGGTTGCAGGCCGGTGAGCTGAGTGAGGGCGTCTCCTTCCGGCGGTCCCTCGATCAGGATGCAGTCCGGGGATTGGGCCTGCAGCGCGGCCAGAAGGCTGGCCGCGCTGCCGGGACCGTGGTGGCGAATTCCGTAGATTCTCAAGGGTCAGGTCAGGCTGTCGGGGTCGACTCCGAGTTCACGGAGTTTCTCTTCCAGCAGTCGGCGCCGGGCGCTCTCGGTATCGGCACGTTGTTCGGCCTGGCGGGCACGCTCAACTCCGGTCAGCAGGGGGCTGCCGCTGCGGTCGCACCAGCGTAGCCAGTTGGCCTGCATGCCGTCGTATTCGCCACGCCAAATACAGACCCCCAGCCCCACTTCTGGGAACCAGTGGTCGATCTTGTCGACGTAGCTCGCTCCACTGAGTTGGCGAATGCGCAGGGGGCGATTGGTTAGATGTTGATAGGGGTCGAACACGAGATAATAAGGGACTTTGATGCGGGCGTAACGGGCCAGTTTTTCCTCGTCCTCGCCGCCGATTTTGTTGGAAACGACCTCAATGACGATTTCCGGTGGTTTGCCGAAGAGCCACAGGTAGTAGGAGCGCTTGTCTTTGTCGTGGATCTCCTCGGCGAAGCTGACGCCGGTGCTGAGCAAGACGTCGGGAACAACCGGGGGCTCGTAATTGGTGGCAAAGATACCGACGTCGGCGGCGCTCACGAAGGGGCGTCCTTCCGGCCAGGAAGCGTTGAGGGCGTCCGTCAGCAGCGTCGCTTGCTTGTCCTGGAAGAAGTTATCCAAAGGAGTATCGTCCTCCGTGATCAGGTGGGAGACGTCGGGAGCGGGGATGCCTTGGGACGTGAGTGCCGGGTCTGCCATCTGGTTACCTTCTCTCTGCCCAAGGCAGCCCCTTGCTAGCGGAGGCCGCCGCTGATGTAGAGGGTTTCACCGGTCATCCATTTGGAATCGTCGGAGGCCAGGAAAACGACGCCGGGGCCGATGTCGTCGGGTTGACCGATGCGACCGAGGGGGGTGATGGCGGCCAGGGCCTGACGGGCGCCGATGAGGGGGCTGGCGTGCAGGCCTTCGGTTTCCACCAGGCCAGGGTTGATGGAGTTGACGCGGATGCCACGGGCGCCAAGTTCTTTGGCCAGGGAGCGGGTGATGGAGTCGAGGGCGGCTTTGGTGCCATTGTAGACGGCGGTGTGGGCGGGCGATAGGGTGCTGACCACCGAACTGACGTTGACGATCGAGCTGCCGGGACCCATGCGGCGGGCCGCTTCCTGGGTGAGCAGCAGCGGGGCCAGTACGTTGAGGTCAAACTGGCGGTGAAAGTGGCCGGCGTCGATTTGCTCGAGGGGGGCGACTTCGTAGACACCCGCGTTGTTGACCAGGATGTCGACTTTGCCGAAGGCGGTTTCGGCGGCGTCAAAGAGGGCTTTGTGCTGCTCGGGATTGGAGACGTCGGCCTGGACGGCCTGGGCGCGTCCGCCGTTTTGCACGATTTGGTCGACCACGGCCTGGGCGGCCGTCTGGCTGGAGGCGTAGTTGACGATGACGGCGGCGCCTTCGGCGGCCAGCTTCTCGGCCATGTTGGCTCCCAGGCCCTTGGAACCTCCGGTGACGATAGCGACTTTGTTGTGCAGTTTCATTTTACTTGAGTCCCTTCAAAAATTCGAGCAGGTCGGCATGGAAACGGTCGCGGTGGGTGACGGCCAGAGCGTGGTCGCCTCCTTCGTAGACTTTGAGCTGGGAGTCCTTCACCAGCTTGTGACCGGCGTGGGCAGCCGCGCCGATGGGCACGATCTGATCCTGGTCACCGTGGATGAAGAGGGTGGGCACGTCAATCTTCCGGAGGTCTTCGCGGAAGTCGGTTTCCGAAAAGGCCTTGATGCAGTCCAGAGCGGCTTTGAGGCCGGTTTGCATACTCATCAGCCAGAACTGGTCGATGATACCCTGGGTGGCGCGACCGCCGAAGAACGGGGTGGTCAGATCCTTATAAAACTGAGAGCGGTCGCTGGAGACGCCGTTGCGGATGGCGTCGAAGGCTTCGATGGGCAGGCCGTCGGGATTGGTGTCGGTCTTGAGCATCAGCGGGGGCACGGCGCCGAGGAGCAGAGCTCCGGCCACTTTGGCGGTGCCGTGGCGACCGATGTAGCGGGCCACTTCGCCGCCGCCGGTGGAATGGCCGACGTGCACGGCTTTTTCCAGTCCGAGCTGATCGACCAGGGCCTTGAGGTCGTCGGCGTAGGTGTCCATTTCGTTGCCGTCCCAGGTCTGGTCGGAGCGGCCGTGTCCGCGGCGGTCGTGGGCGATGACCCGGTAGCCGTGGTTGGCCAGGAAGACCAGTTGTTCATCCCAGGAGTCCGCGTTGAGGGGCCAGCCGTGGCTGAAGACGACCGGTTGACCTTTGCCCCAGTCCTTGTAGAAGATTTTGGCGCCGTCGCGGGCGGTGATGAAGCTCATTGCATCGTGTCCTTCGTAGGTGATTCGATACCCAGATTGAACCGCATGGCGGGGTTTGCCGGGATGGGCAAAACTGACGCGGATCGAGGCAAAAGTGACAGAGATCGGAATCTTCAATTATCCAGGCGCGCAGCAGGCGGCGCTCTACGGCCTGACGGACATGTTCACGATTGCCAGCGGGTTCTCGCTGGAGCACGGTGGGTCGGCTATCAAGACGAGTCATTGGGCCCTGGAGGACCTGGGCCGGGAGGAGTCTTTGTCGGCCCTGATTGTGCCGGGGACGTTGGCGGGGACTCCGCCGTTTGCGGGGATGGAGAGTTGCACGGCCTGGCTGCGGGGACTGCACGGGCGGGGGGTGACGTTGTGCTCGGTGTGCGGCGGGGCTTTTGTATTGGCCAGCACCGGGTTGCTGGACGGGCGGACGGTGACGACTCACTGGATGTTCGCCGGACGGCTGGCGGAATTGTATCCGGCGGTCCGGGTGGACTCGGACAAGCTGATGATTGAGGATGGGGATTTGATCACGGCGGGCGGAGTGATGGCCTGGGTGGACCTGGGGTTGAAGCTGGTCTATCGGTTTTTAGGACCGTCGGTGATGCTGCATACAGCGCGCTTCTTTCTGGTGGATCCGGCGGGGCGGGAGCAGCGGTTTTATAGCAGCTTCACGCCGAATTTGACGCACGGGGATGAGCTGGTGTTGGGGGTGCAGCACTGGCTGCAGCAGCACTATGCGGAGGCGCACTCGGTGACGGCCATGGCTTCGCGGACGCAGCTGAGTGAGCGGACGTTTTTGCGGCGCTTTCAGAAGGCGACGGGGTTGAAACCGACCGAGTATGTGCAGAGCCTGCGGGTGGGCAAGGCGCGCGAGGCGCTGGAGTTCTCCAAGGATTCGGTGAACGAGATCGCATGGCAGGTCGGCTATGAGGACCCCGGGGCGTTCCGCAAGATCTTCCATCGCATCATCGGGCTGTCGCCGGGTGACTATCGGCGGCGGTTTGCGGTGGGGCTGAACTAGGACAGGGGGTTTGTCCGGGGCGGGTGGCGGACTGTCTGGCGCCGGTGGCGGACGAGGGTTGTCCGGGGCCGGTGGCGGACTGTCTGGCGCCGGTGGCGGACAGGGTTCTGTCCGGGGCGGGTGGCGGACAGGGGCTTTGTCCGGGGCGGGTGGCGGACTGTCTGGCGCCGGTGGCGGACGCGGGGTTGTCCGGGGCGGGGGGCGGACTGTCTGGCGCCGGTGGCGGACAGGGGGTTGTCCGGGGCGGGGGGCGGACTGTCCGGGGCCGGTGGCGGACGGGGGTTTGTCCGGGGCGGGTGGCGGACTGTCTGGCGCCGGTGGCGGACAGGGGCTTCGTCCGGGGCGGGTGGCGGCCACCATTTTAGGGGCCCATATCGCCGTCAACAACAAGGATCGCAACTGGGCTTACGCGCAGTTCCTGTCCGAGCGCGGTCGCGAGGGGGAGTATTTTCCCATCGGGGCCCGGCAATTAACGGCCGGAGAGTCGGTAACCCTGGGCATTGCCAGGGGGCCTTTCTGGTCGCGCATCGAGTGGGTGAGGGGTCCTGGTTGGACAGGTTCGGCAAACTTCAGCTGAAATTCAAACTCTTGTTGCTGGCCTTCGTTTTACTGATGGCCGGCATTCTCTTGGTACTGGGCTACGCGCTCTACCTGGGGTGGTTTGTGGAGCGGAAGGACCCGCTGCGTGAGGCTCCCAAGGGGACTCGCTACGTGCAGGTCGGCGAGGATCATCTGGCTTTTCGGGAGATTCGGCGGCCCAAGGCCAAGGTCACCGTGGTTTTCGTGGGCGGGTTGGCGGCCTGGCATGGCACCTGGTGGCCCCGGGTGGAGGCGCTGGCGGCCAGGCAGAAGCACTGGAATTTCGCCGCCCTGGATTTGCCTCCGTTCGGATACAGCCTGATTTCCGATCAGGGGAACTATTCGCGGGCCCAGCAGGCGCAGCGAATTCTGGGATTCCTGGAGCATCTCAAAGGTCAGAAGATCATTCTGGTGGCCCATTCTTACGGGGCGGGTCCGGCCACCGAGGCGGTGATGCTGGCCAAACCTCATCGGGTGCAGCGATTGGTGTTGATCGACGGCGTTCTGAACGTGGACGAAAAGCGCCCGGACTCACGCAGCTTCCTGGACATTGGCCCTTTGCGCGACCTGGGAGTGGGGCTGGCCATTCACAATCGCCCCTTTTCCACGGAGCGCATCAAGGGATTCGTCTATCGTCCCGATCGACTGGAAAAACCGGTGTTCGATCGCTACTTTCAGCCGTTTGACAATCAGCGCACCGGCAAGAAGTATTCGCGCTGGGTGGCCGACTACACGCACGATCGGCTGGGCGGGCCGAGCACGCAGAGCGCCCACTATCGGCGCCTGAAAATTCCCGTGCGCATTCTTTGGGGGCGAGAGGACACGCTGACCCCGCTGGATTTGACCAAAGTCTTGCTGGAGAATCTTCCCAAGGCCAAATTGGAGGTCTTAAATCAAGTGGGGCACATCCCCATGGTGGAAGATGTGCCCCTCTTTGACGCCGCCTTAGTGCGAGCGGTGCGTCACTAAATTTAAATTTATTTGCCTTTGCCGCCGCCACCGCCGCTGGCGCCACCGGCACCGCCCGACTTGCCGCCGGAGTCGCCTTTGCTGCCGGAAGCACCCTTCGATCCATCCGCCCCCTTGGAACCGTCCGCCCCTTTTGCGCCTTTGGAGTCAGTGCCCTTAGCGCCCTTGGAAGAAGTGCTGGCTTTGTCGCCGATTCCCAGAGCGCCGCCGATAGCCTTGCCCACGCTGCCGAGCGCGCCGCCGATGGCGCTGCCGATGCTGCCCAGGCCCTTACCGAGACCGCCAAGAGAGCCTTCTTTGCCGCCCAACAGGCCGCCCAGTGCGCCGGCGGCCAGGCCGCCGATAGGTCCACCAATCATTCCGCCGATGGCCGAGAGACCGCCCTGCAGGGCGCTGCTGGCGTCGAGATTGCCGCTGATGGCGTCTTTGGCCATGTCGGCAAAACCGCCAATGCCGGGCAAATTACCCGCCAGTCCGGCCAGGCCGGAAGCCAGACCCTGGGCGTTGCCCTGGCTCAGGCCCTGGCCCAGAGAATCGAGGCCAGAGATACCGGTCAAACCGCCGATGGCACCCAGAAGACCGTCGGTGCCGCGATTGGCCGAGAGATCTCCCTGTCCGATGTTGCCCAAAAGTCCGGCGATGTTTCCGATATCCATAGCTCGCTTGCTCCCTAACACTATCTTTTGACCAGCATAGGGAAAACTGACCATGGTTCAGAAGCGCGATCTTGTTACGAACTCGTAAACTGCGTTACCGTTTTGAGGAGTTTCTGTGTCATCCGAACTTATTCGCAATCTGATGGGGAGTTTTGCCGAGGAAGAAGAGCCGGCCCCCCTGCAGATGTTTCTGCAATGGTGGTCAGAAAATCCCGAGGCCGCGCCGGAAGATTGGGAGCGGGTGGCCGGGGCGGTGGATGCGGAGGTGGAAGTCAGCCACCAGACCTTGCAACAGTTGCTGAGAGAAGTGCCGGACGCAAGCCCGTTTCGCGAGGGCCTGACCGCTCTGGAAGAGATGCGCGCCCAGCGCGGCTGGCCTCAGACAGAACGACAGCACGGAGACTGGGCGAATTGGGCGCGCACTCTGGAACAAGAAGCCGCCACCTGGGCCGGCTGGTCGGAGCAGTCGCTGTGTCCGGCTTGCGGCGCCGTCAATTCGATGGACTGGTCGAGTTGTCGCGAATGCGGCCAGGCGCTGACCGTGGACGAACCGGTGGGCGACTGGAAAGAAGTGGCTCCCGGGGGTCCTTTGCCGCCGGACGTGCAGCGCTTGCTGCAACTGATCGCCGGCTGGCGGGCCAACGGTCAGGAGTCGGCGGTGGTGGAACACCTGGGCGGGATGCGAGCCCGCTACCAGGCGGCCACTCGCCAATTGCGCGGAATGCCGGAATTGCTGGAGCAATTCGAGCAGGCGGGTCAGGTGGTGACGGATATGGCCGCGCTGCCCCTGCACTGGGACCAGTTGGACCGGGGGTATCGACTGCTGTGTGGACATCTGGCCGAAGCCAATCGACTGATAGCCGGTCTGAAATCGTAACATCGGAAACCTTTTGTTTGCATTTCGCGGACCCGGAGGTCGGCCTTGAGGATTAAAGTAGTGGAATGGATCAACTATCACCGGTCCGACCGCGGGCGGCGCGTCCGCCGCTGCGACCTCAGGTCGAGAGCAGCAGCATGAGCTCCTCGTCAGGCAACAACTGGAAGCTGGCGGGAGCGGCAGCGCTGGGCGCGGTCGGTTTGCTGGCTACGCCGGCGGCGGCTCAGAGCGCTCAAGTCAAGGTGATGAGCTTGAACGTCTGGCTCGACTGTAAGGACGGGGTGGACGGAATCGCCGAAGTGATTCGGGCCGGCAACCCCGACGTAGTGGGACTGCAGGAAATCGGCTCGTGCGCCGAGCCTTTGAGCCAGAAGCTGGGCTACCAGTTGGTGCGCCAGAATGAGTGGAAGTCGATGCTGACCCGGCTGCCGGTGGAGTCGGTCACTCCGGCTCGTCACGGTATGGTGGTGCGGCTCAGCGACGGCCGGCCGCTGGCCGTCTTCAACGCTCATCTGTATCATTCGCCTTATCAGCCTTACCAGCTGCTGGGGATTCCCTATGGGGACGGAGTTTTCATCAAGACCGAGGCGGAAGCTCAGGAACAATCGCGGCTGGCGCGCGGCGCCGACGTGCAGTCGGTGCTCGAGGACATGGCCACGGTGGACGCTCCCAAAGTGCTGACCGGAGATTTCAACGAACCCTCCCATCTGGACTGGACCCAGCGGGCGGCCGAATCCGGACGGCACCCCATCAAGGTCGAGTGGCCTGCCAGTAAGGCTTTTGAGCAGGCCGGTCTGAAAGATGCCTACCGGGTGGTCTATCCCGACGAAATGGCTCATCCGGGGAACACCTGGACGCCGCGCACCGCCGCGGACGATCCCAAGGATCATCACGATCGACTGGACTTCATCATGGTCGACGGCCTGCAGGTGCGGGACGTCAAGGTGGTGGGCCCGGATGCCGACATCGTGGTCACCCCCTACCCTACCGATCATCGCGGCGTGGTGGCCGAACTGACGGTGTCGCCTTGATCCGTCCAGCCCTCCCTCCGATCCTGGGCAATCCGCGCTTGTGGCAGGCCACCGGCGAACTGGCGGCGCGCGCTTCGGGCGTCTCGGACATTGGAGAAAGCTTCGAGAGCTACCAGCAGGGCGACGTGGTGGGCGGCACCACTCAGCTGACTTCGGGAGCTTCCAGCTTGTCGAGCAACGTGGCCACCCTGGCTTCCCTGGCCGGCTTGAAGCATCTGGGCAATTTGCCGTTGATGAATCTGGCCGCGGGAGCGGGCGGCGTGGGCACCATCGCTCAGGGGCTGGGCGATTGCTACCGCGGTCTGACCAGGGGGCGCAGCGACCTGGGCTTCTACGGAGCGGCCAAGATCGCGGCCGGCGGTCTGGCCGTGGCAGGAGCCTGCGCGGGTTTGCCGGCTCTGTCGCTGGTGGGCGGCCTGAGCGGCACGGCCATCATCGCCTATCAGAATCGCCAGGAGATCATGAAAGGGGCGCTGGAGGGTTGGAAGACGGTCGCCTCTTGGGTTTCGCGGCCAGCCGACGCTTCCGCCACCACAGATAAGCCCCGCTAATTCCCAAGAGCGGGAAGGCCAGGCCCGAAAGAAAGACCAGAAAGCGGCCGACATCGCCAAACAGGCTGCCGTTGTGCAGCGGAAACTGGTGGGCCATGATGCGATCGCCGGCGGTCCATTGGGCGGCGGATTTTTCCTGAACCACCTGTTTGGTCCAAGGGTCGATCCACAGTTGGGTGAGCCCGCCCACCGTGCCGTGGTAGTTGGCCGGACGCATGGCCACGCGCCAGGTGTTGAGTTTGGGCGTGGGTAGGCCCAGAACCAGAGCCACGTTGTCGGGACGGTAGGCGCGGGCGGCGGCCAGGATGGCGTCGGGATCGTCGGGTGGCGCCGGCGCTTCATGGGGGACGCTCTGGGGCTTGAATTTCTGAGGGTTGAGCGGCCAGAGCGTGAAGCGGGCGGCGTTGGGAAACACCAGGGCGGTGCCGGAGAGGGCCACCCAGAGCAAGATCAGGGACACCCAAAAACCCAGGGCGTTGTGCAAATCCCAGGTGGTGCGGAAAAAGTTCTGGCCTTTGCGCACCGTCAGTGCTTTGCGCGGGAACCACAGCCAGACGCCCGAGAGAGCCGATAAGGCCAGGGCCATTCCGGCGATGCCCACCAACTCTTCGCCCCAGTAGGGCTTGAGCAGCAGATCCTGGTGCAGCTTGTAGAGCTTGGGCAGTAGAGCATTGCTCTGGTCGCGCTGGCCTAAAATCTGACCGCTGACCGGATCGATGGAGGTGCGGAAGACGGTCTTTCCGTGGCGCTGATGGACCAGCACCACCGGCCAGTAAGCGTCGGGCAAAATGATGGAAACAATGGGGCTGTTGTCAAACTCACGGACCTTGGCCAGCAGTTGGGCGAGCGGCATCGGCTGGCCGCTGGTGGTGGGGGTGTAAAAGGCAGGCGTGAGCAGGCGGTCGATTTCGCGATGGTAGACGTTGATGCTGCCGGTGATGCCGACCGGAACGGAGAGCAACAGCAGAAAGAGTCCCAGGTAGCGATGGAGTTTCAGCCACAGTTGGCGAATGTTCTGGCGCGACACAACTTTGCTCTTGTATACCGAAAGATAACCCGGGGTCAAGGTATTCACGATCCGTCAATGTCTGGGACATATCTTTGCTTTAGGGTAAGCGCGTTGAAGATTCACAGCAGCAGTCCCGCTCCGGCGGCGCCCGCGCGGCGCGGCCCGTGGCAGGCCGATAAGGAGTATCAGGACTCGTTCGTCCGTTCCGAAGGCTGGCTGGGGGCAGACGGCGCCTACAGTCTGCCGCTCAACGCCGATCGCACGCTCTGGGTTTTCTCGGACACAGTGGCCGGCAAGCCGGGCGGGCCGATCGCCATGACTCACAATAGTCTGGCCCTGGAAACTCCCGACGGTTTTGAATTCTCCGAGAAACAGGCTTTTACACCGCCGGATGGACGCGGCTGGTTCTGGGTTTACGATGGCGCGCCGGCTCAGCAGCAAGACCATCAGCAGTTATTTTTAGGCAGATTCGAGAACGCGCCCGGACCCGAAGGTTTTAATTTTCGCTTTGTGGACTCGTGGCTGGCCGACGTGAAAACCGGAGCAGACGTGGAAGACGTCGAGGTCACCCGCTATCGCAAGCTGTCGGAATTGCTGCCTGGCGTGCGCGCCAGCGAAGGGGCGGCCCTGCACTTCGGGGCGGCCGTTTGTGAGGACGAAATCTATAAGTATATTTATGGGACTCAGGATTTTGGCTTGAGCAAGCAACTGGTGGTGGCCCGAGTGCCGCGCAAGGAGGACCTGATGGCCTCCGATCACTGGGAGGTCTTTCAGGATGGGGCCTGGGGCAAGTCGGGGGCGGTTTCCAGTTTGTCGGACGGTTCGGGGAAGGCGCTGGAAGTGGCCAATGAACTGAGCGTGTTCCCGCGCGACGGGCACTTCTGGATGGTGACCCAGGTGGGCAATGAAGTGCGGCTGCTGCGCTCGACCCGCCCAGAAGGTCCGTTTGAGCAGACGGCCACTCATCAGGTCCGGGAAGAACATCCGGGTAGTTTCAGCTACAACGCCAAGGGTCACGAGCAAGAAATCGACGAGCGCGGCTTGTTGGTGTCCTACAACCGGAACGTTCTGCCTTTTGGAGAACTGGTGGCTCACCCCGAGCAGTATCAGCCGCAGTTTTTCCGAGTGCCTCTCGGGTAATGAAGCTCGTTGCTCGCTGCATCCTGGGGGCGGGGCTGCTGCTTTCGCTGCTGGGATTGGTGAGCCAACCCTGGTGGCTGGAGCTGCTCGGCCACGCGCGCGGTTCCTATCTATGGATAGGGATTTGCCTGTTAGCCTTGGTGCGCGAACGCGTGGCCCTGATTTTGTGGCTCAGTTGTCTGGTCGTCAACCTGGCCTGCGTGCTGCCTCTCTATGTTGGTGGCGCTTCGGGTTCAGCCAATGGAAAGTTGCTGCTGTGCAACGCGTTGTCTTCCAATCCCACGCCGGAGCGAGTGTTGGCTCTGCTGCAGGCGGAGCGGGCCGACGTGGTGGTGCTCTTGGAAGTGCGCCAGGAATTGCTGGACCTGCTGCAGCCGGTGCTGGTCGAGTATCCCGGGCAAAAGCTGTTGCCGCGCTCGGACAATTTTGGCATGGCGCTACTGAGCCGGCGTCCGTTGAGCGGGGTGCAGGTGCTGGAGAGCGGCAGTCCTCCCACCCTGGTGGCCGACACCGAGGTGGGCGGTAAGCGATTGCACGTCGTGGGGGCCCATCCGGTGCCGCCGGTGGGTGGCGCCTATGCGCAACTGCGCAACCAGACGGTGATGGATCTGGGCCAGCATCTGCGCGACTGTCCCCAGCCTTTTGCGCTGCTGGGGGACTTGAATAATACGCCGTGGTCGCCCTCGCTGGCTCCGATTCGGGACCGAGCGCGGAACGCGCGGGCCGGTTTCGGAGTGCTGCCCAGTTGGCCGACCATGCTGCCGGGCCTTTTGCGCATTCCCATCGACCAGTGCTTTGTGAGTCCGGACGTGCGCGTGGTGGAGTGCCGGTTGGGGCCAGAAATCGGCTCCGACCATTTGCCGCTGATCGTGGGGGTGTCGTTGTGAAAGACGTCGTGCAGTATTTCAGTGATACCGGGATGGACTATGCCACCTGGAGCCGCGAGTTCAATATGCACTTTGGCTATTGGCGCTGGGGCCTGAATCCGCTGCGTCGCGAGCCGATGCTGGAAGAGATGAATGCCCAGGTGTTTTCTCGCCTGGGGCTGGAAGAGTTGCAACGGGACGAGCTGGTGCTGGACCTGGGCTGCGGACTGGGAGCGAGCTTGCGTTCGCTGGAGCGGCGTTGGGGCGGGCGCAATTTGCTGGGCGTGACGGTCGTGCCCTGGCAGGTGGAGCAGGCGACCCGGCTGGGTTCGCGGGTGCAGCTGGCCAGCTATACCGATCTGCCGTTCGCGGACGGCTCGGTGGGAGCGGCCTACGCGCTGGAGAGCCATTGTTACGCGCCCGGTCCGGATAAGGCGGCTTTTTATCGAGAGCTGTTTCGGGTCTTGAAGCCGGGAGGTCGTTTTGTGGTGGTGGACGGCTTTACCACGCGCTCGCGCCGGAGCTGGCTGTTCACCCGGTTGCTCGACGAGATCCGGCGCGGCTGGG
This sequence comes from Vulcanimicrobiota bacterium, assembly GCA_017307785.1. Taxonomy (GTDB): domain Bacteria; phylum Vulcanimicrobiota; class Xenobia; order Xenobiales; family JADMJV01; genus JADMJV01. The sequence continues at coordinate 13,384 of JAFKGI010000049.1, read as the reverse complement.
CGGTGGACTGCTTTCCCCATCTGCCGGCGGTCTGGTCGGCCCTGCCCGAGATCGGGTTTGAGGAACTGCGGCGCTGCGATTTTTCTTGGAACATCGCCCCCACCGCTCTGCACGCGCCCTTTCTGTCTTTCGGGTTTGCTCTCTCGCGCTGGTGGGCCGGCGAGCGCCTCAATCAAGTGCGCTGGAACCATCTGCGCGCCTGCCTGCTGAGTCTGGCCGTCGGCATGCACCGCGGCGACTTTTCCTATTGCTTGATCTCGGGTCGTCGGCCACGGTAGCCTCCGTCCGAGGGGAAAGCCGGGGGAGCTTGGAAAGGTGGAAAGAGTTCGGCCGTATTTCTTAAAGAAATTTTAGGCTCACTCTTTCCCGCTCCCCACCTTTCCGTGCTTCCCCTTCGGACCCAACCCGGGCAGGCAAGGTTCTTTTAAGGGTGATCTTCTAGATTGGGTTCAAGAGATAGAGAGAACCAGAGGAGACTACCGACCGTGAAGATTTCCCAAGCGCCGAATTACCAAGCACCCGTTCGCCTGCAGAGCAACAAACAGCCTCAGGAACAGAAGCCCGCTGGTGACTCGTTCAAGCCCTCCACTCGCGGTAGCGACTTTATGGAAGGCGTCAAGCGCAAGGCGGGAGCGATGAGCTCCGTGATTGCGGGCACGGCCATCGGCGCCGGTGTAACCGCTCTGGCCGCGGGCGCCCTGAGCACGGGAATGGTTCTGGCGGTTCCCGCCACTCTGCTGGCCGGCGTGGCCGGTGTCGGAATTGGATTGTATCGTAGCCGCAACGAGTCGGGCACCTTTGCTTCGGTGGGCAAAATGCTCAGCGGATGCGTGCACGGCGCGGGCGGACTGGCCGGTGGACTGATCGGCAAGGCCAGCGTGATGGGTCTGGTCGCGGGCGGCACGGGTATGGGCATCGCCGCCGGTGTGGGCGCCACGGCCGTAGCCGGCTTGGCGCTGACCTACGGAGCCGTCAAACTGGCGGAAGCGTTCCGCTGGCGCGGGTAGCCTGATCGAGGGCGCTGATGGCGTCCTCGAGTTTGGCGTAGCGCTGGCCCGGATCGGAATGGGCCAGCTTGTAGAAAATCGGCGTCAGGGGACCCAGCGGCTGCAAATGCGGCGCAAACATGCGATTGGAGTCGGTGCGACCGAGCAATCGGATATGATGACGCAGGTTCGGGTCCGGATAATTTCCCCCGTGCACCACTTCGAAAAGTAGCCGACCCAGCACGGCTTGATCGGAAAGAGGCGTGGGCTCGGGCTGGCGCAGCACTTCCGGTGCGGTTCCGTAATTGGAAAGAATCCCCCGACCCCCGGCCAGCTTGGCATGCGATTCCTGATAGGCAGCCGGCGAAAAATGGCTGAGATGACACGGCTGTCCGGGCGGACTGTCGATATCCCTCAGGGAAAAACAGCCGCTACAGCGATTCTGCTGGTGGTAGCCGGCCACCTGAAGGAAAACCGGCCGCAGGATGCGCCAGGCTTTGTAAGGATCCATTTTCTGGCCGCGCAATCTCTCTTCCAGAGAAAGCGCGCTGCCCTGGTAGACCAGGAACACATGCTCGTATTCGCGGGCTAACAACTCGGCACGCTCGCTGTAAAGCTCAAATTCGACCAGTTGATCCCAGTCGTGCGTGTCGGGCACGCACATGATCAGGCGGTCCCCCTCGCCTTCGTAGAGACGAACCACCGGGCTGGGAGCGCGGCGATGGCGCAGCAGACGCAGGTTGTTGACGGTAAGTCCCAGGAAAGGATCGCCCTGATCGAGTTGCGCCGACCACATCCAATGGTAGAGACAGTAGGTCTGCAGACTTTCCTGACGGGCATGCTGGTCGTGAAGCAAACGCACCGCCTGCAGCAGCTGTCGACTCTGAATCAGGCCCGATTGGATGCGGGCATAGAGCAAAGCGAACTGACTGAGCGGCAAAGTTGCTGAATTTTTTTCGGTCGGCAAAGCTTTGGGCAAAGCCGACTGCCACTGCTGATATCCCAGGGTCAAACGGGGCCAATTGTGCGGGGAAGAGTCGTTCATGTAGTCGAGTTCGAGCTGCTCCCAAACGCAAAATAATGCGTATGCATCCAAGGTGCTGAGTCGCTGAGAACGAACCAGCAAGAAGAACTGATGCAGTGAAACTTCACGGTGAGCTTCCAGGAGTTGAAGCCTCTCATCAAAGAGCCAGCGCAGCTCGTGACTAGGACTTTCGTAGCTATCTGGCCCGATCCAGTCCTTTTCTAGTACGGAACGCACGGACTGAAGCAGGGTTTGGAGCTTGAAAGGCTTAAGCAAGTAATCGTCGGCTTGAAGACGAGCGGCACGCAGGGGGGCGTCAGCGTCCGAAAAGCCGGTCATCAAGATGCAGCGGATGTCCGGGCAAATGCGCCGGATGACCTCGAGGGCCTCGACGCCGTCGAGCTCGCCCTGGATGCGGATGTCGTTGAGGAGCAGTTGATACGAGGTTGCTTGAACCTTGGTCACGGCTTCCGCCGCGGATGCGGCACCATCCACTTCGTGGCCCTGCATCTTGAGAAAGCCGATTACGGAGTCGCGGAATATCGGGTCGTCCTCGACAACCAGGATGTTGGCCATAGTATGGCAGGGTGCGCTTTTGAAGTGGCCTTTCCTGCGTTAAAGGCGTTCCCAGGGGTCGGCGAAAGCATGCTTTGCACTTCCTTTACAAAGTACTTTCGCATCGATTCGCAACTATTTTCTTTTTTTGCTAGGAATCTTCATAAACTACAGAGAACGCTCTGTAACATGGGAAGAAATCAAAAACAACTAGCTGATCAGATTGCCAAGGAGATGGGCCTGACCTTGCGTCAGGGCCGGGAATTCTTGAGCCGCCTACTGGAACTCGTGCGCGAAGATCTCGTGCAGACGGAGCGCTGTGAGCTCCGTGGTCTGGGAACGTTCGCCGTTTATTCGCGGCCTGCTCGGAAGACCACTCATCCGGTATCTGGTGAGCCGGTTAAAATCCCCGCTCGTCGTGGGATCCGCTACCGCACGTCTAAGGCACTGAAAGAGATGCTCAATGCCAAGCCCGTCAAGAAAGCTACCAAGGCGAAAGCCAAGTAGTTTTCTGTCGGTGTCTTAGCGGAGACCGACCAGTCCTAGATCAACCTTGGGATGGAAATCCGAGGTGGACGCAGGTAGGTCCGGGGGCCCGCTAAGAAGTCTCAGGGCATGGAGCCTTGGGAATTTCTTGAGTCAGAGTCGCGTCGCGACTACGGCATCTTTTTTACGCGCATCGACCAGCTGAAATCACCACGCACGGGGCACGTGCTCCGTCGCGTGGTGGTTGAAGCGCCCCATTGGGTTAACGTGGTCGCCCGCACGACCGACGGTCAATACGTCCTGGTCCGTCAGATTCGCCATGGTATTGGCGCTCCCAGTTTAGAGATTCCCGCCGGCATGGTAGAGCCCGGCGAGGACCCGGCCCTGGCGGCCGCGCGTGAACTGGTCGAGGAAACCGGCTACGAAGCAGAGAGCATTCGACTATTAGGCCAGGTCTATCCCAATCCCGCCTTTCAATCCAACACTTGTTTCATCTATTTGGCGGACAATTGTCGCCTGACGCGAGAGGTCTCGCTGGATGCGGGTGAAGATATTCTGGTGGAACTCTGGAGCTGGGAAAATCTGCTGGCCGCCGTTCGCTCTGGCGAGATCCGGCACGCGTTGATGATAGCGGCCCTTTTTTATCTACGGGATGCGTCAGAAGCTGACTGAGGTTCCGACCGTGAAGCTGGTGTAATTTTCGATGTTACGGCCGGCCACGGATCTTTGCACTCCCAAACTGAGCTGCCAGAAATCCGTCGGCTTGAGAATGAGGCCACCGGTGACCGAAAGGCTTTCAATGGGATCGTTCATGGCCGGAGTCACGCTCGAATAGTTGAGCTCCACCACCGGCAGCAGCCAATCGTTGGCGTTCCAACCCAGTCCCATGTTGGTGGAGAACTGGCGGAAGGTGGCGTCGGTGGGCTGGATAGGGAACGAGTAGTAGACCTCTAGATTGGCCACAAAAGGGTCGAAGTCCTGACGAAAGAGCAGGGATTGCTGCCAGGCCAGAAAGCTGCCGTTCACCTGATAGTTGTCCCCGTTGCGCTGCAGATCGGCGTTGAGAGCCGGGCCGGCGGTGAAGGCCAGACTACGCCCCTCCTCTTCGTCCTGCCAGAATCGCCAGCGAAAACTGGCATTCAAGTTGGTCAGACCGGACCCGCGCGCGCCGCCCCCACCCAGGGAGAACTCCTCTTCATCTGGATCGCCTTGCAGGCTGTCCTGAAGATTGTTGAGACCGCTGGTGATGGTGACATCCAGGTTTTCGGCCAGGCCGGCGCCCACACTCAAATTGAACAACTGCGATTGACGTCCGCCGTTGAGCAGAGCCCGGCCGCCACCTCCGATGAACTCGCTGTTGGCATTGGAAGTCAGGTAAGAGAAGTTGAGATTGAAGCTGCCTGGCTCGAGGGGAGTGGTGTCGGTGGTGAAAATCTTGCTGCCGTCGAGGTCCTGAGCGCCGGCCACCAGAGTGAGGAGCAAGGCCAGGAGAACGGCTTTCATGGCCGGTGATGGACCACGGTGGGCCGCCCTTTGTAAGATTGGACGCCCTGGGCCACATAGCCCAACTGAGCGGCCATTTTCAGGGAAACCTGGTGATCCGGGTGGATAATACAGCTGGTCGGTCGGGCGAACCAGTCGAGCATGCCCTGCACTGCCTCGCGCGCGAAGCCCTGGCCTTGAGCCTCGGGGAGCAACACCCAGCCGGCCTCAGGTTGCAGTTCGAGACCTTCTCGCTTGAACTCGGCGATGCCGACTTCGCCGAGGAATTTATCCTGATGAAGCACCACGAAATAGCCGTAACTGTAGACCTGCCAGTGGCCCAGATTGCGCAGCAGACGGGACCAGACTTCTTCCCGGGTCAGGGGCGTGCCGCCGATGTAGCGCACGGTTTGGGGATCGGACCAGAGCCGATAGCTTTCCTCCAAATCGGTCGGGAGGTGAGGGCGCAGCTGCAGACGCGGGGTGGCGAGCATAGGACCTGGTTTGCAAGGTCGAGCCTCGAAACCTGCCGAACGCTCCCGTCTCTTGATACGTCTGCGATTGCTGGTTGCGGGTTTTCTGTTGGTGCTGACGCTGGTGCTTGGCCTGCTGCTGCGCCACCTGGAAAAGGTTTCTCAGGACTCTGTGCGCCAGGCCTCGGAACTGGTGCTGCTGCAAACTTCGCAGCACGTGGAGGGAGAGGTGCGCAATTTTCTGGCGCCGGCCGCCCAGGTGCTGGGTGAGATCGCGCTGCAGTCCAAACTGGCCACCATGGGGTCCAAAGAGGCCGCTTTCTATGAGTGGCTGCACGCCTATCCGCGTCTTTCGGAGGTCACCTTTACTTCGACCGGCCAGACGTCGGTGTACCGCAAGGCCGGAGACATCGTGACTTTCGAGATCGGCCGAGGATTGCGCGGACGCGAGCGGCAACGGCCGGTGGGGGCGCCTTTCCGGGAGGTCGCCTGGAAGGACCTGGGGGCACGACCCGACCCTGCTCTCCACCTGACCTACACCACTCCTCGTCAGTTCTTTCTGGACGGGGACAAAAGCCCGCTCTGGAGCGACCTTTCCTACTCTCAGCGAGGCGGCGTGGGAGTCACCGTCCAGTCCGGCGTGGCCGGGCCGGACGGCGGTTTCCTGGGAGTGGCTCGCATCGGCCTGTTGACTCAGGAACTGGATCACGCGTTCGACAAGGTGGGCGAGGAACTGGGAGGGATGCCGTTCCAGGCTTTTCTGTGCGACTCTCGGGGCCGCCTGATCAGTCCGGTGGTGCCGGGAGGCAAGGGCAAGATTGCCGAGGACGGCGACGATTTACGACTGGTGCCCGAGAATCTGCCGCCCCTGGTGGCGGCCGTGCTGCGGCGCATTCCGGCCGAAGGCAAGGGCGCGATTCTGCTGCGCGAGGGCGACTCGGTGGCCTGCCTGCGCCGTTTGCAGCTGGAGAACACGCAGGACTGGTGGGTCGGGCTGATCGTGCCCGAGAGTTCGCTGGTGGGCAGCCTGCCGTTGTTGCGCAAGGAGTTGTTGACCTCGGCGCTGCTGGGCGGCTCGCTGGTAGCCGTGCTGGTGGTGGGGCTCTTTGCACTACTGCGGAGAGAATTGGGCCGGCTTTATGGGATGGCCTTGCGAATGCGCGACTTCGATTTCGGGGCTCAGCCCGTGCAGCAACGGGTTTATGAGGTGGGCGAAGTGGCTTCCGCTCTGGAGGCGGCCAAGACGACGCTGCGGGCCATGGTGAAGTATGTGCCGGTGGAACTGGTGCGCCAATTGTTCGAAGCCCGCCTGGAGCCCGTGCTGGGCAGCCAGCCGCGCCAGGTGGTGCTGATGTTTTCGGACATCGCCGGCTTTACCACGATGGCGGAGAAGCTGACGCCGGCGCGCCTATCAGAAGTGCTGGGGTCTTATCTGATGCTCATGAATCGCGTCATCCAGGGCAACGGGGGGACGGTGCTGGAGCGGGTGGGCGATGCCCTGCTGTCGCTCTGGAATGCGCCCATCGAGGTTCAGAACGGCGAGGAACTGGCCTGCCGCACGGCGCTGCTGTGCCAGCGCGAAATCGCGGGCCTGCCGGATGCGGAGTTGCTGGGGACGCGCTTCGGGATTCACCGGGACGAGGTGCTGGTGGGGCATTTCGGCTCTCCCGACCGCTTAAATTACGGAGTGTTAGGCGATGGGGTCAACCTGGCGTCTCGCCTGGAAGGCCTGAATAAGCAGTATGGGACTTCAATCCTCGTGAGCGAGAACGTGGCCTCGGCGCTGGGAGAGGGATTTGTGCTGCGCCGCCTGGATCGGGTGGCCGTCAAGGGCAAGGATCAGGGGATTCTGATCTTTGAGTTACTGGGCGAAGATGGTGAGTACGTGCGTCTCTATGAGCAGGCCCTGGATCGCTACTTTGGCCGGGACTTTGCGGGCGCCATCGGGTTACTGGAAGGCTTGGCGGACGAGCCGTCGAGGCGATTGCTCTCGCGCTGTCGTTCTTTTTTGGAGACCCCTCCCGGGGAGGACTGGGATGGCACCTATCGGGCCACCTCCAAATGATTTTCCGGTACTCGACTACCTACTAAGGTTGCCAGACACCTGTGCTAGTATTAATATTTATTGGAGATGCGGAACCTTTTCCGGCATCAGCAGTTGAATTGGTTATTCACCTCTAAGGAGACTGTAAGACAATTAAAGCTTCGTGGGTTTTCCGCCTTGCTCTCCCCTTATTGATGGCCACCGCGGCCTTCGCACAACAACAACCCAACTTCTATGTTCCGTTTCAACTGCCCGGTGGCGGCATGTTGAACCTCTCTATCCCCCTGCCGAATTCTGTTCCAGCCCAGAATGACGCTCAGATCGCCCAAGGCTACGATCTCGTCACTTACCACGGCACCCCCTGCCGGGTGAGCCAGGCTGACCTCCCTCTGCGCATTTATTCCGTCGACCCCGCCTGTCAGGGCATCACCCAGAAGGCGGCTAATGTATGGAATCGCGTAGGCAACTATTTCCAGGTAGTGAACGCGCCGGTTCCGGGCGCCATTCCGATTTCGTGGAACTGTAACTTGCCCGAAGGGGCGGCCGGTGTCACCACGATGAAGAAGAGCAACCGCGGCGTGCGCATCAGCGGCATTGCCATTCAGTCTCTGGACATTCCGGAAGGCTCCATGACCGAAGTGCTGGCTCACGAGTTGGGTCACACCCTGGGTCTGGATCACTCGGTGAACGCTCAGGATCTGATGTACCGCTCGATGCATGAGCGTCCCACTTTCTCGGGCGATGATGTGCGCATCACTCAGCGGGACTATCAGATGCTCACCTGGCTCTATCACCAGAACGACACCGTGCCCATCTTGGCCAACCGTTAGACTTTAGGCCAAGAGGCCTTTCTTAGGTCCCTGCGAAGCCGGACGGATGAGCAACCTCGATGCCATCCGTCCGGACTTTTCTAAGGCCATCGAACCCCTGATGGGGATCGAAATCGAAATGTTCGGATTTGACTCCGAATCCCTCGCGCCGCTGGGTACCCCAGGGGCGCGTGTTTCTTCTCAGCAGTTGATGGAGCGCATCGCTTCCTCGCAGGGTTCTTTGAAGCGGGATGGAGCAACGGGCGAAATCATCGGGCTGGACCTGGGCTGCGGAAATTTTTCGCTGGAACCGGGCGGACAGCTGGAGTATGCTTCTTGCCCGGGCACGTCACTGCGCGTATTGCAGGATGACTTGCGCACGGGGCTGTCGATCCTGGAAGAGGCAGGGCGTGGCGAGGTGCTGTTCCTCGACCACGGCACCAATCCGCTGGCCGGTGCCGACCTGCCCTTGTTGGTGCCCAAGCATCGCTACAAGATTTTGGACCGCTATTTCGCTTCCCAGCCGGGCGGTCGCGGCGTCCACATGATGCGCTATTCGGCCACCGCTCAGCCCAACGTGGACGTGCCTGGCGGGCTCGAGGAATGGCAGGACGCCATCAACCTGACGCTGGCCCTGACTCCGCTGGCCAAGCGCTTGTTTTCCAATTCGTTCTTCTTCCAGGGTCAGCGGGTCCCATCTTCCGAGCGCCAGCGCATTTGGGACGGAATCGACGCTTCGCGCACGGGCGTGCCGCCGGTGGCGTTTCAGCCGGACATCGCGGCCGCTTATGCCAGCTGGGGTCGCCAGGCGGGCGTGTTTTTGGCGGGCGACTTGCCGCTGGAGCAGCAGCCGCGCTACGGCGAACTGACCTACGAGCAGTGGGAGAAGTCCGGTTGGCATGGGATTTTTCCCAGCGAAGCGGACTGGGACACCCACCTGGGGACCTTGTTCCCGGATCTGCGCTTGCGGCGCTTTCTGGAGGTTCGCATGTGCGACGCCCAGACGTTTGCCCATGCGCTTGCGCCTATGGCCTTCTGGGGCGTGGCGCTGCGCGAGGGCCGCAAGCACTTATGGCGCTGGCTGGAATTAAAGTCTGAATCCATTCACGAGATGCTGGACGTCGTTTTCACCAGCGCCCAGGACGACCTGGCTCGTTCGGTGCTGGGCTCGTTTGCGGAGTATAAGCGCGAGTTTCGGCCTTTCGAGGGCTCGGCGGCGGACTTTGTGCGCTCCGAAGGGACCCTTTATCCGTCTCGCAAATTGACTTCCTAGGGCGATTCGGAGGTGCGTATGGTTCGATGGTGCTTGCTGGGAATTTTGTTGGCGGGGTGTCAATCGGCCCCTCCTCCCGTCGCGACTGCTTCGGCGACCGCGGTCCAGCCAGAGGTAGTTTCCACACCCGGGGTAGTGGCGGCCACGCCAATGGCGGCTGCTACGCCCGCCCCTTCGGCACCGGTTGCGGAGCCCACGATAGACGTCAATGCGGCCGTGCGTGCGACCGCCCAATTCGTGCACCTGGGGATGACCAATCAGGCGCGCGTCGACCAGTTGGTGGCCCATTTGAATGCGGCTGGAAAAAATCAGCTGTGGGTGACCTGGGAGGTCTATCCGGCCTCGACCGGGACCTTCGAGGTCACCTACGTGATCGAGCCGCTCAGCAATCTGACCAGCGGCAAGAAGCCAACGGTGGGTAAACGAGGGAGCCCGTTTGACCGACCGCGTCGGGTGCACAACAATGGAGTCTACCTGGAGTGGCTCTACGACGCCAACAAAAAGACCTGCGTGGCTCGCAATGACCGCACGCGTGCTCTGATGGAAATCAAGCCGGTGCTGGACGGGCTCGAGGCGGCGCTGCCCCCCGCCTGGCAGACGGCTACAGCCAGTCCGGCCACGGTGGAAGCGGCGGCTCCCGTGGTGATACCCACGGTGGCTCCTTCGGTGGAGACCGGGTCGTCCGAGCCGATTCAGTTCACCGGCTTTATGGGTGACGGCGCTTCGCGGCGGGCCGTGCTCACGCAGGCAGGCGAGACTTTCGCGGTCGGACCGGGCGACAAGGTGGGCGCCTACAAGGTCAAATCGGTGGCGGAGGATGAGCTGGAGCTAGGTCAGGGCGAGGACACGGTCCGGTTGATGCCGGGCCAGGTGTGGACTCCCTGAGCTACTTGCGAAGCTTCTTTTCGGCTTCCTGACGCAGAGCTTTGGCGGCCGCCTGGCGGTCTTCCATCGACATGCCATCCTTGTTGCCGGGCGGCTCGGGAGCCATGTCTTCGAGCACGCGGTCGGCGATTTCGGCCAACTTGCGCCAGCCGGTGACTTTGTTGTCGTTGGGCAGGTAGTAGGTGGGCGCGAAGTCGGTGCTGCCGGCAGCCATCGCATCCGCGAAGCCTCCCTGGACTTCGGCGTGCTTGGGATGGCCTTCCAGGTCGGCGGCCGTGACTTTGTAGACTTTGGCGTCGTCTTCCAGGCGGTCAGCCAGGCGCATGGCCTGCTCTTCCTGAGAAACTCCGAGTAGAACTTTGATGAAGCGCATGGGCGGGCGCTGGACGGCGCTGGGGTCTACGTTGCCCTGCTTGTCGGGGAGGGCGATGCGGCCTTCCGCGGTCATCGGCAGGCCCATAGTGAGGCCGTATTCGAGTTCTTTGATGTCAGCCAGGCGCTTGGCCTTGTCCTCGGGGGTCTTGGCCGCGAAGACGACGTCACCGTAATGGCTGCGGTTGTGGAACATGATCTGGCCGGGACCGGCCAGGTTCTTCATGATGCGCCAGTTGGGCTCGTGCTTGCGCTCTTCTTCGTTGGCGCCTTTGAAAGCGACCTGACCGTTGGTGGTCATCGGGTTGATGGTGAAAACGTGCTTGACCATGCCGTCTTTGCCGGCGGCGTTGTCGCCTTCGAGCAAAACCATGAGACTCTCGGTCTTCTGGGCGTAGAGTCCGTTGATGTTGTCAGCGATGGCCTCGTTGCGCTTCTCGAGGTCTTTGATGTTCTCTTTGGTGGTCAACTTGCTGTCCAGGGTGGTGGCGCCTTTGTACTTGGACTTCTCGCCTTTGGCCACGATCTCGGTGGGCAGGTTGTCGGTCTCGCCGGCTTTGAGAATGTACTTCTGGCAGGGGAAGTCGCTCAGGGTGAGTTCCTGCGGGCGAATCTTGGCCTGAATCTCCGGCGAGTATTTGACCTTGCCGCTCTGCAGGTCGGAGATCAACTGGTCCACTCGTTCCCCGGGCGTAAAGGTCTCGCTGGGGCCCTTATCGGCGGCGGCGACATTGCGCTTGGCGACGGGTTTGGAGGTTTGAGTGGTGGGGTTGATTTTCATCCGGGAAAGTTCTCCTTGGTTGAGGGCGAAGCCTTGTTAAGTTTCGCACTCATTGTGCCATGACCGACTGAAAGATCTTGGAAAGCTGCCGATAGTGCAACCATGGATCTTTTCTTAGCTCTCTTAAGACTTGTGCTCCGTCGGCCGCCGGCCGTGGAGATGTTGGCTGTGCCTCCTCTGTGGAGCGAATTCACACCGATGGTGGTCTCACCCGACCCGTCCATGCCGACCCTGGACGGCTACGAAATGCTGGGACGCGTGGGACACGGCGAAATGGGTGTGGTCTATCAGGCGTTTTGGCAAGGCCAAAGGGTAGCCGTGAAGATCGGCGAGGGCGAGCGTTTTGAGCGCGAGAGCGAAATTCTGGCCAAGTTGGACCTGGTTCTCGACAGCGGCCCCGGCTACGTCGCCTATGACTGGATTGAAGGCCGGACACTGGAGCATATGCTGACCCGGCGTCCCCTCGAGGCGGACGAGTTCGCTCCGCTGGCCAAGGTTCTGCTGGCCCAATTACGCTGGGCTCACGAGCGCGACATCTGCCATCGGGACATCAAAACCGCCAACATTGTGGTGACCCTGGACGGCTGGGCCCGCCTGGTCGACTTTGGCCTGGCCATGAGTGAGGGCGACACGCGTTTCACGATGAACGGATACTCGATGGGCACTCCCGCCTACATGGCCCCCGAGGTACTGCTGAAGGGCATTTCCGATGCCCGCTCCGACCAGTATGCGCTGGGTGTCGTGTTCTTTGAGATGCTGAGTGGCTGGCCGCCTTTCCAGGCCGAATGCGCCATGGAACTGGGGATGATGCACGTGCGCAAGCCCGTGACGAGCCTGAAGGCTATGCGGCCGGAGATCCCCCAGGAGTGGGTCACTCAAATCGAGCGGATGTTGTCAAAGGACCCGTTGGACCGGTTCTCAGACCTGGCTCAGATCAGCTTCAGAGCGGCTTGAAACTCGCGGGCGCTCTGGTAGCGCTCGTCCGGGTTCTTTTTCAGGGCCTTGAGGATGATGGGCGCAAGCTGGTGCTCCAGGGGTTCGGGGTCCTGGGTGGCGTTGAAGAAAAGTTGCTGCTTGACCTCCTGGGCCGGGAAGGGATGCCGCCCGCTGACCATCTGATAGAGGATGATGCCGGCGGCAAAGAGGTCGCTGCGACCGTCCAACGGCTTGTGCTGGATTTGCTCGGGCGACATCCAGGCCGGTGTGCCGTGTAGCTTGCCGCGACTGGTTTCGGTCGACTCCCGAAATTGAGCCACTCCGAAGTCCACCAACTTAATTTGGCCATCCTGAATGAGGATGTTGTCGGGCTTGAGGTCGCGGTGGACGATGCCCTGGGCGTGAATGGCCTCCAGGGCGTCGAGAATCTGCAGGGTCCACTCGACCGGCTTGGGATCGGGGTGGGCGGTCAGGGTAGAGCCCTCGATCAGCTCCATGGCCAGGTAGGGCCAGCGGCCACCGGCTACATCATAGATGGTGGCCACGTTGGGGTGCTTGATACGCGCCAGAGCGCGGGCCTCCTGGAGGTGCTCCTGGTCTCCCTCCAACACTTTTAGGGCCACGGTTCGCAGTAGTCGAGTGTCGGTGGCCTGGAAGACCTTGCCCATAGCCCCCTGCCCGAGCAGTCCGTCCAGGCGGTACGGCCCCAGCTGGGCTCCGATTTCCAGTCGCTCGACTTCCTTCTGCTGGCAGATTTTCAGGTGGTAGCGGAGCTTCTCCTGAAGGGCCGGGAGGGGACAGGGCCTGAGCAGGAAGTCGTTGCTGCCAGCGCTGGACGCCTGCAAAATCAGCTCAGCGTCGCGAGTGGCGGACATCATCAGGATGGGAAGCTCAAGCGGCCCCCGCAGGCTACGCAACTGCTTGAGAATAGCCAGTCCGCTGACCGGCTCCATGAGCAGGTCGAGCAGGATGATGTCGACGTGGTGATCTTTGAGGGAGCGGATGGCACTGGTGGCGTCCGCTGCTTCCAACGTCTGGTAGCCCTTTTGCTGAAGTTGCCGGGTCAGAACGCGGCGGGCGATATTGTTGTCATCGACAACGAGAACACTGGATTGCATGGCTGGTTCTGTCATCGGCGGTTCGCCGAAAAACAAAAGAGGCCCGAATCGCTAAGATCCGGGCCTCTCGGTATCGCCTCAAGTGCGACACCCTGAAAAAAAATCTGGGCAGTGTTCTACTCTCCCACTCCGTCACCAGAGCAGTACCATCGACGCTGAA